>NZ_FNVP01000014.1 GCF_900108015.1 Flavobacterium urumqiense | reverse complement strand
GAAAAAGCAAAACACCGATATAAAATAGAAGCGAAAAACAGTGAGTTGAAAAATGTACATGGTTATGATAGAGCAATATCGTATGGCATTACCAATATGCAAATGCAAGGTGCAATAGCAATTTTCGCAGTCAACTTAAAAAGAATACTGAAATTAATGTAGAAAAATGCAATCTACTGCTGCATTACTCAAAATGACTCTAGGTAAGCTCAAAATAGACTTATTGAACCAACATTAAAAATCAATATTAAAAAGAAAAACGCTTGCAACGGATTATACAAATCCTGTTACAAACGTTTTTTTATTGTCTAAAAAACGACTCTGATCAAAATAAGGGGTGTTTTTCAGTGCCCTCCCGATTCGGACAGCCTATTTTTTATGTTTTTATTTCCTACAATTATTACGGCTTGCTTACATCATTCATTTGAAGTGTTACAGCAGTTTGTGCTAGTAATCTTCCATTTATTGTTGCATGAGTCTGAAAATTGATCCCGGTCATTCCTAATATGTTTCCTTCAAAATGACTAGTTGTTCCACATGTTACAGCATCGGAAACTACCCAAAAAATATTTTTGGCTTGTACTCCTCCTGTTAACGTCATTCTAACTGCTGAACTCAATTTAAGAGTACCGGCTACTTGGAAAATAAAAACATCAGTTGAATTACCAGAAATAGTTATATCCGTTGGAATAGTAAGCGCAGTTGTCCATTTATACAAACCAGGTGTCAGTGTTTTTCCTCCAATATTTCCCGCACCTAAATTAAGAAAATCAGGATTAGTTCGTCCTGCTGCATCAGTATAAGCGGTTTGCATATCTCCAATTGCAGTTGTTAATCTTGTAGCATTAGGTACACTACACGGAAGCGGACCGGCAGCATCAACGGTGTATATTGTTCCTACTACTTCTGTACATCTAACTAATATAGCAGCACCAGTTATCGGACTTGACCCAATATCACCGGTAATAGCTGATTTATACACATCTGTAATTCCTGTTTTTGATAGAATTGCAAAATCTCCTGCAATACCAAGATTTACTGCTTTCTGTGAACCAATTGTTGTTGCTATATTATAAGTTTCATTAACTGCAAATATAGTAGAAGTTAAACCATCTGCTTTTGCACTTGCAGAGGAATTAGAAGTTGAATTCTCAGCAGTATCATTAGTACAACTGGTCAAAAATACTACCGATAGCATAGCGAGGGTAGATAGTGTATTTTTTAATTTCATAACTCATTTATTTATTTTGTGACTTATTTGCCACTTTACAAATGTCAAAATATTACTATCGGATAAGTTATAAAATTGTAGCATTTAGTTGTAAGATTGTCGTTTTGGAAAGTTTTTTAGTTATCAATGTATTTTGGATTAACTAAAAATTACCAATATGTGCTGTAAATGATAGTTTAAATAAGGATTAAATTATGCTGTACCCATTTTTCAGACAGAAATCTCAACGATTTAAGATAGGTTTTTAGTTTAATAAAAATTATAAAAGTCTAACAGAGTTAAAAAAAGAAGAGTATCTAGATTCATTAGGTTAAAGAGCATATTCACAAGTATTTAGACGAGTTTAGTTGCCGAATTAATAGGTCAATTTACAAGGAAAAAATATTTGACCTACTTATATACAGAATGATGAATGCTCAAAAAGTTTTATATCAAGACATTATAATAAGTAAGTAAGTGCACACCTCAATAAATTTTTAAATAAGATCTATTACATCAATTTCCGCCCAAAGAATATGAACCATGTTCCTATAATGTTTCGTTTTTAATTATATTAAGTTCTTCTTCTAATTCTTTACAAGCCTGAATACAAATTTCATCAATTTGAGTAACTAAAATATGCAATTCTTCAGTATATTCTTGATTTGCAGAAATTTCCTGAATTTTTTTTGCCATATTTTCAAAATTGGGACTGAGGCCCATTATTGAAAAAGAAGGAATCATTTTATGTGCTGCTGCTCCTAATAAAGTCCAGTTTTTATTTTCTAAACTTTGTTTTAATGTAGTAACTAAAGGAGGTGTATGTGTTAAATATAAAGAAATCATTTCCATCATTAATGCTGGATTAGATTTTGTTCGTTGGTTTAAAGACGATAAATCAATACATTTTAATTTTTTGCTTTGACTATTTTCATTTTCATTAGAAAGTTCTGATTTTTTAACGATTGGTTTTTTTACTAATCCAACTATTTTACTATGCAAAACTTTTTCGTCAACAGGCTTTGCAATATAATCATCCATACCTGCAGCTTTGCATTTAGCTAAGTCTATAGTAGTAACATCAGCCGTTAAAGCAATGATGGGAATTTTAGAATTCATAGTATTTCGGATGTATTCTGTCGCTTCAAAGCCATTCATTTCAGGCATCTGCAAGTCCATCAGGATAATATCGTAAGATTTGTTCTGAAGCATTTCAATGGCGATTTTTCCATTATCAGCAATATCCCTTTCAAATCCGAAATCATCCATTAAGGTTTTCATCAGTAACTGGTTGAGCGGAATATCTTCCACCACCAATACTTTTATATTTAAAAATTCCATATCCAACTTTGGTATTGTTGTTTCTGACTCCGCTTTCGCTTTTGTTTTTGGGAAAGGTAATGTGAAACAAAATGTTGAACCTTTATTTATTTGACTTTTTACGTGAATGCTGCCACCTTGTGTTTCTACTAATTTTTTTACTATCGCCAGCCCTAATCCAGTTCCTCCATACAATCTTGAGGTACCGCTGGTAGCCTGTTGAAAATTTTCAAATATAGTATTTATTTTTTCTGCAGCAATACCAATTCCGCTATCAGTAACTGCAAATTGGATAATGACGGATTCATTATCTTCATGTATTAAATCAACGCTAAACGTAATCTGTCCTTTTGAAGTAAATTTTAACGCATTACTTACTAAATTTAAAATAATTTGGTGCAAACGTACTTGATCTCCAACTAATACTTCAGGGATTTTACTGTCATAATTTTCAAAGAGCTTTAAATTCTTTTCCTGAATTTTTGTTTCAAACAAATGAAGCATTGCAGATAGAGATGTGGCTATTTTGAAGGGACATTTCTCAAAGGTCATTTTTCCGGCGTCAACCTTTGCTAAATCGAGTATGTCGTCAATTAGTACGATTAAGGCATCTCCAGATACTTTAATAGCATTAAAATATTCATTCTGTTTATCAGTCAAATGGGTCTTACTCAATACTTTTGTAAATCCAATAATCGCATTCATTGGGGTGCGAATTTCATGACTCATATTAGATAAAAATTGCTGTTTCGCTTTCATCGCATCTTCAGCTTTACTTTTTGCTTCTTCTGCAATAATGGTAGCCAACTCCGCAAATACTTTTGCCTCTATCAATTCTGTTTCAATTCTTTTTTGATCCGAAACATCTCTGGCAACTATAACAACTCCTAGCACATTTTCTTTATCATCTTTGTATACTGATCCGTTGAATAATACATCCGTCAACTTGCCATTTTTATGACGAAGTATTAGTGGAGAGTCGGTAACAAATCCTTTTTTGAATACTTTCTGATATACTTCACGCGCCTTTTGAGGTTCAGTGAAATAATCAAAAAAATCGGTTCCAAGTAATTTCTCACGCAATATTCCGGTTACATTTACTGATGCATTATTCATATCGGTTATTTTTCCTTCAGAACTAATTGTAAATAAAGGATCGTGACTTGCTTCAATAAGACTTAGCGAATATTCAGAAAGTAATTTTTGTGCTTTAAGGTCGGTGTTAAGCCTTTTCAGCTGTTTTGCCTGAACTAATAATTCCTGATTTTTCTTATATAAATCCACAAAAACAGCTACTTTTGCCTTTAATATTTCTGGAGAAAGAGGTTTAATCATATAATCAACGGCACCAGCCTGATAACCCTTAAAAATTTGGGAGGAATTATCCATACTGGCCGTTAAAAAAATAATCGGGACATATTTGAGTTTTTCTATCTGGCGAATTAATTCTACGGTTTCAAATCCATCCATCATCGGCATTTGCACATCTATTAATATGATGGCAAAATCCTGTTCGTGTAGAAGAATTTTCAATGCATCATTACCTGAATTTGCTTTTACGCATAAATAATTCTCGATGGAGAGAATTACCTCTAAGGCAAACAAATTTTCAGGCAGATCGTCTACCAATAAAATTTTAACAGGGCTATTTATTTTCATTTGTAAAATAAAATTTTAACTTGATGAATAGGGGCTGTACCACCTTGTACTGACGTTGTTTATTTACTTAACCATACGCGCATCAATGATAGCAAGCGTTCTACATCAATAGGTTTAGTAATGTAGTCGTTTGCGCCGGCATCAATACATTTTTGTTTATCGTCTTTCATGGCTTTTGCCGTTAGAGCAATTACGGGTAAACTTCTGAATTTTACTTGAGATCGTATTCGTTTCATTGCTTCGTAACCATCCATTTCCGGCATCATAATATCCATTAATACCATATCAATGTCAGCATGAGTATCCAGCATCTCCAATGCTTTTTTGCCATTTTCTGACTTTATTACTTCCATTCCGCGTTCTTGCAATATTTTGGATAATGCAAAAACATTTCGCATATCATCATCTACCAATAATATTTTTTTTGAGTGGAAGATAGCTTCTTTATCATACAAATTATTTATAATTAATTGTTTTGATTTCGGTAAATTACTGATGGTGCGGTGAAGGAACAGAGCCGTCTCATCTAGTAATCGTTCTTCGGATTTTATACCTTTTATAATAATGCTCTCCGCATATTTATGAATAAAATCATTTTCTTCTTTTGTAAGTTCTTTTCCGGTATAAACAATAATAGGAGGCATGTTTTGGCCTTTTATAGACTCTAGTTTTTGGATAAGGTCAAAACCGCTCATGTCTGGTAAACCAATATCCAGTATAATACAATCAATGTTATTTTGTTCATACAATTCTAAAGCTTCTTTACCGGTTGCCGCTTCAAAACATTTGACATCTCCATTGCCAATGAGTATTATCATTGCTTTTCTGGCGTTTTCATTGTCTTCTATAATCAACAGGTTTTTTATTTTTCTATTGACAAAATTTTCAATTCGGTTAAAAGCTTCTTCTAGACCATCTTTAGATATTGGTTTCATTAAATATTCTACCGCTCCCTCTCTAATTGGTTCTAGAGAACGATCATCAGCCGAAATAATATGAACCGGTATGTGCCTCACAGACGGGTTTGCTTTTAACTCTTGCAGTACTTGTTTCCCTGTAATTCCTGGAAGACCCATATCGAGAATAATCGCTAGTGGTTTATATTTTGAAGCAAGCAGTAAACCATCTTCTCCCGTTGCTGCCGCCAAACATTTGAATCCTTTTTTGTTCGCTTGTTTCAAAAGAATGGAAGCAAAGTTTCGATCGTCTTCAATAATAAGGACTACTTTATCATCTGAAATAATTGTATTTCTATCGTCCTCTATGGTGGAATAATTTAGAAAAGTTGCGTCCTGCTCAGAACGGGGTGCGTAAACAACAGTCTCTATCTTTCTTGTACTGACAGCTTCCTGTTCAGGATGTATTTCAAACGGAATAATGAGCGAAAATGCAGACCCTTGACTTAATACGCTATCTACCGTAATTTCTGCTTGCAATAATTTTGCGAGTTTACGAGAAATAGAAAGTCCTAAGCCCGTGCCTCCGTACTTTCTGGAAGTACCGCCTTCTGCTTGCTGAAAAGCTTCAAAAATAGACGTTTGTTTGTCTTCTGATATTCCAATGCCTGTATCGCTAACAGAAATGTTCAATGTAGTTGCTGTATTTCGGTCAATACTTATAGTTACGCTTCCTTTTTCCGTAAATTTTATAGCATTAGATAGGAGGTTTTTCAATATCTGATCCAAACGTTGTTCATCAGTAGTTATGAATTCGGGTAAATCAGCACCCAAATTACAAATAAGCTCCAATCCTTTTTGTTGCGCCTGATGTCTAAAATTACGAATCAAATTATCCGTAAAATTTTTCAGTACTATTTTTTCTATTGTTATAGATATTTTTCCTGCTTCAATCTTGGAAAGATCTAGTATTTCATTTATTAATACAAGCAGGTCATGGCCACTTTTATAAATTATCTCTGCACTTTCAACCTGAACATCATCCAGATTTTTATTTTTGTTTTCTGATAAATCTTTGGAGAGGATAAGTAAGCTATTAAGCGGTGTTCGCAACTCATGGGACATATTTGCAAGAAATTCCGATTTATACTTGCTGCTAATCTCTAGTTGTTTCGTTTTTTGTTCAATGTCATTTTTAGAAGCTTCAACTTCTTTGTTTTTCTCCTCCAATGACTGAGTTTGCTCTTCCAATTCTTCATTGGTCATTTGCAATTCCGCTTGCTGTTGTTTTAGATTTTGTGCTTGCTGCTCTAATTCTTCATTCAGTTGTCTCAGTTCTTCTTGTTGCATTTGAAGTTCTTCTGCTTGATTAGCAAGTTCCTGCATTTGATTTTTCGTATTAGTAATATCAAATCGAATTGAAACATATTTTTCGATTTTACCGTCTATTCCCTTAAATGGAGTAATTGTTGTATCAACCCAATAAAATGTTCCGTCTTTAGCTTTATTTAATATTTCCCCTTTCCAGGTTCTGCCATTACTAATGACTTTCCACATACCAACATGGAACACGTCTGGTTGTTTTTCTGATTTTAAAATTCTGTGATTTTTTCCCAACAACTCTTCTCTAGTGTATTTAGCAATCTCACAGAATTTATCATTGGCATATATGATATTACCATTTACGTCAGCAATGGAAACAATAGCTGCCTGATTTAGGGAATTAATTTGCTGATCGAGTTCCAACGCTGCTATTTCCATTTCACCTTTTTGCGATTGGACCTTAGCCAATAGCTCTCTTAGCGATTGCTGATTTATAGCCGTATTTATTGAAATAGCAATACTGTCCATTGAAACCTTTAGGAATTCTTTTTCCGTTTCATTGAAATCTGTCAACTTGCCTATTTCTATTACGCCCAATGTTTTACCATCTAGCAAAAAAGGAGTGATAAGCAAATTTTTTGGTTTTGCATTCATTACAGATGAAGTAATGCGTATTTGATCTTCGGAAATAGCTGTTATAGAAATTTGTTTCTGTTCCCATGCTGACTGACCGATTAGTCCCTCATTTAATTTAAATTTTTCCTGAGTGTCTTTAAAGGATGAAAAAGCAAATTTTCCACTAAGAATTAGAGAATTATCTTTTTCATCAAATAAGTAAACAGCTCCTATGTTAGCTTTTAGATAAGTACATAAAAAACTAATAGTGTTGTTTGCCAATTGTGTGATACTTTGATCTCCTATTAATTTTTCATTAAGTTTTGAGTTACCTGTAAGTAACCAATTTTTGCCAGCAGTTTCTGATTCGGACTTTTTCAGTGCTTTCAAATTTGCAGCGACTATGGTGTATACAATCACAAGAATAGCAATAATAATAAATAATAAAATGATAAAAACTAAATTAAACATGTTAGCATCGTTTTCACTGGTTCGTATCCTATCGGTAAGTAAAGTGCGCTCTGTTAACTGTGCTTTAGCAATTATTTTTCTTATTTCATCTTGTATTTTTTTTCCTTTGCCTGAAGAAACAAATTCTCTGGCCTTTTCAAAATCGTTTTTACGTAAGGTTATGCAATTGCTTAAATTGTCGAAACGCATTTTGAGTTCTTTCGCAAGTTCTTCAACATTCTCTTGTTGATTAGGGTAATCTTTCGTTAATTCCTTTATTTTAGCAAGCTGAGCTGTTGATTTTGTTTTAGAAGTTATAAATGGTTCCAGAAAATTATCATTGCCCGTAATGACATAACCGCGAACGCCTGTTTCAGCATCTACAGAAGACATTAATATCTGTTCAAATTCATATAATACCAGATTGGAATGATTTACTAAGGCATTTGATGCTACAAATTTTTCACTGGTTTTAAAAGAAAAAATTGCAACTACTAAAAGGACTACCGAACAAGTAGCAAATCCTAATACTATTTTTCTACCAAGGGTCATTTCCATTCTGTTATTTGTAAAGTTTATTAAAATTATTATTTTGATTGTCAATTTTTATTAGCAACTCGACGATATCTTCTAATGATAAAATATAATCAGCTTCAATACCATCAATTGCTGACTTTGGCATATAGGGCGATTCTGCTGTTTTTGGATCTTGAATAATGGTCAGACCACCACATTCTTTTATTCGTATTATCCCTTTAGTACCATCATTATTCGATCCTGTAAGCACGATTCCAATTAATTTCTCCCGGTATGCCTCAGCGGCTGATTCAAACAATACATCAATGGATGGCCTTGCAAAATTTACACGCTCATCTATACTAAGAGAAAAGGTTTTATCTTTTTCAATCAGTAAATGATAATTAGGAGCTGCAATATACATTGTTCCTTTCTCTATTTTTTCTTTTTCGTCAGCTTCCTTAATTAAAAGGTTACTTTTTTCGTTTAAAAGCTGTATCCATTTACTATCGGAATGCGCTCCTACATGTTGAACTATGATAATTGGTATTTTAAAATCAATCGGCAGAGCTGCGGATATGATTTTTAAAACATTCATACCTCCAGACGAAACTCCTATAACAATTGCTTCATAATGCATCTAATATTTCTTTTTGAATATTCGTTGCTTAGTATCCAACTCCATATATTTTTCATATAAATCAGAAAATCGCAGACTTTCTTTTGATCCTAGACATAAAACGCCACCATTAATAAGGCTATTAAAAAAAAGAGATTGAACTTTATTTTGTAAATTTTTATCAAAATAGATTAGTACATTTCTACATAATATTAAGTTTACTTCTGCAAATACACTATCGGTTACCAAATTATGATTGGCCCACACTATGTTTTTTTTCAAGGATTGATTCATAATCACATTATCATAACTTGAAGTATAATAACTTGAAAAAGATTCTTTTCCTCCTGACAATTGATAATTTGTAGTATATTCTTTTATCATTTTGTTCGAAAAAATACCATCTTTTGCTTGATTCAAAGCTAATTGGTTAAAATCAGTTGCATAGATGGTGGTCCTGTCATACAAGCCTTCTTCCTGCAGAACGATAGCCATCGAATAGGCCTCTTCTCCAGTAGCGCAGCCAGCATGCCATATTTTTATAAAAGGGTAGGTTTTTAAAATAGGAATTACTTTTTCTCGTAATGATCTGTAAAAAGCAGGATCACGAAACATTTCTGTTACGGTTATAGATAAATCCTGCAAGAGTTCTGAAGCAAATATTTCGTCATTCAAAACTTTAGATTGCATTTGAGAAACATCTTCAAATCCTGAAATGGCCATTCTGTTCATTATTCTTCGTCTGATGTGAGCTTGAGAATACTGCCTGAAATCATAACCATGTTTTCTATAAATAGCTTCCAACAGCAATGAAATTTCAAGATCCGATGTGTCTTTATATTGCATTTTTGTAAAGTAAATTTGGTTTTAATTTCAACCAAATTGAGGGTGATTGATATGATTATTGACGAACTTAAAGAAAGCAACTGTAGAAAAATGGATTACATTCTGTCCATATACCAACTAAGTTCTTTTTCCATTTTTTGATATTTAAAAATGGTAGTAATAATCTTTTGTAAACGAACAAATGCAGTTTCACTTTTTACAACATAATCAAATGCTTTGTGATGCATACAGTTTATTGCTACCTCAATTTTATCCTGAGAAGATAACATTACAACAGGAATATTTGAATTAAAAGTTTTTATTTTATCCAAGGTTTCCAGTCCGTTCATTGCATTTTCCACAATACCATCCAGTTGATAGTCTAATATTACTACATCAGGAGTGCTGGATAAGTTTTCAACACACAGTTCACCTGTAGGATAGGTTTCAATAGTAAAATCTGCGTTTTCTAGAAATTCAATTTCTAAAGATTTTAAAAATAATGCATCATCATCTACCAAGAATATTTTTATTTTAGTATCTTTTTTCAAAATCAGGTATTTTTTATAAGGTTAAATTCTTCTTCGAGTTCAGTGCAAGCCTGCAAACAAATTTCTTCAAGTTGTCTGACTAAATCGTGTATGCCATCTTTTTTTTCTTGAGCTTTTGCATATTCCTGAATTTTTTTTGCCATATTTTCAAAATCAGGATGAATGCCCATTATTGAAAATGAGGGAATCATTTTATGTACAGTTGAACCTAATAATAGCCAGTCTTCATCCGCTAAACTTTGCTTTACGATGTTAATTAAGGACGGGGTTTGTGTCAAATAAAGTGAAATCATCTCCATCATTAACGCTGGATTTGATTTTGTTCGTTGATTTAAATAAACCAAGTCAATACATTTTATTTTTTTTCCCAAACCATTACTATTTCCAATATTTTCATTAATTTTTATACTAAGTTTCTCCAATTTTGGTTTTTTTAGTATTCCAACTATTTTACTGTACAATACTCTTTCGTCAACAGGTTTTGCTATATAATCGTTCATTCCTACAGATTTACATTTAGCCAAATCTACTGTAGTTACATCAGCTGTTAAAGCAATAATAGGAATTTTTGAATTCATTGTATTACGAATATATTCTGTGGCTTCAAATCCATTCATTACTGGCATTTGCAAATCCATCAGTATAATATCGTACTTTTGAGTTCTTAATTTTTCGATGGCTATTTGACCATTTTCGGCAATATCTCTACCGAAGCCAAAATCATCCAACAGCGTTTTCATTAATAATTGATTGAGTGCGATATCTTCAACTACCAATACTTTTATATCTTTTATTTCGGTATCCAATTCCAAAATTTCATTCTCTAATTCAGCATCAGCATTTGTTTTTTGAAAAGGTAATGTAAAACTAAATGTAGTTCCAACGTCAATTGTACTTTTTACTCGGATTTTGCCACCCTGCGGTTCAACTAATTGTTTCACGATAGCTAGTCCTAGTCCAGTTCCTCCATATAATCTGGAAGTTCCGCTTGTTGCTTGTTGGAAATTTTCAAATATACTGTCTATTTTTACTTTTGGAATACCAATTCCAGTATCAGTAACGGCAAATTCAAGAATTACTTTTTCATTATCTTCATGGAGTATATGAACTCCTACAGTTATATTTCCTTTATTAGTAAATTTGACAGCATTACTAACAAGATTTAAAATTATTTGGTGTAATCGAACTGGATCTCCCACCAAAACAGCAGGAATTTTGTTATCATATTCCTTTATTAATTTTAAATTTTTTTCTTGGATTTTTGTTTCAAATAGATGAAGCATTGAAGATATGGATGCTTTCATTTTAAATGGAGTTTTTTCGAACACCATTTTACCTGCATCTACTTTTGCTAAATCAAGTATGTCATTTATGAGTACGATTAATGCATCGCCACTCATTTTTATTGCTGTTAAATATTCTTTTTGTTTAGCAGACAATTCTGTTTTTAAGACCACTTTCGTAAATCCGATAATAGCATTCATCGGTGTGCGAATTTCATGACTCATGTTCGACAAAAACTGTTGTTTTGCCTTCACTGCATCTTCTGCTATCGTTGTAGCGTTTTCAGCATTTAGTTTCGCTTCTTCAGCAATTTCTGTAGCTAATTCGGCAAAAAGTCTGGCTTCAATTGATTCTTTTTCAATTCTTTTTTGGTCCGTAATATCTCTTGCTACCACAACAACACCAAGTACATCACCCTCTTCATTTTTGTAAACGGAACCATTCAGCAGTACATCAGTTAATTTATGATCTTTTATCGTCAAAGGGTAATCAGCGATAAAACCCTTGTCAAAAACTTCTTGATATGCCTTTCGAGCTTCTTGAGGTTCAGTAAAATAATTAAAGAAATCCGAACCAATTAACTTTTCACGCACTATTCCTGTCACTCTTACGGACGCCTCATTTGTATCCGTAATTTTCCCTTTTGGGCTAATCGTAAATAAAGGATCGCGGCTTGCTTCTATTAAACTTAAAGAATATTGAGAAGCTAATTTTAAAGAATTGCTAAAATCTTCCAATTCTTTATTTTCAATTTTCCGTTTTTCTTTTTCTTTGTTTTGAAAAATAAGTTCTTTGTTTGCAATCAGTAATTCTGCCGCTCGTTTTTCCTTTTCATCATTTTGAAAACGAAGTTCTTTGTTAGCAATTATTAACTCGTTTGCACGTTTTTCTTTTTCATCATTTTGGTATGCCAATTCTTTATTGGCAATAACTAACTCGTCTGCCCGTTTTTCTTTTTCATCATTTTGGTATGCCAATTCTTTATTGGCAATAACCAATTCCTCTGCACGTTTTTCTTTTTCATCGTTTTGGTAAGCCAATTCATTATTAGCAATTCCTAACTCTGCGGCTCTTTTTTCTTTTTCGTCATTTTGATAGGCAAGTTCCTTATTGGCAATTTCTAATTCATCTGCCCGTTTTTCTTTTTCATTATTTTGATAGGCAAGTTCTTCATTAGCAATAACTAATTCCTCTGCCCGTTTTTCTTTTTCATTATTTTGATACGCTAATTCTTCATTGGCAATAACTAATTCCTCAGCGCGTTTTTCTTTTTCATTATTTTGATAAGCCAATTCTTTATTGACAGAACGTAATTCAGTTGCCCATTTTTGTTCAGCAATATCTCTGGCTACAATTACAACTCCTAAAACATTCCCTCTGTCATCTCTATAAACGGAACCGTTAAATAATACATCAGTCAATTTGCCCCCTATATGACGAAGGGTAAGCGGAGAATCAGCAACTGAACCTTTAGCAAAAACTTCTTGATATACTTCACGAGCTTTTTGTGGTTCCGTAAAATAATCAAAGAAATCTGAACCAATTAACTTTTTACGTTCTATTCCAGTAATATTGACCGTAGCTTCATTCATATCAGTTATTTTACCACCAATATTTATAGTAACTAATGGATCTAAACTTGCTTCAATTAAACTAAGGGAATATTTAGATGATAATTTTTGTGCGGTTACATCTCTAGCTGCTGCAAAAACACCCAAAACATCGCCTTTTTCATCTTTATAAACAGAAGCATTATACAACACATCTGTTAATTTTCCATTGCTGTGTTTTATCGTCAACGGATAATCTGCAACAAATCCTTTTTCAAAAACTTCTTCGTAACCTTTTTCAGCTTTCTCTCTTTCCGTAAAATAATTTGAAAAGTCGGTGCCTATCAATTTTGCTCGTGAAATCCCCGTAATTTTTATTGATGCCTCATTAACGTCAGTAATTTTGCCATCCAAACTAATGGTTAGGAATGGGTCCAAACTGGCTTCAATTAAACTACGAGTATATTGAGGATTGTGCGTCCTTGAAATTTCCATTTTAATTATTTGTTTCGTTTGAAATTCCAATTTCTTCAATTGGATTTCGTCTTTTATCTTTCAATTGCTTGAAATGAGAAGGGGAGAGACCTGTAACTTTTTTAAACTGACTTGATAAATGCGCTACGCTACTATAGTTCATTTTCCAGGCAATTTCAGTAATATTTAATTCACCATAAATAATCAATTCTTTTATTCTTTCCGTTTTATGGGAAATTATAAATTGTTCAATGGTTGTACCTTGGACTTCTGAAAATAAATTGGATAAATAAGTGTAATCATGATTCATTTTTTCACTTAAATAATCAGAAAAATTTACTTTGATATTTTCAGTTGAATGATGTACCATTTCAATAATTACATTTTTAATTTTTTCAATCAGCATAGCCTTTTTATCATCCATCAGTTCAAGTCCTGAGTCTAAAAGCGCTTTTTTTAATTGTTCCCGTTGAATCATAGAAATATTTTCCATGATTTCAACTTCACCTAAATCAACAACAATGAAATGTAATCCAAGTTTTTTTAATTCCTCTTTTACCGCCATTTTACAGCGATTACTGACCATGTATTTGATGTATAGTTTCAAATTATTTTTTTTAATTGATTGTGTAAAAATCGAATAAATAGGTTAAAATTAATTATATAACTTAAAAAAAAAGTTGTATAATTCACACATTATTAATTTCAATAATGTTGGCGTTCAAAGAAAAAGTGGTTAAATAGAGGCTGTTTTTTTAAACATATAAATCTGCAAAAAAAACTTTCTTTAAATTTACAAATAAACTGCGACAAAGGGAAATTAATTCAATTTTAATAAAATAGTAGCGTTCAGAAATTAGTAGTAGTATTGAATTGTCCCAAAGTAATACCGGGTATAATTCATTCAAAATAATGAATTATACCCGGTATCGAGTTTTTGTAAAAAGTTGAAACTGATATTCCCAATGAATTTTTAAAGCAGTTTTTCAGTTTGGAATTATTTGTTTTGAAAAGTATCGACCCAATCAAGGGATTTAATAGCCGAAACTTTATTTTCTTCATTCATTGATACTCGGAGCTCTTTGTTAGCCACTTTTTTGGTATACAAAGCTTTATATCTAAAAATGATTGTTTTGTCAATGTAGTTTTTATAGATTTCAACTAACTGTAGGTCTTTGAAGGTGCCGTAATATTGACGAAATTTAGTGCATGTTTTTGTCAACCTTTCTTCGGTTGTATTTTGAATAACCGAAGAGATTGCTTCACTTTCGTTAAAAGGTTTAAACTTGGAAGTGTTGCACGTCATCAGCACTCTTTTTCCTAATTCGTATGCTTTGTCTTTTTGAGAGACACTAACATCAGACAGCATTAGTTTTGCAATTTTGACTTCCTCAGGTTTTGGTACATCGGCGACCCTTTTAGATTTACAACTAATAAACAAAACGATAGCTAAAATAAGAATTATCTTTTTCATGATTTATTTGATTTTTAATAAGAGGTTAGGATCAGGGCAGTTTTCCAAATAATAATCCAAATCATTTCTGCTACAAACGCCGGGATAATCGCCAAAATTTGCTCCTATATTTTTTATAATTTGAAAATGTAAATGTGGTGAATAATCTCCATTAATTGCTGAATTTCCCAAAGTTGCTAATTTTTGTCCTTTTTTAAAAGCGGTACCAATTTCAATTCCTCTGATGCTTTCTAGTGACAGATGGCCATATAGGGTATAAAAAATCTGATTTTCGATATGATGTTTTAAAATAATGGTTGGACCATAATCTCCCAGACCTATGTTATGTTTAAAACTGTGAATTGTCCCATCAAGTGCCGCTAATACCGGAGTTCCAGCTCTTATCCATAAATCTAACCCAATATGAATATTTCGTTCTTCCGTTTTACTACCATTAAAAGCAGCGCTTCTTTTGTATAAATTTCGCTTTTCATTGTAACCTCCATAGGCTACTTGTGAATTTTCTTTAGCTAAATATTTTTCAATAAATTCTTCAAAATCGGCTGATGCGCTAATTTCTTGTTTTGAAAAAAAACTATTTGAAACCGATAAATCTAAAGAAGTATAGTATTTAGTATCAACAGAATCATCGATTACTTTGACGTTTTGAATACTTTTTAAAATAGTTTCTACTGTGTTCATTTTAGAGTATTGTAATAAAGATTAAAATAAATAAAAAATGCCAACATAAAAAATTTACATTGGCATTATATCTTTTAATTTAGAGAATAGTTGAATGTTATTTTTTTACCTCAATTTTTGCCGTACCACCAGAAATATTTACACTTGTTTTAGTGGCTCCACTTTTTGTTGTGACATTTACGCCATCCGCACCAACTATTATGGATGAGCTATCTTTCGCTTGTCTTGAAGCAACAGGAGCACTGGGAGCTGTTACGGTAGTTGTTTCAACCTGAGGAGTCATAGGTTTTTCGTCTTTTTTCTTACAGGAAAGAATTGTCATAATCGAAAGTACGCTTAAAATCAATACTATTTTTTTCATGATATTTTTATAATGGTTATTACAAGCTAATTAATTACCAATTTAGTATTTTATTTTTTATTAACAAAAGATTAATTAAAAATCAAAAAAATGCCAACAGGGATGAAGTTGGGATTTAATTTTTATAAAAATAACTTTTAATACAAACTTGGAAACTTCGAAGGATTTGACTCATTCATCATTCCGTATACTTTTTCAAAAATATCTTCCGTAGAAGGTTTAGAGAAATAATCACCATCTGTCCCGTAAGCAGGTCTGTGTGCTTTAGCTGTTAAAGTTTGCGGTTTACTGTCTAAATAATTATAGGCATCTTGTTGTTCTATAATTTGTTGCAAGATATAAGCCGATGCACCACCTGGAACATCCTCATCTATTACTAAAAGGCGATTTGTTTTGGCAATACTTTTTACTACATCTTGGTTGATGTCAAACGGCAGTAAAGACTGTAAATCGATGATTTCACAATCAATGCCTACTTCAAGTAACTCTTTGGCCGCTTGCTGTACCAATCTTAAAGTAGAACCATAAGAAACCAGAGTAATATCTGTTCCTTCTTTCAATGTTTCAACAACGCCAATTGGGGTTTTAAATTCACCATAATTCAATGGCATTTTTTCTTTTAATCGGTAGCCATTCAAACATTCAATAACTAAAGCAGGTTCGTCACATTCTAACAAAGAATTGTAAAAACCGGCTGCTTGGGTCATGTCTCTAGGTACCAGCACATGAATTCCTCTTATTGCATTAATAATCATTCCCATAGGAGAACCTGAATGCCAGATTCCTTCCAAACGATGACCACGAGTTCTTATAATCAAAGGTGCTTTTTGCTTACCTACAGTACGGTATCTTAGTGTTGCTAAATCATCGCTCATAATTTGGATGGCATACAACAAATAATCTAAATATTGAATTTCAGCAATGGGGCGTAAACCACGTAATGCCATTCCAATACCTTGACCAAGAATGGTTGCTTCACGAATTCCTACATCGGCTACACGAAGTTCTCCATATTTCTCTTGCATTCCTTCTAAACCTTGGTTTACGTCACCAATGTTTCCTGCATCTTCACCAAAAATCAATGTTTCTGGATATTTGGTAAAAATAGCATCAAAGTTATCACGCAAAATCATGCGTCCATCCGTATCTTCTTTAGCATTTTCTGCATATATCGGTAAAACTTTCTCTACAGAAAATACATTCAATTCCGTTTCAGAAAATAAGTTACTACTAAAATTTTTCTGTGTTTTTTTAGTATATGACGTTATCCACTGAGATAATTCCTCTTTTCCGGTTTCATTCATCACTAATCGTAATGTTTTTCGTGCGGCAACAAGAATTTCTTTTTTTAAAGGAGATTTATTGCTACTTAAATCGGAAACTAATTTTAATATTGTTTCTTTATTTATACTAGTTTCTGCTACTTCTTGCAACAAAGAAACCAGTTCTTTTTGTTCTTCAATAATGGGATTCAAAAAGGCGCTCCAAGCCGCTTTTTTCGCTTCCATTACTTCTTTTCGAGCTTCTTGATCAATAGCTTCAATTTCTTCTGGAGAGGCAATATTAATAGCAATCATCCATAATTTCATTTGGCGAATACAATCAAAATCTTTTTCCCATGCTAATCTGGCCGCATCCTTGTATCTTTCGTGAGATCCTGAACTGGAATGCCCCTGTGGCTGTGTAAGTTCGTTTACGTGTATTAAAACCGGAACATGGTTTTCTCTTGATATAAGGGCAGCTTTTTCATAAGTAGCAACTAAATCAACATAATCCCATCCTTTAACTGTTAGGATTTCAAACCCATTGGTATCTTTTTCTTTTTGGTATCCTTTTAGAATTTCAGAAATGTTTTCTTTGGTAGTTTGATGTCTTGCATGTACTGAAATACCGTATTCATCATCCCAAACACTCATTATCATTGGTACTTGCAGAACACCTGCAGCATTTATAGTTTCAAAAAATAATCCTTCAGATGTGCTTGCATTTCCTATGGTTCCCCAAGCAATTTCATTACCCTTATCAGAGAAATTATTTGCGTTTTTTATTCCTGAAACTTCTCTGTAAATTTTTGAAGCCTGTGCAAGTCCCAATAGTCTTGGCATTTGTCCGGCTGTTGGAGAAATATCCGCACTTGAATTTTTTTGTTTTGTTAAATCTTTCCAAGTTCCGTCTTCATTCAAACTGTGAGTCGCAAAGTGCCCACCCATTTGTCTTCCTGCTGACATTGGTTCTTGTTCAATATCAGTATGACCATACAATCCTGCAAAAAACTGTTGTACGGTTAATTGACCAATGGCCATCATAAAAGTTTGGTCACGATAATATCCAGAACGAAAATCACCGTCTTTAAAAGCTTTGGCCATAGCTAACTGTGGAACTTCTTTTCCGTCTCCAAAGATTCCAAATTTCGCTTTTCCAGTTAATACTTCTTTACGTCCTAATAGACTACATTCCCGACTTACTATGGCTGTTCTATAGTCTTTTAATACTTCGGTTTTGAAATCTTCAAATGTCAATGTAGAATTGGTTTTTTCTTTTATCATAATTGAAAAGTATAACTTTATGAGACAAATTTAATTAAAAACTAGCTATTTTCATAATTCCTTGAAAAAAATATAATTTAATTATTGTAATAAATTTGATCTAAAAAGAGGTTGTTTTTTAACTATATGTATTTAAATAACTATTTTTATAATAATTATGCAAATATTAATCGTTTTTACAATTGATTAGAACCATTTTCGATTAAAAAGATTGATTAATGTTTTCGGAGAAAAAGTAACTAAAAATCTTATTTTTTCATTATAATTGTTTTGCGCTATTTCCCATCCATTATTGGAATAGATAGGAAAATATAATTCAAAATAATCGGTAACCAAGTTCAGACGAATACCACTATCGTAAACAAATTTTGGATTTTGATATTTATTTTTAACTAAACCCATGTCTCCGTATATTTCAATCCAATTCCAAACATTAAAACTTCCGTTTGCCGTTGTAATCCATTGATTGGCATAAGGAGTCGCTAATTTCGATTTAAATCCGCCCTCTGATAATATAAACTGTTGACTAAAAAGACCCGTACTTTCCGATCTTCCATAATACCCATAATCAAATAAATAATCAGTTGGTCTGTCTAATGCAAAACTAAAAAAATCCGAATCGGTTTTGTTGTATAAAAAGCTTCCAGCATACAATCTTAAATTGATTTGAAGGTTATTTTCAAAGAGTTTTCGGTATTCTAATTCAGTTGCAATTTTTCCGAATTTACTTGCGACTTGAATATCCGACGTGAAGCTGAAATGATTGGTGACTTCTGTTCTGGAATTGAAGTATTTAGCATCAAAAACCGAGTAATTCTCCGTTGAATTATCAACAACAAATGCGCTTTTCTCTCGGTTTACCAAGACTTGACGCAGCAAAATTAATTGTTTTCTGTTGTCTCTAAAATTTTCTTCCCTAATTCGTATTTGAACCGTTGGATTTATCTTCTGATAAAATGCATCAGGGGCGTAATGAAAATAAGAACCTGATAGGGAATATCTTACGTTATAAAGTCTGCTTTCTCTATAATTTTGGTTGATTGCAAACCAACCAGAACCGGAAAAATTATTAGTTTTAGTAGAATAAGATGGATTTATATCAAAGATAAATGATTTGTCTAATAATGTTTTGTTGTGTAATCGTAATCCCGGCGACAAACCATCGTATAAATTATAAGTTATCGAGGGAACGTACAAAATTTGATTGTAATAAGGATCTTCTAAATCCTTCATGAAATTAAATTTAAAAGGGCGATTGTTTGGATAGAAACTTTTTAATGATTTCCAGTTATTTCTTAAATTATACTCTGGAACTTCATTTTTATAATTCAAGACAATTTTATCAACACTTTTTCTCTCCATAGTAAAACTGCTGTCTATTTCAGTTATATCAAGCCATTTCTTAAAAACAACTTCTCCTTTTTTAATTCCATAAACAGGAATAGGAACCAATACTCCTGTTTTGCTTTTTACGGAAAAGGTAATGCTGTCTAGAGTTCTAGAGACGCCCGAAAATTTGTAATCAACAATAGTTCTGGAATTGATGATTGTTTTGAAAAACCAGTCAATATCTTTGGTGGTATTTGCTTTTAATAAGGTTTCAAAATCATCTCTCGATGTTTGTTTTTCCTTGTTTTGAAGATAAAATTGACGAATACTACTGTTTACCGTGTTGTGATTTAAATAATCATCCAAAAATAAAAGACTTAGACCCGCATGATATTTACTTGCAATTTGTTCATTGAATTTTATTAAGGTGTTTTTTGGATTAAATAATGGCTGATCTAAATTTTTCCGTGCCATAAGCATATAAAAATAGCTGTATTGCTCGTTAAAATCTAAGTTGGTCAAATTATAACTTTTCAATAATTTAAATTTAGAAATGCTACCAAACATTTTCGTATTTGGATGATTTTCATCAATGTATTTCATCATTGCATAAACCTGAATTCCATCATAAATCCAATTGTCATTTCTAGGATTTAATCGCAAGCTATTTTTTAAATAGGAATTCAGATAGGTTTTCAAAAATTTGATTTCAAAAATAAATTCATCCGGAAACGGACTCAAGAAAGAGGGCAATTGATTCAAACCATAAAAGGGGTTTCTTTCGTAATCGGTTTGCGAAACAATTATTTTTTCATGTGGATATTGGCCAATTTGCTTGGTTACATAATTCATCACACGGTCCATAATAATTGCTTTTTGAACGGCGCTTAGCTTATTTTCTTTAAGATTGGTCAACACTTCATTAATGCCGTTTTTAAAACTGATGAAACTAGATTTTGGTTCTATAAAAAGACTAAAATCCGTTCTGTTTTCCCCAAAGAATTTATAGAAAGAAAAACCGTCATTCTTGATTGGAGCATTATTATTTAAATCGGAAGTAGCTTCTAAATTAGAAGGAACCGTCAAGCCTATTTCAAAGTCGGAAACTGCGTTCGAGATATCATCTAAATTGTTGTTGCTGTATCTAACAAAATCATGATTTTCATAGCGGGCAGGAGTAAGAAACCAGTTTTTAAGGTTCATTTCACCTTTATCATTATAACCGTATTTGGTGAATTTCTCACTTGGTATTTTAGCAATATAAGTAAGGTGTAAAACGATTTTTTGGTTTGGAATTAATTTATCTCTTAATTTAACATCGATAAAGTCTGGATTTTTATCTGTTCGTTCCCAAGTAAGCACTAATTGACTTTTATCAGTAATGATTAAATTTTTGGTACTTCCTCGTTCTTCCTCTTTAGCCAAATGAAAACCTCTATAAAACTCATCAGAAAAGCGCTTGGCTAATGGTGTATTTTTATTAGAATATGCATTGTTCCAATCATTCAAAACAATCGACGTTAAAGTATCATTTGATTGATTAAAAAAAGTGATTTCTTGCTCTATATTCAATGTTTTATTGGCTGGATTCAATTCAACAGTCATTGTAGAATGATGTTGTCCATATTGTTTTATTGAAGCCAATAAAACAAGAATTAAAACGATGATTTTGTAGAGTGATTTCAAGTAAATAATTTAAAATTTAATAAAAAATAAATGTACTTATTATTAAACATTAAATGAAGAAATGTCGGTTCAAAATAAAATAAAAAAAGCTGCTTTTAGGCAGCTTATTCTTAGAAATTCGGAGATAAATCATATTTTTTATAAAATTTATCTAAAACGTCAACCACCTCATCTTCAGTGTCGACAATTTTAAATAAATTCAAATCTTGAGCGTGAACTGTACCTTCTTTTTCTACTAATACCGTTTTAATCCAATCAACCAATCCCGACCAAAAACTGGTTCCTACCAATATAATAGGGAATTTGGCTATTTTTTTTGTCTGAATTAAAGTCATCGCTTCAAATAATTCGTCCATAGTTCCAAAACCTCCTGGCATTACCACAAAACCTTGGGAATATTTAACAAACATCACTTTTCGAACAAAGAAATAATCAAAATTCAAATTTTTATCACTGTCAATATAAGGATTGTAATGTTGCTCAAATGGTAATACAATATTCAGTCCCACCGAAGTTCCACCGCCTAAATGCGCGCCTTTATTACCTGCTTCCATAATTCCGGGTCCACCACCAGTTATCACGCCATAACCCGCTTTACTTATTTTATACGCAATTTTTTCGGCAAGCAAATAATAATCATGTTCTGGTTTTGTTCTGGCAGAACCAAAAATTGTTACACACGGACCTATGCGCCCCATGCTTTCGTAACCATTTACAAATTCGGCCATGATTTTAAAAATCGCCCAGCTATCATTGGTTCTTATTTCATTCCAAGTCTTCCTTTTTAATCTGTCTTGGATAACTTTATCCTCATCATTATCAAAATCTTCTAATCTCATTTTCAAAAATATAATTTAATTTCTGTTTTTTTTTGGAGCTATTTCCTGCTATCCATTTCAATCTTTATTGTTTTAAAGAAAAACAATAAAGGATTTCCATTGCTATCAGGGCTAGGCAAATTTAATACGTTTGCTGTTCAATGGATTTTGTTATTTTGGATATAACTTTACCAGTATGTTCAGTAGTTTTTGATTCTATAAGCATTATTAAACATTCGTCAGTCGAAGAAACTCTATGATTTACACCTTTTTTCACCACAAATAAATCACCTTTTTTCAAAGTGAATTTAGGTTCGTTTTGAATTTCCATTAAAAGTTCTCCTTCTACAATGTAAAATAATTCATCTTCATTTTCATGATTGTGCCATGGCAAATCTTGGCCTTTGATTTTTGCCACTTTAATAAATTGATCATTCACTTCACCAATTATTTTAGGTGAAAAGTAGTTTTCGACATTACTGAACGCTTCTTTTAAATTCATAATTTGCACAAATTATTTTTTTATTTTTTATGTATACTAAAGTAATTCTTTTTTTAAGAATTGCGCCGTGTAGCTTTTTTTATTTTTTATAATTTCTTCCGGAGTTCCTTTGGCAATAAGTTGTCCGCCACCTTTTCCTCCTTCGGGACCAATGTCAATAATGTAATCTGCTAATTTGATTACGTCCATATTGTGTTCGATAATCAAAATCGTATTTCCTTTATCAACCAGTTTATTTATCACTTCCATTAGTACTCTGATGTCTTCAAAATGCAATCCAGTTGTCGGTTCGTCCAAAATATAAAAGGTATTTCCAGTATCTTTTTTAGACAATTCTCCTGCCAGTTTGATTCGTTGTGCCTCACCGCCGGAAAGCGTTGTGCTTTGTTGTCCAAGTGTAATGTAGCCCAAACCAACATCCTGAATGGTTTTAACTTTTCTGTAAATCTTCGGAATCATTTCAAAAAACGGAACCGCTTCATCCACGGTCATATTCAACACATCAGAAATGGATTTCCCTTTGAATCGAATCTCCAATGTTTCCCTGTTAAAGCGTTTTCCTTGGCAGGTTTCACATTCTACATACACATCGGGTAAAAAATTCATTTCAATTGTTCGTACGCCTGAACCTTGGCAGGTTTCACAACGCCCGCCTTTTACATTAAAACTAAAACGACCCGCTTTATAACCACGAATCATACTTTCAGAAGTCATCGTAAACAAATTTCTGATTTCGGTGAAAACTTCGGTATAAGTTGCCGGATTGCTTCGTGGCGTTCTGCCAATAGGGCTTTGGTCAACATCAATAACTTTATCGATATGTTCCAATCCTTCAATTTTTTTATACGGTTGCGGTTTTTTAACACCATTAAAATAATACGCGTTCAAAATAGGGTAGAGCGTCTCATTAATTAAAGTTGATTTTCCACTTCCTGAAACTCCGGTTACGCAAATCATTTTGCCTAAAGGTAATTCTATCGAAACATTTTTCAGGTTATTTCCTGTTGCTCCGGTTAGTTTTAGGAATTTTCCATTTCCTTCCCGACGTTTTTTTGGAACTTCAATTTTCATCTCGCCATTCATGTACATCGCCGTTATGGTATGATGTTTTAAGATTTCGGCAGGGGTTCCTTTGCTGATGATTTCTCCTCCATATTTTCCTGCTTTTGGACCAATATCAATTACATAATCAGCACGTTCAATCATGTCTTTGTCGTGTTCCACTACAATCACCGAGTTTCCAATATCGCGTAATTGCTCCAAAGAATGAATCAGTTTGTCATTATCTCTTTGGTGTAAACCAATACTCGGCTCATCCAGAATATACAAAACACCGACTAGTTGCGAACCAATTTGAGTAGCCAAACGGATACGTTGTGCCTCACCACCCGAAAGTGATTTTGAACTTCGGCTTAAAGCCAAATAATCCAGACCTACATTCATCAAAAAGTTTAATCGATCCTTGATTTCTTTGATTACTTCAGTAGCGATACGCTTCTGTTTATCCGACAAGTGATTGTCTAAATCATAAAACCAAGCGGTCAAATCCGAAATGTCCATATTGCACAATTCGGTAATATTTTTTTCATTGATTTTAAAGAATTGCGCTTCTTTTTTCAAACGGGAACCTTCACAAACAGGACATTTTATTTCGTCCATGAATTCCTTTGCCCAACGTTTTATGCTTGTAGAACCACTCTCGTCATGCTGATTTTTGATGAAATGTGAAATGCCTTCAAAATCGATTTTATATTCTCGTGCAACGCCTAAATCTTTAGAATTAATCGTAAATTTTTCTTTGCCGCCATTCAAAATCATTTCCATAGCTTCCTGCGGAATTTTTTCGATGGCATCCGTCAATTTGAAACCATATTTTTCGCCTATGATTTCTAATTGCTTAAAAATCCAAGAGGATTTGTATTCGCCTAATGGAGCAAATCCACCAGCTTTTATCGATAATTTTGGATTCGGAATAATTTTCTTTGGGTTAATTTCATTTACCGTTCCTAATCCGTTGCAATGATCACAAGCCCCTTTTGGCGAGTTGAAAGAAAATAAATTGGGTTCCGGATTCTGGTAGGAAATACCGGTAGAGGGACACATCAAATTCCTGCTAAAAAATCGTACTTCATTAGAATCTTGGTCTAAAACCATCAATACATTTTCTCCGTGATGCATGGCCGTATTGATACTTTCAGTCAAACGTTTTTCGTTATCTAGCGTATCTTCAATCACCATTCGATCCACAACAATTTCGATGTCGTGGGTTTTATAACGGTCTAATTTCATTCCTAAAGTAATATCCAGCACATCGCCGTTTACTCGAACTTTAAGAAAACCTTGTTTGGCAATTTGTTGAAAAAGCTCGGCATAATGTCCTTTTCGAGCCCGAATAACCGGAGCTAAAATATTGATACGTTTTCCAGTAAAATCTTGAATAATTAAATCTTTGATCTGCTCATCAGAATAGGAAACCATCTTCTCTCCAGTGTTGTAGCTGTATGCATCAGCGCCACGAGCATATAGCAAACGCAGAAAATCATAAATCTCAGTGATAGTTCCCACGGTGGAACGCGGGCTTTTACTGGTCGTTTTTTGTTCGATGGCAATTACTGGCGAAAGTCCGTCAATTTTATCGACATCAGGACGTTCTAAACCACCCAGAAATTGTCGCGCATAAGCAGAAAAAGTTTCCACATAACGCCTTTGCCCTTCGGCATAAATGGTATCGAAAGCTAAGGAGGATTTTCCAGAACCCGAAAGACCGGTAATTACGACCAGTTTTTCACGAGGAATAGAAACATCTATATTTTTTAAGTTGTGAACGCGAGCGCCTTGAACTTCAATGGTATTGTCTTTGTCTAACATAATTTTTGCAAAAAAGCAAAGTTACCATTTTGATTTATTCTTTCAATAGAACAGTTTAGAAGTTTATGTTAAAAGAAGTATTCACGTTTACTCTATCGTCATGGATTTCAATTTGGTTCTATAGGCTTCCAGAGCCACGGATTTTGAAATAAAACCATAATATTTTCCGTCTTTTATTACAGGAAGAAAAACAACTTTCGCATTTTCAAATTTATTCATTACTATTTCCATACTGTCACTAGGACTAATTATTTCAATCGGTTGAATCATAATTTCTTTTATCAACGTATATTTTACGCGATATTGATTAAAGATAATTTCTCTGATAGTGTTAAAATGAACTATGCCAACCATTTTTTTATCTTTGTTGACAACAGCAAAAATAACCTGATTAGAGTGTGAAATTAAATCAACTAAGCATTCCAAATTTTGATCAGGAGAGACAGTCAAATAATCCGTCTGAATGATGGAATTGGTATCTAATGTCGTCAATATATTCGAATCTTTGTTACTTGTAAAGGCATGTCCTTTTGCCGCCAAGCTCTTGACATCCATGGAATGTTTTTCAAAACGTTTTGAAATTGCAAAACTGATCGAAGCAACAATCATAAGCGGAATCATTAAGTTATAACCTCCAGTGATTTCAGCAATTAAGAAGATGGCTGTTAATGGCGCATGAAACAATCCGCTTAAAATTCCTGCCATTCCCACCATTGTAAAATTACTAATAGGCAGTTTGGTCAATCCCGTTAGATTTAGAAATTTGGAAAAGAAAAACCCCACATACGAACCCAGAAATAGGGAAGGAGCAAAGTTTCCACCATTTCCGCCGCTACCTAACGTAATTCCGGTAGCAAAAACTTTCAACATCATTGTTAAACCAATAAATATCAAAAGTGCCCAACTGTTATTTCTAAATCCACTGAAAAGTGTATTTTCAAGTAATTGACCTGGATCATTTTCGGATAAAGTTTTAATACTCTCATAACCTTCGCCAAAAAGCGTTGGAAAAACAAAGATTATAACTGCCAGTATTGAAGCACCAAATAAGGCCTTTTTGTAAGGAGATAATTTGAGGCGACCAAAAAAATGTTCTACCCTTGCAAAGTTTCTTGAATAATAAACGGAAATAAATCCTGTAAATAAACCCAGAAGGATATAAAAAGGAATGTTGTGAAAATCAAAAGTTTGTTGCTGTTTGAAAGACAATAAAATAGTTTCATCTAAAACAATTACGGATACTAATGCACCAGTCGCGGCCGCAATCATAATTGGAGTAAATGCA
This sequence comes from Flavobacterium urumqiense, assembly GCF_900108015.1. Lineage (GTDB taxonomy): Bacteria > Bacteroidota > Bacteroidia > Flavobacteriales > Flavobacteriaceae > Flavobacterium > Flavobacterium urumqiense. The sequence goes on along the minus strand of NZ_FNVP01000014.1, from coordinate 58,022 downwards.
GAAATACTGACATCAACCAGCAGTACTTCAATGGCAAATAATACACCGGCAATTGGAGCGTTGAACGCCGCGGCAACACCAGCAGCAACACCACAACCAATTAACAAAGTTCTGTCCTTGTAACTTAATTTGTAACGCTGCGCATAATTGGAACCAAAAGCGGCACCAGTAATCACAATTGGGCTTTCTAAACCGGCAGAACCACCTAAACCAACGGTAAGCGAACTTGTAATGATTTGAGCATACATTTGCTTTTTTGGAATGATACTCGCTTTTTTTGCAACATTATATAAAATTTGAGAAGTTCCTTTTTCAATTGTACCTCCAAGAACTTTTTTGATAACAAAAACAGTTAAGAGTATTCCAATTATTGGTAAAATACTATTGATGAAGCTTAGTTTTAGAATACCATTAATATAAGTCGCAAAAGAAAACACCCAGTGTGCAAAGGATTTTAATACAATTACTGCAAATGCCGAGGAAATACCAACTAAAACCGCAGATAAAAATATAAACTGTTTTGGTGTTAAAATGGATTGTGCAAAAGCTACTACGGTTTCTAATTTAGAGAGATATTTTTTGAACATTCTATTTTTTTAAAGAACGCTAAATTACAATTATTATCAGCTTTCTTGATATTTTTTTAGGCTTCTTTTGTACTTAAAAGGATTAAATTATTGTTAGCAACAAAATTTTTCACTTCTTCCGGATTTGTCTTTGCCCATTCTCTCACTGTCCAGCCAATGGCTTTTTTTTTTCAAATTTTTTTAAAAATACGCCTTCTGTCATCAGTTTTTATTTTAAAAAAAAGAAAATTATTCCGCATGTATTTTGCCATAGCAAATGCATTTTCCGCATTTTGGTTTTCTTCAAAAGCAATTTCTACTTTTAGGTTCAAAGGTCATAAAATTCTGTTTTCTAAAATCCAACTGCTTTATCATCTCCTCTAAAATCGGCTCCTCCTTCTAAAGTTTTATTTGGCAAAGCCAAAATTGCATCTACTTTACCAATCACTGGTGTCGTTTTTTCATTGATGATATACCCTTTTGATTTCAAGGTTTCAAAGGTTTTAGCATCGAAAGTGTTAGGTTCAAAAGTAATTAAATCCGGTAACCATTGATGATGAAAACGTGGTGCATTTACAGCTTCCTGCATGCTCAAACTATATTCGTAAACATTTAATATCGTTTGCAATACCGATGTAATAATCGTAGAACCACCGGGAGAACCCACAACCATAAATAATTTACCGTTTTTCTCTACAATAGTTGGAGTCATAGAACTCAACATTCTTTTTTGAGGGGCAATACTGTTGGCTTCATTTCCTACTAACCCAAACATATTAGGTTCACCGGGTTTGGCACTGAAATCATCCATTTCGTTGTTAAGGAAAAAGCCCAATTCATCACAATAATATTTAGAACCATAACCATCGTTTAATGTTGTAGTAGATGAAACGGCATTGCCAAATTGATCCACAATCGAATAATGGGTCGTTTCCATACTCTCGTTATAATTTACTTTTCCTTCTTTTATATCCGATGATAAAGTGGCTTTTTCAAAATTAAAATTTGACATTCTCTGTTTTAAATAATCATCAGACATTAATGCTTTCAAGGGAATTTTCACAAAATCCGGATCACCCAGATAATAACTTCTGTCTGCGTAAGCCCTTCTTTCGGCTTCAACAATAACTTGAATGGCTTCCGCTGAATTATGTCCCATTTTAGCCAGATCGAAAGGCGCTATCATTTTGAATATTTCAGCCAGACATATTCCGCCACTGCTGGGTGGAGGCATCGATATTACCTTCAAATCCTTGTAATCAAAAGTAAGCGGAGTTCTCCATTTCGCTTCGTATTTCGCCAAATCTTGCAAGGTGATTAAGGCTCCTTTTTCCTGAAGATATTTGACTAATGTTTTAGCTGTTTCGCCTTTGTAAAATTCATCTCTGCCATTTTTTGAAATCCTTTTCAATGTAGCTGCCAGCGCAGGATATTTTATGAAATCATTTTCTTTGAAAATGGTTGCAAATAACGTTTTGTCGCCATTTACTTTTATGATTTTAGCTCGATAAGTATTTAATTGGTCTTCTTGTTTTTTGGTAACAACAACACCTCTTTCGGCTAATGCAATTACGGGTTTTAGAATTTCTTCTATTGGTAATGAACCCAATTTTTCATGAACTGCAAAAACGCCTGCAATCGTTCCGGGAACTCCAATAGCGAGCGGAGATTCAGTACTTTTTCCTTTTATCACATTTCCTTTTTCATCAAGAAACATATCTTTACTGGCTGCTAGTGGCGCTTTTTCTCGGTAGTCCAAAGAACCTATTTCGCCATTTGCTTTGCGGTAGACCATAAAACCGCCTCCACCCAGATTTCCTGCAAATGGGTAAGCAACTGCAAGAGCCAATTCGGTTGCAACCATCGCATCAAAAGCATTGCCACCTTTTCTCATGATTTCCACTCCAATTTTTGAAGCTTCTACACGTGCCGAAACTACCATTGCTTTATCAGCAACCAGTCCAGTGGGCTTTACCATTACATTTTGGGTTTTACATCCAATAGAAAAAATACTGAGTACAATAATAATTTTTTTCATTTTTATAGTATATATTGGTAATGAATATAATTTTTCAAGACCAAAGGTTTAGAAAAAGAGTTTTTTCATAAAGTGCTTATTTTAGTATTCGAAAATAGGATTAATTCTTTAAAGAAATTGTTAAATTCATTTTCAAATTCCGAATAAAATTCCAAAAGCTCAATGGTAGCAAATCGCATTTTAGATTCGTTTTTGGTACGATGATCCATTTGAGTCAAAATCCGATTAATTCCTTCAACTGTTCGGTAACTCACCAGCCAATTGTGTTCAATCATGTAAGGCATCATTCCCTTTGTTCTTTCCGAAAGAATGATGTGATTATCCTGCAAAGATTGGTAAAATCGCGATACAAAATCTTCCAGTTTTTCATCAGAATACGTGTTCCAGTTTTTAGCCAAAAAATGGTCGTAAAAAACATCTACAATTACACCCGCGTAATGATGGTAATTCTCATGCAACCGTTTAGTGCTTTGTCTAAAAACAGGATGTGCATCAGTAAATGTATCAATGGCACGATGGAGAATAATTCCTTTTTGAATTTCTAAAGGATAATTTTCAAAATGTTTTCCACGAATTCCATCAGCCATGAAATTGCCAATTTTGATTAAGTCATTATCACCGGAAAGATAGATGTGTGCTAGAAAATTCATTCGCCTAATTTAGGAATTTAAATGGTTAATTTTGAATTCTAAATGACTTTTATAAACCGTCAATTATTATATTTGTAAGCAATTTATACTTTATAATTCAAAATTTAAAACAATAATCAATGACTTTAATAAAATCAATATCGGGAATACGTGGAACAATAGGAGGTAAAGTAGGGGATAACCTGACACCTGTTGATGCGGTTAAATTTGCTGCGGCGTACGGAACTTGGTTGAAAAAATATATCGGGAAAGAAAAAATTACTGTTGTTGTAGGTCGTGACGCCCGTATTTCTGGACCCATGATTCACAATTTGGTGGTAAATACTTTAATTGGTTTAGGAATAGACGTCATTGATTTAGGTCTTTCTACAACACCAACTGTCGAAGTGGCTGTTCCGTTAGAAAAAGCTGAAGGTGGAATTATCCTTACCGCTTCTCATAATCCAAAACAATGGAATGCCTTGAAATTATTGAATGAAAAAGGAGAATTCCTGAATGTAGAAGAAGGCTTGAAAATTCTTGAAATTGCGGAAGCGGAAGCTTTTGATTTCTCAGATGTGGATGATTTGGGAGAAATTATGATTAACGACGCTTACATGGATATTCATATTGATGAAGTGTTGAATTTGCCTTTGGTGGATGTTGATGCAGTAAAAGCAGCTAAATTTAAAGTGGTTGTTGATGGTGTAAATTCTTCTGGTGGAATTATTATCCCAAGATTATTGGAATTAATGGGCGTTGAAGTAGTAGAATTATACTGTGAACCAAACGGACATTTCCCGCACAATCCGGAACCGTTGAAAGAACATTTGACTGATATTTCAGAATTGGTGGTAAAAGAAAAAGCTGATTTAGGAATTGTGGTAGATCCTGATGTTGATCGTTTGGCTTTCATTTGTGAAGACGGAGAAATGTTTGGTGAAGAATATACTTTGGTGGCTTGTGCCGATTATGTTTTGAGTAAAACACCAGGAAATACGGTTTCGAATATGTCGTCTTCTCGTGCCTTGCGTGATGTGACTAATGGGCATAACGGAAGCTATGAAGCCAGTGCCGTAGGTGAAGTGAACGTAGTAGAATTGATGAAAAAGAATAATGCTGTAATAGGTGGTGAAGGAAACGGCGGAATCATTTATCCAGAACTGCATTACGGACGTGATAGTTTGGTAGGAGTGGCGCTGTTTTTAACGCATTTGGCCAACAAGAAAATGACGGTTTCTGCTTTGCGTGCTTCGTATCCGGAATATTACATGAGCAAAAACAAAATAGAATTGACGCCACAAATTGATGTGGATGCCATTCTTGTTGCCATGACTGAGAAATATAAAAATGAAGATATTACAACCATTGACGGTGTGAAAATTGACTTTGCTGAAAATTGGGTTCACCTCAGAAAATCGAATACGGAGCCAATCATTCGTATTTATACCGAAGCGACTTCACAAGAGAAAGCAGATACTTTGGCACTACGAATCATTGATGAAATTAAAGCAGTTGCCGGAATATAATTCCGGATTTTTATATAAATAGAACCCTTTCAAAATAAAATTTGAAAGGGTTTTATGTTTTATTATGCGGTATAAAATGGAATTAAAAATTCACTCTAAAACTTACATTTGGCGTTAAGCCTAGTGATTTATTATCTACTTGAACGGCATCATTTGAGTTATTTGGATTAACTTTGTAATAGCGATTGATACCATTATTTTGATTGGTAGCATTAATGACACCGGCAGTAACCGAAGCTTTAATAGATTCCGACAGATTGAAATTATAATTTATGGAAGCGTCTAATCGCATGAAATCATCCAGATTTTGATTGTTTGGAAAATCATAATTCACGAGAGTGTTATTTCCGTTTTGCACGGTTTCTTTGCCTTCAATTGGTTTTGTATACGGTGAACCATTTCTATAAATACCACCGACAGCTAATTTTAGATTTTTAAGGATGTTGTAATAGAAACCAAGCGATACAGAATGCCTTATATCTGCATTATTAGGAAAAGTGGAAGGGGTAAAAGTATCAAACTCATAGTTGTTTATACTAAATGTGTAACTTACCCAAACGCTATATTGACGGGCTGTTTTATTAGCTAAAAATTCTAAACCTTTGGCGGTGTAACTTCCATTTGCGGTGGTATACTGAAAACTGTTATAAAAACCCTGATTAGAAGCTGTAATACCGTCAACAATTTTATAAAAACCTGTAGCCTCAATATTTAGTTTGTCTTTATTGAATTCCACACCAAAAGAACCTTGTTTACTCGTTGCAATCGGAATATCTTTATCATTTACTAAAACCCAACGCCTTTTTTCGACACCTAAAAAATCATCTTCAAAATCCACGATTTGTGTAGTAGATTGATTTTTGAATTCCCCTTCTAATTTTAAAGCAAATTGATCTGATAATTTTTGTCGAATGTTTATTCTTGGCTCGACCAAAAGCTTTTCGAATTTTTGAAAATAATTCAAACGCAATCCAACTCTCAAATAGGTATTGTTTTTATTGTATTCCACCTCAGAAAATAAGGCGTGATTCAATAAAACATCTTTTTTAGTGCTAGAGTACAACGGAGCACTAACGGTAGTTTGATTTAACATCCCCGTTTCATTAAATTGGTACCCAAACAAGAAATTTAAGTTGTCATTAGTTTTGTAATGTGTATTGAGTTTAACTCCCGTTTCCAGCACTTCATTAGCTTCTGTCAAGCGCTGATCTGTTTCTACCCTATAATCGTTAGCGTCAATATTGAATCTGGAAAAGTAAGTGATGAAGTTTGAACTTAATTTTGAATTCCATTGTGCTTTCCAATTTCCGCCGTAGCCAATATTTTTCTGAGTTAAAGTACTGGTTTTAGATTGAGTTTGGTTTGAGTTTATAATGTTTCGTTCCGAATAATCCAAGGCGTTATTGATACCAATAATATTCGCCCTGAATTGATGTTTTTCATTGAAATCAAAAAGTAATTTCGCGGAATAATCATAAAAGTAAAAATCAGAAGACGTACCGCGTTGATTACTATCGGCATTGATTTCTGTATCCTGAAAACTACGATCAAAGTATTTAGTGTAAGTAGGAGATTTAAACAAATCAGTAATTGAGCGACGTCCCGAAATATGAAGTTCTAATTTTTTAGTTATTGGAATTTCTAAAAAAACATCGGAACTTATCAAATTAATTCCTACGCCACCTGAAAATATATTTGAAACCAGGTCTTTAGTTTGCATATTTATCGTACTGGAAACGCCATCGCTATATTCAGCGCTTGTTCCATTTTTGCTAACGATAACTTTATTGGTAAGATTAGGATTGTACGCGGAAATTAACCCGAAGAAATGACCGGAATGATACATTTTAATATTGTCCCAAAGAACTAAATTCTGATCGTTAGTTCCGCCGCGCACGTTTATATTAGCAATGCTTTCATTGGTGCTTTCCACACCGGGAAGCGCTTGAATGGATTGCAAAATGTCAGGTTCTATTAATCCGGGAAGAATACCAAATTTTTTAGTGTTTAAAACGGTGCTTCCATCCAGATATTTTTGTAATCCGGGCGTCAAATAAACATTTATCAGGACCTGATTTAACTCTTCGTTTTTTGTAGAAAGAACAATTTCTTTACAATTATTTTGTGCTGAAAATAATTCGTTTGCCGAAAACTGTCTGGATTCAAAACCCACATAAGAAATAGTAAGCGTGGCAGCTATTGGAATATTTTGCAGGTTAAATGTACCGTTTTTATCGGTTATTGTACTTCTTCCAATATTGTTTACAAAAACCGATGCGCCAACTAAGCGAGATTTCTTTTCATCGGAAACAATTCCGCAAATAGATATAGTTTTGTTCAACACTGAAACGGTAACATATCGATCGTTTAAAGCCTTAAAATTTAAAATCGTTTTCGAATTTAGATAATCAATTGTTTCTTGTAATGTAAAAGAAGTATTCGGCTTATCAATTTCAATGGTGGCTACATCTTCAACGGCATACGAAAACTTGATATTGAATTGTTTTTCGAGTGTAATAATGACCGCTGTCAAAGGTGCTTTTTTTGCTGTATTTTGTCCATAACAAATACTGCCAATACAAACCAGCAAGTAAATCATCCATTTATTTAACATCATAGGTGTAAAATATAATGGTTTTGCCTTCGATTCTGTAACTTAATTTAAGCGGAATTGTAACCGCTTGAAGCGCTATTTCTTTGTCAGTATGTGTAAAACTTCCCGTAAAGAGTTTTGAAGTATCTACACCTTTCACTTTAATTTTTATGTCATACTGACGCTCTAATTCTGCAATAACCTGATTTAGTGGAATCTTATTAAAGCTCGATTCTTGTTGAATCCATGAGGGATTTTGGGCATTAATATCTTCAACATTTTCGATAATGCCATTTATAACTCGGAATGTTTTTCCGGGAGGTAATTTAATAGTTTCGTTATTATATGTCACACTCACCAAACCTTCGTAGCAATTTACTTCAAAATAGTTTTTGCGTTCCTTGACGTTAAATTGTGTCCCTAAAACGGTAACGACTCCCGCGGTTGTGTTTACACTAAACGTTTGTCCTTTTTGTACCTTAAAATAAGCTTCTCCTTCTAAAGTCAAAGCTCTTTTATCAGCCCATTTTTTTTCATTGAAAGTTAATTTTGAAGCGGCGTTTAATATTACTTCAGAATTATCGGGAAGCGTGACCGTTTTTGTTTGCGCTATTTGAGTTTCAAAAGATTTGGTATTATTAAAAAACAAAAAATAAGCAGAGGTCAACATCACAACCAGAACAGCGGCAACTCTATACAATGCCTTGAAGTCTAAAGTTCTGACTTTTGTTTTCTTTTTAGAATGATTTTTGGCCTTAAAAGCTTCCAAAGCAGCGTGTGCATCTACTTTTGGAGTTTCCAGTTGGGATGCATAATGAGCAATCTTTTCAAGTGTTTGCAAATTTTCAGATTGTTTTAAATCTTCAATTTCTTCGCTTGAAAGCTCATTATTTAACCATTTTAAGATCTCTTTTTCGTTTTTCATTTTGTATCTCTATGTTTATAAGACAACTAACTTTTAAATTACCCTACAGATGAATGAGTAATTATATATTTTCTATTTGGGCTCTTAATAGTTGCAGCGCACCGGACATTCTTTTTTCTACGGTTTTTTGAGAAATATCGAGTAACTCTGCTATTTCCCGGTACTTTTTTCCATCTATTCGATTTAATAAAAATACTTCACGCTGTGCCTCACTCAATGATGCAATAGCTTTTGTGAGTTTTTGTTTGAATTCTTCTTCTTCGAATAAATATTCGGGACTTTGATTATTGGTGTCTAGGTTAGGCGCATCTTTGGCGTACCTCAATACCACTTTTTGATGCTTTATGTTATTCAGAAATAAATTATTAATGCTGGTAAACAAATATGTTTTGACTTTACTAAAGTCAATTTTGGAACAATTTTCCCAAATTTTGGTAAAAGCATCTTGCACCAAATCTAATGCAGCTTCATCATCACCACATTTGTAATACGCAAAATTATTTGCAGATTGCACGTGCTTTAAGTAAAAGTCTCTAAAGTGATTTTCTTCGCAAAGTGTACTTTTTTCGGCGCTCATTGAGTATTAATTCATTTTTTTTAGGCTGTAAATGTAAATTATTTTTGCAAAAAGCAATTGCGTAAATTACAATTGCTTTTTTATGAAAAACAGTTTAGAATTTAATTTATTGATTAACAGTATTTTATAAATTCATTTGTAAAATTTTATATTTTTTTTAAAATTTTCGTAGGGTAAAAATAAGCGTAGTTGTCTTACTAACAGAAAGGCGCTAAATACAACGCTTGTAAATATAAAAATACATTAAATTTGAAAATTATGAAAAAATTAAAAACGATTACAGGAATTGCATTGATTGCTATCTTTGGATTTACATCATGTCAAAGTGAAATTGATGACGTACAAGGAGAAAATCCAAATACAAATGCTGCCAATTCTACGACTGCAAACAATTTAAAACGTACTTCTATGTACGATGGCTCATTTGACGATTTCTTGGATGGATCTTCTTGCTCTTCAATTGTATTACCAGCTATTGCAAAAGTCAATGGTGTTCAGGTTTCTATTCTAAGTCAATTAGACTACCAACAAGTTATTTCTATTTTAGGGCAATACAATAATAATCAAGACACTGTTGTTTTGCAATTCCCTTTAAAAGTAAGATTAAGCAACTATACAGAGGTTACCGTTACTAATCAAACCGAATATAATGCTATTCTTAATGCGTGTACATCAGCAGAGGCTTCTGGACAAGATGCTATTTCTTCGGTAAATATTAACTTCCCAATTACAATTTTAACGTATAATGTTAGTTTAGTTCAAACAGGAAGTGTTGTCATCACATCCAAACAACAATTATATACGTATATGTCTAATGTAAGCAGCACGGAATTATTTTCGGTAAACTACCCAATTTCTGCGACAATTGCGGATGGAACCAAAATGACGATATCCAGTGACGCTGAATTGCAAGCCGCTATTACTGCCTCATTAAAAACAGAAGCAACGATGGCAGCAGCAGTGCAAAACGGTAAAAAATTAGAAACAATTTTAGTAAACGGAAAGTTTAGAGTGGAATCATTTTTAACATCAGGAGTCAATACGGCAACGAGCTACAAAGATTACACGTTTGATTTTGCAAATAATTTGTCTGTAACCGCTGTTAGTACATTAAACTCAACAGTAAATGGAACCTATGCTGTAAGTTCACAATTAGAAGTTTTTCTGAAGTTGAATTTTTCAGCTAATGCGACATTCAATTTATTAAACAATAATTGGAAAGTGACTAGTTTCAGTGCTACATCAATTTCATTACAAAGTACTACTAACGCAGCTGTAACAGTAGTTTTAAAACAAATATAAAGCAGGGTTTAATTTGAATGCTATATAATAAATAAAAGTTGCGGTAAATACTGTAGCTGTTATTTATAAATTAACTAATAACATAAAAAGATAATAATGAAAAAAAGAATTGCAGTACTAACGATATGTTTTGGCTTATTGCTATCCTGTTCAAAAGAGGATGATTTAAGTAACGTTTCCGGAACAGGAAGTTCCATTGCTAACAATAAAAAGCCTACCGGTAGTTCGGCAAATGATTTATTATCTGACAATACTTTTAAAAGTACAGTTGTTGAATTGGTTTATGTCGTAGGTTTTGAACCCACAACTGCCGCAATAAACAACTTCGTAGCATTTCTGGAAGCCCGAACCTATAAACCTGGGGGAATATCTGTAATTAAAAGAGCAATTGCCTCGCCAGGAAATGCTCCTTATACAAATGAAGAAATTGCAGCAATTGAGGATGCTAACAGAACAAAATACAATACGGCAAATCAAATAGCGATATGGGCATTCTTTGCTGATGGACAATCAACTAGTGATACAAGTACAAGTGTTATTTTAGGAACCGCGTATAGAAATACTTCATTTGTTATTTATGAAAAAACCGTTCAAGGTTTAAGCGATAGTCCATTTGAGCCCAATAGGACTTTGCTTGAAACTACGGTAATTACACATGAGTTTGGACATATTCTTGGACTGACAAACCTTGGTACTGCTTTGCAAAGTAATCATGAAGATACCGCACATGCTAAGCATTGTAATGTAAATAGTTGCTTAATGTTTTGGTCTTCAGAAACAGGAAATGGTATTGGAAATATGGTTTCAGGTGGATCAGCACCGCAGTTAGACGCGCAATGTATTGCAGATCTGCGTGCCAATGGAGGAAAATAAAATATATATATAGTAATTCAAAAAAAGTAATTTTATGAAAAAGCAGAATTTAATAATCGCCTTCTTTTTTGGAATGGTAGCTTCAATCAGTGCCCAAAATAAAACGGATCACAAATCAAACGCAGGTATAAAAGGCGGGTATAATTTAGCCGCAGTAAATTATGACGGTCAAGGAGAAACAGGACAACGTCATGGATTTCATGTTGGTGTTTATGGTGAGGAATTTATTAGCCCAAATTTTTCAATTCAACCAGAATTAATGTATTCTCAACAAGGATATGAGATCAAAGACGGTAATGCGACATTTACTCAAAAATTAAATTATATCAATTTACCGGTAATGCTTAAGGCATATCCTTCTAAAAATTTCTTTCTGGAAGCTGGCCCACAAATAGGATTGGCTATTTCTCACAAAGAAGAATATGATGGTTTGTTTAGTAGTTCACAAGAATACGATCCAAACAATTTTGATTGGGGAATGAACTTTGGAGGAGGTTTTAAAACTGATTCCGGTGTGAGTTTAGGTGTACGGTATCATTTGGGTTTAGGAGATTTGTATGATAGTGGTTAGGCACATAACAGAGTTTGGCAATTTTCAGTAGGGTTTGATTTATAATCGTAACTAGTTTTAAAATAAAAATCCTTTCAGAGTGCAAACTTTTGAAAGGATTTTGTTTTTAAGCCAAATTTGTTTCCATTTCTGGAGCGAGTTATTGGGGCTTTTTCAGGAATAATGTTCCCGTTTTACGTTACAATCTTTCTAGTCCTGAAACAAGTTCAGGACTAGAAAGGATTTTCACTGCAACCGGGGCTAAATTTGGAAAAATGGTTCCTTTTTTGGAAGTATTAGAAAATTGCATTACCTAATTTCATAACTGATTGTCCAAATAAGTTTCTAATTTTAGAAATAGCAAGAAAACCTATATCTTTGAACTCAAATTAAGAATACAATGACCACCAAAGAAAAGCCAACTCAATTAGAACAATACTTTCAACAGTTTCGCGATAACATTATTGGAATCAATCAAAAATTTGAAACTCCTTACGGGCAGCAACAAATTATTTATACAGATTGGACAGCCAGTGGTCGTTTATATCGCCCTATCGAAGAAAAATTGATCAATGAATTTGGTCCTTTTGTCGCCAATACCCATACAGAAACTACAGTTTCGGGAACAGCAATGACAAAAGCATATCATCAGGCGCGTCATATTATCAAACATCATGTGAATGCGAGTGCTGATGATGTTTTGATTACTGATGGGACAGGAATGACCGGAGTTGTAAATAAATTTCAACGAATCTTAGGTTTAAAAGTACCCGAAAACTTAAAAAATTATATCACTATTCCAGCCGAAAAGAAACCAATTGTTTTTATTTCGCATATGGAACACCATTCGAATCAAACGTCTTGGCTAGAAACTATTGCCGATGTTGAGGTTATTCCTTCTTCAGAAGATGGCTTATTCAGTATAGAAAATCTGCAATTGTTATTGGAAAAATATAAAGAAAGACCTTTTAAAATAGCTTCCATAACATCGTGTTCTAATGTTACGGGAATCAGAACTCCGTATCACGAAGTGGCAAAAATAATGCATCTAAACAATGGACTTTGTTTCGTTGATTTCGCTTGTTCAGGACCTTACGTAAAAATTGATATGCATCCTGAAGATGGGGAAAGTTATTTGGATGCCATTTTCTTTTCACCTCATAAATTCCTCGGCGGACCGGGAACTTGCGGTGTTTTGGTCTTTAATAAAAAATTATACCAAAATTTGGTTCCGGATAATCCTGGTGGCGGAACAGTAAGTTGGACCAATCCTTGGGGAGAGCACAAATACATCGATAATATTGAAGATAGGGAAGATGGTGGTACTCCTGGTTTTCTTCAAGTAATAAAAACGGCATTGGCTATTCAGTTGAAAGAGCAAATGGGAATTGAAAACATCTTAAAAAGAGAGCACGAAATAGTAGATTATATTTTTTCGGAATTAGGAACTGTTTCCAATATTAAAATCCTCGCAGTACAGCACCAGGATCGGTTAGGGGTGATTTCTTTCTTTGTGGAAGACTTGCATTTTAACTTGGGCGTGAAGTTATTGAATGACAAATTTGGAATCCAAACTCGTGGCGGTTGCAGTTGTGCAGGAACCTACGGACACTTTTTATTGCATGTTGACCAAGAAACGTCCCATAAATTAATTGATGAAATTACACTTGGAGATTTAATCAGAAAGCCGGGCTGGATCAGAATGTCTATTCATCCCACTACTACAACTGCTGAAATTGAATTTGTTTGTAATGGAATAAAAGCATTGGCGGAAAACCATAAAACTTGGGCTTTGGATTATAATTATAATGCTGTTACAAATGAGTTTGTACATAAACAAGCAAAACCATTAGAAGATGAGTTGGTAAAAAACTGGTTTTCTTTATAAGAAGTTCAGGTTTTATACAGAAGAAATCACTTATTCAAAAGCATATTGTTTTTGAATTAGTCAGTTTTAATTTTTTAAACTGGAAATTGCAATTGAAAACGCCTTATTATTTCCTGTGTTTCCATCTTTTATGCGTCCAAAAATAATATTCGGGAGCTTCATATATTTGTTTTTCTACTTCTTTTATGAAGTTATGGGTAATCCCAAAGTCCGGAACTGATTTTGGATTGTCACTAAGTGGAATTATGGTAAGTTCATAATACCCTCTTTTAACCTTTTTTACTTTTGCAAAAACAACAGTCAGATCATATTTTTTCGCTAACATTTCAGGACCCGTGTGAACAGGAACTTCTACGCCCATGAAGCTATCCCAATGAAATATCCGGTCTAATTTTGGGGATTGATCGCTGGCTAATCCATATACACAGTGAATACCATTTTTTTGATTATGTGCAATCAATGGAATTGTTTTATATGTTGGAACTAATTCAGTATTGTATTTTGAACGTATATCTCTAACAAGTTTATCAAAATATTTATTTGCTAATTTTTTATAAACACCTACACCTTGAAAAGATAATTTTTGGTTCAATGTAATTAACCATTCCCAACTTGCATAATGAGAGGCTATTAGTATAATACTTTTTCCTTTTTTCTCGTATTCTTTGATAACTGCCAGATTCGTTATTATAAATCTTTTGTTCATTTCTTCCGAGGAAATGGTCATGGTTTTTATCATTTCCATAAACATATCACATAAATGATGATAGGATTTTTTCTCGATAACAAGACGTTCTTTGTCATTAAGATGTGGTAATGCCAAGGCTAAATTTGCTCTAACGGTTTTCTTTCGGTAACCAATGATATAATAGACTATGAAATAGACGATGTCAGACAGCAAATAAAAAATAGGAAAAGGAAGAATAGAAATTATCCACAGGAATGGATAGGCTAATATGAATATAAGAAATTGCATTCAGTATTTTTTCTTGCAAAGATAAGGCAAAAATGAATATCCATATATATTTTGAACACTTACTAGTGAGATCTAAGAGAATCACTACATTTACAATTCACAATAAATACACTTTATGAATGCCATTTTAATAGGAATAATAGTTGCTAATGTACTGATGAGTTATAAAGGTTTTAACGATCTTTCTTTTTTTAGAAAATATGAATTTCATGTAGGCAGTATCCGTGCGGGAGAACAAATTCGAATGTTTTCATCAGGATTTCTTCATGCAGATTTTCCACATTTGATTTTTAATATGTTGACGCTATATTTTTTTGCGCCTGTTGTTATTGAATATTTGGGAGGTTTCTCTTTTGCTTTGATTTACGTAGGAAGTCTAATTTTTGGAAGTTTATTGACCATGCTTATGCATAAAAATGATTATAGCTACAGAGCCGTGGGGGCATCCGGAGCTGTTACCGGTGTTTTATATTCGGCAATTTTATTGCAACCGGATATGATGTTAGGTATATTTTTCGTTATTCCTATACCGGCTTATCTTTTTGGAATTCTTTACCTGATGTATTCCATTTACGGTATGAAAGCTAAGAATGACAATATTGGTCACACTGCTCATTTTGGAGGTGCTATTGGCGGTTATGTGATTACTTTGATAAAAGACCCTCAATTATTCGTAGATCATACCTTAATGGTGATTTTATTGGCCATTCCCATAGTTATTCTTTTTGCGATGGAAAAAATGGGGAAACTATAACTAATGGCACAACTTTTGAAAGAATATTACAACAAAACAATTAAATAATATTGAGATGAAAAAAGCAATACTACTTCTGTCGATTCTATTTCTGACGGCGTCTTACAGTCAAGAAATTAAACAAATTCCTCAAATAACTGTAAATGGAGAAGGGAAAGTAAAGGTTATTCCAGATCAGGCAACTATAGTCGTTACTGTTGAGACCAAAGGGAACAATGCGAAAGATGTTAAAAAAGAGAATGATCAAAAAATGGAAGCGGTTTTAAGGTTTATTAAAAAAATGAACTTGGATCCTGCTGATTATAAAACGCAACGCGTGTCTTTAAATCCGCAATACGATTATGAAAAAAAGAAACATAGTTACAATGCGACTCAAACCCTTGAGATTTTACTAAAAGATTTATCAAAATATGATGAATTAATGGATGGATTAGTAGATGAGGGAATTAATAGAATAGATAATGTAACCTTTCAATCATCAAAGTTGGCTCAGCACCAATCAGAAGCAAGGAAATTAGCGATTGAAGAGGCGAAAATGAAAGCGGAAGACTATGTTTCTGTTTTAGGGCAAAAAATAGGGCGTGCTATGACGATATCTGACAATTCACAGCCTTTTTATCCACAACCTATGTATATGGCCGTGAAATCAATGGAGATGAGTGATACTAAAGCTCCACGAGAAACGCTTGCGGTAGGCGAAATCAATATTACTGCTAATGTCACTGTAAGTTTTATTTTGGAATAAAAAAATAAGCTAATAATTAGAAAAGTCCCATCGCATTTAAAAAATGAGATGGGACTTTTTTTTGAGATTATATTATATTAAAATGTGAGCTTATTAAATTCAGATTTATTTTTACAAAAAAAAAACGTTTCAATTGCTTGAAACGTTTTTGTGGGGAGAGCAGGATTCGAACCTGCGAAGTTTACACAGCAGATTTACAGTCTGCCCTCGTTGGCCGCTTGAGTATCTCCCCAAGACTCAACAAGCATTGCTTATTGTGCTAACCGGGTGCAAATATAAAAACTGTTTCGAAGTTTCCAAACTAAATTTGCACTTAATTTTAGTATTATTTTTAAAGCATTGGTATTGAATAAAATAAAAAAATCTCCACTGGGGAGATTTTTTATTTTATGATGTTAATTGGGCTTATTTAGCTAAAAGCTCCATAATTTTTGCTCTTAATTCTTCACCTCTTAAATCTTTTGCTACTACATTTCCTGATGCATCAAGAATAAAAGTGGCAGGAATAGATTCTACATTATATTGTTTGGCTATTGGCTCGTCCCAAAATTTTAAATTTGAAACATGATTCCATGTCAATTTATCTTTTGCAATAGCTTCTTTCCAAGCTTTCTCATCTTTATCTAAAGACACACCAACAATATTAAGACCTTTTGAATGTAGGTCTTTATAAATTGCAACAACATTTGGATTTTCTGCTCTACAGGGACCACACCAAGAAGCCCAAAAATCAACTATTGTAACTTTTCCTAAACATTCTTTCAGAGAAATTACTTTCCCCTCTGGATTAGGACCGGAAAAATCTGCTCTTCATTTAGCTTCCGTTGCTGGAGCTGGAGGAGTAGTTCCCACAGAAGGTGATTTCATTTCAGCAAGTTTTGTTTTTACTGCTTTACCTGGTTTAGTGTTTTTTATCGATTCATCTAAGCCAATGTACATTTTTTCTGATTTTTTAGCATCAGCAGTTGGATCATTCAACATTCCTTGAATAATTAAAACAGAAATAAAAGATTTTGGATGCGTTTCTGCATAAGCTACATATTTATCTTTTGAAGCTTTTCCAACTTCTTGTTGAATTTTAGCAAAATCTTTCATCAATCCATTGATTACAACAGTATCTTTAGCTTGCTGAGCAGCGTTCATCGCTTGCATGTTTTTCGTTTGGAAATCCATTAATTTCTTTTGAACTTGAGTGATTTCTTTATTGAAAGTTACATACTCGTCATTATTATATGTTCCTGAAACTTTTGATTTTTGAAGGGTGTCTTTATTTACAATTATGGTAATATCTCCATTTTCTAAAATAAAAGGAATTTTTTCTTGTACACCTTCAATTTGCAGTGTATGGAAAGATGGTTCTAAAGCTTTTCCTTTAATTTCAAATTTACCGTTTTCAATTTTTACAGTATCAATAGCAATCATTCCCATACCATTTTCATTCTGGGTTTCCATGATTACTGTTTTTCCATTTTCAAATCCTGCTGCAGTACCAGTTATAGTATATTTATCTTTAGTACAAGAAGTCAATATCACAACAGCCGAAAGTAATAAAATTATTTTTTTCATTATTTATTAGTTAATTAAGTTAAGTAAGCAAAAGTATTTAAAAAAATAAATTATCTACAACTTTAGCACTTAAATTTTTGTTATAGTTTTTTATTCTTAATAAGAAATTTGGACCATTAAAAACGAAATAATAAAAATCGCTTCTTTAAATTTAATTGGAGATTATTTTTTAATGGGACTTTCTAAACAAGGATTGTATTTATATATTTGATTTTTAGCAACTTTTACGGTTGTAGATTAAAAGTACTATAATTGATTAACTGCTATGTGAAAATTTTGACCAATTGCAAAACACAAATTATATTAAATATTTTTTTTTATTGCAGCATGTTTAATTTCACATTTATCAATACTATAATTGGCATGTTCTAATTCGTTACTGGTTATCTTAATGTCTAAATTGATTTCTCTCAACTTTTTGTTAAGATCAGCAGAGATAGGATTTGATTTAAGATCTAATTCTATTTGATATTTTTGCTTTTCCAGAAAATCAAGCGTTTCCTTTGCTTTTTTATATTGGGATCTGAATAAAATACAAGGATCGGTCATGATTTTTATTTGTTTTTTTAGGGTGACTAAAGTATTAAAAACAAGTTGATTAATCAATATTAATTTTTATTTTTTTTTGTAGCAAATTGAATTATCATTTATTATGTTGGTTAAAATAAAAAAGCACCCATTTAAAGGGTGCTTGGTCTATTTGTTTTAAAAAAAAATTAATCTTGGTTAATTGTTTTTCTCCAAGTAAATGAATTAAGAATATGTCTTTTGGCAAATCTTCCTGGAGAATCTGCGTTGACCATTTTCACGTAAGTTGCTTTTGGTACACTGATATACTCGTAAACACTACCGTTTGAAAAATTAATAATCAATCTACCTTCAACAAACTTATAATCTGAAATGGTTGCAGTTGCAATAGTTTCAGTATATTCTGGTAGATTTTGTTTAAGTGTTTCAGGATTGATACTTACCAAGAAATGATAAGCTTCAATAATCTTTTTACTATTTTCTTCAGCAGCTTTTAATCCAGCTTCATCTCCCGAAAATTTGTCAGGATGTGCTTCTTTCATCGCATTACGATAAATCGTTTTCAAATCTTTAAGCTCAGCAGTTTTGTCTACATTTAGTAGTTTGCGGTATTCAACTATTTTTTTCATAAATATGGTAACTACTTGTCTTTTAATATAAAATCAATATAATTTGGTTTCAAAATCGACAAATTTTTTGCAAAGGTACACTTTTTTTTAACTTTTTAGTTTATGACCAAAAAAATTTCAAAAAAAAAGGAATTATTCCCAACGATTTTTGTTTGAAAAATAACTTTGAAAGATTTTTATTGCTGTGGCTTGTTATTTGCTTTATCAAAGTTTTTTGACTTTTTTTGATATTTATTATAACTAATATCACTTGGGTTTTCGATTATGGATTTTATTGTAATCCAATCTCCAACAGTATGTTTAGCTTGAACCATTTTGTAATCTAAAAGATATTCACCACAAAAAAAGTTGTTGTTTTCATCTTTTTCAATTATTCCGGTATATACCCCTTTTTGTAACATCCTTTCTTCTGAAGCTTTGGTCATGATCTATTTTATTTAATGAAATTCTAATTTGCAAAGCTAATCAAATATTAGTTGCCTTGTTCTATTTTGGACTTTCTGATTACCTTTGTTTTATGGAAAAAATATTTCGTCCCAATCCAAATTCATTCAAAAACACCTTTTGTGTGTTTCAGGAAGTGCCATTGAGTAGTCTGAAAGGATTAGTAGTTCAATACCAAAGTAAATCTGGAAGCAGTTATTATTATTCTAAATCAGGGATGTATCGATTGTCAAATCATTGGGGCCGGTTGGCTAATAGCAAATGGCGTTTAGAACCTTTGGTATTAGAATTAGATTGTTTTGAAAGTAAAATTAAATTGGGTTTTGCGCCTTGGGAGAATTTTTATCTGGATAATGCGCTGGATGAATTGTATTATTTAGAAGCAAATTACCTAAAAAACACGGTCAACTACCAGCATAAAAATAATCCGAATTATGATAGTAAGGCAATACTTCGAACAAGTTTTGAAACAACAAAAAAAATTAAACAAATAAGGAATCTCTTTACTTTGACTTCTTGGGCAAAATATTTTGAATATGATAATTTGGATGTTTTAAGAAAAAAAATAATTGATCAATTAATTTTCACTAATAAAACCTTAGAGGAAATTAAAAGAGAAATAGTTTAATTTTAATATTCAACCTTTTTCCAGTGAAGATTTTTTATCATCCGATTTAAATTTAAAATGTAACTTTGATTACTTTAATCGTTGGAAGCAATTAATATTAAGTCATTAATATTGACAGGTTTTGATAAGTATCCTAAGATGTCTGGATACGTTTTTGCTTTATTTTTATCTTCCGCTGCTATGGAAGAACTAACGACATAAACAATGATTTGTTTTGTGATTGAAGGCTTTAAAAGAGTCATTCCTTCCATAAACTCCCATCCATCCATAATTGGCATATTAATATCCAATAAGATTATATCTGGTAGTGTTTCATTATCATTGAATGAATTAGTCACTGCATCTAATGCTTCTTTACCATTTTTAAAAGAAGATATTGAAGAGAACATTTCAGATTTCTCAATAATTTTATTAACTATAATTTGGTAAATAATATCATCGTCTATTACCCATATTGTTTTTTTTCTCATTGAATATATATTTTAAATGTTGTTCCAATATTAGGTTCACTTTCTACGGTTATATTTCCTCCCATTGCGTCAATTTGATTTTTTGTAATAAAAAGTCCAATTCCTTTTGCGTCAGAATTGTTAGAGAATGTTTTGTACATTCCAAAGATTTTATCTGCATTTTTTACAAGATCTATTCCAACACCGTTATCTGAAATTTGAAGTATAGTTAAATCATTTTCTATAATCCATTTTATTGAAATAGCTGGTTTTCGTTCCGGATGTCTGTAACGGATAGAATTAGAAATTATGTTATATAATATGCTTTCCAGATAAGCCGGATTATAGTTTACCATCACAATTTTTGGAATTTCAGTGGTAATTGAAACATCATTCAATGTTATTTGTTCCGCTAAAACATTTTGTGCATTATCTATATATTGTTTTAGATTTAATGATTCTGACACTAAACCAATATTCGTTCTAATATTAATGACTTCGTTCAGATGAAGCATGGTTTCATTCAAGGAATTAGAAATAGATTTTAATAATTGGATCATCTCATTTCTTTCTTGTTCTGATTCCGAAATTTCAATCAGATCCATAATTGACGAAATATTGCTGGTATGCGATCTTAAATTATGCGAAACAATATAAGAGAAATTTAGTAATCTTTTATTTTGTTCCGTGACTAAATTGAAGGAATCATTTAACTCTTTTTCTGCTTCTTTGGTTTTGGTAATATCAATCATAATACCGCATAAACTCTCGGCCTTGCCATTTTCTAGTACAACATTCACAATATCCCTCAACCAGATAACAGAACCATTTTTTGCAATCATTCTATATTCAAAATCGTGATTTAGATTTCGGCTTGTTTGTAAGGCACAACTTTCGATTATCCAGTTTCTATCTTCAGGATGTATGTGGTCTGTCCAAAAATTTGGATTTTCAAGCCATTCTTCGGTGGTATATCCTAATATTTTTTCTGTTTTTTGACTTATAAAATTAAAAGCAAAGGTTTTAGCGTCACATTCCCAAACAATTCCGTCAATAGTATTAATTAAAGATTCGATTCTTTGTTGTGATTTAAGAATTACGTTTTGGGATAATTTTCGGTCCGTAATGTCTTCAGTGGATACGATAATTCTTTCGAGTGATTTTTCATACCCCTCTATTACATTCCATCTTAAATTCACGTCTCGATGTTGTCCTGCTTTATTTTTTATGATCGTATCAAAAATAAAATTATTTTCGCCCTGAGTTATTGCTAAGAGATGTTGGCTAAAACAGCATGAAGAATCTTCATTGAATAAAGTTGACTTGTTAAACAAAAGTTCTTCTTTAGTCTTAACCATATGTAATTTTAGGCAAGCTTTGTTTACGCTAATTAATTTAATAAGAGAATGCGCTTTGATAACACTTTTCGGGTTTTTTTGAAAGTAGTTTTTTACTGTATCTATATCTTGACACATTAAATTAAGTTCTTCAAGATATTTTTTAACATCTGAAAAATCTTCTTCTCTTAACGGTAACGGGGAATCATCAAACAAACTTTTAAAACGTGTTTCGTTTTTTTTAATTAATTCTTCTGCTTCTTTTTTTGATGAAATGTCTTCAATAATTGCAATATGAGTTGTGGGTTGCTCGTTAATATTCCAAAGTGGAGAAACAGTAAGTTTTGTCCAGATAACAGCATTTTTTTTTGTGATATACCGTTTTTCCATTGAATACTCCCTTATTTTTCCGGACTTTAATTTCTCCAGATTCATTGAGTCCTCTTCTAGATCATCAGGATGGGTTACAGATTGAAAATTTCTCTTTTTCATTTCCTGTTCAGAATTTCCTAACAAGTTACAGTATTGCTTATTTATTTCTAAAAAATTACCTGAACAAGAATCAATATAAGCAATTCCAACAGCGGCCTGATCAAAAATTGATTTGTATTTTATTTCACTATTCAAAAGTTTTGTTGCCTGAATATGAACTAAAAGCTGTAATTCTTTTGGCATTTTTAAAAGAGAATTTATGACGAAACCAAAAGCTGCAGCAAAAATAAAACCAAAAAGTGCTGGAATTAAAATTTGGTAGTACAGATAATTTTGGTGTTTAGAAATCAGATATAATTTCCAGTCTCCATCTGGAATAGTTACTGAAATATTATATTTTTTAGAAAAATCACTTTTATTAGGTAAGTAAAAAACTTCTTTTAAGGTAACCGGATTTTTTTTTGATAACTGAAAATAATATTTGGAGTTATCCACACTATTAATTCCCGAAGATTTTAACAAGTTTTCTAATTTAATAATGACAGCCGAAAATCCCCAAAACTTTTTATCTAGAAAAACAGGGAATCTTCCAACAATTCCTGTACCTCCTTGTTTTAATTTTAAAGGACCTGCAAAATACATTTTTTGACTCACAATTGATTTTAGAGCTTCTTTTTTGAGATAGGAGTCAGCAAACAGATTTAAATTCATTGCCGCCTCATTCCCTTTCAACGGATAAATATACTTGATCACTCCTTTTGGCACTAATTCTACCGCAAAAATACTACTATTAGAATCCATCAGTTCCTTGCCTACATATTCGAAGTTTTGAGGAATACCATTGTCATTAATGGTTAATGCTAATGTCAATGTAGTGGTGTAGGAGTTTTTGAGTAATTGCTCGATATTCTGATCGACAATTTGTAACGTATTACTCATTTCTCTACGTTCATCTTCTTTTATAATTCGATATTGCTGATAAACAGTAAAGCCAATAATAAAACTTAAACAAATGAATACAAATACACCTGCAGTTTTTGGCCTAGTTAAAAACCAAGAGATAAATTTGGGCCATTTTTTTTTTAATACCATCTTTTCAATTTGAAAGGCTTTCAGTAGCTGCTTTATATTAGGTGATAAATGTAAAAAAAAAAGTTTAATAACCACTAGAGATTAGCTATAGTGACTAACTTTATTTTTTATTGTTTTATTTGTTTTTGTATTTATTTGTTATTAAATGATTTTCAATATTTTAACTTTTTTTACTCTTATTTTTTAATTTTTGAAAAAATAAAATTAAATAGTTTTAAATTAGAGAGTTAACCGATGGGTGTAATTATTAAGAGTTTTAGGTCGAGTGTTTTTTGTGTAATAAAATGGAACAAAAAATGTATTGAGAACCGTTTTTCTGTTATCGATACAATTTTCTGTCGAAAATCATTTGAACTGACGAAAAACTATCATTAAAAACTAATCATACCGAACGGTTAAATTTAATTATGTATTACACACTAATAATCAGTACGATAAGCTAATCAGGATAAAAAAAATCTGAATTTCAATAATAAACCCGAACTTTGCGTAAGTTTTTGAATCAAATTATTGATTTTCATAAGTAAAATAAAAAGTAATGAGTAGAAATAATGAAGGGAATATAAAGAAACACAACGATAAGTTGCATAAAGCACAAGACAAGGCAAAACAGGCTGAGAGAGATCGTAAAGAAAAATTAAAACAAATTGTAAAAAAGTTCAACGAAAACAATATACCTGAGAATAACTAAAATATAATTAAATGCAAAAAGATAAATTTGATGCGATAAAAAATAATGTTCAGGAAATAATTGATTTTATTGCTAAAAAAAATGCACGGGAAGCTAATAATAAATTAGTTGTAGTGAGTGAAGAATTAGACGAATTGCTTGATTTCTCCGATGACGATGACGACCTAATGGAAATAAGTAGGTATCAGGTATTGTTAAATCAATTACATCAAAAAATAATTGGACTTAACGGACAAGTAGCCGGTTCAATCTGAAAAGTTTATCAAAAAAATGATTGAAAAAAAATGTTATTGTGGTTCTAAAAAAAGCTTTCAGGAATGTTGTGAACCTTTTATAAATGGAACTCAAAAAGTGCCAACAGCTTTAGCTTTGATGCAATCGCGTTATTCCGCTTATGCCACACTTCAGGCTGATTATATATTGGCTACAACACATATTTCGGAGAGAAATTGTCATTCAAAATCCGAAATTCTACATTGGGCAACCAGTAATCAATGGCTTAAATTAGAAATTATAAATGCAACTGAGAATATGGTGGAATTTAAAGCTTATTTCCTGGATAGCAAACTTCAAAAACAAATTCATCACGAACTTTCGACTTTCAAACTCGAAAATGGAAGTTGGTTTTATGTCGATGGACAATTTTTTACTTAATTACTCTTTTATAAAAACGTATTTATATTGTGTTGATGTTTTTAACTAAAAATTAATAAACGTTTGTCTAGACTACATTTTAAAATGATGTAATTTTAAAGTCTATGAAAAATAACAATAAGAAAGGATTTTATTTTAAGCAATACGAAGCCCCATTTCAGACTCCGTTTGATAAACTCTTTGGGATTTTTAAAGAATTGATCACGCACACTTCAGGAGATTTTGATGAAGCAATTGATTGGTTGCGAGAATTGGACAAAGAATATAAACTTACCGATGAACACTACACCATTGATGATTTTATAGAAGATTTAAAGAAAAAAGGCTACATCCGCGATGAACTCAAAGAAGATGGAACTTCTGGAATTGGAATTACTGCAAAAACCGAGCGCGCCATTAGACAACAAGCCTTAGATAATATTTTTGGAAATCTAAAACGTTCGGGTAGTGGCAATCACAAAACAAAGCATTCCGGTAATGGGGACGAACATACTGGAGAATTTCGAGAGTTTCATTTTGGAGATGGACTGGAAAGAATTTCTTTAACAGAAAGTTTGCGTAATGCCCAAATTAATAATGGAGTTGCAGATTTTATGTTGACCGAAAATGATTTGGTTGTCGAAGAAACCCAATTCAAATCCCAAATGAGTACGGTTTTGATGATTGATATCAGTCACAGTATGATATTGTATGGTGAAGACCGAATCACTCCAGCCAAGAAAGTGGCGATGGCTCTTGCCGAGTTGATTACAACACGTTATCCAAAAGATACTTTGGATATTTTGGTTTTTGGAAATGATGCCTGGACGATTGCTATTCGGGATTTACCATATTTAAAAGTTGGACCTTTTCACACCAATACGGTTGCCGGTTTGCAATTGGCCATGGATATTCTCCGCAGGAAACGAAATACCAACAAACAAATTTTCATGATAACAGATGGAAAACCAAGTTGCGTTCGCGAAAAAGATGGTTCCTATTATATGAACAGTAATGGACTAGACGAATATATTGTTGATAAATGCTACAATCAGGCACAACAAGCCCGAAAATTGCACATTCCAATAACTACCTTTATGATTGCCAATGATCCGTATTTACAGCAATTTGTAAATCGGTTTACCGAAGCCAATCAAGGAAAAGCATTTTATACCGGATTAAAAGGACTTGGGGAAATGATTTTTGAGGATTATGAAACGAATCGTAAGAAGAGAATAAAATAGTAGTCAGTTCGAGCACAATCGATAACAAATTGGCAAGCATTAACAATAACAAAAGCAATATGAAAATAGAAAATATAAAAACACTAGGGGAATTAAAAAAAGCAGGTTACGAAAGTAAAAGCATAAAAGATGAATTGCGTTCTAATCTTAGAGAAAAAATAAAATCAGGAAAACCAACTTTTGAAGGCGTTCACGGTTTTGAGAATACGGTAATTCCCGAATTAGAACGTGCAATCTTATCGCGTCACAATATTAATTTATTGGGTCTTCGTGGTCAAGCCAAAACAAGATTGGCACGTAAAATGATTGAATTACTGGACGAATATATTCCATTTGTGACTGGTTCCGAAATTAATGACGATCCGTTTCAACCGATTTCCCGTTTTGCAAAAGACGTCATTGAAACAAAAGGAGATGAAACTCCAATTTCCTGGTTACACAGAAGCGACCGTTTCTTCGAAAAATTAGCCACGCCAGATGTTACCGTTGCGGATTTAATTGGCGATGTAGATCCGATAAAAGCAGCAAATTTAAAATTGTCTTATGCGGATGATCGTGTGATACATTTTGGGATGATTCCAAGAGCTAACCGTTGTATTTTCGTTATCAACGAATTACCTGATTTACAGGCTAGAATTCAAGTAGCCTTGTTCAATATATTGCAGGAGGGTGATATCCAGATTCGTGGATTCAAGTTGAGAATGCCGCTGGATATGCAGTTTGTTTTCACTGCAAATCCTGAGGATTATACCAATCGTGGTAGTATTGTTACGCCATTGAAAGATAGAATAGGTTCTCAAATCTTAACGCATTATCCGGAAACAATTAAAATTGCAAGAACCATTACGGAGCAGGAAGCTAAGCTGGACGGTGTACAAAGTGATATGGTTCATGTTCCTTCGTTAGCCCGAGATTTATTGGAACAAATCAGTTTTGAAGCGCGAGAAAGTGAGTATATTGATAATAAGAGTGGCGTGAGTGCAAGGTTGAGTATAACGGCCTTAGAAAATTTATTAAGTACTGCCGAAAGAAGAGCTTTGAAATCCGGAGAAGATAAAACTACTTTGCGTCTATCTGATTTTATGGGAATTATTCCTGCTATTACCGGAAAAGTTGAATTGGTTTATGAAGGAGAGCAGGAGGGAGCTGCCGCTGTAGCACAGCATTTATTGGGGGATGCTATTCATACTTTTTTCCCTGCCTATTTTCCAAAAATTGAAAAATTAGAAAAAGAAGATGTTAAAAATGCCTACACAGATATAATCGAATGGTTTTTTGCAGAAAGCGGTTTCGAATTATTAGACGATTGTACAGATGAAGAGTATCAAAGAATTTTAGGTAGCATTGTGCCGCTGGAAGTTTTAATAAAGAAATACCAACCGCAAGTGGAAAAGGAAGATAAATTTTTCATGAAAGAATTTATTCTTTGGGGATTGGTAGAATATAAAAAACTGAGCAAAGACCGTTTCTCTGAAGGATATCAGTTCAAGGATATTTACGGAAGCTTTATCAGTAAATTGTAAATAACGTACTATTTATTGAACCTTGTAAGGCATTTAAGCAACTATAATTTTTAAAGTTTCTTAAATGCCTTAAATGGTTAAAATAATGTTTTCTTGTGGACTTTTTATTTTCAAAAGGGAATGTTTTGTACTATAAATTTTTATTTATTTCATAATGGGACGCTAACGATTTTATTTAGTCTACCTTGTCCCCTTGGCGGTATTTGCAGTCAACAAAAAGTCATGGAAAATAGCTTTGAGGATTTAATTGCCTCTTATATTGAAAATAAAGTTGGAATATCTGAACATTTTTTAAGTGACGCTTTGGCCAATAGCTTAAAGCAAAATTTACTCAACCTAAATCAACAGAGTTTGTTAATGGAAGCAGGAACAGGTAACTCAGAAGCTGTTTCATATGATAGTGCGGTGAGAAGCGATTCTATTTATTGGTTGGATAAGAAACACAATAATATCTTCGAAAACGAATTTTTTGCTCAAATTGAAGCTTTTATAACCTATTTGAATCTAAGTTGTTATACTGGAATTACAGGATATGAGTTTCATTATTCCTTGTATGAAAAAGGTGATTTTTATCTAAAGCATTTGGACCAGTTCAAAAATAACCCGAGCCGAAAATACTCCATGATTAGTTATTTGAATAGTGATTGGCAAGAAAGTGACGGAGGCGAATTGTTAATTCATCAGCTAAACAACAACCAAAAAATTGCACCTACTCAGGGCAAAACGGTTTTCTTCAAAAGTGACGAGTTGGTTCACGAGGTTTTGGTAACCCAAAATACCCGAATGAGTATTACAGGATGGTTGAAGTGTGATTGATTACTAAAAAAGTGTTCCCTGTATACCTTCTGGTTGTGGGTTATTATCACATTTAAATTGATCGATTGCAAAAAACTGTTTTATGTTCCCATCAAGCTTTTGCAAAACAGTACTGTCAAACAAAAAATGCACGTCTATCAAAAAAAATAAACTTTTAGCTCTTTCAAGCTTTTTACGAGTTAATCTTCTTGCAATGGACACAATTTTGATCAACACAATTTTGCATATCCAATTTATGAAGCGATTCTTAAGATCGTTTCATTATCGGTTTCAAACTGTTTTTTTAATCTTTATTGGGTGATGTAAAAAATGCGCCATTGGGATTATAGCTAAATTCATTTAAACAGAGTTCAACGGGTTTTAAAGTATTGAATACGCTGCTTAAGCGATT
Organism: Flavobacterium urumqiense; assembly: GCF_900108015.1. GTDB lineage: Bacteria > Bacteroidota > Bacteroidia > Flavobacteriales > Flavobacteriaceae > Flavobacterium > Flavobacterium urumqiense. Next base: position 29,674 of record NZ_FNVP01000014.1, on the reverse strand, counting down.
TTTAATAATTTCAATTGTCACAATAGTAGCTTTGAATTCACAGATGGAAATATGTCCCAACGAATTTTTACTATGAAACCAACCCACTTCCTTGGCCAATCTTTGTTCATGGATTTAAGCAAAACTATAACGTCTTCAGAAGGATATATTGCAACAGAACAATGCTTTTCCATACTTTAAAGATTTCTTTTAGTAGTTAAACGAAATCAATAAACAGTAATTTTAAAAATAAAATCTAATTTTTATTCACTAACTCCACTTATTTTTGCTTGTGTTTTTTCCAATTCTAAATACAATTGATCTTTTTCTTTTCTGAGGTTATCAATTTCACTAATCCAATGCTCAATATCTCTTTGAATTAAACTGATATCATCATTTTTTTCATCGGTTGTTCTTAAAAACTCAAACTCGTTTGCCTCAATTAATTTATTTTTTGCCTCTTCTAAATTTCTAATATCAGTGAGAAGAATTTTCTGAATCTCCAAAAGTCTACTGCTTATTTTTTGGTTTCTTTCGACAGTGATCCTTTCTGCTTCTTTACGCTCTTGCTCTGCAATACGAATTTTTTGTTCCTCAATTTCTTTTTCTTGTAATTGAAATTGTTGGTTGTTTTTTTCGGTAATCGTATTTTTTTGTTCTAATAAATTTTTTCTATTTTCTTCAAAAAGATTAAAACTTACGGATACAATGATTAAAACTAAAACAATTATTGTTGGAAAAAAGACGTTCTTATTTAGCCCTAAAATTTTAGGATCCATCTCTTTTTCTAAATCATTTTCTATCTCTTTTGGTGCTTGAGCAGTTGTAATCATAGATTTCAAAGGCGGAGGTGCTACCATTAAAAGACTTTTCAATTCCGTTATTTCTCCTGCATATTTCCAGTCTTCCATTCCCTGACACCAAACGGGAGTCGTTTTTGTGATTTTTTTACTCTTTAATTCGTCTAGTCCAAATGGACCACTACTTTCATTTCCGTTGTGTGTATAATAGATATTCATGTAATGATACTTGTGTATTTATAGATTTGATGCTTTTTGAATATTCAAAAGTACAAAACAAATCGCTTTTTCCTATACAGTATTTTAATTTGAATGTTTGTCCGTGATATTCAATTAAAAATTATGAAGTTTTCATTTTTCTGTAAACCCGTACAATATAATTTCCTTTTAAAAATGCTACTGGGTCAATTTTGGCTTTAAAGAATAGTTCCATTGTGAGGATTTTCGAGTATTAGCTGCAGCGACTTTGGAATAAGTGCAAATTCAAGTGATATTGACCACCCAATTTCAATTTAAAGTGAGCACCGAATTCCAATTCAAAATGATCGCTTAATTCTAGAGCAAAATGACCACCTTTATTTTTCATTAAAAACTACTTTTTCCATCTGTTAATTAATATTCAAATTCATTTAAAATATTACCCTTTGTTTATCCCTCTTTTCTTTCTCATAGATTCTCCGTGCAATTCGATTCGCTGAGATTCATTTATCAGCCTATCTAAAATGGCATCAGTAATGGTTTTTTCTCCAATGATGTCATACAAGCCATGCTCTGGGATTTGTGAAATTACAATTATAGAACCATTGTTATGCCGATCTTCAATAATCTCTAAAAGGGTAATTCGGTTACTGCTATCCAAAGCTTGGAGTCCAAAATCGTCTAATATGATAACATCTTGCCGTTCTATTTTAGCTAATTCTCGCAAGTAAGAGCCATCTGCTTTATCAATTTTTAATTTAGCAAACAACTTCGAGTTATTAAAATAATTCACTTTAAAACCTTGGATACGCGCTTGATAATCCAAGGCAGAGCCTAAATAGCTTTTGCCGACACCAGTACTTCCTGTGATTAAAATTTTTTCATTTTTTTCTACAAATTTACATTCTGCCAGACGCAGTATAGTATTTCGATTCACATTACGAGTTTGGTCAAAATTGATTCTTTCAATATTTGCTTTGTAATGGAATGGGTGGTCAGTTTGCACTGGAATATGTTGGTCAATTTGACCGGTTTTTCAAGTCTTCGCAACAAACTAATTTTTACAAAATTCACACCTACGATTAATACTTAAATCGAGCTCATTGTTAACTGAAATAAATAGTGGTTATTCGATTTAAAAAGAATCATTGGTAAATAATGGACATAATCTGTCAGATTTTCATTCTAATCTAATAAGTAATTTTAAAGAGGTACGATATTGGTACAAAAAACACAAAAAAAATAAAAAAGTAAAGATAAAAATCTTAAAAATAAAAAACCATTGATTTACATGGTTTCAGTTTGTTTCAGTTTTTTAAAATTTTGGCTATTTACTTTCCGATGCAGAAATTAGCAAAAATATTACCAAGCAATTCATCATTCGTAACTTGTCCTGTTATCATCCCAAATTGGTACAAAGCTTCCTTAATATCCAATGCCATCAAGTCACTAGACAAGTTAGTTTCTAACCCGTATTTTACTTTCTGTATTTCGTCTAAAGCTTTTAGTAAGGAATCGTAATGTCTTGTATTGGTTATTATTGTCTCATTGTTTCGTAAAGCCCCGGTATTGACAAAGGACAGTAATTCATTTTTAAGATCTTCAACGTTTGTTTTTTCTTTAGCAGATAAGAGCAAAACTTCGGGAATCTCTGTTTTTAGATTTTGAATTTCAATTTCGGTTAATTTATCAGCTTTATTACCAATGATCACTAAAGGCTTTAACGGAAATTGATTTTTGATTTTCTCCAATTCTACTTTCAATTTTAAACCAGATATTTTAAATTCTGAGCTGTCAAAAAGAAATATTACAACTTGAGAGTGTTCAATCTTTTCAAAAGTTTTACGAATCCCAATGCTTTCTACTACATCTTCGGTTTCACGAATTCCCGCGGTATCTATAAATCTAAATCCAATTCCTCCAATCACCAATTCGTCTTCAATCGTGTCACGTGTCGTACCAGCAATTTCGGAAACGATGGCGCGTTCTTCATTCAATAAAGCATTCAAAAGCGTGGATTTTCCCACATTGGGTTCACCCACAATAGCCACAGGAATTCCATTTTTGATGACATTTCCCACCGCAAACGAATCGATTAATCGCTTGAGAACAAATTCAATTCGGTTCAGTAATTCATGAAATTGGGTACGGTCTGCAAATTCTACATCTTCTTCAGCAAAGTCCAATTCGAGTTCAATTAACGAAGCAAAATTTAATAATTCTTCACGCAATTTGGCAATTTCGTTAGAGAAACCACCGCGCATTTGTTGCATGGCAATTTGATGTGAGGCTTCATTATCTGATGAAATCAAATCTGCTACAGCCTCGGCTTGAGATAAATCAAGTTTACCGTTTAAAAAGGCTCTTAATGTAAATTCACCAGGATCAGCCATTCGGCATCCTTTTCTAAGCAATAACTGAATAATTTGCTGTTGAATGTAGGTGGAGCCATGACAGGAAATTTCTATTGTATTTTCACCTGTATAGGAGTTCGGAGCTTTGAAAATGGAGACTAAGACTTCATCTAAAGTTTTGGGGCCATCAATAATATGGCCTAAATGTAACGTATGGGTTTTTTGTTGTAATAAGCTTTTGTTTTTAATGGATCGAAAAACAGAATTACCAATAACTATGGCATCTTCGCCAGAAATTCGAATTACGGCTATTGCTCCAGCTCCAGAAGGGGTTGCTAATGCTACTATGGAATCATGAGGTATCATATTGTATTCAATTTTATGCAAAAGTAAGTAAAACTTACATGACAGCAAGACTCACATATAAAACCATTAACGTTACTAGAGGTTAAAACGAACTAAATCAGGGAATTAACGAGATAATTTGTTTTTTTTTGTAAATTTATATAAATAGTTAATCACTAAAGATCATGAAAAAAATTCTGTTTCCAATGGACTTTTTAGAAGCTTCTATAAATGCATTCATTTAGGCATTAAAACTAGGCGATAGCATAAAAGGGGAAATTATTACTTTAAATGTTTATGATTTACCTAAAGTAGGTTACAGTAATGTTACGGGTGTGTTGAATAAAATTTATGATATTTTAGAGTTAGGTATTTTTGAGAATTATAAAGATTAAGTTCCTTTTTTAAGGTGAATTGCGGAACAAAATAATTTGGAACATATAAAAATAAGTAATCTTTTGGATCATGGCAATTTAATCAATAAAATATTTAAGATTACAATAGATGAAGATATCGATTATGTTATTATGGGAACCACAGGAGTAACGAGTTTAACAGAAATTTTTTTTAGAAACAGCAACTATAAAAGTGATGAATGATACTAAAGCTGTATTATTTGCAATACCTGAAAAATTAAAATGCGAGCAAATAACAAAAATACTTTTCCTTATAAAATGTAATTATGAAGGTATCAAAGTTCAAAAAAAAGTAATCGACTTTGCTAAAGTATTTGATGCATACATAGATGCTTTTAGGGAAGAGTTTCAGAAAAGTATCAAGGATAAAGATATTACCTAGCATCTCATTAGCAATAATAATATTGAGGGTATTATTCCAGAAATTATTGATTTGAATAAAATTAACATGATTACGATGCATGTTTATCATAAGAATTTTTTTGAAAAAAAAAATTATTCCAGATTAGTCTTTCAAAAAAACTAGCTTTTCATGTAATATTCCAATTCTTGCCATTCCCGAATAAAAATTAATTTGACTGCATTATTATTTTACTTTTTAGAATTTATTAAATTAATACGAAATATTTTTTGTTTTTTTTAAATAATTAAGTAAATACCTGATAATTGTCAGGTTAAACATGTAGTATAATGATTATCTTTGATAAAAGAACTAATTTAAAATACATGCTAAAATGAAAAGAATTCTATTTCCCACTGACTTTTCTGAAGTTGCCACGAATGCTTTTGTGCATGCTTTAGAATTTGCAAAAATAGTTCAAGGAGAGCTCATTTTGTTGCATACATTTGAATTACCCGTGTTTGATAATCAGTTTTTCCCGGAAAATTATGCAGTAATCTATGATTCGTTGGAATTATCCCAATTTACGATGTTTAAAGAGGAGATTCCAAAACTCCGGGCAATAGCTGAAGAACGCAATCTGGACGAAATAAAAATTTCTCACCGACTTATGGATGGTGATTTGCTATTTAATATTAAAAGATCTATCAAGGAAGATAAAATTGATTTTGTAGTAATGGGAACTTCCGGAGCGACAGGGTGGGAATCCTTCTTCTTAGGTACAAACACAGGGTCTGCAATAGCAAAAATCGATGTTCCGATGTTGTGCGTACCAGTAGATGCAAAATTCAAACAAGTTGAAACAATTGGGTTTACAACCCGTTTCAGACCTAAAGATAAAAAGGCACTTAAAACCGTTTTGGATATTGCTAAAAAAACAAAGGCTAAAGTAAAATGTCTCTATGTAAAAACAAGTGATTCTGATGTCTCTGAAGATACAATAGAAAAATGGGAAACAGAGTTTATGCAAGAGCCAATAGAGTTTTTTGTTACTAATAGTGACGAAGTAAAAGAAACCATATTAGATTTTATTCTGTATAAAGAGATTGATGTATTGACTATGCTTACCTATAAAAGAGGTTTTTTTGAAGGATTATTCAAACCTAGTTTCACTAAAAAAATGGCGACCAATTTTGATATTCCAATTTTAGCCATCCATATTGATTGATGCTAAAATTAGGCTTCAAGCCCAGATCTAATTTCGTTATATTTGCATTTCATCAAATGAATTATGGAAGTATATAAATCGAAAAAAGAAAGCTATTCAACACAATTAAATACAATTAACAAAAAGTACAATAGTATCAGTTTTTTTAGACTGCTAACTATTGTACTTTTTTTAGTTTCCATCTATTATTACATTCAAACAAGCGAAGTTGTTTTGATTATTTTGGCTGTTGTACTCTTTGGGTCATTTATTCTTTTAATGCGTTTTCATTCAAAATTATCTTTACAAAAACAGATATTGATTGCCCTAATTGAAATTAATAAAAATGAAATATCTTATTTAGAAAGGAAAAAAATCATTTTTGAAAACGGTCAGGAGTTCAACGATTTTCATCATCCTTATGCATACGATTTGGATATTTTTGGAGAAGATTCCCTATTTCAAAACCTAAACAGAACAGCCACATTTATTGGTAAAAAAACATTGGCTAAACAACTTTTAACGCTTTTGCCAAATGAGGAAATTTTAAAAAATCATAAAGCCATTAAAGAATTATCCACAAAGCTAGATTGGCGTCAAGAATTCTTGGCTTTCGCCAAAATAAGTCAGGATACGCAATCCAGTTATGAAACTTTATTGAAATGGAGTACCTCAGAAAGTAGGCCTCTATCAAAAGCTACAATGTTGATTTCTTATATTTCACCTGTTCTATTCTTTGGTGTTTTTATCGCATATTTGGTGACATCAAAGCTAGTTTTTGTATCCTATTTAACTTATTTGTTTGTTTTTAATTTAGCTTTTATGGGTAGATTTTTGAGACGTATTCAAATTGAAATTGCCAATGCAGAAAACGTCGACAAAATCATCAATCAATATAGTTTACTGGTTCAAAAAATTGAGAAGGAAACTTTCGAATCTCAAAAATTGATTGATTTGCGACAAAAACTGACTTATAAAAAAGAAAACGCCAGTGTTCATCTGAAGCAATTGGCTGTTTTATTTTCGAAAATGGACAGTATTGGAAATTTTGTAACCGCATTAGTATTCAACGGAACTTTTCTTTTTAATCTTCATGTTTTAAAATCTTTGATAAAATGGAAAAAGAGTCATGCTGAAGCGCTCGAAGATTGGTTAGAAGTAATTGGTGAATTTGAAATGTTGAATAGCTTGGGTAATTTATCCTATAATAATCCGGGGTTTGTTTTTCCAAATATAAATACAAATTTCGAAATTGATTTCTCTAATCTAAGTCATCCGTTGCTAAATGAGAAAACCAGAGTAGGGAATGAGGTGCGTTTTCATCCGCAATCCTTCATGATTTTGACGGGTTCTAATATGTCTGGCAAAAGTACTTTTTTGCGCAGCTTAGGGATTAATATGGTGTTGTCAGGAATGGGATCGGCTGTTTGTGCCAGCAGTGCAAATGTACATCCTTTACCAGTTTTGGTTTCAATGCGATTATCAGATTCTTTATCCGACAGTGAATCGTATTTCTTTGCCGAAATAAAGCGTCTAAAACAAATTATGGATGAATTGCAAGAAAGACCAGCTTTTGTTTTATTGGATGAAATATTAAGAGGTACCAATTCTGATGATAAACGAAATGGAACCATAGAAGTTGTCAAAAAAGTGATTGCAAAAAAGGCTATTGGCGCCATCGCAACGCATGATATTGAAGTTTGTCTGACAACTAATGACTTTCCTAATACACTTACCAATAAATGTTTTGAAGTCGAAATCCACAATGACGAATTACATTTTGACTATAAACTTCGGGATGGAATTTGTAAAAATCGAAGTGCTACTTTCCTAATGAAAAAAATGGGAGTAATTTAGAAAAGTGTTCAGTTAACATATTGTAAAATTATTCAAAAGGATTTACACGATGAGATTCCCCTTCGTCGGAATGTCAAAAATTAAAAGGACTAAAAGCAAAAAACCGTCTCGTAATTAAACGAGACGGTTTTTTAAATATAAAAATGGTTTAGTTAATAGCGTATTTTAAAATCTAAATAGTGGTTAGCTATTTAGCATTACTGGCATTACAAGCATGGTTACCGTTTCACCGTCTTCTAATCCATCAACAGGAGTTAGAATTCCAGCTCTGTTTGGTAAAGACATTTCAAGCATAATCATATCTGATTGCAAGTTAGTCAACATCTCCGTAAGAAAACGAGAGTTATATCCTATTTGCATATCATCACCTTGATAATCACAAGTCAATCTTTCTTCTGCTTTATTAGAATAGTCAATATCTTCAGCAGAAACATTCAATTCAGCACCAGCGATTTTCAAACGAATCTGGTGTGTAGTTTTGTTAGAGAAAATAGCAACACGACGAACAGAACTCAAAAACTGTGAACGGTCAATCATCAATTTATTTGGATTTTCTTTTGGAATTACCGCTTCATAGTTTGGATATTTACCATCAATCAAACGACACATCAAAATATAGTTATCAAAAGAGAACGTAGCGTTCGAATCGTTGTATTCAATTTTTATTTCAGCATCGGAACTTGTGAGAATATTTTTTAAAATAGTCAAAGGTTTTTTTGGCATAATAAAATCAGCCACTTGAGAAGCCACAACATCTGTACGTGCATATTTGACTAATTTGTGAGCATCAGTAGCTACAAATGTCAATCCTTGTGGCGAAAACTGAAAGAAAACACCGGACATCACCGGACGTAAATCATCATTTCCAGCAGCAAATATAGTTTTGCTGATAGCGGTTGCCAAAACATCGGCAGGAACTAATGTTACTGAAGGATCATCTAAGTTTACAGCTTTAGGAAATTCATTTCCCGGAGCATAGGCCAAAGCATATTTTCCAGAATTAGAACTAATTTCAATCGTGCTATTTTCTTCAACAGTGAACGTTAATGGCTGCTCAGGAAATGTTTTTAGGATTTCCAATAGTAACTTTGCCGGTACAGCAACACTTCCTTTGCTCGTAGAATCTATAGTTAATGCCGCTGACATCGTTGTTTCTAAATCCGATGCAGAAACCGTCAATACATTCTGATCTAAATCAAATAGAAAATTATCTAAAATAGGTAAAGTATTGCTACTGTTGATAACGTTACCTAAAACTTGTAATTGTTTCAATAAGTACGAACTCGATACTATAAATTTCATCTGTTATATTTTATTTTTTTGGTATACTTTTTATTTTATTTTTAAAAACCATACATTTTACAAATATATCGTAAAGTACTTTAGTATGGAAAATTTTTTATTAACATCTACTTGCTGTATTTTCTCTTCCTTAGGAATGTAAATAGGATTCCAAAAAGTGCTAAAATAAGAATTGGTAGCCCGATAGTTATGAATTGTATAGCGGTGTAGTTTTCATAAACTTTCTCTTTATCCAATAATGGCAAGTCAAGATCTTTGCTTCGAATGTTAATAAGTCCAGTATCATCCAGCAAATAATTGACGCAATTTATTAGAAAATCTTTATTATCATACAAATTTCCAAAGCGTTGATCGTAACCTAATTCTACTGGTTGAAAGTTTTTATCCAATTGGTTTTTTATCAAGTCACCATCTGATATAACAATCATTTTGTTTTCTTTTCCTTTGCTTTCAAAACTCTTTTGATCGAATGGTAAAACCCTATTTTCAAACATAGAATGAAATGAACCTTCTAACAAAACCGAAAGCGGAATATTTCCTTTGTTCAGATAATCATTTGGACTTGTTTCTTCGGTTACTGTATTTAAATTGATTTCTGTTGGCGTGCCAATTTTTTTCGAATATTGAGAAGACTGCAACAAGATGGTTTTCTTAATTCCGTTTTTCAACGTATCGATTGCATTAGCAAAATCGAATTTGATTCCACCTAAATTTTTCACAATTGGATGCGGACTATTTGGATAAACCTGAGGTGCAAATTTCCAGTTGAATTCCTGGAATTGAGTTGCGCTTCCTTGATCTCCGGAAGCTAATTTTATTGGACTTCCACGTTCGTCTTTTATCAAATCTGGATTTATTCGGATTCCGTATTTAAAGAATAAATCATTCAAATTTAAATCTCTTGGATATGCTAATGTTGATCCTGATGAATTATATAAACTATCCATTTCTGCAGAAACTTGGTCTACAAGCCACAAAGTTTTACCCCCATTTATAATGAATTGGTCTAAAACCTGTTTTTCTGCATCCGAAAAAGTTTCTGTTGGTTTAGCAATTATGGCCAAATCATATTTTTTTAAAGCGTCTAAACTTCCAATAGGATTTTTGGCAACCGAATCTAAAGTAAAAGGTCCAATGTGATAACTTTCTCTTACTTGCATTAAAAATTTAGCCATTAATATATCCTGAAGCTCGCCATTTCCTTTGAGTACAGCTATCTTTTTTTGTTTGTCTTTAGTAATTTTATTTAAAGCATCAGCAATAGAATATTCCAGATGTTGAACGGATCCAATTACTTTTTGAGTAGTCGAAGCACCCATTCTGTTTTTCAACAAAGGAATATTGACTTCCTTATTATTATAGACTGCAATCGCCCAAGGAAAAACCATAGCTTGCGACTGTTTCCCTTTGTCATCAACGGTAATATTTATTGGAGTCAATCCTTTGCGATACAATTCTTTTATGTTGTCCATGCTTTCGTCTTTGTTTTCCAATGGATCTACAAATTCGAAAACAATATTTTTGTTATACGCCTGAAATTCTTCTAATAATTGTCGAGTTTCCTGCTGTAATCGTTTGAATTCAGCTGGTAAATCGCCTTGCATATAAATTTTTATAGACAAAGGATTTTGTATTTGTTTAATTATGTTTACAGAAGTGGCAGAAAGTGTATATCTTTTATCTTTGGTTAAATCAAAACGATGAAATAATTGGTTCCCAATACCATTTATAATCAGCAAAATTGCGATTGTAACCAATAAAGTTTTTAAGTTGCTTTTTTTAATAGGTTTCATTACGATTTAAAAGATTTTAAATTATAAACAGTCAAGGATAAAAAGAAAACCGTAACACTTGAAAAATAAATAATGTCTCTGGTGTCCAGAACTCCACGGCTCATGCTTTTAAAATGATCCTGCATACCTAAGGAGGAAATAAAGGAAGAAATCTTAGGAACAATAGCTGATAAACCTTCGAACCCAAAATAGAAAACGAAGCATAGGAAAACGGCAATTATAAATGCCACAATTTGATTTTCGGACAGCGTAGACGTAAAGATTCCAATGGCAGAATATCCTGCAATTAGAAACAATAAACCAAAATAAGAACCAATTGTGCTTCCCATATCGATATTACCTTCGGGAATTCCCAAACGAGAAATTACCATAACATAAATAAAAGTTGGAATGATTGCCATCACAATTAAGAGTAGAGCTCCAAGAAATTTCCCATTTACAATTTGCCAAATACTCAATGGTTTGGTCAATAATAATTCTAAAGTTCCTTGTTTCTTTTCATCAGAAAAACTGCGCATAGTTACTGCCGGAATCAAGAAGATTAATATCCATGGGGCCAAGGTGAAAAATGGAGTTAAATCGGCAAAACCAGTATTCAAGATGTTGTATTCTCCTTCAAAGACCCACAAAAATAGTCCGTTACTAATTAAAAAAATAGCGATTACCAAGTAACCTATGGGTGAACCAAAAAAAGATTTTATCTCTCGTAATAATATGGATTTCATTTTTTTTGTTTATTCGTTGATTTGGTTATTTGAAACTGATAACTGAAGTGGATTACTGTAAACTCACTAATTTGTCAACGCTCCAAGCTTCTGGTTTATCGTTGAATAATTTCTTGGTAAAAGACCAAACATCATAAAAAAGCTCTGATTTTCTATAATTTTCTAAATCTTCTTCGGTTTCCCAATAACTGTAGGTGAAAAAAATACATTTATTGTCTTTGTCCTGATACAGCTCTAAAAAACGATTTCCTGGAGCGTTTCGTATTTTTTCTTTCATCAATTCGAAGTTTTCTAAAAAAGCAGGAATGTTTTCCTGGTGAAAGCTCAATTTTACTATTCGTACAAACATTGTTTTTTTTGTTTAAGGTTTAAAGTTTAAGGTTTAAAGCTGCTCAACTTTAAACCTTAAACTTTAAACAAATTTTATAATTATAATATCTCTGTAATTCAATCCCAACAAGCTATTCGCAGATCCTACCTTAGAAGGATTACTTCTGAAAATAGCAATTTCCAGATAACCAGCTTCATTGAAAATGGCTAATTTTTCTCCTTCATAAGACTTAATCGGATATTTATCAGAACTTGCAATGGCCGAATAATTTGGCAAAATAGTTTTAATATTTTTGGTTTTCAAAACGATTTCATAAGGCCTGCCTTTGGCAACTTCAATAAAATACTTTTTAGAAATATTAGTAATAACATTTCCAAAATGATCAATGTAAATCACATTTCCTTTTAGTGAATTCCCATCTTCTGAAATCGTGGCTTGTAGATTTGTAACGTGCTTAATCGTATTGATTTCTTTACCAATGACATTCATTAATCCCCCTTTGGCTAAATGACAGGCTACTTTTACAAAAACATCCAGATCAGTAGCTTCACTCGGTAAACGATCGTGTATATTAATTGCCACCATTTTTTGCGGAACAATTTTTTGTGACATCATGCTTAAAATCCCATTATCGGCGGCAATAAAATAATGGTCATTCCATTGCATGACAATATGTTGGTTTTCTTTATTAAATTCCATATCAACTCCAATGAGATGAACAGAACCTTTTGGAAAGCTCGCGTAAGAAGCTCCAATAATGTAACTTGCTTCAACAGTGTTGAATGGGTCTACATCATGCGAAATATCTATGATTGTTGCTTCGGAATACTCGGACAATATTTTCCCTTTCAACGCACCTACAAAGTGGTCTTTCAAGCCATAATCGGAAGTAAGGGTAATTATTGACATAAATTTGTTTATAACTATTGGTATTTTGTAAACCTAATTTTCATTAAATTTGAGAAACGCAAAGCTAAAGTATTTTAATCTTTAATTAAATAGAATTTTCAATTTGAATTTAAAACAAAACTTATGATCAAACCCATTTTTTTTCTTTTGCTTTTCTTTTGTAGTTTTCAATCTTATTCTCAAAAACTAATTTATAAGTCAAATGGTACCATTAGTGATATGGAAAATAATAAAATTTCGTCGGATGGAGTCAGAGCGCTATTAGCAAATAATGAAAAATTACTGGCGGATTATAATTCCGGGAGGAGAAAGAAAACGATAGGAAATATTATGTTATATGGCGGATTGGGGATGGTTGTGTTTGATTTAGGTATAGTTGCATTTGATAATGCGATCTCGGATGGATTTTCTACTATAGTTTCAGCCGGAATACCTGGAAGCGGAAGTGGTTCGAGTGGTAGAAGAGCAAAACCCAGTGTAGCAACATATATTGGACTTGCTTCGTTTGCAGCTGCAATTCCAATAAAAATTGGGTTTTCAAAAAAAATTGAAAATGTCGTTACTGAATTTAATAATCAATCGACTATTGGATATAAACAATACAATAATCAAAAACTGGATTTAATTACCAATTCAAACGGAATTGGATTGCGATTGACATTAAATTAAAATAACCTAAAAATACTTAATTTGAACGAAAGGATAATCGAGCTCATAGACATCGCTCCAAAAGACTTTTGGGGCGCTCAAGACACTCATCTTGAAACAATTAAAAAATATTACCCAAAATTAAAGATTGTCGCTCGCGGAACGACCTTGAAAGCTTTTGGTGAAAAAGAAGTTCTGGACGAGTTCGAAAAACGATTTCAACGGTTGATGCTTCATTTTACACGTTACAATACTATTGATAACAACGTTATTGAGCGTGTTATTTTAAGTGATGGTAAGCAAGTGGAGCGAATGGGCGATCATGACAAAATTCTGGTACACGGAGTGGGCGGTAAAATCATAAAGGCGATGACTCCCAACCAACAATTGTTAGTGGATACCATGAATAAAAACGATATGCTTTTTGCAGTTGGACCGGCAGGAACAGGGAAAACCTATACTGGTGTTGCCATGGCTGTAAAAGCATTGAAAGAAAAACAAGTCAAACGTATTATACTCACGCGTCCGGCAGTTGAAGCAGGGGAGAACCTTGGTTTTCTTCCAGGTGACATGAAGGAAAAATTGGATCCCTACATGCAACCTTTATATGATGCTTTGCGTGATATGTTGCCCAATGAAAAACTGGAAGATTATATATTGAAAGGAATTATCCAGATTGCACCTTTGGCATTTATGCGTGGCCGAACTTTGGATCATGCTTTTGTAATTTTGGATGAAGCCCAAAACACTACTCATTCGCAAATGAAAATGTTCCTGACTCGTATGGGAAAAAGCGCCAAATTTATGATTACGGGAGATCCAGGACAAGTCGATTTACCAAGAAGAACTATTTCAGGGCTTAAAGAAGCAATATTAGTTCTAAAAGATGTGGAAGGAATTGGAATTATATATCTGGATGATAAAGACATTGTGAGACACCGATTAGTTAAAAAAGTAATTGATGCCTATAAAATGATTGAAAATAATGATTAAAACAAAAGGAGGCTTTTTCATAAAGCCTCCTTTTTTAATTTTTTTATTAATCCTGAAACATAGTATTCCAAGTTTTGAATTCTAAATCAGAAAGTTTGTGCTGATTTAAGCTTTCAATAAAAGCCTGATAAGCGGAATTGAACAACGATTTTAGTTTGCAATTGTGTGATTGAAAGATACAAGGTTTTGAATCACAGTTGACGATAGGTGTATCGTCTTGTTCTAATAGGTGAATTAAATCGCCTAATAGAATTTCTTTTGCTTTCTCAGAAATCACTATTCCGCCATTCTTTCCTCTTTTGGTGAGAATTAATTGATTTGCCGATAAGAATTGAACCACTTTAATGAGATGATTTCGCGAAATTTTAAAAGTATTGGCTAAATCATCCAAAGAACTTTGGGGAGTATCATTTTTTTGATTTAAATACATCAAAACGCGCATACTAAAATCGGTAAAGTGATTCAATTTCATATTAAAATTTACTAATTAAGGCTTAATAATTGAGGGCCAAATTCTTCATACAGAATATTTTCTCTATTTACGCCAAGTGCAACCAAAGATTGATATTGAACTTTTATAAAAATAGCCGGTCCGCAAATATAATATTTTGCATCTTCAATAAGGATTTCTTCTTTAATTTGATGCAAATCAATTCTTCCTTTGATAGCGTTTGTTGCTGATTCGGGTAAAGTTTCATAAAAAACGAAAGAGGTTAACCACTCATTTTCATTGTTTAAATCCTCGATAGTATTTTTAAACGCATGAACATTTTCATTGCGACAGCTGTGAATCCAAACTGTTCGATTTTTTTGAAGTGAATTTTTATTGGTTTCAACCATACTCATCATCGGAGTAAGTCCAACACCGCCACTAACTAATACCAAAGGATTTTTAGCTTCTGGATCTGCAAAAAACACCCCCGCTGGTGCGCTAACTTCAATTATATCACCTTCCTTTTTGTTATGTAATGCATTGGAAACAATTCCATCAGGAGTTGTATTTTGACTGATTTCTTTTTTTACCGAAATTCTATAATATTCACTATTAGAATAAGAAGACAGGCTATATTGTCTAGGCTGTTTATAACCTAATTCAGGAATAAAAGTACTCACAGATATATATTGACCCGGATAGAAATCGGCAATTTTTTTGCTGTCTTCCGGCGTAAGATAAAATGAATTAATTTCGTCGCTTTCTTTTACAATTTTGGAGATTATGAAGGTTCTCCAGCCTTTCCAGCCTCCTTTTTTATTAATTGTGTTTTGATACATTTCAGCCTCAATGCTAATCATTATTTGAGCCAATTCATTGTAAGCACAGGTCCAGGCTTCAATTAATTCTACTGTTGCGAGATCACCTAATACTTCTTTTATCGATGCAATTAAATGGTTTCCAACAATATCATATTGCTCTGGTTGAATATTTAAACTTACATGTTTATTTCCAATTGATTTTAACGTATTAATCAAAACAGTAGGATTTTCTATGTTTTCAGCGTAAGCAAGAACAGCTCCACTTAAAGCATTTTGTTGTTTTCCACTAGCTTGATTTGCCATGTTAAAAATGTTTTTCAACTCTGGATTATTGGATAACATTCTTTGATAAAAATAGGATATCAAATCATTTCCATTTGTTCTTAAAATTGGTACAGTTGCTTTTATTAATTCTTTTTGACTTGAATTCATGACTTTATTATATTTTAATTTTTACAAATATAGCAATCATTTTATATATTGTTGTATTTTAAATGCAACAATGTGTTTTAAATGTATTTTTTAAAATATCGTCAGGAAATGATAACCTAAACTTTTTATAAATTTTTGCGTTTCTCTTAAAAATGCAATAAATTTGTAATAAATAAAATTTCAGTTAAAAAGAAATGATTTTAAAAGAAAAAATTAAAGTAGTTATTAGTGATTTAGACGGAACTTTACTCAATTCAGATCACAAAATATCCCAATATACCAAAACTGTTTTTCAAAAACTTCACAATCAAAACTATTTAATTATTGTCGCTACCGGCCGTCATCATCTTGATGCTATGCCAATTGTGGAAAGTTTAGGATGTCCAGTTTATTTAGTTACTTCCAATGGCGCTCGAATTCATTCTCCTCATAAAGAATTGCTTTTTTCTTACGATATGGATAGTGAGGCAATAAAATCGGTTTTGGCATTAGACATTGAACCTGAATTTACAACGGTACTTTTTAAAGAAAATGTTTGGCAAACAAATAAGCACAATGAAAAACTAAACAGTTTTCAAACCGAATTAAATTATATCCCAGAATTAGTTGATTTTAAAACGCTTGAAGATGTCAGCGCAATTAAAATGTTTTTTACGCACGACAGCCATGCTAAATTAATAATATTAAGGGATAGAATTCTGGTGAAGCATCCTGATGTTTTTAGTCATGCTTTTAGCTTACCGCTTTGTTTAGAATTTATGGATAAATCGGTCGATAAAAGCATTGCTATTGCTAAAATACTTGAGAAAGAGAATTTAATGTTTGAACATGCAATAGCATTTGGGGATGGCTATAATGATGAAAAAATGTTGAATTCAACTTTTAGAGGGATATTAATGGGCAATGCTCCTGATAGTTTGAAAAACAAGCTTCCGCATTTAGAAATAATTACTTCAAATGATAATGATGGTGTTGCAAAATACCTTTCGCAAACAATTTTAAATTTAGAAGTCTCGAAATAATTTTCCCAACCAAACCTAAATCTCCTCTAAAATAACCTTTAATAAAATGAATAAAAAAATAGCAGTTCTTATTTGTATTTTCTTTTCCATAGCAAGTCAAAGTCAAAATTTAAAGTTAGAAGAAATAATGAAAGGCGATGCTTTTATTGGCGTTCAGCCAGTAAATGGGCGTTGGTCATTGGATGGAAAAAAAGTTTATTTCGAATGGAATCCAAATAATGAATTTGGATTATCTACTTATTTTTGGAAAAATGGTTCTTCAAAACCGGAATTGGCCTCTTTAAAAGAAGCTGAATTTTCTAAGTTTGATTTCAAGGAAAACAAAGCCTCAGATTTATTTTATTATATTGATAAAGGAAGGTTATTTTCCTACTCAGCTAAAAATAAGGTTTCTAAAAAACTGTATCAACAGAGTGGTTCAATTTCGAACTTGCAGTTGGGTTTTGAAGATGGGATTGTATTTTTTGAGCAGAATGAAAATGTATTCAAATACAATACTAAAGAGGGAACAATAATTCAAATTACTAATTTTAAGAAAGGAAAAGCGGTTGATGCTGATACCGATACCGATTCTTTTTTGAAAAATCAGCAGAATGAACTGTTTCAATTTGTGCGGGATCAAGAGGCCAAGAAAAAATGGAATCTGGTAAAAACAAATGCTGTAAAATCGGATTTTCCAAAAGGATATTATTATGGAAAAAACGCTTTGGAAAGTATAAAAATAAACCCAAATGGAAATTATGCGACTTTTAGATTGACAGAACAGCCAGATACAAAAAGCGAAAAAATGGAAGTTTTCGTTACTGCTGATGGGTACAATAAAACGCCTGATACTAAGGAAAAAGTATCTATAAATAATTTGGTAAACACTAAATTTGGAATTTACAATATTGCTAAGGATTCTGTTTACATGGTAAATTTTTCATCATTGAGTCATATTCAAGATGCGCCAAAATATTTGAGTTTGTATGAAAAATCAAGTAACAAAGAAAAAGCGGATAAACTAATTGTTGTTCAGGAACCTGTTTATAATCAAAATGGTTCTTACGGAATTGCTGAAATAAGAAGTCAAGATAATAAGGATAGATGGTTGGTGAGTCTAAATTTAGAAAAAGGAACTTTTGAGGAAATTGAACACCAACACGATGAAGCATGGATTGGCGGACCCGGAATTCCTTCAGATTCTTTTGATTCGGGAACACTTGGATTTCTTGGTGACAACCAAACCATTTATTTTCCATCAGAAGTAACGGGCTATTCTCACTTATACACTTATAATTTAAAGTCAAAAAAGAAAATACAACTCACTAAAGGGAATTGGGAAGTTCGTAATGTGACTTTGTCAAAAGATAAAAAATCATTTTATTTAACGACCAATACAACGCATCCAGGAAATAGAAATTTCTATAAACTGCCTGTTTCAGATGGTGTTTTACAGCCACTTCTTACTAAGGATGGCGCACACGAAGTAAGTTTATCTCCAGATGAGAATACTTTATTGGTTCGTTATTCTTATAAAAATAAACCTTGGGAACTGTATGTTGCCGAAAATAAAAAAAATACAAATCTTAGCCAAATTACAAACTCAACAACCGAAGCATTCAAAGCATATTCTTGGCGCACACCAGAGGTAATTACTTATAAAGCACAAGACGGAACTTTAGTGCATGCCAGATTATACAAACCACGAACGGACAAAGCAAATAAAGCGGCGATACTCTTTGTTCATGGTGCAGGTTATTTACAGAATGCCCATAATTATTGGAGTAATTATCACAGAGAATACATGTTCCATAATTTATTAGTGGATTTAGGTTACACTGTTTTAGATATAGATTATAGAGGAAGTGATGGATATGGTCGTGACTTCAGAACCGGAATTTATCGATTTATGGGAGGAAAAGATTTAACGGATCAGATTGACGGAAAAAATTATTTGATTCAAAACTACGGAATAGATGCTGGCAGAGTTGGAATTTATGGCGGTTCATACGGTGGTTTCATTACGCTTATGGCAATGCTTACTACTCCCAAAGAATTTGCTTCGGGGGCTGCATTGCGTTCAGTGACGGATTGGGCGCATTATAATCATGGATATACAGGAAATATTCTTAATTTCCCGGAAACCGATCCAAATGCCTATAAAAAAAGCTCTCCAATTTATTTTGCAAATAATTTAGAAGGAAATTTATTGATGCTTCATGGAATGATTGATGACAATGTGGAGTACAAAGACATCGTTCGTTTATCACAACGTTTTATAGAATTAGGAAAGAAAAAATGGACTTTAGCAAGTTTCCCGGTTGAATCTCATGGTTTTAAAGAAACCTATTCTTGGGTTGATGAATACAGCCGTATTCTTAATTTATTCAACAATACGCTTCTTGAAAAATAGAGTAAGTAAAAACTACTCTTTTTTTAGTGAATCTGTATGAAATAATTTTAAATTTGCATTTATTAAAAACAACACAACACAACATAACAACTATAATGAGCAATACAATTACAACAACTGACTTTAATTTTCCTAATCAAAAATCAGTTTACAGAGGTAAAGTAAGAGAAGTTTATAATATTAATGATGAACTTTTGGTTATGGTTGCTACAGACAGGCTTTCCGCTTTTGATGTAGTTTTGCCAAAAGGAATTCCGTACAAAGGTCAAATCCTAAATCAAATTGCTACTAGATTCATGGAATTGACGCAGGATATTGTTCCTAATTGGTTAATTGCAACTCCTGATCCTAATGTTGCTGTTGGTCATTTATGTGAACCTTTTAAAGTTGAAATGGTGATTCGTGGATATCTTTCTGGTCATGCTGCTCGTGAATATGCTCTTGGAAAAAGAGAAATTTGCGGAGTAAAAATGGCAGAAGGTTTAAAAGAAAATGATAAATTCCCGGAACCTATTATTACGCCAACCACGAAAGCAGATAATGGAGAACATGATGCTGATATTTCGCGTTCAGCTATTCTTTCAAAAGGAATCGTTACTGAAGAAGATTATATCGTTTTAGAAAAATTCACAAGAGATTTATTTCAAAGAGGAACTGAAATTGCAGCTAGCCGTGGATTGATCTTGGTTGACACCAAATATGAATTTGGTAAAACCAAAGAAGACATGATTGTCTTGATTGATGAAATTCACACACCGGATTCTTCTCGCTATTTTTATGCTGAAGGATATCAAGAACGTCAGGATAAAGGCGAAGAACAAAAACAATTATCAAAAGAGTTTGTTCGTCGCTGGTTAATTGAAAATGGTTTTCAAGGGCTGGAAGGACAACAAATTCCTGATATGACTGATGAATATATTCAAACGGTTTCAGAAAGATATATCGAATTATATGAAAATATCTTAGGAGAAAATTTTTTAAAGGCTGATATTTCAAATATTGATGAAAGAATTGAGAAAAATGTCTTGGCTTATCTAAAGAGTAGAAAATAAATCTAAAAATAGATTCAATAAAAAACCGCAATTCACACTATGAATTGCGGTTTTTTTTTATGAGTAATACCCATCCTAAAATCTTTTTTTAATGACATTCGTAATTTTTAATTTTAAGATTGTTGCTTATTTTGATTTTTTAATTTGAGATTCTTAACAATTAATCCATTCTTCAACAGATATTTTTTGCACTAATTCTGCATTTAAATCAAATGGAATTTGATCCATCTTTTTAAATCGGATGCAACCTTTTCCCATATCTAATTTTTGGGAGCTAAGTTCGATGACGATCTGATTCAGCAGTTCTTGGTCGGTATAGATTCCTAGAAGAGAAAAATGCAATTGGTGCCAACGCATTAAAATATATCGAAATAGCGAACGCAAAAGATGCTGTTGTATTTTTGAAATTACCAGAATCAAAACTAATTGCAAGTTTTTAATAATTTTATTGAATTTTAAAAAAGCGTCACTGTAATAGACTGCCCCCAAAAAGTTACACACTATTTGGGGTATTTTTATGGAAAGAAATAGATACAAGATTCGATAAAACTAAAGTAAATAAAAAAGTCAAGATTTCAATTTCTGTTAATGGCCTTTATCTAAACTTTATGGCATTGTCTAAATTATCAAATCAAGATAATAGTACCTTTTTTTTCAGTAAAATTAAATTTCTAACGACTATAATCCTAAATAAATTATAATAGCGATATTGGTTTTTTTTAACATTCTAGTCGTTTTTTGATGCATATATTTTTTTACTTTTGTTCGCAAATGAAACAAACAGTATTTATATTATATTTTTTTACCTTACTGCTTACAGGAGGAAATAAAATGCAAGCGAATTTGTATAAAAGTACTTTTGTTTCAATTTCAAATTGTAATCTTCCATCAATAGAACAAGATCAAATTACTATTTTACATCATTCTTACTCATTGATTGAATATAGTGATTTTGACTTAGATGAAGAATTTTCTCATTGCGATAATCATGAAGATGGTAAAACAAATAAATTATTCCAAGTAAAACACTCTTTGCTTGCTAAATGGTATTTGTCTTATGGTGATTCTCTTGAAAATCCATATTACCACAATGTTTTTTATAATTGTGAGCCTATCAGAGGCCAATCTACACCAATCTACATTACAAATAAAGTGTTAAGAATCTGATAATCAATTGATATTATTTGTTACTGATTAGTATTGCCTTTTTTAAGTGATACTTATTTATTTTCTTGAATGGCTTTTGTGCCAATTCCAGGCAACTTTACGTATTTGTTACCTCCAAAAGGAATCGTTGAATTCCACAAATCAATTGCTTAATTACTATTTTAAATCATGAAAAAAATTGCTGTGTTTACGGGCTTAATGGCCGCGTTATTTCTTGTTAGTTGTAACTCAAAAAAGGAAGAAAAAGAAGAAGTTACTAAGTTTACAGTTACTAATCCTTTACGAATAGATACTTGTTTTACTAAACAGTATGTTACACAAATTAAATCAATAAGAAATATTGAGATTCGTAATCAAGAAAAAGGATATCTGCAAAAAATTTATGTTGATGAAGGTCAGTATGTAAAAGCTGGTCAAATATTGTTTCAAATTATGCCAACACAGTTTCAGGCTGAATTACTAAAAGCACAGGCAGAAGCTAAAGGAGCCGAGATTGAATTACAAAACACTAAAATTTTAGTGGATAAAAAGATAGTTTCAAAAAATGAACAGGCTTTGGCAATGGCAAAACTAGAACAAGCTAGAGCCGAAGTTTCTTTGGCAAAATTACATTTATCATTTACTGAAATCAGAGCTCCATTTTCTGGAACTATTGACCGTATTCCATTAAAATTAGGGAGTTTGGTTGACGAAGGTGCATTGTTAACTAGTCTGTCAGATAACAGTCAGATGTTTGCTTATTTCAATGTTTCTGAACCAGAATATTTGAATTATCAAACAGATGTTAAAGATCGTGGCGAAACTAAAGTAGGTTTACTTTTAGCAAACGAACAACTTTTTAAATATAAAGGAAATGTAGAAGTTATTGAAAGTGAATTCAATAGTGAAACAGGAAATATTTCGTTCAGGGCTAGGTTTCCAAACTCAGATAAATTGCTAAAAAATGGAGAAAGTGGGGAGATTCAGATGATAGTACCACAACATAATGCTTTAGTAATTCCTCAAAAAGCAACCTACGAAATTCAGGATAAAAAATATGTTTTTGTAGTTGATAAAAACAATGTTGTGAAATCAAGAGAAATAACCATTACAGGAGAAATGCCAGACCTTTATGTAGTAAAAAGCGGTATTACTGAAAATGAAAAGATTCTATTGGAAGGTGTTCAGAAAGTAAAAGAGGATGATAAAATAAAGTATGCCTTTCAGAAACCATCAGAAGTACTGAATCATTTGAAATTAAAAGCAGAATAGTCGTAATCCTAAAGATAAAGAAATGTTTAATAAATTTATAGAAAGACCAGTATTGTCAATAGTGATATCACTGATGATAGTATTACTTGGGATTTTGGCTATAACCCATTTGCCAGTTACTCAATTGCCGTCTATTTCGCCTCCAAAAGTAAATGTCACAGCGGAATATCCTGGAGCAAATAATGAATTGTTGATTAAATCAGTTGTAATTCCTTTAGAAAGAGCTATTAATGGTGTTCCAGGAATGAAATATATAGCATCTGATGCCGGTAATGATGGGGAAGCTTCAATTCAAGTAATCTTTAATTTAGGAACTGATCCTAACCAAGCTTCAATAAATATTCAGAACAGGGTTGCGTCAGTAGTTAATAAACTACCGCCACTTGTAGTTAGAGAAGGAGTAAAAATTACTCGTGAAGAGTCTAACAATTTGATGTACATTAACTTGTATAGCAAAGATCCGACAATGGATCAAAAATTCTTATATAATTTTACAGATATTAATATTCTTTCAGAACTTAAGAGAGTTGATGGAGTAGGTGATGCAGATATTGTGGGTAACCGAGATTATGCGATGCGCATCTGGCTGAAGCCAGACAGAATGTTAGCGTATAAGATTTCTGCTGATGAAGTAATGGAAGCTTTATCCCAACAAAGCTTAGAAGCTTCGCCGGGTAAAACCGGAGAAAGTTCGGGAAAACGCTCTCAAGCATTTGAATTTGTTTTGAAATATTCTGGACGTTTTACCACTAAAGAACAATATGGAAATATTATTTTAAAATCCAATCCAAATGGTGAAATTCTGCGACTGAAAGATGTTGCCAATGTAGAATTCGGAAGTTCGATGTACGATATTTATTCGAATTTAAACGGTAAACCTTCTGCAGCCATAACAATAAAACAATCGTATGGAAGTAATGCTTCTCAAGTAATTAAAGACGTAAAAGCAAAATTAGCAGAAATCAAGAGTACCTCATTCCCTAAAGGGGTAGATTATGAAATTAGTTATGATGCATCAAAATTTTTAGATGCCTCTATCGAAAAAGTAATTCACACCTTGGTTGAAGCTTTTATTCTGGTAGGATTAGTAGTATTCTTATTTTTAGGTGATTGGCGTTCTACTATTATTCCAGCAATCGCAGTACCTGTTTCACTTATTGGAACATTTGCATTCATGCAGATTTTTGGAATTTCGATAAATCTGGTTACATTATTTGCGCTTGTTTTAGCTATTGGTGTTGTAGTTGATGATGCCATTGTTGTCATCGAGGCAGTACATGCTAAGATGGAAGAAGAGCATTTAGGTCCCCTCAAGGCTACTAAAAAGGCAATGCACGAAATTAGTGGGGCTATTATAGCCATTACCTTTTTGATGGCGGCAGTATTCATTCCTGTTGCATTTATGTCTGGTCCGGTAGGTATCTTTTACCGACAATTTTCTATCACAATGGCAACAGGTATTATTTTGTCTGGCGTTGTGGCATTAACACTTACGCCTGCTCTTTGTGCTATGATGTTAAAAAATAATCACGGTGTTGCAAGAAAGAAAACTCCGTTAAATAATTTTTTAGATGGATTTAATGATAAATTCAATCAACTTACTGGAAAATATACAGGGATACTTAATAAAATTGTAAATCGAAGAACATTAACATTTGGTGTTTTAATCAGTTTTTGTCTAGGAATATTTTTTTTAAATAACAGTCTTCCATCAGGATTTATTCCAAATGAAGACCAAGGAATGTTCTACGCTATTATACAAACTCCTCCAGGATCTTCTTTAGAAAGAACCAATGATGTAGCTTTAAAACTTCAAAAAATTGCAGAAAAAATTGATGGTGTTAAATCTGTATCAGCATTGGCTGGATTTGAAATTTTAACTGAAGGAACAGGAGCCAATTCAGGAACCTGTTTAGTTAACCTAAAAAGTTGGGAAGACCGCAAGCATTCTGTTGATGAGATCATGAAAGAACTCGAAGAAAAATCAAAAAATATTACAGGTGCAACTCTTGAATTTTTTCAACCACCAGCGGTGCCGGGTTATGGGGCAGCGGGCGGATTTGAATTGCGTTTGCTTGATAAAGCAGGCTCTGGCGATTACAAGAAAATGGAAAAGGTAAACAATGATTTCGTAAAGGAATTGAATAAACGATCAGAATTAGCATCGGTGTTTAGTTTCTATAGTGCAAGTTTCCCGCAGTACATGATGAGAATTGATAACGATATGGCCCAACAAAAAGGTGTTACTATAGATAATGCCATGAACACGCTTTCTACATTGGTTGGTAGTAACTATGAAATTAGTTTTATTAAATACGATCGCCAATATAAGGTTATTGTTCAAACATCTCCAGAATATAGGGCGTTACCAGAAGATATCTTGAAGTTGTATGTCAAAAACAATCGTGATGAAATGGTTCCGTTTTCGGCGTTTATGCATATGGATAAAGTTTACGGTTTATCAGAAATCACACGTCACAACATGTATAATGCCGCCGAAATAAGTGGTCAATCTGCGTCTGGCTACAGTAGCGGAGAATCTATTAAAGCGATCCAGGAAGTGGCAGAAAAAACTTTACCAAGAGGATTTGGTATAGATTGGGCAGGAATATCTAAAGATGAAGTTGGTCGTGGTAACGAAGCGATATTTATTTTCCTGATTTGTTTACTGTTTGTTTATTTAGTTTTAGCAGCGCAATACGAAAGTTTTATTTTGCCTTTTGCAGTCATATTATCTCTTCCTGCAGGTATTTTTGGGTCATTTTTATTACTTTCAATTTGTGGTTTAGAAAACAACATTTATGCTCAGGTAGCTTTTGTAATGCTTATTGGGTTGCTTGGTAAAAATGCCGTTTTGATTGTTGAATTTGCCGTCCAAAAGCATGAAGCAGGTGCAACAATATTAGAAGCAGCTTTGGAAGGTGCCAAAGTTAGATTCCGTCCCATATTAATGACCTCATTTGCATTTATTGCTGGATTAATTCCATTAGTATTTGCATCAGGTCCAGGTAAAATAGGGAATAGAACCATTGGTTCCGCTGCTCTTGGAGGAATGCTTTTAGGAACTGTTTGTGGTGTATTAATTATTCCGGGATTGTATTACATATTTGGTAGTATTGCGGCAAAAATTAAATTAGTCAAAAAACAAAACAATAATCCATTAACCGAAGAAATCGATCATAATGAATAAAAATAAGTTACAAAGCTTTGTTATAATGTTGAGCACTTGCCTTAGCATAATTAGCTGTAAAGCCCCGTCGGTAGCATCATCAACGGCAAATAGTACTGTTCCTGAAAGTTATGGCAGTGGTAAAGACTCAATTAATGTGTCAAAGGTTACTTGGCACAACTATTTCAATGATAAAAACCTAGTTGATTTAATCGATATTGCCTTAAAAAACAATCAGGAATTAAATATTACTTTGCAAGAAATAGAAATTGCTAAGAATGACATCCGAGTTAGAAAAGGAGCCTTATTACCTTCAGTTGGCTTGAGAGCTGGGACAGGAGTGGAAAAAGTGGGAAGATATACCAGCCAAGGGGCTGGTGATGCTTCTACTGAAGTTGCTCCAGGAAAAGAATTTCCAGATCCTCTTACTGATTTTAATTTGAGAGCTTATGCCAACTGGGAAGTAGATATTTGGAAAAAACTACATAATTCTAAGAAAGCAGCTGTAAGCAGGTATTTATCCACAATTGAAGGCAAAAATTTTGTTGTTACTAATCTTATTGCCGAAGTAGCTGATTCATATTATGAATTGTTAGCTTTAGATAGTCAACTAGAGATAGTAAAACAAACTATTGAATTGCAAAATAATGCCTTAAATATTGTAAAAGTTCAAAAAGAAGCAGCAAGAGCAACTGAACTTGCGGTTCAAAAATTTCAAGCAGAGGTTTTGTCATCAAAAAGTATGGAGTTTGAAATCAATCAAAAAATCGTAGAAACGGAAAATAGAATCAACTTTTTATTAGGGCGATATCCAGAAAAAATTAAGCGAGATAAAAATGTCTTTTTGAATTTTTCTACAATAGCTATAAAGTCTGGAATTCCGTCACAATTATTAGAAAATCGTCCAGATGTCAAACAAGCTGAATTAGAATTGACAGCAGCAAAATTAGATGTAAAAGTCGCTCGTGCTGAATTTTATCCGTCACTTGATATTTCTGCAGCCTTTGGATTACAAGCGTTTAAAACATCTTATTTAGTGAA
Source organism: Flavobacterium urumqiense (assembly GCF_900108015.1). GTDB lineage: Bacteria > Bacteroidota > Bacteroidia > Flavobacteriales > Flavobacteriaceae > Flavobacterium > Flavobacterium urumqiense. The sequence goes on along the minus strand of NZ_FNVP01000014.1, from coordinate 2,694 downwards.
ATTTCCTGAATCTTTACTGTATTCTTTAGCTGGGGATTTAGCAGCACCGCTTATTAATAGAAATAGAATTAAAGCAGAGTTTTACAATGCCAATTCACGCCAACTTCAGGCAATGTATAACTACGAACGTACTATCCTAAATGCGTATTTGGAAGTTTCGAACCAACTATCGAAGATTAGTAATCTAGAAAAGAGTTATAGTATAAAATCGCAACAAGTTGATGCTCTTAACAAGTCTATTGATGCTTCTAATGCATTGTTTAAGTCAGCTAGAATAGATTATTTTGAAGTTCTTATGACGCAACGTGATGCATTAGATTCTAAAATGGAATTGATAGAAACCAAAAAAAATCAGATGAATGCTTTTGTACATGTGTATAGAGATTTAGGAGGTGGTTGGAGATAAAATAAACCTATAATGAAGAAGCCGAGCATAATTGCCCGGCTTCTTTTATTAAATATAAAGCAGATAAATTTATTGACAGCTAAAAATTACTTGAAATAAGAAAAGGTTTCTTCATTTTCCAATTTCAATAAGGTCTCATAAATCAATTTAATGACATTTTCTACATCATCACGGTGTACCATTTCAACGGTTGTATGCATATAACGCAAAGGCAATGAGATCAAAGCCGAAGCTACACCGCCATTACTGTAAGCAAAAGCATCGGTATCTGTACCGGTAACACGAGAGGAAGCCAATCGCTGGAACGGAATTTCTTTAGCCATAGCAGTTTCTAAAATCAGTTCTCTCAAATTATTCTGAACAGCCGGCGCATAAGTAACTACAGGACCTTTGCCGATTTTTGTATCACCTTCAATTTTCTTTTCGATCATTGGAGTAGTAGAATCGTGGCAAACATCAGTAACAATTGCTACGTTTGGTTTGATAGTTTTAGTAATCATTTCTGCACCACGAAGACCTACTTCTTCCTGAACAGAATTCGTGATGTACAATCCAAAAGGAAGTTTTATTTTATTTTCGTGTAACAAACGAGCCACTTCAGCAATCATAAACCCACCCATACGGTTGTCAATGGCACGACAAACAAACTTATTTTCGTTCAAAATCATGAATTCATCAGGATATGTAATCACACAACCAACATGAACTCCCATTTTATCGACTTGCTCTTTAGTTTCACAACCAATATCAATAAACAAGTTATCGACTTTAGCCACTTCTTCTTTACTTCTATTTCTAGTGTGGATAGCTGGCCAGCCAAAAACACCTTTTACAATTCCGTTTTTAGTGTGGATATTGACACGTTTTGAAGGAGCAATCTGATGATCTGAACCACCATTTCTAATTACATAGATTAAGCCGTCTTCAGTAATATAATTTACATACCAAGAAATTTCGTCTGCATGACCTTCAATTACTACCTTGTATGGAGCATCTGGATTTATAATTCCTACAGCAGTACCGTATGTATCGGTTATAAAAGTATCAACATAGGGTTTCAAATAATCCATCCATAATTTTTGCCCGCCACTTTCATATCCTGTAGGCGATGCATTATTAAGATAGTTTTCTAAAAAGTCAAGTGATGACTTTTTTAATATTGATTTAGCACTCATAAAGTTATTTTTTGCTAAATTATAAATTTGGCATCACAGTTGCATTAATAATGTATAATTTTGGCAATTAAATTTTTCAACCAATGAAGATCGGTATACTTTTCTTTTTTTTACTTTTTACAACTATAGAAGTTAATGCTCAAATAACCCCAAAAGATACTACCAAGATGGGTTATGTATTAACTGAAAACGATTCAATACTAAATGACACCATACAATTACCCGAATTAGTAGTCTTTAAAGAGAAACTCGACCCTGAAGCGAAAAAGCAATTTATGATTCTTCAAAACAGAGTTTATAAAACCTATCCTTATGCAAAACTGGCTTCGGAGCGATTGATTGTTCTTAATAAAGGAATGGCAGCACTTCATACAAATAAGGAAAAGAAGAAATACTTTAAGATAGTTGAAGATTACCTTAGTAATGAATTTGAATCCAAGCTCAAAAAGCTGTCCCGTAAGCAAGGTCAAATACTCGTAAAGTTAATTCATCGTCAAACCGGTATAACAACATATGATCTAGTCAAAAACCTTAAAAGTGGTTGGAAAGCTTTTTGGTCTAACACAGCGGCTAGTATGTTTGATATCAATTTAAAGACAAAATATGCTCCTTACGATGTCAACGAAGACTATTTAATAGAAACAATATTGGTAAGAGCTTTCGAATCTGGAAGATTGCAAAATCAAAAACCTGCAGCTCCTGTAGATTATGACAGCTTAACGGATTCTTGGTTGTCAAAAGCACAAAAAATAAATTAGAGTACCATTTGGGCGTTCCCGCTTATAAAAAAAGAGGCTATTATCAATAAGGGTATTAGCCTCTTTTTTATAAACGGTCGGGCTATTCGTTACAAGTCCTCATAAAGTTGCGTTTCACTTCACTTTCTTGTGGGCTTTCCGCTGCTATCCCTAACGCGCGCAGCGTTTCATCGAATTTTTGATTTCTACGAAGGAACAGTCCTAATGCCCACTATTGATTTGTTCTCCTATATAGGAGTGAAAGTGTATACTAACAGTACTACATTTCTGCGACCAATTGTATAATGATTAGCATCAATCTATCCATTTTGTCACCCTTTCCTTCGGAGAGGGCCGGGGAGAGGAAAACACTTTC
>NZ_FNVP01000013.1 GCF_900108015.1 Flavobacterium urumqiense | reverse complement strand
GAGCTATTGACAACATTTTTATAGAAAGATTATGGAGGACAGTCAAATACGAGAATGTATATTTACAAGCATATACTGACGGAATCAGCCTTTATAGAGGACTCAAAGATTATTTTGAATTTTATAATACACGGCGAATTCATCAGTCACTAGATTATGGAACGCCTTATAATAATTATTACAAAAAAGAAGTGGCATAAAATCAGAATAACTTTTTTTGGCTTTGTAAAATAGCCAAAAGTTATCTCCGATTTTAACCAAGATAATAGAATATCAAACTAAAAACCTATCTTAAATCGTTGAGATTTCTGTCTGAAAAATGGGTACAGCATATTACAACCATTTCAAAAAATTAAGGAAACATTTTTTTATGTTCTTTCTTTAGATAATATTGATACAATATCAATTTTCTATCTTTGCAACTCTGAATTTCTACAAAATGAACATTAAACTAATTGCTATTGGTAAAACCGATAACAAAGCCTTACAATCCCTAATAGAAGATTATACGAAGCGCTTGTCTTTTTACATCAAGTTTGATCTCGATATTATTCCTGATATTAAAAATGTAAAAAACTTATCTGAAAGTCAGCAGAAAGAGAAAGAAGGCGAATTGATTTTGGCAAAAATAACGCCAACAGATCAACTTATTTTATTGGACGAAAACGGAAAAAACTTCTCCAGCATTGGCTTTTCAGAAGAATTACAAAAAAAAATGAACTCCAGCGTTAAGACTTTAGTTTTTGTAATTGGCGGTCCTTATGGATTTTCGGAAACTGTTTATGCTAAAGCACAAGGGAAAATTTCTCTTTCCTTAATGACATTCTCCCATCAAATGGTGCGGTTGTTTTTTATTGAACAGTTGTATCGCGGATTTACAATTTTAAGAAACGAGCCCTATCATCATCAATAAGAAGTTTGAACTGCAATTCTGCACTATTAGCTAAAAACACTTTTCTTTAGGCCTTTTCTATTTGGATTAAATTTAGCATGAATGACAATTCATTCCAAAAAATCAATTATTGCGCTTTGATTCTTTTGAAAATGCATTCCATTACAACTATAATCCTTTCTTTTTCTAATCATTTTTGACGATTCAAAAAAACTATAAATAAGAGCAAAAAAAATCATGTAATTTTTATAAAAACGTTTTACCTGTCTAAAAAAAATATTTACTTGAAAAACTCATTGACTTTTAAAAGAAAATTCCTAAATTTACTTAAATGTTTTTTTATTCAAATGAATGAATAACAAACAGTTATGACCCACAAAACAATATGTTATTTTTATTTTTTAATCTTAAATTTTATATCGTATGAAAACCTTAATTAGATTATTTGTTATTTTAATTTTTGTATCAGTTATAGCTTCATGCAGTAACAACGATTCAAGTCCAAGTCCAGGTCCAAGCATTACAACATTTAATGCAACATTAGATGGAGCTAGCGAAGTTCCTGGTAATAATTCAACAGCAACTGGAACCGCTCTGCTTTCGTTCAACAATACTACCAAAACATTCTCAATTACTGTAACACACACTATTGCTTCTCCTACTGGCGGACATATACACATGGGTGCAGTAGGAGTAAATGGCAACGTTGTTTTCCCATTTACAAATTTAGTTTCTCCAATTAGCTTCACAAGCCCCGCTTTAACTGCCGCACAAGAGGCGGATCTAAAAGCAAATCTTTACTACGTTAACATTCATACTGCAGCATTCCAAACTGGTGAAATTCGAGGCCAACTAATAAAAGGAACTACTTCTGGCAGTGGCGGAGGAGGAGGATATTAACGAATATTTTTTGATTAATAAAGTCTTTCTGTTTTCAAAACAAGTGAGACTTTATTTTTTTACATTTAAAAAAGTACAATTCAAATTGATCATTACTGTTAATTCGAGGATCTTTAATACATGAATTCCTGCTTAGTAATTTTTGATTTTGATACTTTAAAATCCCACATTAAAATTTCATACTGTAAATAGCTGCCGTAACTCAAATCTTTAGCAAAACAAAAAACATAATGATTTATTACACTAATTGGTAATGCAGCTAAATAATTTCTTATATTTTCTTTTTTAACAATTATACCGTTGACTTCTATCTCATTATTTTTTTTGAAAAATATAATTATACCGGATTTAGGTTTTTCCAGTTTATAAAATACATTTGTAAAGGGTATAAAAGCTAAATTTTTACCAATAGTATCTGCATAGGAATAATAATTTTGAGCTTTTTCGTTCTTATGAGCTTTTTCTTCTCGTTTTTTATTTTGCAATTTCATGACTTCAGGAATGACTAATCGCAAAGGCAAACGTTTATCTACGTTGAAAATCCAATTGGTTGAAATAATTTCATTTTTCCTGTTTACTTCCGCCAAAGTATCTTTATATTTTGTTCTAAAAAAAATGTAGATTGGTGAATGATCTTCTATATTTTTAATGATAGTATTATTCGATTTAGGTAGTAATATATTTTCTTTGTTTCCACAAGAAACAAGAATAAAAAGTACGATAATAGTGAAGTATTTCATAATTATGAATTGATTTTATTAAATAAAGTAACGCATTCCATTGCTTCTTTTACATCATGAACACGAAGGATTTTTGCTCCTTTATTTAATGCTAGGGTATTTAATATTGTTGTTCCGTTTAATGCTTCTTCAATACTGATATTTAAAGTTTTATAAATCATTGATTTTCTGGAAATCCCAATAAGTAATGGTAAATTAAGCATGTTAAACAATTCCATTTTTTGAAATACTTCATAATTTTGGTCTAGCTTTTTGGCAAAACCAAAACCGGGATCAATAATTAAATCATTGATTCCAAAACTTCTGGCTTTTGCAATTCGTTCCGAAAAATAGAACAACATTTCTTTTACAATATCATCATAAACCGTGAACGTTTGCATCGTTTGAGGCGTTCCTCTCATGTGCATCATAATGTAAGGAACATTATATTTTCCAATTACTTCCAACATTTTATCATCTAAATGTCCTGCCGAAATATCATTGATGATAGCGGCACCACTTTCTATACTCACTTTTGCTACTTCGCCCCTAAAAGTATCTATTGATAGAATCGTTTCGGGAAAATGTTTTAGAATCAAATCAATAGCGGAAACAATTCTTGAAATTTCTTCCTCTTCTGATACAAACTCGGCATTGGGTTTACTGGAATAGGCGCCAATATCAATAAAGGTAGCACCTTCGATTACCATTTTTTCAACTTGAGATAGTATTTCGGTTTCATTTTTATACTTTCCGCCATCGAAAAAAGAGTTGGGTGTAACATTCAAAATACCCATTACTTTGGGAGTCGATAGATCGATTAGTTGTCCTTTGCAATTAATAGTCATTGTTTTTAGGTTTTCAGTGGCAGTTTTCGGTTTAAAACCTTTTACATTAAACATTATTTATCCAACATTCTTCATTCAAAAAAAATATGCTATTTTTGAGGAAATATTTAGACAAATATACATCAATAATGAAGAATACTTCAAAAGAATACGATACCGTAATTGCGATTTGTCGCTCACTGTTTATCAATAAAATGAAAGATTACGGATGTGCTTGGCGTATTTTGAGATTGCCTTCATTGACCGATCAAATTTACATAAAAGCGCAAAGAATAAGAAGTTTACAAGAAAACGAGGTTCGTAAAATTGACGAAGATGAGACAGGAGAATTTATCGGAATTATCAATTATTCCATTATGGCTTTAATCCAACTGGAATTAGGCGTTGTTGATCAACCTGATTTAGATGTTGAAAAAGCAACTGAATTGTATGATGCCAAACTAAAATCAACCAAAAATTTGATGGAAGATAAAAATCATGATTATGGAGAAGCATGGCGCGATATGCGTGTCAGTTCACTCACTGATTTGATTTTGCAAAAACTACTTCGTGTCAAACAAATTGAAGATAATAAGGGCAAAACATTGGTATCAGAAGGTATTGATGCTAATTATCAAGATATGATCAATTATGCTGTTTTTGCATTAATTTTAATGGATTCTGGAAATAAAAATTAAGATAAAATTATGAAAAATATAATTACACAATTCTCCCGTATTTTTGTTGGGATTTTATTTATTATTTCGGGATTAATTAAACTGAACGACCCAATTGGTTTTTCTTATAAACTGGCGGAGTATTTTGGCGAACCGGTTTTCAACATGCCATTCTTAGTTCCATTTGCAGTAGCATTAGCATTGTTTTTAGTTATTCTTGAAGTCGTTTTGGGGGTCATGCTGCTCATTGGTTACAAATCAAAATTCACTATTAACAGTTTGTTGCTTTTGATTGTATTTTTCACATTCTTAACTTTTTATTCAGCTTATTTTGATGTAGTAAAAGATTGTGGTTGTTTTGGTGATGCTTTGCATTTGACGCCTTGGCAATCCTTTACTAAAGATGTGGTTTTATTGTTTTTTATACTGATTCTATTTTTCAATAAAAAATTGATTAAACCGTTATTTGGAAATATCATTCAAAGTATTTTAGTCTTTGCAAGTATTGTTTTGTGCGCATTTATGGGATATTGGGTTATAAACCATTTGCCTTTAAAAGATTTCCGTCCATACAAAGTAGGAACCAATATCCAAAAAGGAATGAGAATTCCAGATGGCGCTCCAAAAAGTGTAGTCGAAATGGTTTTTATCTATAAAGTAAATGGTGTTGACAAGGAATTTACCGAAAAGGATTTGATGAAAATCCCAGTTGGAGCAACATTCGTAGATAGAAAAGACAAAGTAATTACAGAAGGTTACGTCCCTCCCATTCATGATTTTGTTATGGAAAAAGACGGATCTGACTACAAAGATGAATTTTTGCAAGAACCAAAATTGCTTATGATTGTATCTTATGACTTAATTCATGCTGACAAAAACGGATTATTGAAACTCGAAAAATTGAACTTGGAAGCGAAAGCAAACGGTTACAAAGTAATAGGGATGACGGCTTCAATTCCAGAGGATATTGAAAAAACGAAAAAACAATTCGGATTCACTTTTGATTTTTATTTCTGTGATGCAATCTCTTTGAAAACTATCGAAAGAGCGAATCCAAGTATTGTGGTTCTGAATCATGGAACTATTTTACAAAAAGTCCATCATAATGACATTTCAAATTTGAAGTTATAATAATTTTTACCGTTTAAGGTTTAGAATTTTAAATACTTTAAACCTTAAACTATTTCTTGCCTAAACTCAAAAGTAGATTTAATAAGCGAGTGGTTTTTAAATTTTCAATAAAAAAACGTTGACTAATTGTATTTTTAATTTATTAGAGTCAAATTTTTATTAACTACAACGATATTATATTTAGATTTTTGAATTCTGCATTTAAAAATTATAATTCTATATATCTCTTTCCATTTCTTTGTTTAACTTTACTAAAATTATAAAAAAATGAAAAAAATATTCGCTTTATTCATAGCTTTCGTTGCCATTTCATGCACAAATGCACAACAAAAAACAGCATTTTCAAAAGAGGCTTTATCAGAAACATTATTATCAACTGACGGAAACCAAGTTGCTTTTAAAGATATCTTAAAAAAATACAAAGGCAAAACTGTAGTAGTAGAGGTCTGGGCTTCTTGGTGTGGTGACTGTGTGAAAGTAATGCCAAAAATCAAAGAATTACAGGCAAATAATCCAAACGTAGCTTATGTGTTTATTTCTATGGACAAGGCTGCAGATAAATGGAAAACAGGTATTGAAAAACACGAATTAAAAGGACAACACTTCATGGCGAATGATCAAATGAAAGGAGTTTTTGGCAAAGCCATTGATTTAGATTGGATTCCGAGATATATAATAATAGATAAAAAAGGGAAAATTGTTTTATATCGTGCAATAGAAACTGATTTTGACAAAATAAATGAAACCTTAAAAAAATTGAAATAATAGTTAACTACGATTGGGAAAGATGATTATTTTAATGGTAAAAAACAGCTAAAAACTAAAACTAAATAAAAACAAGAACTAAAATGAGAAAGAAGATTGTAGCAGGAAACTGGAAAATGCATAAAAATGCAGAACAAACTGAAGATCTATTAAATGAGCTAATCGCTAAAATACCAACAGAAACAAAAGCGCAAGTAATTGTAGCTCCAACTTTTATTAATTTAGCTTCTGCTGTTGATCATTTAGAATTTACCAATATTGATGTAGCTGCCCAAAATATGCATCAAGCAGAAAGTGGTGCTTTTACCGGTGAAATTTCAGCCGACATGTTACAGAATATAGGCGTTAACACCGTGATTATTGGACATTCAGAACGTAGAGCTATTTTTAATGAAACTGATGCTTTGATTGCTAGCAAAGTAAATACAGCTTTAGAACATGATATGACCGTTATTTTTTGTTTCGGCGAAGAATTGAAAGACCGTCAATCTAAAAATCATTTTAATATTGTTGAAAATCAATTAAAAGATGGTTTATTTAGTATTGAAGCTTCAGATTGGGGAAATATAGTTTTGGCATATGAACCAGTTTGGGCAATAGGCACAGGTGAAACGGCTTCTCCGGAACAAGCACAAGAAATGCACGAATTCATCAGAGAGACAGTGCGTAAAGCTTTTGGAAGCGATATTGCCGAAGACGTATCAATCCTTTACGGAGGAAGTGTAAAACCTGAAAATGCAAAAGAAATTTTCTCAAAACCAGATGTTGACGGAGGTCTTATCGGTGGCGCTGCCCTTCAAGCAGACGATTTCGTTGCTATAGTAAATGCACTATAAAATTAATCAATACAGTTAAAAAAAGAGGTTTGAAATCATTCAAATCTCTTTTTTTTTGCTTTTCATTATTCAATGGAAATAGATAATACTACCTTTGCAAAAAAAACTAACATGTCAAACATATATATCGGATATCATTTTACCATAGAACCAAAAGGCTCGAGCGCTATTGATCAGGAAAAGCAATTAGGTTCGGAAATATTAATTGCAGAACTGGGAGAAAAAGCATTCGAAAGTTTTACAGAAACCGAAACTGGAATATCTGCTTTTGTTCAAAAGGATTTATGGGATGAAAATATTCTTGACAATATCTATATTTTAAAATCCGAGGAATTTAAAATCGAATATACTTTTGAAGAAATCCAGCAAGTAAATTGGAATGAGGAATGGGAAAAGAATTTTGAAGCTATAGATGTGGAAGGAAACTGTCATATTCGTGCCCCTTTTCATCCAAAAACGGATGCCGAATTTGATATTGTAATTGAACCAAAAATGAGTTTTGGAACCGGTCATCACGAGACCACTCATATGATGGTTCAACATTTATTAGAAATAGATGTTACGGGGATGAAAACCCTTGATATGGGTTGCGGAACAGCGATTTTGGCTATTCTTGCTGAAATGAAAGGTGCACAACCCATTGATGCCATCGATATTGACAACTGGTGTTATTTGAACTCGATAGAAAATGCCGAACGCAATAAATGCAAACATATTACAGTTTATGAAGGTGATGCATCGTTAATAACAGACAAAAAATATGATCTGATTATAGCCAATATCAATAGGAATATTTTGTTAAACGACATGCAAAGTTATGTAGATTGTTTGAATCCAAAAGGAACCTTACTTTTAAGCGGTTTTTACGTTGAAGACATTCCATTTATTGATGCTTCTTGCACAGAGAAAGGTTTAACTTATGTTAAAAAATTCGAAAGAAACAACTGGGTTTCATTAAAATACGTAATTTAGTACTAACTATTATGGAAGATAATAGAAGAAATCATTGGGATACTGTTTATGAAACAAAACAACCCAACGAAGTCAGCTGGACACAAGAAAATCCTAAGACCTCCCTTGATTTTATCCGAGAAACTAATTTGGATAAATCGGCAAAAATTATTGATATAGGAGGTGGCGACAGTAAACTCATTGATTATTTATTGGAAAAAGGTTACGAAAACTTAACTGTTTTAGACATTTCATCAAAAGCATTGGAAAGAGCAAAAATTCGTTTGGGCGATAAAGCTGACAGGGTTACCTGGATAGTTTCTGATATCACTGAATTTGTTCCAGACACCACTTATGATATTTGGCATGACCGAGCCACATTTCATTTTTTGACGACCGAAGATCAGATAAATAAATACCTTGCAATTACTCAAAAATGGATTACAGGATTTTTAATTGTAGGTACTTTTTCTGACAAAGGCCCTACAAAATGTAGCGGTCTAGAGATAAAACAATATACCGAAACAGCTCTTAAAAAACAATTTAATAAAAATTTTGAAAAGGTAAAATGTATTAATGAAGATCATAAAACGCCATTTGAAACCATACAAAACTTTATATTTTGTATGTTTAGGAAAAAATAAATCAACTGTATTTTTATTTAAACCACAATTATGTAAAAATGAGTACTAAAGAAAAAGTAAGAGAAAAAGTTAGCAAAAAAGAAGTTACATCTATTAATAACGAAATTATAGTTTACAATGATGATGTAAATACTTTTGATCACGTAATAGATACACTAATACGTGTTTGCCAACATACGGCAGAACAAGCAGAACAATGCTCTTTAATAGTGCATTATAATGGAAAATGTACCGTAAAAACTGGTCCATATGACAAACTAAAACCGCAATGTACACAATTACTCGAAGCAGGATTGAGTGCTGAAATAGTTTAATTACTGTTTTAAAACTTTAGAAAAAATTATAAATTGAAAATTCCAAGTTAGAAATTCGATATGCATCGAAAATTAAACTTGGAATTTTCTATTTTGAAATCTAATTTTGAGTAAATTTTCAGTTTGCTGAGATAAAACATTAAAAAAAAATCACTTTTTATCAAAACCAATTTATTTTTGCAGTAAAACCAATATCATTTTAGTTAAAAAAATATTGACTCAACTATCAGTAGCATATAAAAATAAATTATCTGTAATAATTTAAAAAATTTAAGGTTTTATTATATATTTGAAAAAAATATAATACTAGATGGAAGAATATGGTAAAATTTTAGTTTTTGTAATGCCAATTTTTTTAATATTAATTATAGTAGAAAAATTATACGGGCATTATAAAGGTGAAAATACGACACCAAATATGGATTCAATTTCGAGCGTAAGTTCAGGAATGGTCAATTCCGTAAAAGATTTTTTGGGTCTCAGTATTACGCTAATATCGTATGATTGGATTGCTTCAAAAATCGCGATTTTTCATTTGGATGCCACTATTATGGCTTATATCATTGGTTTTATAGCCATTGATTTTTATGGATACTGGAGCCACCGTTTATCTCATCAAATTAATTTTTTATGGAACAAGCATGCCATTCATCACAGTAGCGAAGAGTTTAATTTAGCTTGTGCTTTACGTCAGCCTGTATCGAGTTTCGTCAATTTATTTACTTTTTTATTGATTCCTGCCGCTTTTTTGGGCGTTCCCTCTAAAGTGATTGCAATTACGCTTCCTATCCATTTATTTCTTCAATTTTGGTATCACACGAAGCACATAAAAAAAATAGGTTTTCTTGAAAAAATACTTGTTTCACCTTCTCATCATCGGGTTCATCATGCTATAAATCCAGAATATATGGATAAAAACCATTCTCAGATATTTATAATTTGGGATAAGTTATTTGGAACTTTTCAAGAAGAATTAAAAACGGTTCCTCCTGTTTTTGGGATAACAAGACCTGCGAAAACCTGGAATCCAATTCGGATTAACTTTCAACATTTGTGGTTACTGCTTACGGATGCCTGGCGTGCCGAAAACTGGAAAGATAAATTTACCATTTGGTTTAAACCAACGGGCTGGCGTCCCGACAATTTTGAAGAAAAATATCCTGTGCATAAAATTACAAATGTTTATGATTTTGAAAAATATGGCACCAATCATTCCAAAAAATTAATGATTTGGTCAATTACACAAGCCATAATCACTTTATTATTTATCACCTATCTCTATAATTCTATTGCTATAATTGGTTTGCCAAATGTATTTGTATATGGTGCTTTCATTTTTGTTACCGTTTACAGTTATACAGAATTGATGGATACCCGAAAGATTTCAATATTTTGGGAGAGCGTCCGATTTGTTTTTGGGATTGGCATTATTTTATTTTTTGGTGATTGGTTTGGGATGAGTCAACTATTCCCTTACGCAAATTATATCATTACTGGATATCTTACGTTATCCTTAATAGTCTCCCTCTACTTTGTAAGTGTAAATTTCGAAAAAGAAAAAGTAGTTGTAGCATAATCTTAAAAACAATTCATGAGAAGTACCTTATCATTCAAAGCCTACATTGCAATTAGTTTCGTTTATCTTTTATTAATTATTTTGGGAAGAGAAGACATTTCTTGGTTTCTAAAACCATTTTTGATTCCTTTTCTTTTTCTTGCCGTTTATTCTTGCGGAGATTTTCCCTCTAAAAAATTCCTCCTAACAGCGTTGATATTTTCTTGGATTGGCGATGTAGTTTTACTATTTACTGACAAAGGAGAAATTTATTTTATAATTGGACTGGTTTCATTTTTGCTTTCTCACATTGCTTATATCATATTGTTTAGCAAACAATTACGGATAAATTCAAATAGGAATAAGGCTGTTTTTTGGGCAGGTACCACGGCAATTATAGTTTATTTAATGGTAATGCTTGCGGTATTATTACCAAGACTTGGGCCTCTAAAAATCCCTGTCATTGTGTATGCAATCGTATTATCAACGATGCTTTTATTTGCTTTCAAAGGGTATTTAAAATGGAATAGTCCCGCTAACATCTATATTTTATTAGGAGCCGTTATTTTTGTGAGTTCTGATAGTATTTTAGCTTTTAATAAGTTTTATGAAACTCTTAAATTTAGTTCTTTACTGATTATGTCAACTTATATCACGGCACAATATTTAATTGTTGTTGGTATTTTGAAATTAAACAAAAAAAAATAGCATTCTCTTCTGAAAATGCTATTTTTAAATGTCAATTTAAGCTAATTAATGAGGCAGTTTATCTTTTAATAATCCATATATAAAAGTACCTAGCAAAGCACCAAAAAACACTATTAGAACACTCCAAAAACCAGCACCAAGAAGAATGAAGATAGGTCCGGGACAAGAACCTACAAGTGCCCAACCCAGTCCAAAAAATATTCCGCCAATCCAATAGCGAGTAGAACCTTTTTCTTTATCCTGAATTTCTATTGGTTGTCCTTTTATGTCTTTGATGTTGTTTCTTTTTATAATTTGGATCCCAATCACTCCTGTTGCAACTGCTACAGCTATAATTCCGTACATGTGAAAGGATTGAAATTGAAACATTTCATAAATTCGATACCACGAAACTGCCTCTGATTTTGTGAGTACAATTCCAAAAACAAATCCAACGAGTAAATATTTTAATACATTCATATTCTAAAAAATTAATGGTAATAAAAAATGTGCCATAATTAGTCCTCCGATAAAAAATCCGATAACCGCTTTCAAGGATGGAAGTTGTAAATTACTCAAGCCTGATATGGCGTGACCAGAAGTACAACCGCCTGCATAACGGGTTCCAAATCCGATTAAAATTCCTCCAATCAACAGAATTAGAATACTTTTTGGAGATTGCCAAATTTGTGCTCCAAACAGTGCATCTGGCATCAGTTTTCCATTTGGAGCATCGATTCCTAATTGGACTAACTGGGCAATTGTTTTTGGGTTTATAGTCACATTGGAAGGATCACCCATAAAATGAACCGCTACAAAACCGCCCAACATTGCACCTAAAACAACCACTAAATTCCAACGCTGAGATTTCCAGTCAAAATTAAAAAAAGAAACATATTTCCCTGCTCCTGCCATAGAACAAAGCGAACTTAAATTAGATGACATTCCAAATGCTTTTCCAAAATAGATTAGAGAAAGCATAATTATTCCTATTAAAAACCCGGAAACATACCAAGGCCAAGTTTGAAAAATAATATTCATATTGATTCTTTTTTTGCAAAAATAAGGATTCTGCTTTTTAAAAATATCACAATTAAGGCACAATTATTATTTGACGTAGCAAAACCGTTTGAAGTTCTGTTTATATTTGTAGTAAAAATTAGTATTTACAATTTTAAACTGAATAAATTATATTGCTTAAAAACGCAAATAAATAAATAAAATATGAAAAAAACGGTCCTTTTTATCGCTTTATTAATTATTACTGTATCTTGTGTGAGCAGTAAATCTACTTTAAAAAATGTAGATGATAATGCCCCTGTTCTCACATTATCTCAAAATAATACTTTCATTATTACGGAATACAGCAAGGACAAAAAATACGGTTATGATCAAGATTACCCCATCAACATTTTTTACAGGACTACAAAAGAAGACTCTATTAATCAGCAACGCTTTTTGAATGCTTTAGCGGGACCTAAAGGCGAAAAAATTAGTTATACAAAATTAGAAAGTTGCTGTCCTTTCCCCACTAAAAGAACGGAATTGGGTGCTGGATTTCTCGACGTTTATTTATTAAAATGGGAGGGTCAAAAAAAACCTGTAAAACTCTATTTGAATATATATGAAAAAGGAATTTTAATGGTTCCTGTTGGTCTTAGTTTAAAGATAAATTAAATTACAAACGATTGCCCTAGCCCTGATAGCAGTGAAAATCCTTTTATTTTTTCTTTAAAAAATAAAAGATTGTAACGGATAGCAGGAAATAGCTTCAAAAAAATACTAAATCATATTTTCTAATTACCTTCGCACTTTCAAAAATAACTACTATGAACATACATCATATTCCACAAATCAAACATACTGAAAGTGGCAACTTTTTTCTACTTGCCGGACCTTGCGCCATTGAAGGAGAAGAAATGGCAATGCGTATTGCCGAAAAATTAGTTGGTATCACTGATAAATTAGAAATTCCTTTTGTTTTTAAAGGTTCTTTTAAGAAAGCCAATCGCTCAAGAATCGATAGTTTTTCTGGAATTGGAGACGAAAAAGCATTGAAAATACTGGAAAAAGTATCGAAAACTTTTGGAGTTCCGACCGTAACGGATATTCACACAAATGAAGATGCAGAAATGGCCGCTCAATATGTTGATGTGCTTCAAATTCCAGCATTTCTTGTTCGCCAAACTGATTTGGTCGTGGCCGCTGCCAATACCGGAAAAGTGGTAAACCTGAAAAAAGGGCAATTCATGAGTCCAGAAAGCATGAAACATGCGGTACAGAAAGTATTGGATTGTAACAATCAAAACGTAATGGTTACAGATCGCGGAACTATGTTTGGCTACCAAGACATGATTGTTGACTTTAGAGGGATTCCTACTATGCAACAATATGCAACTACGGTTCTTGACGTAACGCATTCGTTACAACAACCCAACCAAACGGCAGGAGTAACGGGCGGAAGACCTGATATGATTGAAACTATTGCCAAAGCCGGAATTGCTGTTGGGGTTGATGGGATTTTTATAGAAACACATTTTGACCCTGCTAATGCAAAAAGTGATGGGGCAAACATGTTGCATTTAGACTACTTTGAAAATTTAATGACAAAGTTAACAGCCATTAGAAAAACTGTTAATCAGTTTTAAATTAAGTTATAAAAGCACATTGAACCATTTTATGTATAAATTATATAAAGAAGGCTGTCTATAAAATGACAGCCTTTTTTGTTTAACTTGCTTTTTTAAAAAATGTTAGCGATACATTTCATTTTAATTATATATTTGTGAATATCATTGTTTTATTATAAATAATTTTTAGCTAAATTTGAAATTATGATATCCTATAAAAGTAAACAATTCATAAAATTTGTATTTATCTAAAATTGGAATAAGAAATAATTTTTAAACGCAATGACTATAAAAAAAGCAAATCCTGATTCAGGTGGGACCTATAACTTCGATAATTTTTTTAATATCTCAGCTGATTTTATTTGTATTGCAGGATTTGATGGCTATTTCAAGAGAATAAATCCTGCTGTTTCAAAATTATTAGGTTATTCCGAGGAGGAATTATATGCTAAACCCATAAGTAGTTTTGTTTATGCAGCAGACCTTAAAATTACCATCGAAACCAGAGAACAAGTATATAAAAACAAGCCACTTTTAAATTTTGAAAACCGTTATTTAACTAAAAGCGGGGAAATTGTCTGGTTATCATGGACATCAATGCCTGCTGAATCCGAGAAATTAGTGTATGCCATTGCCAAGAACATCACGCATAAAAAAAGAATTGAAGAAGAACGGAATTTACTTCTTGCCAATCTTACACAAATTAACAAGGAGCTTACCGTTTTATCGCACAAAACATCCCATGATTTAAAGTCTCCTATTAATAACATGCTTTCAGTCTTTAGTCTTATCGATATTTCTAAAATCAATGATCCGGAAACATTGGAATTAATTAACATTCTTAAATTAACGAGTGAAAATTTAAAACAAACACTAAACGATTCGATTGATGAATTGGTTGAAAATAAAAGTATAAATACTCAAATTGAAGAAATAAATTTAAATGAATCGCTTAATGAAGTACTTGCCTCCATTAATTCCTTGGTACAAGATTCAAAAGCAATTATAAATATTGATTTTTCAGATTTTGAAAATATTCGTTTCAACAAAGCGTATATGAAAAGTATATTTTTGAATTTATTAACTAATTCAATTAAATATGCAAAACTACATCATGCACCCTTTATTACCATCCAATCTAAAAAAGTCAATGGAATAAATCAATTAATTTTCGCAGATGAAGGACTTGGTTTTGATATGGATAAAGTGAAAGACAAGATTTTTGGGTTGTATGAAAAATTTCATAGTAACATTGACAGTAATGGTATCGGATTGTACCTAGTCTACAATCATATCACCAGCTTAGGCGGTCGAATTGCTGTTGAAAGTAAAATAAATGAAGGTGCCAAATTCACCATATCTTTTAAATATTGAGAATCTAACACCTTATTAATGCATTGGTTATTTATTCTATAATTCCATTTTGATCCATTAAATACATTAATGAAGCCATAGTTGCCGCTCCCAATTCTAACTCTCTTTTGTTGATGGCATCAAATTTATCATTTAAAGCGTGGTGATAATCAAAATAGCGTTGCGAATCTGGCTTTAGACCTGCTTTTACAATCGATTTAGAAGTTAATGGCTCGATATCTGAACCACTGTGCCCTTTTACAAAACTATGTATTAGATAAGGCTCAAATAAGTTTTTCCAACTTACTATTTTATTAAAATTAGCATCATCTGCCTCAAAAGAAAACCCTCTGGGACTAAATCCTCCTGAATCACTTTCTAAAGCAAAAATGTGATTTTCTTTATTTTTTTTTGACAATTCTTCGTATTTTTTTCCGCCTTTGCCTCCATTTTCTTCATTCATAAAAAGCACTACTCGAATGGTATTTTTTGGTTTATAACCCAAGTTTTTAAAGATGTTTACCACTTCCATGCTTTGAACTACTCCTGCTCCATCATCATGAGAGCCATCTGCTAAATCCCAAGAATCAAGATGTCCACCCACAACCATAATATTTTCTGGACGTTCGCTTCCTTTAATTTCTCCAATGACGTTATAAGACAACGCATCGTCCATTTGCTGGCATGACATTTTCAAATAGAATTTCAAAGTTGGATTGCTTTTTAAAGTTTTACTAAGCAATTCCGCTCCGTTTGTACTAATCGCTGCAGTTGGGATATATTGTGATTTTGGGATATCACCATAACTTTGTGCTCCGGTGTGAGGAAAATCATCCAATCGTAAATTCATAGAACGTACAATTGTACCCACAGCACCAAATTTTGAAGCCTCTTTTGCTCCAGCATATCTTTGATCTACACAGCCACTATAAGCATTAAATGTTTCTATTTGTTCATCCGCCATCGGCCGGTTGAAGAAAACTATTTTTCCTTTAATTTTAGCTCCTAAAGCCTCTAATTCTTTGATGCTATATACTTCTATTACTTCAGCCGTAAGTCCGTTTTTTGATGTAGCTACAGAACCTCCTAAGGCACAAACAGGCACATTTATTTTAGTTTTATTGTATAGTATATATGCAGTTTCTTTTTCGCCACGAACCCATTTTGGCACCATCACTTCCTGAAGATAAACGCTGTCAAGTCCTAATGTTTCTAATTGTGCTTTGGTATATAGAACTGCTTTCTCCGCATTAGCGGAACCTGATAATCTAGCCCCGACTTTATTGGACAAATAATCCAACCAAGAATAGCATTTTGAATTTGTTAATGATGATTTGTAAATAGCCTTTATGGTTTGCTCCTCAGTTGTTTGAGCGAAAAGCGTAATTCCATTGAAAAATAATACTGCTAAAAATGTTGTTTTTTTCATGCGCTGATAGATTGTGATTCAAAAATTTTATTAACTTTTAGTTATTTATTTGCATTGCAAGTTCGACATTCCTGCATTATTATTAAATAAAAAATCAAAAAAAATCCTGCAAGATTTTAGACACTTGCAGGATTTAATTGTTTAATTAATTGGTTCAAAACTTATTGCTGTTCCTCCGCCAGCTGCTAAATTCAAATTGATTTTTGATTTGTTTGTTACAATCATCGTTTTAATTTTGTAGGCGATAGGATTTTTTTTCCAATCCGCGTCTTTTGCATCTTCATAAATAATAGCTTTATACTTTTTACCTTTGGTAAGAAATTCTAATTTTATTTCTGTTTTCCTTGCATTTTCATCTGTAATTGCTCCTAGAAACCAAGATTCTTTTCCTTTTGCTTTTCTTGCAATCGTTAAATAATCGCCTGGCTCCGCTTGAAGATATTTACTTTCATCCCAATCAACAGCAACATCTTTGATGAACTGAAAAGCATCTGGATATTTTTCATAATTTTCAAGTAAATCAGCCGCCATTTGAATTGGAGAATACATAGTTACATACAAAGCCAATTGTTTTGCTAACGTTGTATGAACCTGCTCTGTTTTATTTTTGTCGTAATAACTCATTTTTATTTCAAAAATTCCAGGTGTATAATCCATTGGTCCGCCTAAAAGTCTTGTAAATGGTAAAATAGTTTCATGCATAGGAGGATTTCCAATACTCCAAGCATTAAATTCAGTCCCACGAGCGGCTTCGGCAGCAACATAATTCGGATACGTTCTTCCGTAACCTGTGGGGCGTGAAGATTCATGAGAGTTAACCATTAATTTATAATCGGCCGCACGTTTTGCAACAAAATTGAAATGATTCACCATCGTTTGGCCGTCATGAAACTCTCCACGTGGTATAATTTTACCCACATAACCTGTTTTAACTGCAGGATAATCATATTTTACCATATTCTCGAAAGCACGGTCCAAATGGCGTTCATAATTAGCAACAGAACCAGATGTTTCATGATGCATGATCATTTTTACGTTTTTTGATTTGGCGTAAGCCGAAATAGCCGCAATATCAAAATCCGGATAAGGTGTTACAAAATCAAAAACTTCTTCCTTCCAGTTTCCGTTCCAATCTTCCCAACCTACATTCCATCCTTCTACCAATACGCCATCAAAACCATTTTTGGCGGCAAAATCGATATATCTTTTGGTGTTTTCGGTCGTTGCTCCATGCTTTCCAGATGCTTTTGGTGCGTCTGCAAAATTAGTTGCGTTCTGTGACCCTGCATAATCCCAAGTCGATTTTCCCACGTGCATTTCCCACCAAATTCCAATATACTTCATTGGCTTTATCCAAGAAGTATCATCAATTTTAGAAGGTTCGTTTAAGTTTAAAATCATTTTAGACCCTACAACATCTCTGGCATCATTACTTATCATGATAGTTCTCCAAGGAGATACACATGGAGTTTGTAAATAAGCTCTGTCTCCTATGGCGTTAGGAACCAATTGAGCGGTCAATTTGTAATTTTTGACATCTACATTCAAATGCATTACCGGATAGTTCACTACTGCAGCCTCAAAAATATTAAGATACAAACCCGATGGCGATTTCATCATCAAAGGCGATTGAACCATATATTTTCCTGGAATAGATTTTACTCCAATTCCATTATTCATATTTATTTTAGAGTTGTCAATTTCTGAAAGCTTTGTTTCATTGTACTCGTATTCATTACTGTCAAAGTCTCCAGGAATCCAGAATACTTTATTATTTTCTGTCAAATTAAATTGAGTAACCTCATCAGCAATGATAAAATAATTCAAATCAGCTTGTTTTGGAAAATCATATCTGAACGCGACTCCTTCGTCAAAAGCTCTAAAAATGATATTCATTTTTACTTTAGATTCTTTATTGATTAAAGAAACTATAAGTTCATTATAATGATTTTCGATGCTGGATTGTTCCCCTAAAACTGGTTTCCAAGATTCGTTGAAACTAGAATTTTTTGAAGTCAAGATTTCAAAATTAGCATCTAAAGCTGGTTTTTCCTTTAATTTTATGCCTAAAGCACTTTCTAAAATAACCGCTTTGTTTTTGTAACTTACAGCGTATAAAGGTTGTCCATTAGCCGCTAATTTGAAATTTAAGACTATTTTCCCCGATGGAGATTGAACGCTTTGGGCATTCCCAAAATTGGATAGAAAAAGTAGAAAAAGAAAAAATAAATATTTCATTTTGAATGATTTTTTTGAATTGATAAAAGTAAATAAAATAGCCGTTTTTCATAGTGTAACTTTTAACAAATACCATTTTTTTGTTAAAAAAAACCCTTCAGTAAAAACACTGAAGGGCCGATCATAAATAAACAAACCAAATTTATTTAATCAACTCCAAACTAACTTTCTTCTCTGCATTAGAATCTGTACCGACAAAAATTTGAAACGCACCCGGTTCTGCTATAAACTGTAAATCCGAATTGTAAAATTTTAATTCTTCAACAGAAATTTCAAAACTTACTGTTTGTTTTTCTCCTTTTTTAATAGCAATTTTTTGAAATCCTTTCAACTCTTTAAGTGGCCTTGTAACTGAACCCACTAAATCTCTAATATACAATTGAACGACTTCTTTACCATCATAATTTCCAGTGTTGGTAACATCAACGCTAACCGTTACTTTCTCATTGAACTTCATTTTATTCGATGAAATTTTCAAGTTTGAATAGTCGAAAGTGGTGTAACTTAATCCGAAACCAAAAGGATATAACGGTTCATTTCTTTCGTCTATATAATTGGATCTGAATTTTTCAAATTTACCTTCTTTATTAGCAAGCGGCCTTCCTGTATTTTTTTGACTGTAATAAATAGGCACTTGTCCAACGCTTCTCGGAAACGTGGCTGTTAGTTTCCCGGAAGGATTTTCATCGCCAAACAAAACATCAGCAATCGCACTTCCTGCTTCACTTCCTGCAAACCAAGTATTCAAAATTGCGGGAACCGTTTCACTTTCTTGCACTAAAACCAAAGGACGACCTGTGAATAGAACCAGAACAACCGGTTTTCCTGTTTTTAATACGGCTTGCAATAGGTCTTTTTGAGCTTGTGGAATTTCAAGATTAGTTCGGCTGCTGCTTTCTCCACTCATTTCAGCAGATTCACCAAGGGCAGCAACAATTATATCTGATTGATTCGCTATTTTCAAGGCTTCTGCCAATAATTCTTCGGTAGTTCTATTATCGCGATGTAAGGTTTTGCCAAACATAGTCGCTTTTTCTTCGAAAGCCGCATCATAATCCAAATTACTTCCTTTGGCGTAAAGCACTTTAGTAGAATTTCCTGCTACTTCCTTTATTCCTGCCAATAATGAAACAGAGTTTTCCATATTAGTGGCCACACTCCAGGTTCCTGCCATATTTTCTTTGGCATCAGCCAATGGTCCGATTAAAGCAATAGTTCCTGCCTTTTTTAAAGGAAGCAACTGATTTTGATTCTTTAATAAAACCAAAGATTGAGAAGCCGTTTTTCGGGCTTCGGCTCTGTTGCTTGCTGTGAATATTTCTGTTTTAGCTCTTTTAGCATCTGTGTAGCGATACGGATCATGGAACAAGCCCAAATCATATTTAGCATTCAAAATAAGACGAGTTGCATTATCTATTTGTTCAATAGTTACTTTTCCTTCCTCCACTGATTTCTTTAAAGTCGTCAGAAAACCTTCACCCACCATATCCATTTCAATTCCGGCATTTAATGCCAAAGCAGATACGGTTTGCAAATCTCCCATTCCGTGCTCGATCATTTCAGGAATTCCTGTAAAATCAGTGACGACAAAACCTTTAAAGCCCCATTGTTTTTTCAACACATCAGTCATCAACCATTTGTTTCCAGTTGCTGGAATTCCGTCAATTTCGTTGAAAGACGCCATAACAGAACCTACACCTGCATCAACAGCGGCTTTATATGGAGGGAAATAATCATTGTACATTTTTATTCTGCTCATATCAACGGTATTGTAATCTCGTCCCGCCTCCGGCGCACCATACAAGGCAAAATGTTTCACACAGGATAAAATGGTATTATTCTTTGACAAATCATCACCTTGGTATCCATGCACCATTGCTTTGGCTATCTGACTTCCCAAAAAAGGATCTTCACCAGAACCTTCAGAAACTCTTCCCCAACGCGGATCGCGAGAAATATCAACCATAGGAGAAAATGTCCAGTTAATTCCATCAGCGCTTGCTTCCTGAGCAGCAATTTGAGCACTTCGTTCAATCAGTTTAAGGTCCCAAGTACAAGACAATCCAAGCGGTATAGGAAAGGTCGTTTCATACCCGTGAATGACGTCCATTCCAAAAAGCAACGGAATTTTCAATCGGCTTTTTTCGACAGCAATCTTTTGTACTTCTCTAATTTTCTGAACGGACTTGATATTGAATAAACCGCCTACTTTACCTTCTTCAATATTCTTCGCCACATTAGAACTATTGGCAGCTCCAGTGGTAATATCGCCGGAAGTGGGTAAATTTAATTGCCCAATTTTTTCTTCCAAAGTCATTTTAGAGAGTAACTCTGAAACGAATTCGGTTTTAGGTTTAATTGTAATCGCCTTTTTGATTGACTTTTTTTGGCTATAGCCAAAAAACGAAAAGCCAATAAGGAGTATAATAAGTTTAATTTTCATTTTGTCTTTTTTTTGTTTGTTGGAACATCCAATCATAAATTTCTTGGTTGTCATATACACGCGACCAACTGTCGTGGTTTGCATCATCAAAAATGGTTAGTTCCACATTGGCGTTGCAACTTTTTAATTTTTTATACATCGTAAGGGAATACTCCACATTGACAACATCATCTACTAATCCGTGAAAAATCCGAATAGGAATAACTTTGATTTTACAACTTTCAATCATAGGAACCCGATCGACAAATCCCGCAATTGGGACTAAAGCCGCAAAAGTTTCGGGATGTGCAAAAGCTAGATTCCAAGCGCCCCAAGCCCCCATACTAAGACCTGTTAGATAAATTCTGCTATGATCAATATTGTATTCTTTCTGGATTTTTAAAATCAATCGATACAATACTTCTTCATTCCAATATTCATTCTCCGGACATTGTGGAGCCAAAACATAGGCTTCTAGGTCGTGACTTTTCAAATACTTGAACGGTCCGTGCACTTTTACTTTTTCAATATCCGTTCCTTTTTCTCCAGAACCGTGCAGAAAAATAATCAGAGGTTTTTTTTCTTTAATATTTTTTGGAATATGTAAAGCATACGCTAATTCACGTTTTTGTACGATTTCCGTTTTTATGGTACCAATTATATCATTTTGTGAAAACGAAAATTGGGTTACCATCAATAGAAGAAAAAGAAGCTTTGGGTTCATCAGAAAAGAATTAAAAAAACAGATTACTTTTAAGATTCAGTAATCTGTTTTTATTTTATGCATTATTATCTGTTTGTTTTTTCCAATTTATAAAGAGCAACTACTTCGCTAGCATTTAAAGCTGATTTATAAATTCTCATTTCATCCAGCAATCCAGCATAATCTGTTGCCCAGCCTTCGTCGCCATGCGTGGTAGTTAAAGATGGTGAAGTACTGAATTGATTGGATCCGATCACTAATTGAGATAAATTTGGAGTTGCAAAAACCAATGCACCGTACAATGGAGCATTGTTAGGATTGGCATTGCTTCCGTCAGGTCCACCTGGATTATCCCCGTAAAGAATACAAGAACCGTTTAAGTCCGTAAAAGGACCATAAGGTGTTCCGTAAATACTAGTCGTTCCTTTTTCTCCATTTTTATAAACGGTGTATCTCGAAGTTACTGCATCATAGGTTAAAACCACTTGAATCCAAGTATCAATTGCTCCATCGATATTAAAAATTGGACCTTGTCCACCCCAAGCAACCCTCTTGTTTTCAATTCCCATTTTTAAACGAAGGGTATTAGGTCTGGCATTATCAGGATTTTCAAGAAACAAGTTTAATCCTCCCCAAAAACCAGCCGGGTTTACTAAAGAAAAGATTCCTTGAATCCCTTTTCCTTGTCCCGGAGCACCGCCATCAGGGACGGTTTGTCCGGATTTCATCCAAAAACTGAAACTGAAACTACTCAACGCACCTACAGCAGTTGCATTGTTGTAAACTGCATAACGCTCCTGAGCTTTAGAACCTTGAAAAGCCTGACCTTTGATACCTTCGGTATAGGCTACATTTTTTCCTGTTCCGGTAAGGCCGCCTTTTGAATCAGCAATGCTATTATCGAAACTCCATTTTGCAATCAGATTTACTGCATTTACATCATCAGAAGTATTGTAAGAACCAATTGGAGGATATTCTAATGGCTCATTCGTGTCGACATTATCCGAGCAACTTGTCAATAACTGCATTGAAAACACAGTAGTCAGACAAAATATTTTTATACTATTTTTCATGTTTTATATTTTATTAATTACTAATAATTTTTATTTATTTGAGTGGATTGGGTTAAAATCCATATTTACCAGAATGAAAACCAAGATTAATCAAACCTTGTTTTACCTCAGGAGCATTCATAAACAATTGCCACAATAAACCGGTACGATAATTCTCCAGCATAACCATTTCGGGTCCTTGGTCTATCGCCAAATAACGTTGCGCAGTCCATTGATAATGCTGACTATGCGCGTCATAAAATCCCGCTACGCCCCAAGTTTCTGTTTTATAATTTTCATATAAATTACGGATGAATGCTTTACTTTCCAGCGGTGTATATACAATCGAGCTTATCGCTGCCGTAGGTGAAATGATGCCTTTATCATTGCTTGGCATGTGCGCATCATATCCAATAGAACCATCGCCATTACGAGAATACGAAGCTGTCAATCCCCAATAATTAGCGCCGTATCCTTTGAAACTTTTTGGATTGGCTACTGCATATAAATAGTTGATTTTAGTATGATTGGAATTCAAATCCCAATAGTTGGCATATTTATCCGTCAATTGATTTGGATCTAAACCCAAATAAGAATAATGAGCCCAAAATAATGGTCCGCCAAATTCTTCGGCACCATTGTGTTTTAAAATCAAAGGGAGATTGTATTTAGTTCTGGCTGAAACTATTCCACCACTTCTCGCCCAACCTTCGTGATAAGCAGCCGGAGCAATTGCATGTGTCGGCGAAGCTGCTGCCATAACATATGTAATTAAACATTCGTTGTAGCCTTCCAGAGGAAAATTCATTTCCCAATTGTAATTAGGAGACCAATGCCAGAATAATTTATTCTGATTGTTGGTGTACCATTGCCAGTCCACTCCTTTCCACAAATCATCAAATTTTTGGGCTACTGCTTTTTCTTCGGTTGTTCCGTTTTTAAAGTATTCTCGAACGGTGATCATACCGGCCACTAAAAAAGACGTTTCTACTAAATCACCACCATTGTCTTTTGTTCCAAAAGGAATAACTCGACCTGAAGTACCATTTATCCAATGCGGCCAAGCTCCGTGAAAGCGCTCCGCAGTATTCAGAAAATTAGCAATTTTGTTCAGACGTTCTGCTCCTTGTGCTTTTGAAATATAACCACGAGACATTCCTGAAACGATAGCCATCAGACCAAAACCAGAACCTCCTGTGGTAACAATATTTTGATCAAATGAAGGATCCTGAGGAATATAGCGCTCCCTTGCCATCCCGGAATTGGACTCCGCATAATCCCAAAAATAAGCAAAAGTTTGTTTTTGAACGACATCCAATAATTCCTCGTCCGTTAGTTTTACAACCGGAGGCACAGTAACTGGTGGAGTAACGACGGGACCATTATCTGTGCTTGGTCCAGAGGAATCACATCCAAGAAAAGTAATGAGCATAAATAAAGCTGAAAATTTAATCATTTTTAGATTTTTTATGTAGTTTTCCTTTCCCCTAGCTCCTTCCCGAAATACATCAGGAAAGAGAAAAGGTTTGGGATTTATTTTTAATTAATACCCTGGATTTTGTGTCGCTTTCCCATCCGCTTGCGTGATAAATTTTTGAGGAATAGGAAACAATTCATGTTTCCCTTCTACAAAAGTTTTTCCGTCAGCGGCCATAGCTGATTTCGCTTGACCAGTTCTTACAATATCAAACCATCTGTCATGTTCAAAAGCCAATTCATGTCTTCTTTCTGCTCTAATTGCAGCTCTCAAAGCAACTTGTCCAGTAGCAATTGTTTTGGCTAAACCAGCTCTGTTTCTGACTTTGTTTAAAGGCCCAGTTACATCACCAGTACCACTTTCGTTTGCCGCTTCAGCTTGCATCAATAAAACTTCTGCATAACGCAATACACGAATATTTTTTGTCGTTTCCCAATCACCATTGAATGTTTCTTTGGTGTTACTTACATACGCTTTCTCGTTGTATCTAGGATTAGCAACAAGTGGAGAAACCACTCTGCCGTCCCACATTGTTTCGCCTGCAAAAACAATTGTAGCGTCTCTTCTCACATCGCCTGCTTCATACGAATTAGCTAGACTTGTAGTTGGTGTATTGAAACCCCAACCCCAACCGCTTGTTCCTCTGGCTCCTTGAGAGACCATATACCCTTCAATACCTTGAGATGGATTACCTCCGTAACCACGGATTTCAAAAATAGATTCAACACTATCTTCGCCAACTTCTCTCCAAATTGTAGCATAATCAGCCACTAAATTATAACCGTTAACAGCAGCGCATTGGTCTTTGACACCTTGCCAATTTCCTTGGTATAAATAAACTTTCGCTAATAAGGCATGAGCAGCGCCTTTTGTAGCTCTACCTAAATCAGATATTGCATAACCTGATTTTTCAGGAAGTGCCGCAATAGCCGCTAATAAATCTGTTTCAATGAATTTATACACTTCTTCTTTTGACTTGCGTATTAATGTCATATCTGTATCTGCAGCAGATGATGGTACCGGAACGTGATCCACAATTGGCACACCACCGTAACATCTTACCAAATTAAAATACATTAAAGCACGAAGAAATTTAACTTCACCTGTTAATCGTGCCACAACAGCAGCATCAGCTTTGTCTAATCGCGGGAGGTAGTTTAACGCGATATTGGCCTTGCTTATCCCTTGATAATTCGTTTCAAAAACTTCTTGAACGGATAAAGATGTAGCATCCAGAGTAAGCGCATCACACTTGTCTTTATCTGTTCCTGAATCTCCAGGATCTGATCCTTTATCAGCATCATCTGAGGTCATACTTGTTAATCCGTTCCATGAAAAAGAACTCGCGCTAAAACTCAATGCGTTGCTGTAAATAGCCGTTACAAAACTTTTTGCGCCATCATTATTATTATAAATTGTTAATAAATCGGCTTCGGCTATGTTTTCTGTCGGAGCTACTTCTATAAATTCATTTGAACAATTAGTAGCAAGCAGCGCAACCGCCACTAAAGCTATGGGTATAAATATTTTTTTCATCTTATTAAAATTTTACGTTAGCACCAATAATGAATGAACTTAAAGTAGGATAAGCATCTAACTCAATTCCTTGCAGTCCCATTGGATCACCATCATTATTCAATTCTGGAGAATATCCAGTGAACTTTTGAGATATAAATGGATTTATTGCACTTGCATAAATACGAACTGAAGAAACAGATGTTGTCATTTTAGGCAATGTGTATCCTAAAGTAATGTTGTTTACTCTAAGAAAAGCTCCTGATTCTAAATAATAATCTGAAGATAACGGAACTGAATTAAACGGTGCCGGATTTCCTGCATTTGTATTTGATGGTGTCCAAAAATCCGTAGCAATACTTGCTTCAATATTTTCGTTACCAAAACGTTGCGCTTTTTTACCGTTATACACTTTGTTTCCACCTACGCCATAAGCATCCACTGAAAAATCAATGTTTCTGTATTCGAAACCTAAATTCATACCGTAATAATAAGTTGGTAGTGAAGATCCGAAGAATTTTCTATCTGTTTCAACCGGATTCGAAGTAATTCCACCATCTTTATCAAAATAAGTAAAATTCCCATTCGCATCATAACCTGCTACTTCAAATAAATAGAAACTTCCTAAAGGTTGTCCTACTTCCAATCGTTTTGTAAACTGTCCGTTGTTAATGAAACCACCATTTTGTCTGATTGCTAATGGATTAAATACTTTTGAAACTTCATTTTTATTATTCGAATAATTAGCACCAATCCAATATTTTAAATCATCATTGATGTTATCATCCCAACGCAAAGCAACTTCAAATCCAGTGTTGGATATTTCACCTGCATGAGCAGGAGTTGCTCCTGTTCCCACTGTAAGCGGCGGAGTAACATTCAGAATAACATTAATAGTGTTCTTATCATACCAATCCAAAGATCCTGATAATTTATTTTCTAATGCTTTAAAGTCTAAACCAACTGAGGTCTCTTCAGTAATTTCCCAACCCAAAGTAGGGTCAATAAATGCACCAATAGTAGTTCCAGAATACAGTGAACCCCCAAAATCATATCCTAAACCTGCTCCTGAATTGAATGTTTGTTGGTTTATAGGAACATTTTGATTTCCTAATCTTCCCCAACCACCACGTAGTTTTAGGAAACTGATTGTTTTACTTTCCGCTAAGAAATCTTCTTTAGAAAGTACCCATCCCAAACCAAATGATGGAAAATTACCCCATTTGTTATTGGAACCAAATTGTGAAGAACCATCTCTACGAATCGTACCCGTGAAAAGGTATTTTTCCCTCAATGTATATTGGAATCGTGCAAAATATCCAATTAAATTTCTTTGATTTCCAATTACGTGTCGTGTTACAAGATTATTTGAAGGAGCAGTAGATTGATTTAAACTCCAATAGTTCGAATTTTCAGGTACGTTTCTACCTCTTACTTCTAATTCTTCACGGCTGCCAAATTGTTGAGCTGACATACCTAAAGTTACTTCAACATCATGAATATCGGCAAACTTTTTATTGTACGTCAAGAAATTATCAAAGTTCCAGTTAAAGTAATCACTTCTTCCAGTTACCAATTCATTTATTGGTTCTGAAGCGGAGTAATTAGCTGTTTCTCTTGAAGGATCTGCCGCTAACCACAATTCACGTGTAGGTGTGTAAGAAAACTTTTTGAAGGTGTTGTATTCCAATCCCACTCTTGATGTGAATTTTAATTCATCAAAAATTTTATATTCCAATCCAAGACTTCCTTGTAATAATATGTTTTTTTGTTCCTCAGTAAAGTAAGCCAACTGAGCTACAGGATTACCTACGTTGTTAAACAAAGATCCAGTCGTAGAGGCTTGTCCATCCGCACCAATAATTGGCATTCCCCATCGTCCATTGTCATATTTAACTGGTACTAAAGGCGATTGTTTGTACGCTGAAGTAAAAGCAGATAAAGGTTTAGGTGTAGACTTTGAAATTGAACCACTTAACGTTTGCGTAATTTTTACTTTATCCGAAAGTTTGTAATCGTTGTTATTTCTAAAAGTAAAACGATTAAAATCTAATCCGTCTAAAACACCTTTTTCATCATAGTAGTTTAAACTGAATAGATAATTGATCTTTTCAGAAGCACCAGAAATCGATAAGTTGTTCGAAGAATACATTCCTAATCTGGTAATTTCATCAAACCAGTTCGTATTATAACGTTGATCGGTTGAAAATCTGGTGTTTTGTTCAGCAACATCAGAATAATAAGCAAAACGATTTGAGCCTGCCATTTTAACTGTTCTTAACGGAGTACGAACTCCAAAAAAACCATCATATTCAACGGTAGTCTTGTCTCCTTTTCCTTTTTTGGTGGTAATAATTACAACTCCATTAGCCGCTTGATTTCCATAAATTGCTAAAGATGATGCATCTTTTAAAATATCAAAAGATGCAATATCATTGGAGTTCAAATTATTTATGTTTTTGGTCGGAATACCATCAACTACATATAAAGGAGTTCTGTCAGCACCATACGTACCAATACCTCTTATGATTAGCGAAGGAGAACTTCCCGGAACATCTGTTCCAATAACCTGAACACCAGCTGCTTTTCCCTGAATTGCTTGTGTGGCATTCAACACTTTAGTTTTGGTGATGTCTGTCGCAGATAGTTGTGATATTGATCCTGTATTGTCTGATTTTTTTCTAGAACCATATCCTATGATAACCACCTCTTTTAATTCAGTGTCTTTCGATTCGTTTAGCGTTACAGTCATTTCACCTCCAGTTGCGGTTACTGATACAGCATCAAAACCTACCATGCTAATCTTTAACATTTCGCCTACTTTGGCATTAATATTAAAGTTTCCGTCAAAATCAGTATCGGCAGAAGTTCTAGAATCAACTGCAATTACAATTGCTCCTGGAACACCAATTCCGCTTCGATCCGTTACCTTTCCCTTAATTACTTGACCAGACATGTATGCCGGAAGTAGAATGAGTGCTAAAAAGCTAAAAATAAAATTTCTCATATATTAATAATTTGTTAAAGTTAGTAAGGCCAAATTAGATAATTACAACGTTATAGTTGATACAACGGAATTACTACATGAATACATCAAAATGCTGATTTAGCACACAAAATCACTATTTTACAATAGCTACGAAAGGTAAAAAATACATTACACTACATCTAAATGATGTAGTAA
Organism: Flavobacterium urumqiense; assembly: GCF_900108015.1. Taxonomy (GTDB): domain Bacteria; phylum Bacteroidota; class Bacteroidia; order Flavobacteriales; family Flavobacteriaceae; genus Flavobacterium; species Flavobacterium urumqiense. Next base: position 60,745 of record NZ_FNVP01000013.1, on the reverse strand, counting down.
TGATGTACTCTGATTCCTTAATAAAAGAGGTTAAATAGTGTAATATCTATAAAAATAACTCTTTTTTTATATTGTTAATAAAAATTTAGAGAGGTTTTCTTCCTGAACTAAGTTTAATTTCTTTCTTAAACGATAACGATGTAGTTCTACACCTCTGAAAGATATATTTATCAGAGGTGCAATTTCTTTCGACGAAAGATTCATTTTTAAGTAGATGCAGAGCTTAATATCCTTCGAAGTTAGGTGCGGATATTTTTTAGAAAGGTTAATTATAAATTCATTGTGAATCTGATTCAAATTTGTTTCAAAGGTTTCCCATTCATGCTTGTTAACGGCATTAATTTTTATAACTTTTTTAATTTCACTTTTCAGTTTATTAAAATCCACATCGGAATCCAGGATACTTTGAATATTTTCAATCATTTCACCTTGTTTCGCAATTGAAAGCGATTTGCCTGCAACCTCTGAAGACTTCGATTGCAATTCGAGTTCTAAAATATGTTTTTCATATTCCTGAAGATTTAATTCGTTTTCGGTCTTTAATTCTATCTCCAGAATTTTCTTTTGATGTTTAAGCTCTTCGTCTCGTAATTCCAGTTTCTGCAGGTAGCGCATTTTATTCCATTTGTAATACAAATACAATATTCCTCCAACTACAACAAAGTACAATAAAATCATCCAAATAGAAAAATACCACGGTTTAGCGACAAAAAATTGAAAATTGGAAATTTTATCATAATTCAGTCCATCATGAAGATAAACGGTAATCTCATTAGAACCACTATTCAAGTTATTCAAGACAATCAGACCTTCATTTACAGGTATATATTCTTTAGTTCCATTAATTTTGTAAAATAAATTCGGTCTTGCTGCACCAAAAGCACCTGAGATTACATCTACACGAAGTTCTGAATTGTAAGGTATTGTTGCTTTATTGTTGACCAAATTATCATTAACAAAAGCTTCCATTTTTACATTTGATTCCCTCTTGTTCGTGTACTTTAATTGCAATGAGATAAAACCATCATCGAGATTTAACAGATACTTATCTTTGTTTTTGAAAACTTTTAAATTATCATTTATAATTTTCCCCTTGTAATATTTCTCTTGAATAACAGTACGGACAAATTTATTGCCATTGGCATAAATATGGTACAAAAGGCCTTCTTGAAGTATCAGAAAGTAATTTTCATCAATAGAAACAATATTTGATACATTTTTAAAATTAGTATTAAACAATTCATTTTCTTCCAGTTGATTGCTGATTGAATTGTAAGTATACCAGGATTTATTAATCAAAAAAAGTATTTCGTTTCTAAACTCAAATATTTTTACTCCAAAATCATTACTGATTTTGCTGCGTTGGGTAACATTTTCAATCGCAGTAGTTCCATAGGCATCATTATACAGAATGCGATACAAACCTCTATTGTTATCAGCAGCCCATATTTCATTTTTCCTATTTTGAGCTACATATTTAATTGGTTTTACTAATCCTTTAATACTTTTCTTTTGATTCAAATCTTCAATATCATTATAAATAATTACACCGCTATATGTTGCTTGCAAATACGAATTATTGATATTGCTTTTTGCTACATTCCACCCCCCGTGTACAGCACTTAATTTATAGAACAATCCGCTATCGTAAACAAAAGTGCCTTCGTTGTGACCTATCAGGTATTTGTTATTTATTTTGCTGATATTCCATGCCTGACCTTCGGTATTTGGAACTATAGTAAATTGATTGTCTTCTAATTTAAAAATACCATGATTGGACGCCATCAGATAACCTTTATCAATTGTAGCGACAGAATAGACAGAGCCTAAAACTCCCGAGTTATCATAGAAAATAGATATTGGAGAATTGACCTCTATATGTGCAATTCCATTATCCAGACCAAGCCATAAATCATTTTCTTTGTCCAGACCCACACTCAAAATAGAATTGTTCATCAAGACATTATTTCTATTGATGTTTTTATAGGAATTGGTGTTTAAATCAAAAACATAAACACCTTTACTTGCTGTACCAATGATTAATTTATTGTTTTTAATGAATTTGGCCACATTAATATTAGCCATTTTTAAAATATCGTTTAAAGGATTTTTCCAGGGACTTAAAACACCTTTATCATCAACATAAACGCCGTTTTTTTTAGTAAAAATATACGTTTTGTTTTGAAATTTTTCAATCGCATGAATTACATTATTTTCTAAAATGTCCCAACCTTTTACTTTTTCAAACGTGGAATTATTCATCTTGAAAATTCCTTTTTCTACTGTAGCAACAAATAATTCATTGCCAACCGGAAAGCAATAAGAAACCAAAAAATCAAACTTATTTTTCTTGATTATTTTTCCATCATACAGAAAAATTCCATTAAAAGATTGAAAGTAAATTTTGCCTTTAAATTTAAATATCTTCCAAATTTCCTCATTATCATTCTCATCAAAAACCTTAGTTTTATCAGAAATAGAAACATAAAACATCTTTCCATTTTTTCGGTACCAATAACCAAATTCCTTGTAAGAACCGGAATAAATTTTATCTCCATCCACCATTATGGAACGAATTATCGTTTTGTTAGGCAACGTATATTTCTCCCATTTTACACCATCGTATCGCAATAAATAATAATTATTTGCAAAATACATGGCATTATCATTTCCTTGTGCCAGATTCCAAATCTGATTGTCCCCTTGATAATTAGACTTGCTGTAATTCTCAACAAAAGGTAGCAACTCTTGAGAATAAAGTTGAAACGAAAAAAAATATAATAGGATTAATACTGTAATTCTTGCTTTCAAAATGTGGCGTTTTATATCCAAATATAATTAGATTTCTCAAATAAAAGGTATAAAAAAAGCCTCTGTTTACAGAAGCTTTTTTCAAATTGATTATTTTCTTAGTTCGTCAGTAATTCAAATACCTGATTTGCTATTTCAATTTCTTCATTGGTAGGAATAACTAATATTTTAGTTTTCGATTCGGGTGTATTGATTTCCCGAATTTCATTTGAACGAATTTCATTTTTGGAATCGTCTAATTCTATTCCGAAATAATCCATATCTGTACATACCAGTTTTCGAATATAAGAGGAATTCTCTCCTATTCCTGCCGTAAAAACAATAGCATCAAGTCCATTTAAAACTGCCGTATACGAACCAATATGTTTTTTAATTCGATAGGCATTCATATCTAAAGCCAACTGGCAATCAACATTTCCTTTCGCTGCATTCGCTTCAACATCCCTCAAATCGCTGTAGCCGGTAAGACCAAGCATTCCACTTTGTTTCTGTAACATCGTATTGACTTCATCAAGCGTATAACCCAAAGAGTTAACTAGATAAAAAATCACGGATTGATCTACATCTCCGCTTCGGGTTCCCATTATCAAACCATTCATAGGACCAAAACCAAGCGTATGGTCAATGCTTTTTCCTTCTTTTATGGCTGTCATGCTACATCCATTTCCTAAATGTATCGTAATAATTTTCGAGCCTTTATTTATAGAATTCTGTTTCAAATAATGAATCGCATTTTCTGAAACATACTTATGACTCGTTCCGTGAAATCCATAAACACGAATTTTATTCTCTGTTAAAAGGGAATTCGGCAATGCATATTTGTGCGCCACAACTGGAATCGTTTGATGGAATGCAGTATCAAAAACAGCTACTTGTATTGCCGAATTGAAAATTCCCTCGGCCACATTTATTCCTTCCAAATTCGCTGGATTATGCAAGGGTGCTAAATCAAAAAGTTGTCTGATTTTGTCTTTTACCTCACTGGTAATAATTACGGTATTCGAAAAAGCGCTTCCACCATGCACCACACGATGTCCGACCGCTTCAATTTCATCCGTACTTTTAATCACTCCTACTATTTCGTCCATCAGTAATTTGGCAATTTTCTCCAAACCTATTTTATGGTTTGCGATAGGCAAAGTTTCTTCTAATTTAGTAGTATTCGTAACATACGTTAGATTTGAAGTTTCCAATCCTATTCGGTCAATCATCCCCGAACAAATGACTTCATTCGCGGGCATATTGATTAATTGGTATTTTATAGAGGAACTTCCTGAGTTTACAATTAATATTTTCATTTTATAATCCTTGTGCTTGAATCGCTGTAATCACGACAGTATTTATGATATCATCAACCGTACAACCGCGGCTTAAATCATTTACGGGTTTGTTCAGTCCTTGTAACATTGGTCCAATTGCTAACGCACCCGTTTCTCTTTGCACTGCTTTATACGTATTATTTCCTGTATTTAAATCCGGAAAAATCAAAACACTCGCTTGTCCTGCCACTTCCGAATTTGGCATTTTACTTTTCCCCACATCCATATCGACGGCAGCATCATATTGTATAGGCCCTTCAATTTTTAAGTCGGGACGTTTTTTTCTCACTATTTCAGTCGCTGTTCGCACTTTATCCACTTCATCTCCTTTTCCGGATGAACCGGATGAGTAGGAAAGCATCGCAATTTTTGGTTCAATACCAAAAGCCAAACTGGAATCGGCAGAAGAAATGGCAATTTCAGCCAATTGCTCCGCAGTAGGATTTGGATTAATAGCGCAATCTCCAAAAACAGAAACCCTATCCTCTAAACACATGAAAAATATCGAGGAAACCACTGATGAATTGGGTTTTGTTTTAATGAATTGTAACGCGGGTAAAATGGTATGTTGCGTCGTATGTGCGGCACCGGAAACCATTCCGTCAGCATGTCCTTTGTAAACCATCATTGTACCAAAATACGAAACATCATCCATCAAATCTTTCGCCATTCCTACAGTTACGTTTTTTGCTTTTCGCAGCTCAAAATACGTGTTTACATAATCATCATAATATTTAGATTCTATTGGATTAATGATGTCAACTTTTGAGAAATCGAACTCTAAACCTAGTTCTGAGACTTTGCTTTCTATTTGTTTTTTGTTACCAATAATCGTAATATCAACCACATCCATTGCTAGTAATCGAGAAGCCGCAATAATGATTCTTTCATCGTTTCCTTCTGGCAAAACAATGTGTTTCCTATGTTTTCTGGCTCTTTTTACCAAATTATATTGAAACATTTTTGGAGTCATTCCCTCGGCTTCAAAAGTAATTAGCTTTTCAGCCAAATTATCTAAGTCTACATATTTTTCGAACGTTAGGATAGAGGTCTCAATTTTTTGCTTGTTATCCGCGTAAATTTTGGACTTAATTGAACCTATTTTATTGGTAATATAATACGTTCCTTCTTCAACAGCAAAAATTGGAACAACCGGAGAAAGTCCTTCAATTAATTTTAAGATGCTCACTTCAGGCAATATATTACCGGTAAGAAGAATTCCTGAAATTGTCGGATAATTAACTGATTCATTTGCTTGTAACGCACCAAGAATAATATCAGCTCTGTCACCTGGAGTTATTACCAGACTATTTTCTTTCAAGTGCAATAGGTAATTACAAAGTTGCATGGCACCCACGCTGAAATTACCGGTTTGATTGTTTAAATAAGCAGACCCAAATAAAACTTTAGCTTCTAATTTGTTTACAATTTCTTGAATTGTGGGATTATTCAAATTAGAAATTAAAGGAATTGAATTCACTAATACGCTCTCCGGCAAACTTTTTTTCAATCCTGTAGTTACCAATTCTATATTCTCCCTTTGGACTTTATTAGCGATTACAGCCAAAACCTCTACTTCTTTTACTTTGAATGAATCGTATGCTAGGTAAAGACTATCAATTAATTCCTCTAATGTTTTCCCTACTCCGGAGCCAACAATAATAGTTGGAATCCCCAGATTTTTAGCAATTAGAACATTCATATCTAATTCTATAACAGTTCCTTCTCCTGTAAAACTAGTTCCTTCAACCAAAACAAAATCGAAACGTTCTTCTAATTTCTTATATTTTTCAATAATCAAATCAAGGACCTCTCCTATTTTTCCTTTGTTCTTCTTTTTGATTAGTTTACTTTTTGTAATAGCGTAGGCATCTTCAAATTGAATGTCTAACCCAAAATGACCAATCACCGTTTCAATATGATTGTCAAATCCTCCCTCTTCAAAATCTTCTACAATGGGTCTAAAATAACCTACTTTGGCAGTCTTGCCAATAAGCATACTCATCAACCCTAAAGTTATAATTGACTTACCACTATTCTGTTCGCTTGTTGCTATATATATGGCCTTGTTCATTTTTTATTTTTATATTTAATTCCAAATAGAATTGGATCTATTACTTTTTTATTACTAAAACCAACGACGTTTTTTAAAATAAATTATCATTCCAATTACAATCAAAAACATAATTCCCATTACAGTATGATAGCCATATTGATATTTTAGTTCAGGTAAATTTTCAAAATTCATACCATAAACTCCCACAATAAATGTGAGCGGAATAAAGATAGCCGACACAATAGTCAGTGTTTTCATAATCTCATTCATCTTATGCGTTTGCGCCGAAAAAAAGAAATTAGAAGCACTTTCCAGTGAACCCATATCGGATTCAATTTGTTCCAGGAGCTCCAAACTTTTTTGATGCAATCGAATAAAAAAACTAAAATTATCTGTTTCAATTGAATTGAACACGTTATCGTCTTTTATGCTTTTAATATCGTACAAAGAATCTCTTAAAGGAATAATTGATCGCTTCAGAAAATTGAAATTATCGCGATGTTTTTCAATTCTTTCCAGAATTTTTGGGTCAGCACTGTTTTTAGAAAGGTTAATCAGTTCTTCTACTTTATCTTCTTCATTCTCTATGGTTATATAGAAATTTTGCATAATGGCATCTAAAAGGATGTACAAAAGATAATCCGCTTTTTTTGTCCTTACAATTCCAGAATTCGTCCGAATTCGTTCCCGAATATGTAAGAAAAAATCACTTCGTTTTTCCTGAAAAGAAATCAAAATACCATCTTTTATCAGAAAACTGATTTGCTCGACACTAATATTATCTGAATCTCCGGCCGGCAAAAGTGATTTTATATTAAAAAATAAAGTATCTGACAATTCTTCTAGTTTTGTTCTCTTGGTAGTATTTAAAATATCGGCAAGCATAAAATTATCGATATTAAAATAGTTTCCAATGGACTTTATTAATTCAATATTATTTAAACCATGTATATTCAACCAATTGGTTTTTTGAATATTAATATATTTATCCAGATCCGAAACTTTAAAATCCTCATATTCTGTCAAATCAAAATTGTCAAAAACAAATAACTGCATTTCTGACTCGTGGCTTTGATGCACCCCGGTATATTCCAGATTGTAAGGTTGCAGTTTTCTGCCTTTCTTGTATTTAATTTTTCTCATCCAAAATTTTTTTATCTGGTAATAGTACGAAAATCTTTTATAAATGAATGGCTACTTATGGAATTTGACATTCATAAAAAACAAAGATAATCAGAAATAATAATTCTTAATATGAGATTAATCATTTAAGACTTATTAAAAACATTTATTTCTATATAAAAACAAAACCCGACTCCTTTTTGAAACGGGTCGGGCTTACTTTTATTTAAAAACTAAATTAGTTATTTCTTCTTCGATGATCCGGCAGAAGTTAATACAAATTTTTTATCCGCCGGAACATAAATCATTTTATTTTCCTTTGCTTTATTTTTCAATACCACATCTCCTTGTTTATTTACTATACATTCAAAACCTTCATTTCTAATTCGGTCTATTGTTTCAGAAACAGTTTGCTTATCATCTAAAAAGTGTACTTCAGTTATTTTTGTAGTAATTTGTTCATTGGTCAGCAGTTTTATTTTTGAAGCTATATCACAAATTACAGAAACGGTAGTTACAGCAGCCTCCGTTTTTAATTTAGTTTGCATGGTCTTTTTTTCTAGCCAAGTTATTTTATGCAAAGTAATTCCCTTGGTGGTAAAGGGTTCAATTTTGCATTCTAAAGGCAATTTATCTACCTCAAAACTTTTCATTAAAATCGTGTCTTTCTTGGCTCCTTTATTGGTGACTAACAAATAAAATTTATTCTTACTCATTTCTGCCAAAACATTATCTGATTTCGCAAAAATAGATGCAGATCCTGTTTTTTTTACTGCTTTATTGCTTTGGCTGAAAATAACAGTACTAAAAGATGACAGGACAAGAAGTAAGATTGTTTTTTTCATAGTTGCTTTCGATTTTAAATGTATTGAAAAGTACAATAATATTTCATACAAAAGGAGCTCATCTCTTTTTAAACAAAAAATAAATTCCATAAAAAAACCGAGCTATCACAAGTTCGGTTTTTAAAAACAAAGGAAATTAAAATTAAGTGGTTTGTGATTTTAAAGCTAAATTGTAAACTACAAGTCCAAATCCAATTTTATTAATGGCATCCGCAATATTGTACACAACATCAATATTAAGTCCTAAACCATGTATACCGTTGTACCAACCGTCAGTTCCTAACATATATCCCAATGGATAAATTGACCATCCAACTAGTACAAACCAACATAATATTTTATGGGCAGCCAAAACATTTCCACCTGCTGCGGCGGCTAATTTAGAAGCATTACCAAGCCAGATTTCATAAACAATCACAAAGTAAGCGATACCTGAGATTAATCCCCATATCCATGCATTAGGACGATCTACTGCTTCTCCGAAATAGCCTGTAAGGAGCATCACTAATGATAAAATTATCATTTTCCACATCAATGATTGCTTGGCACCAGCAACTTTCAAAATTAAGAAAAACTCAACACACATCAACGGAACTGTTAACGTCCAATCGACATAACGAAAAAATGTAGGCGATTCCTGGAACGTAGCCCAATAATCTCTCATGTAAAAATAATGTACAGCAGCAATGAAAGTAATTAAACCTGAAACTAATACTGAAGTTCGCCATTTTTTATCAAATTGATTTAATGATAAAAAGAAAAAAGCCGACGCAGCCATCATAGCCATGCAGCCAACAAAAAAGGTAAATCCTACATAATCAGTAGGAGATAATCTTGCAACTAATCCTGGAATAAACATAAAGTTTGTCATAAATAATTGAGGTTAAGTGAATTTGTTAATTCAAATATATGAAAAGTTAAATAATAAAAATACGTTTTGTTTATTTTTTTTGTATTAATTTTAAACAAAATATAAATTTAATGTCAAAATATTTGAATATCGCAATTGTAGTTAGCTTTTTTGGATTATGGATTGATTCTTTTTTTTCACATCAAGTTCAAATTATCATTGGATTTTTATTGATATTTTCCTTTGGAATTTTACATGGGGCAAATGATCTATTGCTAATCGAAAATATCAGCACTAGAAAACAGGTGATTCCTTACTTTAAAATAATAGCTTATTATTTACTTGTAGTTTTGGTTGGTGCACTTTTATTTTATTTAATACCTTGGTTAGCATTATTACTATTTCTTATTGTAAGCGCATATCATTTTGGAGAACAGCAATGGCAGAATTTAAAGCAGCTAGTGTCAAAATGGTTTACAATACTATTTCAATTTTTCTATGGTGCAACCATCTTGTTTCTCCTATTTGCCTTTCATGTTAATGAAGTCCAGAACATTGTATTTCAGATAATAAAAATTTCAATTGATATCCATTATATTGCAACAGTTCTGAAAATAATTAGTGTTATTTTAACAATATTAGGGACTTATTTGTATTGGAAATTTGAAATAGCAAGAAAACAACTTTTAACAGAAACATTTTATTTACTGCTATTTATTATTATTTTCAAATCCTCAAGTTTAATATGGGGATTTGCATTATACTTCGTTTTATGGCATAGTATACCCTCAATAATTGATCAAATAAAATTCCTTCATGGAAATTACTCCTTCCCGCTTTTTGTTACCTATTGCAGGTCGGCAGTTTTATATTGGGGAATATCCATATTGGGAATTTCAGTTCTTTATTATGTATTTAAGCAGGAACAATTATTCAATGCGTTATTTTTTTCCTTTCTTGCTGCCATAACATTTCCCCATGCCTTAGTTATTACAAAAATGTTTAGTGGCAAAAAACAAGACTGAATCGGAATTAATAACAATAAAAAAAACCGTTCACCAAAGGCAAACGGTTTTCTAAATCAACAGTAAAGACGACATAAATCGTGTCTCTAAGGAAATTATTATTTTACTTCTTCAAATTCAACGTCTTCAACATTGTCTCCTTGAGCAGCATCCCCTTGAGGTTGTGCTTCACCTTGACCTTGTTCTCCTTGAGCATACATCGCTTCAGTTGCTTTTTTCCAAGCTGCGTTGATGTTGTCAAGAGCCGTTTGAATTGCAGGAATGTCTTGAGATTGGTGCGCCATTCTCAATTCAGTTAATGCATATTCTACAGCAACTTTGTTTTCATCAGATAATTTAGAACCTAATTCTTTCAATTGAGTTTCAGTTTGGAAGATCATTCCATCCGCCTCGTTCAATTTTTCAGCTCTTTCTCTTGCAATTTTGTCAGCATCAGCATTAGCTTCTGCATCTTTTTTCATTCTTTCGATTTCTTCAGCTGTTAATCCAGAAGAAGCTTCGATACGAATATCATGAGATTTACCAGTTCCTTTATCAGTTGCCGAAACTTTAATGATACCATTAGCATCAATATCAAAAGTTACTTCAATTTGTGGAACTCCTCTTGGTGCTGGTGGAATACCATCTAAATGGAAACGACCGATAGTTTTGTTATCAGCAGCCATTGCTCTAGCTCCTTGTAAAACGTGGATTTCAACTGTTGGTTGAGAATCTGCAGCAGTAGAGAAAACCTGAGATTTTTTAGTTGGAATAGTTGTGTTAGGCTCAATAAGAGTTGTCATAACACCACCCATAGTTTCGATACCTAAAGATAAAGGAGTAACGTCAAGTAACAATACATCTTTTACATCTCCAGAAAGAACTCCACCTTGAATAGCTGCTCCAATTGCAACAACCTCATCAGGGTTAACTCCTTTAGACGCTTTTTTACCAAAGAATTTCTCCACTTCTTCAGCAATTCTTGGCATACGAGTAGAACCTCCAACCAAGATAACTTCGTCAATATCAGAAACAGTTAAACCTGCATCTTTAAGCGCTTTAGCAACTGGTGCCATTGAACGTTTTACTAAAGAATCAGTTAATTTTTCAAATTGTGCTCTAGTTAATTTTTTAACTAAGTGTTTTGGTCCTGAAGCTGTAGCAGTTACATAAGGTAAGTTAATTTCAGTTTCAGCAGAAGAAGACAATTCAATTTTTGCTTTCTCAGCAGCTTCTTTCAAACGTTGCAAAGACATTGGATCTAAACGTAAATCAATACCTTCTTCAGTCAAAAATTCAGCAGCTAACCAGTCAATAATTTCGTGGTCAAAATCATCCCCACCTAAGTGAGTATCTCCGTTTGTAGACAATACTTCAAAAACTCCGTCTCCTAATTCAAGAACAGAAATATCAAATGTACCTCCACCTAAATCGTAAACAGCAATTTTTTGATCTTTACCTTTTTTATCAAGACCGTAAGCAAGCGCTGCTGCTGTTGGTTCGTTGATAATACGCATTACTTTAAGACCTGCAATTTCACCAGCTTCTTTTGTAGCCTGACGTTGTGCATCATTAAAGTAAGCAGGAACAGTAATAACTGCTTCAGTAACTGTTTGACCTAAATAGTCTTCAGCAGTTTTTTTCATTTTTTGAAGTGTCATAGCTGACAATTCTTGTGCAGAGTATAAACGTCCATCAATATCAACACGTGGTGTATTGTTGTCCCCTTTTACTACTTTGTAAGAAACTCTTTTTGCTTCAGCCGAAACTTCTGAAAAAGAATGACCCATAAAACGTTTGATAGAAGCAATAGTCTTAGTTGGATTAGTTACCGCTTGTCTCTTCGCAGGATCCCCTACTTTAATTTCTCCACCTTCAACAAAAGCGATGATAGATGGTGTTGTTCTTTTTCCTTCTGCGTTAGGAATAACAACTGCTTCATTACCTTCCATTACAGAAACACAAGAGTTTGTCGTACCTAAATCAATTCCGATTATTTTACCCATTTTATTTATATTTAATTATAATGTATACTTATTTTAACGGCTCATGGTGCTTAAGTCAATCATTATGCCAATGCAAAAGGGTCCAGTAAATTGTCAGTTTTTGTTAAAATTGTCGTAAATTAATCTGACAATATGACATTTTAGGCATGCTGTCATTACTTCTATAAAACAAAACAGCATTCCTTTTGAGAGCAAAGTCACAAACACAAGAAAACAATGATTTAAATTCGTTTTTACAATGTATGACTGTCATAGCACGGACCCAAACTTATATACAAAGTAAATAGAATTCATATCGAAATAATGGAACGTTTTTTTTACCATATAAGAGATATAAGTTCGCTTCTCGGAACTTATATTTCTTTATGATATTAATTCAAATTTATTATTTAAAAACTTATTTGACCTCCATTACGGATAATCCTATTAAATTGTGTCCCTTCAAAAAAATATTTACATAAAAAAACGGGAATAAATCCCGTTTTAATAATTGTCCTATAATTCTCCTTTAAAATTTAAAGTTTAATCCCGCTGTAAATGTGGTACCGCTAAAACCAAATTGGTTTACTTCCCATGCGTATTTAAAACGACCTCCCAAATCAGTAACAACATCTCCTTTAGTATCTAATTTGTCAGGGTAGACATTTAGTAAGTTGTTTACCATCACATTGGCAGATATAGTATTTGTAAATTTATAAGAAAGACCTAAATCTGTAATCACTTTTCCAGCAAAAGTTTGATCTTTTGCAACATCAGTAGCATGTTGCCAAGTAACTTCACCAAAATAAGTATTGTTAAAAATAACACTCATTTTATTAATATCATAATTAGCTCCTAACAATACTTTTGTATTAGGTCTCGCATTTAATATTCTGCCTTGCTCTTTACGGTTAAAAATATCATACCCATTTGCTTTTAAAATAGCGGGCGTAGCAATTTGCCCATCAATTTTAGTATTAGAAATATTAGATGCCAAACTAAATCCTAGTTTCCCATTTCCAACCGCTAGATTTTTGTAGTTCAAAACAACATCAACACCTTTGGTTATTGTATTAACTGCATTGATAAAAAACTTCATACTTGTTATATCATTGTCAATTAATACTTGTTCAACCGGGTTAGTTGTTTTGTTATCGCCATCAAATTCAATCGCCCCAGAAAACAAAACACGGTCTTTTACTTTGATCTGGTAGAAATCAACCGAAGCAGAAAAATTAGCACCTGATCTAAAAGTAATCCCTGTCGATATATTTTGAGATTTCTCCGCATGCAATTGAGGAACTCCAAGTCCTATAACCGCAGGATCTACATTGTTAAAAGTCCCTTGATTAGAAATTGTACCTCCAGATACAAGCGTTTGAATATTACTCAAATAAATCTGGTGCAATGCAGGAGCTCTAAATCCAGTGCTGTAAGAAGCACGAACGGCAATATCGTTATTCAGTTTGTAACGAGAATTTACTTTCCAAGAAAAATTATCACCAAAATCAGAATAGTTCTCATATCGTAAAGATCCTCCTATCAAGAAAGCCTCATTCACATCATAATCTAAGGTAGTATAAACACCGATGTTATTACGGTCTTTTTTTAACGCATTTGCCGGTTGCAATCCAGGAAAAGATTGTGCGCCTCCACCGACATACGACTCCACTTGACCCGCTCTCGCTTCAAATTGCTCTTTTCTTATTTCTGTACCAAAACCGAAAGTCACTTTATCAAAAGTTCTGCTAAAATCGGCATTTCCTACAAACTGACTAAAAGTATATCCACCCGTTTTAAATTCAGTTGGACTTTTAGCCCCCAAAGAAACGTTTAATGAGTTTTTTACAGTATAATCAACCGTATTAGAACCCGCTGTAAAACTGAAATCCGAATTAAAACCAAACAAAGTAGATCTTAACCCAACACTTCCTAGATTATCGAACACATCTGTATTGAATGTAGGTTGGAAACCATTATAAGTTGTACCAGCTGCGTGCAATAAATTGTTAGGATCTGAAACCCAATAAGGAGCTCTATATAATGCAAAACTCGTTCCTTTTCTTATATTGATATCTCCAAAAGTATAAAGCGTTGTTTTGTCCGAAAGAGGATATTCAGCATTGAAAACCAAAGCACCCATTTTAGAATCTGGTTGTCCGATAGTCATTCCTAAGTCAGGATTTCTACTTAACCAATCTCCCCATTGCGGGTCATTTGCAGCTACCCCAAACAAATCATCTTTTCCTGGCTTTCCAGCTCTATTGGTTTTATTTTGGTCCAAATAAGAAAGGTTGAAATTTACAAAGCCTTTATCAGCAATTTTAAATCCCGAGTTTAGATCAGCTCCAAAATTAAAACCATCTCCCAGTGAAGTTACTCCTGAAGTAAGAGTTACTTCAGTAAAGTTGGTTTGCTTTTTAAGGATAATATTCACTACCCCTGCAATAGCATCAGAACCGTATTGAGAAGACGCTCCATCACGAAGTACTTCTACTCTTTCGATTGCAGAAAACGGAATACTTTTCATATCTGTTCCTACCTCACCTTTTCCAGGAGTATCATTGATATACACTAATGCACTTTGATTTTTTCTTTTTCCATTCACTAAAACTAAGGTACGACTGGGTCCTAAACCACGCAAATCTGCCGGGTCAAAATGGGCTGTAGCATCAGAAATAGCCTGACTGCTAGAATTAAAGGAAGGGATTTTGTAGGCCAACATTTTATCAAATGTAACCTGACCGCTAGATTTAAGATCTTCTGAGTAAATCTTATCGATCGGAACAGCAGAATTTAGTACACTACGCACTTTTGATCTGTTTCCTGTAACAACAACCTCATCTAAACTATTATTAGGCAGTAGCTTAAAAGTAATGGGGGCGGTATCATTTGCCACCTCAACATTTTGATTTTGATAACCCACATATTTGGCAGTCAATGTAGCGGGCAATCCTTTTACCTTAATTTCAAAATTACCGTTTCCGTCCGTGGTTACACCATTGGATGTTTCTTTATCTATAACATTAGAATAAGGCAAAGATTGCCCATTCTCGTCCGTCACAATCCCTTTGATTGTTTGGGCATTCATAACTGCGGGCATTATTAACATAAATAATACACCTAAAACAAAACGGTTAATTCTCATAAATAGTTTTTTTGATAATTTCATATAGTGAAGATAGCAAACCTATGTATTTTTGTTAAAATAATCTTAAAAATATTATGTTTTTATTAAAAAAATTATCAACAATACATTTTTAATTGAAAAATCTTACAAAAATAGCTTTTTATAAATTGAACCACCCGCTATTATTTTGATTAGTGCCACACTTGTACAAACAGCTGAATAATCGCTACTTTAGGGGTCAAGTTCTTCAGTTTTCTGGAGCTATTCCCGCTATACATTGCAATCTTTTTATCCTCCAAAAAGGCGAATAAAAAGGATTTTCACTGCTATCGGGGCTAAGGGAATTTGGGTTTCAATGCCTTTTTTTGGAATTAGGAATTTTTATTGACACTTTCAAAAAAATCCAATTTTATAAACTCCCAAGATTTTTTAAGTAAACGTAACGGGTCAAAATCAGCATCAGCCAATTCAAAATTTACAAATTGACTTTTAATATTGGTGCAATCGTTACAAGGTTACCGCTGTTCATTAAACGAAATCATTTCGTCAATACTTACTTTATCAAGATAATAATCTAAGTCCCAAAAATATTTTTTTCTGCTGCACCTCAAAATAATATATAATTTCATTGCAATAATTTCATTTTCAGAAGTCATTCTAATAGTATCTTTAGAAACTGCATCAAAAATAAAATCATCCGTATAATACAAGTCTATTTTTACAAAATCCTCTTTTGAATTTCCCACTTCAAAATAAGTTATAAACGCAACATTATTAAGATTTCTTGAACTAAAAAACGAATATTTATTCTCAAGAAAACTTCTTATCTCCTTAAAATCGATGGTGCCATATCGGCATCAGTAAACAAATCAATATCAACAGAAACTATATGCCCAATAGAAGTTTTCCAGCTAAATACTAAAACGTTTCATCAATCAGGGAATGGATAGGCTAGTTTGGGAGAAGCTTATTTGAAAAATGGAGATAAAAAGCTTCCCATTTTGAATTATAAAAAATCAGTAGAACTTGATTCAAGTAATGAAAGTGGAAAAAAAGTATTAAAAGACATTTCAAAATCATAAATTTGCCCTTCTTTCGTATTAATTTAAATCGAAAGGAAGCGACATTAACTAATATAAAAAACAATGACAGCATTTAGCAAAGAATTATCTTTTCGATGGTCAGATCTTGACCCTAATTTTCATGTACGACACAGCGCTTATTATGATTTTGGCGCGCAACATCGTATTGAGATTTTAGAAAGCTTGGGTTTAACTATGAAAGTTTTGCGATCACAAAATTTTGGTCCTATATTATTCAGGGAAGAATGCGTTTTCAAAAAAGAAATACTGCTTTCGGATAAAATAACTATTCATACTAAAATATCTAAAATGAGACCCGATGCTTCGCGCTGGTCTATTGTACACGAATTTATCAATGACGAAAATAAACTTTGTGCCATAATAACTGTTGATGGTGCCTGGATGGATACCAAACTGCGCAAAATAGCCAACCCAACACCTGAAATCGCGATGGACGCTATTCGTAATTTTCCAAAATCCAATGATTTTCTAGAACTTTAAATTTATGAAACAATTTTATAAAATTGCCAGCTGCTTATTAATCGTAATCGCACTGGCTGTAAGTTGCAGTCCGCTGATTAATGCAAACACTACTGATTTTACCACTGGAAAAGTGCAGGAAATCCTGTTTGGCAAAGACGGGTATACAGCCAAATTAGCAGCAACCAACAATTCAATTTATTTAGTAACTATAAGTCGTGCCAATTTATTAGATCCAACACAATATAAGGAGATTTCAACTGGAGAAACTATACAAGTGAAAGGCGATGTTTTTAAAGTTGCAGGCGTTAATCATATGACAGTGCGAGTGCTAAAGTAACGAAAAATCAAAAAAATTGTAAATCAAGAATACAAAAAAGTCAGTAGAAAATGTTCTACTGACTTTTTTGCGTTCATTAAATATTCTTTACTACAAATTAGTTCTGCTTCTATTAAACAGCCCAACAATAAATAAAAGAACAACAGCACCTAAAACCGCAGTTAGTATGCTGGCTAAATTAAAACCACCAGTTTGAGTACCTCCTATACCGAGTCTGGTCCCTAACCAGCCTCCTAAAAAACTTCCTAAAATTCCAACAATTATGTTTCCGATAATGCCAAAGCCACTACCTTTCATAATTTGACCAGCTAACCACCCTGCGACTACTCCTAAAAGTAACCAAACTAAAAAATTTTCTGTTGACATAATTAATTAATTTAAATTGTTAAAAGACTATTTTAGTAAAAATCAAACATAAAGGTAGCATTTTTCTGTTTAAAAAAATAAAATATTTTACATATATTATTATATTTCAGACACTTAAGTTAATTTATAATAGAACTGCGCGCTAAACTTAAAAACCTTTTTTTTATCTCCTTTTTTCAAACATGAAACGCAATAAATAAAAATTAGTCAGTTTTATTATCTGTCCATTAAAAATAAATTAGAGAAAAGACTAACGGTCTTACTAAACGATTGTTATAATTATTCTTAGAGCTTCACTTTTAAACAAATTTTCAAATCTCATCGAATCAATTTGAGTAGTTCGAAAATGTATTACTTTTTTCATACTTTTATAAACTGAATGCTATTTAATTCCTAATCAGAAAACCAAAAAATGAAAGCAACAAAATTACTATTCCTAATGATTATCGCCTCAGCCATTACCAGCTTTACAATAGTTACGGCAGATTCTAAAATCGTAGTTCAATCCAGAGAGTTCTACCAACTCAAAACCTACGTTTTAAATTCAGAACAACAAGTTCAAACCACAGATAAATATTTAAAAGAAGCCTATTTACCGGCACTAAAAAAACTGGGAATTAAAAATATTGGGGTTTTTAAACTAAAACCAAATGCTACTGACACGTTAAAAAAAATCATAGTATTAATTCCTTTTAAGTCCCTCTCACAATTTCTTGCATTGGAAGAAAAACTGGCTAAAGATAAAACCTATTTGGCTACCGGAGCGCAGTATTTGAATGCGACTTATAAGCAAGCGCCTTATTCCCGTATCGAATCTGTTTTATTAAAAGCATTTGCTGATCATCCCATTTTGACAATTCCTGTTTTGAATAGTCCAAGAGCAAATAGAGTGTATGAATTAAGAAGTTATGAATCAGCAACCGAAGCGATTTACAGCAATAAAGTCGATATGTTTAAAGCTGGTGGGGAAATTAAACTCTTTGACCGCCTTGCATTTAATCCCGCTTTTTATGGCGAAGTAATTTCGGGAGCCAAAATGCCAAACCTGATGTATATGACCACTTTTGCTAATCAGGAAAGTAGAGATGCGCACTGGAAAGCATTTTCAGATTCTCCGGAATGGAAAGAATTAATAGCCTTGGAAAAATATAAAAACAACATTTCCCATATGGACATTACTTTTTTATATCCAACGGACTATTCTGATTATTAGATTATTTATACAAAAACCTAAAAATCATTACCCCTAAACCGCAGTTTTACAAAAAAGACTTCTAATTGTTACGTATAGAACTACAACTCTAAAAAAGTTGTGGTTTTTTATTTTAAGAACTATAACACACAATTTTAAAGAAAGAAATACACATTTTCAGAAAAATTATATAAGTAAATTTAAGTATCTTTAAAGCTATGGAAAACCTTAATCATTTCTTGAAACTTGCGGCTGGGATTGGTTTATTCCTTTTTGCTATGTATTTATTGGAGGAATCCTTAAAAAATCTATCAGGACGAAATTTCAAACTTTTTCTGCAACGCATTACCAAAAATAAATTTGGCGCTGTTGCAGGTGGTGTAATCATAACAGGTATTCTACAAAGTAGCTCTATGGTTACACTGATGCTACTTGCTTTTGTAGGTGCAGGGGTTTTCAGTATGCGAAATTCAATGGCAATTATCTTGGGCGCAAATTTGGGAACAACAGTTAACGGTTGGCTAATTGCAAGTCTTGGTTTTAAAATGGATATTGAAATAATTGCCTATCCTGCCGTATGCTTAGGAGGTATATTTCTAATTCTTTTTGGTAATCGCAAGACAATGAAACATCTAGCCTATTTCCTTTTTGGTTTTGGATTGTTATTCATTGGCCTTTCTTTTATGAAAACCGCAATGGAATCGCAAGTACAGGATTTTGATTTTTCACATTATGTTGAAATGCCAAAAATCGTTTTTATATTCATCGGTTTCCTCATAACCCTTATTGTACAATCAAGCTCTGTAACCATGGCCCTCACACTTAGTGCGCTGCACGCTGGGGCAATCAGTTTTCCTATAGCAGCTATAATTGCATTGGGATCAGAAACGGGTACGATTATTAAAATCGTACTTGGAGCGATAGGCGGCAATGCTTCAAAAAAACGAATCGTTCTGGGTAATTTATTTTTTAATATTTTTATTACAGCACTGGCCTTTGTTTTTCTGACCCCAATTCTTTTCCTGATTACTGATATTTTACATATAAAAGATCCGTTAATTGGGTTGGCCACTTTTTCCAGTCTGATTAATTTTTTAGCCATTGTGATTTTTTTTCCAATACTCAACCCTTTCACAAAGCTTTTGGAACTCTTTTTCAAAGATACTGATGCCGCTACAGTGGCTTTTATTAGTCATGCAGCAATCAATGAACCTGAAACCGCTCTTGATTTACTCCGTAGAGAAACAAAATACTTCTTCTATAATTCAATGTTATTCAATCTGGAATTATTCAAAATTGATACCGTACAACTTCGAGAAAATACTGACTTTAAAAGGATTAATGAAAAAAGAAATTTCTTTTCAAAAACGATAGAAGAGAAATATGAATTCCTCAAACAATTACAAGGGGAAATACAATCGTTTTACTTAGACTTACGAACAAAATTAAAAGGAGAAAAGCAGGCTGAACTCAACCAACTGATTTCTTCAGTACGGAGTTCCATGCACTCGGTAAAAAGTGTGAAAGACATTGGCACTAATATTTCAGACCTCAGAAATTCGTCAAAAGATATTAAGTACAATTTTTTTACACACCATAAAAAAGAAACTGAAAATCTGTATTTTGAATTGAATGCATTCCTTATTCAGGATAAAAAAGCAAGCTTTGAAGAACTGCAACATTTATTTGATTCGATACAAAATAATTATAGCACCGCTTTAAATAATTTTTATACCGAAGCGGTAAATGCACCTATTGAAAAAATCGACATAACCACTGTTATTAACTTTAATCGAGAATTATTTACTTCAAATAAAGCAATGCTTATGGCTTTAAAAGAAATTATATTAGAAGAAAAACAAGCTGAATACTTTAATGAAATTCCCATTTATAAAACATAAATTAATATGTATATTTTTACTTGAACATAAGCTATTAAATATCGAACACTTAAATTATTTATAAATTGCACTTTGTTTAATTCAAATCCAAAAATTTTACAATATTTACCCTTAAATTCATAAGGTTTTTCTATTTAAAATTTAGATATTTGTAGATTATTCCATTTTGGATTACAATTGTTAATCTGGTTTAAATTGGTTATTTTTAAACCTTAAAAAACACTTCATTTGAAAAACTATTTAAAGAAAATTTCTAAAATTTTCCTTTGGACATTAGGAGCAATCATACTATTGTTTCTATTGCTAATAGCCATTATTCAAATTCCCTCCGTCCAAAACTATGCTAAAGAGAAAGCGGTAACCTATCTTGAAGGAAAAATTAAGACTAAAGTTTCTATTGACACCTTACAAATTGGATTTCCAGAAAAGATAATACTCAAAGGTGTTTATTTTCAGGATCAAAAAAAAGACACTCTTTTAGCTGGAGAAAAATTATCGGCTGATATTAGTATGTTGCAATTGATGAATAACAAAATCGAAATCAACTCCTTGGAACTTGAAGGAATTACTGCCAATTTAAATAGAGATTCAAAAGCAGTTTTTAATTTTGAATATATCTTTAAGGCTTTTGCTTCGCCAGAAAAGCAAAAAAGTGATTCTCCTCCTATGCAATTTTCTGTAGCCGATATTAAACTGGACCGTATAAAATTTAATTATAATGATGCGGTTACAAAAAACGATTTAAATGCAAATCTAAATCATTTTGAAACGACTGTAAAAACGTTTGATTTAGATCAAATGATTTTTGAAATTCCAAAAGTTAAAGTTAATGGCTTACGGTTTAAGTTAAAACAAGGTTTGGTTCAAATATCCAATAAAACTAAAGTTGCTGCTATAAAAAATGCGCCGGAATCCATCTTAAAATTAAAACTCGGAGAAGTTGATTTTGCCAAAATTGATGTAGATTACCAAAGTGACGAAACCAAATTATCAACTAAATTTTATTTAAAAAAACTGTTAGCTAAAATTGATAAAATTGATCTTAATAATCAGTTATTATTATTTGACAGTATTGATTTGACTGGTGCTGAAGGCGAATTGGCTTTTGGTAAACTTGACCCAACAAATGCAAAAAAAGAATCAAATGGTGCACCAAACAATTGGGAAGTAAAAATAACCAAAACCGAGTTTAAGCGAGTAAACTTCCGTTATGACAATAATAATATTGACAGAATAAAGGAAGGTATTGATTACAATCATTTAGACTTTACTAAATTAAATCTACAACTTGATGCCTTTTACTACAATCCAGAAAACATTTCCGGAGATGCGAATTCGTTAACATTTAAAGACAAAAGCGGTTTAAATATTCAGTCGTTTAATGCTGAATTTTTCTATGGTAAAAAGAATGCTTTTCTTAAAAAATTATATTTAAAAACACCTCAAACAGAATTAAGAGATGAAATTTTAATAGGTTATCCTTCGATCCAATCATTAGTCAAAAATCCAGGGGAATTAGGGATTACAGCTAATTTGAAGAAAAGTAAATTGGGTATTAAAGATATTTTGCTTTTTGCTCCCATTTTAATAAAAACGAATCCTTTCATGAGCAATCGCAACGCGATACTACTGGTAAATGGTAAAGTTTCGGGGAAATTAAAGAATTTTTCATTTCCAGACATAGAAATCAGCGGTATTGGAACTACAAAAGTGGTTGCAAGCGGAAAAATTATAGGTTTACCAGATGCCAATAAAGCTTTCTTTGATTTGAATGTTAAAGACTTACAATCCAGTTCTAAAGATTTTAATGGAATCTTACCTCCAAAAACGATTCCAAATTCGATTCAGCTTCCGTCGAAATTCAGCGCCGTTGGAACTTTCAAAGGAACTATTACTAATTTTAATACCAATATGAATTTGGTAAGTAGTTTTGGAAAGGCAAAAATCAAAGGCACATACGACCGCAGTGTAAAAAATAAAGAGAAATATGATGCCCAAACAGAGCTAACTAATTTTGATTTAGGGAAGTTTATCAAAAACGATTCTATTGGAAAAGTAACTTTGAAAGCCAATATAAAAGGGAGTGGTTCCAACCTAAAAACAGCTATGGTTTCACTGAACGGAACTATTCTAAAAGCGTATTATAATAAATATACGTATAAAAATTTGAGTATAAAAGGAAATATTCGCAACGGAAATTTCAATGCAACTGCTTTCGCAAAAGATCCTAATCTCAAATTTGATTTGGTCAGTAGTGGAAGCTTTAGAGACAAATATCCAACAGGAAAATTAAAATTGAATATTGATATCGCTGATTTAGAAAAACTGAATCTGCATGCTGGTCCTATGAAAATTAGAGGTGTTATAAATGCTGATATTCAATCTGCTAATTTAGATTATCTTAATGGAACCGTAAATGCATATAATATTACCATTGCAAATGCGAAAGAACAATTTTTAATTGATTCAATCAGCGTAGTGGCAACATCTACCTCTCAAAAGAACACATTAGTATTTAAATCTCCATTTATGGATGGGGAGGTAAACGGGAAATACAAGTTATCAAAAATAGCCACCGCTTTATCTAATTCTGTTGCAAAGTATTATGACAGCAAACCAAATAGAAGAAAAATCCCTGTCGAAAAACAACAATTTGTTTTTAAAATTGGCGTAAAAGACAGTCCAATTCTATTGAATCTCATTCCTGATTTGAAAAGTCTGGAACCAATTAATATTAGTGGAAGATACAACTCTGTTAACGATTCTATTGTTCTAAACGGCACAATTCCTAAATTAACTTACGGAGAAAATACGATCACAAATGCCGTACTTAAAGTTGATACCAAAGATAAAGCGCTCGTTTATAGTTTAATTATTGACGACATTCAAAATAAGCAAATTCAGTTGCCTTACACCAATATTTCGGGGAAAGTGCAAAACAATATTCTGGATTACACACTGCAATTAAAAGACGTAAAAGACAAAGAAAGATACTTGATAAGTGGAACTCTGCAAGCAACGAACGGAAATAACGAAGTAAGTTTTGATCCAAATAATCTATTGCTCAATTACGAATCTTGGAAAATAAAGCAAGATAATTTAATTCGTTTTGGTAAAAATGGAATTTATGCTGATAATTTTGAATTGAGCAAAGATGGAAGTAGTATTAGAATACAATCTGAATCTAGTAACAGAAATGCACCAATCGCAATTGATTTCAAAGATTTTGACATCAAAACTATTACTAGTGTAGTTGAAAAACAGGATTTGCAGATGAGCGGTAAAATCAATGGAAAATCATTGGTTAAAAATGTAAATACGTCACCCCTTTTCACTTCGGATTTAACTATTGAAAATTTTACTTTCAAAAAAGATACTGTCGGTAACGTTATTATAAAAGTAAATAATGCATTTGCAAATAGATATGATGCAGTAATTTCGATTACAGGTCAAGGGAACCAAGTCAATTTAGATGGAAATTACAAAACAACTGACAGCAGTTTTAATATGAATCTGGCTATTGAAAAACTGAATTTGAAAAGTATTCAAGGTTTTACTTTGGATAATCTAAAAGAAAGTACAGGATTTTTTACTGGAAATTTTAAAATTACGGGGAATACAACTCAACCCAAAGTAATTGGAGAATTGCAATTTAATGAAATTGGTTTCAAAGCGACGAAACTCAATTCATCTTTTAAGTCTGCAAATGATAAAATTGTATTTACAAGCGATGCTATTCTTTTTGATAATTTCATTATAAAAGATGAAAAAGACAATCCTTTGACCATTAATGGAAAAATTAACAGTGCCAATTTTAGGAATTTTGGTTTTGATTTAGCCTTGGATGCAGATAATTTTAAAGCCATTAATTCTAAAGCCAAAGACAATGCAATGTACTATGGCGAATTGTATTTAGACAATCATTTAAAAATATCAGGCAATTTTGATAATCCTGTTGTGGAAGGAAATATAAAAATTAACAAAGACACCAAATTCACTGTGGTCATCCCGCAATCTGACCCATCAATTGCTGATAGAGAAGGAATTGTAGAATTCATTGATCAGGACAATCCGCAATTATTGGGAGAAATTGCTTTAGAAGAATTTACTAGTGAATCAGCTATAAAAGGAGTCAATGCTTCGGTAAATATTGAGATTGATAAAGAGGCCGAATTATCTCTGGTGATTGACAAAGCCAATGGGGATTTTCTAAAATTAAAAGGAGAAGCACAATTGAACGGTGGAATTGATCCTTCCGGAAAAACGACGCTGACCGGTCGATATGAATTATCCGAAGGAAGTTATGAAATGAATTTCAATTCCATTAAAAGAAAATTCGACATCAAACCAGGAAGTTATATTCTTTGGACGGGAGAACCAACCACCGCTGACATTAGTATTACAGCAATTTATAAAACAGATGCAGCGCCAATTGATTTAGTAAATGATCAATTAGGAACTGTAACTGCCGAAGTGAGAAATACATACAAGCAAAGAATTCCTTTTGAAACCAGATTAAAAATGACTGGAGAAATAATGAAACCTACCATTTCGTTTGACATCGTTTTGCCAGAAGGAAATAACAGTGTTTCGACAGAAATTATTAATACTACGCAAGCCAAATTGGCTCAATTACGTCAACAGCCAGATGAATTGAACAAACAGGTTTTTGCCTTACTTTTATTAAATCGTTTTATTGGAGAAAATCCATTTGCGAGTGAAGCAGGAAGAGCAAATGTTTCTTCATTAGCAAGAGAAAGTGTGAGCAAAATTTTATCACAACAACTGAATAATTTGGCAGGCGACTTAATCAGCGGTGTAGAATTTAATTTTGATTTAAATACTTCTGACGATTATACAACGGGTCAGCGAGCAAACAAAACCGATTTGAATGTAGGTATATCTAAAAAACTGCTGAACGACCGATTGAAAGTTACCGTTGGAAGTAGTTTTGGAATTGAAGGACCGCAACAAGTCAATCAAAATGCAAACAATATAGCCGGTGATGTTTCTTTGGATTACCAACTTTCGAAAGATGGTAGGTATAAAATCAGAGCGTACCGTCTCAATAAATATCAAGTGGCGCTTCAAGGTGAAGTCGTAGAAACTGGAATTGCTTTTATAATCACTTTGGATTACAATAAATTCAAGGAATTATTTAATAAAAGCAAAATTAAAAAAGCAACTAAAAAAAACAAATAAAATTTTGAACTATTAAGAAATTAAGAAAATTACTGAGTTGATTTTTCTTAATAAAACTTAATTCCTTACTGTTTAATTTCTTTTTAATCACATCAAAAAAATCAGATGAATAAAAATCATTTACTATACTTCCTTTTTCTAGTTTTGTTTGCCGCTTCCTGCAGCAATACAAAATTTTTACCCGAAGGAGAACTCCTATACATTGGTGCAACAGTGAAAGTAGAAGGAAAAGAAATATCTAATAAAGAGAAGAAAGCATTAAAAACGGCATTAAAAAGTACTCTTAGACCAAAACCAAATTCTTCATTTTTGGGATTACGTCCTAAATTATTCATCTATAATTTAGCGGGAACACCAAAAAAAGAAAAAGGATGGCGCTACTGGTTGAAAACCAAAGTTGGTGAACCTCCTGTTTTATTCAGTCAAGTAGATCTAGAATACAGCAAAAGTGTCTTACAGAATTTCTCCGAAAACAGTGGTTATTTCAACACTAAAACTGAAGCGGATTCAACCCGCCATGGCAAAAAAGCAACCGCGGAATATATTGTAAAACCATTAAAACGATATAAAATCAGAGAAGTAAAATTCCCAACGGATTCCTCCGTCATCTCCAGTGCGGTTCGTAGAACAAGCAGCAGAAGTTTATTAAAAAAAGATAATGGCTACAGTCTTGATATTATTAAAGAAGAAAGAGTTCGTATTGACGCCCGACTAAAGGAAAAAGGATTTTTTTATTTTAACCCTGATTATCTTAAAGTGCAAGTGGACAGTACCGTTGCAGATCATCAGGTGGATCTTATTGTAAAAGTAAAAGATGAAACTCCAAAACTGGCGGAGACGCCTTTCAAGATTAATAAAATTATTGTTTATCCTAACTATTCTATTGGTTCTGATAGTTTGAAACCCGATTATAATTCCATCAAAAAATACAATGATTTTACCATTATAGATCCGGATAATTTATTCAAACCACGGATTTTTGACCGCGCTTTATATTTTAAAAAAGAAGATCTATACAATCGGACCAATCATAATTTATCTTTGAATCGATTAGTGAATTTGGGTACTTTCAAATTCGTTAAAAATCAATTTAAACCTTCTGATACCTTAGGAAATTATTTAGACGCCTATTATTATCTTACGCCTCTACCTAAAAAATCCCTTCGTTTGGAAGTTTTGGCAAAAACCAATTCTGCTAATTATACCGGAACCGAACTCAATTTAAACTGGAGTAATCGAAACGCTTTTAGAGGTGCTGAATTACTAACAATATCTGCTTTTGGAGGTGTTGAAGTACAGGTTTCCGGACAAAATAACGGATTTAATGTGTACCGGGTTGGAACCGAAGCTAATTTAGTTTGGCCAAGATTTGTTTCCCCATTAAAGCTTCGATCTTCTAGTGGTTTTGTGCCCAAAACAAAAGCTACATTAGGATATGAATTTCAAAACCGAACCAAATTGTATTCGTTGC
The DNA here is from genome assembly GCF_900108015.1 of Flavobacterium urumqiense. Lineage (GTDB taxonomy): Bacteria > Bacteroidota > Bacteroidia > Flavobacteriales > Flavobacteriaceae > Flavobacterium > Flavobacterium urumqiense. Next base: position 33,589 of record NZ_FNVP01000013.1, on the reverse strand, counting down.
AAACATTCAAAGGCTCGTTTGGTTATTTATGGAAAGCGAGCGAGAAAAAAGAGCATTTATTAAATGTTACTGAAATCACTTATGCAAGCCCTCAAAATATAACTCCTTTGTATCAAGAACAAATTTTAGCCAATCCATCACTAAGTAAAGTAATAGAAAAACAATTAATTTTTGGTCCAACCTATTCTTATACTTACACCAATACAGTAGAGAAAAGAAGGAAAAATACATTTTATTATAAAGGGTCTTTAGATTTAGCCGGAAACATAACCGGATTAGCTACAGGAGCAAACATAAAAAAAGGAGATACCATCAAACTGTTTAATGTTCCTTTTAGCCAATTTATAAAAGTCGAAAACGATTTTAGACATTATTTGAAATTAGGTCCAGATTCACAGCTTGCCAGCAGAATTATTGTAGGCGCAGGATTTGCTTACGGAAATTCGAATGAGTTACCATTTATTAAGCAGTTTTTTATTGGTGGAACCAATAGTTTAAGAGCATTTCGTGCGCGATCCATTGGTCCTGGAACCTATGATGGTAATGCTACGGCAAGTAGTTTTTTAGCAGATCAGTCAGGAGATTTAAAACTGGAATTCAATACAGAATACCGAGCTAAAATTTATGGTTTGGTAAAAGGAGCTTTATTCCTAGATGCAGGAAATATATGGCTGTTGAAAGATAATCCTGAAAAACCAGGGGCCCAATTTTCTAAAAATTTCATGAACGAATTAGCTGTTGGTGCTGGGGCGGGATTACGTTTTGATTTTTCTTTTCTAATTCTTAGAACAGACCTCGCCTTCCCTATTCGGAAACCTTATTTGCCTGATGGGCAACGCTGGGTTTTAGATCAAATCAATTTTGGAAGTGGCATGTGGAGAAAAGAAAATTTAGTTTTCAATTTGGCTATTGGATATCCTTTTTAGGCAGAAATTAAGGCAATCAAAACTTTTTAGAAAAAAGTTCCATTAATTTTTAGTTTAAAATTTAAACACTTTTAACAAATTTATTTGGAACATCCGGAAGTACCACTAAATAAAAAGCATTTAATTTACCTTACTTTTTTATCAAAGCTATATATTTTATTTAAAATATGATTTGTATTTATTTAAAAATGAACAATCTAAATAAAAAATTAAATTAATTAAAGTAAGTAAAATGTTTTTCATTCTTGAAAACTAAACACAATAAAGTAGGCAATACAATCAAAAGTAAAGGCATCGCAATGATAAATCCTCCAATCACAGCAATCGCTAGTGGCTGATGCAATTCTGATCCAGTTCCAATTCCTATTGCTAGTGGAAATAAGGCTATGATTGCTCCAAACGCAGTCATTAATTTGGGGCGCAACCTAGTGGATATTGAATAAATTATAGATTCATTTACATTCCGTGTCAATTTAAAAGTTTCCCTGAATTGCAGAAATGTAAAAATAGCATTCTCACTTATTATTCCTACTATCATAATAATTCCTGTGTAACTTCCCACGTTTAATGGCGTTCCTGTTAGAAAAAGCAAAATATAGCTTCCTGCAATTCCTAAAACAGAAATTATTAAGATTACCAATGCTACTCTAAAATCTCTAAATAAAAATAAAATGACACCAAAAACCAATAAGGAAGAAGCGATTAATATCATCAACAACTCCTTGAACGATTGTTGCTGCTCTTTATAAGCACCTGCGTATTCAATATAATAGCCACTGGGTAAATGAATATTTTCTGAAATTTGAGATCGAATATCCTTCATCACACTTCCTAAATCCCTATTATCAAGCCTTCCCGTAACCACACTTATAATTTGAAGATTTTCACGTTCTATTTCCGCTACTCCTTTTTGAGCTTCAATACTAACCAAACTGGAGATAGGAATGGATTGTCCATTTGGTAAAAACAGTTGCAATTTTTTAATTTCTTCTAGACTTCTTTTTTCTGAATTTTTATAAATTAACCGAATGGGAGTTACACGTTCATTTTCTAATAAATTCCCAATAACATTCCCTTCAAGGGCAGTTTGCAATTGAAATTGCAAGTCGGCTGGAGTAATTCCGTATTGCGCTAACTGACTATAATTAGGCACTATATTTATGGATGGCCCAGCCAAAACAATACCGTCAAATACATCAGCAGTACCTTTTACTTTTTCGACTATTGCATTTACTTTCTTGGCTATTTTTTGTAATTCTGCTTGATTGTTCCCAAATATTTTTACTTCAATCGGCGAAACAGAACTCATTAAGTCACCCAACATATCCCCTATTACCTGACCAAAATCAATGCGTAAAGCGGGCTGAGTCGCTTCTACTTTTTGTCTAATTTCATCAATAATAGCATTGCTGGTTTTACTTCGGTCCTTTTTTAATTGAATCAAATAATCCCCGCGATTGGGTTCCGTTATAAAAAATCCCATTTGGGTTCCTGTTCGGCGACTGTACGCTTCTACTTCAGGAATTTTTATAATTATCTTTTCCACTTCTTTCAGCATTCTGTCAGTCTCTTCAAGTGAAGTTCCTGGGGGGCTTTCATAATCCAAAATGATACTTCCTTCATCCATTTCTGGTAAAAAACCAGTTTCTAAATTAGGCAGAATAATAAAAATAGATAGCACCAGAACGATACAAAATGAAATACTAATTATAGGTTTTCCAATAAAATAAGCTACCCAAGTCTGTGTTTTTACATCGTGAATTTCAAGTTCTTTTTTAACTTCAGAATTATTTTCTTTTTTGGAAAGCAATAAATAAACGACCGGAAGCAACAACCAAGTCACAAAAAAAGAACAAACTAAAGTGATTATCATGGTATCTGTTAACACTTTAAAATACGAACCCGCAACACCGCTCATTAATACAAAAGGAATAAAAATCACAATCGTACTTATGGATGAACCTACCATTGCCGGAAATAAATAGTGAATCGCTTTTTGCAAAAGCGAAACAGTGGGCTCATCAGGATGTTCCTCATAAGTTCTGTGAATTTGTTCTACAACTACAATCGCATCATCAATAATTAATCCTAAAGCCGCTGCAATCGCGCCTAGGGTCATGATATTAAACGTTTGTCCGGTTACGTACAACACAATCAATGTTAACCCCAAAGTAACGGGAATAACAACCAAAATTGTAACGCTGGCTTTCACTGATTTTAAAAATAAAACAGCAACAATAATCGCTAACAAAAGCCCTATCAACAAACTATCCGTTACACTTTTTACAGCATCATTTACAAAACTGGCCTGCTCATAAAATGGCGTTATTATTATATTTTTCGGAAGGATTTTTTTTAATGATTCCAGTTTATCATGCATCGCCTCAGATAATGAAATCAAATTTGAATTGGGTTGCTTGAGAACGGCGATAAGAATACTTTCTTTACCATTCGCATTTACTTTTATGTACTCTTTAGCTTCTCGAATTTCAACAGCAGCAATATCTTCTAAGGTTACAATTGCTTTTCCGTTATTGCGAATAACCAAATTTTCCAGTTCGTCCTTTTTATTAACCTGGGCATCTGCAATTGTGAGATATAAATAACGATAATCCGACAAATACCCATTGGATTTAATAAAATTGGTTTGACTTAAAACTTGCGTGATAGCATCTGGCGTAATTCCCAATGCTGTCATTTTAGTGAAATCAAGTGACAACCAATATTCTTTTTCTTTTCCGCCAATAATCCTAATCTCAGAAACACCATCAATTTGAGAAAGGAAAGGTTTTATGGTATAATTGGCTATTTTTTTAAGTTCAATAGGCGAGATTCCTTTTCCTTCTATAGCATATCCAATAACCGGAAGAATAGAAGGATTCATTTTCTCGACTGAAATTTGAGTATCAGGCGGAAGATTATTTTTTATCTGATTAATTTGCTCTTCTATCCGGGTTTTGCTCAAATCGATATCCGATTTCCAATCCATGAATGCCGAAATTTCGCAACTTCCTCTACTGGTTGTACTTCTGACCGTTTTTAAATCCTGTACTTTTTTAATGGCATTCTCTAACGGTTTTGTAACCGTAATCATCATTTTATCAATCGGCTGTTGTCCGGCATCTGCAATGATTTTTATTTTAGGGAAAGTAATCTCCGGAAATAAACTGGTTTGCATTTTAGAATACGCAAAAAAACCTCCCAAAATAATTAGAAAAATTATGGCACTCAATCCGTTTTTATGTTTGACAAAAAAATTATTCATTTTAATCCGGTTTTATCACTTTTACTTTAATGGTATCTGCAACACCATAATTTCCTGAAAGTAAAATTTTATCTTCAGAAGTTAAAATAGGTGTTAGAATTTCTACTTTATCAGGCGTTTCTACTCCTTTTTTTATCGGGATTTTTATGGCAGTATTGTTATTAATCATTTTCATAATCCAAAAATCAGTTTCCGTTTCATTACTTAAAACGGCTGCTTTTGGTAATGAAACAGTTTTTGAATTTGAACTTTTATTAATTCTGACTTTTACAATTAAATTCTCTGGAATGTCGTGTTTACCAATGACTTTTAAAATCACACTTTGTGTTTGTGAAGTGGCATCAACGGAAGGCATGTATTTTTGAACTTTCACTTTTACCAAAGTACTATCTGGTAAAATCACCGTTAGTTCTTCATTGATTGAAACATATTTTTTGAACTCGTAAGGCAAACTCAAAACTATGGCAAAACTTCCGGAGTCATTAATAGAAACTAATGGATCACCATCCTGAACATAATCACCTTGTTGCACATTTACTGAAGTTACAAAGCCATTAGTATTTGCTCTGACTTTTATGGCTCCGCCAAAATTTAAACTAGGGTCAATTTTATTAATCGTATTCCCTAACACTTTTGCCTCACGGGTTTTTATCGAAAATAATGCCGCCCCTTTAGAAACATAATCATTGGAAACCACGTTAACTGAATTCAAATAACCTGTAGCATTTGCTTTTATAACATTTTTGACCAAATAAGTTGCTGTAGCATTCAGGTCAATAAAACTTTGAATTGAACTGGTTTCAATCGTCGTTAAGGTCACAGGAACACTCGCGTCAATTACTTTTTCGGCTTCATTATTATTTTTACAGGAAATAAAAAAAAGCGCTATCACGATAAAAAACAGAATGGATTTCTTCATAGAATTAGTCATTAAAACTCCAATAATTAATTTCATTTATAATTTGAAGTTTGTTGCTATTATTTTGGGAAATGGCATTTTTGATGGCTATTAAATTACCAACAGCAATAATATATTCGGTAATTTGTGCATCTCCGGTAAGCAATAATTTTTTATTTGCTTCAATTAATGCATCAGCGATAAGAAGCTGTAATTGCAACTGATTTTCTACAGCTGCTGATTGTTTCCGTTTCAAATTCAACATTAATAATTGTTGTTGGTATTGTTTATTGAAATTGTTTTTATAAGCTAAATTAGTAGCTAATGCCGCATCATTTTTTTGATGCTGCAAAGTGCGTTGATTACCATCATAAATAGGAATTGACAAACCCAAACCCACACTAAATCCGAAATTTTTATAAGCCTGATAGGCAAAACTGGAATTGTAACCTGCATCTCCTAATAAAGACAAGGAAGGTCTATAACTGTAATCAATGAATTTATTTTGATTCTGAAGTTTTAAGCTGTCCACCTCAAATTGTTTCAAAAAAACTATTTTATCCGAAGACCGACTATTTTTCAAAGTAATTTCAGGCTTTTTTAAATTAATAAAAGTCGTATCGGTTTCTCCTGAAAGGTAATTCAACAAAGCCAAATCATTTTGATATTGTTGTTTTAATTGTAACAATACTAAATCCTGTTGCTTCACAGTTGCGCTAAAAATCAAATAATCTGTTTGTTTGTAAACTGCATTTTGAGTTAATTTTTTTAGGATGCTTGTTTCCTGTTTTAAAAGAGTTGCAATTTTTTGGTTGAAACCAATTTGTTCTGAACTTGCTGAAGCCAAAATATATTGAGCAATAATGGTTTTGTTTAAATCTCTTAAGGTAATTTTTTGATTTAAAACCAAAGCTTCTTTTATCAATTGAAACGAATCAGATTGCGAATTGATTCTTTTTTTTCCAATTATTTTTTGGTTAACTCCGACCAAACCCGCAACAGATTGTCCGTTACTCAATGCGGTATCATAACCAAAACCACTAATTACAGGTGCGTAATTAGCATTAAGATTTCCAGTAACTTGTGGTTTATAAACTGCGCGATTCAATAAACTATCTAGTGTCGCGGATTTTATTTGATTGCTATAATCTTTAAGTAAAGGAGAATTATTTTGTGCTTTAGCAATAAAGTAATTCAAATCTTTTTCTTGCGAAAAAGATTTGAAACAAATAAAAAATAATAATAAAAGCTTCCATTTCATTGGATAAATTTAGATAAAAAGAATTAAACTATTTAGAAATTGGTTCAACAACTAGAACAACGAACGAATTAGGTACTATTCCTGCTCGTGGTTTTGGGTTTTCTGTTGTTGGTTCTGGTTTTAAACCAAAATCTGCCGAAGGTAAATACAGTTGATTTGTAGTTTTGTTCAGTGCAATGGTTCTGGCTCCTTTTTGAGACTTTACAGTTTCAAGAATTGAAAAAGTATTTGCGTTACTCTCTTTTACAACCGTAATCGTTCCTTCGCCATTAGAAGCGAAAATAAGCTTCTTTTTGGCATCAAAAACAACGCCGTCACAACCATCACCAATTGGTAGTGTCTTTATAATTTTTCCATTTTTAGCATTAACAATTATCATTAAATTATTACTGCAAACAGAAAACAGTCTATTAGTAACTAAGTCAATTGCCAGTCCTGATGGTTCATCTCCAGGAACAATACTCCAAGTATTTGTTACTTTTAGTGTTGAAGCGTTTATCGTTTTTATTTCGTTTTTATTTTCAATATTCACATAAATTAATCCCTTAGTATTGGTAACTGAGAACTCTGGTTTTCCACCCAATGGAATTGTTTTCACCACTTTGTTTGTATTGGCATCAATAACCGTAGCATCATTACTTTCTGCATTGTAAATAAACACTTTTCGAGAAAATTGATCGTTTAAAATGGCATCTGGTTTAACTCCTGTAATTTTTACTTTTTCAAGTAATTCAAATGTTTTCAAATTGACAATTGTAATAGAATTGTCTTTTCCGTTGCTAATAAATGCTTTATTGAGATCATTGGCAACTGCAATTCCATGAACTCCTTTTGTATCTGGAATAGTTGCTATTGTTTTATCTGATTTTAAATCAATCACATTGACCATGTTTCCGTGTGAAACAAATAAATGTTGCGCCACATCATCAACAGCAAGATAATCCCAGCCGTCATTACCAGAAGTGCTGATCTTTTTAGATAATTTATAGGTTTGACTGTAACTATTAAAAATAGAAGCAAAAATTATTACGGACAGTAGTATTTTTTTCATTTTAAAAAACTTTAAAAATTAATTTTAACCTTTTTTGTAAGACAAATAGCTTGTCCGATCTATTTGCACTTTATGCAGACACCACTTTTTACATCATAAAAAAGAGTCGGATGTAAAACCAACTCTTTATGTATATTAATTAAAAAAATCGAAAATTATTCTTTTATCGACATACCATTTTCTTTAAAAGCAAGGCTTTTACTCTTCATACCTTTTTTTAAATCTACTTCATAGATAGTTCCATGTTTTGAACTTTCTGTTTTGTCCGCTTCTGCAATTTTCCAATCACTGTATTTCGATTTTACAGCTGTTAAAATTGCTTTTGGTAAATTGACAACTTTAATTTCTCTTTCCGTTTCCAGCCAAGTTCCATCTTCTGAGAAATTAGCAGAAATCTTGTTTCCTTCCAATGTAAATTCTGCTTCCCATTCTTTTGGACCTTCAACTCCCCAACTCACTTTTGTTGCAGCAGGAAATTTTTTAGCGAAGGCTTTTTTTACTGCATCCGGTGGAGTTCCGGCAAACGCACAACTGCAAATGAATACAATTGACATAATCATTACTAATTTTTTCATTTTTTAAAAGTTAAAAGTTAATTGTAAAAATTTTATAGTACAAATATCAAATACAATTCTATTTTAATTCTATGCTAAGAGAGTAGCAATTCAGTTTTTCATAACGCGCATAAAGTCAAACTCGTTGTTACATTTGGTCGATTATTTGCAAAAATACTTCCTGCCAATAATTTGGATGATACGAGGTTTCGGTATCGCCAAAGCGGACTATAATAATATTTTTCTCGGGATACATATAAAGATATTGACCAAATAATCCCACAGCAAAATAACTGCCATATTTCAAAGGTCCTATTCCCCAATTATTATTATAAAAGTGTTTATTATTTCCCGATGGATCTGAATGAGTAGATAATTCTACCCATTTTTTAGATACAATTTGCTTCCCATTCCAATTCCCATCGTTTAGATAAAGTCTACCTAACTTAGCAAAGTCAATGGCTCTTGCTTCTAAACAACAAAATGATTTTTCAATTGCTTTATCATCTTTTCGATCCAAACTCCATGATGCTGGTGCCTCCATCCCTAATGGTTTCCAAATTTTATCTTCAAAATATTTTGAAATTGTACCTCCAGTCACCTTCTCTATAATATATCCTAAAAGTAATGTGTTCTCGCTGCTATATCTAAATTTAGTATTGGGCGGACATTCAAGAGTTAAATTGAGCATTCTCTCTCTTAAATTATCGCCCCAGTAAAACGCTGCATTATCAGATGCAGGATCTAATTCGTTATCAGTAAATCGTATCCCTGATGTATGTTGTAATAAATTTTTTATGGTAATTTTTTCCCAACCAATTTTACCTTTAAATTCAGGTAAATAATCAATAATGAAGTCATTCTCACTTTTTATTTTTCCTTCATCAATTGCTATTCCTATTAATGTTGAAACAAATGGTTTAGCCATCGAAAAGGAAGAAACAACTGAATTTGATGTATACCCTTTATTATATTTTTCATAAACAATTGTGTCATTGCGAATAATTAAAAATGTTACCGTTTTATGTAATGTCGTAAAACTATCCAAGTTGACATTTGTAGAATTAAAATCCCTATTGATTACTCCTACTTTTGTTCCTAACTGAGAATCTTTATTGGATTTATAAAAATTATAAACAGGACCTTCATTATTAACTACTCTGTGCGGAAAATGTCTGTAATCACTTTGACTTGGAATCCCACCATATCGCAACGATCGCAATACATCACAAGAGATTAAGCTACAAAGCAATAGCGGTATAAAAAAATATTTAAATAACTGTTTTAATTTCATAAACTAACTGGTTTTAATTTTCTGGTCCTATTTTTTTGTCAAAATAAAATCGTGCTTTCCGGCAGTAAATTTATAATCAAATACCAATCCGCTTACCTCTGCAATTTCTTTTACGATAGACAATCCAAGTCCTAAGGACTCTTGTGAAGTAGAGTCTTTATGAAAGCGCTCAAACAACTGACTATCAATTGGATTATCAAGCCCCAAATTTGAGATTGTAATTTTATTTTTTGCTATAAAAATTTCAATATTCCCATTATTAATATTATGTCTGATTGCATTTTGTAATAAATTATTAATCAGTACTAAACTCAAATCAGCATTCATTAAAACACAAAAATCGCTTTCAATATTTTTTATTACCTCAATTTTATTGGCTTGAATGTGTTCTTCAAAAAAAACTAAGGAGTTATCAACTGTATTTTCAAAAGATACATTTTCTGTAACATTAAATTGTCTGTTTTCAATTTTGGTGAGTAATAAAAATGATTTGTTCAATCGAATTATTTTAGAGCAAGCGTCATCAATCGCAATGATTAATTTTACATCATTTTCTTTCAAATTTTCAGATTGAATAAGTAAATCAATTTTCGACCTTATAACAGCTAATGGCGTTTGGATTTCGTGCGAAGCATTTTCAGTGAATTTCTTTTGGCTATTAAAATCAACAATCATTTTCTGCATCATAACGTTTAAGGAACGATTTAATTCATCAAATTCTGTTACCGAAGTATTTTCAAAACATGGAATTACATTATCAATTACACGAAATTTCTTTAAATTGGATACCGTTCGATAAAAGGGTTTCCATACTGTTTTTGAAATCCAAAAATTTATGACCAAGTAGGTCACAAAAAGCAAAATCAATAAAACAACAAAAGAAGTAAAAATACCTCTGAACAATTCGTTATATTCTAATGTACTTCTCCATATCTTAATAGAATAATTAGCATTTCCAACTTTAAAAACAGAAGAAAGCAATCTGTTTTCCGCTAGTTCATTTTCTTTTTTATCAAAAATTAAAGTGTCCGAAAAAATAGGTACAGGAATTTTGAAATTATTTATTATAGCTATTTTTTTGATTGTAGCTTCACTGCTTTTAGTGATTATTTTCAGAGAAATCGTGTCCTTTTCTTTTAAATAATTTTCAATTACTTCATTGCGATTTAGCAATAGTTCATTATTACTTTCTCTAACCTCTCTTGTAATGATATGAAAACAAATAAATCCTGATAGAATTAATATCGGGATACTCAAAATCAAATAATACAAACTTGTTTTAGCTAATAATTTCATTCTTGCGTTTTAAAATTGTAACCTATTCCATAAATAGTTTGCAAATAATCTTCGCATTCTTTTTCTAATAATTTTTTACGCAGATTTTTCACATGATTGTATATAAAATCAAAGTTATCTAATCTATCCGAATTATCACCCCAAAGATGCTCTGCAAGCGCACTTTTACTCACTACTCTATTTTTATTAGATATAAAATAAAGCAATAAATCATATTCTTTTGACGTCAAAATTACATCTTGATTATGAATTAAAACACGTCTTTCGTGAGGCAAAATTTTTATTTCATTGACACTAATTTCCAAATTTCCATCAAAACTTTTTCTTCGAATCACAGCTTTTATTCGTGAATTAAGTTCAGACAAATGAAATGGTTTTGGCAAATAATCATCTGCTCCAAGGTCTAAACCATTTACTTTATCATCAAGTGAATTTTTGGCTGAAATTATTATAACACCTGCTTTAGATTTTTTTAGTTTAATTTCTCTGAGTAAATCTAAACCAGAGCCGTTTGGCAAAGTAATATCTACTAAAATACAATCATAATCATAAATCGAAATTTTCTGTTGAGCATGAGAGAAATCAGGAGAAATTTCAACAATATTCCCTTCCATTTCAAGATATTGCTCAATGCTTTTTTGCAATTCTGGTTCGTCTTCTATTAGTAGTATTTTCATAGGTAATGTAAAAATAAAGCTAAAATCTATTCTAATTCTGTTTTTAAATTAAATTTAAGTGATTTCAATAACTCCTATTTACTCACTTTGTTAAATGATCAGAATATGACGTAATAAATTGCCAAATATTTAATAAATCTCCTTTTTTAAACCTCATCATTGCTACATTCTATTATCTTTGTTTTAAGTAAACCTACTGATAAATTATGGAAGAATGTATTTCTGTTTTTGATATGCTTAAAATTGGTGTTGGACCATCTAGTTCTCACACACTTGGACCTTGGCGTGCTGCAGAACGTTTTTTGGAAGAATTACGAACTAAAAACTTAATAGATACTGTCAACAGAGTAAAAGTAGATTTATACGGTTCCCTCTCCCTTACTGGTAAAGGCCATGCCACCGATTTAGCGTTAATGCTGGGTTTAAGCGGACAAGATCCTGAAATTATTCCTATTGAAAATATCGCTGGGATTATAAAATCAATTAAAGATGAAAATGAAATCAATTTGGGAAACCGCGTACTGATTCCATTCGATTTTTTACAAGACATTGTTTTCAATAAAAATTTCCTTCCCTTTCATGCCAATGGGTTGACTTTTAAAGCTTACACAACTGATGGCCAAGAGTATTCGGGAACCTACTACTCCATCGGAGGTGGATTTGTGGTGAAAGAAGAACGCATCAATGCCAAGAAGAAAATTGCCATAAAATGTGCATTCCCATTTCCAATTGACAAAGCCGAAGAATTACTGAATTACACTAGTACTGAAAATAAAAAAATATCTGAAATCGTTTATGAAAACGAGAAATCAATGCGTTCCGAGGAAGTTATTGATACCGAATTAATGCGTATTTGGCACACGATGCTAGAATGCATTTACATTGGTTGCCATTCTGAAGGGATTCTTCCCGGGGGACTGAATGTACGCCGAAGAGCATTTGACATGCACCAAAATCTTATAGGATTAGCCAACTATAATACACCTCAAACATGGCTTGAGGAAATAAGAAAAACGGAAGTAAAATTTCGCCAAATCCTTCAATGGGTAAGCTGTTTCGCACTTGCAGTAAATGAAGTTAATGCCGCCTTAGGACGTGTAGTTACCGCACCAACTAATGGAAGTGCGGGTGTTATTCCTGCCGTTTTAATGTATTATTTAGTTATTGAAAATCATGATGCCGGTGAAAAAGAAATCAAACAATTCTTGCTGGTTGCCGGAGAAATAGGCAGTATTTTCAAAAAAGGGTCCACAATTTCAGCAGCTATGGGCGGCTGTCAAGCTGAGATAGGCGTTTCTTCTTCCATGGCGGCGGCTGCTTTATGCGAATTAATGGGAGGAACACCGGAACAGGTTTTAATGGCTGCCGAAATCGCCATGGAGCATCATTTAGGTTTAACCTGCGACCCTGTTGGTGGATTGGTTCAGATTCCGTGTATCGAACGCAATACTATGGGTGCCATAAAAGCCATTAATGCTGCCGAATTAGCCTTATCAACTGACCCAAAAAATGCAAAAGTTCCTTTAGACAAAGTAGTTGATACCATGTGGCAAACCGCTAAGGATATGAATAATAAATATAAAGAAACTTCAGAAGGTGGCCTTGCAATCGCAGTGAATATGGCTGATTGTTAAAAGAATTCATTTTATCTTACTAACTTTTGTAGCCCTTTAGAGGAACTGAGCTTAAAAAAAAGCGATTTTTTTAGCTCAGCTTAACAATAGTAGCTCTATTTATAATTTTGTAGATTTACCTACTGTCAAATAAATATGGTTGTTTGGATACAGAAATTCCATCTTAGTATTCTTTTTATTTACTCTCATCTCTACTTGGCCACGTTTATTTTCTAAAGTATAGAGCATGTAATCAGGATCGGGAGAATAGACCATCGAATTAACTATTTTATAGACCAATTTCATGTCCGTGAAAAAGAAGACGACGTCATTTTTTTGAGTGTCCAAGAAAACAAACGAATATTCATTTCCTGAAATATCACATTCTCCATTCTTGAAAGGCAATTCATCTACGCAATAACGCTGAACATTAAATACATGTTCCTGAGAATACGCACTACCAGCAGTTAGCAATGCCATTAGAATTATTTTTTTCATATTTCTTGACTTTTTTTTAATGGTTTGAAATTGAAATAATATTTTTCTGTAAAACAAAATACATGCCAAAAAAAATAGTTTTTGTAAATCCTGAAAATAACTTTATTTATTCTCCATTTAGGGTACTAAAAAATATTGACTGCAGGTATAAAACTGTTTTGAAAACAGCATCGCAACGCTTTGAAATCTATAACGGCTATTATAAATTAATTAAAACCACAATTTGCTATTCTTGATCAAAATGCAATCGAAAAATTTATAATATTACGATTAAAAGTGACTTTAAATTTCAATATCTGACAATACAGATTGTATAAAAAAATCGTTTCTTTGAACAATATTACAAATGCTAGAATGTAAAAATAAAATTGAGTACCTCATTTGTGTAAATTATAATTTCTGTTAAAGTTCCCAGATCAAAAAAATATTTTAAAAAGTATGAATATAAAAAGAGACATCAATGCATTAAGAAGAACATTAATGCGCAGTTTAACTAAAAACATTGGAACTTCCCATTTTGACCCAAATACAGATTTCACTAAAGTAATCATTAAAAAAATTTTAATTTGCAGGCCAAATCCCAGATTAGGAAATCAATTATTAATCACTCCACTTGTTCAGGAAGTCATTGCCACTTTTCCGGAATGTGAAATTGATTTATTTGTAAATGGTGGTTTAGCGCCAATTGTATTTAAAAATTATAAAAATGTTACGCGTATAATTCAACTGCCACGAAAACCATTTAAAGAGTTAATCAAATACTTTAAAGGATGGATGGCTCTTAAAAAACATAGTTATGATATTGTGATTAATGTGGTTGAAAGTTCCTCATCAGGGAGATTGTCAGCGCAGTTTGCCAATTCAAAATATACGTTTTTTGGAGATGATATTGATGAACTTCAACTTAAATATGAAGATTACAAACACATCGCTAAACAGCCAGTCTACAACTTTAGATATTATCTAACCAAACTGGGATTAAAGGAAAATGACAAACCAATTCCTTTTTTAAATCTAATGCTAAGTCCTTCTGAAATTGCTGAAGGGCAAAAAGTACTGCAAGACATTGTAAAAAATGACAAAAAAACAATTTGCATTTTTACTTTTGCAACGGGTGAAAAATGTTATTCAGAGTCTTGGTGGGAAGCATTTTACCAAAGATTAAAAACAGAGTATCCAAATTACAATATAATTGAAGTTTTACCTGTTGAAAATGTTTCACAAATAGGATTTAAAGCGCCGACATTTTACAGTAAAGATATTCGTGAAATGGGATCGCTAATTACCAATACAGAAGTTTTTATTGGTGCCGATAGTGGAATTATGCATTTAGCCAGCGCATCACCAGCTCCTACTGTTGGTTTATTTTCAGTTACGAATATAAAGATGTATGCTCCTTATAATAAGGATAGTGTTGCGATAGATACTAATACTAACAGTATTGATGATTGGATTAAAATATTGGATCAAATTCTAAAAAAATAGTTGAAAAACATAAAGGCGAAAAATCCTTTAACCAAAAAAAGAAGCTAAACAGCTTCTTTTTTTGGTTTTTATTACCAACCGTTATTTAATCCTTCTTTTAGTGCTTTTTCATATTTTTCCACATCAAATTGGTAGAGGTCCGGAGCTTTATGTGCACCACCTTTTCTGCTTTCGTCCAATTTAATAAGAATATCATACCGCAACATTTTTCTGTAAAAATTACCACGATTTAATTTCTTCGCTAAAATAATTTCATATAATTTTTGAAGTTCGGGCATAGTAAATTTTTCTGGAAGTAAATTATACCCAATCGGTTTGTCATTCAATTGTTTTCGAAGAGTAATTAGCGCGATATCAAAAATACTTCTGTGATCCATCATAAAATCAGGCAATTCATCAATTGCTTTCCATTCGCAAGCATCAGAAATATCGTCCATAACAAGATTTACTTGATGAAAATCGACTAGCGCATAAAACCCAACAGAAAGAAATCGTTGTTTATTCCATAATGTATCTGGAAATTCATCAAAAACACCATCATTTCGATTCAAATTACTAAAAACTTTGAATTCCTCTAAATAGATATTTTCAGCCCCTGTTCTGGTAAATAAAATTCTATTGGCCGCCTCTTTAAGATTTTCTGTTTTTAAAACATAACCTCCTGGAATTGCCCAAATATCTTTATCTTTTAGTCTGGTTACCAATACTTTTAAGGTAGTGTCATGAAACCCAAAAACGACACAATCCACTGATAAATTTGGAATGTATACTTCCCAAGCTTCTGCTGATTTTTCCTCTATTATTTTATTAAATTCCATTGTTTTATATTGATTGCAAAAATACAAAATTGATTATAATTTTTGCTTTAAAAACTGATAATCAAAAAATAAACGCTCTTTTTTTGCAAATATTAAAAAAATATTTTACATCGCTTTATAATGAAGAAATAAAAAGTTGTTTACCAAATAAAGAACAACTAAATTTCAAATATAGCAAAGACGTCGCTATTTTCAATATTAGTCCTTTCTGGAATTTCTTGGGCAAAAACCTTAGAAATAAAAGAGACCACACCCAATCAAATAATCACCCGTAACGGATTTACCTTTTATGATTTAATTGGTTTTGTACGTATGATGTATCCCTTTTTGTGCAGGATTGTTAATTTTCGTATGGAAAATTTATTTCACTTAAAAAACGCATTTTTTTGTTGTAGTTTGCTTGTGATATTGATCTTAGCTAGGCCCAAAATTGGTGCAGACGAACATTTACATATGAATGGTGTTTATTATTCAGCAGTTGTAATTTTATTTTTCACACTAATTATTTTATTGACGCCAAGCGGAGAGATTAAAAGTAAATTTTCTTCACGTGTTTGTAAATTTTTTGGTTATATCTCATATCCGATAAGCATTACTCATTATGTAATACTATATATACCATGGGTAGCAGATAATAAAACATCATTTAGTAAAGCATTTCAGATGAGTTTATTAGTTTTATTATCGTGTGTTGCGCTTGCTTACATTTGCTTGAAATTATAAGCCGCACTTGAAAGAGAATGGATAAAAAAACATCTTAGATAAAGTGGGAACTTTCTTTTAAAATTATCGTGTTTAAAAATATAAAAAATGGACTTGAAATAAATCAAGTCCATTTTTTTATTTGAAAACTACTGATTTTATGCTTATTATAAACTAAATCTGAAATCAGTTTTTAAATCTTTTTTCTTTCTAATTCTAATTTTATAATAGGTTGGTATACGAAAGCTACCTCTTCAATTTCAACATCGCTTTTATCCAATCCAAATGCTTTAGTGTCAGAAAGTGACCAGTTTTTAAGCATATAATAGGAATTCAACAGAAAAGCATCTTCAACAGTAAATTCATTTTCGACTGAAAGGAATTTCTCCAAAATAATGAATTTAAAATCAGGTTCAGCGTTGTATTTTGTGGAACCATCTGGGCGAATATGCAAATTTAACTCCTTCTTTTGGACCAAATTTTGAACAATTTTTTTAAAATATAATTCAACTTTGGGTTGGATTCGGAAACCAATATTCAGCACAATTTTAATCACCTTATCATCTAATAATTCAATTACTTCATAATTTAGAGTAAAAGGATCATTGGTTCTGTTGATATGAAAAAACCAATACACATCAGCTCTTTTTGGTTTTTTGGAAAAAATGGATTTTAATATTTTTTCCTCAATTTCATAATTTCTATCCGCTTTGGACAGATAAATTAAATGAGTGGAGTACTTTGGAATACTGATGTCGTTACTTAAATCCTGAAGTTGTTGGGTGTGTTCAGATAAATTAGTGAATTTTATAAATTTATTATTAATTTTTCTTGCGTAAAACCAAACATACATCGTCATGAAAATGAATAGTTCGAAGAACAAGAACATCCAACGCTCTTTTATTTTTACAATGTTGGCAATAAAAAAGGCAATTTCAATAATACCAAAAACGGTAATAATTAAGGTTATCAAAACCTTGTTCATTTTTTTTATATAAAGCAAGTAATAATTTAAAAGCACAGTGGTCATTAGCATTGCAATGGTAATCGAAAAACCATAGGCCGCTTCCATGTTTGACGAGTTTTTAAAATATAAAATCATTAAAACACAGCCCGCCCAAAGAATTGTATTTACCGAAGGAATATAAATTTGTCCCTTCAAATTAGTTGGATTTCGCATAGACACCCTTGGCCAAAAGTTAAGAGACATTGCTTCATTTATTAAAGTATAAGACCCGCTTATTAAAGCTTGAGAAGCAATAATTGCAGCAAACGTGGCAATGATTACTCCCGAAAAAAGAAACCATTGTGGCATAATGGTGTAAAAAGGATTTCTTCCTTCAAGAAATCTATTTCCTTGCGTCATTAGCCAAGATGCTTGGCCTAAATAATTCACAACTAATGCGATTTTGACAAAAATCCATGTAATTCTGATATTCTTTTTTCCGCAATGTCCTAAATCCGAATACAATGCCTCGGCCCCGGTTGTACATAAAAACACCGCTCCCAGCAGCCAGAATCCATGAGGATATTCAACTAATAGTTCGTAGGCATACATTGGGTTTAATGCGCTCAAAATACCGGGATGATCTAATATTTGTACAAATCCTAAAACAAAAAGCATCGAAAACCAAACTACCATAGCAGGTCCAAAGAAGAAACCTACTTTCTGGGTTCCGAATCGTTGAAAAAAGAACAATCCCGATAAAATTACAATCACAATGGGAAGAGTTGAAATACCAGGAACTACATCTCCTAATCCTTCAACAGCAGAAGCCACGGAAATGGGAGGAGTAATAATTCCATCGGCCAAAAGTGTCGTTGCTCCAAGAATGGTAGGAATTACCAATTTTCCTTTACCAAACCGTTTGACCAATGCGTAAAGTGAAAAAACACCTCCTTCTCCATGATTGTCTGCCGAAAGTGTTAATAAAATATATTTGAATGTAGTTTGAAATGTAAGCGTCCAGAAGATGCAGGAAATACCGCCATAAACAAGCAATTTAGATATTTCTCTTTTCCCAATAATGGCTTTCATCACGTACAAGGGACTGGTTCCTATGTCACCATAAATAATTCCTAATGCCACTAAAAGCGATGCGGCACTTACTTTTTGGATAGTTGATTTATTCATTTTAATTTAAATTTTTAAGATTGTAAAGCGTAATAATTAGACAATAGAAAACTTGAATCGTAATGTTTAGAACATACAATGCGTTGTTTATTTTTGCCTTTTTGGGGTTATTGCTTAAAGTTTAATACTCAAAGCATTCTGATTTTAGCTGGTGTTGAAGCGATAACCAACTCCGGATTCTGTGATTATAAATTTAGGATGGTTCGGGTCTTCTTCAATTTTTTTACGAAGTTGTGCCACAAATACACGTAAATATTGTGTTTGATCGGAATAGCTGTTTCCCCAAACTTGTTTTAATAAATACTGATGTGTGAGCACTCTGCCTTGGTTTTTAACCAAAATAGAAAGCAAGTTATATTCCGTAGTTGTTAATTTTAGGATTTCGTTTTTCAACTTGACAATTCTCGAAGTAAAATCAATAGAAATTTCTCCGAACTCGATTACTGGTTCATTTTCACTTTGGTTTAAATTCCTTAAAGCGGTACGAATTCTAGCCAATAATTCTTGGGTTCTGAATGGTTTTGCCAAATAATCATTGGCACCATTATCAAGTGCTTTTACAATTTCTTCTTCAGTATTTTTTACGGTTAAAATGATAACAGGCTTTTTATACCATTCTCTTAATCTTTTTAAAACTACTTGTCCATCTTCATCAGGTAAACCTAAATCCAATATGATTAAGTCCGGCTGATAATTTGCTGCAAGCGATATACCTTCCTTTCCATTTACAGCGAAAATAGTTTTATACCCGTTTGAATCTAAAGCGATTTCGAGTAATTTCCTGATCTGAATTTCATCGTCTATGATTAATATTTCGGCTGAGTTATTCATTTGAAATGGCTGCTGTATTCATTACTAATGTTGGGAAATCGATTTTAAAAATGGCACCACCTTCCTCTTTATTTTCCAAGGTGATTTTTCCGTTTTGGGCTTCGACAAAACCTTTTACAATGGATAAACCTAATCCAGTTCCTCCCGTTTTTGAATTTTGCAATCTGTAAAATTTATCAAAGACTTTATTTATTTCTGTTTCAGGAAAACCGTTTCCATCATCGGAAATAGTAATTACGCATGGCATCAGTGTATCTGGATTATATTCAAAATCAATATTAGGGTTATAGTCCACTTTGATTTCAATTTTAGCTCCTTTTGGGGTGTATTGTGATGCATTAAAAACCAAATTGTAAATAATTTGTTCCGTTAAGCCATAATCCAACTTGAAAAGCGGTAAATTTTCATCAGCATGAACGACAATTTTATGAAAATGTAAATCCTCTTTTAAGCTATCCAAAACATTATAAACCAATTCTTTTAAATCACACCAATCTATTTTTGGCTGTATTACACCAGATTCTAACCTGGACATATTCAATAAATTCTCGACTTGATGGTTTAGTCGTAAAGATGCTTTTTCAATTTCTAAATATAATTTTTGCTTATTTTCCTCAGAAATAGTTATAGTTTTACTTTGTATTGTATCTATTGAACCCATAATGGTAGAAATTGGAGTACGTAATTCATGTGATAATGAATCCAGTAAAGCATTATATAGTTTCATTGTGTTCACCTTGACTTCTTTTACTTGCAAAATTTTTTCGGCTTTTCTAATTTTATGAGTTAAAACTCCATTAATCAATGCAATTATGAAAAACAAAATCAATAATAAAGAATCTTCGGCATTGCTAATATGAAAAGTATAATACGGTTTCAGGAAGAAGAAATTCATGATTAAAGCACTTAAAACAGCGCTTAATAATACCGGCAAAATATCTAAAAATGCAGCTAATAAAGAAACGACAACCAGCAATAAATATCCTACGATTATATGATCTAAATAGTCTCTGGTAAGCAAACATAATGAAGCTGCTATGCTTACTGACAATACACATATAAGGTATTGGTTTTCACTTTTTATTTGGCTCAAAATACTTTGCACAGGAATACTTTTTATTAACAGCACAAAGTTAAATGATATGTTGTAAGTATTTTATAATATATTAGAACATGTTATAAAGATTTTATAAAGATTTTTTTTTCCTGATTCTTAAAAAATAAGCAATCTAACTCTCTTAATAATTCAATTTCACTACTTTTACGGGCACAAATCGTATTTTTAATACTTAAAATCGTAAACCACAATGTCTGTAGCCAAAAAAGATTACAAAAGAATTACAACAAAGTCATTAATTGAAATGAAAGCCAATGGAGAAAAAATTTCCATGCTGACTGCTTATGATTATACAATGGCTAAAATTGTTGATACTGCTGGAATCGATGTAATACTTGTAGGTGATTCAGCTTCAAATGTTATGGCGGGTCATGAAACAACTTTGCCAATTACTTTAGACCAAATGATATATCATGCTTCCTCAGTAGTGAGAGCTACAGAACGAGCTTTAGTTGTGGTTGATTTACCTTTTGGAAGTTATCAATCTGATCCTAAAGAGGCGTTGCGTTCTGCCATCAGAATCATGAAAGAAAGCGGCGGACATGCCGTAAAACTAGAAGGTGGAAAAGAAATAAAAGATTCTATCAAGAAAATATTAAACGCAGGAATTCCAGTAATGGGACATTTGGGTTTAACCCCACAGTCTATTTATAAATTTGGAACATATACTGTTCGTGCCAAGGAAGAAGAAGAAGCAGAAAAATTGATGGAAGATGCTAAATTATTGGAAAACCTCGGTTGTTTTGCCTTAGTTTTAGAAAAAATTCCTGCACATTTAGCCGAAAAAGTAGCGCAAAGTATTTCGATTCCTGTAATTGGGATTGGTGCTGGTGGTGGGGTTGACGGTCAAGTTCTTGTAATCCACGACATGTTAGGAATGAACAATGAATTTAGCCCTCGCTTCTTAAGAAGATATATGAATTTATACGAAGGAATGACTGCTGCCATTGGTCAATATGTTGCCGATGTGAAATCAAGTGATTTTCCAAATGTGAATGAACAATATTAGTGTTTAGTATTCATTTGCAGTGTTCAGTTCTCGATAGTATCGATAAAATTTTAATTAAAGCCTTTTACACTTGTCTAGTAAAATAATTTCGAACAAAAATAACCTACAAATCCTTCATGAAGACAACCATCTTATAGTGGTTAATAAACGTGTGGGGGATATTGTGCAAGGCGACAAAACAGGGGATCAACCTTTGAGTGAGGTTGTAAAAGAATACATAAAAGATAAATACAACAAACCTGGTGAAGTTTTTCTTGGAGTTGTTCACCGTTTAGACAGACCAACAACCGGAATTGTGGTTTTTGCAAGAACAAGCAAAGCATTAACTCGAATGAATGAGTTATTCAGCACTCGTGAAACGGAAAAAACGTATTGGGCAATTGTGAAAAACAAACCCGAAAAAAGTGAAGACAAATTGATTCATTTCATAAAGAGAAATGAAAAAAACAATACTTCCAAAGCGCATATTAAAGAAGTTCCTGAGAGTAAATTAGCCAGTTTGGATTATAAAATATTCAAAGAATTAAATAACTATTTTGCACTAGAAATTAATCTTCATACCGGAAGACATCATCAAATCAGGGCTCAACTTTCTGCCATTGGTTCGCCGATAAAGGGAGACTTAAAATACGGTTTTGACAGAAGCAATCCTAATGGAGGAATACACTTACATGCGCGAAAATTAGTTTTTACCCATCCCGTTACCAAAGAGAATATAATTCTTATTGCTCCTATCCCTTCTGATTCAATTTGGGATGCATTATGATTTTTTTTGTAAGAATGATCATTATGTAAATTATAAAAATTAACTTGCATAGCACTAAATAAATTTTCTATCCGATGAATTACAAAACGAACATAGCTCATAGAAAAGAAGCCTTAATAAAGTTACTAGATGTCATTATCACTCATGAAAATGAAATTATTGAAGCTTTATATTCTGATTTCAGGAAACCTGCTTTTGAAGCTGTACTCACAGAAACAAATTATGTGATTTCCGACTTAAAAGATACCATAAAAAATTTGAACAAATGGGCAAAACCAAAAAGGGTCTTCCCATCCATACTTAATTTTCCCTCCACGGATTATATCTATAAAGAACCCTATGGTAAAATATTGATAATAGCTCCTTGGAACTACCCTTTTCAATTAGCACTTTGTCCCTTAATTTCAGCTGTAGCTGCAGGAAATCAAGTGGTACTAAAACCCTCTGAACTTACTCCAAAAACATCAGAAATAATCACAAAAATAATAACGAAAACATTTCTGGTTAATCATGTTGAAGTTATGGAAGGTGGTGTTGAAGTTTCTCAAAAACTGCTGTCACAACGCTGGGACTACATCTTTTTTACGGGAAGTGTTCCTGTGGGAAAAATTGTTGCAAAAGCAGCAGCCGAAAATCTAACGCCCGTAACATTAGAACTTGGAGGTAAAAACCCTTGTATAATTGACAATACTGCCAATTTAAAATTGGCTGCAAAAAGAATTGTTTGGGGTAAATTTATAAATGCAGGTCAAACCTGTATTGCACCAGATTATATCTTAATTCAAAAAGACATGAAAAATCATTTCATGGAATTCATGAAATTGGAAATCATCAAAGCCTATGGAGAAAATCCAAAATTATCCCCAGATTATGCCCGAATTATAAATGAAAAAAACTGGCTTCGATTAGCGAATATGATTGAGGAAAAGAAAGTGTTTTTTGGCGGTCATACTAACATTGAAGAGTGCTACATCGCTCCTACACTTGTTGATG
Organism: Flavobacterium urumqiense; assembly: GCF_900108015.1. GTDB lineage: Bacteria > Bacteroidota > Bacteroidia > Flavobacteriales > Flavobacteriaceae > Flavobacterium > Flavobacterium urumqiense. The sequence goes on along the minus strand of NZ_FNVP01000013.1, from coordinate 10,401 downwards.
AAACTGGTGTGGATAGTTTGATTATGCAGGACGAGATTTTTGGCCCTTTACTTCCTATTCTCTCCTATGAAAATGATGCCGAAATAAACACTATAATCTCTAAATACGAAAAACCATTATCGTTATATGTATTTACAGAAGACAAAAAATTTGCACAAAAAATAATTAAAAAGTATTCTTTCGGAGGAGGCTGCATTAATGATACCGTTGTACATTTTTCTAATAAAAGACTGCCTTTTGGTGGAGTTGGTCACAGCGGAATTGGTGCTTATCATGGTCGTTTAAGTTTTGATACTTTCTCACATAAAAAAGCAATTGTAAAAAAAGCAAATTGGTTAGATTTACCGATGCGATATGCACCTTATAAAGACAAGTTAAAATCCATTCAAAAATTATTAAAATGGCTGTAACCAATGAAAAATCGGTAAGTGAAGCTATAAAATATAGGCGATCCGTTCGGGTTTTTAAAAAAGAACCTATTGATGAGCAAAAAGTAAAAGATTGCATCCATTTAGCCACACTTGCGGCAACAAGCAGCAATATGCAACTTTGGGAATTTTATCATATCGTATCTCCTGATAGTATTAAAGAAATAGCAGCAGCCAGTTTTGACCAAAATGGGGCTAAAACTGCTCAACAACTAGTGATTGTTGTCGCTAGAAAAGATTTATGGAGAAAAAGAATGCACGCTAATATCTCTTTTTTGAAATCCCAATTTGGCAACAAACCGGAAGCTGAATATTCTAAGAGGGAAAAATTTGCAATGAACTATTATAAAAAAATCATCCCTACAATTTACATTGATTTCTTTGGGATATTTGGAATGATAAAATTTATTGCTTTTCAAATTATTGGATTATTTCAACCTATTTATAGACAGGCAAGACAAAGCGATATGCGAATTGTGGCACATAAAAGTGCCGGACTTGCTGCGCAAAATTTCATGATCAGCATGGCAGCCATAAATTACGATACATGCCCAATGGAAGGTTTTGATTCTGTCAGAATTAAAAAAATACTTCATTTACCCTCTTCTGGTGAAATTAATATGATCATTGGATGCGGACTTAGAGACGAGCAAGGAATATATGGAGAACGCTTCAGAATTCCATTTGAAGAAGTGTATCACAAAATATAAAAACCGTAAATTAACCAAATAAAACCTTAAATTAAATGCTGAAAACTACAAAAGAGAAAATAGAAGAAATAAAAACCAATGGTTACCAAATAGATTTTGGAAATGTTTTTAATCATGCATTTGAAAATTATAAAAAAATTGCTTTATATGCCGGTCTAATGATTTTTGTATTTGCAATACTTTTAGGATTTCTAGCTGCTGGAATAGTGATTTCTACTTTTGGAGTTTCTGCACTAAATCAAAAAATTTTAGATGATTTAAGAGTCGAAAATTTTACAGGACTGCATTTGGCTATATATTTAATTTTGGGAATATTGTTTAATTGTCTTTTGGTTCCATTCTTAGCAGGATTAATTAAAATGGCTCATAGTGCGGAAAAAGATGAAGAATTTCATGTTTCTACAGTTTTCCAATATTATAAAAATCCTTATTTTCAGGAACTCGTCATTTCGGCATTTATAATTACGATTTTCAGCATTGGTCTATCTGAAATGTTAAAGCTTGTTGGTATCGAAATAATTGGTGCATTACTTAGTGCTGTAATCTCCTTTTTTACATTCCTGACTATTCCGCTAATTATTTTTGGTAATCTAAAAGCTATTGATGCCCTAAAATCAAGTATGATAATCGTTTCAAAACAACCTTTAGTGCTTTTGGGATTAATAATTGTAAGCCGTATCGCTTCATTGGTCGGTTTTATTGGATGCTGTATTGGTTTATTTTTTACAATTCCTTTTATATATTCTATGTATTATGTCATTTACACTTCAATTATAGGAATAGATTCCGAAAATGAGTGGGAATAAATAACCTAAACTTTAAAAGATACTTTTTATAGAAAACGCAATCTGATCTTTTTCAGGTTGTGTTTTTTATTAAAAAAAATTATATATTACTGACCAATTAAGATAAGATCAAAAATCTAGTCTTTCTAACCTAATCTAAATATTCCTATGGTATTATGCTATAGCTCATTATTTTCAACTAAGAGTAATCTGTTTTTTCTTAATTGGTTTTATAATTTTATAACAACAAATAATTTTTCGCTAATTAAAATACTGATTAACAGCACTCTTAATTTTTGGGCTATAATCCTTATTCTAGTTATATTATTTTCGTTATTGATTTACAGCTTTACAAAAATTAGAAAAATTTTATATAGTAAGTCCTTAGAAAAAAATTATAAAGAAAATTTAAGGAATAAAGAGTATCAGATCTATCTTTTATTTTTAGGAATAGTACTACCCATATTAGAAATTAATTTAGAAATTTTTAGGGTAAGACCTAAAAGCTTACTTGCTACTAATGTAGGAATTGGCATCGCATTGCTACTTATTTATGTTGCTAGTTTAAAGTCAGGTTTTATATTTAGAAATATTAAAAATATTTTTATAACTGTATATCTTCTCTATTTTGCTTTAATTTGTAGAAATCTAATTCTAACACACGCTGATCTTATTCCGATGGTAGCGTTTGTGGTTACTTTTTTCTTTTCTTACAGCATTCTTAAACCAGTTAAACTGTATTGGTATTATGTTGGTTTTGTACTAATTTACCTTTTTAGCGTTCTGACATTATCGCTTGTACCATTGAAAACTTTAATCATATTATTTAATTACACTTTATTAACTTTTATATTAAATTACATCCGATATATATCCTCGTTGAATATAAAAGATAAATTTCGTTTTAATGATCAAATTATAAATAAAGGAAATTCATTAATACTTGCAACAAATAAAAAGGGAGAGATTGTATTTTGCAGTGAAACTGTTACTTCAATTTTAGGTTACTCTGTAAGCGAGGTTATGGGGTCAGGCTATTGGAAACATATTCAAAACTCGAGATTTACTGATGAAAATTATCATTTAAATTTTAACGAAGATCAATTATTTATCAGAAAGATAAAATGTAAAAATGGTGAATTCAAATACATTCAATGGAAAGACAAAAAGTTTTCTGATGATTTAATAATAGGAATTGGACAAGATGTAACTAACGAAATTAATATTCAGAATCAATATAAAAACTTAATACAATCAGCGACGGACATGATCTATGAAGTAGATAAAGATGGGAATTTTACCTTCGTAAATGATTTTACCATTAAAATTTTAGGGTATGAAGAGAACGAAATTCTAAACCATAATTATTCTGAATTTATACGAGAAGATTATGTCAAAGAAATAATGCGCTTTTATCAAAACTTAGAAGATAACGAAAATGATTTTCCTACAATTGAAATTCCGTTGGTAAAGAAATTTGGGGAAATATTATGGATTTCTCAAAAAGTTATTATTCGAAAAAATGACTCCAACAAAATATTAGGCTACTCCGGTATCGCTAGAGATACTACTGCATTTAAAAATATTGAGGCTAAAAATAAAATACTTCAAGAAAAAAATGAACAATACAACAAAACAATCAAAAAATTATCTACAACTAATTTTAGTAATCATGAAAATTTTGAAACTAGTTTAAAATTGATAATCGAAGCTGCAGCAAAAGCTTCAAAATGCAATAGGGTCAGCTATTGGAAATACACAGAAGATAAAATTATCTGTGAAATTTTATACCATTTGGACACTGACAAATACAGTGTTGGAAATATATTGGACAAAGAAAAATTTCCAATTTATTTTGAATCAATAAAAGCAAAAAAACAAATTAGCGCACCTGATGTTTTTAATAAATCTGAAGTATCGGAATTTACAAAATCCTATTTTTTAAAAAACGACATCAAATCGCTTCTTGAGATTCCTATTCTAACCAATGGAGAATTAGTGGGTACGCTAAGTTTTGAAACTACAAAAAACCAAAGAAACTGGGATAACGAAGACATTAATTTCGCCAAAACTATATCGGATATAATTTCATTAGCGATTATATCAAATATGAGATTTACAGCGGAGAAAAAATTGGAATACAAAAGCGAGCTATTATCTGCCATGACAGTTTGCACTGAAAAATTCCTAAACAGTAACGATATCAACGATATTTTCTCGGATGTTCTTGTTATAATGGGAAAAGCGACTAAATCTCACCGGGCTTATTATTATGAAAGTGATTCAGATGCAAAATCCATCAGCCAAAAATACAGGTGGATTATTAATAATAACAGATTAACCGAGAATAATACAAAATTACAAAATTTGCCTTACGCCTATTTTGAAGAATTATTAACTCCTTTGTTGAACAATAAAATTTATGAAGCAACAATTCCAAAAATTGAAAATGAATCCTTAAAAAACAAATTATTGGCGGTAGATGTGACTTCCTTGATTCTTTTTCCCATTTTTGTAAAAAACAAATTTCATGGCTTTTTAGGCTTTGATGACACCTATAATGAAAGAAAATGGAATGAAGATGAAGTCAATATTTTGCAAACTTTATCAAGAAATATTGCTTCCTCAATAGAACGAATTACAAATGAAATAGCGATTTATGAAAGTGAAGAAAAATTTCGATTGCTTGCTAATAATATCCCCGGAACCGTTTATTTATCAAAATATGATAAAAATGCTACTAAAATTTATATCAACGATCAAATTGAAAAACTAACGGGTTATCCAAAATCAGATTTCCTTAATAATAAACTTTCATTTATCGATTTAATTCATCCGGAAGACAAAAAGCGAACCGTCCTTGAACAGCAAAACGCCATAGAAAACGGAAAACAGATACATCTAACCTACCGAATTATAAACAAAAACAATACTGTTGTTTGGGTGGAAGAATTTGGGGATGTGATATACAAAGATGGAAAAATCACTTTTATTGAAGGGATTTTTATTGATATTACGGAGACGAAACAGACAGAATCTTTTATTAAAGCAAAGGAATTAGCGGAAGCTTCCAATAAAGCAAAATCAGAATTTCTTGCCAATATGAGTCACGAAATCAGAACTCCATTAAATGGAATAATTGGTTTTACTGATTTGTTAATGAATACAAATCTTGGTAAAACCCAAGAAAAATACATGACTACGATAAATCAGTCTGCTAAATCATTATTAGATATTATAAATGACATTCTTGATTTTTCTAAAATAGAAGCTGGAAAATTAGAGCTGTATTTGGAAAAAAATGATGTCCAGGAAATTTTGAGCCAAATTATTGATTTGATATTATATGAATCAAATCAAAAGAATTTGACGTTAGAACTAAATATTGCGTCAGACGTTCCTAAATATTTTTGGACAGACAGCGTACGTTTAAAACAAATTTTACTAAATCTTTTATCAAATGCAGTGAAATTTACTGAAAAAGGTTCCATAAAATTAAATGTTTCAGTTGCTGAAAAAACAAATGATTCCAGAGCTAAAATACTTTTTTCTGTTATTGATACTGGTGTTGGAATACAAGAGGAGAACAAAAGGAAAATTTTTAAAGCCTTTTCTCAGGAAGATAACTCAACTACAAGAAAATTTGGAGGAACTGGATTAGGTCTCACCATTTCGAACCAATTATTAGGTTTGATGAATAGTCACTTACAATTAGAAAGCACAGTTCAATTTGGTAGCGCCTTTTATTTTTATTTAGATTTAGAAATCAGTAACGTGGAGTCAGATGAGGTTAAGGAAATTATTATTCCAGATATCTATAAAGAGATAGCATTTAAAAATTATCAAAAAATAAATATAATGCTTGTTGAGGATAATAAAGTTAACATGTTATTACTTAAAACTATCATTAAAAACTTATTTATAAATGTGACAATTTTTGAAATTCCAAATGGAAAAGTGGCCGTTGATCAATTTGAAACTTTAAACCCGGATCTTATTTTTATGGATATTCAAATGCCAATTTTGAATGGATATGAAGCTGCGAAAAAAATACGAAATCTAAAATCTGGTCAAAATGTACCTATAATTGCAATAACTGCGGGCACAGAAAAAGAGGAAAAAGACAAATGTATAGCGGCTGGAATGAATGATTATATTGCAAAACCTATAATAAAAGGAATTATTGAAGAGTCCATTTTGAAATGGATTAAATAACTTATGAAGATTATTTATTGCGAAAATTGAATCCAATTACAAAAAAACAATCTAAATTAGTACTGATTTTAAAAATACAAATGACTTAATACATTATGTTATGAAATGGAGTGGCAGGCGTTCAAGTGAAAATTTCGAAGACCGAAGAGGAATGTCCTCTAGTGGAAAAACAATTGTTGGAGGAGGAATTATTGGGATTATTATATTGTTATTGAATGTATTTGGAGGAGAAAATGCCCAAATGCTTTCTCCAATATTAGAACAAATGAACCAAGGAAATGGTACTCCTACTGAACAACGAGCTTTGACAGCAACAGAAATTGAGGAAGGCAAGTTTATAGAAGCTATATTAGTAGATACTGAGGATGTCTGGTCAAAGATTTTTCAGGAAAACAATATGCAATATAAAAGACCAAATTTAGTATTGTTTACGGATGCTGTAGAAACTGCTTGTGGCAATGCTACATCGGCTTCGGGACCTTTTTATTGCCCCAGCGATCAAAAAGTATATATGGACTTGGCATTTTTTGAGGAACTGAAAACGAGATTTGGTGCTCAAGGGGGTGATTTTGCTACCGCTTATGTAATTGCCCACGAGATTGGACATCATGTACAAACCTTATTAGGAACTTCTAATAAAATGAGACAGATGCAAGAAGGAAAAAGTGAAGCCGAAGCCAATAAATTATCCGTAGCTTTAGAATTACAAGCTGATTTTTATGCTGGTGTATGGACGCATTACAATCAAAAAATGAACAATTTCTTGGAAGAAGGCGATATTGATGAAGCGCTAAGTGCAGCACATGCAGTAGGTGATGATGCTATTCAAGCTAAAATTCAAGGACATATTGTTCCGGAATCGTTTACACATGGAACTTCCGCACAACGTAAAGCTTGGTTTATGAAAGGGTATAAAACAGGAGATATTAAACAAGGAAATACTTTTGATGAAATAAGATAAATCAGAATTTAATCAGAACTCAAAAATCGGGATATATTCCCGATTTTTTTTTGTTTGTATATTTTTGTGATTCTTACAGCATATCTACAGTAGTAAATTTTATCTTAGTTTACTGCGGATTAAATTGAAGTACTGTATTTTATTTAAACAAAATCAAGCAATCAAAAGCACTTCGAAAAATTAGCAGTACCTTTGCGCCCACTTAAAAGAAGTAAACTAAATAATTGTGTTCGCTTCATAAACACCATTTATGTCATTTAACTCATTAGGCTTATCTGATGCCTTACTAAAAGCCATCAGCAAAAAAGGATATACTACACCTTCTCCAATACAACAAAAAGCAATTCCACCCATTTTAGAAGGTAAAGATGTATTAGCATCTGCACAAACAGGAACAGGAAAAACGGCAGGTTTTACACTACCTATTTTACAATTATTATCACAAGGTCAACAGTTAAGAAACAGACCTATTCGTGCCCTAATATTAACTCCAACACGAGAATTAGCAGCACAAATATTGGCTAATATAAAAGAATATAGTGTGTTTTTAGACTTAAAAAGCACCGTTATTTTTGGGGGAGTAAACCAAAATCCACAAGTGACACAACTGCGTCAGGGTGTCGATATTTTAGTTGCCACTCCAGGTCGGTTAATAGATTTGCAAAATCAGGGTTTAATATCGCTTGCAAAAGTTGAAATCTTAGTTTTGGATGAAGCTGATCGTATGCTGGACATGGGTTTCGTACGAGACATTGAGCGCATTATAAAAGTATTACCTTCAAAAAGGCAAAACTTGATGTTTTCGGCAACCTTTTCAAAAGACATTAAGAAATTGGCAATGGGCATTTTGCACCATCCCGTTCATGTGGAAGCAACCCCGGAAAACACAACCGTGGATGCTATTATTCAAAAAGTATATCCTGTTGCCAAAGAGAAAAAAACAGAACTAATCATTAAACTTATTACGGAAGGAAACTGGAAACAAATTTTGGTTTTTACCCGAACCAAACAAGGCGCCAATAAACTGACGGAAAGCATGATTAGCGCCGGAATTAAAGCAGCTGCCATTCATGGTAACAAAGGTCAAGGAGCACGAACCAAAGCCTTGGCAGGTTTCAAAGACGGGAGCCTAACCGCTTTAGTCGCTACGGATATTGCAGCACGAGGTTTAGACATCCCGTTATTACCGCATGTGATTAATTTTGAATTGCCTAATATTCCTGAAGATTACGTTCACCGCATTGGTCGTACAGGAAGAGCTGGTGCGAGTGGTGAAGCTATTTCATTATTCAGTCCGGACGAAACGGTTTTTTTACATGATATAGAAAAATTAGTGGGTTTAAATTTGCCTAAAGAAAACATCAAAGGTTTCGAGCCTGATCCTAACGCTTCCAAAGAACCAATTAAACAAGGTCAAGGAAGACAACAACGCGATTCAACTCCGCGAAAACCAAAAACAGATACTACAAACCGAAGCAGCAATAATAGTTTTGGTCCAAGACGTCCAAGTCAAAATAATGACCGACGTTCTAATAGATAATTAATTTTTATTGTTTTTTAGGAGCAGAACGAGTTCGTTTTTTTAGAACGCATTTCCCGCTATACATTACAAACCTAGTAAGAGCTGAACACCAGCTCTTACTAGGTTTTTCATTTCTATCGGGGCTATTGAGAGCGTTTTTGATTTCATAATGTCATTTTGCAAATTCATCCGACAAATCTTAAATAGCCAGATGAATTGTAAGAAAAAAAACAATATATTTGAGATAAAATAATATGACTGTTGTCATGAGTATGTAGCAAATTTTAGAAAAACTTTATGGATATTTTTTTTGTACAAATCACATTTGGAGTTGTTTTATTTTTTTTAATTAATTGGATTGGAAAACATTCCTACTCTATTGGCTACAGGGGAATATCTATCTTTGTAAAAGCCGAAGAAGCTCCAGCTCTAAATTTCTTAATTCGTGTACTAACACCAATTGTATACTTAATAATAATTTCATCTGCTCTTTATTATTTCAATCTTGACAAATATGTAACCAATATATATTTAGTAAATATTTATTATATCATTTTTCGTTTACTTTTCAATCTTGTTACAAGTAGAGGAAAGCTTTTAGATTGGTATCGACAAGCATTATATTGGTCTACAATAATAATAATCTCTTATTTCGTTTATGATAAAATAATAAGAATAAAAGAAAATATTCTTCCTGATTTTACAACAATTGCGAATGAACTTTGGATAATAATTCTAATTTTTATTTTTCAACTAACCAATAACATAAGGTTTTCACAAGATGGAACTGTTAGAAGAAAAGAAAATTATTTAAAATCAAGATATAGACATTTTAATAATCTTTACGGAGAGTTAATCAAAGACATAACTAAAAACGAAGCATTAGAATCTGTTGCTTACTCAATACTGATTTATGAGGATTTTAATCGTCCAAAAGTTATAAGACTAATCGAAAATATTAAACATAGATTTTCTGATAAAAGTCACACTTTAGGTGTTATGCAAGTTAAAAGTGATAAATTAATAAATGACCGAGAAAGTATAATGTTAGGAACAACCAAAATTGTAAATAGTTGCGATAGATACATTAAAGAAAATTCTGTTGATGGAGAAAAAGTTTACGAATGGAACGTAATTAATAGTATCATAGCAGATTATAATGTCGGTTCTGAATATTTATATGAAGTGAACGAGTTAAGCTACGAAATTAGAAAAATATTTTATCCTAACTCAAAAGATAGTTTAGGATTCGTGGAATAAAAACTGCTACAACAGCAAGGGTTTCGTTGGGCTTGCCCCCCGCCAGCGCGAGCGTCCCGCTCGTGAACACTAAGAAAAGTAAATTACTATAAATTTGTAATAGGCACGAGCGGGACGCTCGCGCTCAATGTCATTAAGTTAAGGTTTTATTGTTTTGATTTACAGCTATTTATTGTATTTGCAATTAGGTTTTTTATAGTATATTTCTTATATTTAAGCTGTAATATAACAGTTTAACATATGTCGAAGAGCTCAATCTTAATCATTAAACAATTGAGAGAAGTAATTTTTAGCAAAGAAATAATATTAGATTATAGGATGAAGGAACAAGATTTTACCAGAAATCGTAAGCAGCCTTTTGGTCGGGTATTGCTTTTTATGCTGAATTTATTAAAGAAAAGTATGGTAATTGAAATTGATAATTTTCTACAACATCTCAACTCAAAATTAGATTGTCAGAAAGTTCAAAATTTCACATCTAGTGCCTTTGTTCAAAAGAGAAAAAAAATAAAACCAGAGG
>NZ_FNVP01000003.1:6161-314699 GCF_900108015.1 Flavobacterium urumqiense | reverse complement strand
CGTATTTTCGCTGAGCTAATTCAGAACTGTATTTACCACTGCGTAAATCGCAATTGCGTTTTAATTCACGTGTTATAACAGATTTGTCCTTATTTATAAGAATTGCTATTTCACTTTTATTGTAGTTTTGATCTAATAATACACCGATTGTGTATCTTTGTTCGCTGGTTAAGTGGCTCATTATTTACAACTTTGGTCAGGAGCAAATAAAGAACATTTATTCCATTCGAGAGAGAGGGCTTTTTAAAAGTCCTTTCTTTTGAAAAAATGTCTTTATCTCCCCCCTAAAAGTTGCATTAATTAGTTGAATCTAGTTTTAATAAAAAGATCTTATAATGAAATGGACATTACCCTTTTACATTCTTATTGTCATTAGTTTTACAGGGCACAGTCAAGAGACAGAGGAATCAAAATTGATTAAAAAACTATTAGAAAAAGAATCGGCTACATGGAGAGCAAGGGACAGTAAAGGTCATAGCGACTGCTGGTACATTCAGCCGTACAGCCGAATTTTAGTTTCTACACCAAAAGGCGAAACATTTGATGTTCCTCCCGCAGCAATGATAAATACAAAACCAGAAGCAATGGGAAATGGTGGTTTCGCAGTAAACACTAATTACAAAATAAGCATTAATGGAAAGACTGCTTGGGTAAGTCATAATGAAGAATCGACGGCAAAAGATGGCAAGAAAACATTTTCCTATGAAATTCGGCTTTTAGAGAAAATAAAAAACAAATGGAAATTAGTCGGGCAATCGATTCACATTTATAAATCAGAATAAACAGATCTGCAATGCATTTGCAGTACTGTTAAAAAAGCTCCATAATTCTAAAATAATAGAATTATGGAGCTTTTTATTTTTATCACAGAAAAAGAGGAGTAAAAAATCTTCTTTTATATTTTACCACTATTTTAATCAGCAATTTACTCTGCCATCTCCGTTTCAAATTCCATATGATCCACTATTTCTGCTGATTCCGGTTTAGAAGCTTTGAGCGCATTGAACTTTTCTAACTGTTCTGTTTCTCCTTCCTCCCCACTGAAATAAGGAAAAACATCCATAATAGGAGATTCCGAAATAGCAGGTATGGTATAGTCGCCCATGGTGCCTTTCATTACACCGACAGTGTTATCATACGCTTCTTTTACATCATTGGCTTGCACTAATAAATACATATTGGTTTTGCGTTCTTTACCGCTTTCTTCGTCATATGCCAACAAGGAAACTTTAGATCTAAACCAACGATCCGCATTTTCGAAAGGATGAATCTCTGCATAATTAGCCACTTTTATATTTGTGATTTTAAATTCTTCACTGATATAGGCCGACATCTCTTCATTAATTCTGCTTTCTGCTTCCGTATAGGATAATGCGTCTACCAAGTAAGGTTCATTCGCAATCTTTTGTCCGCCGGTTTCGTCTGTTTTTCTATATTTTACTTTGCATTCGTACCAAATTGTGCTCATATTTTTTTTTTAAGAATGTCAAAGATAGATTTTAAAGGAAAAAAAAATCACAATTAATAAAATAGATATCCACAATTTTGGATGGAAGTCGACATAGATTTTTGTTGCATTTTTTTTCCTGTGAATTGATAAAAAAACAGCCTTTCCAAAAAAATGAAGAGGCTGTTTTTAAAATGTATTGTTTCAGAATTGGGTTTTAGTCAACAAGAGTAATCAAATCTTCTCTACTTTTTCTGACTTTTGTTAAATTCACTAACCAGTCATTTTCAACATCCCTGTATCCCAGAGGAAGCATTACACAACTTCTTAATCCTTTTTCTCTCAGATTTAAAATTTCGTCCAATGCATCTGGATCGAAACCTTCAATTGGTGTGCTGTCAACACCTTCAAAAGCGGCAGCTGCAATGGCTTGCGAAAAGGAAATATACGCTTGTCTTGCTGCATGCTGAAAATTCACTTCGGCATCTTTTTGCGGATAGCTGTTCAACAACATTTGACGGTAATTTTCCCAACCTTCATTTTTAAAACCACGAACTTCATTGGTAAGGTCAAACATCGTATTGATACGTTCTGCAGTGTACGTGTCCCAAGCGGCAAAAACCAATAAGTGCGAACAGTCTGTAATCACAGATTGATTCCAACCAATAGCTCTAATTTTTTCTTTAATTTCTTGATTCGTTACCACCAATATTTCAAAAGGTTGCAAACCACTTGACGTGGGTGCCAATGAAGCAGCTTCAAGAATGTTGTCAATTTTATCTGCAGAAACTTTTTGACCGTTCATTGCTTTTGCAGCGTAACGCCACTTCAACTTATCTAATAATTCCATCTTATTTGTGTTTATTTATAATTCTTATTTACATTTTATTTTTTAAAAAAAAGCTTAAACCTTTATACTGTCCCATGCCACTTGGAAAGCTTCCTTTAGTACGTTCTCGCCCAATGGACAAAGCGCTCTGTTATCCATATTCATTAAAAAAGCCATCGGATATATGCTGAAAGCGTACAGCAAATAAGGCGAAATATCTTTAATAATTCCTTCTTTTATCCCTATAGACCATAAAACAAAAAGAGGTGCCAAATATTTCAATCCTTCTTGGCGGGTTTCCTCATCAATCATAGGCGTGTTATCACACTGCGATAAAAAAGAAGCTTCTTCTTTGTGTTCCAATTTAAATGCAGCCATTGCAATCCAGATTTTTTCAAAACTCTTTTTTACTTCATCATCTGACTTCTGTTCTCTAAAAGCCGCTTCCGCAAATGAACCTTTTACATCCAAATACAATTGATTGACCAGCTCTTGCTTGTTTTCAAAAAACAGATAAATGGTAGCCGGCGAAACATTGGCTATTTTGGCCACTTTAGCCATAGAAGCGCTTTGTATTCCGCCATTGTTTACTAAACTTAAGGTCGCTTTTAGCAATGCGGTACGTTTATCTATACTTTTTTGAAGTTGCGCCATAATTAGTATTTATTTAAAGGTTATTTCATTTCCAAATTATTCTTTTTATCTTCCATCATTTACTAATGCAAAGATACATAAAAAAGAATGATCGTTCATTTATTTTAAAATAATTAGGATTTGTTTACTATAACTTTGAATTTCTGGATATTAAAATAGAAGAAGAAATTAGAATTTAAAAAAAGAATTAATTCAAAAAAATAGCAACTAATAGTAGATAAGTTAATACAAATGGCTTTACATTAAAGGTTCATTTTAACATAAAAACAGTACTAATTTTTGTTAAAATTTTGTTAAAATAAATTAAACAACTGTTTAAATTTAAACAGTTGTTTAATTTTGTGCCGAATTAAAAATAGGAGAATTGAAAAGCAATTTTAACGATAAACAAATTATAATTCTGGAAGTAGCCGAAACGCTATTTGCAGAAAAAGGATTTGATGGTACGTCGATACGAAATATCGCTAAAGAGGCCAAAATAAACATTGCGATGGTTTCTTATTATTTTGGTTCCAAAGAAAAATTATTGGAATCCCTTATACTCTATAGAACTTCCGACTTAAAAATACAGTTGGATAATTTAATAATCGAAGACCTCGAACCTATCGAGAAAATAAATAAATTGATTGAGCTTTACATCAATCGCATCAATTGCAATAAAGGTATTTACAGAATTTTACACTTCGAATTTACCTCTAAAAAAGGAGATTCAAATCTTCAGGCTTTCTCGGAATTAAAAAAAGGAAACCTTAAATCCTTAGAATCCATTATTATAGAAGGTCAAACAAAAGGCATTTTTAGAAAAGATGTTATCATTCCTTTAATAACGCCAACAATTTTAGGTACTTTCTTTCATTTCCATATGAATAAAACTTTCTTTCAAAATTTACTAAATTTGAAAACAGAAGATTTGTACAATAATTATATAAAAACCAATTTGACATTACACATTCAACAAACTATAAAAGCCCTTCTGATATATGAAAGTTAGTCAATTAATGCTCTTCGGGATTTTCTTTATAGGAACTTCTGCTGTAGAAGCACAAGAAAAAACGAGTTTAACACTCGATGTAGCCATCCATTTGGCTTGGAAAAACAGTAATGAGGTTAGCTTGGCCAATACTAAAGTGGCGACTAAAAAATACGAATTACAATCTACAAAAAACAATCAATATCCTGATTTGAAAGTTTCAGGACAATATCAAAGATTGGCAAAAGCGTCTATTGATCTAAAAATTAATAAAAGTGCTACTTCACAAGCGCTTCCCGTTGTGGATCAATTAATGATTGGACAAGTTAACGCCAGCGTTCCCGTTTTTGCAGGATTTAAAATCCAAAATAGCATCAAGGCTTACGAAAACTTATATCAGGCACAAACAGCTACAGCTTCTCAAACAAAGGAAGAAGTGGCGATGAAAGTGGTTAACCATTATGCTGATCTGTATAAGGCACAAAAAACATTGGAACTTTTAAAAGAAAATCAGAAAAGAGCGCAACAGCGAGCAACTGATTTTAGTGATTTAGAAAAAAACGGCATTATCCCCAGAAACGATTTATTAAAATCGCAGTTACAAGTTTCTAAAATTCAGTTGTCCATAGATGAAGCTGCTAAAAATTTAAATATTGTAAATTTTTACATAGTTACATTATTAAAGTTACCTGCGGGAACAAAACTAGAAATTAAAGAAAGTGATTTTGCTAACTTTCAAATGGATAATATTCCAACCAATGACGAACCAGCGCTACAAAATCGTAAAGATTTAGAAGCAGTCCGTTTTCAAGGAAAAGCAAGTCAGGCAAATATTAAAATAGCAAAAAGTGCTTATTATCCTTCCATAGCAATTATTGGTGGTTATACTGCAATAGACTTGAAAAATGTTATAACTGTTCAAAATGCAATGAATATTGGCGTGGGGGTTTCTTATGATTTGAGTACTATTATCAAAAATGGAACTACGGTAAAAATAGCTGAAAGTAAAGCGCTTGAAGTACAAAATTCTGAAGCTATGCTGACTGATTATATCAAACTGGAAGTTCAAAATGCAATAGAAGATTATGATCTGGCATTAAAACAAAATGATGTTTATATCCAAGCGGTTGAACAATCATCAGAAAACTACAGAATTATAAAAGACAAGTATGATAACGGTCTTTCAGACACCAATGATTTACTGGAAGCTGATGTAGAACAGTTAGGTTCAAAAATCAATAAAGCATTAGCAAAAGCAAATATTATTCAAAAATATTACGAATTGCTTTCTGTTACCGGACAATTATCTCAATCTTTCAATCTTTCAAAAATATAATCAAAACACATGGAAAAGAAAAAAACAAATACAAAATTTATTATTATCCTAGCGGTTTTGGTAGTATTAGGCGGAACTTACGGAATTTATAAATACATGCACTCTTTAGCTCATGAAGAAACAGATGATGCACAAATAGAAAAAAATATGAATCCTATTATCCCTAAAGTTTCCGGGTATGTGGATAAAGTATATATAAAAGATAATGATTTTGTGAAGAAAGGTGATACGTTATTTACCATAGACAAGAGAGATTATCAATTGAAAATAGACGAGGCAAATGCTTCATTTCTTGCTGCCGAAGGTAATTTTGAAGTTTCTAAAGCGGATATTAGTAGTGCTTTGGCTAACATTTCTGTATCTGATGCCAATGTATTATCTGCCGGAGGAAATATTCAATCTGCAAAAATTAGATTGAACCGAATCGACAGTGATTACATTCGATATAATAATTTGTACAAAAATCACTCTATTACAAAACAACAATACGAGCAAGCCTTGGCATCAAAATTAGAGGCCGAAAATCAAGTCCGCATTTTGCAACAGCAAGAAAGAGCCAGTGCTTTTCAAAAATCTGTAATTGTAGCTAAATCTAAAGTTTCGAATAAACAGACTGATGTTGCTGCCGCGAATATCAAAAGAGCAAAAGCGATTCTTGATGCTGCCGAATTAAATTTAACCTACACCGCAGTCACGGCGGCTATTGATGGTCAGGTTTCAAAAATTGATATTCAGCCCGGACAATTGGTACAACCGGGACAATCTCTTTTTTATATTATTAATAATTCTAATGCATGGGTAATTGCTAATTTTAAGGAAACGCAATTGAACAAAATGGTTATTGGACAAAAAGTAACTGTAAATGTAGACGCTTATCCTGACTATAATTTTGAAGGGTCGATCACGTCATTTTCTCCTGCAACAGGATCCCGTTTCTCTATTTTGCCCCCAGATAATGCAACAGGGAATTTTGTAAAAACGATTCAAAGATTACCTGTAAAAATAAGCTTGAACAAATCTAACGATGTTGAGAAAATTAAATTATTGCGTCCGGGGATGAATGTTGATGTTGACGTACATTTAAAATAAAATGGCAGTAGTAGAAGACGATTTAGTAGAATACGGCTATAGACGGGTTATTATTACGATAACAGCTGTACTCTGTGCATTGCTGGAAATCGTCGATACAACGATTGTGAATGTAGCTTTAACTAACATGAGAGGAAGCCTGGGTGCTACCTTGAATGATGTGGCGTGGGTAATTACAGCTTATGCTATTGCAAACGTAATTGTCATTCCCATGACGAGTTGGCTGTCACAACAATTTGGCCGAAGGAATTACTTCGTGGTTTCCATTATCATTTTTACTGTTGCTTCCTTTATGTGTGGGAACTCTGATAACATATGGGAACTCATTGTTTTCCGATTTATACAAGGACTTGGTGGTGGTGCTTTATTAGTTACCGCACAAACTATTATAACCGAGAGTTATCCTATTGCAAAACGGGGTATGGCTCAGGCAATTTACGGAATGGGTGTGATTGTGGGTCCTACTTTAGGTCCGCCATTAGGAGGTTATTTGGTTGATCATTTTTCATGGCCTTATATTTTCTATATCAACATTCCTCTTGGTATTATTGCCACTATATTAGCATTCACTTTTGTGAGAAGTCCACAATACGGTGAAAAATTAAAAGTCAACCAAGTCGATTGGTGGGGGATTTTTCTTTTAACGGCTTTTATCGGTTCATTACAATTTGTTTTGGAACACGGCCAGCAAGATGATTGGTTCAACAACTCAACAATTGTAATTTTAAGCACTGTATCTTTATTTGGATTAATCTTATTTGTATGGCGAGAGCTAACCTATAAGCATCCGATAGTAAACTTAAGTGTTTTGAAAGACGGGAATCTTAGAATTGGAGTTTTAATGTGTTTTATCTTAGGATTTGGACTTTATGGTTCGACGTTAATTATTCCAATTTATACACAATCTATTTTAGGGTGGACAGCAACTGATGCCGGATTATTACTTATTCCGGGTTCGATCACTACCGCTTTTATGATGCCAATTATTGGAAAATTAATTCAACGCGGAGTTCCCCAAGGATATATGGTGGGTGTTGGATTTTTAGTTTTCTTTTTCTTCACTTTTATGATGCACAATAGAATGACGCCAAATACTGGTACCGAACATCTATATTGGCCTTTGATTTTAAGAGGAATTGGTTTAGGATTACTTTTTGTACCCATAACAACTTTATCACTTTCTACCCTGAAAGGAAAACACATTGGCGAAGGCGCTGCATTTACAGGAATGATGAGACAATTAGGCGGTTCTTTTGGAATTGCTATTATCACCACTTTTATCACAAGATTCAGTCAGAAACATCGGGTAGACTTAGTTTCTCATTTAGATGGCAGCAAATTTGAAGTACAACAACGTATCGCGATGCTGCAAAAAGGTTTTATGTCTAAAGGATTCAGCAGTAATGTTGCGCTAAAAAAAGCGTATCAGGCCATTGATTATTCGATAATGAAACAAAGCACTGTTTTATCATATATGGATATTTTTCTATATCTGGGGATTATGTTCCTATGTTGTATTCCTATTATATTTTTAATCAAAAAAGGAAAAAACAAAATCAATCCTGCTGATGCTATGCATTAATTTATGTTTAAATAAAAAATGCCGAATTCTTAAAGAATTCGGCATTTTTTATTATTTTAATCACTAGATTTTATCGGGTAAATACCAAATGATTTCCCTTTGATAAATTAGCGTCAAATTGGTAGTCTTCATAATTGAAACCTTTCAAATCATCAATTGTTTTAACATCGGTATTAATAATATAACGCACCATCATCCCCCTTGCCTTCTTGGCAAAGAAACTGATTATTTTAAGTTTTCCATTTTTATAATCTTTAAATTCCGGGGTAATAACAGGAACTTTTAAAGCTTTGACATCGATTACCGAAAAATATTCATTACTAGCGAGATTGATGAATAATTCTCCTTTAGTAAGTTCCCTATTCAATGCTTTTGTAACGGTCGATTTCCAAAATTCATATAAATTTTTACTCTCGTCAATAGGCAGTTTAGTACCCATTTCTAATCTATACGCTTGAATCAAATCCAACGGTTTCAACAACCCATACAAACCTGATATTATTCTCAAACTATCTTGCAACGTTTCTAATTTCTCAATTGGGATCGAATATGCATCCAATCCGGTATAAACATCGCCATCAAAAGTAAAAATTGCGGGTCGCGAATTTTCTACTGTGAAAGGTGTTTTCCATTCTTGATTTCGCTTCCAGTTCAAATCAGCTAATTTATCTGAAATGCGCATCAAATCAGATAGTTCAGCAGGCTTTTTCCCTTTTAAAACTTTATGAACCTGTTTCGCTTCTTTTAGAAACAAAGGTTCGGTATGCTGTGCCGTCGGTAGTTCTTTTTCAAAGTTTAAAGATTTTGCTGGCGATATAACAATTTTCATATTCAGATTCTGTTTCAGTTCATTTTGGTATCAGATTCAAAAGTACAAATTGAAAATAACAAATGAGTACGTATGAATTGATTTGTCTAATAATAGGATAGATAATATAAATCATTGCGATTAAATTTTTACTATTTTTGATTCAATCAAACCAAACCACTGTAACTTATTATGTTTAAAATTGAAATTAAAAAAGCTTCCCTATCAGACCTTGAAACCATCCAAATTATAAGCATACAAACCTTTTCTGAAACTTTTGCTGAAGTAAACACACCCCAAAACATTGAAAATTATAATCGAGAAAGCTTTAATTTAGAACAATTAACTTCAGAATTAACCAATCCAAGCTCCGAGTTTTTCATAGCGTATTCTAATTCAAAACCAATTGGCTATTTAAAAATAAATTTTGGTAATGCACAAACCGAAATCCTAAATGATCAAGCCTTAGAGATTCATAGAATATATGTTTTGCACGCTTTTCACGGAAAAAAAGTTGGCCAATTATTGCTAGATAAAGCAATAGATATTGCACAACAGATGCATGCCGATTACATTTGGCTTGGAGTCTGGGAGAAAAATGACAGAGCATTGCAATTTTATATCAAAAATGGCTTTGTAACATTTGACACCCATGTTTTTATTCTTGGTGATGAAGAACAAACTGACCTATTAATGAAATTGGATGTAAATAAATAATCATAATGAAAAACACTAATTTTCCAGATATAAAGAAGCCAGTTTCAATTCTTAATGCAGCCGTAATTGTAGCGGCACTTGGCTATTTTGTTGATATTTATGATTTGTTACTTTTTGGAATCGTTCGTACGGATAGTTTAAAAGACTTGGGAATTACGGGAGATGCCATCCGGAATCAAGGAGAATATTTGATCAGTATGCAAATGTTTGGGATGCTTTTTGGCGGGATTCTTTGGGGAATTTTAGGCGATAAAAAAGGACGGATTTCTGTTTTATTCGGTTCCATTTTAGTTTATTCTGTCGCTAATATCGCTAATGGAATGGTAACTACAGTTGATGGTTATGCTTTTTGGAGGTTAATAGCAGGAATTGGACTTGCGG
This sequence comes from Flavobacterium urumqiense, assembly GCF_900108015.1. Taxonomy (GTDB): domain Bacteria; phylum Bacteroidota; class Bacteroidia; order Flavobacteriales; family Flavobacteriaceae; genus Flavobacterium; species Flavobacterium urumqiense. The sequence goes on along the minus strand of NZ_FNVP01000003.1, from coordinate 304,886 downwards.
GTGAATTAGGTGCCGGAATTACTTTGGTTACGGAGAGTTTACCCAAAGAAAAACGAGGATATGGGACAATGATTGTAGCTTCGGTAGGCGTTTCAGGAGCGGTAGTCGCTTATCTAGTCTATCAGATTTTTCAGGATTGGCGTTTGTGTTATTATGCCGGAGGAGTTTTGGGAATCCTATTACTCTTTCTAAGAATCAGTATTTCCGAATCTGGTATATTCAAAAAAGTACACGAAAGTGAAGAGAAAAAAGGTGATTTCTTGTCTTTATTTACTAATAAAAAACGTTTTTCAAAATACCTTCAATGCATTCTTATCGGGATTCCATTATGGTTTTTGGTTGGTGTCTTGATCACTTTTTCACCTGAATTTGCTAAAGCTTTGGGCGTACAAGGTTTTGCAACTATTGCCGCAGGAAAAGCTATCGCTTGGTGTTACGGCGGATTAATTTTTGGAGATATTGCCAGTGGATTGTTAAGTCAGTGGCTAAAAAGCAGAAAAAAAGTGATGTATTTATTTCTTATTTTTAATTTGGTAATGATTTTTGTATACCTAAATGCTTTTGGAATTACAGCTTCTTCTTTCTATACGCTCTGTTTTATTATGGGATTCTCAGTAGGCTATTGGGTATTATTTGTAACAATTGCTGCAGAACAATTTGGGACCAATATTCGCGCAACGGTGACAACTACAGTTCCTAATTTTGTTCGAGGTTCATTGCCGTTGATTATTCTCATTTATGGTTTTTTCAGAGATACTATTTTTGATGGAGATATTTTGCAATCGGCTATGATTGTTGGATCAATATTATCTGTAATTTCAATTTTGGCACTTTGGAGACTACAAGAAACCTTTGATACTGATTTGAATTATTCAGAATAAGAATCGCACGCTTTTCTTTAGACTACTAATTAAATTTAAAGCGACTGTCGCTGAATGTCATGAATGCCACTTAATATCTTTGTTTCTTTTAAAAAAAAAAAACGCTAAATAGTATTGTTAAAACCAAACAGAGCTCGAATCTCTTAACGTATTGACCCCACGGTTTAAAAATTATAATGTTTTCTTGATTAAATTCAATATTTGCAGGGCTTTACATTTTTTTTATTTTAAATTTAATAAAAATATTTTTAAAAAATTTGGTTTTAATAACGGACAGCCCTATAATTTAATATTAAAAAATCACCGTTCGGAATTAAGGGTTATTCAACATTAGAACGAAATAAAACTTAAATTGTCACTTATATAAGTCATTTGAAAACCCTATTTGGCTTATTTTTGTACCAAACATTTTCAAAAAACATGAAACAAGATGTAATTATCGTTGGAGCGGGACTAGCAGGTTTATCAGCTGCGGTTTATTTGCATCGTCAAGGCCGGAAAGTACTATTGTTAGAAGCGAGTGAACGTGCAGGCGGAAGAATAAAAACCGATTCACATGAGGGCTACCTTTTAGACAGAGGATTTCAGGTCCTTTTGACTGCATATCCCGAGACAAAAGCATTACTTAATTACAACGCCTTAAACCTAAAGAAAATGTTGCCTGGAGCAACCGTACTTTATGATGGTGGCAGTTTTGAAATTGCCGACCCGTTTAGAAGACCTTCGGCTACATTTGCAACTCTTTTTGCTCCCGTAGGCACATTAAAGGATAAACTGAACACGCTTTGGTTAAAAAATAAATTGCAAAAAATAACAATCGAAGAAATTTTCGAACAACCGGAACAAAGTACCCGCAAGCAGCTAGCCGATTATGGGTTTAGTCTAAAAATGATTCAGCGCTTTTACGCTCCTTTCCTCTCCGGTATTTTTCTGGAAAATGACTTGAATACTTCCCGAAGAATGTTCGATTTTGTGATGAAAATGTTTTCTGATGGGGATGTGGCTGTTCCTGCTTTGGGAATGGAAGAAATACCAAAACAATTAGTCGCCATGCTCCCTCAAGGCAGTATCCAATATCATACAAAAGTGGCGGAAATTGACGGAAATAAAATAATTACTGCAGACGGAACCGTTTTAGAAGCCAACCAAATTCTATTGGCTACGACCGCAAATAGTCTTACCGTAAAGTTCTTTCCAGAACAAAAAATGACTTCACATCAAGTAACCAACATTTATTTTGAAGCAAACGAGGCTCCTACTAAAAAAGCAGTTGTGATCTTGAATGCGTCAACTCAAAAGAAATGGGTAAACAATTTAACAGTAATGTCGAATGTTTCTAAAGCTTATGCGCCACAAGGAAAAATATTAATCTCCGTTTCGTGTAATGGAATCCCAACTGTTGACGATGTAACTTTAGCCGAAAACATGAAAGAAGAACTGAGACAGTGGTACGGTCAAAAAGTAACGTCATGGAAAATGCTCAAGGCCTATCGTATTGAATATGCTTTACCGACTCAGGAAAGTGTACGCAATGAAGTCGCTACTTCTGAAATAAAAATTTCTGACACGCTATTTATTTGCGGTGACCACTTGTTGAATGGTTCTATAAATGCCGCTTTAAAAACCGGGCGATTGGCAGCCGAAGCAATGAAAATATAGCGTATTATATTAAAAATAAATAATCCAATTATTGCTCCAACCTCACTTATATTAATTTTTACCGAAAGAATTAAAATAGGTGAATGTATGGGTATTTTTTTGTACCTCTAATTGTAACGTTAATCAATTGCCACTTTATAGGTTGGGTCTTCCATAATATTAACTTCAATAACTTCATCAGCATTTTTTAAGAGTTCTTTACAATCCGCACTTAAATGACGGAGATGAACGGTTTTATTAAGTTTGGCGTACCGTTCCGCGATTTTATTTACGGCATCAATAGCACTCATATCGGTAATTTTACTTTCTTTAAAATCTATAATTATTTCAATCGGATCGCCAAATACATCAAATTTTTCAGCGAATGCCGCAGTTGATTCGAAGAATAATGGTCCGTATATTTCGTAATGCTTTACCCCTTTATCATCGATGTATTTCTTGGCGCGAATTCTTTTGGCACTTTCCCAAGCAAAATCCAAAGCCGAAATAATCACACCAATTAAAACGGCTAAAGCCAAATTATGTAATAAAATAGTAACTACCGCCACTAAGATTCCAACGAAAAATCGTGTCTCGGCATTTTATTGATGATTTTAAAACTCGCCCATTCAAATGTACCTACAGCCACCATAATCATAACACCAACCAAAGCCGCCATGGGTAATTGCTCTATTATTGGAGCACCAAATAAAATAATAAAAAGTATAGTGAGTGCCGCAACAATCCCGGATAAACGCGCTCTGGAACCTGCCGAAAGATTGACTAATGTTTGCGCAATCATAGGGCAACCACCCATCCCGAAGAAAAACCCATTCAAATATTAGCACTTCCCTGCGCTATGCATTCGCGGTTTCCATTGCCTTTAGTTTCGGTGATTTCATCTACTAAATTCAGCGTCAATAAACCTTCCGTCAAGCCAACTGATCCCATGATTAAAGCATAAGGAAAAATTATTTGCAGCGTTTTCAAGCTTATTGGAATATTGGGAATATGAAACGGCGGAAAACCACCGCTCACAGACGCAATATTTTTCACGGTTTTAGTATCTATTCCGAAGAAAAAAACCAACGCAAAGACCACTAAAATGGCAACTAATGAAGCGGGAATAGCGTTTGTGAATTTTGGCAAAAAAACAACAATTCCAATTGTCAGTGCGACTAAACTAGCCATAATGATTAGAGGGCTGCCAGAAAGCCATTCACTTTGACCATTGACTATCTTTTTGAATTGTTCCAATTGCGACATAAAAATAATTACAGCTAGTCCATTGACAAATCCAAACATTACATGTTGAGGCACCAGCCGTATAAATTTTCCGAGTTTAAAAATACCCACTAAAATTTGTAAAATCCCTGCCAAAGCAACTGCTGCAAAAACATATTCTAAACCATTTGATTTCATTAGGGCAATTAATACAATGACTGTTGCACACGCCCCACCGGATACCGTACCTGGTCTACCGCCAAATATTGCAGTAATTAATCACGTAATAAAAGCAGCATATAAACCCGCCAATGGCGGAAATCCAGCCAATATGGCAAAGGAAAGCGACTCCGGAATCATGATCATCGCAACGGTTAGACCTGCTAAAATTTCAATTTTATAATTTATAGTTTTATTAAAATCGAAAAGATTAAAATGCTGTTTCATTATTTTTGTTTAAACAATTAATGATAAGATTTCGAAAAAAATCGGGATAAGCTGAAAAATATTAGTAAAACAAGAAAGACTAATGTCCTTCAAGCGCTAAATCAAGGAGAAATAATCGAGAAAATGTAATATGACTTGTTTTCTTATGAGCCACAAAAGTAAAACTTTTTAATCGATACCTAAAATAGAAAATAGAATTGCTTAATTTGGCAAAAATTAATGTTGATGTTTAAAAAAAATAAGAGTTTATAGGCTACATTTTTAAAATCAATCAAAAATATTCATCTTTGTGCAATTTTAATTTTTTTTAATTAATAAAATACAAACCAATTTTGGCCATCAAGAACAATCGCTTAGATAAAAAATATGCTATGAAATTATTTCTCACCTTTTTTCTTTCCATCTTATTAAATGTTGGTTACTCACAAACAGCCAAAACCTATTTTGAAAAGATTAGAGATAATGAAGCGGCTTTGACTGCTTTTTTTTCTCAAATGCCAAAAGGAGGTGATTTACACCACCACTATTCCGGATCAATCTACGCTGAACCGTTATTAGAACATGCCATTGCTGACAATTTTTATCTCAATACCGAAACGATGGATGTTTTAAAGGAAAAACCACCAACTGGAAACTGGGAACAATTTTCAACCTTAAAAAGTCGTGGAGAATTAGATATATACAAACAAAAAATCATGCAGAAATGGTCTGTTAAAGACTATAATCATGTTGATTATCCATCGGATAAGTTGTTTTTTGAATCTTTTATGAAGTTTGAACCAGCCATAAAGGGAAATTTTGGGCAAGGATTATTGGAACTAAAAAATAGAGCTATTATAGAAAATGTGAGTTACATTGAAACCCAATTATCCACAATTCCTTGTTCGATGAACACAGATAATTTAAAAAAATTCAATAATCGGCTGCGACAATTAGCAAAGATAAAAGATGAAAAAGGGATTATGCAGTCTTTGGATTCTGTGTATAATGTATTACAGAAAAATAATGCTTCATCATATGCGACTGATTTCAATACTAATTTTGTAGCCAAACTACATAACGACCTTAGGATTGATGACGAACGCTTCACAATGCGTTACCAAAATTTTGTCTTGCGTTTTATGGAACCCGTTGATTTATTTAAAAATCTTGTAATCGCTTTTATCTCGGCTGACAGCAGTTCGCTTATGGCTGGTGTAAACATTGTTTCTCCTGAAGATGGTGAAACTTCCATGAAAGATTATTGGCTGCACATGGTCATGTTTAAATATTGCCATTCTCGTTTTCCAAATGTGAAATACACGCTACATGCCGGTGAACTTACTTTGGGATTAGTACAACCGGAAGACTTGACTTGGCATATTAATGCGGCTGTACATATTGCCGGAGCCAATCGTATCGGTCATGGTGTTGATATGGCTTACGAACAAAATTCGTACGATTTATTGCAATATATGGCTAAGAAAGACATTCCAATTGAAATAAATTTAGTGAGCAATGAATTTATTTTGAAGGTAAAAGAAAACCGTCATCCGTTGACATTGTATAAAGAATTTGGAGTTCCAATAATCATCAGTACCGATGATGCTGGGATTTTAAGAACCAATATGACCGAGCAATATGTTCTGTTGGCGAAAAGATATAAAAACATCACTTATGAAGATATCAAACAATTTGTATACAATAGTATCAATTATAGTTTTATAAAAGAGAGTTCCGTCAAGAAACAATTACTCAAAAATTTAGATTCCAGATTTACAACTTTTGAATCTCATTTTCCAAAAAAATAAATAATTTATAAGAACAAATTATTTCATATTGCAATAAAAATTAAATTTAAAAATGCAAAAATAAGTCCCAACTCGGGGCTTTTTTTATTTCGTTTAATGCTTGTAAATAAAAAATAAGTTTTCACTTTTTGAATTTTTTATTTTCTTATATTTGATATTACCTACTTAACTACTTGATAGTTAAATTTTAAAATAAATCCCAATTATTTAAAATTTCGAAATTTAGTTGTTTAATAACAAGATAAATTAGTGAAGATGAGTAGAGCTTTACTTTGGTATTTAAGAAGACATCCTTTGTTGTTTAAAATCCGATTTAGATTGATATCTAAGAATGTTTCTAGTGATCGTGCGGACAGCTTTTGTTACAATGGCCTAAATAAAAAAAAGGATATTCCTGCTATTTATTTCCAACTAAACAATATAATTTTAGCTAAAAAGAAACCTCAATTAAGCGATATTGAAAAAGTAAAAAAAATAGCAAAATGGCTTAGAAATAACATCAAAGGCGGACCCGGATTGGGTAAATCTTCTGAAAATGCGCTACGCAAAATGATTAAAGGTGAAGGTGGAGTTTGCAGCGATTTTGCACAAGTTTTCAATAATTTTTGTGTCATTAATGATTTAAAAGTAAAAGAATGGGGACTCAAAATTAGTACGGGAAAACCAAGCCTGATAGGTGGGCATTCCTTCAATGAAGTGTATTGTAAAGAATTTCAAAAGTGGATTATTATCGATGTATCCAAATCTATATTTTTTTATCATATCAGTTCAAAATTACCATTATCGGTTTGTGAATTAATTCATTTAAAAAAAGAAAATAAAAAAATATATTACTCCAAATTCAATAAAAATTTTACTATTGACGAGGAAAACATAAATAATCTTTATCTTATTTCTAAATCCTCCCCTTTTATAGTAACGAACTATCGCAACAAAACCTATGACTACTATTTAGATAAACTGGGATTTCTTCCCGAGTCAATTATTCATGGTTTAGTATATCTTTCAGGAAATAGTTATGCTTATGAGTTTCCAAAATACAATTAAATAAATCTGCACCTAATTAATTTGATTATATTTGGAATACGAATTTATTTACAATTATTTATGGCCATTGCGAGACCTATTTTTAGAATTTTTGAATACGAAAAAGCCAAAGCATTTTACTTCGATTGGCTTGGTTTTACAATCGATTGGGAAAATAAACCAGAAAACTTCCCTATTTATTTGCAAATATCCCTTGATGGCATCGTTATACATTTAACAGAACATCACGGAGATTGTAGTCCCGCCGCAAGGATACATATTGAAAACTTCAACAATCTTAAAGCCTATCACGAAAAGTTGCTTGACAAAAATTACAAATTCAACCGACCCAGTTTAGACAAAGCTTCCTAGAGTACAAATGCTATTAGTATGGAAGCAATTGATCCTTTTGGAAACCGATTGACTTTTACGGAGAAAATATAAAAATAAAAAAAATACAAAATGATTCAGAAAAGTTCTTTTAAAACACAATTTTTTTTATTGCTTTTGTCGGTACTTTCATGGAATGGTTATACCCAAGAAAATATTTCAAAAATAGCCTTTGGGTCTTGTGCAAACCAAAGTGATCGTTTACCGATTTTTGATATTGTAGTACAACACAAAACGGATTTATTCGTATTTCTTGGAGACAACATATATGGAGATACGGATAATATGACTGTGCTGCAATCCAAATACGATAGAATGGGTGCTAAGCCGACATTTCAAAATTTGAAAAACAATGTTCCCATAATTGCCACTTGGGACGATCACGATTACGGACAAAATGATGTTGGTAGGCATTATCCTAAAAAAGAAGCATCTAAAGAACTATTCCTGAAGTTTTTTAATGAACCTAAAAATTCAGAAAGACGAAAACACGAAGGTATTTATACCTCCTACATGTATGGAAAGAAAGGAAAAAAAGTACAGATTATTTTGTTGGACAACCGTACTTTCAGAGACAATTACAAGAAATACAACGGCGAAGTTGGTCATGACAAAAGGTATTTTTACAGTTTGGATTATGCTCCACAACAAAATCCAGACTCCACGTACTTAGGAGCGGCGCAATGGAAATGGCTAGAAGACGAACTACAAAAACCTGCTGATATACGGCTGATTGGTTCCGGCTCTCAATTTGGGATTGAATACAACGGTTATGAAGGTTGGGCTAATTTTCCGCAGGAGCAAAAAAGATTCTTAAACTTAATCAAAAAGACTAAAGCTAACGGCGTTTTGTTTTTAAGCGGAGACGTACATTATTCTGAAATCTCTAAACTTACCGAGCCTGGATTATATCCTATTTATGACTTTACCTCCAGCGGACTTTCCTCGACTTGGCATTTTGCAACACCCAATAAAAACAGGATCGAAGGACCTATTATGGAAAACCATTTTGGTATAATAACGATAGACTGGAAAAAGAAAATCCCACAGATAAAAATGGAAATTTGGGATGTCAATGACAACCAGCGGGCGGAATACACGATTGGATTAAATGAGATTAGTTTTAAGAAGTAGTAATATTTTAGTACGAATAATTAGATTATATTTGAAAAAATTAATTGGATTTTAAATAATTTTAAATGATTATAACTAAGTATTTAAAACGAAATAATGTCATATTCCTAATATTCAAATCACTCATTATGAAAGGAGTATTTAAGTAGTAAAATACGACAATAAATAATTCTTATTATTTATGTGAGTTATGCCTTATTGGTGAAACAAAATATCCCACAGCGTCGCAAAATATTTATTCTTTACGCTGCACAAATACCTCTGAATTTGCGCCCACAATCGTAAACAATTAAAAGTCAAAACTTTATAAATATTTTCTACATTACAAAACTCGTATTGCTTTAACGAACCTACTTGTATAACCTGGCTTTTTTAGACTTGTAACAACCACTTTCATTTCACGACCTGACGTGGCGTGGATAAAATCACTTTCCATACCTTTTGGATTTGATACGATACCTATATGGCCAATCACGTTTCTGGTAGGACTAAAAAACAACAAAATATCTCCTTTTTTTACACTGCCAATCGGGATTTCTTTCCCATAATTCTCAAACTGTGAAGAACTGCGTGGTACCTGAATTTTAAAATGATTAAAAACAAAGTAAACAAAACCTGAACAGTCAAACCCATTTTTGCCAGATCCGGCAACAATATAAGGTGTTCCTAATAGTCTCATTCCAAAGCTCACAATCTTGTCTCCTAAGGAATCATTATTTTCAATTGGACGTATAACTATTTCTTTGACAATAGTCTCATTTTTTTGTAGTGAAGACGTCTCAGCTCTCGGTAGACTGTACGCAACACTGCATAAAATAAGTAGACACAAACCAATAAATTTAGTGAATTTTAGGATATTTATCTTTTTAGAAGTCATTATAATAGAATTAAATTATTGCACATTGAGGTACTAAAATGGCTGTAGCTATCAGGTACTGCATAATTGAATAAGCAAGGTACAACATATCTTACATTTTATATATCTTAAAACAAAATATGATTTAAAAGGAATAAGTCCGATATATCGAGCTCATTAGTATCAAAATTGATTAGAAATTTACCTAAAATTTTCGTTATAATCTATCTCAGGAGTTTTTCTTCTTCAAATAATAATTTTATATTTTCGTACGAGTTCTTTAGAGCTTCCGGAATTTGATCTGGATTTAACCAAGCCACTTTTTCAATTCCTTCTTCCAATTGTCCTTGAGGAGTTCCTTCAAAATCAGAATGCATTTCGAACCAATGGGTAATTTTTAGTTTGTATTTTCCATTGCGCCTAAAAACGTGATACGTTTTTTGCAGTTTATGTTTTATAGATAACAAATTAACGCCTGTCTCCTCCTCTACTTCACGCATGGCAGTCTCTTCAATTTCTTCTCCTTTTTCAATTCCGCCTTTGGGTAAATCCCATTTTCCATTTCTAAAAATAAATAAAACTTCGCCTTTTTTATTGTAAACTAAGCCTCCTCCAGCTTTAGTAACAGGAATTTTAGCTTTCAAAGTCTTCATAATCTCCCTTTCATCAGGATGATACAAATAAGCTTTTTGAATTTTATTTTGAAATATTTTCACTATAAGTTGCTCTATGTCAATACTCTCTAACAAGAATAATTGAAAATCTGTCTCTTTAGAGATGTGATTTGTCAAAAAAAGTGGTTTGTCGTTAACAAAAACTTTATACATTTGTATTATGATTTTTAATAAAGATACAGCCGAAAAAACAGCCGAATTGCTTTTGCAAATAAATGCAATTAAATTGAATCCAGGAAATCCTTTTACATGGGCCTCCGGATGGAAATCGCCAATATATTGCGATAATCGTTTAATCCTCTCATTTCCAGCCATAAGAAATTATGTTCGCGATGAGTTTGCCAAAAATATTGAAAAACAATTTGGTAAACCCGATGTTATTGCTGGTGTAGCTACTGGAGCGATAGGAATTGGTATGCTAGTCGCAGAGAGTTTAGGGTTACCATTTGTGTATGTTCGTCCAGAAGCAAAAAAACATGGAAGGTTAAATCAAGTGGAAGGTTTTTTACAAAAAGGGCAAAATGTTGTCGTTGTAGAGGACTTAATAAGCACGGGAAACAGCAGTTTACTTGCTGTAGAAGCTTTGCGTGCAGCAGGAGCAAACATAAAAGGTATGGCAGCAATATTCACTTATGGATTTGATGTTGCAGACCAAAATTTTAAAAATGCCAATATCGATTTATTGACGTTAAGCAATTATCAAAATTTGTTGAATTTGGCTGTTGCCAAAAAATATATTACGGAAAAAGAAGAACAAACTTTAAGAGAATGGAATGTGAGTCCATCAACTTGGAACGTTTAAATAAAATAAAATAATCTAAAATATATGAACTTAGAAAGTCCAAAAGTTACTGTCGGAAAATCAGCACAAGAATTATTTGATTTATTGAGCAATGTGCAAAATTTCGAAAAATTAATGCCTGAAAATATTGCAAAATTTGAAGTTATTGGTGACGATGCTTTTATTTTTGGATTAAAAGGTATGCCGGAAATAAAATTAAAAATGAAAGAAAAAGTAGCGCCAAACAAAATTGTTTTGGGTGCGGCGAGCGACAAACTTCCATTCACATTAATTGCTAATATTAATGCAATTACGGATAATTCAAGTGATGTTAAACTTGATTTTGAAGGAGATTTTAATCCTATGATGGCAATGATGATAAAAGGTCCTATTGGAAAATTTATTCAATCTTTAGCCACTAATATGGTTAAATTGTAGACACCACAAAGCTGATATTGAAGATGTTTAAGATTAGAATCGAATTCGATCTTAAACATCTTTTTTTAATACAGCATTTGAATTTCTTTAATATCAAATTCAGAAATACTATCATCTTCCAAGAGAATTTCGAGTTTCCCTATTGATGATATGCCTTGAATAATTCCCATAAAATTTTGATTGTTTAGATTTGAAAAAGGCATTGGAATTCCTTTTTTAAATAACTTATTGGAGTAATCCAACCATAATAAATCCGATTGATGCTTCCATAGTTTAATCTTTTGTTCCAAATTATCAATAATTGTAAATAGTAAATCTTCTTTGTCAAATTTTGCATGCGAAATAACTGCCAGTGAAGACGCTTTAGGCAAATTTTCAAAATTAGTTTGATTTACATTTAAACCTAAACCGACAATAGAAACGATACTTCCGTCACTTTTGATGCTGTTTTCAATCAAAATACCACCTATTTTTTTATTATATGACATAATGTCGTTTGGCCATTTGATACTAAGATTTGGAATCTTATATAATTTAAGGGCATCAATTACGGCGAGCGAGACTATTATATTGAGATTATATATCTGACAAATATCTGATAAAAAATCCTTTACCAAAACACTCAATATTAAGTTTTTACCCGCCTCAGAAGCCCAAATGGCTCCCATTTGTCCTTTTCCTTTTGTTTGATTTTCAGCAGTAACTACCGTAAAGTTTTCCAGTACTTGTTTGTTTGATAATCCTTTGAGAAACTCATTTGTTGAATCTATGGCATCGAGTTTGATTAGTTTCATATAACGTATTTTGTGAAACAGAATTTAATATTATGTTAAGGTTCAAAAATAATCACAAAAAATGGTAACTTTACAAACTTATTTAAAAATAATTCATGGCGAAAAAGACTATAAATAATGATGACCTATTGGCAAACATCATTAAAGGCATAGAAGAGGTAAAAGGAAATGATATCGATATTCTTGATTTAAGAGAAATAGACACCGCCGTTTGTGACTATTTTATCATCTGCAATGGTAATTCAAATACACAAGTTAACGCGATTGTTAGCTCTATTCAAAAAACAGTTTCAAAAGAATTGAAAGACAAACCTTGGCATGTTGAAGGAACTGACAATGCGGAATGGGTTCTTATGGATTATGTCAATATAGTAGTGCATGTTTTCCAAAAACACATCCGTGAATATTACAATATAGAGAGCCTTTGGGGTGATGCAAAAATCACTACGATCCAAAACAAATACTAAAGAAATAACTTATAATGGCTAAAGATAATAATCCAAATTCGAATAAATTCAAAGTAAGTCCTTGGTTAATTTACACTGCAATATTATTAATTTTTTTGTTTATAAGTTTTATAACTGGGGGATCCAGCTTACAAGAACCCGCACAATTAACTTCATCTAAATTTAATACCTATTTAGAAAAAGGACAAATTGAAAAAGTTATCGTTTACAACAAAACAGAAGCCGAGGTGTATCTTAACGCAGCAGCATTAAAAGATGCTGTTCATAAAAAAGTAGCAAAAGATGTTTTTGACAGACCTAATAAAGGTCCTCATTACTCTTTTGATATTGGAAATGATCAAATATTTCAAACTAAACTGGAAAAAGCAGTTGCCGAAGGAAAATTAAAAGATTTTAATTTCTTGCCAAAAAACAACTGGACTGATATACTCATCAGTTTATTACCAATAATTATCATCATTGGTGTCTGGATTTTTATTATGAGAAAAATGTCAGGCGGCGGCGGAGGTGGCGGCGGACAGATTTTTAATATCGGCAAATCGAAAGCTAAGCTTTTTGACGAAAAAACAGATATTAAGACTACATTTAAAGATGTAGCCGGACTTGAAGGAGCAAAAGAAGAAATACAAGAAATTGTAGAATTTTTAAAAAATCCTGAAAAATACACCAACCTTGGAGGAAAAATTCCAAAAGGAGCCTTATTGGTTGGACCTCCCGGAACAGGAAAAACCTTATTAGCGAAAGCCGTTGCAGGTGAAGCACAAGTACCGTTTTTCTCTTTATCTGGTTCTGATTTTGTTGAAATGTTTGTAGGTGTAGGAGCATCACGTGTGCGTGACCTATTTAAACAAGCAAAAGAAAAATCTCCAGCGATCATTTTTATTGATGAAATTGATGCGGTAGGTAGAGCTAGAGGAAAAAGCAATATGTCAGGTGGGAACGATGAACGTGAGAATACTTTGAACCAATTGTTAACAGAGATGGATGGTTTTGGTACCAATTCTAACGTAATTGTTTTGGCTGCTACAAATAGAGCCGATGTTCTTGACAAAGCCTTGATGCGTGCGGGACGATTTGACAGACAAATTTTTGTTGATTTACCCGATATTCGTGAACGTGCTGAAATCTTTAAAGTTCACTTAGCTCCTTTGAAAAAAATCGAAGGACTTGATACAGACTTTTTAGCAAAACAAACTCCTGGTTTTTCAGGTGCTGATATTGCTAATGTATGTAATGAAGCTGCTTTGATTGCTGCGAGAAACAACAAAACAGCTGTTGATAAACAAGATTTCCTTGATGCTGTTGACAGAATTGTTGGTGGTCTTGAAAAGAAAAATAAAATTGTAACTCCAGAAGAAAAGAAAGCAATTGCTATTCACGAAGCTGGTCACGCAACTGTAAGCTGGATGCTAGAACACGCTGCACCGTTAATTAAAGTGACAATTGTTCCAAGAGGACAAAGCCTTGGAGCAGCATGGTATTTACCGGAAGAACGATTAATTGTTCGTCCTGATCAAATGCTAGACGAAATGTGCGCTACAATGGGTGGTAGAGCTGCTGAAAAAGTGACTTTCAACAGAATTTCTACTGGAGCATTAAGCGATTTAGAAAAAGTGACTAAGCAAGCTCGAGCAATGGTTACAATATATGGTTTGAATGAAAAAATTGGTAACGTTACTTATTATGATTCAACCGGCCAAAGTGAATATAGTTTTTCAAAACCATATTCTGAAGAAACCGCAAGAATCATTGACGAAGAAATTTCATTACTTATTGAAAGTCAATACCAAAGAGCTATTGAAATATTAGAAGAAAATAAAGACAAGCTAAATCAGCTTGCAAATATACTCATTGAAAAGGAAGTTATTTTCAAAGATGATTTAGAAGCTATTTTTGGAAAAAGAACTTTTGATAAAAATCTTGAAGAAGTAGTCTCTTAAAAAAAAAACATACAATTTAAATATTTTTAAAATCTTAATTCAAAAACCTCTTTTGAATTAAGATTTTTTTATCTTTGAACGTTTTCAAATAATAAATCAAGTAGTTTAAAAGTATATGAGTCTTTTTAGAAAATTTTTTGGTTCTAGTAACCCAGCCTCTGATGAAGATAAAGAAAGTGAATTTAGTAAATCCTTTACTGATAATGCTACCTCTATAGATGAAAAATTTATATATAATTTTAAAAAAAATGGTGGTAAATTTTTATATTGTGAAAACTCAGAAGAAGTAAGTGAACATTTTGAAAACATACTAGAAGAAAATGATTGGTTTGAAAGTGCTGTAATGTGTTATGACCCTTCCCTTTTTGAGATTCTTGATGAAAATAATCTTACCTACGATAAAGCAGCAAATCCTAAATTTCTTTTTGCAACTTGTGAAAATTTAATTGCGGAAGAGGGTTCTATATTATTTTCTTCGAAGCAAATAAAACAGCACAAACCAAACGAACTTCCTGCAAACATTATAATTTTAGCCACTACCAGCCAAATTCTTGCTACCAAAAGCGATGGTCTTAGCGCTATAAAAAAGAAATACGAAAGAGACTACCCTACCAACATTACCACTATAAAATATTTCGAAAAAGCTAAAGAGGAAGATTTTACACAATACGGAAGTTCTGCTAAAAATCTTTATTTGTTGCTTTTAGAAGACCAATAAGATGAATGAAACACTTAAGAGGGCAATGTCTGGTGCTGTTTACATAATTTTATTATTAGCCGCAATATTATATTCAACTGAAAGCTTTTTTATATTATTTGGAGCTTTCCTGATTATTGCTATTTATGAATTTTGTAATTTAGTACAAATAAACAAAGTATTTCCAATTTTTTTCGGAACAGTTTTATACATTTCTGTAACTTTAGTGAGTCATTACAATAAAATCACTACCGATAGTATCAATCAATTATTTAATACTGATTTAGAAATTGCAATAGACATACAACAATTAGATATTGTTTTATTGGTTATCGCATTGGTAGTATCCATCAAATGTATCCTTTTCTTATTTTATGATAACATTCAAAAAATAAGCACTTCATCAAAATACTTATACTTATTAGGGTATATTATCCTACCATTTGTATTCATTACTAAAATTTCTTTTGGAATAAATGATTATAATCCTAAAATTATAATTGGATTATTCATTTTAATATGGACTAACGACACCTTCGCTTATATTGTTGGGAAATCTATAGGCCGAACCAAATTACTTGAAAAAATATCCCCTAAAAAAACAGTTGAAGGATTTCTTGGCGGAATTATTTTTGCAGTTTTAGCAGGTTATCTTATCTCAAAATATTATATAAGAGCCAATCCGCAGTTTAGCGAAAAATCAATATTAATTTGGACCTCAATTGCTGTTATTGTTGGGATCTTAGGTACAATAGGAGACTTAATTGAATCCAAATTCAAACGTATTGCTGGCGTAAAAGATAGCGGCAGTATAATGCCTGGTCATGGAGGCATTCTAGATCGACTAGATAGTGTTATATTTGTAGCACCAATTATATTTTTATTTTACCAAATCTTAAACTATGTTTCATAAAGAAGGAACCCCGTCTATATTATTAGGCATCATTTTCAGTACAGGAGTGCTTTTATTGTCTGATAAATTTATTGACACCAACTGGATTAAAATGTTGATTCAAATAAGTGCATTCCTGGTGTTAATTATCATATTGCAATTTTTTAGAAATCCAAAAAGGACTGTTATCCTTAATGAAAATCAAATTCTTGCTCCTGTTGATGGTAAAGTAGTTGTTATTGAAGAAGTTTTTGAGGGAGAATATTTCAAAGACAAACGTCTTCAAATATCTATTTTCATGTCACCAATAAATGTACATGTGACTCGTTATGCCCTAAGCGGAATTGTAAAATTCAGTAAATACCATCCTGGAAAATTTTTAGTGGCATGGCATCCAAAAGCTAGTGAAGAAAACGAAAGAACTACAGTTATCATTGAAAATGAGACATTCGGTAAAATTCTATATAGACAAATTGCAGGAGCTTTAGCTCGAAGAATTGTAAATTATGCCGAAGAAGGAATGCAAGTTATTCAGGGAACTGATGCAGGTTTCATAAAATTTGGTTCAAGAGTAGATATATTTTTACCTTTAGGAACACCTATCAATGTGGTGCTTAATCAAAAAGCCATTGGAGGGAAAACAATTATTGCTACAAAAGGATAATGATTGAAAAAGATTTAGATAACCGATTTCAAGAGGCCGTTGAAATTGCTTCTAAAATGACCCAGGCATCTTTACCTCAAGATGTCCAGCTGAGACTTTATGCTTTTTATAAACAGGCTACTTTGGGAATTTTAGATTTAAAACAAGCATCAAACTATCATCTGAGAGATGCTTTCAAAACCAATGCTTGGATGCAAGTCAGCCATCTTACTGCTGATGAAGCCAAAGAACAGTACATCGAAATCATTAATTCTATTTTAAAAAAATAAATTCAAATGAAAAATAATATTTTTTTAATAGCTAATTTGCTTTTAGTCTCATTGTTGCTGTCCTGTAATAATAAAAAACTGACTGAAGTTGTTGATGTTCCTCTCCCTACAGCTCAAGAAAAAGTAGCTATGGGACTTCCTGAAGATGTGAAAGCAAATGAAGGTTCTTTTCAGATGGAAAAACTACCTTATTCCTACGACGCATTAGCTCCAAACATCTCTGCGGCTACATTAGAAATGCATTACTCTAAACATTATCTTACATACACCAATAATTTGAACAGGGCGTTAGCAGGAACACCATTGGAAAACCTAACGATAGAGGAAGTATTAGCTAAATTAGATTTGAATGATGCTAATCTCAGAAATAATGCAGGTGGTTTTTACAATCACACGCTATATTGGGGATGCATGGCTTCTAAAGCTGGCGGGCAGCCTACTGATCTTTTAGCAGACGCAATTACTAAAAAATTTGGATCATTTGAAGATTTCACTTCATTATTTAAAAATGAATCCGAAAAATTATTTGGTTCTGGTTGGGTATGGCTAGTAGTTGATAAATCAGGTGAATTACAAATTACGAGTACTCAAAATCAAGACAATCCTTTAATGTTGAATGCATTAATACCAGGAAAACCTATTTTGGCTTTAGACATTTGGGAGCACGCTTATTATATTGACTACCAATACAAAAGAAAAAATTACATCGATGCATTTTTCAATGTAATCAATTGGAAAAAAGTAGCAGAGAATTACGAATCTGCTGTAAAGAAATAGCCGTTTCACTTTTAAGATAAAATAAATGCTGCTACGAAATATGTAGCAGCATTTATTTTTTATAGAAATTTAGTATTAAAAATCTTATTATAATTGAGTTATTTCAATTGATAAATAAATGATTCTGATGGAGCGATTGTAATTCGCGCTTTTCCTTCACCGTTAATAACTTGCAATTGAATCGAACTTTTATGATACAATTGATCCGTTAATGTATAATTACCATCTTTCAAATTCCACTTTTGAATAAGGTCGGAAGGAATGTTTAGTTCAAAATTGCTAGTAGAAAGCCAAGAAAAATTTGCGACCACAATCAATTTTTGAGTATCAGACCAACGTGCGAATGAATAAATTCCAGGATCATAACCTTTTGTATTATTACGATTTAGAGCTTGAATTTCTTCAAATTCAGACATTAATGCTGAACTATTAATTGAAAAATTAAGCAATCGTTTATAAAAATCACGCAATTCTTTTTCGTCTCGTGTGAGTTGGCCTCCGTCAAATTTTCCCCCATTCATCCAACGTTGATGATTTGGAACTCCTATATAATCAAATATTGAAGTTCTGGAATGGGTACCGAAACCTGCATTTTCGTTTCCTGCTTCTCCTACTTCTTGTCCAAAATAAACCATAGTTGGCGAAGTACTTATCGCAGTCGAAACGACCATCAATGGCTTGCCTTTTTGAGGTGTTCCTGCAAATTCAGCGCTAGCTAAACGCTGCTCATCATGATTATCGAGAAAATGTAACATATGATGTTCAATATCTGCCATTCCCTTTTGTATGTCTGATAATCCATCAGGCAATGATCTTCCTTGAATGATATCTTTTAATTTATCATACGTTTCGACTTTATCATACAGATAATCCATTTTCCCCAGATGAATGTAATTTCTATATTCTTTAGGATTATAAACTTCAGCCAATAAAAAAGCATCTGGGTTAGCCATTTTTACAGCAGAATTCATATAACTCCAAAATTCATATGGAACCATTTCGGCCATATCATATCGAAAACCGTCTACTCCTTTTGCTTTCCAATATAGAGCAATTGAACGGAATTTTTTCCAAGAATCCGGAACGTCTTTATCTTTCCAAAAATTGTAATGTTCTTGATAAGATTTGGTATCAAAACCAGCAGGAAGCGTTGGGAAATCTTTAGAACCATCCGGGCGAATTCCATAATTTACTTTTACGGTTTCGTACCAATCATTCTTATCTGGTTTTGCCATTCGAGAACCATTTCCTGTCCATTTGGCTGGGTATTCCTGAAATTTTCCGTCCACTAACAAGTTCTTTTCGCCATTTAATGGTTTTGCAGTATTTGGAATTTCAAACCGAGTATTTGGAATATAATAGAAATTATTGTCTCTTTTATATTCAACAGAAACATCATCATCAGCACCAAAGTCGTTAACCCCAACTGGATTATTCTTCCCTTCGTATTTGCGTGCAATATGATTGGGAACAATATCAATAATCACTTTTAATCCCGCTTTATGGGTTCTCGCAATTAATCCTTCAAATTCCTGTAACCGATTTTCCGGATTCACCGCTAAATCAGGGTTTACATTATAGTAATCTTTTACTGCATAAGGAGAACCAGCTCTTCCTTTTACTACTTCTGGATCATCATTCGAAATTCCTATTGCTGTATAATCCCGAATCAAGGCATGATGTGGAACTCCTGTATACCAAATATAAGATACGCCTAAATCCTTTATTTCATGTAGCGCTTTATCGGTGAAATCATTAAACTTTCCAACTCCATTTTCTTCAGCAGTTCCCCAAGGTTTATTGGTCGTATTTTTATTTCCGAATAATCGGGTGAAAACTTGATATACTACAATTTTCTTATTATCGACTATGTCTTTCTTTTCTGCATTCATTTTTAAATCTTTTGTTTTGCAAGCAGTTGCCAATAGCACCACGCTAATCCCTGCAACTATAATTGTCTTTTTTATCATATAAAATTATTTATGCTGGTTTCAATTCGTTTTTTTAGATTAATGAACCTAATGGGTTATTGAATTTTTAAATTTAATGTAATTTATAGAAAGAACTTAAAATCGGTATCAATTAAAATAAATACTCGTTTTAAAACAACAACTACAACGAAAGAGTAGCGCTATTTGTTGATAACTTTAAAAGCAGAGTTGTATTGTTTTTGGTGCGTTTTTCGAGTATTATAAAAAAATCCTAATATCGATTAGGTTTGTAACCTTTTTCATAAATTTGACAAAAAATAAATCCATTGAAGAAATTCCTATTTTGTTGTTTAATACTGCTTAGTACAAATTTGATTTTGGCTCAAGCCTCAAAAAAAATTATTGTTGAACATTCAGATTTTGCAGATGTAAATCAAGTAGAAATTCCAGATGCTTTTTTGCTGACCGGAAATGTTCGTGTTAATCATGATGGTGTGGTGCTGACTTGTAATAAAGCATATTACTTTCAAAAAGAAAATTACATAAAAGCATTTGGAAATGTACAAATCGTACAAGGTGATACCCTATTTTTAAACAGCAGATATGCGGAATATAATGGTAATGTAAAACAGGCATTTGCAACAGGAAACGCGGTTATGAGTTCTCCCGATGCGACGTTGGCTACTGATACTATCAACTTCAACAGAAATACTCAAGAAGTATATTATAATACGCAAGGTACAATTACCAATAAGGAGAACACATTAAACAGTAAATCAGGCAGATATTATGTTGCTCAAAAAAAGTTTCAATTCCTTACTGCCGTTACGATTACCAATCCAACGTATGTGATAAAATCCAATCATTTGGATTACTACAGCAATTCTGGTCACTCTTATCTTTTTGGACCTTCCACTATTACTAGTAAAGCCAATTATATTTACACTGAAAAAGGATTTTATGACACTAAAAAAAATCTGGCCCATTTTGTAAAGAAATCCTACATCAAATATGACGATAGGGTGATTAAAGGAGATAGTTTGTATTATGACCGAAACAGGGAATTTGCATCGGCAACGCGGAATGTAAAAATAACCGACTCCATTAATCGGGGAATTATTAAAGGGCATTATGCCGAATTATATAAAAAAAAGGATTCTGTTTTTGTAACCAAAAGGGCCGTGGCTGTAAACTTTGTTGAAAATGACTCCGTTTATATTCACGGA
Source organism: Flavobacterium urumqiense (assembly GCF_900108015.1). Lineage (GTDB taxonomy): Bacteria > Bacteroidota > Bacteroidia > Flavobacteriales > Flavobacteriaceae > Flavobacterium > Flavobacterium urumqiense. Next base: position 283,950 of record NZ_FNVP01000003.1, on the reverse strand, counting down.
AAAAAATTGATGGTAACCGGTAAAGAAGGGAATCGTATTATTCGAGCTTTTAACAATGTTAGATTTTTTAAAAAGGATATGAGCGGCAAGTGTGATTCGATACATTCGAGTTCAAAAACTGCCCTGACAAAAATGATAGGAAACCCAATACTTTGGAATGGAGAAAGCCAAATTACAGGGGATGTTATGCATCTTATTGGAAATAATACGACCCAAAAACTTGATTCCCTCAAAGTACTTAATAATACATTTTTGGTCTCCAAAGACACATTAGGAACGGGTTACAATCAAGTAAAAGGGCAAAATCTTTATGGAAAATTTGAAGAAGGAAAACTCCATGATGTTGATATTGTAAAAAATACAGAGGTCATTTATTATATGCGCAATGATGCCAAAGAACTCATAGGTATCAATAAAAATGTGAGTAGCAAAATCAATCTTATTTTAGAAAAAAATGCCATTGAGAGCATTACTTTTTTCAAACAAGTGGATGGTGACATTTATCCCGAAAAAGACCTACCTGAAAATGCCCGAAAGTTAAGAGGATTAGTCTGGCGTGGTGATGAAAGGGTTAAATCAAAAGATGATATATTTCCACCTGAGGAAAATGAAGATAATGATAAAATAGCTAAAGCAACTAAAGCTGATGAAGCTAAGAAAGATGTTCCTATGAAAATTCGAAAAGAAACATTGAATTACGACAAAAAGAAAGGCAAGAAATAGTGTTCATTGTTCAGTCACAGTTTTCAGTATCAAGTTACAGATAACACATTGTAGATTAAAAAATACCTTTAAAAAACTTCGTAAATTTTGCGAAAAAACTTTTGCGAACTTTACGGTTAAAAACATAAAACGTGAATACCGATTTCTTAAAATACCAAGCTCAAACATCCCCTTACCCATTGGGTATGGAAGTTTCACATGCTGTAGGTTCCTATATTTACGACACCAATAATAAAAAATACTTGGATTTTGTGGCTGGAGTTTCCGCTTGCCCGCTTGGACATCAACACCCACGAGTCAATCAAGCGATTAAAGATCAGCTGGACAAATACTCGCACGTCATGGTCTACGGAGAATATTCCCAAAGTCCGGCAGTCCAATATTGCAAATTATTGGCCTCACTCCTGCCCGCACCTTTAGACAAAACCTATTTGGTTAATTCAGGGACTGAAGCCATTGAAGGCGCCTTAAAACTTGCCAGAAGAACCACTGGAAGAAGCCAGTTGATTTCTTGTCACAATGCATATCACGGGAACACCATGGGTTCTTTGAGCGTAATGGGATTTGAGGAACGCAAAAGAATTTTTCGTCCGTTGATTCCTGATGTGGATTTTATTACCTTTAATAATGAAGCAGATTTACAAAAAATAACGACTAAAACTGCAGGAATTATTCTGGAAACCATTCAAGGCGGTGCTGGATTTATTCAGCCACATAATGATTTCCTTAAAAAAGTGCGCCAACGCTGCACTGAAGTGGGCGCGATGATGATTTTGGATGAAATACAACCAGGTTTCGGGAGAACCGGAAAACTTTTTGGATTTCAAAACTATGATGTCGTACCAGATATTGTGGTAATGGGAAAAGGAATGGGCGGCGGCATGCCTGTAGGTGCTTTTACCGCCTCATCAGCTATGATGGATTTATTGAGTCATGACCCAAAACTGGGACATATTACCACTTTTGGTGGCCACCCTGTCATTGCGTCAGCCTGTTTGGCGACTTTGCAGGAAATTACTGAGACCACCCTCATGGCCGAAGCGATGGAGAAAGAAAACCTATTCCGATCACTTTTGGTACATCCTTTGATAGTTGATATAAGAGGAAAAGGATTAATGTTGGCCGCGATGACAAAAAGTGCCGATATAACAAATGAAGTGATTCTAAAATGTCAAGACAAAGGACTCATTTTATTTTGGTTATTATTTGAAGAATGTGCCATAAGAATAACACCTCCTCTTACCATTTCTGAAGAAGAAATACGAGAAGGTTGCGATATTATCCTTGAAGTAATGAATGAAATGATGATTAAAGAGTGATGATTAACGATTTGTGATTACAGAAGTAGCAACATTGATTACCTATCATATAAATATTCAAAACAATTAAAAAATTTGGGAGCTATTTATTTCGTAAATACGCTCCGCTCCTGTCCTGCTATACGCAGCAATCAAAGGTAAAAGCATGGGATTTGCACTTTGAACGAAGTGCACCGAACTCCAAATAAAATAAAAGTGCAGTGACGTAATTAGGGCTAAAGTATTAGTTTAAACCAAACCTTTTTTTGTTAATTAAATTGTTCACAACAATTCTAACTTTCCCTCACATTACAAGTACAATTACCTAAATTTATTTAGGCCAAACCAAAAACATACAGTATGCAATTAAGCAACGAAGAAGAAGATTATAACTTATCCCTATCCAAATTTGAGTCCATGTTGAAAACCAACAAAGTTCTCTTTTTTGATTCCGAAGAATTTGAAGAAATTATTCTTCATTACATCGATATGGGCAAGGCCGCTTTGGCAAAAAAAGCACTAAAACTAGCATTGGATCAGCACCCGAAATCTACAGGACTAAAATTAGTTCAAGTGGAAATGTTAGTCTATGATGACAAACTTGAAATAGCCGAAAAGCTATTGAATGAGTTGTATGCCATCGAACCGACCAATGAAGAAATTTATATTCAAAAAGCAAATATTTGCTCTAAAAGAGACCAACACGAAAAAGCAGTTGAACAATTAATAATAGCTTTACAATTTACGGATGACTACGCCGATGTCTACAACTTAATAGGCATGGAATACCTTTTTATGGACAATCTTGAATTGGCCAAAGAAAGCTTTATAAAATGCCTTGAGGAAGATTTTGATGATCAGTCTGCCCTATATAATGTAGTGTATTGTTTTGAATTTTTAGATCAAAATCAAGAAGCTATAACCTATTTGACAAAATACATCGATAAAAATCCATACAGCGAAATTGCCTGGCATCAATTGGGTCGTTTACACTATGGCGTAAAAGAATATCAAAATGCAATACGTGCCTTTGATTATGCTACTTTAATTGATGATGAATTCCTTGGTGCATTCATGGAAAAAGCAAAAGCTTACGAACGATTAAAAAAATACGCTGAAGCCATCGAAAGTTATGAAAGAACTATCGAATTAGACGATGCTACTTCGTATGCGTTACTTCGAATAGGAAAATGCCACGAGAAATTAGGCAACAAAGCTTTAGCATTGAAATATTTTAATAAAACAGTGCATGAAGATCCGCTTTTAGATAAAGGTTGGATTGCCATTACTGATTTTTATGTTCGTCAAAAAAACTATCAGAAAGCACTCTTTTATGTCAATAAAGCATTAGCTATTGACAATCAAAATCGATTATACTGGAAACGATTTGCTTCCATAAACAAACAATTGAACTTCTTTGAGGAAGCCGAATTTGGTTATAGAAAAGCAGTAGAATTTGGTGATTATCAATTAGACACTTGGTTGTTCTGGGTTGATATTCTTCAGTTTTTAGGTGAATTTGAAAGTGCTATACAAACCTTATTACAAGCTTCCGAATATTTTCCAGAAGAAAATGAAATAGAATATCGTTTGGCTGGACTATATTTTATGATTCAGGACAATACCAAAGCGAAATTTCATTTAAGCAACGCAATGAGATTAAACTTTGATAATTATATTATTATTGAGGACTTATTTCCAGTGGTCTGGACCAAAAAAATGGTGCAAAATTATATCACAAAACATAAAAAATTGTAATGATTGAAGTAGTAAGAAAACGTTTTGGTTTACTGGGAAGAAATATTCATTATTCCTTTTCGAAAGGGTATTTTACAGATAAATTCAATAGCGAAAACTTTGAAGGTTGTACTTACGAGAATTTTGATATTCCCGATATAAATGCTTTTGCTGAAATCATAAAAAACACGTCCAACTTAAAGGGTTTAAACGTAACTATTCCATATAAAGAAACAGTAATTCCTTTTTTAGATAAACTTTCAAAAAAAGCCGAATCGATTGGTGCTGTAAATACGATAAAAATTACCAAAAAAGGAAAACTGAAAGGCTACAATACCGATTATTATGGTTTTAAGAAATCATTGGAACCTTTATTGCAACCACATCATAAAAAAGCCCTGATTTTAGGAACAGGAGGCGCTTCGAAAGGAGTGGCATATGCCTTAGATGAATTGGGTATATTATACACTTTTGTTTCCCGCGAAGCCAAAGAAAATGCTATTGATTATAATAGAATCAATGCCACTACATTTGACAATTATCAAATAATAATTAATTCTACTCCCGTTGGCACAAGTCCCAATATTGATGCATCGCCATTAATTCCATACGAATACTTTACGGAGAAACATATTGCTTTTGATTTGATTTACAATCCAGAAGAAACTCAATTTCTTAAAAACGCCAAACAACAAGGAGCCCAAATAAAAAACGGACTGGACATGCTTATTCTTCAAGCAGAAAAAGCTTGGGCAATTTGGAATAAGTAGTATATTGGGTTTTTTTCGAATTCAATGCACTGTATTTCCGTATATTGACCAATATATAATTAATTTATTTTCCCTCAAATAAGTACACTCAACGGGTTAAAAGTAATACTAAAACACAAAAATTAATAGTTTCTGTTTTTTTAATCAAATTTAATGTCCCTATAAATCGAAATAAATCTTTAATCCCAACAAGGTTTTACACCTCATATAAACGGTTGATTAACAACATTTTAAACTAATGCAAATGAGTAAAAATATTGTTAAAGCGATAAAAGAGGTTGACATTCTCCATGATATGAAATGCTTTTGAGTTGAAAAACCTTCGGGATATGATTTTGTACTAAGTCAGGCAACTGAAGTTTCTGTAAACCTGCCGTTATGGAAGAATCAATCTTATTCTTTTACTTTTGCCTGTGTGAGAGAACGTGACTATCTCGAATTTATGATCAAGATTTAGAGAGAACATTACGGCTTAACCAATATGTTGGGTCGAACAAATGCCGTTGCCGAATTAATTTAAGATGTTTTTGGAGCTATTCAATTTAAAGGTCGAGGTGGTTTTATCGCTGGAGGCGCAGGGATTAATTCATTTATTTCAATCTTTCGTGTTTTGTACAGGAAGAATTCGAATTTGGTTTTGATCCAAAAAAAATCGACAACTGTACCTAAAAAATCGACGACTGTCAAAAATTTCACAAAAACCATAATTCATTGTTTAACAAACACTTAAATTCGAAAAAACATTGTATTTTGTACCCTATAAAAGCATTATTTGATTAAATTTACTATAATAAGATGCATCCAAAAGAGAATTCCTACTACTCTCGCATCTTCGCTCCAAAATCGACTTTTAAGTTTAAAAGTGCTTTTGGACAACTAAAAAAAGCCTTTCCCAAAAAATTTTCTGTTGTCTTATTTTGAAAAAATAATGGTTTGCAATTAATTAAAAACATCCGAATGGAAAAGTATAAATACATCTTGTTTTTTAACAAAATTAGCATTGGTGCAATTAATAAAGTTGGCGGCAAAAATGCCTCTTTGGGTGAAATGTACAATCAGCTGAATCCAATAGGTATAAATATCCCTAACGGATTTGCATTGACCGCTAAAGCCTACCGTCTATTTCGAAAACGAAATAATTTAGAAAAACCATTGAATGATTTATTATTTGCATTGGATATAAAAGAGTATTCTAATCTTTCAGCAACTGGAGCGAAAGCAAGAGCACTAATTTTATCGGCACCTATTCCTGAGGAAATTTATACGGAAATTCACACGGCTTATCAGTCTCTTAGTCAGCAATGTGGAATTCAAAATCTTGGAGTAGCTGTAAGAAGCAGCGCCACTTCAGAAGATTTACCATCAGCGAGTTTTGCGGGACAAATGCAATCGTTCCTGAATATTAGCGGCGAAAACCAAGTCATAGATGCCATACATCGTTGTTTTGCTTCGCTGTTTACAGACCGAGCTATAAAATACCGCCATGATATGGGATTTGCAAATTTGGATGTTGCCATTTCTGTAGGTGTACAACAAATGGTACGAAGTGACAAAGCGGCTTCTGGTGTGGCCTTTACCATCGATCCTGACACCGGATTTCAAAATGCAATTATAATAAACAGTATTTGGGGTCTTGGTGAAAATATTGTTCAGGGAACCGTCACACCCGACGAATGGATGGTCTTTAAACCTACTTTAGAAAATAAAACTTTGAATCCCATCTTAAAAAAACAATGTGGAAGAAAAGAATTTTCGATGATTTATTCTGAAAAATCGAATGCTGAATCTGCAGAAAATACAATTGTAAACACGGCAACTTCCCTCGAAAAACAAAATGAGTTTTCACTATCCGATCAAGAAGTCATTCAACTTTCACAATGGTGTTATCAAATTGAAAAACACTATAAAAAAGCAATGGATATTGAATGGGCAAAAGACGCTTTCAACAACCAACTTTATATTGTCCAGGCTCGTCCGGAAACCGTTCATGCCAAAGAGAATAAGCTGGTAAGAGAAAGCTATCAACTACAAGAAAAAGGAACTTTGTTGACCAAAGGCATTGCTCTTGGCGATAAGATTGCTACTGGGAAAGCCCGAATTCTACAAAATACCGAAGAAGGGAATCAGTTACTTGATGGAGAAATTTTAGTTACCGATTTTACCAATCCTGACTGGGATCCAATAATGAAAAGAGCTTCGGCAATAATTACCAACAAAGGCGGCCGTACCAGTCATGCTGCAATTGTAGCCCGTGAACTGGGAACAGTTGCAGTTGTGGGATGCGGAAATGCAACTTCAATCCTAAAAAATGGGCAGCAAATAACAGTATCCTGTGCCGAAGGAAAGGAAGGAAACGTGTACGATGGAGAATTAAAATGGGAAATAAAAGAGCACGATTTTAGTCACCTATCGATGCCCATTACGGAACCAATGCTAATTCTTGCCGACCCCGAAAGAGCCTTTGAATTAAGCCATTATCCCAATAAAGGCATTGGTTTAATGCGTGTGGAATTTGCTATTTCGAATACTATCAAAATTCATCCGCTGGCACTTTGTGAACCCGAAAAAATAACTGATCTGAACGTTCAATCTGAAATAGCAGCATTAACCAAGGATTATGATGATGGCAAAAATTATTTTATCAATAAACTGGCAGAAGCAGTTTCTATTGTCGCCGCGGCTTTTTATCCCAAAGATGTTATTGTGCGAATGAGCGATTTTAAAAGTAATGAATATGCTAATCTAGTAGGAGGAAAATACTTTGAACCCGTTGAGGAAAATCCAATGATTGGTTTTCGGGGTGCCTCCCGCTATTACAGCGATTTTTATCGAAAAGGTTTTGCATTAGAATGTGAAGCCATGAAAAAAGTAAGAAACCAAATGGGACTTCATAATGTAAAACTGATGATTCCTTTTTGCAGAACAATTGAAGAAGGAAAAAAAGTGTTAGCAGAAATGGAAGCAAATGGTTTAGTACAAGGAGAAAACGGATTAGAAGTATATGTTATGATCGAAATTCCTAGCAATGTGATATTGGCAAATGAATTCGCTAAACTATTTGATGGATTCTCTATTGGTTCTAATGACTTAACTCAACTAACACTGGGACTCGACCGAGATTCCTCCTTAGTAAGCTATTTATTCAGTGAACAAAACCCTGCAGTTAAACATTTGATAACGGAAACCATTCGATCAGCTAAACGAAATAAAATTAAAGTGGGATTATGCGGTCAGGCTCCGAGCGATATTCCTGAATATGCTCAGTTTTTAGTGGAAAAAGGTATCAGCAGTATCTCATTTAATCCCGATGCTTTGATAAAAGGCATAGAAAATATTTTGAAAGCCGAAACCAAACACGAAGAAAAACGCAATGAAATCTTAAATATTTTAAGTCTTGGAAACAACATTTAAAAATGAAGTGGCTCTTGTTTCCGGCGGAACTTTCGGTATTGGCGGAGTCACTGCTTTAGCTTTCGCAAATAAAGGAGCTAGCATTATCATTGCGGGTTGGGTAGAAAATGAAGAAACACTAAATCTTATCAAAGATTCTGGCGGTGAAGCATTTTTTGTCAAATGTGATGTTTAAAAAGCAACTGATGTAAAAGTGATCTTGGGAGAAATCATTGAGTATTTGGTCGCCTAGATTATGCTTTCAATAATGCTGGTATCGAAGGAACAATAGCCAAGACTCCAGATTGTAAAGAGGAAAATTTTGATAAATCCATTGGTGTAAACCTGAAAGGAATATGGCTTTACATGAAATGAGAAATCCCCGAAAGGTAGAAATTAGTTACACGAGTTATCGTAAACTGTTCTCCTGTCGCCGGATTGGTTGGGTTTGCCGATTTATCCACTTATGCAGCGTCTAAACATGCCGTAATAGGATTAACAAAAACGGCTGTATAAAATATGCAGAATTAGGAATTATAGTAAATGCAGTTTGTCCACAAGTCATCAAAACTCCTATGATTGATCGGATTATGGGAAACAAGAAAAAAGCTGAAGATCAGTTTACAGGACCAGAGCCAGTTGGCCGAATTGGTCAGCATGAAGAAATAGCAAATGCTGGGGCGTGCATGTTCTGTGACGATGCCTCCTTTGCAACCAGATTAGCCATATCAGTAGATGGTAGTTTTGTAGCTCAATAATTTTATTTATTTAATTTTCATTTAAACGATCGCATCATGCATACTTACGAAGGAAATCTAAAATGGACAGGCAAAACAAAAGGAATTCTAAGTGCCACCGTTTTACCAAAGGAAATTGAAGTAGACAAACCACGAGAATATCAGAACGGAATGGAAGGCATTTGGTCACCTGAGCACTTACTCATTGCATCAGTAAATAGTTGTCTAATGAGTACTTTTTTGACAGTTGCTGAAAATTTTCAACTTGATTTTTTAAGCTATGAAAGTAAATCTATATGCACCGTTGAACTTATAAAAGAAAAATACACCCTAACTGAAATTGTATTAAAACCAAAAGTGGTTATCCCTTTTTCTCAAAAACCAGAAAGGGCCAAACATATTCTAGAGATAAGTAAAAATGTGTGTTTGATTTCTAATGCCATAAAAACTCCAATACGGCTGGATCCTGAAATTATCGTTTCTGAAACTCCTATTCGTATTTTATAAATTGAAGGATGCTTTTCGTCAAAAATAAAATAGGGTACTAAATTATGTAAATAATTAAGAAACTAATTTTTAGTTTTTAGCGCTCATAACATTTAAAAAATTAAACAAGTAAAAATCATAATGATAATCAATTGAACGCATTAAAAATAAAAGTCTATGGAAAATATAGTATTATGTCAAAGTTGTGGAATGCCACTTGGCAATGAACAAGCAAAAGGAACAGAGCAAAATGGTTTAAAAAATGAACAATATTGCAAGTATTGCTATGAAAATGGCTCTTTCAAAAAACCAAATATTAATTTGGAAAAAATGAAAGATCTCGTATCTACAGAAATGAAAAAATTAAAACTTCCAATATACACCATTCAAAAAGCCATCAATATTTTGCCCACATTAAGTCGTTGGAAAAACAAATAGAATTTTGTACAAGTCTAAATAAGTTTAAATTCTAATCAATTGATAATACAGATATTTAATTTTAGAACTTCAAAAAAAGGCAATGAAAACATAAATTTACAGTATATCTAGTTTTGACAAACCATTTATTGAAAAAGCTACAGATGGATATCAAATAACAAAGGCATTGGTTAAAAGGGGAGAAAATGAAATTATTTTTAATTTAATGGACCCAAATTTCATTTTTCTTGAAGCCGATTGATTGATAGAAAATGTTTTTGAAGATTTGTACAAAAACAAATCAACTCTAATGCATATCACGGAAAATAATGAACATAGAGGATGGACACGGAGAATCTTTTAGAATTTATTTTGATAAAAGAGTTACATTTGAAAAAAGTCCATGCCTCATAATAAAAATATCAATGTTGTATCTGAAAACATAGCGCTTGTGCATAGCGGCGAAGATTATTTTTCCCGTCTGGAAAGTATTATCCGGAATTCACAATTTGAAATTCACATGCAAATTTATCTTTTTGAAAATGATGCAACCGGAAAGCGGATTATATCTGCATTAAAAGAAGCCGCTTCCCGCCAAGTTAAAATATATCTTTTACTAGATGGATTGGGCTCTCTTTCATTCCCCTCAGAAATAAGATATGATCTCGAAATAAGTGGTATTAACTTTCGTTTTTTTGCTCCATTATTTTCTTCCTATACCTTTTATTTGGGTAGAAGATTACATCAAAAAGTAGTAGTTGCGGATCGTAAAGTAGCTTTGATAGGCGGAATTAATATTGCCGATAAATATCATGGAACTGCAACCGAACCATCTTGGCTTGATTATGCAATTCAATTAAATGGAGAGATTGCAAAACCCATTCAGGAACTTTGCAATGCTATTTTTTTAAAGAAAACACGATTACATAGTCAAAAAATAAAATCTGTTTTTCATCTTCAAGAGGATATCTCCGTTTATATTCTTCAAAATGATTGGTTAAAAAGAAAAAACGAAATAAGTAATGCCTACATAAAATCCATTTGCAATGCCAAAGAAGAAATAACGATAATGGGTAGTTATTTTCTTCCTGGAAGAAGAATAATTCAAGCCTTGAAAAAAGCAGCTAAAAATAAGGTGAAAATTAAATTAATTCTATCCGGCATATCAGATTTACCAATGACAAGAAGAGCGACTTGTTATCTTTATTCCAAACTTCTTAGCTACAATATAGAATTGTACGAATGGAATAATTCTATTTTACATGGAAAAGCAGCGGTAATAGATAATTATTGGACCACTGTTGGATCTTTTAACCTAAATAATTTAAGTTCGTACGGAAGCATCGAAATGAATGTAGAAATAAATTCTACGGTATTTTCTAAGATGTATCAGGAGGAGCTCAACGAAATAATTGCTCATTGTCAAAAAATAACTCCTGAGACTCTTGAAATTAAAAATACAACTTTTACAAAATTCATCAATTGGATATCTTATTACATTACTAGAATAATAGAAATAGTTGTCACTTTTACGCCCTACAAACGGTTCTATAATTAAGAATAGAAATTTGTGATTACTATTGTTATATGCTTCCATATAATTTCAAATGATTTTCCGGTAATCCATAACACATCCCACCTCTCCATTCTTGTAGGCTATGAAAAAAAATATCTTAAAAAAGCATCTCGTTATCCCAAATATTTTTATAGGAATTTTGAAATATCAAAAAAAAACGGATCAAAAAGACCCATATCCGAACCGGTTCCCAGCTTGAAAAAAATACAAATCTAAATTCTAAGAAATATACTTTATAAAATACTCGTAAACCCTTTTGCAAAAGCATATAAACCAAATTCAGGTCTTATAGGAAACTTAAAATTTCATAAAAAACAACCTAAAGTATTTACATTAGATTTAGAAAATTTCTTCCCCTCTATTTCGATTAAATCAATTGAAAAAGTATTTATTAAATTAGGCTATTCTCGAATAAAGCCAGGCTATGCATTACATCATAAAATTTGGCATAGACGAACATCGCAAATTCAAAGCGATTGACTAAAAGAATTATCTGGAACATCTGCTAGAAAAAGTAAATTTTGTGTTGCAAATAAAATCTATAAATCTAAAATTCATTGGCTATAAAGCAATACTGAGTAATTTAAAAAAGAAACAGGAATTAAAAACAAAAAATATCGAACCATTGCTCAAGTAATAAATAGCATTTCCAATATGGAAAAATGATATCATAAAAAGCTCTAATTTGGGGCTTTTTTTTTACTTTTTTAAAGGTCAAATGGTTTTCATTATAAATTTAAAAATAGAACTAATAAAAAGCAAAATGATCCTTATTAAAATCATGCATACTTTGATTTGGTTGTATCCGAAACTTCTAAAAATCTGTAATGAATACTTAAAATAAAAACCCAAGAAAAAATAACACCCATTATCGCAGCATTATATTTCTCTACGTTTTATTAGCACAAACCACATTGAAAGCAGACCCAATGCATTCAAAATTAACTTTTAGCACTGTGCATCATCGCATTTCTGATATTGCTGGATTATTAAAAAATATTTGAGATAACTACCACAGCCAAAAAAGTTGATTTCAGTGATGCATCCTTTTAACTTTCAAGAGAAATGGCCTCTACCAATATCGAAGTGGAGATGCGGGATAATCATTTACGAAGTGCTAAATTCTTCGATTTTGAAAAATATAAGAAATGACTTGTAAAAGTACATCCATAAAGAAATTCGGAAAAGAAAAGGGCAAATACAAACTAATGGGTAATCTGACGCCACACTGAATAACAAAACCAGTAATCATCAATATGTAGTATAAAGGAACTATAGCAAATCCGCAATCTAAAGCAATTACCTCGGGTTTTCAGTTTAGCGGAATTCTAAAACGTTCCGATTTTGACATTGGTTCAAAATTCCCAGCACTAATGATTAATGATGAAATCAAAATTAAAGCAGATAGTGAATTTATAAAACAATAATTATCTCGAATGAATATGTCAAAATAATTGTGTAGAAAATCAAAAAATCTATCTTAAGTAGTCCTAAAAAAAATTACCTTTTTTAGGACTACTTTATTTGTAATAAAACACTTAATCCCTTTTTAACAACATAAAATTGATTAAATTTGATAGTAGCAATAATTTACTTACGGGATATTTTATTTTGCTTCTAAACATTAAAAGTAATCATGTAACAGTAATTGTAAAAATAAAAGAACATTGACAACATGAAAAAAATAATAATAGCAGTTGAGAATGACACCACTTCAGAAAAAATTGCCTTAAATGGTTTTCAACTTGGTCTTGAACTAAACGCCGAAATTGCATTACTAAGTGTCGTTGACTTGACAATGCTTATAACAGAAGGTGCGGTTACTCTAAAAGAATTTGCAGATATCGCCATAAATGATTACAAAAAAAATCAGCAAATGCTTGTTGATACCGTATTTAAGGGACATCAGGTTAAGACATTTGTAGAAGAAGGTATACCTTATGAAGTAATTTTGAATGTGGCCAAAAAATGGAATGCGGATATAATTGTTTTGGGCACGCATGGCAGAACCGGAATTTCGCATTTAATTATGGGCAGTGTCGCTGAAAAAGTAATCCGGTATTCGGAAAAACCAGTATTCATTATACCTATCAAATCATGATAAAAAAACTTTTTCCTAGACCAATAAAATCTCATTATTGCAACAATTATAATTATTAAAATAATCTACGATGGCATTTATAGACTATTACAAAATTCTTGAAGTGGATAAAAAAGCAACGGAAGCCGAGATAAAAAAGGCGTACCGTAAAATGGCCCGAAAACACCATCCCGACTTAAACCCAAACGATAAGGAAGCCGAAAGAAAATTCAAAGAAATTAATGAAGCCAATGAGGTACTAAGCCATGCCGAAAATCGTAAAAAATACGATGAATATGGAGAAAACTGGCAACATGCTGAGCAGTATGAAAAAGCGAAACAGCAAGGACAATACTCGGGAGGCGGTCAACAAAGTGGTTTTGGAGGTTTTGAAGGCGAGGGATTTGGCGGTGCCGGAGATTATTCAGACTTTTTTGAATCAATGTTTGGTGGTCGTACCTCCGGGAGACAAAGAGGACACAGCGCCCAATTCAAAGGACAAGATTTCACTACTGAGTTGAATCTTGATCTAAAAGAGGTATATACAACCCATAAGCGAACCTTAAACATCAACGGCAAAAACATCCGAATCACTATTCCTGCCGGGGTAGAGAATGGTCAACAGATAAAAATCAGCGGTTTGGGAGGTGAAGCTTCTGGCGGTGGACCAAAAGGAGATTTATACATTACTTTCACTGTTGAAAATCACACTAATTTTAAACTAGACAAACACAATCTATACTCCACAGTAGATTTAGATTTATACAACGCCCTATTAGGTGGCGAGATCACTGCAGATACATTTGATGGAAAGGTAAAACTGACCGTAAAATCAGGAACACAAAACGGAACTAAAGTAAAACTGAAGGGAAAAGGATTTCCTATTTATAAAAAAGAAGGTGAATTTGGTGATTTATATATTACTTATCAAGTAAAAATTCCTACTGATCTTTCCGAAAAAGAAAAAGAATTATTTGCGGAACTTGCTAAGCTAAGAACGTCATGAATATAGAAAATTTTATCCCTTTATCCTCATTATACAATCACTATAATGTAGAAATGTCATTCTTTTTCAATTTAAATGAAATGGGATTAATTGATATTATCACCGTCGATGAAACTAAATATATTCATCCCGATGCTATCTATGAAATAGAGAAAATGATTCGGATGCATCAGGAATTAGCCGTTAATATTGAAGGAATTGATGTCGTATTTAATCTGTTACAAAAAATAGATGATTTACAAAATGAGTTGATTTCTGTGAAAAATAGATTGCGATTGTACGAAAGTTAAGATTTAATAATCCCAATACTATTTTCACGGTCTTCTAAAAAGTAAAAAATAAAGTGATGAACTGGCATGTACTCCCTCATTCAGAAATAGTTAAGTTGCTAAAGACAAATCTATTAGGCATTGATTACAATGTGGCTTCACTCCTGTTGACCGAACATTAAAAATCGAAATTGTAGATAAAAAAAAGAAAACCATTTTACAAATGTTATTGCGTCAGTTGTTGGATTTCCTGATACTCATCCTTATAATAGCAGCAATTATCACTGGAATATTAGTTGATCTAACAGATACGATTATTATAATTGCTATTTAAAGTGGGTATATTTTCTAACAAACCTATGCTGGAAGCAATCTCAATAACCGTTTTGTTACAATTAATGATTATTTATCAGCCTTTTCTTAATTTAGTGTTTAAGACGTAACCGCTTACCTATTTAGAATTAGCAATAACTTGGGCTGTGTCAAGTATTGTATTTTGGGCTGTGGAAATGAAGAAATGGATTAAAACCTCTATTAAATAAGTACAACTCTTTCCATTTAAAATGCAGTTTTAAACTAATACGTTTTTTTCTGTTATAAAATAGATGCCTTCTAGAATACTTCTTTGTACAATTGGCTATATTCTTTCCTACTAATAATGCGTTTTATACCGCCTTCTATTTTGGCAAAAAAAATCGACATAAAAAACACCTTTTTATAATCCCTATTTTTAGCAATATATTCTCTAGTGAAATTTTTTCGACAAAACTATCTAAAAAACAGATTAACAATGCCCAAAAACACTAATAATCAGCTAAATAATTGTATATTTGAGTAGCTGTTTTCTGTTAAAAATTAATTCATATACGCATGAATAGTATTTTTAAAATAAAAGAATTATTTAAAAATTTTCTCATTGAAGTAGGTGAGTTATCCTATTTTACCGGTCGTTTTTTCAAGGAAGCATTTAGGCGTCCTTATGAATTTAAAGAATTTCTTCGTCAATGTTTCTATATGGGAAATCGTTCCTTACTTCTTGTTTCAGTAACTGGATTTATCATAGGTTTAGTTTTCACTTTACAATCACGACCTACTCTTCAGGAATTTGGGGCAGTTTCTTGGATCCCGTCCATGGTGAGTATTTCAATTATTAGAGAAATTGGTCCCATCATAACTGCTTTGATTTGCGCGGGAAGAATTGGTTCTGGAATTGGTGCTGAACTAGGATCGATGAGAGTTACGGAACAAATTGATGCAATGGAAGTTTCGGGAACAAATCCCTTTAAATATTTAGTGGTCACCCGCATTTTGGCTACCACTTTTATGCTTCCTATATTAGTTTTTTTTGGAGATCTCATTGCTATTTTCGGCTCGTACTTAGTAGAGAACTTAAAGGGAAATGTTTCTTTTTTATTGTATTTCAATCAGGTTTTCAATGCTTTGGAATTTAGCGATTTGATACCCTCAATAATTAAAACTTTCTTTTTTGGCTTCGCGATAGGTCTAGTCGGTTGTTTTAAAGGATATTATTGTAAAAAAGGAACAGCAGGTGTAGGTTTAGCAGCAAATTCTGCGGTAGTTTTCACTTCGATGCTTCTTTTTATTATTGATTTCATAGCTGTTTTTATTACTGATATTTTTTACGATTTATAAATTAATATGGATACAACGGTTCCAAATTTAAAACCCATTATAGAAATCAAAGAGCTGAAGAAGAGCTATGGTGAAAATCATGTATTAAATGGTTTTAACATGGTATTGTATGACGGTGAAAACGTGGTTATCATGGGAAAATCTGGTTCTGGAAAGTCAGTAATGATAAAATGCCTTATTGGATTGGAAGAGCATGACAGCGGCACTATTGAAGTGATGGGAAAAGAGATTAGTGAACTTGACCGGGATGAATTAGATGACTTACGAACAGAAGTTGGATTCCTTTTTCAAGGTAGCGCATTATATGATTCCATGACCGTTAGAGAAAATTTAGAATTTCCATTACGGCGTCACACCAAAAAATTTGGCGTCCTTGAAGACACAACTCCCATAGTTATGCAAGCCTTGGAAAATGTGGGTTTAGCACATACTATAAATTTAATGCCTGAGGAGCTTTCGGGTGGAATGAAACGCAGAATAGCTTTAGCAAGAACGCTAATTCTTCAACCGAAAATAATTCTTTATGATGAACCTACAACTGGATTAGATCCTATTACGGCAAAAGAAATTCTGCTTTTAATGAAGTCTATTCAGGAAAAATACAATACATCGTCCATCATAATTACTCACGATTTGGACTGTGCCAGAGTAATATCGAATAGGATGATTTTATTGATTGATGGCAAGAATTATATCGAAGGAACTTTTGAGGAATTATCAACCTCAACGGATCCTGAAGTACAAGCTTTTTTTAAATAAGTATAAAAATGAAACAAACAACATCACAAAAAATACGCCTTGGAATCTTTGTAATTATTGGGTTACTAATTTTTATTGTCGCCGTTTATTTTATTGGTGACAAACAAAAAATGTTTGGAAAAACAAATCATTTAAAAGCAGTCTTCAGTAACGTCAACGGATTACAGATAGGCAATAACGTACGATATTCAGGAGTAAATTCAGGAACAATTCGAGGAATCAATATGGTAAACGATTCCGTTATAGAAGTGGATATGATTATAGATAAAACCCTTTTTAGTCATATAAAAAAAGACGCGGTAGCCATCATAGGTTCTGATGGTTTGGTGGGAAGTATGATTATAAATATTATTCCGGGTAAAGGAGCAGCACTTCCGGTTGAACCCGGAGATGAAATTAAATCCTTAAACCGTGTTCGCACTGATGAAATGTTAAATACTCTTGGAATAACTAATAAGAATGCAGCGCAACTTACAGCCGATTTACTTGAAATCACAGCAGAAATAATCAAAGGAAAAGGAACGGTCGGTTTATTGATCCGAGATTCTCTTATACCAAAAGACTTAAAAGAAACCATACGGTATTTAAAAATAACAGGGAAATTAACCACGGAGTCTGTACTAAAATTAAATCATCTTATTGGTTCATTAGACAACAAAAATAATGTGATTGGTGTGCTGAAAGATACGGCTGTAGCCAATAATATTAAAACAATCGTACACAATTTAGACAAATCCAGTACCGAAATAAATAAGGTGGTAAGCAATCTCAACTCAACTATCAAAAATGTTAAAGAAGGAAAAGGCGCTTTAAATTATCTTTCAAACGACCCAAAATTAGTTTTGAAAATAGATTCCACCATGACAAATATTAAAGAAGCCAGTTTCCGATTAAATGAAAATATGGAAGCTTTAAAACACAATTTTTTATTCCGGGGTTATTTTAAAAAACAGGAAAAAGCAAAACTGAAAGAGCAAAAAAAATAGCGGTAAAGGATTCTTATGTAGGTATATACAAAATGATATCAAACCATGATTACAATCGAAAAACTAGGCATTATCCTCAGCCCTACTGAAAAAGAATTTGAAAATACAGGGGTTTTAAATCCTGGTATTTATCAAGAGGGAAATACTGTCCATATTTTATACAGAGCTGTTCAGAAGGGAAATTACTCTACTATTGGATATGCAAGGACAGAAGGCCCTACGAAAATAGTGGAAAGAATGGAAAAACCTATTATTACCCAAGAATTTGATTATGAAAAACAAGGAGTTGAAGACGCCCGAATTGTAAAAATTGAAGATACTTACTATATAACCTATACTGCTTATGACGGTATTAACGCTATGGGGGCACTTGCTACTTCAAAAGATTTAATTCATTTTGAAAAACATGGAATAATTACCCCTCAGGTTAGCTATAAGCAGTATGAAAGTCACGTGAATTTTTGCAATGCGAAAAAACTAAACCCCAAATACCATGAATATTATAATCTTTTTACACAAATAGGGTTAGAAAGCGATGAAATGAGATTACTCCGCGATAAAGATGTAGTATTGTTCCCCCGAAAAATAAACGGCCAATTTGTCTTTCTACATCGAATTTGGCCGGGTATTCAAATAGTAAAATTTGACGACTGGAAAGATTTAACCCCATCCTTTTGGGAAAATTATTTGAGGAACTTAACAGATCATATTATTTTAGATCCAAAAGATGCTTACGAAATGAGTTACATTGGAGCCGGAGTGCCTCCAATAGAAACTGCTGACGGATGGTTGTTAATTTATCATGGGGTACACGAAACGACAACGGGGAGAGTCTACGATGCTAAGGCTGCTTTATTGCATTTAGAAAAACCTGAAATAGAGATATCCAGATTGCCCTACCCGCTTTTTTCTCCAACGAAACAATGGGAGATCGAAGGTGAAGTCAGCGATATTGTATTCCCAACGGGTTATTCATTATTTGCAGAAGATCTCTATATATACTATGGTGCGGCCGACAAACATATTGCCGTTGCAAAAATGAATATTAATGAATTACTTCTCGAATTGAGAAAACAACCTTAAAAAAAGAATTATCATGAAATTTGAAAAAGGAATAAAAATACTAATGGTAAGTTCTTATCAGCCTATAGAGTGCGGAATAGCAACTTTTTCGAATGACATTGTAAATGCAGTAAAAATTGTTTTTGGCAATACATTACCAATTGAAGTATTCGCTTTACAAAATAATGAGAATCATTTTTAATATGGTGATGACGTTAAATATACCTTACCATCATCTTTTTTAGATGATTACAGGCTAGTTGCTGAAAAAATAAACGAAAGAAGTGATATTGAATTAGTCTGTATACAAAATGAGTTTGGTGCTTTTGGTGGGGAATATGGTGATTACATACTGGCTTTTATACTGGCTTTAAACAAACCTACTGTAACGGTTTTTCATACCGTACTTCCAAATCCAGATGAAAAAAGAAAAAAAGTGGTTCACGCCATTTTAAAGCCCGAATAATAATGGAAAAATATGCTGAAGCAAAATCGTAATGGCTGTTTCATAAAAATAATGAATCAAGTAGTACACCGATAGGTTTCAACAAAAAAACCTTCTTCTCAGTCCATTTTCTTATATGCTTTTCAATGCTTCTATTAGCAAATCGATATCCTCTTTTGTATTATAATGACTAAAAGAAATACGTAAACTAGGTTTTTTTAAATCTTCATTTGAAAGCATTTCTGCTAACACATGGGATGGTTTTATAGTACCAGACTGGCAGGCACTTCCGCGGGAAACTGCAATCCCTTTCATATCTAAATGGAATAAAATCATTGCTGTTTTATCTTCTGAAAAAGGCAATAAAACATTCAAGATATTGTAAAATCCATCGACAGTTCCATTTATTACTACTGCTGGAAATTCAATTTCAAGTTGCGTAATCAGATAGTTTTTTAATTCAAAAATATAAGTTCTTTCCGTTTCTAAATTAATATAGGAATGTTCTAAAGCTTTTGCCATTCCAGCGATTTGGTGTACCGCTTCGGTTCCTGCTCTCAATCCTTTTTCTTGTTCGCCACCATAAAAAATAGGTTGCAAACCCGAATTTTTGCGAACAAAAGCAAATCCAACACCTTTAGGCCCATGAAATTTATGTGCGCTTGCCACAATAAAATCAATGGGAATAGCTTGTAAATCTATTTCAGTTTTCCCTATTGATTGCACGGTATCTGAATGAAACAATACGTTATATTGCTTACAAATACGTCCTACTCTTTCTAAATCCAAAATAGTTCCTGTTTCATTGTTGACATGCATCAGGCTAACCAAAGTTTTTGTTTCCTGTGAAAGTAATTGCACTAAATCAGTGATGTCAATTTCACCATTAGGTTTAACCGCAACATAATCAATTTGAATACCATACTCACTTTGCAACGACAATAGGGTATACAAAACGGCATGATGCTCTATTTTACTGGTTATTATACGTTTTACTTTTAAATCTTTAACTACCGAACGAAGAATCCAATTATTGGCTTCGGTTCCGCAAGAGGTGAAAATAATTTCCTGTGCAGTAATTTTAAAATGCTTTGCGATAGATTTTCTGGAAAGTTCTAAAATGCTTTTGGCATTCCGACCAAAACTATGCGTTGATGATGGATTTCCGAAATCTTCCGTCATTACTTTGGTCATTTCCTGAATCACTTCAGTGCGAATTGCTGTTGTAGAGGCATTATCGAGGTATACTTTTTTCATTATTTGAAAATTATAAAATTATTTTAAACCTTCTATTTCAGATGGTGCCATTTTCAATTTTCTTGCAAAAATAAGTTCCTCATTAAACACCACTATAGAAACCAAAATCAGAAAATAAGAAAACAATTGAAGGGCAGTAACTTGCTCTTTGTAATAAAAAATAGCGATCAAAAAACCAATTATTGGATTTATATAAATCATAATCCCAACCGCTGAAGAATTAATTCCTTGCAAAGCGTACAAATTTAAAAATAAGGGAATAATTGTAAAACAAACTACTATTACTGACAAACAGCCATAAAACAGAGATTCTGTGGGTAACGCTCCACTGTAATTTGGATAAAAAGGGATCAAAATCAGTGCTGTAAAAACCAACTGAATAGTCAGTACCAAAAATTTATCGATTTCACTGTTTTTTCGTTGACTGATAATGTACATTGCATAAGTTGCAGCTGTAATCAAGCTATAAAAAATATCTTCAAAATGATTCAATGATAATAGAACACAACTAAAAACACTTATCATAACAGCAAACCACTGCCATTTACTCAGTTTTTCTTTTAATATAAAAAAAGCCAATATCGTAGTTAAAATGGGACATATTAAATACGCTAACGAAGCGGCTTTTACACTTATATGATTCATTACATATATAAAAACAAACCAGTTTGAAGACAAAAACACACCACCACCAAGTGTCAATACTATCACACTTCGCTTTTGTTTTGCAGTCATCTTTTTGAACTGATTCCAATCTTTTTTTAGCACTTTTTTTCTAAAACAAAGATTAATCAATAGCATTGTCGTTACACTAAAAAAAACGCGGTAAAACAAAATATCCAAAGAAGGGTAATTATGTAACGGTTTTAATGCTAAACTAAAAAATCCCCAAATAAAAAAGGCAGAAAAAGCGGCTAAATAGTATTTGTTAAGTCTCATATATGCTATAAATTGTGGCAAAGATAATGAATTGTTTTCGCTTTAAATTACCGTAATCCATCCATTTCGATAAAGCTTTAACAGTCTTTTTTTTAAATTTAAAAAACTAATATGTTGTTAAATTCCATGTTTTTGAATAGGAATGTAATTGGAACAAATTAAAAATTCTATTTTTGTTTCAAATATTATAAAAATGAAAAGAGTTGTAAGCCTGTTGTTTGTTGCCTTGTTCCTAAATAGTTGTGATGACGGTAATTTAATTCAAGAAGATATTAGTTTTGAAGCTGTTGCCACACAAAGTTGCAGTACCAATAATATCATTTACAAGTTAAAAGATAAAGAATCATTAATTCTTGAAATCCCTAGAAGCACATTTAATAACGAGCCGAGTTTGGTTGGCTTACCAGCAATAATAGATATTAACAGCGCCAATAGATTAGTGTATCGATTTTATAACGGAACTATATCTACTGCAAATATTTGTGAAACTATACCTCCGATAACTCCAACTGTGACGGATCAATGGACCGCTACCGCTGGTAAAATCCAAATATTCACCACTGCTGTAAAAACTACAAACGCAAAAGATAACAGCACTAGAATAACTGGTTACAATCACAACATCGTTTTCAAGAATGTCACTTTTGCCAAAAACAGTGGCACTCAGGTTTACGAAACATTCCCTTTTGGTGATTACGTTACTACAGCAACCGCATTGCCTTTTGGATTTGACCAAACAGTGGAAAAATGCAGTTCATCTAACCAAATTTATAATTACAACAGCAGCGAATCACTTACTTTAGACATAGACCGTACCTTGATTGCAAGTGCAGCAACGCCATTAAATACTCCAAGAACCGGACTTATTGGCGATACTAACAACAAGCTCACCTATCGATTATTTTCCGGTTTACTTACGGGAAGTTATTTTTGTAACACAACTACTCCTTCAACTCCTGTCGTAAGTGAAGAGTGGAATGCCGTAGCAGGAGTTTCGAATTTAAGCGGAATTGTAGAAGTAACTACCACTGCATTTGGAACCGGATTTAAACATACAATAGTGCTTAAAAATGTCACCATGAAGAAAGGAAGCAATGATTTTAAACTAGGAGACAGCTACATTTATGGTGATCTTTACACCACCAATTAAATACAATTATCAGGTAGAATAACACCCTAATAATTTCCATTTTTAGGAATAAAAAAACGTCAGTTAAAGAGACTATTTTCGTTCGAAAATTACTCGAGCTGACGTTTTTTTATTGTTAAAAATAATCTAAAACAATATTATTTAGTGCTTTGTTTGATAAAAACTTCTGTTGCGCCTTGTCCGTATTTTTGATAATTTCCTTCCTGAAAAGCGATATTATCATAACGTCCTAATAAGAAATCCAATTCCGCTTTTAAGACTCCTTCACCAACACCATGAATAAAAACGATCTTCGGAATGCGATTGCGAATAGCAAATTCTATGTGTCGTTTTGCAGTATCCGTTTGCAAAGTCAGAATGTCATAATTAGACATGTCACGCTTACTAGGAACCAATTTTTCGATGTGCAGATCAAACTCCGGAGCTGAAATTTCGTGCTTGTCTTTGCGTTCTTTAACGAAACTTCTTGGTTTTGGAATCTCTTTTTCCTTTGCAATTTCATCTACATTAATTCTTCTAATAGAATCCATTAAGTTACTGGAATCGTTTATCTTAATTAACTCGTTGACCAAAAATGTCATCGTAAATCCATCCTCTGTTTCTACCAAAACCTGTTTATCTTTGACTGATAACACTACTCCATTTATGGCTTCGTCAAGCACTGAAACTTTATCTCCTTTATTAAACATTTTCGTCTTCTTTATCTTGATTTTTACTTGGTATCTTGGCACTCAATTGCATCATTCCCATCATAAAAATTACGATTGCAATTACCATTATATACACATTTTTTTCTGGACTCACCTGCTCATACAAAGCAATAATTATTGCCAAAACCATTATTGGAATTATAATTTTTTTCATCTCTTTATCTATCAGTTTCCAAAAGTAATGAATTTAAATTGCATCAATTTATTATCTCAACCGTTTCTTATTTTTTCGTAAAATTGTAAAAATAAAAACCATTGGATTTAGAAAAATATATGTTTCCTTGTTTAAGCAAAACATTCTTTGGAGTGGAGTGTTTGGGATGCGGATTTCAGAGAGGATTATTCTTGCTTTTGAAAGGAAATTTTGTGGCTGCTTTTCAGATGTATCCTGCTATTTATACTACGCTATTATTTTTAGGAATTGTGAGTTTAAACTTTTTCGACAAAAAGAGAAATTACAAAAATCTACTAATTGGTATGGCAATTATCAATGGTCTTTTTATGATTGTCGGCTACCTGTACAAACACTATTGAGCGACAACTTTTTTCTTATTTTAATAAATCCTATTTACTTATTCGAGTCAAAATATCATTCATCATTTCGATTTGAACTTTTTGAATTTCTATTAATTCTTCTTGTTGGTGCATAATCAAATGATCCAGTTTTTCATGAAGCATTCTGATTTCGAGTTCTGATTTCAGATTGATCATATAATCTTTTTTGGCCCTTTGTCTATCTTTTTCTTCCTGACGATTTTGACTCATCATAATCACCGGAGCTTGAAGAGCGGCTAAACAGGATAAAATTAAATTCAACAAAATAAAAGGATAAGGGTCGAATCCTTTATTCATTAGAATATAAATATTGGCCAAAATCCATAAAACAATAAATACTCCAAAAAAGATTATAAATTTCCAGCTTCCGCCAAAAGCAGCCACTTTATCTGCCACTATTTGACCAAAAGTGCGAACTCCAACCTCATCTTCTACAGTACTTACTAATGATTTATCTTCTTCTAAAGAACCAATAACCTTAGCTTCCAGATTAGAAAGTTCTCCTATTTCAACCAATAAATAATTTGAAATGTACTTTTCTCGATATAGATTCAACTCACTAATTGAAATAAAGTTATCACTACTAAAATCAGGATAATCTTTTTGGATTAATGCCAATATGGGATTCCTGATTGTTTTTCCGGAAACTTTCTCCGCAATAAGGAATTCTTTTTTAGAGACATCGCTAAAAAAAGTAGTTTTCGTATTCATCAAATTATTTTTCCTGCTAATTTACATATTAAAACCTTTTATTTTCCATTAAACAAAAATTCAAATCATTTGCGAAATTAAAAAATCAAAAAGAATTTCAATTCCTTGGATTTCCTCTTGATCTTCAAAATTTCTTTAACTTATTTTTGCTTCTTTTTCTAAAAAACGTCTTACTTTTACGGCTTCCATTTAACCTATTCAATCCTGTAATCATGACAAAAGATCTGATTATCAAAAATATTAGTGCTTTAAAAAATGGTTTCACTATCAATTATAGCATCAAAACAAAAACGGAGGCTTTTACTGAGCTCTTATTTTTTACTTTATTTGATACCAATGCCCCAATAAATAAAAGCATTGAGGAACTTGAAAAACAATTTAAAGAAATATCATCGATTGCCTGCAAAAAACCGCATTCTCAATGTGATTCTATGTGGCACAAATTTTTTGAATCCTTACCTTTAGTTCTTGAAAAACTGAATCAAGATGCTAATTATTTTTTAGAAAATGACCCTGCTTCAAATAGTATCGAAGAAGTCTATTTGACCTACCCTGGTTTTTATGCGATAGCCATATACAGATTGAGTCATGAATTGTATCTTTTGGATCTTTTATTGTTTTCAAGATTGATGAGTGAATACGCGCATCGAATTACAGGAACCGATATTCATGCTGGCGCAACTATTGCATCCCCAATCTTTATTGATCATGCCACGGGAATTGTAATTGGAGAAACCACCGTCATAGAAAAAAACGTGAAAATATATCAGGGTGTAACTCTAGGTGCCTTAAGTGTAAGTAAAGACATGAAAAACACGAAAAGACATCCCACCGTGGAGAAAAATGTTTGCATTTACGCCAATGCAACTATTTTGGGCGGAGAAACGGTGATTGGTAAAAACAGTATTATCGGTGGAAATGCATGGTTAACAAAATCAATTCCTGCAAAATCAATCGTGCTAAATACTACTACCACCGAAGTAAAAATAAAAGAGATAAAATAATATGAAACCAAAAAAACTATTAGACCTCATTGGTAATACACCTTTAGTAGAAACGGTCAATTTAGTACAAAATAAAAATGTAAAACTTTTATTGAAGTTAGAAGGAAACAATCCGGGTGGCAGCGTAAAAGACAGAGCCGCTTACAACATGATTAAATCTGCTCTGGAAAGAGGAGAAATCAAAAAAGGTGACAAACTTATAGAAGCGACAAGCGGAAATACCGGAATTGCCTTGGCGATGATAGCCCAATTATTCGATTTAGAAATTGAATTGGTGCTTCCTGATGATTCAACCAAAGAACGTACCCAAACCATGCGTGCTTACGGAGCTACCGTGATACAAACTCCAGCAAGTACAGGAATTATAGGTTCTAGAGATTATGCGGATAAAAAAGTGGCCGAAGGAGGTTATATTATGCTCAATCAATTTGCAAATGAAGACAACTGGAAAGCGCATTATAAAACGACAGGACCAGAAATATGGAATGACACTGAGGGAACAGTGACTCATTTTGTTGCTGCAATGGGGACAACAGGAACCGTAATTGGAACTTCGACTTATTTGAAAGAGAAAAATCCAACCATTCAAATCATAGGAGCACAACCAAGTGACGGCTCCCAAATTCCTGGAATCAGGAAATGGCCTCAAGAATACTTGCCGAAAATTTTTGATGCCTCAAAAGTGGATACGATTATTGAAGTGACAGAACGAGAAGCTCGTGAGATGACCAAACGTTTGGCTCTCGAAGAAGGTGTTTTTGCCGGAATGAGTAGCGGTGGTTCTGTAGCTGCAGCGATAAAAATTGCCAATACGTTAGAATCGGGGGTAATTGTTGCTATTATCTGTGATCGCGGAGATCGTTATTTATCTTCGGATTTATTTGACTAATCAATCATTGAAATAAAATAGAAAAAAGCTCGATTTAAATTAAATCGAGCCTTTTTTATATAAATCTTTATTTTTATACTAAAGTCGCAATGGTAGAAATAGCAGCGTTCAATACTTTAGAAACTGGACAGTTTTTCTCTGCTTTTGTAACTTCTTGTTGAAAAGCATCATCAGAAATCCCTTTTACCTTGGCATTAACTGTTAGATGAGAACTTACAATCGTTCCATCTACTAAATCAATATCACATTTGGTCTCAATACTTTCAATTTCAAAACCGGCTTCAGTAATATAAGCAGAAAGTTGCATCGTAAAACAGCCTGAATGCGCTGCTGCTATTAATTCTTCAGGATTTGTTCCTATCCCTTCTTCAAATCGGGATTTGAAAGAATATTGGGTGTTTTCTAAGGTTTTACTTTGTGTCGATAATTTCCCGGCTCCTTCTTTTAGTGAACCATTCCAAACTGCGGTTGCATTTCTTTTCATAATTCTATTTTTTAATTTACTCAAATTTAGTTCATTTGTCAAAAAAACACTTTCAGATAACAGATTTTTTAACTTAAATTTAAAAATTGTTTTTAAAATCATTGCATCTGAATTAGTGAAATCGAATTATAAACTGAAATGCAATCCGTTCTGTTTTTTTAGGTTTCTAAATGTGAAATCATTATGTTTGTTAGACCTAACGGGTATTAATTTATAAATATCGGAACCACATACAAATGAGA
The DNA here is from genome assembly GCF_900108015.1 of Flavobacterium urumqiense. GTDB lineage: Bacteria > Bacteroidota > Bacteroidia > Flavobacteriales > Flavobacteriaceae > Flavobacterium > Flavobacterium urumqiense. The sequence goes on along the minus strand of NZ_FNVP01000003.1, from coordinate 256,615 downwards.
AAAACAAAATTAATTAACTGTTTACTATTTTTATTAATCTTTATGGGAGGAAAAGTAATGGCTCAGGACTGGCCCAATTTAAATCGGTACCAAAATGAAAACGATACTTTAAAACCTGTAAAAGCGGGACAGAAAAGGACTGTTTTTATGGGGGATTCCATAACCGAATTTTGGAGTACCGTTAATCCGGAATATTTTTCAGGAAAACCGTATGTTAATCGGGGGATTAGCGGACAAACTACACCACAAATGCTCCTCCGATTCAGAGCCGATGTCATTGCCTTACAACCTACTGCCGTTGTAATTCTTGCGGGAATAAATGACATAGCAGGAAACACAGGACCTATGACTATAGAAATGATTCGGGATAATATTTTCTCAATGATTGAATTAGCTAGGGCAAACCACATCGAAGTAATTCTTTGTTCCGTTTTGCCAGCTTACGACTTTCCTTGGAAACCGAACCAAGAACCAACCGCTAAAATTAGAGCACTGAACGAAATACTTCAGAATTATGCTGTCGCAAATAATATCCTATATCTCGATTATTATTCGGCAATGGTTGACGAACGAAAAGGCTTAAAATCTGATTATTCGAATGATGGCGTACATCCCAACAAAACAGGTTATCAAGTAATGGCTCCACTTGCGGATAAAGCAATTGCTTTTGCTTTACATATCAAATAAAATTAGTGTTTCATTATATGTAAGAGAGGATGGAAGGATTTTTATCACCAAACCAATTATTATTTTTAAATCATTTCAATTATGAAAACTAAATAGATTTTTATAATAGTAAATTTAATTTCAATATTTATAGTAAGTGAAATTTATAAAACTCATATCAATAAAAGATTTATTATAAATTTTATATTCAAACTAATATCTCTTACCCTATTTTGGGGAATAGTTTACAGTATTAAAAACTGTTATACAAATCCAAAGGATTGCGCTAATTTCCAATCCATATTCAAAAAAACCATAACTATTACAAACTCTTTTTTAATATTTTTTTTTAGAATAAAATTATTGACCCAATGTTTAATAAATCCAATTTTAAAGAGTGGTTTGACCGATACAAATATGCGGAATTAGCGGCTACCACTTCGGCGTTGCTAAGTTCCCAATTCAGCAGAATTCTTAGCGGTTTGACTACTGCTTACTTGATTACGTTTGCAGAGTATTTGGCATTTTATGGAATCATCATTGCGCAGTCTTATAAAAAGCTCGCTAAAAAGAACAAAGAACTCGGGCAAAAAACCACTCTAAAGGAAACGCTTTTATTGGTAAAAAATTTGCTGTTAGAATTTGGTTATCCTGCTATTTTAGATTTCTTTTTTATTCGCCCGTTTTGTATGTATTGGATACCCATCCTAACCGGAAATTATTTTTTAGGAATTATTCTTGGTAAAATCACTGCCGATTTGTGTTTTTACTTGCCTACGATAATTAACTATGAATTAATAAAGAAAAAAGACAATCCCTTTTCGTAATTGTTGCCTCAATAAATCAACTAATATTTTGTTAAAAAAAGGGTGTAAATTAAGCTTTGTATGATCAATTTACACCTTTTTATCTATCCGTTACTCATTAAAACGAGTTACAGTACTGCTTACTTTTTACCTCGTAGCAGAGCGACTATTATTATTATAAAAACCGCACCACCTAGTACCAACATCCATGGTTGTGCATACCAATCATTTTCTCCTTTATTCACATTCAAATTTACATCCACTGTTTTATCTTGTGCCCAGATAAGACTTTGAGAAAATAAAAGTATTACTAATGCTAAAGACTTTTTAAAAGTTACGCTGATATTGAATGATTGTTTCATGTTGAATCGTTTTTAGATTTATAATATAAGTTCTGATATTGCAAATATATCAACCCTAATTCAATTAAATATTACTAAATTAAACAAAAATATTACATAATTCCCATTATTTAACCTCTTAAGGTACGAATAACACCAACTATCTCTGAGGTTATTTTAAAATAAAGTATTCATTTATTTCTTCTCTAAAGTATCGCTTTATTTAAAATGAAAATAAGGATTTGAGAGAGCAACCCCAATGCAATATATCGCTGGAAGCCTCCAAACTAAAAATTGTTCTCTCTAGAAAGATCAAATTATTATTACGAATCAACTGCCCCCGATTATAGCGAAAAACCCGTAGTTTCGAAAGGTTTGGAACTCTTGCCGGTAAAGAGCGACTAACAGAAGCTCCTTTACGGGCTTAGTGTTCCTGCTTATGGAACTGCGGGTTTGCAGCGGAAAGCGGGATTGGGCCCAAATAAAAATCAATGCTTTTTGAAAATATTTCACAATTTGAATTTATAAAACCATTCAAACGCTTATTTTTGCGCTATGGCAAAGAAAAATACAGACAAAGTTGTCTTTCATCAAATAAAAGTCCTTGATGCTGGTGCAAAAGGTGTTTCGGTAGCAAAGGCGCCCGATGGTAAAGTGGTTTTCATCCCGAATGTCGTTCCCGGCGATGTGGTTGATGTGCAAACGTTCAAGAAACGCAAGGCATATTATGAAGGAAAAGCAATTCATTTTCACGAATATTCTGAGCATCGTGTAGAACCTATTTGCGAACATTTTGGTGTTTGTGGAGGTTGTAAATGGCAGAATATGAAATACAGCCAACAGTTGTATTACAAGCAAAATGAGGTAAAAAACCATTTGCAACGCATAGGAAAAGTGGAACTTCCAGAATTTGAACCGATTTTAGGTTCGGAAAAACAGTTTTTCTACAGAAATAAAATGGAATTTTCGTTTTCGAACAGCCGTTGGTTGACCGAAAAAGAAATTGACAGCACAGAAGATTTAGGAAACAGAAACGCACTTGGTTTTCACATTCCAAAAATGTGGGACAAAATATTAGACATCAACAAATGTCATTTACAGGAAGATCCTTCAAATGCGATTAGAAACGAAGTTCGTGCTTTTGCTAATGAGCATGGTTTAACTTTCTTTAATCCGAGAGCGCACGAAGGTTTACTTAGAACATTGATGTTGCGTACGGCTTCGACTGGTGAAATCATGGTTTTGATTCAGTTTTTTGAAAACGATAAAGCCAACAGAGAATTACTTTTAGATCATATTTACGAAAAATTCCCTCATATTACTTCGCTACAATATGTTATCAATAGTAAAGCCAACGATACTTTATACGATACCGATATTAAATTATACAAAGGAAGAGATTACATTCTGGAAGAGATGGAAGGTTTGAAATTTAGCATTAATGCGAAATCTTTTTACCAAACCAACTCTGATCAAGCATACGAATTATATAAAATAACGAGAGATTTTGCTGGTTTAACTGGAAACGAAGTTGTTTATGACTTGTATACCGGAACAGGAACTATTGCGCAGTTTGTTTCTAAAAATGCCAAAAAAGTAATTGGTGTTGAAAGTGTTCCTGAAGCAATTAAAGACGCCAAATTGAATGCAGAACGCAATGAAATCACCAATTGCGAGTTCTTTGTAGGAGATATGAAAGTCGTTTTTAACGATAGTTTCATCGCTCAACACGGTCATCCTGACGTGATTATTACTGATCCACCAAGAGACGGAATGCACAAAGACGTAATTGAACAAATTATGAAAATTGCTCCTGAAAAAGTGGTTTATGTAAGCTGTAATTCTGCTACTCAAGCGCGTGATTTGGCTTTGATGGATGAGAAATATAAAGTAACTCGTGTGCGTCCTGTGGATATGTTCCCGCAAACACATCACGTGGAAAATGTTGTACTTTTGGAAAGAAGATAATTGATTTTTAATTTCAGATTAATGAATGCTGATTTTTGATTTTATAATTCTAAAATCAGCATTTTTTAATTGACATCTTATTCAAAACATAATTTATGAGAAAAATATATTTATTGATATTAGCTTTAGCGTTATTTTTCTCCAGTTGTGAGAAAGACGATATTTGTGATGCCAATACCGCTACAACACCAAGACTGGTCATTCAGTTTTATGATTTTGCAAATCCTTCCGTTTTAAAAAATGTAACTAATCTTAAAGTCGTTGGCGCAGGAATGACAGATGGAATTATTTTTAATCCAACTGCAACCGGTGATTCAAAATACCTGACTAACGGAAATACCGTTTCAATTCCTTTAAAAACGAACGATATTACCGCTAGTTACACCTTTACATTGAATTCTGGAAATTCGAATCCGGCATTAATCAATGTAGACAACATACAGTTTGATTACACCAAAAAAGATATTTTTGTATCCAGAGCTTGCGGTTTTAAGACGATTTTTACCTTAAACCCAACAAATCCTTATAAACATACCATTGCCGCCGATAAATGGATAAAATATATCTCGGTTGAAAAAAGTAATATAGAAAACGAAAATGAAACACACATTAAAATATTTTTTTAGTTTTTGCCTCGTTTTGTCCATTTCTTTGGCAAAAGCACAAGATACGAGCCCAAAAGGCGAACTGATGAAGCAATCTACTCCTAAAACGGATGGCGTAATTCCTAAAAACCCTGAATCTTTTAAAAAAGTTGATTTAACAGTAAAAGAGAAGGATTCCATTATTATTGTTCCTGTTAAAACGGATCGTTATGGTGTGCGCGTTGGCGTTGATTTATATAAATTGACAAGAGCTTTATATGACAAGGATTATAAAGGAATTGAATTTGTTGGAGATTACCGCTTGACAAAAAAATACTTTTTAGCTGCCGAACTCGGAAATGAAAATAAAACTACCGATGATACCCGATTGAATTCAACGACAAAGGGCTCCTATTTAAAAGCGGGTTTTGACTACAATGCCTATCAAAACTGGCTGAATATGGAAAATATAATTTCCGTTGGAATGCGATATGGTTTTAGCACTTTTAGCCAACAATTAAATTCCTACAAAATTTACAATGCCAATCCTTATTTTGGTGAAGTGCCCCCAATTCCTTCAGGGCAAAAATTCAATGGATTAACAGCCAGCTGGATTGAAGTGGTAGCTGGAGTAAAAGCGAAAGTCTTTGATAATGTATTTGTCGGCTTTAGTCTTCAATTGAAACGATTAGTGAGTAACAAACAGCCTAATAATTTCGAAAACTTATATATTCCAGGATTTAACAGAACTTACAATGGTGATTTTGGAGTTGGTTTCAATTATACGGTTACGTATTTTGTTCCTATTTACAAGAAGAAAGTAAAACCTGTAGAAGTTTCTAAAAAATCGGATAAGAAAAAGTAAGATAAAAAGAAATACAAATTTCACTGAATAAAAATATCGCAAGGAAAACTGTTTTCCTTGCGATATTTTTTTATACTTACTTAAGACTAAAGACCTACCCTATTTCCTTAATTCCCTTTATAAAAATCCATTTCATAAATAATTTCTCTCCGTCTTTGGTTTTTACGGCTTGGAATTTCGGTGCTAAAATTGTTCCAATTACAAAAGCAGTAAATGGAATCCAAAAACCGGTTAACATTGTATATCGGTCCATTACATATCGAAAGGATATAAAAAATATTGCAAAAGAGCCTAATTGATATAAAAAGGCACGTACTTGTAATTTGGTCATACTAAATGCTGAGTTACGAATTATTTCTTTTAATCTGAAGCTGCTAACTTATTCTGCTATCTCATCCTTAGTAACACTTTCTGAATTTTCAGAACTGTCATCCGTAACTTGAAACTTCGTTCTCTTACTTCCTTCATACATTTCGTATTTCACTAATCTAGCTTCTAAACTCGCGTTAAAAAGTTTAATTTTTCTGGAAGGTTTTAATCCAACGTATTTCAGAGCTTCAAGATTTGCTGTGATGAACCAAGCATTTGTACCAGGATAATTTTTCTTTAAAGTATCGCCAATGCTTTTGTAAAATTCTTCCATATGGATATCCAAACGCTCATCATAAGGCGGATTAAAAACCATATGCAACTTTCCTTGAGATGTTTTTTCGGTATCAAAAAAGTTCTTTTCATCGATGGTGATGTACTCATCAAGATTAGCATTTTTGATATTGTCTTTGGCTTTTTGAACCGCACTTGGTGCTTTATCGTAGCCTTTTATAGTGTAATGAAACTCTCTAACTCTTTTCAATAAGCTGTCCGAAATACTATCAAATAAATCATTGTCCCAATCGTTCCATTTTTCGAAAGCAAATTCTTTACGGTTAATGTTTGCTGGAATATTACATGCGATCATAGCTGCTTCAGCCAGAAAAGTTCCAGAACCACACATTGGATCCAAGAAATCACCTTGACCGTCCCAACCCGAAAGCAACAAGATTCCTGCTGCCAAAACTTCATTTATAGGAGCAATATTCGTCGCCGTTCTATAACCACGTTGATGCAATGAGTTTCCAGAAGTATCTAATGCAACCGAAACCTGATCTTTATCAATATGGATATTAATTCTCAAATCAGGGAAAACTTTATCAATACTGGGACGTTGCCCGGTTCTTTCTCGAAATTGATCTACAATCGCATCTTTACACTTTTGAGAAACAAATTCTGAGTGATTAAAATATTCCGAGTGTACCGTTGCGTCAATCACAAAAGTCTGATTGGCGTTTAGCAATTTAGACCAGTTCACTCCCGAAATGCCTTTGTATAAAGCCTGTTCGTTATTAGCCTTGAAAAAATAAATAGGTTTTAAGATTTTCAAAGCCGTGCGCAAAGCTAAATTCGCTTTATACATAAACCCTTTATCCCCTTTAAAACTTACCATTCTCACACCTTGTTCAACGTTTTGCGCGCCCAACATCTGCAATTCTTTCGCTAATATTTCTTCAAAACCAAAAAAGGTTTTGGCAACCATTTTAAAATTATTTTCCATTGTAAAATCAAGTATTCGTTGCAAAAATACACTAAATTTGCCTGAATCGAATTAATTGAAAAAGAATAAATGTCTGCAGCACAAAATCCACCAACTGAAAATCAAGTGAAATCAAGTAAAAACTGGTACACGTCATGGTTTGACACCCCGTATTATCACATTCTTTATAAAGAAAGGAATTATAGAGAAGCTCAGGTTTTTATGGATAATATTACCCATTACCTCAATCTTCCTGAAAAAGCAAAAGTACTGGATTTAGCTTGTGGTAAAGGCCGCCATTCTATTTATTTGAACCAATTAGGATTTGATGTTTTAGGTGCTGACCTCTCTGAAAACAGCATTGAAGAAGCTTCTAAAAACACCAATGAAACGCTACATTTCAAAGTTCATGACATGCGTGAACCTTTTGAAGAAAAATACGATGCCATTTTCAATTTATTTACCAGCTTTGGCTATTTTGAGAATGACGAGGACAATCTTACCACATTACAAGCCATCAAAGAAAGCCTTTCGGAATATGGTTTTGCCGTGATTGATTTTATGAATGTTGCTCATGTACTCGAAACCTTAGTTCCCGAAGAAACAAAAACAGTTGATGAAATCGAATTTCACATCAAACGTTATCTAAAAGACGGTCATATTTATAAAGAAATTAACTTTGAAGACAAAGGGCAAAAATTTCATTTTACCGAAAAAGTAAAAGCCTTGACACTTCCTGATTTTGAACAGTTAATGGAAGAAGCGGGAATTTATTTATTGGATATTTTTGGAGATTACAAATTAAAAAAATTCCATAAAACAGATAGTGAACGCCTAATCATGATTTTTAAATAGTTATTAGGTTAGTCGGTTAACTGTTTATAGGGTTAATCGAAAATATAAATAAACCTTGAAACAGATTAACGGTTAAACGAATAAACAAATAAACGGTTAAGCAAAAAACATGAATTATCTTTTACCTTTACTTTCGGTATTACTAGGGTACGGTATTGCTTTGGTTTTGAAGCCAAACGACAAAACCAATCTGAAATTATTATTAGCCTTCAGCGGTTCGTTTTTGCTTTCATTGACGGTGATGCACCTGTTACCGGAAGTTTATGAAAGTAAAAATGGCAACACCGGCCTTTTTATTATGTTGGGAATTTTATTCCAAATCATACTGGAATTTTTCTCCAAAGGTGCAGAACACGGGCATGTTCACGGACACGCGAACATGAATCATATTCCATGGCTTTTATTTATCAGCCTTTGCGTTCATGCCTTTTTAGAAGGATTTCCCGTAAGCCATCATCATGATTTAGCCTTAGGAATTGCTATCCATCATTTACCAATTGCCATTATTCTTACAACATTTTTCAGTAATGCAAGTCTAAGCAATAAGGCGATTTTTATCTTTATGGTTACCTTTGCAATTATGACACCATTTGGGACCTTTTTATCGGGTTCTTTACCGGTTTTAAATGAATATTATGACGAAATAACGGCTGTTGTAATTGGAATATTATTCCATATATCATCCACCATCATTTTCGAAAGTAGTGAAGGACACAAATTCAATATCGCTAAAGTTTCTATGATCGTAATAGGAATTGCCTTGGCGTATTTTATATAATTAAACAATTTGGGCGTGACCGCAAGGGTCGGGCTATTCGCTGCAATCTTTTTTCATTCCGCTACCGCTTCATGATAAAAAGGATTTCCGCTGCTATCCCTCACGCGAAAAAAAATATTGTACGGACAACTCGCGAGCTGTCCCTTCAAAAAAAATAAAAAAATGACCTTTACAAAAACCACTGAACAATCTTCAAAATACCAACATTTAGAAAAAATGTCGGTTCAAGAATTGTTATCTAATATCAATGCGGAAGACAAGACCGTTCCGCTTGCCGTAGAAAAAGCGTTGTCGCAAATAGTACTTTTAGTGACTGAACTCGTTGCTAAAATGAAATTAGGTGGTCGATTATTCTACATTGGCGCAGGAACTTCGGGCCGTTTAGGAATTCTTGATGCATCGGAATGTCCGCCAACCTTTGGCGTTCCTTTCGATTTAGTAATTGGGATTGTTGCCGGTGGCGATGCCGCCATTCGCAGAGCCGTAGAAAATGCCGAAGACAATGCTACTCAGGCCTGGATTGATTTGAAAGCTTTCAGTATCAATGAAAATGATGTTGTTATAGGAATTGCTGCTTCGGGAACAACACCATATGTGATTGGAGGATTACAAACTTGCAACGAAAATAATATAACTACAGGAAGTATTTCTTGCAATGCAGGAAGCCCGCTTTCCCAAACCGCAAAATTTCCAATCGAAGTAGTTGTAGGACCTGAATTTGTAACAGGAAGCTCCCGAATGAAAGCAGGAACAGCCCAAAAATTAGTTCTGAATATGATTTCAACAGCCACCATGATTCAACTCGGAAAAGTGAAAGGAAATAAAATGGTCGACATGCAATTGAGTAACAGCAAACTGGTCGATCGAGGAGTGAAAATGATTATGGGAGAAATTCCTGTTTCCTACGAACAAGCTGCCGAATTATTAAAAAATCACGGAAGCGTTAGAAAAGCAGTTGATCATTACGCTGCTAAGTAAATCACTTTTATTTAATTTTACAAAAAAAACTTAACCTTAAACAATTATATGAAATCAAAAATCCTGCTTCTTGCATTTTTACTCTTTTCAGCAGTATCATTTTCTCAACAACTTACTTTGAAATCAGGGGGAAAAATATATGATTCCAACAACCAAAAACTTTCAAACTCAGCTGTAAAAGAATTGCTTGCTTCGCAACCCAAACTGCTTGAACAATACCAACAAGGAAGAACAAAAGCAGCAGTAGGCGGATTTCTTTTGGGATTTGGAATAGGAATGCTAGGTTCTGATTTGGTTACAGGATTAACACAGGATAAAACCTATCCTACAACATTAACGTACATTGGTTTGGCGTCTACACTTATATCTATTCCAGTAATAATTGGTCATTCAAAAAAAATAAAGAAGGCAATTGATGGATATAATGAAGCAATGTTAATTAATAAATCCGGTTATAATTTCGAAAAAATTAATGTTATCACCAATCAAAACGGAATTGGTATGCGAATCTCTTTTTAAATAAATGGCAACCAACAAAGAACTATTATCCAAAGGAATCAAATATTTAGCGGGAGCTTTGCCCCTACTATTTATTGGTCCATCATTGATTTATAATGCGTTCATGAATGAACAAAATGCGTGGCATTATTTGGTTTTAGCAATCGGAATCATTGCTTGTCTTGCTGCAATGTTTCTGATGTATTTAGGATTAAAAACAATTATGAAAAGCTTATTTAACGACTAATGGAAGATCTCATTCACATTCAAAAAACATTTGAAAAAATTATTTATATCGGCAAGAAAATAAGTTATAGAGAATTTGAGGATTGTATTTTCAAGAATTGTGATTTTTCCAATAGTGATTTTTCCAATAACACTTTTATGGATTGCGAGTTCATCGATTGTAATTTGGCCATGACTAGTTTAACAGGAACAAGCCTAAAAACGGTTAATTTTAAAAATTGTAAATTGCTGGGTATTCAATTTGAAAAATGCGATGATTTCTTGTTTAATGTAAATTTTCGGGAATGCGTTTTGGATTATTCGTCGTTTAAGAATAAAAAAATGTCAAAGACAAAATTCAATTCCTGTTCTATGAAAGAAGTCAATTTTACAGGCGTTACGCTTTCGAATTCGGTTTTTGAAAATTGCAATTTAGACAATGCTATTTTTAATGAAACCCAACTCAAGGAAGTTGATTTTACAACCGCATACAATTTTAAAATTGATCCTGAATTCAATCCCATGAAAAAAGCGAAGTTTTCTGCACAAGGAATTATTGGACTTCTGGACAAATATGACATTAAAATCATCTAATCGTGGAAATCAATAATCAATATCTCGAAAGTGTAAAAAAGCAATTTCTCTATTATAAAACTTTGGGAGAAAAAGCAATGGAGCAATTAAAACCGCAACAACTTTTTACTGCTTTAAATGAGGATACCAACAGCATTGCTACGATTGTAAAACATCTTTCCGGCAATATGTTGTCGCGATGGACTGATTTTTTGACTACAGATGGCGAAAAAGAATGGCGCAACCGAGATGCAGAATTCGAAAATGATTTGCAGTCAAAAGAAGAAGTTTTGGCACTTTGGAATAAGGCCTGGGAATGTTTGTTTACTGCTTTAAACGGATTGCAACCCGAGCAACTTTCTCAGATTATATATATTAGAAATGAAGGACATTCTGTTATAGAAGCCATCAACAGACAATTGGCCCATTATTCGTATCATGTTGGACAAATTGTTTTTTATGCGAAGCAATTAAAAAAAAGCGATTGGGAAAGTTTGTCGATTCCAAAAAATAGATCCAACAGTTATAATGCTGATAAATTTTCTCAAGAAAAAAGTATCAAAAATTTTACTGATGAAGAATTAAAACGATTAAAATAACTATTATAAACTAGCCCTGATAGAAGTGAAAATCCTTTTTTGAGGAACGAAAAAAAGATTGAAACGCATAGCAGGAAATAGCTCCAAAAAAAAATGAAAAAAATAATACTTCTCCTCCCACTATTTCTACTACTATCATGTTATAATGTGGAGCGCAACTGCGCAGCATTTAAAACTGGGAAATTCAAATTTGAATACAAAGTAAATGGTATCAAAAAAACAACTTTTTTTGAACGCAATGAAAGCATTGAAATCGAAACTTTTGAAGGTAAAACAGATACTGCTTCGATACGATGGGTAAATGATTGCGAATATATTTTGCGCAAAATACATCCTAAAAATAAAGCAGAAGAAAAAGCAATCGACATGAAAATTTTGACAACATCAAAAAATTCTTATACCTTTGAATTTGGAATGGTCGGTTTAGATACTAAACAAAAAGGAACGGTTACGAAGATTTCAGATTAATCTTTTCAGATTTCAGATTCATAATTCTTAAATAAATAAAATGGAAGTATTTTTAAATCCCGATGCATGGGTCGCCTTGTTAACATTGACTTTCCTAGAAATTGTATTGGGAATCGACAACATCATTTTTATATCCATAGCCACAGGAAAATTACCCGTTGAACAACGAAAAAAAGCAACGAAAGTGGGAATGTTTCTTGCCATGTTTATGAGAATTGGACTTTTATTTGGTATTAATCTTTTAATTCAAATGAAAGAACCTTGGTTTCATATTGATTTCAGTTGGTTTTCAGCTGGAGTTACAGGTCAAAGCCTTATTTTACTTGGTGGTGGGTTATTCTTGATTTACAAGAGTACGAATGAGATTAGGGAGAAAGTCGACGAAAAAGGGCATGAAGAAAAAGAATTAGGAAATGCGGCAACAAAATCATTTCAAAACGTGTTGCTACAAATTATTATGATTGATTTAGTTTTCTCTTTTGACAGTATTCTTACTGCGGTGGGGATGACGAACGGAGTAGAAGGTGCTATTTATATAATGATAACTGCAGTTGTCATTTCTGTGTTAATAATGATGCAATTTGCTGTACCTGTTGGTAATTTTGTAAATAAACATCCATCTATTCAAATATTGGGCTTATCCTTTTTGATCTTAATTGGGTTTATGTTGCTTACGGAGAGTGCTCATTTATCGAATGCTTTAATCTTTGGAAACCACGTTACACCCGTACCAAAAGGCTATTTATATTTTGCCATCTCCTTCTCTCTTTTAGTTGAAGTGTTGAATATGAAAATGACAAATAAGAAAAAATAAACATAAAAAAAACTTCCGCTATAGTATAGCGGAAGTTTTTTTTTATTCTAAAGTTAATGTTATTTGACCATCATCTTCCAGTTGAACATCAGAATCATCAGGATCTATATCCCCTTTAACTTCTAATTCTTCCGGAATAATCTCTTCTGGAATTTCATAAGGCAAAGGTTCTAAAAGATTTACTTGTTTCAATTTATCAGTTGTCAATTGATTTCCTAGAGCCTTAAATCCTTTTATAGCAATATAGGATTCTATATCGATAGTCATATTCTCTTTTTGAACTCCTTTAACTTTTGTAAAAATTAATTCAGCAACCGGACGGTAATCTGTTGATACAATTTCCAGTTGCGAGTTGGGATGTTCGGTGACAAAACTTTCCTCTTTATTTTCGGTTTCTACTAAGAAGCGTTTTACGTAATAGCGCTCTTTTTCTCCATCATAATAAATCGCTGATATTGGTTTTTTAGGAACCCATTTTTCCAAAACGACCATGTCTTCATCAAAATGTGTAGCTAATTCTGGTGTAATCACTTTCAGCTTTCCAGTTTGTGAAATAATTAGTATTTTATCATTCGGTCTGAACTCGCCTAATAACTCTCCTCGTCCGTCTACGTTTAATCGTTTAACAGTATCATCAAACCAAACTTTTCTAGGTAATAAAGTTGAAATACCTTTTTCTTTCAATTCGATTTTTTTGATAGGATATTTGGTTACCAAATTTCCTTTGGAAGCACGACCTTTAATAGCTAAACTAGCAAAATCAATATCAAATTTCAGTTTTTTGACACTTCCTACCTGACGTAACATAATCGTGATAACCTCTGCTTCCCCATTTGCATTACAAGAAAAATACAATACTTGTGAACCTGCTGTTTCATTGGTTAAATCATACGCTTTATCTCTAGTTACACCAGAAACATTGAACCTTTTTATGTACGAAGGTCCTGATTTTCCATCACGATAAATCATATTATAAATCGTTCTTTTATCACTTTTGTCAAAAATAGCAATGTGAATAATATCTTTACCCACAAAAGTTTTGGCATCCACTTTTGTAATCATCATTTTTCCGTCACGAAGAAACACGATCACATCATCAATATCAGAACAATCCGTAACATATTCGTCTTTTTTCAAACTTGTACCAACGAAACCTTCTTCCTTATTTACGTATAGTTTAGTATTTCTTAAAACAACTTTAGTCGCTTCGATATCATCAAAAATTCGAAGCTCTGTTTGGCGTTCTCTTCCTTTACCGTACTTCTCCTTTAACTTGGTAAAATAAGCAATTGCAAAATCTATAAGATGTTCTAAATTGTGTTTTACCTGTTCGATATCACCCTCAAGCGCTTCAATTTTATCTTGCGCTTTATTACTGTCAAACTTAGAAATACGCATGATTCGAATATCCAACAAACGCAGAATATCCTCTTCAGTAACCGCTCTTTTTAAGTGTTTTGTATGTGGTTTCAAACCATCATCAACAGCTTTAATTACCGTTTCTCTGGTCGTCATTTCTTCAATATCACGATAGATTTTGTTTTCGATAAAAATACGTTCCAAAGAAAGAAAATGCCATTGTTCCTCTAATTCAGTTAACTGTATCTCCAGTTCGCTTTTCAAAAGTTGGACAGTTCTGTTTGTTGAAATTTTCAACATATCAGAAACCCCGATAAATAACGGTTTATTGTCTTCAATTACACAGCCTAATGGCGCTACCGAAGTTTCACAGGCAGTAAAAGCAAATAATGCATCTATGGTTTTATCTGGTGAAACACCCGGAAAAAGATGGATTAAAATCTCAACTTCAGCGGCAGTATTGTCCTCAATTTTCTTGATTTTGATTTTCCCTTTATCATTGGCTTTCAAAATACTGTCAATCAAAGTCGTAGTATTGGTTGAAAATGGAATTTGGGTAATCACTAAAGTATTTTTGTCCAGTTGTGCAATTTTGGCACGCACACGCACACGCCCGCCACGCAATCCATCATTATAATTAGACACATCAGCAATACCTTGTGTCAAGAAATCAGGATATAAGGTAAATGGTTTTCCTTTCAGAATTTTTATTGACGAATCAATTAACTCATTGAAATTATGAGGTAACACTTTCGTCGAAAGACCAACGGCAATCCCTTCTGCACCAGAAGCTAACAATAATGGGAATTTTACAGGCAGGTTATTGGGTTCTGCACGACGACCATCATAAGAAACGCCCCAATCCGTAATTTTTGGAGAATATAAAACCTCCAAGGCAAATTTTGACAAGCGTGCTTCGATATAACGAGAAGCCGCAGCTCCATCTCCCGTTAGGATATTTCCCCAGTTTCCCTGACAGTCAATCAGTAATTCTTTCTGACCAATTTGTACCATCGCATCACCAATACTTTGATCTCCGTGAGGATGATACTGCATGGTGTGTCCTACAACATTGGCTACTTTATTATAACGACCGTCATCCAATTCCTTTAAAGAGTGCATGATACGACGTTGAACCGGTTTAAAACCATCTTCAATCGCAGGAACTGCACGCTCCAGAATTACATAGGAAGCATAATCCAGAAACCAATCTTTATACATTCCCGTGACTTTGGTGATGGTATCGTTTCCGTCTTCTTGATTATCGTAAAAATGCTGGCCTCCCGTAGAAATTATATCTTCAAAAGCATCATCTCCAACTGTATTTTCTTCTTCTTGACCTTCTGGTAATATGTTATCTTCTTCTTCGTCTTTCATTATCTTGATTCCGAAATTAATTGTATTAAATCTTCTCTGCTTGGCAGAATTGTTTCGTATTTGCTAGCAAAAATTTGCTCATTATTTTCTGGTAAAGTATATTTTACAACCAAATCACTTTTGTTTTGGCAAAGAACAATTCCTATTGTTTTATTTTCGTCTTCCAAACGCATTTCTCTTTCTCGACTTAAAGCCAATCGAGTATAAAGAACTGAATTATATTGTCGTTTTAATTCCCGAACACTCCAATTGTATTTTTCGGACTCTATTTCATAAAAACGTCTTTCTCTCTCATCGTCAATTCGCATTAAGAAAACATAATGTGTCCAAGTCAATTTAAAAAATGAAATCAGCGACTCCTCTTTTTGATTTTCAGAAACTCTAGTCAGTGACTGTGAAATTGAATTTTTAGAAATCCGCAACAGTGTATCGGATTTCTCAAGATTCAATTTCGTCATCAGTGATGACGAAATTGAATATGTTTTATAAAATTTTCTCATTCGATCAAGATTTTCTACAGAAAACCCTTTTCCAAACTCAATAGTCAACTTTTCAGAAAGTCCTTTTAATAGTTGTTTTCCGTATTCAGCTCGTTCTTTTCCGCTTTGTTCTTCTTCAACAATCATTCTTCCTATTTCAAAATAAGTATAAACCATTGTTGAATTTACGGTGCGTAAAACCTGTTGACGGGCATTTTGCAATAGCGCGACTACTTGAGCGAATAATGCTTTATTTTGAAGATTATCTGAAACTATATTTTCTTCGTCTTTCATTAAATATATTCTATTGAACAGTAATCAATTCTAATTTTGTTTTAAAAATTCTAGAAAGAATATTTCTCATTACAAACATGCTCTTTTTTTGCAGCCTCAAACCCATTTTTATCCAACTCTTTTTTTACGACTTTGTCACATTCTTTGTGATCATTACTACTTACAATAAAAAAGGTAGCTAAAAAACTAATCACGAATAATACAGCGATAAAAATCAGTGTGTTTTTTGTAGGCATTTTATAACGATTTAAACTTTCTCCATTACATCCAAATCTACCTTCAAATTCTTAATGATAAACTCTTGTCGGTCCGGAGTGTTTTTACCCATATAAAAAGACAACAATTGCTCAATCGAAGTGTTTTTATCCATCATAATCGGATCTAAACGAATAGTTTCTCCAATGAAATTTTTGAATTCATCTGGAGAAATTTCTCCCAATCCTTTAAATCGAGTGATTTCCGGTTTTGGTTTTAATTTTTCGATTGCCGCTTTTCTTTCCTCATCAGAATAGCAGTATATTGTTTCTTTCTTATTACGAACCCTAAAGAGTGGCGTTTGCAAAATGTATAAATGTCCTTCTTTTATTAATTCAGGAAAAAACTGAAGAAAGAACGTAATTAATAACAATCGAATGTGCATTCCATCGACATCGGCATCGGTTGCAATTACGATGTTGTTGTACCGCAATTTTTCTAAACCATCCTCAATATCCAGTGCCGCTTGCAATAAATTGAATTCTTCATTTTCATAAACAATTTTCTTACTCATTCCGTAGGAATTCAAAGGCTTCCCACGTAAACTGAAAACGGCCTGCGTATTTACATCCCGTGATTTAGTAATGGATCCAGAAGCCGAATCTCCCTCGGTGATAAAAAGGGTGCTTTCCAGATTTTTTGGATTTTTTGTATCTGGAAGATGGGCGCGGCAATCTCTTAATTTCTTGTTGTGTAGATTCGCTTTTTTGGCACGATCTGTTGCTAATTTTCGAATACCTGATAATTCTTTACGCTCTCTTTCGGCTTGAAGAATTTTTCGCAATAATGCTTCTGCAGTTGGAGGATTCTTATGTAAATAATTATCTAATTTCGTTTTTACAAAATCATTTATAAAAGTACGCACAGATGGCATCCCGGGTTCAGAACCCATATCTGTTGAACCTAATTTAGTTTTGGTTTGTGATTCAAAAACTGGCTCCATTACTTTGATACTTATCGCCGTAACAATCGATTTTCGAACATCTGAAGCTTCGAAACTTTTATTATAAAACTCTCTAATGGTTTTTACAATTGCTTCACGATACGCCGCTAAATGCGTTCCTCCTTGCGTTGTGTTTTGTCCGTTTACGAAGGAATGATATTCTTCGCTGTACTGTGTCTTGCTGTGAGTTAACGCAATTTCGATATCCTCTCCTTTCAAATGAATGATTGGATATTCCAAATCATCAGCATGAATGGTTTCTTCCAATAAATCTTTCAGACCATTTTCAGAAAAATATTTTTCGCCATTAAATAAAATAGTTAAACCATTGTTTAAGTAACAATAATTTTTAAGCATTTTTATTACATATTCATATCTGAATTTGTAATTTTTAAAAATCGCTTCGTCGGGTATAAAAGTAACTTTAGTACCTTTTCTCTTCGTCGTTTCAATAATATCCTCTTCGAGAACTAAGTTTCCTGCAGAAAATTCAGCTGCTTTTTGTTTTTCGTCTCGAACAGATTCTACGCGAAAATAATTAGACAAAGCATTTACCGCTTTTGTCCCTACTCCATTTAAACCAACGGATTTCTTAAATGCCAAGGAATCGTATTTTCCTCCGGTATTCATTTTAGAAACGACATCAATAACCTTTCCCAATGGAATTCCACGACCGTAATCTCTAACTGTAACGGTTTTATCCTTAATAGTTACCTCGATAGTTTTTCCAGCACCCATGACAAATTCATCGATACAGTTGTCGAGAACTTCTTTTAAAAGAATATAAATACCATCATCTGACGAAGAACCATCTCCCAATTTCCCGATGTACATTCCGGGACGCATGCGAATATGTTCTTTCCAGTCGAGTGACCGTATATTATCTTCGGTATATTGATTTTGTTCGGACATTATAAAATTTGTGGATTTTGTGCTAATGTAGTGTAATTCGACAAAATTTAAAATAGGGAGATGCCAAAGTTATTAAGAATAATATTGACATTTGTAAATTGAAAAATTTAAAGGTTGAAAAATTAAACGATTGAAAAATTCTTGATAATCTCTTTCAACTGATTATCTATTTCCGGACTGGAAATTTTACCGTTTACAATATCAAAATTAGCATCAAAACTAGGCAATGATAACGTTGCTTTTATATTTCCTCCATAAAAAGGGAAAGCATTTTTTGCAATTGCCAAAACGTTACCACCACCTCTGGCTCCGGGAGAAGTTGCCATCAATAACATTGGTTTTTCTTGAAAAACCTTAGCATTTATTCTGGTGCACCAATCAAAAATATTCTTGAAAGCTGAAGAAAAATTTCCGTTATTTTCTGCCATTGAAATTACTAAAATATCAGTGGCGGCAATTTTAGCCAAAAATGCTTTGGCTAATTCATGCTGACCAATTTCTTCTTCGATATCAACAGTAAAAATCGGCATTTGAAAATCATTCAAGTCCAAAACCTCCACTTCGGCATTTTCGAAAAGATTTGCGGCATACGTTGCTAATTTTTTATTGATGGAGTTTTTACTGGGGCTTGCGCCAAAAGCGATAATTTTCATGATGATTAGTTTTTTTTAAAAGTAATAAAAATTCCAAATACAACATACAAGAATTTACCATTGATTAGTTAGATACAATTTTTTACTGCTAAATCCATACCCCAGATTGTAGCGGAAAGCATTTTTCCCATCAATCTTATTTTTTCTTGATGAAAAAGAGCGACCAAAGGAAGCTCCTTTTTTGTCTTAGAAAAAAGAGATTGATGGGGAAAATCTTGAAGTGGAAAGCTGGAATAGGTACAAAAAAAACCTGCAAAATTACTCATGCAGGTTTCCAAATTTATTTAATGAGATTGCGTTCCTCGCAATGACTAGACGTTGAATCTAAAATGCATTACATCACCATCTTTTACAATATATTCTTTTCCTTCTACCTTGAATTTTCCAGCTTCCTTACATTTAGCCTCTGAACCATAATGAACGAAATCTTCGTAAGCAATAACTTCGGCGCGGATGAATCCTTTTTCGAAATCAGTATGAATCACTCCCGCAGCTTGCGGCGCAGTTGCTCCAATATTTATAGTCCAAGCACGAACTTCTTTTACACCTGCTGTAAAATACGTTTGTTGTTTCAATAATTTGTAAGCTGCACGAATCAATACAGAAGCTCCTGGCTCAGTCAATCCCATATCTTCAAGAAAAACCTGACGTTCTTCGTAGCTTTCTAATTCCGTGATATCAGCTTCAGCGCCAACCGAAAGAATAATTACTTCGGCATCTTCGTCTTTAACTAATTCGCGAACCTGATCCACATATTTATTTCCACTCACTGCTGAATTTTCATCAACATTACAAACATACAAAACTGGTTTTGCCGTAATTAATTGAAAAGCCTCCATCAAAACCTCTTCGTCGTTATTTTGAGGAACTACTATTCTGGCGGATTTTGCCTGAAGTAACGTTTCTCTTATTCTATCTAAAAGAGCTTTCTCTGTTTGTGCTTCTTTATTTCCTGTTTTAGCGGCACGATTTACTTTTTCTAAACGTTTTTCAACATTTTCCAAATCTTTCAACTGCAACTCAATATCGATGGTTTCTTTGTCACGAATTGGGTTTACATTTCCATCAACGTGAACAATATTATCATTGTCAAAACAACGTAAAACATGAATGATTGCATTGCATTCTCTTATGTTTCCTAAAAACTGATTTCCTAAACCTTCTCCTTTACTGGCACCTTTTACTAAACCTGCAATATCTACAATATCTACCGTTGCCATTTGCACACGTTCCGGTTTAACCAATTCTTCTAATTTTTCCATTCTGGAATCTGGCACATTAACTACACCTATATTAGGTTCGATTGTACAAAAAGGAAAGTTAGCGCTTTGCGCTTTTGCATTTGATAAACAATTGAATAATGTTGATTTTCCAACATTCGGTAATCCTACAATTCCTGCTTTCATGATATTTTTGTTTCAGATAACAGTCGCCTGTTAAACGTTTTTACTATTTACTTCAAAAGTTTGCAAATATAAGATTTAATAAATACCGTAAAACCAAAATCAACAGATTAATCCGTTTTTAATAACTTTTGTATAAAAAAATACTGTGTTTGCTAAGGTTTTGTTAAAAAAAAATTATATTGCATCCGATTTGAAGCCAAATAAAAACCAAAAAATACTTAATTATGAAAAAAATTGCACTATTATTATTTCTCTTAAACGTCACGTTTCTTTTTGCACAAAAAGATATCTCTGGTGTCGTCAAGGATAATTCTGGCATAGCGCTACCAGGTGTAAACATTGTCGAAAAAGGTACTTCAAACGGTGTCTCAACAGATATTGATGGGACATATAAAATAAAAGTTAAAGATGGAGCCACTTTAGTTTTCAGCTATGTTGGCTTTTCTAATATGGAAAAAACGGCTACAAGCTCAAGAATTGATGTAATTTTATCCGAAGAAGGCGGACAACAACTAAAAGAAGTTCAAATTGTAGGATCAAGAAATACGAAAAGAACCGTTGTAAATTCGGCAGTGCCAATTGATATCATTAGCATGAAAGAACTTACGACACAAAGCGGAAAAATTGAAATCAACCAATTATTACAATACGTTGCCCCATCTTTTAACGCCAACAAACAATCTGGTTCTGATGGCGCCGATCACGTGGATCCTGCTTCTTTGAGAGGAATGGGACCAGATCAGACTTTAGTTTTAATTAACGGAAAAAGAAGACATCAATCTTCTCTAGTTACTCTTTACGGAACTCGTGGTAGAGGAAACACAGGAACCGATTTGAATGCAATTCCAGCGAGTGCCATCAAAAGAATCGAAATTTTGAGGGATGGTGCTGCCGCACAATATGGATCGGATGCCATTGCGGGGGTAATTAACATTGTTTTGAATGATAATGTGGATGAATTAACCGGCTCGGTAACTTACGGAGCATTTAACACCAATGCTAAAGGAGATTTTCTTCCTGGAACAGCTAATACTAAAAATTTCAGACTGGATGAAAATGGGAATGGAAATTCTTATGGAAAAAATAGAACCTTAGATGGAAATGCTGTGAAAATTGGAGCCAATTATGGAGTTGCAATTGGTAAAAAAGGTGGTTTTGCTAATTTCACTACAGAATATTTTAGTAAACAAAAAGTATTTCGTCCAGGTTACGATTTCCGAAAAGGTTTTGGTGAAGCTTCAATGGATAGTTACAATTTTACTGCAAATATTGCTATTCCAATTTCTGAAAAAACTAGCTTTTATACTTTTGCCGGTAGAAATTATAGAGATACAGACGCATATGCTTTTACAAGAAATAGTGGTAATGCCAATGTTGTAGAATCGGTTTATCCTGGAGGATATACACCAAGAATTACCTCTATAATTCTTGACAATTCTGTTACCGCCGGAGTTAGAACAGAAACCGAAAGCGGTTGGAAAATTGATATTAGTACTACTTACGGAATAAATAAGTTTCATTACGCCATAAAAGGAACAATGAACCCATCGCTACTTCAATCTTCACCTACGGAATTTGATGCTGGTGGCCATAGTTTGGCTCAAAATACAACTAATTTTGATTTTTCAAAAAATTATGATACAGTATTAGAGGGGATGAATCTTGCTTTTGGAGCCGAATACCGCACCGAACAATTCATTATTTTTACAGGTCAAGAAGGTTCTTACACTACATATGACACTAACGGACAACCCATTACTAATCCCGCAACTCAATCGCCTCCGATTGATCCAGTTTCTGGCGACCCAAGACCTGGAAGTTCTCAAGGTTTCCCTGGATACAGTCCGGCTAATGCAGTTGATAAAGCCCGTAATAACCTTTCATTGTACACTGATACCGAATTTGACATTACAAAAAGTCTCATGGTAAGTGCTGCTGTCCGATATGAAAAATATAGTGATTTTGGTAGTACCATCAACGGGAAATTAGCTTCAAGACTTAAACTTACAGATAATATTAATTTAAGAGGTTCGGTTAGTACAGGATTTCGTGCCCCATCATTAGCTCAGTCATATTACGGTTTGCATTTCACTAATATTGATGGAAGCGGTGCTACCGAAATTTTGCTTTCTCCTAACAACAGTCCGGTAACTAAATCTTTTGGAATTCAAAAACTCAATGAGGAGACAGCTGTAAATGCATCGTTAGGATTAACCTCAACATTTGGTAATTTTACAGCGACTGTTGACGGATATTTGATTAATGTAAAAGATAGAATTGTATTAACTAGCTATTTCGATGCATCAAGTAAAGGATTGGGCGTAGATCAAGTACAATTTTTTGCTAATGCAGCTAATACAAAGACTCTAGGTCTAGATATTGTTCTTGCTTGGAAGAAAAAATTTGATACTTCAAGCGTTAGTGCCACTCTTGTAGGAAATATCAATAACATGAAAATTTCAAAAGTCAACAATGGTGCTTTAGACAAAGACATCTTTTTCGGGGTAAGGGAACAAGCCTTTTTATTGGCTTCAGCCCCAAAAAATAAATTTGGTTTAAATCTTAACTATTCAAATAAAAATTTTGATGCAGGATTGGCTTTTACTCATTTTAGCAAAGTAGTTTTAATTGATTATAGTGGAGAAGATGATGTTTATTCCGCAAAAACCGTTACGGATTTAACTTTAGGCTATAAATTAACTAAAAATTTAAAATTGACTGTAGGTAGTAACAACCTTTTCAATATGTATCCAGACAAACAAGATGAAACAGGCAACACTGAAGCTGGTGGTTATTGGGATGCCGTTCAAATGGGATTCAACGGAGCCTATTATTATGCCAGACTTGGATTTAATTTCTAATTCATTTATTGAATAATTTGAAAAGGGCTGTCATATGACAGCCCTTTTTTTATATCCTCTTTTTGCTTAATTTTATAGTATATCTAAAAATCATGACAAATCTATATAGCGGAAAAATGGCGGCAATATTTGACGCTATGTACCAAACCTTCATCGATTATGATGAGGAATATCGTTTCTATAATAATTTAATCCAAGATAATAATTGCAAAACTATTTTGGAAATAGGCAGCGGAACAGGTAATCTAGCAAAAAGATTTCAAGAAAATCAGCAAGAATATATAGGATTAGATTACAGCGAAAGTATGATTGCTATTGCGAAAGAAAGGAATGAAAACTGCAATTTTATTTATGGAGACATGCGCGATTTCCAACTTAAAAACCCCGTGGATTCAATACTAATTACAGGACGATCTACTAGTTATATGATTACAAATGAAGATGTCAACACTACTTTTGGATCCATTAACGAAAATTTAACAAGTAACGGAATTGTTGTTTTTGATTTTATAGATGCCAATCGGTATATTCCTTATGCCAAAGAGAATCCTATTATTATTCATGAGGCAAAGTACGAAGGAGTCAATTATTATAGAAACAGTAATTGGAAAACAACTTCAGCAGAAAATTTCATATTGGAATGGGCTGCCCAATATTATACCATTAAAGAAGGTCAAAAAGAAATAATAGCTGATGATTTTTCTACTGTTCGCGTATTTACTTTGAATGAAATTCAATTATTTCTATATTTGAATGGTTTCGAAATAATCAAAACTATAGATCGAAAAACGTATGCTTATGATACGTATGTAATTGTCGCCAGAAAAAAACAATTACAAACAATTTAATATTCAATATTTTTTAGTGTGAATATTATAAATTTTTACCTAAATTATACAACAATCTTAAAGTCAGCTTAATATATCTTTATACCTTATAAATAATTAAAATTAGATATTATGAAAACTATAATGTTAGGTGTTGCAGCTTTTTTATTTACCTTAAATACTCAAGCTCAAAATACAAATGTAAAATCAGAAGTTAAAACAAATATTACAACAACTAAAGATTCTGAAGGCGCAAAAAAAATAATCCAAAGTCAGGAAATCAAAGAAGTACAAAATGTTGAATTGAAAGATGCTGATTCAAATGTTCTGAATAAAGATATAAAGGAAAGTCCTATACAAGTAACTTCAACTACAGCAGTCACTGCAAATGGTGTCACTAAAATTATTGAAGTTGACAGATCTGCTTATTACAATTTGGACGGGAAAAAATATCAAGTAGCTACCGATAAAAGTGGTTATACCATGTTCTTGCCAGATGGTAAAAAAGCTGCGGTTTTAAGAAAAACATCAAATAATAATTATATTTACAGAACAAAAAACGCCACTTCTTATGGTTATTTTGACGCCAATGGCAATCTAGTATTAGAAACATATGATGATAAAACGGATAAAGTAACGGTTACCACTTATATTATTGTCAAATAAAAATAAGTAAAGCCAACAATCAAAAAAAAATCCTGAGTTTAAACAAACTCAGGATTTTTTTTTGATTTAAACATAACTTATATTTATTCATTGTGTAAAAATGCCTGCCTGTTAAGCAAAGTCTCTTCACTTTCTACATGATTATCATCTGGAATACAACAGTCTACCGGACAAACAGCAGCACATTGTGGTTCATCATGAAATCCTTTACACTCGGTACATTTTCCAGGAACGATATAGTACACTTCATCAGAAATTGGGGTCTGAGCTTCATCAGAATCTACTTCAGTACCATCAAGCAAAATTACTTTTCCTTTAAGTTTGGTTCCATCTTTATATCTCCAATCGTCCGCTCCTTCGTATATTGCTGTATTTGGGCATTCTGGCTCACATGCGCCACAATTAATACATTCATCAGTTATTATAATTGCCATCTTTTTAATTTAGGAATTAAGAAATAAGATTTAGGATTTAAGATTCTTATATCTTTCCTCTTTTAATCTTTTAACTATACTTTTTATAGCTTATTTTTGTGCAAAATTACAATCAAAACTATTCATAAGCAAACATTATGACATTAGAAACAAAAAAAAATGTTTTTATTGAATTAGGAAAATTCTTAAATCAATTTTCTGAAAATAATACTATTAAAAAAAATACTGTTTTAGGTAACGATTTATTCTTTAATGATTTTATTGATTTAATAAAACTATCGCAATCTCATAATGGTTGGTATACTCCGGAACAAGTCTATTTTTCTATTCGTTCCTGGTCAGAAGCGCTTACTGAAGAAAATTTGAACCAATGGTTATCGGCTTATGATTTTCAAATAGCTGAATCTAAAAATATTGCTTTAATTCTCGCTGGAAATATTCCGTTAGTTGGTTTTCATGATTTTTTGTCGGTGTTAATTACTGGTCATAAAGTATTGATAAAAACATCCTCGAATGATCAACATTTATTGCCTTTTTTGGCTAAATATATTATAGCTATTGAACCTGAATTAGCCAATAGCATACATTTTGTAGATGGAAAACTAGAAAATTTTGATGCTGTTATAGCAACCGGAAGCAATAACACTGCACGTTATTTTGAATATTATTTTAAAGACAAACCTTCCATAATCCGAAAAAGCAGAAACTCAGTTGCCGTCTTGACTGGCAAGGAAACCAAAGAACAACTTACAGCGCTTGGTGAAGATATTTTTAGATATTTTGGTTTAGGATGCCGTAATGTATCTAAACTTTTTGTCCCGAAAGACTATTCTTTCGTTGCTTTTTTTGAAGCGATTTTCGAATATCAAGATGTTGTTCATTATGAAAAATATGCCAATAATTACGATTACAACAAAGCAGTTTTCCTGATGAGCAATTTTAAATTATTAGATAATGGATTTTTGACTTTAAAAGAGGATAAAAGTCACGCCTCCCCTATTTCTAGTGTTTTCTATGAATACTATACTACTAGTAATGATTTACAAATACGATTACAATCAGAAAGTGAGCAAATTCAATGTGTTGTAAGCGATTCTGTTATAGAAAACAGCATTGATTTTGGACAAACACAAAAACCTGCATTATGGGATTATGCGGATAACGTGGACACCATATCGTTTTTATTAACAATATAGACGAAAATTGTTTAATTATTGCGAATTATTTAACGATTTATAAACTCCTATTACCGAAATTTGCATTTTAATTTTTTGGACTTAAACTACACCATGAAAAAACACAACTACAGCGCAGGACCTTGTATCTTACCACAAGAAGTTTTTGAGAAATCAGCACAAGCTATTTTAAATTTCAACAATTCTGGTTTATCCATTTTAGAAATTTCGCACAGAAGCAAAGACTTCGTTGCCGTTATGGATGAGGCAAGAACTCTTGTTATTGAACTTTTAGGCCTTGAAGGCAAAGGATACCAAGCTTTATTTCTTGCTGGCGGAGCTAGTTTAGAATTTATTATGGCTCCTTATAATTTGATGAAAGAAGGTGGAAAATCTGCTTATCTTGATTCAGGAACTTGGGCATCAGCAGCCATAAAAGAAGCAAAATTATTTGGTGATACTGTTGTTGTCGCTTCATCAAAAGAAGAAAATTACAATCATATTCCAAAAGGATACACTGTACCTTCAGATGCTGATTATTTCCATTGTACCAGTAACAATACAATTTTTGGTACACAAATGAAGGAATTCCCTTCACTTGATATGCCAATTGTATGTGATATGAGTTCTGATATATTTTCAAGAGAATTAGATTTTTCGAAATTTGATTTGATCTATGCAGGAGCTCAAAAAAATATGGGTCCGGCAGGAACTACTTTGGTTGTTGTGAAAGAGGAAATTTTAGGTAAAAATGGCAGAATAATCCCAAGCATGTTGGATTACACTAAACATATCAAAGCAGAAAGTATGTACAATACTCCACCTGTTTTCCCAGTTTATGCATCGTTATTGACTTTACAATGGTTAAAAAACCTTGGAGGAGTTGCTGCAATTGAAAAAATAAATAATGCTAAAGCTGCATTACTTTATGGTGAAATTGACAGAAATCCATTATTTAAAGGAGCTGCAGCTGTTGAAGATCGCTCTACCATGAATGCTACTTTCTTATTGAATGATACTGCTCATGCAGAAACATTTGATGCCATGTGGAAAGCAGCTGGAATTTCAGGATTACCCGGACACCGTTCAGTGGGTGGTTACAGAGCTTCTATGTACAATGCGCTTCCATTAGAAAGTGTTCAAGTATTAGTTGATGTAATGAAAGAATTGGAAAAAAATATTTAATGATTTAAGAATTGAAGATTTAATAATTACAAAAATCAATTAGTAAATCTTTCAATTAAAATTACACTTTAAAATTATAAAATCCTGATTGAATCTTTAAATCATTTAATTTTTCAATCTTTAAATTAAAACATAAATGAAAGTATTAGCCAATGACGGAATTTCTAAAAGTGGAATTCTAGCTTTAGAAAAAGGTGGATTTGAAGTTATAACTACAAAAGTAGCGCAAGAACAAGTGGCTAACTTTGTAAATGAAAACAATGTAAGCGTTGTTTTGGTGCGTAGTGCTACCAAAGTTCGTAAAGATATTATTGACGCTTGCCCGGGACTAAAAATCATTGGTCGTGGTGGTGTAGGAATGGATAATATTGATGTAGACTATGCTAAAAGCAAAGGAATTCACGTAATTAATACCCCTGCTTCTTCATCAGAATCAGTGGCAGAATTGGTTTTTGCACACTTATTTTCTGGTGTTCGTTTTTTGCATGACTCTAACAGAAATATGCCTCTTGAAGGAGATACAAACTTTGAAGGTTTGAAAAAAGCATATGCTAACGGAATAGAATTAAGAGGAAAAACTCTTGGTGTTGTAGGAATTGGACGTATTGGTCAAGCTACTGCTAAAATGGCATTAGGTTTAGGAATGAAAGTGATTGCTGCTGATATGTTTATCCCTCAAATTGACGTTAAAGTCGAGTTTTTTGACGGTCAATCAATCACAACAACTATTGTTTCTCAATCATTGGAATCTTTATTTAAAGAAGCTGATTTTATAACATTACACGTTCCTGCTCAAGATGGTTACATCATTGGAGAGAAAGAATTGGCTATAATGAAAGACGGTGTAGGTATTGTAAACTGTGCTCGCGGCGGTGTTATTGATGAAGTTGCATTAGTGAAAGCATTGGACAGTGGAAAAGTATTATTCGCTGGATTGGATGTTTTTGAAAACGAACCAACTCCGGAAATGGCTATTTTGATGAACCATAAAATCTCAATGACTCCTCATATTGGAGCTGCAACAGGAGAAGCACAAGATAGAATTGGTACTGAATTAGCTTCACAAATTATTAGTTTGATGAAATAATTTTTTCTGTAATTAAATAAAAAGAGGATGTCCAAAAGGCATCCTCTTTTTTGTTAAATATATAATAATCAATTGTTTATTTTTTTGTAACTTTATGATATAATTATACAGATCATGAAAAATAGCGTTTACATAATAATGGTTTTTTTTTGTCTTCTTTTGGGTTGTAATGCTTCAAAAGCAACTTTCCCTAACACCGTTAAAACAGTTGCTACCCAGGGTGACACCGTAAGAATAGCCAATGATAAACTAGAATATGAAGTTTTGATAATTGACCCAGGCTTTAGCACTTGGGTAACCACTACAGCACTTCCAAGGAATTATTATTCGCAAAGTTATTTACAAAGTAAAAACCAAATGTGGGTTAGCGAATGGAACAGTCGTGTTTTACAACCCATGCGTTACAGTCCAAATTTATATGAAATGACCATAAATTATGATCCCAATATTGATTATGGATATGAGGTAAATTATTTAATTTATAATTACATGGTTTATTTTCAAAACAGGAATAAACAAAAACTTTTTGGTCATGTTCCCTTGAGATAATCTTCATATATTTGTAATCATTATAAATAAAGATGGAGAATTTAAAAAAACGATGGGGAATTGAAACTAATTTTCAATTGACAATTATTTTTGTTGTTTTTGCAATTACAGGTTCCGCTTCAGCTTGGTTGTCAAAACCATTTTGTTTTTGGTTGGGAATAACCAAAACTGACTTAGGTTTTTGGTTTACTCCTGTTCGACTACTACTAATTTTCCCGTTATATCAATTACTTTTAGTCTTAATAGGGTTTATTTTTGGACAATTTAAATTCTTTTGGGCTTTTGAGAAAAAAATGCTAAAAAAAATGGGTTTTGATTTTCTATTTAAAGAATAATAAAAACATCTCAATTTACTGTACGTTTTTGCTTTTTATCAAATAATTATAAATCCATGTCAAGGTAAATGTGGGAATAAAATCTGAAAAAGGTAAAATTTCCTCTAAGAAAGTAATTACTCCACCTACTTTACCAACACTTCCTTTATACATTGTTGTCATTAAATAACCTGCAATTGGTGCCCAAATTACATCAGAAAATTCTCCAACGAAAGGAACTGTAAACGATAACATTCCTATCGCGTCGAATAGTATTCCCAGAATAAGATTTCGCTTTTTATTATCGGTTGTATCGATTTGAATTGCTTCCATATTTCTTTAAAATTGCTTTTCATAAAAACATACAAATCTAATGCCAATTATTTTTTGAGTTTATCGTTATACACTTTTTGCAATTTTTCAATTTTTGGCGTAATTATATAACTGCAATAACCTTGCATTTTATTTTGGTTGTAATAATTTTGATGGTAATCTTCCGCCTCATAGAATTTTGAGGATGGTGAAACGGTTGTTACAATTGGTTTCCCAAAAGTATTTTCTTTGGTCATCAAAGCGATATACTCTTCTGATAATTGCTTCTGCGCCTCATTATTATAAAAAATTTCACTGCGGTATTGTATACCAATATCATTTCCTTGACGATTTAATGTTGTTGGATCATGAGTTGCAAAAAATATTTCCAATAATTCTCCGAAGGATATTGTAGTAGGATCAAAAGTAATCTGAATTGCTTCTGCATGACCGGTATCTCCATTACATATTTCCTTATATGTTGGATTAATCGTTTTCCCGCCAATATATCCAGAAACTACTTTATTCACTCCATTTAATTCTAAAAAAACGGCTTCGGTACACCAAAAACAACCTCCTGCAAACGTAGCTACTTCAAATTCGTTTTGTAATTCCATTTTTATAATTTTTTAGTTTTCCAAAAAAACTTAGTTGTCTGACTTTGGATAAAAATAAATTTTAAATCAAATTTAATCTAATAATTGAGACTGTTTATTGCCTATTAACTAAAGTTTATAATTTGTGGAAAGGAAATATAAATTGTATCTATTTAATAATCATTAAAATCTTTGTTTCTTTGTGAAAATAGTTTTAATATGATACATGCCAAAAATTTACATAAATATTACGATCAACTTCATGTCTTGAAAGGGGTTGATTTACATATCAAAAAAGGAGAAATTGTTTCTATTGTTGGTGCTTCGGGGGCGGGAAAAACAACGCTGTTGCAAATTCTTGGAACTTTAGACAAACCTACGATTGAAAATGAAATCGAATTACGAATCAATGACGAAGATATTCTGAAGATGAATGACAAGACTTTGTCTAAATTCAGAAATTTAAATTTAGGGTTTATATTCCAATTTCATCAATTACTTCCTGAATTTACAGCCTTGGAAAATGTTTGTATTCCTGCTTTCATTGCCAATAAATCCAAACAAGAAACTGAGATTGAAGCTGAAAAGCTGTTAACTTATCTTGGCCTTTCCCATCGAATGAATCACAAGCCTAACGAGCTTTCGGGAGGAGAACAACAACGTGTTGCTGTTGCAAGAGCATTGATCAACAAACCAGCAATCATTTTCGCCGATGAACCTTCGGGAAATTTAGATACTGCATCAGCTGAAAATTTGCATCAGCTATTTTTCAAATTAAGAGATGAATTTGGACAAACTTTCGTCATTGTGACCCATAACGAAGAATTAGCAAATATGGCGGACAGGAAACTTGTAATGGTGGATGGATTGATTAGTAATTAAAAAGGTTTAAAGTTCATTTGAAACGAAAACCACTTTAAGCATTAAACTTTAAACAATAAATGAATCATTCCGAACTAAAATCCTTTCTAGACGAGAAAGTCGAATTGTACAACAATCCCAATTTCATAGAAAGTGATCCCGTGCAAATCCCGCATTTATTTTCAATTAAGGAAGATATTGAAATCGCTGGTTTTCTCAGCGCAACTATTGCTTGGGGAAATCGTAAAATGATTATCAAAAATTCCTATAGAATGATGGATCTGATGGGAAGTGCACCCTACGATTTTATTATGTCTCACAGCGAAAAAGACTTAGAGCAATTTGAATTTTTTGTACACCGCACTTTTAACGGACAGGATTTTGCCAGTTTTATAAGAAGTTTAAAACACATTTATGAAAACCATGGTGGTTTAGAAGCTGTTTTCTCCCAACATCAATCTCAAGAAATGGAGAAAGCATCAACCCAAAGCAGTATTCATGAATTCAAAAAAATATTTTTTCAAATTCCACATCAACACAGAACACAAAAACACATTTCAGACCCGCTAAATAATTCAGCCGCTAAACGAATTAACATGTTTAAGCAGGTAATTAAGGTAGTATATAATTATTGCGCAAATTTGTTTACATTTGCCCGTATATAAAGGACTCACAACGAAATGGTAGAATTAAGTAAACTAGAGTTAAAAGATTTTTTGGATGCAAAAGTCCTTCAATACAACACCATTGACTTCATTGAACCAGACCCAATAAGTGTTCCTCATCGTTATTCTTTAAAAGAGGATATTGAAATTGCTGGATTTTTAGCTTCAACAATAGCATGGGGCAATCGAAAGATGATAACTAAAAATGGTCATCGAATGATGGACCTGTTAGGTGATTCACCGTATGATTTTGTAATGAATTATAATGATTATCAATTGGAACGATTGGAAGGATTTGTGCATCGAACGTTTAATTCAGTTGACTTTATCCATTTTATTAAAGCACTAAAATACATCTACACTTTTAAAGGTGGACTAGAAGTTATCTTTGATTCTTATCAATCGGAAGATTCTTTACAGCCAGCTATTTATGAACTTCATAAAATTTTTTTTGAAATTCCCCATTTGGAAAGAACTCGAAAACATGTGGCAAATCCATCCAAAGGCTCAGTTTCGAAGAGAATCAATATGTATTTGAGGTGGATGATCAGAAATGATAATAAAGGTGTTGATTTTGGTATTTGGAAAACTATATCACCTTCTAAATTAGCATGCCCATTGGATGTGCATTCCGGTAATGTTGCACGCAAGCTTGGCTTACTGACTCGAAATCAAAACGATTCTAAAGCTCTAAATGAATTAGATTGCAGCTTAAGGCTACTTGATCCGATTGACCCGGTAAAATATGATTTTGCCTTATTTGGATTGGGGATTTTTGAAGGATTCTAATTTTAGATTTTATTTAAAGTCACATCAAGACCTCAGGGTTATGAATCCTTTAATCTAACCTTCTGATGATGATAATTCTAGTGTTTATGGGTGTTTGTATTTTCTAATACAGATTTACGTTGTTTTAGGAAGTTTTCGTCACTCCTTTTCGTCACTCCTTTTGACTTGCGTTTTTAATTTAATTAATTGCTTTTAAAAATAAGTAGAATGTTATATTATTAATTTGGAATCCGGGTTGAGACTTTCACGGACATTTATAAACATAGGATTAAAATTGGAATACAATGAGTTTTTTTTCTATGGTAAATCGATTAAAGTCATTAACGCAAATTGCTGATATAGCCAGTAATTTATTCTTTTATTATTGTTTCAGTCATCCAGCCATTTCCTTTTACATCTTCTATATTTCCACAACCACTTTCTATAAAAAAAATGCTTTTAAGATTTTTTAAATCACTTTTTTTTATTTTGCGATGGATTATAATTTTTTGCTTTAAGGAAATAATTATTAATTGGATAGACTTATGTTCATTAATCCAATTTCCTTGAAAACGTGAAAAGGAATGGTGAAATTTGTTAAAAACACCAGTTTCATTTACATTACATAGGGTTCCTTTATTACTGTTATCTAATAAGTGTATAAACGCACCATTATGTTCTTCGGCAATTAACTTAAGAACGTCTTTCCCAATACCTTTGATTTGAGGATTTTTACTTTTAAATTCTATGTTTAAAATTCGGTGATATCTGTCCGAAACCCGCTTAAAAATACACATATCAATTGATGCGGATTGACCACTTCCATCTGATTTTATATCTTCATATAGTTTTCCAAAAGAATGTTTGAAAATCGTCGGTGTTTCAATAGAATAGAAAAATTCTTTATAGATTTCTTTAAATTCTTCTATAAATAAAAGACGAAGCTCTTGTTCTGAAATTCTATCCTTATGTTTCGTTCCATTCGCTTGTATTTTCATAGGAAAAATAAGTTGTACAGACGAATAGCCGCGATGTTGTTCATAATCCATTATAGAAAGATGGGCTAGAACTATTTTTGATAATTTAACTACATCTATTTTTTCTAAATACATTTTCTACTAGTATTATGTTACGAATTCTTCGATTCTGCGGCAATATTGGCTATAATGTAACACCGGCTTCAAGAAGTTTGGGATTTTTATTCCCAAACCTTTCCATTAGGATTGAAGCCAAATATATAAAAATGCTCATTCCATTAAACTATAATGCCCCAATTTCTTAAAGCAGCTTTAGCATCTTCTAACATGTAAATTCAAACACGCAAGTAAAATATTATTGAGCCAAACTAATCGTCAGCTTTTAGTTAAAAAGTTCCATTACTTCATATTTAACATTACGTGCACAACTTCAACTGAATCCCCATTGTTGTCATGTCTAGAAATACCGACTTTCATATTTGCAAAGCTATGAAGATCATCTCTTACGCTAAAACCCGAGATAGGATACTTTTCACCATAATCACTATTAGAATTCAGATCTTTTATATATTGCATATAATTGGTCCATAAGTTATCAAACCTTTCTGCCTCACCAAATACAACTATAAATTTGCGTTTAAGCTCATGTGTATCATATTTTGAAAGTAGTTTTGTCATATGCTCTGCAACTACAGTGTTCTTTGGACCACAACTTTCAAGTCTAAAACATTCAATGATGGTAACCGGAATTCCATTGGTCATCCTAATCATGATATCTAATTCGCCGGCTCCTTTACCACTACCTGAAAGCCCAGACCGTGTTTGATCTGAGATATTATGCCCTTTGGTTCTTAACAAATCAACAATATCATCATTAACAAGGTCCTCAATTTTCTTTTGAAACTTTCGCTCAAGAATTCTTGATCCTACTTCAATAAGATCATTTAGGATTTTATCAAGTGAATAGATAGGATTATTTTCAGGTTCTTGACTATCAATTTTATAAAGTCCAAGAAGTTTATGAACATTTACTCCTGTAGCACTTATTTCACAAGGTATTGTTTTGAAAGTATTGTCAGTGCCTATTCTTTTTACAAAAGTATAATTAAAAAGATGCGGACTCTTTGAATTAATGCATTCTGGGCAATTACAAGGAATTTTTTCAGGAACATCCGGATAGTTCAAAGATTGATGAATATCATTCAATTCTTTTCTTATAATTTCAAGTAAAAAGGAAGCATTGTTACCATTAATCCAAATGAAAAGTTTTCTAGAATATTGATCAGTAGTAATCAAAGCACGTGTATTTTCCCTTTGAATAATTACTCCATTTTTCCAAAAGGTTTTATCATATATTAAATTTCTTGTTCTTACAATAAAGCGAGCCATAATACCCGCTGGCATAAAGTCATAATGATATTCAAAGCGCAAATTATCTTTATAATCCCAATCAAATTCAAGTTTTTCAGGTTTTAGTAATTCTGGAATAAGAAAAACATTTTGTTCAACCTCAAAACATAACTCAAATTTCTTCATCAGTGTAACTATGTATGGACGCTTGTCACGCTCAAAATCGTCAAGAATACTGTCTAACATATTAGGGTCGAATTCACCATTACGGTTAATGACATCTTTTGAATCAAGAATTTTATATACTGCATTTGTTGCCCATTCGGGCTTTAAAAACAATATGTTTCTTAACAAATTATCTTCCTGAAAATGAAGAAAAACACCAAGATCATGAAAGTATTGACTTAAAAAAAGTGCCCTTTTATTTGACAAACCATGCTGATTACAGATGCTTAAATATTCGTCCGCTGAAATATAATTTGCTTCCAGAGTTTCTAGTATTGTTCTTATATCTAACCACACTTTAGGAAGCTTGTCCCCAATAAGAGGCAATGAATTAATTTCACTTCCAATTTGAGTGGTAAGTAAATCAATATTTTGACCAGTACATGCACTAACCTGATGGAATGAAACGATATTTTTGAATTTTGTTTTAAGAGATTTTTCATCAATGTTGATGATTCTTTCATCAATTTTATTGAGCACAACTATTATTGGCGAATTATTGCTCAGAAGACGGATGACATTAAGCCAATAATCAAAACTAATAAGATGTTGATCTGTTCGTGCCTCCCAAACTAATAAATAAAGTGATCTATTTGTTAAAAAAAATTGGTGAGTTGAATGGTAAATTTCTTGACCGCCAAAGTCCCAAATATTAACTCTAAAGTCAGGTGAGGAAGGTGTTTCAATTCTCCACGTTTTTATGTCAATTCCTTCTGTAGAATACGTTTCGGGAATTGAATTATGTATCAAACGATTTATTAAGTAAGTTTTTCCAACATTGCCTTGTCCAACAACTAGCAATTTTGCTTCAAATAACTGTACATTATCACCAAGCGATAAATAATAGTTTATAATTCCTGAAACTCCTTGAGAGGAAATTTCTACTGGTACTCTTCCGATGGGATTATTATCAAAATCTAAGAACTCGAGTGAAGTAAGATTTTCAAATTCCTTCGGCAAAGAACTAATCTTATTTCCGCTTAAATTCAACCTCCTTAGCTTCTTTAGTTTGCCAATACTAGTTGGTAAATAAGTAAGCTCATTGAAGCTTAAATCAAGTTCTATTAAGTTCTCTAACCTATCAAAAGCATCGTCTTCTATTAAACTTATCTTGTTCTCAGATAAATCTAATTTCTCAAGAGTCTCACAATCACTTACAGCAGTTGGAAATTCCTGCAATTTATTACCCTTCATACTTAAACTTTCACATTTTGAGTATGTAATTTTTTCTGCTGAAATTGATGTTATTTGATTATAGCTTATATCAACTTTTTCAATACTCATCAAATTCCTAAAGTAATGACTATTTATTTCATTTATTTGATTATCCGCCAAGTTAAGGTATCTAAGATTTTCAATTGTGAATATAATAGTTGGTAAAGTTTTAAGTGAATTATTTTTCAAACTTAGGTGTTCGAGTTTTTTAAATTGGAAGAACCAGTCGGGAATTTCGTGAATGGAATTTCCGAATAAATCAAGATACTTAATCCTAGTACAAATTTTGAGCTCGTTTGGAACCTCCTTTAGTCTGCCGGTTGTTAGTTGTACTTTATTAGTGTTAGATCTTAAATCTTTCAGTTTATCCTTGATGTGTGGCTTCATGTTCTTTGATTGTTTTTTATTCTAACTTTCAACTTTATGAAGATAGTTAGTTCAAAATTTATTATTTATAATTATGGTAAAAAAGGATTTCAAATTTCAACTCTCATTCTTTTCTGATTTTCTAAATGAGGTAGGCCCAAATCAATTGAAAACCAAAACCGTGGTGCCAATGTTATTAGGCGAAGTCCTTTTTAGGAAGCATACTAGACCTTAAATTCTTTTTCAACCGATTAGACATAGGTAAAAACGTTCCTAAAGTAACAGCTCCTGAGATAATAGCGCTAATTCCTGGAATCAATTTTGAAATGCCTCTTGAAAATGACTCTTTAGTCATTTTAACCCCAAACCACTTTGCAACTTGTTTAGATATTTGAAAAATTCCATATTTTGTTAATGCCTTTCTAGGCAATCGTTTAACTACTTCTTTAGCTAATTCATTGGATAATTTTGCTAGTGCTAAATTAGCAGCTTTTGCCCCAGACATTACGCCCATAAATAGTGTCAGCATTGCCAGAAAATCGTCGTCTGCATCTCCCTCCAATTCTGGATATCCATATACATAAGCTAGTTTTTGGGAAACAATAATTACGTGGTAATAATACTGAATTAAATCTCCTGGAACGGTTCCAAGCATTGCAAAGCCACCAGGAAATCCGGCTGCAGCCGATGTTCCAGTTGCTGCAATTGTATGAAGCTTTATTGAACTATTTGCAATTTTATCAAGTATTTCTATATCTATTCCAGCTTTGCCAGTCCCTATTTCTATTACTAATTGTAGTTGATCAGCAGTACAATATTTAGATAAATTATTTGTTAGAAACTGCGTTCTATTTATTTTTGCTCCCGGAATTTTAAGTACGGCATTAAGAACTCCAAACCAAATTTTTGTACTACCTTCGACTTTTTCCATCTTTTTATTTATATTAGTAATTTTTAATTATCGTAATCCTTGGATAACATTTCGCATAAAAGGCTGATCTCTGGTCGATGTGGCGGATTATGAGTACCTAATTTTTCGGCTAATGAACAATTTGGCAGGTATAAAACGACTTTAAATAAAGCGTAAACGCTTCATATTTTCAAACGGCGGATAAGTGCAGAGCGTTATGCTTCATCTTAGATCGAAAGAAACCAAGCCAATTGGCCAGATCTGTTGTAGTAGCTTTTATTCCTCGCATTACCAAAACATATACTTTCCACTCTGTTTTATATATAGATTTTTTTCATTTTTGAAACCCATTGTTTTTCTATATTGGTCATCAAATATGTCTCCATATTCTGGCTCCGTTTTAAAAGTATCAACATATTTTACTCCTTTTGGATTAATTTTTTTTGACAAATAGCCACCGCAAATTTCCAATTCATCTGAGCAAGATATTTTGCCATGTAAATTTTCTCTAAATAAAAGAAAATCAATAAAAAAATGTGGTTTCTTTCCTTGTGCTATCATTGTTAAAATAAAAATTTCAAGATCATAATATTTAACCGCCCAAGGATATAAATCTTCTTCTTTTATATTTAATAAATACGACAAATCATTTTGCACTAATCCAAAAGAATTAATGTTAACAATGATTGAAAAGCAGTCTTTAATAGTATTAGTATCAATTGTTTTAATAATTTTACCCTGATGGTCTTGTATTATTAGAGGTTCGTTTTGAAAAATTATGCTTTCAATACGAGATGTTTGTTCGTAACCATAGCCAATACTTTTTTTAAAGTCATCTTTAATTCTTACAAATGCTTTTTCAGGATTTCTAAAAGGCTCTCTTAGATTATAACCCTTAGCTTCAATGATAAAAGCATACTCTTGCCAAATAACCAATACATCCTGCTCGCAACCATTACTGTAATAACTTTCAAATACAATTATGTCATTCCCAAAAAACTTCTTGAATAAATCAATGATATTATTCTCCAATAAATTTCCTTTCAATTTCAAATACTTGTCCAATCTATCATTGGTCTTTGTCACTTCTTTTTCTAACCAATTATTAATTGAATGTATAACTTGTTTTACTTCAAAAACTTGGTAAATCCCATTTTCAAGATTTAATATTGGAAAATCATAAAGCGGGTTTCCGGGGTTAGTTTCTGTATAATATGTAAATGCTCTTTCTTCTCTTTTAATGGATATAAATCCAATTATCTTATTAATTGTATCTAGTGAAAGATTTTCCGTGACAAGTTCTTTAGGGTAGAAGCGATCTTTCATCCCGTAATCAATCATAAACTTTGACATGATTTCAAAATCTTTTGGTATACTTTCTTTTAAAAAGGCGGGTAAACTGTGATCTATGCCTGACTCAATATTAGTATAATCAGCCCAATTTTCTCTAAGTATTTCGGCATTGCTTGTATGACCTTGAAAATTATTTTGTACAACTCTATCTAAACTTTCATAAAATAAAATAAAATCATTTGTTTTTATGCCAAATTCTTTTTCCAAATGATCGTCAAAGTGTGTGAATAAATCATCAACCCAATTGATTATTTGTTCTTCGAAATTTAATGGTCCAACGTTGAAGTATGATAAGAAAGATGGTACTACTACATCTCTTATTTTTTTCCATTCTATAGCATCATCATTTTCATCGAATTCTAAAAGTTGTTCAAGATAATTTATTTCTATTTCGTTTAGTAGTCTAACTATTTCAGCCCATTTTGCAGGACAGTATACATAATCATGACCATTATTTTTATTCGTTGAAACATTTAATCCAGCCAAATAATAAAGTTGTCTCATTGGGGAAGAAAGCTGGCCAAGTTGATCATGGGCGCGTTCAGGACCACAATGCATCAAAAACGATAAATCTCCCAATAGCCATTGGGCGTCATAAGTGGAAATAAGTTCTTTTAACTGTTCTGATTTTTCTTTTAAGCTCATGATTTTTTTAAAATTGCAAGTAACTTATAATAATGGCCGACTTATCACCCTAAATTGTGTTGCTTTGTCTGACAAACGTCAGGGTTTATTTAATTTCAAATATATAATAATTTTCTTATAGGTAATCAAAAGAGCTTTTTATTTGTTGAATACTTTTTGGATTTATTGAAAACAGATTTCTCTAAATTTACTTTTGCTACTTAACGTAATTTCTTGTAGTACTTCAAATATGTAGTACTTTTTCCTATTCTCAAATTAAATTAACGGGTCAAAATTGTATTACATTTTTCCTTTGGAAAATAGTGCTGCATTTCGTATATTTATTTACTAATCAAAATAAATAGTCATGAATGTAGTTATTCTAACGAGGGTTTCAAAAGAATCTCAATCCTACGAACGACAAATAGATGATTTAAGAGTTTACGCTTTTAATAAAAATTACAGCATCATCGGGGAATTTAACGAGAAGATTTCCGGTGCTGCAAAAAATGAAGATCGGTTGGCGTTGAATGACCTCAACGAGTTTTTAGAAACTCAACAAGTTAATAAGATATTGATATGGGAACTTTCTCGCCTTGGCAGAAGCACTTTGGAAGTATTGAAGTCTCTTGAAATTTTTCATGAAAAGGGAATTTCTCTATATGTCCATAATTACAACATTGAAACTTTGAACGAGGATGGTTCAATCAACCCGATGGCACAGATGATGGTAACTCTATTAGCGGAATTTAGTAGGGCGGAAAGGTGTGCAATTCAACAAAGATTAGCAAGCGGCTACAGGAAACATATCGATTCTGGAAAAAAGGTAGGAAGAATCTTGGGTTTAAAAATGGGGAATTCTCAACTGCTAGAAAAGCATAAAGAGATAGTGAAATATTTGAAAAAAGGACGAAGTATAAGGGAAACCGCCTTAATAGTTGGAAAAAGTACCCGTACAGTTTTGAAAGTTAAAAAGGCTTGTCACGCCTAGCTAGTAAAATAAGTGACCTATAACAAAAACTGGTGTTGATTTTCAATAATGTGTTCCTCATATACAATTGTAAACCTCTTGACATTTTGAAACATATTTCTTTGAAAATATTTCTATAAAAATAACCAAAAACTACAGATTATTTTATAATGCTGTATCTAATAATTTTATGTTTACTCCCTTAAATATTTTGTAATTTTTAAATCAGGCGTAGTCTTCCGCTTGTATAATTTTAAATAAAAATGTACAATTTTAACAAAATTATCTGCGTTAAATGAACAAACGCTTTTAATAAAAAAATTGTCTAAATCAATGCTTTTGTTTAAATCAAATCATAATATATAAAATTAAAAATATGAAAAATTTAGCGAAAATTTTCTTATCAGATTTAAGTCGAAAAATTAAACCCGGTATGGAAAATAAACTGCATAATCCGTTCTTTTTGAAACATCAAAACTTATGGCGATTTGTCATAATACTCAACAAATATAGTCTTGAGTCAATTCGA
Source organism: Flavobacterium urumqiense (assembly GCF_900108015.1). GTDB lineage: Bacteria > Bacteroidota > Bacteroidia > Flavobacteriales > Flavobacteriaceae > Flavobacterium > Flavobacterium urumqiense. The sequence continues at coordinate 215,530 of NZ_FNVP01000003.1, read as the reverse complement.
TTCGATGTTTTTCAACCGCCACATGAAGTAAATTCAAATATTACTTTCGCGTTTTATTCGAAAACAAATCGTGAATTATTATTGAAAATTTTTGAAGAAACTGAAAATTTATTTAACGCACCACCTAGTGTTTTTAAAACAGACACCTATGTTGCTTTGAATTGGAAATTGAATCTATCAAACGCAGATGAAACTAATGAGTTTGTCTATAAGGCATTAATTTTTTTTAAAAAATTTTTCATCCGCATTCGGTATTTTGACTTAATTCAATTAAAAAATTGTAATGAACTATTTGATCGAAAAAACTTATCTCATGCGTACACACGTAAAAAAAAGACAAAAAAAATAATTACAAACTCTGGAATGAAGTTTTTACGCAAAACTCGCCCCGCAATTATGGCATCTGTAAAAAGTTATTATTATTTAAATTGAATTACTCAACAGCTTTTTTTTTGAATAATTAATTTTACAACCATATAAATCAATTCTTTTACTTTTAAATTTGATTAGATACAAGTATTGTCTAACTCAAAATAATGGTAAAATGAACCCTGAAAAAATCACAATTCTATTTGTAATAAATGCAACTAAAACAAACCAAAAAGGTTTTTGTCCGATCAGTTGCAGAATCACACTAAACAAAGAACGAAAACAATTTGTTACCGGACTTTTTGTAAATCCACCCCATTGGGAAAACAAACTTCAAAAAGTAACTTCTCAAGAGGCCAACCACAAATATATAAACGCTCAATTAGAGCGAATCCAAGTCAAGATTTACAATATTGCTTTAGTATTTCAACTTCAGGGAATTGCATGTAAATTAGATAATATCTTTAATGAATACAAAGGAATACCACTCAAAAAAGAAGAATATATATTGTCTTTTTACAGGAAATATGTTTCAAGAATCCAAAAATTGGTAGGTATCGAAATAAAAGAAAACACCTATGAAAAATTCGTGTATGTTGGAAATCATCTAGAAGCATTCATAAAATGGAACTTTAAAAAATCAGATTTTCCTTTAAAGGAATTAAGCTTGCGGTTTCTGGATGATTTTGACTATTATCTGAAGACAGAAAAGAGCATAAAGCAAATCACAATTAATAAAATCATCCAAAGACTTCGAACACCTATTAAACAAGCTATTTCGGAAGGCTATCTGGATAGAGATCCATTTATATTATATAAATCAAAAAAGGTACACAAAGAAATTATATTCCTTACAACGGAAGAACTCAAAATCTTCGAAGAATCCACTTTACAACTAAAAAGATTAAGCATAATCCAAGACTTATTCATTTTCTGCTGTTACACAGGATTGGCCTATAATGAAATGGCACATCTGAAAATAAAAAATATCCAATTAGGTTTCGAAAATATGAATTGGATCCAGATGAAGAGAGAAAAAATACAACGTCAAATCTCCATTCCGTTACTTCCAAAAGCACAAGAAATCATCGACAAATATTTAATAGAGGGTAATTTCGTATTCCCTGCTTTAAGCAATCAGAAATTTAATGCCTATCTTAAAGAAATAGCAATAATAACAGAAATAGATAAAAGGATTACACATCACACCGCTAGAAAGACATTTGCCTCGACCGTTTTACTTTACAATGATGTTCCCATGGAAATAGTTTCAGAATTACTAGGCCATTCCAACATGATTATCACTCAGGAAAGTTATGGAAAAGTAGTCCAAAAGAAAGTAAGTGAAGAAATGCAAAAATTAAAATTAAGAATGGATAAAATCCAAATTTAACATCATTACTTATTTTAATGTCTGCTCGAAATTCACTGTAGGTAATAAAAAAGTGGGGTTTAAAAAAAACAATATTGTCGACAAAAATAATTATACATTAATACAAAGCCCCACTCCGGGGACTCTTGTAAATTATACAATGCCCCCTTTGATTTTCGCTAATGAAGTTACGGAAGATTATTAAAAAGCTTAACCGTACGATTAATCTCTTAAATTACCGAAGGTGAAGTACAACAGAAAAAAACGCATTGGTTAATGCCGGATTATTGGTATACAATTCATTTTCATGCATTAAAAATTAAGAAATAAATATGTTATTTCAATAAAAAATTTTCAACCTTAGTACTCATATAATACGTATCACATTATAATCTTGGATAAATTGAAATCTTTTTTTATAATTAATAAATTATTTCCACATAAAATTTTAAGATTTAAAGTTCTGATATAAAAGTTAGATGCATTAATTTAAACTCTTTTAAAGTAATTGAAACATTAAAATTTCAAATACGTTATTTCACATGCTTTGCATTTTCGTCTTGTTTGATCTATATCAGCTACACTAAAGCGGTTTTCTGATTTTTCAAAAATATCCAGCCCTCTTCCTAATCCAATCTTCCATCTATTGTCTGCCATTATATTTCTGTCATGCAAGTTTTCAAAACGGTGCGATAGGTGGATGCCGATTTCTTGAACGCTTTCCTGAATTTCTTCAAGGTAGGTTGTGCTGTCCAATAAATATTCTTCCGTATTCCAAGTCACTATTTCCAAATCAATTTCTTCCTCCGGCTCTTTGTTGTTGCTTAACATCACACAGAATTCCAATAGGTTTTTGAATTGATATGGTAATCTAATGTCTGGATCCTGAATTGTTATTTTAGTGGCTCCTTTCAGATAACTTGCAAATAGCCCTTTGTAAGAAATGCCCGTTTGATTGTCTTTAATAATCGTTTGATGTGGTGTTAAAAAGTTTTTCTCCGATTGATTTTCCACATTACTGTTTTCTTCTTTTGCTTCAGTCGTTATTTCTACTTGTTTGGCAACTACCTCAGCCTGATAATTCAATTTTTCCAGTGTTTCCGGACGTACTTTTATTCCAGACGATTTTATAGTATATTCAAATGTAACTGGTTCACTTCTGAATGTTTCGTCAATAATGGACAGCTGGTCTTTTACCCTTTTTCTCCCTTCAACAGCAAAATCCAGTAATTCCAATATTTCGGTTTCACTGGCCACTTTATGGGGATATATTATTTTCATTAATCCAGAAAAAGTTTTCCTGATTGCCATTTTATCCCTTTGTGATAAAGATCCATCCAGATCAATGTACTGATCTAAAATGCCACTATAATCGGACTTGCGCATTTCTTTAAAAATTTCCGCCATATAGTCCACTATAAAACCAAAGTCTTTTGAGAAAACATTATTTTTTAAAATTCTTACTTCCCATCCCGGAATGTAAATGTGCATGCGATCCAGAAATGCTCCTTTGATATATCCTTCTGGAATTGATTCGAAAAGATGACTGTTTTTAAGCATATACGGCACAGTATGTTTAGTATTACCCACATACGCTAATGAAGCTGTTGCTTGATAGGTTTCTTTTCCACGATTGAATGATTGATTGGCCATATAATTCTGAAGGATTTTTACCAAATCACCATCGACTCTTTTGGAACCTTTATCCTGCTCAAATTCGTCTAATGCAATCACATCCCAATAGCCTACCAATCCAATTTTGTTTCCTGTATTATTTACAAATAATCTGGCTTTTGAAACATCACCACCTGAAACTAATACTCCATGCGGTGATAACTCCGAGAATATATGTGATTTACCGGTTCCCTTCGGCCCCAATTCTATGAAGTTGTAATTGTTCTCTACATGCGTAATTAAGCGGGATAACTGAATTAATTTCCCTCTTTTGTTAAAGAATTCCGGATCCAATCCTATGCTGTGCATTAGTAAGTCTACCCATTCTTCTGAAGTGAAGTTTTTTCGTGATTCAATGTATTCATCGAAACTTATATTGGCAACTTGAATTGGTTTTAAATCTTCAATTATCCAACGTACTTTTATATCCTCTTCATGCGAATACCCCATATTGATGATACACCAAACTCCGCCGCCACTCAATAATTTTTGGTTCTGCATTACAACATTATCAGAAATTGGAATATTTCTAATACCAAGATTTGCCAATTCAGCTTCATAAATATTGGCTCTGTCATTAAGAGAAACATTTACCTTATCGATGATTTTATAGTTTTTTTTATCGCGAATATTAGATTTCACCATTTCAGCTTCGCTCCGGTGAACGTAGTTGTTCTTAATAATGTCTTTGACCTTTTCTATACCTTCCTCAATAATTGCTTTGTCGTCTACCGCACAATATTGACCTAAAAGATATTCTAATACATAAGTCGGAACTACTGCATTTCCTTTGATTTTCGAAGTCAGGTCTTTACGAACTACTTTCCCTTCAAAATATTTTAATATTTTTTCTTTTAATAGCATAATTTGTTTTTTAGAAATCCATTTCCATCAAAGTACTTATTGTAATTAAGTCGTTTACGGCTGGATTGAGCTTATTTTTATCTTTAGTATCGAATGCCTTTAAGTGACAAAATGTTGCCTTAGATCCCGTTGTATTTAACGTCAGAATGATTTCAAACACTCTTTCTTTGGGGTTATTCGATGTTGAATTACAGCTAATTTCCACTTCATTTGAAAAGAGGACACCGTTTTCATTATATAAGCCGATACTGATATCTAAACTTTTCAAATCATTAGAAACGGGGTCATTTTGAAACAAGGTCACTTTAAGAGATCCTGTAGCAATTTTATTGACGCTATCAATTCTTCTGAATGTTACCGTTTCTGTTGTTTCCTTTTTTTGCTTGTAATATTTAATAACCGGCGTTATTATTTCCTGAATACTTGCACCACCATGAACAAATTGAACTCCAATATTTCCTTGTTTTCGGTATCTATTAATCGCTCTTGGTATCGCTATTTTTAAATCAGTATCAATATTGGTTGTATTTTTCATGTCGAATACATACCCCTCTTGTTTTCCCTCAAATCCATCGCTGATGACAAAACGAGTATTGTCTTTAATGTATCCTTTGCCTTTGGGCATTACTTCTCTATCACTTTCTTTTAACTCATTGTAATTAAATAAAAAGCCATGATCGGAAGTTACTACTACATGGGAAATATTCCATCCATATATTTTTTGAATAAGGCGTTTTATTTGGTCCGCCGCTTTTGATGTTTCTTCTAAAGTTTCGTGTTCGGTACGTTTTTTATCTCCTATGGAATCAATCCAATCATGGTAGATGTACACTAATTTATTTTTGATGAAAAACTTTCTTCCGGTGTCTCTATCAAACTTTATAATTTCTGCATAATCAATAGTAACACTTTCCGGAACAGTCTCTTGCAAAATGGCTTGTCGGTATTGACTGTTTGTCGGTTTACCATTAATTTTATATACCAAATCTTGCTCACCTTGTTCAACTTTAATACCATTATTGGGCAATAAATTGGTCATTCCTAAATTCGTATAAGAAGGAATTGATGCCAGACAAGGCTGTATGGTTAAATTATTCTTACTGTCCGCAAGAAGGTCATTATAAAGTTCAAAACCTAATTCGTATCGGAAAGCATCCGATATAATTACTGCCATTTTGTAATCAACGTCTTTTAAATTGTCTTCGTAAAAGTTGAATTGTTTGTTGCAATTAATATTGTGGAAATCAAAATTGTTTTCTGCCAACAACTTTTGCCATTCACTATTGAATTCAATTAAAAAACGATCGTACTTATTGTTTAATGCTTCGAAAACTAGAAGCGAGGTACTCTCAAATTCTTCTAAATGATCTCTTACATTATCAAATGCGATTACGGCCTTTCTATAGTTGTAATCTACCTTGTGCAGTTCGGTGGTATATTCATTGATATAAGCTTCCGCTGTATTGAAACGAAATGATTTATAACTTTCTAATATGGCATACATTGACGATGAATGGTATAGAAAATTAATTTGGTCTTTTATAAATGCTGAGATGGATTCTTCCTTCCTCCAACGTATACACTCTTCTTTTGTTTTTAATGAATTCGAACTTACTTCGTTATAAAGCATTTTCAGAATAGCATCTAACATCTCCTCAGAATAATATCCGTATTCTGTTGCTGACCCATACCAATTTAGTATCGCCGACGTATTTACCTTACTTCCCAAATTTGAGAATATTTGGTCAATGTATTTATTGGTTGCCTGATTTTTTTGCCATTCTTCAAAGAAATTTAGCAGTTTGTGTATGTCGGCAGCTCGTTTTATTTTTAATGATGTGTAGGTGTCGTTAGCTTTAATTTTAGTAACGTTAGCGACAATTATATTGTATTTTAATTTAGTAATCCAGTTGGTGGCGGATTCAATTGATAAATCTTCTTCTTTTGAGTCCAATAAATTATTAAACCACATTGTAATCACTGAATCTAGTTCCAATTCTTCAAGTGTAGTGTTTGTTTTATTGAACTTACTTTCGTCCAAGGATAAGCTTACCCATTTATTCATGCAATTAAACTTGTCTTCCACTGCATTAAAATCCAGAGTAATGGATATTAATCCTTTTTTTAAGTTTTCATCACTAAAATTTTCAGGATCCAGTATTCGAGCCAATTTTTTTTGATTGCTTTTTGTTTTTAATAGCTTAAAATATTTAGCTACTAAGCTGGTATAATTTCCATGCAGTTTGTATTCTGCGATGAATTCAGATACCTCATCTAGTTTAAGTTCTAAGTTTCCTAAGAGTAAATCTAGTAAAGGATATTTATTTAATTTTTTACCCCCAGGCTTAACAAAAGGATGATACAGCAATACTTTTTCTGTATTCCATTCCCTTTCCAGCTTGTATTTTAATTCAAAATAATTTTCAGTTACTTCTATAACTTTTATTCCGGATTGTTCAATAGCTGTTAATTCTTCTTTTTTTGATCCATCAGTATCAAAATAGAAGAGTATCTTTTTATCACTTTCTGTAAGTGTCTGAATTACCTTTTCTGTAAACATTCTTTTTTACTTATATAATTAGATCTGATATACCAATACCGTCTTTCATTTTATCATCCACATTGGCGGCTTCAGCGAATTTGTACCATTTTTTCACAGTTTCATCAATTTGTTAGATGATGGTATTGGCTTTTTACTCGTCTTGGGATACAACCGTTTCATTCCGTATTTTAACAAACGCATTTGAAATCATTACCAGTCTGTTTGCTTATCTGTATCATTCTTGCTATTTCTAGCCCTTTGTCTTTTTTGTTGGTCCAGTTTTGCCAATTGTATTGGACTTATTTGCTCTTGTATTTTGAATACTTCCATGATACAAAGCAAATCTAAAACGCGTAAAACCTGAAGCAAGGTAGGAATTGTAACTGCTTCCCCTTTTTCCAGTAAGCTTAGTGTGGAACGGCTTAAATTTGCTGCACCGGCAACTTCTTCCTGCGTTTTGTTTTGCGACAATCGATGATGTTTTACAAAAGCACCGATGGTTTGCAGTAGAGCGATATCGCTCATAGCTATCCACTTTGTGTATTGTTTATCATTCATAAAGTAACTTTTTTGTTGTTAGTGACTGATATGTCATACAAATGTAATTTTATTTCCAATATAAAAACTAAAGTACCGTAATAATACAATAACACGTAATTCTTATAAAATCAAATCGTCTTCCAAAACACCGATATCATCTTCTTCATCAGGAATTTCTACCGGAATATAGGCCTCACGAAAAGACTTAAATTTAACTTCAGAGTCTTCATCCCAAAAAATTAATCGCTCTTGATTTAAAAGTCCTAGAACTTTTTTATAAACTGCTTGGGTTTCAGTTGTTAAAACTATGATTAGTAACCCCGAGGTACGTGTCATAATGGTGTAGGCAAATTCAAAAGCTTCTTTTTCAAATTCCAAAGGAATGTATGTTGACCAAATTACACACTCTTTTTCTAATCCTTTTAGACTTAAAATAGAATCCGATTCTACATCTATATTACTTCTCAATAAAAGATTTTTTAAAGTATAATCTCGTTCTAAAATACAGGTGTTTTTTAAATCAAATATTTTATAATGTCCTATTATATTTTCTAATTTTGGAATTAAATCTTCTTGTTTTTCTCCGTAAACAACAATAGGTCTTGCTCCAGGTGGTGCCCCTTTGTATGGAATAATGTTAGATGTTCCCTCAGAGTTACTAAAATGTTTGTTAATCGCTTGCGCCAATCCACTTATACATTCGCTAATTCTTACAGGTAACCGATACGAACCCTCTAATTTATGGTTTTTTCGTGTAAGCATATTTTGATCCCGTGGAATTCGTGCTGCCAAACCAAGATGAATTGCCTGAGCCAAATCCCCTCCAATTGTTAATTTATTTGGATCTTTTATTAATGAATAAAAGATTTTAAAATCAGCGTCAGTACAATCTTGGAATTCATCCACTAAAATATAATCGTATTTAAAGCCAATTTGATTGTTGTTTAATTTTGAAAGTAGGTATTGCCTTCTAATTGTAAAGCTCTCTATCCCTTGTGTATGCATTCTAGTTGCATATCTTTTTAGACATTTGAATACTAATTTCCTGCGTTCACTATTTTTTTGTAAAGATGGATTATTTCCCCTGCCGATTCTGGACACATTTAAATAAGTATCTTCACTACCAGTAATACCAACTTGTAAGCCATATATTACTCGATGGTACTCTTCAAAAATAAAATCAGCGTTTAAAATGTTATCATAAATATTAGAAGTAACATGATCCTCTTTTTTTACTTCTTGGATAATTTCATTGATTATGGTATGGTGTTGGGGCATACTTACCATTCCTCTATAGGTAACACTACCAATATATTTGGGTAGCATATCAAAATGAACTAATCTTATGTTTGCTATTTTTGAACCGGTGAATCTTATAATACATGATGGTAAAGTAGCTCCGTTAAATCCAGTATCATAAGTTATCGTAAATCTGTTTTGATCTAATACATCGACTAACCATTCAGATAGCTTTTTTATTAAGGATTTATTGAAAGTAGTTACTAATATTTGAATTTTGGGATCATAATTATGTTCTTCAACTATATTTTTAACTTTTTCGGTAATTACAATACTCTTACCACATCCTGCTGGACCAATTATTGTAGTAGGTCTTTCTACATTTTCTGCTGCTTTCTTTTGATAATCATTTAAAACTACGTCCCTTCTAACAGTAATGGGTGGATTAAAAACATCAAGGTTTTTAATAGGATTAACTTGTTCAAACATAGCTAACTGAGGACGTTCAAATACAATTGCAGCATTAGAGGCATCATACCAAGAGGTATTACGTTTTAATTCTTCTATCGAAAGATAATCCCCTAGTTTAGAGCGAATGGAATTTATATTAGTGAGCGGCTTATTAAATAGTAATTGAGCAGATTGAATCAATTGACTAGTATATTTTAACTTTAAAAAATCCTGCTTTAGTATCGGAAAGTATTTTACCGCCTTTTTTTCGGACGTTAATAATAGTACGGCTGATGGTTTGTAATTATCTATCAAGTTTAAAAAATCTTTACTTATTTCTGCTTGATTGTCAGAATCATCAAATAAATAACTCGCTGCTAAAATGCTATTTGCCGTTGAAACACCATGATTGTTATTCCAGGAATTTACCTCATATTCTATTTTAAAATCACTATCAATTTCAGGATAAGTTAATATAAATTCTTTCCATAAATAATCGCGATTGTAGTGCAGCATGAAGGGACTGGAATCGATATTAACAATTGTGATTTTTAGTGCTGTTTTACCTAACCTTTTAAGTCCTGCGTAAATCAATCCTAAACTCCATTGAATGGCACCAGCACCAGCACCCAAATCGAAGACGACAAGCTCTTGCCCTTGATATTGGATTACTTTATCTAAAAAGAAAGACAGAAAAGTATTAATTCGACGGGGGTGATACCATAAGGTATATGCAAATGCAGTATTAGGACGATCATAGCATAAATCTTTTCCTCTTATTAAATTGTAACTTTCAATATGACATTGTTTTAAATCATATCGAAAATTAGCCTGTCCTTTATTCTCATTATAATATTTGACAGAAGCTTTAGCAATTACTACATCTAAGTTGTCTTGTTGAGATAATAACCATGTTTTTAATTCTTCTTTCATAAAAAATTATATTGGGGCAAAGCCATTTTTTCCTTCTCCTAACCATGGTAATTCTTTTCTAAAAACTTCTACCACATCCTTATATTTTTCATCATTCCAATTCATTTTCTTCATTTGTTCAAATGCTACCTCACGAGTACTGGCAATAAATTTTCCTTTATCGGGATGGAATGGCTGAACAATAAATTTCTTAACTCCGGTAGCCAATAGTTCCTTTGTGAAATCCAATGCATTTTCAACCGGCAAGAGTGGTGTCATAGTGATGCATGTATGGATACCAGCATCAGTAATTTCTTTTATCGCTTTTAAGCGTACTTTATTCGATGGGCAATGGGGTTCAAATGCTTTTCTCACTTCATCACTATCAGTAGTTACTGTCATATTCACTTGTATTACATCAAACTGCTTAAACAAATCAATATCCCGGGCTACTAACTGACTTCTTGTCTGAATCACCAGCCGCACTTTATGATAATCTAAAAGCTCTTTTAAGATGCTTCTGGTCAATTCTAAATCCTTTTCTATTGGTTGATAAGGATCCGTCACGCTGCTCATGTAAATGGTCTTGTCCACAAGAGGCTTTTTTCTTTTTTTGATTAATAGCTGTAAGGCATTTTCTTTCACTCTTAACCAATTCCCCCAATTGTCTTTATCATCTGACGATCTTGCGAAAAATGCAGCATAACAGTAGTTACAACCAAAAGAACAGCCAGAATATGGGTTTAAAGTATAGTCATAGGCCCCCATGAAGCCTTTAGCTTCAGTTAAAATACCAGATGCTTGTACATATTCAATACTCGTATTACCTAATTTGGTTTTACGAGGATTGTTGTTTTCTTCTTCTAAACTACTGAATAAATCCATACTTATTTGTAACTCTAGTTTTAAAACGCGTTATTTAATTTTGGCAAAACTCCATTTTGAGTGTAAAAATTATACAATAAAACAGATTCCAAATAGGACGGGGGTGTTTGATTAGTGGTATATAAAATATGAAATGTCAATGTATTCACATTGTTATTTTGCATATAATTAAATACAAAATCATTCGTAAGTATATCAAGTCCGTTAACCCTGCCTCTTGAAGCGACTAGCCTATTTATTAAAGAATGAGATCCCATTTGCCCATTTGTTTTTACTCTACCCGCCATTCCGATATAAACAACTTCATTTGTAATAGAATTTTCCCAAATATAAACACCAAATCTTCCAGGCAATACATTTTCACGTACTAAATGATTATATAGGTTCCTTCCTTGTGGTTGCAAAAACAGATTATATGGTATCTCGAAAACTGTGTTGTTTTCGAGGTACCCATTGGCAATCTGCATTATGTCATTTATGTTCATAGAATTCAATCTAAAAATTATCCATTACAAATTCTATAATTTTCGTTTTCCTTTTTGAAATGGCTTCTTTGTCCCAAAGTTCCGATTCTGTTATAAAATCTTTGATTTCTCTTTGTTGGTAGGAATGATTGTAAGATTCTAATTTATCTTTCAAAGGATTGTTACTTACACTACAATTATGTGACTTTGAAAGCAATAGGTAATTCCCTAAACAATTCAAATGTTGATTTCTGAATTCTTCATCATATATTCCAAATCCATGAGGTTTTAATGTAGGTTCTGTAGAAGGTGCCATGTGTTCAAGTTCTGGACTTTCTATGGTATCATAACGTGAAGCTGAATAACCCGATTTCCCTTCTGATTCCAAAGTGTTTTCGTATTTCCACAAAATGAATTTTGCTGTGGTGTGATTTAATCCACCTTGAATTGCTTTTTCTAATTCTACATTATTCCAATAATTCCACCAATTAAAATCTGTCGTTTTAAGAAAGTTAATTCTAACAATTATTGGGTGAATATCGGTGTTGTTTTGCGTGAAATTAATGTAAACTTCAGTAAGACGTGAAGTAATATCAGCTCTTGTACCAATTAATCTATTTCTTAAAACAACGGTTTCAAAATTTTGACACAATTCTGCAATTGTAGTTTTAGGTAATCCAAATCTATAGGCTTTTAAAATAAAAGGAACTGCTACACCTATTCCCCCCAAAGTAATTAACGAATGAATAGAAAAATTTTCTCTTTCATCTTTTCCAAAAAAGCGTGTTAGATGTTCAAAACTTATTGCCAAACTTTTGGTAAATTCTTTGACAAATTCAATACCATTGTTTTTGGTCAACTCTTCATTTATTTTCGCTACAGCATTGGTTTCCCATAATGAATTGAAATGTACTTTTAAAGTATAAGTCAAAACATCATCTTCACTAATTTTGTATTCAATAGAAGAAATGGATTTATATATTTTTTCAAAACGCTCTTTAATATCCTTGATAATGGCATCTTTTTCATCGTCACCAAAGAGATGAACCTGATACATAAATTGTGCTTTTATGATTTCCAGATTCGTTGGTTTTTTACCTCTGTTGTTTTGAAAAATAAACATTTGAATGGCTTCTGATTCATCTGCTACTTCATGCGTGGTACAAACTGCAGTAGTAACTGCTGCCAACATTCGGGTGCAGTATTCTTCGTTTTTATCTTTTAATAAATTGACAAAATAGTCAAAAGCGGCCACGATTCGTTTACCAGATTCAGTATCGATACCGTTCTTGTCTTTTTTGTCTTGGGTAATTACATAATCTTTGAAAAGTAAGTTATCATAATCAACCGTTTCAAAATGAACGGTACTTCTTCTTTTTATAGTATTTTCAAATAGGACTTCTTCTTTTTCAGTTAACTCTCTTTTCTCTCTAAGGGATTTGAATATAGCGGAAAGGAAAATAACAATAGATGTTAGCCTTTGCTGACCATCAATGATATTAAATAAAAGCCCCCCTTTCTTCTCAAATAGGAAGTGTCCAAAGTAATAGGGTGATGTTGGATTACTATTTAAATAATTTTCTAAATCCTGAATAAAAACATCAATTTGTGTTGCACGATTTCTTTTCTCTTTAGGTATTTCCCACGCATAGGCTCTTTGGTAACTAGGAACGATTATTTTATTTGTTCCGTTTAATATTTCTGCAATTGTTGTTTTTGCTTCCATGTATATTTTTATATATTTTTAATTTTAAAAGTGTCCTCTATACTTTTTTGTTCCATTTTACTTCACAAATAAACTCGATCTGACGTTAATCGGATTAAATATTTGCAACTGCTCCATCAAACTTTTCATAATTAACGGTAACACCATCATCAAGATCAAAAGCTATTTCTTGTAATGTCAGTGTTTTTAAAATTTCATTGTAATCCTGGCATTCCAGTTCCCAGTTGCGTAGTTTTTCCAGGCGTTTGAGTTCGTTTTTGGATAAGTTACTTTCATTTTCAATTAGCTTGTCTCTTTCACTTTTTATCCATTCCTGATGCGGATGTAGGTACTTTCTTTGGATATTCTGCACGGTATATTTGTCCATACGGTGCATATACACCAGTACGTTAAACGCTGCTGTTTGTGGTTTCTTAGGATTGGAACTAAACAACCAATAAATGGGCTTCTTTTTGTAGCGGCTGGTATGATCTTTCCAGAATTCCTCTGTGATATATTTATCTAAATCTATCGTCAAACATTCGTTGATGAAGTTCAAATTTTCGGTTAAGGTTTCTTCTCCCCAAATGTCGTGCACCAGATTTTTAATGCGAACCAAGGCATCATCCGGAAAAGCACATTCATTTCCCATAAGCGGTATGATGGCATCTTCATCAATAGCAACAGAATGATTAATACCTAACAATAACGCTTCGTGAGGCACTAACTCTTCCTCCGTAGGATTAGGATGGGCGATGTGTAAACCAGGTTTGTCCAGACGGTAACGCCCCATAAAAACACCAATGCCATAACTAATAAATTGGCTGATCACTACGTCTTTCTTGATAGGCAATGTAACAGTTCCTTTGCCTTGTTCCCTAAACATTTGCTCCAATTGCTCTAGTGCTTTTCGATCGAGCTCTTCTTGCAATATGGTAATGTCTTTTAAAGCTACCTCAGGGGTTAACTCCTTTTGCAAACTATAAGTAGCTATAAAAATACGGTTGAGTTCTTCCTCATTTTCGTGTAAATGAAAGAAATCTTGAGTAACATTACCCTGCCATTTTTCGTAAGCTTCTTTTAGTGACAGACTTCCATTTAACAACGGGGATTGCTCAAAATCCCAAGAGGTTTCTCTCAAATCCCAATCTTTTTTGGAAATACTTATATTTTCAGAGGTAATAAATATAATTCTATCTTTAATTAATTTTTCTGGGTAAATTATAGGTAATAGACATAAATTTTCTACTTGAAAATTTATTGTTGGATTAATAATGTTGAGTAAAAGATAACCTACTTTAGAGGCTATTAAAGGTACAAAGTAAAAAATATCCTCATTGTCATGAGGGAATGCACTTGAACCACTAACATCCCAAATAAACCCTTCTGGAAAATACCTTGTATCTAAAGATGATATACTTAAATATGTCCATGAAAAGCAGGGTTTAAAAAAGAATTCAGAGAATTGATGTTTACCTCTAGTAAAATCTCTACCAGATTTATGAAAATTCACAACAAATTCTTGGTTACCATACCATTTTCTGCTGTCTCCTCCTTTATTGTAAGGAACCCAGTATTGTTTTTTTAAATCTGTTTCTTTAAAATCTAAATATTTTAAACCTAACTTTTTTATTGACATTTCGTACCAACTTCTCAGAAATTTTTTATTGTCACCAGTGATTATTCCTTGGAATAAAGTAGCATAATCATCTAGTTTTTTTTCTTTAAAAATGTCTATAATTGTCTCAGATACCCAATATGCAATTGGCGAACCTGGTATTTTATAAAAATTAGTTTTATCAAATTTGAAATTTTCCGTAGTTTCAAAAAATCTTTTTTCCTTTATTTCTACATTTTCAACTTTACCTTTGTCATAAGGGTCAAAGAGTCTTTTATAAATACCTATATTATTTTTGTTTTTTGATAAAATGAATGCAACGGAACCAAAATCAGAGCCAAAAACACCTCTGCCATTTTCTAATAGACTTTCAAAATTACAACTCGCAAGCAAATTATTCCTTAATGATTCAAAAGACGATATATACATCCAAGAAGGTAAATTAATCATACCAACTAAACCATTTTCATTTGCCAAATTGGGGCACACTTCCATAAAAACAGTCATTAAATCTATTTTTGAATCTGGATAGTTATCATTCAAATAATCTTTTAAATTATCATTCATACTTCTTTTACCCATATAAGGCGGGTTTGCCACAACAGAGGTATATTTTTTAGACAGAACTAAAAGAATATCTATAAATGGTTTTAGATTGTTCCATAAATCTGATTGTAGGAAATCGAGCGTTCCTTGTTGGCTTTTAGTACTCCAGTTTTGGAATCGTTTCTCGACTAATACAAAAGTTTCGCTTTTAAGCTTTAATTTTAATGTGGCTCCAATATTTTTCCCTTGACGAAGCAATGATAGGTTTCGGGCAACTTCAACTACTATTTCACTGTCCGTTGTTCCAAGAAACTCACTAATGGGTTTATAGGTATTTACTAAAACAGATGTGATTTCGTTCTGTTCTAATGTTTCAATTGTTTTTGTGGTAATAGTAGTTTGTTTTTCAACAATAGTATCTTTTTTATCAATTGTTACAATTTCACCGATATCATCATCTTCATAATCTATTTTATATTTTTCTATTACATCTTCCGCAATTTTGTAACCCAAATATTCTTTTAATCGAGAAACACTAATGGCCTCGGAAGCAAAAAAATAATCAATGGTGTTCTCCGGGAAACTATAAATATGTGGCAATAATAAAGGATTGCTATCATTAGCATTTAGAATTTCGGGATAGAATTCAGCTGCTTTTAACAGTACTGCAAAACGTGCTAATTGCATCGCTCGGTCGTCAATGTCCAAACCAAATAGATTGTCCTTTAATATGCTTGTCACGGCATTTTTAGCAGTATATCCTTGCTCACGATACATTTTGAATAACAATTCAAATCCAGTAACCAGAATATGTCCGCTACCCACCGCCGGATCAATTAATGTAAGTTCTTCCAGCGACTGCAATTGAACAGTGTTGTCAACTTCATTCTTACTATCAGTTTCGTTTACAACCAAATACTTCATTTCTGATTTGAGGGAAGAAGTAGTGTCAAAATCCAGGTATATTTTACCCACAGTGTTTTCTACCATGTATTTCACAATCCACTTGGGTGTAAAAATCTGGGTAGCAGCAGGAATATCCTCGGGTCTTGCTTTTTTATTGGCTTTGAATCCCTTAAATACTTCGTCTTTTTTATCAGAAATATAGAATTGATATAACCAGCCGATGAGTTCTACTTCTTTGTAATCTTCATCCAGAATTGCATCGCTGTTTAACAAGTCAATGATTCCATTGCGTTGCAAAAGATTGTTGGGTAACAGAATCTCAGTATAATCATCGATATGACCAAAGACATCACGCAATAATATATTGTTATTACACAAACGAGTAAGCAGCAATCCTAAAGCTTGCTCTTCCTGATCGTCTAACAAATATTGTTGTAATAAGTCAATATACTTTTGTTGTTTCAGCTGGTGTTGACCTCTCTTAGCATTTTGTACTAATACTGGTGTTTTCAGATCCGGAACATATTCTAAAGCAGGTTGCATATAACCTCTTTTTTCCAGAATTTTAATAGCCATTAGTCGATTGAACCAAGTGTATGCAGCTTCCTCAATAGTGTCCTGAACGGCTTGCTTGTCAGTTAGTCTATTCTTTAATTTTATCCATTTTGGTGGTACGCTTTCATCATTGAAAATTTGACCTCTAAAAATATATCCACCGGTTGTAGTTTCCAGATTTTCATTACTGTTTCCATTTGAATCAAACCCCCAATATAGTAAACGCTGTTTTACACCTTCCATTAGCAAAAGACGTGCTTGTTTTGCAAATGATTTTATGTTATTCGTATTCATTAATTCAAGAATATTTTTTGATTTTTAGCTAGTTTTACCATAAGTCTTTCTCTTAATTTACTGATGTAAACTTCCAGTTGCTCGGGTGTTTCGATGGTTGTTGGCGGCATTTCATTAGCCACGTTAATAATAACACTTTGCTGATATTCCTTCCCTGACTTTTTTGCTTCTGCCTTAGCTTTGAAATCTTCCAAAACCTTGAAGTTTTCAGCTCTAAAATCATTTATTTTTACATTATATACTTCTAATCGGCTATAGCTTTTTTCTTTTTCAATTCTATTAATAAAACTTGAATCGGCAGTTAGATTCGCTTCTGTTATACCTAATTTAATTTTATGTTGCTCGATTTCACCAAATACAATTTCGTACATTTTGATGGTTTCGGAACGTAAATCTTTGATTATGTTTTGTAACGCGTCATGGATTTCTTTGAACGCTTTTTTCATTTGAGGCAATCTATCCCAAGGTTCTTTATCATTCTGAATATAATCAACGAGTGTATTTGCAGTAACTTGTTCTGCCTCATCCAATGCATTAAAATTGTTTTTGTTTCCCTGTATGAATTCTTTTATCTGCTCATAGGTTTTTAGATTATGTTCGATAAATTCAACAACATACATATATTGATCACGGTCCGCTTTCAGGATGTTTTTGTTTTGTTTCACTAGCTCTAACAACTGTTCCTGATCCCGCGCCATGAATAGTTCTGTCAATCCCTTATGAAACTTTTTGATATGATTACCAAAAGGATACAGCTCATGCTCTTCCTTAATTTTATTTACGTCAACTAATTTTTTTGTCAACTTTGCTTTCAATTGATCGACGGCCTCTTTAAAATCGGAAGTAGTTGATGAAATTACATTTTCGGCAAAGATTTCATGGTTCACCGCATGAATAAATCCATTGATTTCTTCCTGGGAATGGGCTTTTTGGTTTAAAATTAGGATGGAATCGCGTTCTCGGTTATTCAAACCTTTATCGACGAATTGAACCAAATCGATACTGTCATTTTTCCATTCAAAGCGTTTTACGCCTTTTTGTGCAATTTTTAGTAAAATATCTAAAGTCACAATATCTTTCCATCCGTATGGTGCCTTTTCAAAAGACTTAACCACATCGCCTACATTTGGGTTTTCACCCATTAAGTTCAATTTATTTGCTAATTCTTCTTCTGCTGGGTCTAAGCCTGTATTGGCTTTGATTTGCTTTGATTTTGCATTCACGATTAATTCGGCATTTGTACTTGCGTAAGCATTACTTAACCCATGTTTTCTATAGGTCTCTTCCAAATGCTTTTTGATCATGTCCTCATATCGAGCTGCTGTAGTATTGCCATTTAACTGGTCACTAGTAATAATTTGCTGATTTGATATTATACTAGTTGACAGGAATTTATTTTCAAAACGCAATCTGATTTCGTTCAACAATATCACATTATTGTTTCTAAAATTATTGAGCGTTTCCACTCGTGGTCCTTTGGCAGCGGATGAATTTAAAGCGATGAATTTTTGCACGCGAACATAGTCCAATATTTTATTTTTTAAATCGGTATCAGTACTAAGCCATTCGCTGATAGCAATGACTAAATCATTGGATGGGCTGGTGTGTGCTAATTGTTGGATATCTGTAATGTCAAAAACAGTAAAGCGTATTTTAAAATCGCCATTACGTATCATTTCTTTATCATCAATTGTAATAGCTGACTTGAAATTATGATTTCCAAAGAAATTAATATCCGGTTTAGGATTGATTACTTTTTGTATTACATCATCATAAAAATATTTGAGTTTGTCATCACTGTTAATTGCTGTATGCTTGATTTGCTGGGCAACATCAATTTCATCGTCTTTGAGGAAACGGTATTTTCCTTCGCTTACTTGAATGATATTTTTATCGACTAACAGATCTAATATTTGGGCAACTTGTTTCTGAATTTCAAGCTTAGGGGTGTCTACAGCCTTCATTAACAGCAAGGCCATATTCTCTACCGTAGCTGGGAAATTCACACGATGGCTCTCGCCAAGATTAGAAACCATGAACAAAGTATTGACGACTCTTTTAGCGAATTCCGCTTCTTTTACCTCGTTGATGTTATAAGCACGATCCAGAATACTTCGTGCAACAAAAGTCAAGTTTTTATCAAATTGATCGTTGAAAAATAAGTCAAATGGTACAAAATAGCCCACTGCATTTTCTTTACATAAATTAGCCGTATAGTGTGTAATTCCTAAAATCGCTCTTTCGGTATTTTTAACACCTTGTCCTACATAGCCTACGTTACTAAAACTTTCGAAAACATCTGAGATCAATCGGAATTGGTACGGAATGAAAGGATAGGTTAGCGTAAAATCATCCTTGCCGATATAATTTTCATAAAGATCATGGTTGAAAACAAATTGATTTTCAATCGCACCTTTGTTGATTTTATAATAGTCGGATAATACACCAATACCATCGGCCTTTTTGGCTAAAATTCTTTTCTTAGTAATGAAAGTTGCATCCTGGCTTTCTAACGAAATAATGGTTTCGAAACGACCTAGAATTTTTCCAAAGTCTTCCGTTTTATCGTCCGTATTGTTGATTAAATTAGAAAGTTCTTGCTGTGCCGTACAGACAATCCAAATTTTATTCCCAATCTTACTTCCAATTTCTTCTACTATGGTTTGCAGGTTTAACAACAATGCGGTATTAGAACCGATATATTGGGACACTTCATCCAATAAGAATACTAATCGGTAATTCTCCGATTTGCTCTTAAGGAAATCCTTAAATTCATTAACCAGAAATTCAATTGTATAATCTTGATTTTTATCCAGAATAGTACTTCTTAGTGAGTCGGTATCAAATTCAGGATTACAGTCTTTAGCAATATCTAATACTTTGTTTAGTGACATTCTGGTAAATCGCAGCTGATTTCCAGACCACTCTTCATTAAAGGTCATTTTTATTTTTTGCTTAAAAAGATCTAGCTGGCCTAGCTCTTGCAGGGGCTTTTCCAGATACAGTGCCAGTGCAATATTGGTATTGTTGTAACCTCTGAAATTGTTAAGTTGATTGAGAAGAACTCTGGTGATGCGATCCTTTTCATCTTCATTACCAGACACCGCATCTATATTAAACATGATTTCGTCTATTTCCAACGCTTCCATTTTCTTTTGCAGTAAAGCCAAAAGATTGGGATTAGGTTCTTCTAATGCCCCAACATTTTTTACGGCTTCCTTGAAATTGACAAATGCTTTTTCTCTGTATTTTTTATTCAAACAATAGAAAAGATATTTGATAAAATGTGATTTACCACTACCGTAATATCCGCTTATCCAAACGCCAGTTTTGCCTTCTTTTTTGTTAGCAATAGCATCCAAAAATTTATAGACGTTTTTTGTAATTCCTTGGGTAAAAACATATTCCTCAATCTCTTGAGTGATAAAATAGTCTTCCATTTCACTCACTACAACGGCTGGATTTATTCGTCTATCGATTTTTTTATCGTAAAGGGTTTCAATTGTTATCATATGTTATTCTGTTGCTATAAGATTGTTTAAATGGTTGGCTCGGTATAAATTGTCGTCATTCAGTAAGCCAAAAAGGTTGTAATTGTTATTTTTATAATCACCGGGATAAAAAACAATTACTTTGAATTCTTTAATTAATTTTTCGGTTTTCTTCAAAAAGTCGGATGATCTTAAATAAGGATAAGCACTTCCAAATCCGTGTAGAATCAGGTATACTTTCTTTTCGTTATTTACGCCGAAGTGGTCTTTTACTTTTTTTGTGAAATTTTTATAGAAATCCCCTTCGTTAATTTCATCTCTGACCCATGCCAAAGCTTCTTCTGGGTCTTCTTTTTCTTTTTCGATGATAAGATTAAATAAGTTTTGGCCGGCAAATTGTTCGTTTTTCAAAAAGTCGATCAACTCATCATACATGTTCACTACCAATGAATCCAGATAGTGATTTGGTCTTTTTAATTTTTCAATCAACAAGTCTATTTCCTTACGCATTTCATATTCTTGAGCGGGCTCGTACGTATAGATGTAAGCGGGGAAAAATAGGTTTCCAGTTCTTGGTTCCTGAAATCCTTTATCGGCCATTAAATCGTATAATTTATTGCTATTTAACATCATTATATTCCTTGTTTTTCAGATTCGCTTAATAATATCACATCAAGAAACCAGCTATCCCCGGTAGAGATAATGTTTCCAAGAACAGCATTGTTAATTGCTATTTTTTGAAGTTTATTTTTGTTCAGCATACCTAAATCTTTCAACATTTTTAAGACTACCTGACCACATTTGTAAACCGTTTTATCTGTTATTTTCGCCAGTTCAGGGTGGAAGTCCATTTTTCTGTATATAAAATTTGAAAAATCATTTATTTCTAATTCAAAATCCAAATTTTTCCATTTGTTCAAAACCCCTTCCAGCATAAAATGTCTAATTATTGGATAACATTTGCAGATCCCATAAAAAAGAATCGTGTTCTTACCGCTTTTATCCGATGTCAAAAACTGATTCAACAGATTTCCATTATTAATGGCGAAAAGTCGTTTTTCAATTTCATGTTTTAATCGTTTTTTTGAACTTTCCGCATTTACCGGAATTACCGAAAAATCAATGTTTTCACTACCATCTAGAAAAGCATCATAGTCTTTTATTTCAGCAACAAAAGCTTCCGTCTCTCTAAGTAATAATGCCCCGGCAGTAAATGCCGTGCTGTATTTTATTTTATCGTCTACCATCTAATTTAGAATTCTATTATTGTCCTCTAAAAGATCTTTTGCTTCCACATTTAATAAAAATGCAATCTTGAATAGTTGTTCAATGCTTGGCTGTCTTCTATTTTGAGCATAAGAATTCACCATGTTATAACTTTTACCCAATTTTTCGGCTAACCAAGTCTGCGTCAATCCTTTTTTCTCTAATTCCAATTTGATTCTGTTCATTTGAAAAGGTTTAAGCTTTAAAAGTAGGATATTCTATTGCATATAACAAAATATGAGATAATATTTATTCAAAAAACCAAATCTCATCTTTCCCATTCACATTACTTTACGGGTTTCCACATTTCGAATAAAAATAATAATTTCAATGTGTAAATCTTCAGGGTATTAGATGTAAGTAATAACTTGGCGTGCAAATGAACTACTTAATTTAGGGTTGAATTAGTATGTAAGGTGGATTTAAGTGGACTACCGTAGGTAACGCCCCCCGGTTGGCGGGGGTGCTTCGATTTTAATGGTGAGTGAATTAGTGGAAGTAGTCTATGAAGCTAAATAGGTAATTATAAAATAAATATTTGTCTATATAATATTTAAATTATTTATATAATTAATGATTCAAAGGTTATTTATATTTAGGAATAGACAGGAATAGATTAGCATAGAACAAGTATAATTAAGGAAATGATACTATTAGTCGCGGTTTTTTACACAAATCCTAGGCAGCCCTTTGATATCAATACTTCCCAGAGGTCACTTTTTTCACCGATACTGGTAAACTTCCTATAAATTTAGTAAGCCGCGGCCACCCATAGGCCGAGGGATTTTGTACAAAACATTAAAACATCCACCTCGATAAAAAGCGATTATAAAAGTTAATATATAGACTATAGAATTATTATTTAAACTTTTTCAAAGAATTTGGATATAACTGATACAGAGGTTGCCAAGAATTAATTACCCTTGGCTTCTGGACCTCTAAAAAAAAAACAGAAACAAAAAAAATAATCCAGAATAATGTACAATGTAATCCCATTTCAACCGAACGCAACGAAATCAATATTTGACCACGTAGACAAAAAAACTTTAAAAGAAATTAAATTTTCCAAATATTGCTTCATCGTCAATATCTATATAATCAAACAACTTGCTAATATAGAATTACCAATCAATCGAAAATTAGCAACCATAAATATTTTAAATTTTCTACATTATATTGATGGTGAAATCCAAGACAACCACGGAAAAACCACAATGATAATTTCACAAAAAAACCTGCTGTCTTTCTTCAGTGACCACGTCGTTAAATACATGCAAATATTAAAGGATCTAGACATAATTAGCAATGTACCCCATGCAGATGGGTCATTTTACACTGCACCACATTTAGCAACAAAAGATAAACCGGCCATAGCAAAACTTTATCGCGTACATAACAGCTATTTAACTAATAAAGAGCTAGGTATTTTAATTCTAGAACCACTTCGAACCTCACATGCGGTTAAAAATGAGGTTAAAAAAATAGATAAGCGATATGTAAACACAATTAACAAATTAGAAATTGATGTATTGGCAGCTATACAGGCTGAAGTTGATTATTACCAAGCTGGTAAGTCAACATTCAATAAATTAAAATGCCGAATATCCAGAATATTTTATACAAAAAGAAAAAGATTTATTAAAACCGGAACAAAAGTAGACCGTATTTATCACTCATTTTCTAATGTATCACGCGTATCACGCAAGCACTTGAACATAAAATTGTACAACATCGACGTAACCAACTGCCAACCACTAATATTGGTAGCTTTTTTGAAAAAAAACAACCTTAAGTGCGATGTAAATTATCAAAAAGACTGTGAAGATGGTATTTTCTATGAAAAATTTGACGGAATAGATGGTCTCTATCTCGACAATAAACAGCGTGATGACATAAAGGTGATGGTATATCGAAAAATATTTTTTGGATTCGACAAAAAGAGCAATTTTAATATAAAATTTAAAGAGTTATACCCTTTAGTATGGGATGAATTATCCAAAATTAAAAAAAATAAAATATCACTCGCTGCTCAATTGCAGAATATGGAAGCTTCAATATTTAATTTCATTATACCGGTAAAATCTAAATATTATTTCACTCTGTTCGATGCAATTTATTTTGATAGTGACCTTGATTCTGAGCTAATTGAGGCGGTGATTAAAGGATTATTTTCTGATCTTGGTGTGAGTGTAGAAACAAAAAAAAAATAAAAATGATATGGATAAGGAATATAAGATTTACCAACTGATACATAACGGTGATATCATTTATGTTGGTCAAACAACTAAAACACTAGCACGGAGGAAAGCAAATGGATATAAGCACATACCTTTTTATAAAGAGTGCGAGATAGAATTGATTGAAATCACCACTGATATCACTCGCGAAACTATATGGATTATGCTATACATGGCTATGGGGTGTGAATTACTAAATAAAAGACTCGGGGTGTTGGCTGAAGAAGAGCGAATTGAACTAAGGAATAAAAACTATGAAAACAATAAATATGCAATAGTAGAAAAAAGAAGAGAGTATATGAAAGATTATTATCAAAAAAATAAGGAAATTTTTAAAATAAGAGGGCTAAAATATCGTAATAAGATTTGCAAAAACTAATAAGCGATTGCATAAATATTGTGACTATTAAAAATCTTGTTACTATTCTAGTATTGCCTTAATTCTTTGGGTACGTTTGTATATTTTTTTTATACCAGGATCCGCTTTCATTTTACCGCCAATTATTTCTGGATATCCAATCAATGAAGTTAAAACATTGGAGTATTTACAATTAAAATCACCACCAATATATTTTGGTCCACCATGAAGTGAAGTAAAAACATTGCCAGAGCAATAAAAACCATCACCAATAGTTTCTGGAGATCCAACCAATGAAGTTAATAAATTAGATTAGCAAAGATAATTACAAACTTTAGTGGTAGGTCCGCTAACAAGGGAACTCATCCGCCAGTATTGAATCTACTTCATATCCAGAATCACCGTCGCACCACCCTTCAAAATATTCTAAAATTTACGCATCTGAATAAACATAACTTTCGGCTAGTGTGAGTTCATCTGAAGGATTCTCAGTCTGCAAATAACCATATTCCTACCCGGTGTTATATGCCCAGTTTAAAGGCTCTTCAGCAGTTAATGATGTTAGGCATGTTTGTTCTGAAATTTGTTCGTGCTTTGCTATTTTTTTTATTATATATTTATATTCAACCAAAAGAATACAGACCAGTTGTAATTTCTATGTATGCTAGAGCGGATTATTTCTATTAAATTTTGAAACATCTTAAAACTTTATTGATTTTTTCATGTATAACTGATAATTAAAAATAAAATGATATGAAAAAGCAAAACATGCTGAAAAGAAGAATCGATTCTATGCACTCAGAAAATTATTTCAAAAATGGGAAAAATCACAAAGAACTAAAAGAATACGTCGATGACATAATTAAAGTGAAAATGATCTACTGGAACAATCAAGATTTTATGGAAATTGTAAATTATTTAATAAAAAAGAATTTGGGCCAGCACAACAAATATTTTGTGAAATCGCAATATATTGAGCAGATAAAAAAAGAAATACAAACTAATCATATCATGATTAAGCAAAATGAATGTTGGACAGATAAACAGGAATGCGAAGAAGAGATATTTTATCTAACTAAAATTTTAATACACCTAGATCCGCAATATTATAATCTAAAATCACCCGCAGATTACACCTACTGGTACGAAAATTATGAAGATAAAATAGTCCACGAGTATGTTATTGCAATATTGGCACACTTTGATTCTTTAGAATGCTTTAAAGAGTATTTGCAAGGGTTATTACAATTTGTAAACACTAAACAGATAATGCACTGTATTAGAATATATAAGCGAACCAATACAATACAATCAATATTAGAATATTAAAATAAGCCACCCCCCAGGGTGGTTTTTTGTTAAAAATATTCGAAGCGAGAGTTGCGTCCCCAAAATTCCATACCGGCTAACTACATCATTAAAGAAAAAACCGCTTCCGGATCGCGAAATAATCAGATGCAATTATAATTAGTCAATTTCATCTCATAAGCTATGCAAAATTTATTGTCGCTTGAAAATAAAAAATTGAAATTCATGCATAAAATTTCAATGAAAATTTCATGAATATATTTGCGGTTACCATCGATTGATAATTTTGAAATTATAATAGTTCGGCATAACCTATATATTTTAACATTTACATCATTTTTATTTTAATCCTTCATTGATTTCTGCAATCAAATCATTGAAATTTTCAGCATTAAATGTTAAATCATCATTCCAGATCATAAAGTACCGCTGGTATTTCAGGATTAGTTTAATATGCCGGATATTTTCCACTATTACATTAGGTAATTTCTTGGCATTTGATGCACCGACATTAGTTTCATTCAAAAAAAAATTACCTTCAAAAAGTATATCTTCGTCCCCAGAATATGTAGATAATATATCATCGAAAGAAAAATTAGCACCAATTTGCAGCGTACAACCGGCCAAGTTGGATAATTTATCATTTTCACTTATATAATAGCTTCCACGCACGACTTTCGGAGAACCCTCTAATGATACTAACTGGTTTTTGTAACAAAAGAAATCTGCACCGACCCACTTAGGTGAACCAATAAGGTTTGTTAATCGATTGTGATAGCAATTAAAATTACCACCAACCGCAACGGGCGCACCGTATAGGGTCGACAGTAGATTATTTTGAACGTTAAAGTCCCCCATAACACGTCCAAATTTAATTGGTAGAATGGCCAGATTTGTTGAAAAAAGATCAACATCACCGTCCACATCAACTGAAAAATCGGGATTAATTGAATAATTCTCAATTTGGTATTTTTTGCAAATTTCTGTAATTTCCATATCCGTTTTCATAGCTTATTTTTCTTTGTAATCCACTTGTTAATTATAACTAACGCCAAATTCAATTGATATATTTGCCAAAGAATATATTATTCAGTTATTGCAGTCGTATTTTTATGTAGGCAAACATAGTATTGGTCTTAACTCGTCCTCTTATGAGTTAGATATCCACTATTCTATAATTAATTTACATTTTGATTCCTTATAGAATATATTATTACATTTGAGATAAAAAAAATTATGTTAGCGATATATTGCCGTATAAGTAAAAAGAAAGAAGAAGGTAAGGATGTTTCAATTCTGACGCAAAAAGAAGAAGGAATGAGGTTCGCTAAGTCTTTAGGCTTAAAATTCAAGTTTTTTGTCGACGAGGGATTAAGCGGTACTTTAGATGAAGTTCTTGACAGACCGGCATTTGCAGAGCTTTTTGAAGCGATTAAAAGAAATGAAGTAACATCTGTTTATTCTATTGACCAGTCAAGAATCGAACGCAATACTCGAATTTGGAATATTTTTGTTTATATAATGACTGAAAATAACTGTAAGTATTATCCTAACGGGAAGTTTTTTGATTTAAACAATCCTGAAAACAAATTGATAAGTACTATTATAAGTGCAAATAATGAATTTTTTGCAGCATTGACAGGGTATAAAGTAAAATTAGCTATCAACAATAATGCTAAAGTTGGAAAAACACACGGAATGACCGCATTTGGCTATGAAAAAGATGACAATGGTTTTTTCAAGATAAATGAAGAACAAGCCGAAATAGTCAAAAAAATTTACAAATTATCGTTAATGGGGAATGGAAGTTATACTATTGCTAAAATATTAAATAGCGATGCAGTTCCTACCAAATTTAATGGCTTTAAAGGTGAAATAAAAAGGAAAGATAATTTTTCCGGAAATATTACTTTTTTCAAAAAAGAAAATGTAAAATGGCGAGGAAATGTTGTTTACGATATGATTGTTAATCCTATTTATAAAGGACTTCGAAGATGGAAAGATATGGATGTAAAAGTGCCACCTATTATAGATGAGGATTTATGGGAAAAAGTAAATAAGAATCTACAGACCAATAAGAAAAAGGTTGGAAAAAAAGAGGAATATCATTATCTCCTAAATAGTTTGATATTTTGTTCTGATTGCGGAAGTGAATTGAGAGGAAAGAAAAGGTTAAAAGGCAAAGATAGTGCATACAAGTGTAAAGGCAAATCCACTAATGCAGAATGCACAAATAGAGGAATTAACATTGCTAAAATTGAGACATTTATTATCCATCATCTTTTTATTACTAAAGAATTAGAAAAACATCTGACTAGTTTGCCTTCAAATAGCGGAAGTAATAATATTTTAAAAGAAAATATTATTAAGCATCTGGCCAATTTAAAAAAAGTAGAAAATAAGATTATAAAGCTTCGAAAGTTACTAATCGACGAAGATCTGGAACACGATGAAGATTTAAAAAATGAATATGTAACCGCAAAAAAAAATAAAGAAAATATACAGAAAATATTGAAGTAATCGAAAAGGAAATATTTGAATCAGAAAATGATATTGCGAAATCTAGATTAAAAAATGCAATTGGTAGCTACGAGATAACAGCAAGTTTTGAAGATACAAAGCAACTAGTTCACTCACTAATTGAAGAAATCACGATAAAACATAATAAAATGGAGCGCGGCGGTTATTTTAAATTGGAAATTAAATATAGAGGATTTCCGGAATCCTCTGTCTTTATGACGCATTGGCAGGCTATGAAATGGCATTGGATTAGTCGCTACCGAAGTACTGGATTTACAGACGAAGAAGTGCAGGACGAAATAGATGCTTTAAAGTGGCGGTTAAAAAAAAATGGAATTGAATTTTCTGATGATGAGTTTAAAGATTATGAAGCTTCTGAGCGTTTAGAGCTTGGACTTGGATCATTACAATTGAAATCGGAAGACTTAATATATTTTGATTAACATACAACCTTAATCACCCGTTTAAATATGTACTTGAGATGGATGATTAGACAAGATAATAAAGGCGTTGATTTAGGAATTTGGAAAAGCATCTCTCCTGCTTCATTATCTTGTCCTCTGGATGTTCATTCCGGAAATGTTGCCCGAAAATTAGGTCTGCTCGCCAGAAAACAAAATGATGGTAAAGCACTAGCGGAATTGGACTTACAACTCCGAGAATTTGATGCAAATGACCCTGTAAAATATGATTTTGCTTTATTTGGATTAGGGGTTTTTGAGGGGTTTTAACAATTATTATTTGGTTAATTTATTGTTAATGACTCATTTTATACATATCTTTGAAAACATAATAGTTAGGCTCTGAATTCATTGATTTTATCAATCTTGAATATTTTTCTTTCTATTAAAATAAATGCCCCCAATAGAATGACAACCTACATATGTGTTTTAAATAGAGCCATTAATTGTTTCATAAATGTTATGTTTCCAAAATTAAATAGTAATAATTTTTCGGTTATTATTTATATGTCTTTTTTTGTCTTTATTGCACCTTTCGTTTGTTATTTCAATACACCCTTTCTTTTTTTGTTAATTCTGCTTTTTCAGCTCCCTTTCTTTATCAGCAATGACGGCACTGCAACACAAACTCTTAAAGTGCCAATAATTAAGTTGCAAAAAGAAGCTGATGCATCCGGAATAAGATGGATTGAAAAAACCTTTTTATATCAAATTAAATTTATCGAATATGATTTGAAAAAGAAGAATCGTCAAAGTTTTGAAGATCAAATTAATTTTCAAAAAAAAATATTTAATACGAAACTAACATTGACATTATTACGTATTTAAGAGAATAGAGTGAATAAAAAAGTTTAAATCTAAATTCAACTCAGGAAACTTAACTAAAAAAATTTTATTTTGAAATTTTAAAATTAAAAAAGAACATACATTCACCAATAACGAATATATTAAAAGTGCCAAATTTACTGACTAAAATTAATGACTGATTTTAATCAAATTTTATGTTTACAGTATTAGAAGAATAAAAGTCATTACACAAGTATGTACTATGAAAAAAATTGTACTAGCAGAAGATAATTCAATGCTTTCAATGTTACTGAAATTCAGATTGGAAAAAGAGGGATATTTACTTCTTATAGCAGAGAATGGAAAAGAAACAATTGAATTAATTGAAGAACACAACCCAGAGTTAATCTTAACTGACATAATGATGCCTTTTGTTAGTGGATTGGAAGTAATAAGTCATGTTCGAAACAAATTAAAAAATCAAACACCTATTATCGTGTTTTCAGCATCTGGACAGGAAGAAATAGTACTTAAAGCTTTCAAATTAGGAGCTACAGATTTCATGAGTAAACCTTTCAGTCCGAATGAATTAGTAAATCGAGTAAAAAAGATACTGCGCTAATTTTTTAAATCAACAGTCAAGGTTAAATAATATGTTTAAAAATAATTATTTTATTGATTTTTTTGAGAATTCACCTATTATTATGCAATTGGTTTGGGTATTTATTGTGATGATAATTTTCTTTATTATGACAACAATTGCTTACCTGAAATATTTAAGGAGTTTTTTAAGAAAAAATGAAAATTTAAAAAATAAAATAGAAAAAGAGTTTGAAACTGCGGTAATAAATTATCTATATGCCGGAAATGAAATAGATGAAGTAAGTTTTGAGCAAAAATCAATCATTGATCAATTTAAATCTAATACGTCTGAACCTTTTAAAAGAGACATTTTAATCTCGACATTATTAAAATTAAATTATGAAATCTCTGGAGAAATGGCTGAATCTATTCATAAACTATACATTCAAACTGGACTTTTGGATTATTCATTATCTAAATTAAAAAGCAGAAAGTGGAATAGTATAGCAGACGGAATTAGAGAACTTACACTTTTCCATGTAAAAGAAGTTCAGGATCAAGTTAAAATCCATATTAACCATCCCAAAACAGAAGTACGCATTGCTATGCAATTGTACTTGATTAATTTATTTCATTTTGATGGACTTGATTTTTTAAATAATATTACTACACCAATATCTGAATGGGATCAGATTCAATTATTAGAAGCACTTCAATTAAATAGCAATCAACGTGTTACAAGCATAAATTTATGGTTAAAATCAACTAATAATTCTGTGGTATTTTTTGCTTTAAAACTTGCTAAAATATACAATCAGTATGGAGTTAGAGACGAGTTAATAGCCCTTTTGGACCACCAAAATATAAAAATACGGATTGATGTAATTCATCTTCTAAGCTATTTGAATATTATTGACGCTAAAATAATTTTAAAAAATAAATTTAATGAACTTACTTTAGAAGAACAAATTGCTTTTTTTGAGATGATGGAAAATCTATATGAAATAAAAGATAAACCTTTTATATTGGAACATATTCTTAATCCAAATTTTGAAATCAAATTCTCAGCGCTTAAAATTTTAAAGAATTTGAATATTGAAGAGTTTAATTGCTTTAAGAATTTGACATTAGAGCCTGAATTTGTCCGAATGGTAAAATATATAGAAGCCAATTAATTTCTTTTAAATACAAAATATGATTTCTATTATTCATTTTTTATTTTTTTTATACAGCTTTATGATAATAGGTTCCTATATCACTTTAGGTATAATATCTGTATTTGAAACAGTTGCATACACACAAAAAAATAAATTTGTTAACTACAATAAAATATTATCTTCTAATATATCTCCTTCCATTTCAATTATTGCACCTGCTTATAATGAAAGCTTAAACATTATTGAAAACGTGAGATCATTACTTTCTTCACATTATGCAAATTATGATGTAATTATTATAAATGACGGAAGTAAAGACGACAGCCTTGAGAAACTTATCGATGCTTACAACCTAATTTGCGTCGATTTCCTTATTAATGAGCAAATTCCAACCCAACCGTTAAGAAAAGGAATTTACAAATCAACTAATCCAGCATTTGAAAAATTAATTGTAGTTGATAAAGAAAACGGAGGAAAAGCAGATGCCTTAAATATGGGCCTTAATATTAGTGCAAACAAATATGTTGCTTGTATTGATGTAGATTGTTTGTTAATAGAAGATGCGCTGTTAAAATTAGTAAAACCATTTCTCGAAACTACTGACAAAGTAGTTATAGCGGCTGGAGGGGTGATACGAATCGCAAATTCTTGTGTCATTAAGGAAGGCAAACTACTTGATGTTAACCTTCCTGAAAAAATGCTCGAAAAAGGTCAAATTCTCGAATACCTAAGAGCTTTTTTATTAGGAAGAATGGCATGGAGCAGGTTAAATGGATTATTAGTAATCTCAGGTGCTTTTGGTTTATTTGACAAAAAGATAGCCATTGAGGTAGGCGGATACGATACGAATACGGTGGGAGAAGATATGGAAATTATTGTTCGTATGAGACGCTTTATGGAGGAAAAAAAACTCAAATACAAAGTCGCTTACATTCCAGATCCGCTTTGCTGGACGGAAGCGCCTGATAATTACAAAACATTTATTTCTCAAAGAAACAGATGGACGCGAGGAACTATTGAAACACTCAGAAAACATAGAAAAATTGGATTCAATCGGAAATACAGTTCTATGGGTACTCTAAGCTATCCTTATTGGTTTTTATTTGAAAGGATGGCCCCTATAGTAGAAGTTTTAGGCGTAATATATTTTGCATATCTTATTTTTTATCAGCAAGTAAGATGGGATTATACCATCGCATTTATTCTTTTAGCGTATTTATTTACAGTATTATTTTCAATTGCAGCTATCATTTCAGAAGAGCTTACCTATCATCAATATAAGAAGAAAGGTACTGGTTTCAAAATGATAATGATTGCTTTCTTGGAACCTTTTGTTGTACATCCCTTTATATTGTATGCCGCTATAGTGGGAAATAAAGACTACTATTTCAACAAAAAGAAGAAATGGGGCGCAATGACTAGAAAAGGAATGACTAAAGCTTAAAATATTAAAAAATACTTTTAAATGAAGATTAAATTTACTTACAAAAACAGTTTAGAATATATTTATGCAACTGTTTCCTTGATCATTGTTTTTTGCTTATTAAGTTTAATTGAAATATTAAAAAATTTTGAAATACAATTATTTGCCTATAAATTAGTGAACGACTTTTTTACTGGAACACTAATTGGATTATTATTCTTCCCACTTTACTTAATCTTAAAATACATTAAGAAATCTTTAGGAATAATCGTTATCAAGATAGTATTCTCTATTATTGTTATCATTCAACTTGCTTTAATAGGATACAGTCTAACCACTCACATCAATCTTGGAGCAGATCTCTTGGGTTATTCGTTGAGCGATATGCATACAACTGTCACGGCCTCTTTATCACTATCGTTCTTATTATTTTTACCTTTTATAATTTTACCTATTGTTTATCTTGGATTAATTTGGCTTTTCCAATCCTTTGGACATAATATTAATACCAAAATTTTACTTTCTGTCATTTTTATTTTTGGAGTTATCAATTTATTACTTGCCAGCGGTATCAAACCTGTTTCCCAAAATAAAATAAATTTCTTGTTGAGTGATATTATAAGAACTCAAAACGATATAGCTTCCGCTTCTGAAGGCAATCTTAGTTTTAAGAAAGAATTTCCGTTAGAAAAAGCAGCTGAAGATACTAAAGACGTTCTGGGCCCCTTTTTTACTATTCAAAAAGAAAAACCAAATGTGGTTTTTATCATCATAGAAGGTTTGGGAAGTGATTTTACTGACGATGGTGAATATAAAGGATTTACTCCTTACTTAGATTCATTGGCCTCAAAATCATTATATTGGGAGAACTTCGTAAGTAATGCCGGAAGAACATTTGGTGCACTGCCCTCGTTAATGGGTTCATTACCTTTTGGAGAAAATGGATTTATGGAATTGAATCCGTTACCAAAACACAACTCACTAATTAGCATTTTAAAATCAAACGGTTATACGACCACATATTATTCTGGCGATGAATCTACATTTGACAGAAAAAGTAATTTTCTGGAATATAACGGTATCGACAAAATCATCGATATTAATAAATTTGGACCTGGATATGTAAAAACAAAAGAAAATTCCGGAGGTTTCTCATGGGGTTTCCCAGATGCTGAAATATACCGAAAAACATTAGAGGAGTTAAAAGTAAAAAAAGAACCGCGATTGGATATCATAATGACTCTTACCAATCACGAACCTTTTGATTTCCCATCCAAAAAGGCGTACTTAGAAAAAGTGGATCGTATTTTGAAAACAAAATCGGATTCAGACCAAAATAGAATGAGCGAATACAAAGACATTTTTTCTTGCCTTTTGTACACTGATAATTCTCTTCAAAGTTTTATGGAAGCGTATTCTAAAAGACCGGATTATGCAAACACCATTTTTGTAATTACAGGAGATCACCGATTAATCCCTATTCCTCCAAAAGACAATTTATCGCGCTTTCATGTACCGCTATACATTTTTAGTCCCCTGTTGAAGAAAACGGCAAAATTCAAATCTATTTCTTCGCACACTGATGTGACGCCAAGTTTAGTTTCTTTTTTAACGAATAATTATGCATTCAATAAAATAGAAAAAACGACATGGCTTGGCCAGGGACTGGACACCGTGAGACAATTTAGAAACATTCATAGTATTCCGTTGATGAGATACAAAGGAAGCATCAATGACTATATTTATAAAGACTATTTCTATTCTGATGAGAATATGTTTAAAATTGATGAAAATTTTAATCTGAGTGAGACGGACAACGACATGACGGAAACGGTAAGCAGTTCTTTTACTGATTTTAAAAAATTAAATGCTTATTTGACTACAAAAAATAAAATTACCAACGCTGCATCAAGCTTTAAGAAACCTACATATACGTTTACTGCTGAAGAATTTTCGACCATTAAGAAATTAACAAAAGGATTGGATCACGACCACACATTCTTTTTAGCAAGAGATTTAGCATTCAAAAAAGAGCGCGAAAAAGCACTATTATTATGCAATTATATTCTGAATGACCTTCCTAATTATGGCGACGTTAGAACTCTGAAAGGGCGAATATTAGCTTGGGATGGCGATTATAAAAATGCTGAAAAAGAATTATTGGAAGTAATCAACAGAACCCCTTTTTTTGGTGATTCCTATTTAGCACTGATTGATGTGTATTGGTGGTCAAACCAAAATAAAAAAGCAGTGGCTATCGGCGAACAAGCATTAGGCAATCAAATAAATGATGCCGAATTGGGTTATAAATTGGCTCAAGCATACCAAAAAACGAACAACCTTGTAAAATCTAATAAGATTATTGATAGTATCATTAAAAAATATCCCAAAAACAATGACTACCTAAATTTTAAAAAATCTTTAAAATAAATTTAAATTATGCGATATATTAATACGTTAAATATCAGAAATTAACTTTATGTAATTATCTGCAACTAAATAAAAAATAATAACAAGAAATGATATAAAAATTAAAAACGTCGATAACATTTACAAAAAATTTATTTGTTGTTGGCGCAATTACAGAAACCAGCAGAAATACAGAGATTGAAATTTGTAAATATATCCCTTAAGAGCAAAACAAAATTATTGTTGAATTTGGCATGGGACATGGAAATATTACTAGAGAAATTCTAAATAATATCTCTTGCCCTTCAAAAGTATTTGGTTTTGAAGTTAATAAAGATTTTTGTAAACAAGTGGAAAGTGAAATATCGGATAGCAGATTAGTAATAATTAATGATGGCGCCGAAAACATAAAAAAGCACACCAATGAAAATATTAATTCTGTGATTGGATCAATACCTTTTTCCTTTTTTTCAAAAGAAAAGGGAATGGGAATAATTCAGGATTCGTCCGATAAATTAGTGGATAACGCGTATTTTAGTCAGGTTTTATACATAAAGTTTAATTTTAAAAAATTTGAACAAATCTTTAATTAGTGTTCCATAAAGTCCATAAAAAACACTCCCACAGAATATATTTTTTATTGCAAAAAAGAATGTAATTAACATTTTTATAAGAAAAGGAAATAGGAATAAAATTAAAGAAACTATATTGGCAAACAAGTTTAAAATATATCAAAAAACACAATCTTATTTTTAAAATAAATATGGGAAATAATAACAAAATTAAGTCAACACTCTTATTCTTATATCTTTGGTTATGCATTGGATTCCCTTTGGGTTTGTGGGTAATATTAGCAGGACCGTCAAAATGGATGGCCGAATATGCGCGTTCAACAGATATGGAAGTCTCCAAAGAAAATATTTTAGGAAAACTGATTATCATCGTCTATGTAATTGTTGCTTTTTTACTGGCACTTTTCTTTAAAAGAATAATAAAAAAATCAGAAAACAAAGCTGTTAAATTGTTTATCCCGGGAATATTAACGTTGATTCTTATAACTTCAGTCTACATTTTTAGTTTTAACCCTCAATGGCTAATACGCTATTCTGGAGAAACTGCAACAAAAAATGTAAAAATCCGAGAAGATCAATATAAACAGCTGGAATTTGTTTATGGTTCCTATCCAAATGAAGAAATGATAAAATCCCTCAAGGAAAAAGGATACGACGGAATAATAACATTGCTGCATGAAATGGTAATTCCAGCAGAACCTGCTTTGCTTAAAGACGAAAATGAACTTGCTAAAAAATACGGTATCAAGTTAATTAATATGCCGATGATGCCTTGGATTTCGGAAAATGGAAAAACTCTGCAAGATGCAAAGAAGTTTATTGAAAAGGAGAAGGGACTTTATTATGTACATTGCTATCTGGGGCGCGACAGGGTAAATATTTTTAAATCAGCCGCAAAAAAATTCGGTGTTAAAACCAGTTCAAAAGGAAGAACGACAATTCGCAAAATAGAAGACCTGCCTACTTGGACCAGGGGGAATTATTTTAAATTGGAAGAAGGAGTTTATTTAACGCCATACCCGACTGATGATGAATACACCATGTTTGTTCTAAACGACTATTTCAAAACTGTGATTTCGCTGCTTGACAATAATGTACCAACCAACCAACCATGGATTACCAAAGAAGAAAAGCTTCTTTCAGATCACGCAACGAATTACGTGCATTATCCATTTACTCAAACTATTAATCAAAAGGATTTGGAGGCGTTAAAAAAATTGATTAATTCCAAGGAAAAACCAATTCTTTTACATGGATTCCTGACAAATGATGAGATGTCAAAATTTATTATCAAAAATTATTAAAAAGAGTTTGCGTCATAGTACGATACATCCTGAAAACAGCGAATACTCAAATTTTAAAAAATCCTTAAAAAAATGATTTCAAAATTAATTATTAAAATTACATATATAATTGCATTTTTTGGAGTTTTTCAAGTGTCCGGTCAAGAAATTAAATTTAGCGGAAATCCGGACACCTCTTTTGAAAATGCTCGAAATTTAGCTTTCAATCAGCATCGCAAACAAGCGCAGGATACCTTGTTGTATATTCTTACTAAATATCCAGACTATAACGAAATTCGTTCTTTTTTAGCGACCACCTATTCTTGGGATTCTGAGTATAAAAAAGCAAGAAAAGAATTTGCTTATATTTTAGAAAAAGATGCTAAAAACAAAAGCACTTGGACAGCAGCAATAAAAAACGAATTATGGGCAGATATGCCTTTTGCAGCTTTAGAAATGACTGCAATAGCATTGAAAATTTTTCCAGACGATTCTGAAATTTTGTATTTAAAAGCTACCGCACAAGAAAGTACAAACAATCCAATTGACGCTTTAAACACTGTTGAATTAATATTGGATAAAAATCCAGAAGATCAAAAAGCTAAAGATTTTAAAGTAAATTTAAATGTAAAAGCACGTCATAATACCATTGGAATTAATTCAGCTATTGATTTATATTCATCAGTATTTGATCCAATGCAATATCATACTCTTAAATATGGTCGTCAAACAAAATACGGAAGTATCATTGGTAAAGTAAATTTCAATAGAAGATTCCAGGAAAATGGTTTACAATATGAAGTAGATTTATATCCAAAAATTTCAAAAGGATTCTACGCTTATCTTAATATTGGATTATCAAATTCATTTCTATTTCCAGATGTCAGATATGGTGCTGAATTGTACAAATCCTTACCTAAAAGTTTTGAAGTTTCCTTAGGATTCCGAACTTTAAAGTATACCACAACAACTACTATATATACTGGTTCAGTTGGCTGGTACACGGGTAATAGTTATTGGTCATTTCGTCCTTATATCACCCCTGGCGGTGCAGGTACTAGTAGCTCTGGAACGCTCTCCTACCGCAAGTACCGCAGCGATGCGGACAATTATTTAGGTCTTTCGTTAGGAATTGGATTTTCACCAGAAACAAATCAGTTCAATTTTAGCGGCAACGAAGCTTCAATCTTAAATTTAAAGTCCCAAAAATTTAATGTCGGATATTATTTCACTACGTCAAACAAGCAAAATGCTTGGGGTACACAATTTGCGGTTACCCACCAAGAAATAATATTTGACCCAGGGAATTATTTTTGGATTTATTCACTTAATTTATCTTGGGAATTAAAGTTTAAGTAAAAAATACTGAGCAATTAGATAGCATTCTTAAATCACAGAACTCACATCGTAAACTACTATAAACCATAGGTTTAAAATCTTATTCTATCGTTACATTCAAAAAGACTATCTTTGCAAAAAATTTAAGCAAATGACTACTTTTGAGCAATTCAATCTTCCTAAATCTGTACAAAAAGCAATAGACGATTTAGGATTTACAACACCTACTCCTATTCAGGAAAAAACTTTTTCTGTGATAATGTCAGGAAGAGACATGATGGGTATTGCTCAAACAGGTACGGGTAAAACATTTGCATATCTATTGCCTTTATTGAAATTATATAAATTTACTCCGGGACATACTCCTAAAATAGTAATTCTGGTTCCTACGCGCGAACTTGTAGTACAGGTAGTGGAAGAGGTAGAAAAATTGACAAAATACATGTCGGTTCGTACCGTTGGTATTTTTGGAGGTGTCAACATTAATACTCAAAAAACAACCGTTTATCAAGGTTGTGACATATTAGTGGGAACCCCGGGAAGAATCATGGATTTAACGCTGGATAATGTGATTCGTTTTGAAGAAATGCAAAAATTGGTAATCGATGAGTTTGATGAGATGCTTAATTTAGGTTTCCGTACCCAATTAACATCTATTTTGGCCATGATGCCAAAAAAACGTCAAAACATTCTGTTTTCGGCAACCATGACAGATGAAGTAGATGCTATTTTGAATGACTATTTCGATTATCCGGAAGAAGTTACCTTATCTGCATCAGGAACTCCATTGGAAAATATCAAACAAATCAGCTATCAAGTTCCCAACTTTAATACTAAAATAAACCTTCTAAAACATTTATTGCAAAATAATGAAGACATGAGTCGTGTTTTGGTATTTGTGAATAATAAGAAAATTTCCGACATGGTTCATGAGCGAATCGAGGAAGATTTTGCAGGAGAATTTGGAGTAATTCACTCCAACAAATCTCAAAATTATCGTTTGAGTACGATGGCTTCATTTCAAGAAGGAAATTTACGTGGTTTGATTACCACAGATATTATGGCGAGAGGTTTGGATATTTCAAACATCACCCATGTTGTCAATTTTGAAATGCCTGAAATGCCCGAATTGTATATGCATAGAATTGGTAGAACTGGTCGTGCCGATGCTAAAGGAACTGCAGTCAGTCTTATCGCACCTCGCGAGGAAGAATTTAAAGTCGAGATTGAAGTATTGATGAACATGGAATTAGCAATCGAAACTTTCCCAGAAACAGTTGAAGTTTCATCTAAATTAATCGAACCTGAAAAAGACAGACAACCGATTAAATTTATGATGAAAAAACAGAAGCTTGACGGAGATGGTGCTTTTCAAGAGAAAAGTAAAAAGAATAAGAAAGTCAATTTAGGTGGACCTGGTGTAACCAAGAAGAAAACACACGGCTCGGTGAATAGAAACATGCTAAAAACCAGAGACAAAAAGAGAAAAGATAAAAATAAATAATAGTAGAAAAGGCTAAAAATGACAATCATTTTAGCCTTTTTTTTTGAGTCTTACAGATTTAATTTTTTGTAAAAACCAAACAAACCGGTGAACATAAATTAATTCTTTTTCCAGTATCCGTTAGCGATCCCGTAATTCTATTCCTTGCAAAAATCACCACATCATTCGAATATTGATGTGCCACCAAAAGAAATTTACCAGAAGGATCAATCGTGAAATTTCTTGGTCCTTTTCCCAAAGTACTTGTTTGCCCTTTCAATACTAATTTTCCATTTTTTAGAATTTTAAAAATTGAAATACTATTTGCTTCGCCTCTATTTGTTGCATATAAAAATTTCCCATCAGGCGAAATATGGATATCCGCTGAACTGAAATTCCCTTTGAAATCTTTCGCTAAAATGGTCGTTTCATCAATTTTTTTCAATACCCCGTTAGAGTAGCTAAAAACAGTTAAAGCTCCATCTAATTCCTGCAATAAGTAAACAAATTTTCCGTCTTTGCTAAAAGTCAAATGTCTAGGACCGCTGCCTGATTTGACAGAAATACTGTCTTTAATTTTCAATGTTTCATTGGCAGAATTCGGATTATATTGGTACAAATAAACTTTATCATTCCCTAAATCATTGGATAAAATAAACTTTTTATCAGGAGAGAAATGAACCATGTGTACATGAGGTCCCTTCTGCCTTTTCTCGTTTGTTCCTTTTCCATAATGTTGTATTACTTGTTTGGCTTCAGAAATGCTTCCATCGTTATTTTTTCCAAAAACAGAAATATTTCCACCAGAATAATTAGCAACAATTACATTTTTGTCATCATTGATAATATAACAAGGGTCAGCTCCTTTTGAACTTTGCTTATTGATGAAGTTCAATTTCCC
Source organism: Flavobacterium urumqiense (assembly GCF_900108015.1). Classification (GTDB taxonomy): domain Bacteria; phylum Bacteroidota; class Bacteroidia; order Flavobacteriales; family Flavobacteriaceae; genus Flavobacterium; species Flavobacterium urumqiense. The sequence continues at coordinate 175,020 of NZ_FNVP01000003.1, read as the reverse complement.
GCTGGAAGGATTGTAACCAAAAGAACTCACCGTACTTTCGGTACCATTTTCATTTACCGAATAAACATAATTATTATCCTTTGAAACCGTCAAATAACTCGGATTTATGACCTTTTCAGTTGTGTTTTTCAACTTAAAATCAGCCGTATTTGAGTCAAAATCATAAACATAGATTCCTTTACTTTCGCAACTATTTGTATAGGTTCCAATAATCAAATTTTGTTTACTTTTTTGCGCTTGAACTATTGCTAAAGCGAAAATAGAAAGGAAAAAGGAAAAATATTTTTTCATGTTTACATAGTATATTTGAAAGCTAAAAATACACAATATTATTTATAAAGAATCTCATTTATTTGTTCCTTTGAAAAAATTCAACAACTTCATCAAAAACTGTTAACAAATTCGTATTTTTGAATAATCTGATTTAATGAACTCCATTGAAAACAGAATAAAGTGACGTAAACTCAACATCAGAATGTATTTTAAAAATCCTGAAATTTTATACTTTCTATTATTATTGATTGTACCAATTTTGGTTCATTTATTTCAATTACGCCGTTTCAAAAAAGAATATTTCACGAACGTTCGTTTCTTAAAAGAACTCTCCATACAAACCAGAAAAAGTTCCAAAATAAAAAAATTGTTGCTTCTCAGTACTCGTTTATTACTGCTCACTTGTGTCATCATTGCTTTTGCACAACCAACTTTTAAAGCAATTGAAAAAGAAAATTCTACCAATGAAATATATATTATCCTAGACAATTCCTTTAGCATGCAAGCCAAAGGAAGAAAGGGAGAATTGTTAAAACGTGCCGTTCAGGAACTACTGGAAGAAACTCCTGATAACTTACATTTTTCTTTACTTACCAATTCCGAAAATTATTGGAACACTGATATAAAATCGATTCGGAATAACTTACAAAAACTTAAATATAGTGCTATACCATTCCAATTAGACAACATAATGGCACAATTAAAAGCTCGTAAATCAGCTTTCAAAAAAGATGTTGTAATAATTACAGATGCCATTGGTTTAAACCAAAAACAACTTAAAAGTAGTAATGCAATCAATTCTTTGAAATTTATAATTCCAAAAGCGGAGCAAAAAAATAATGTTTCTATTGACAGTGTTTTCATCAAGGGAGCATCTGATGATTTTTACGAAATCAGCATTGAATTAAAGGCTTATGGCGAAGATTTTAATGCTATTCCAATTTCTGTATACAATCAAAATAAACTCATCGCTAAGACCACAGTAAACTTTGAAACGAAGAAAAAAAGTATCCTTTTTACAATACCCAAACAAACTTTTCACGGTTATGTTTCTATAGTTGACAATGGTTTAGTGTATGACAACACATATTATTTTAGCATTTCTAAAACCAAAAAAATTAACGTCATCAGTATTGGCGAAGCAGAAAAAAGTAATTTTTTATCCAGAATATATACCGATAATGAATTCGTTTATAACAATTTCACTGTTGGCTCACTGGATTACAATAAACTGCAAGATCAAGATGCCATTGTTTTAAATGAACTCGATGAAATTCCGCAAGCATTACAAACCACATTAAAATCATTTGTAGAAAAAGGAGGTAATCTGATTGTGATTCCGTCGGCTTCGTCCACAAGTGCAAATATGAATGCGTTTTTAATGAATTTTGGTACCGTAAAATTCATTTTTTTAGAAAATAAAGAAAAATTAATCACTAAAATTAATTTCAGTCATCCATTATTTAACACCGTTTTTGAGAATAAGGTCAACAATTTTCAATATCCAAAAACAAAAAATTCATTTGCACTATCCAGTTCAAGTCCTGCCATATTTTCTTATGAAGATCAAAGCGTTTTCTTGACTTCAATACAAAATCCTCTGTCAGCAGTTTATGTTTTCTCGGCACCAATTAACACCAAAAATTCAAATTTCCAACAATCGCCATTAATTGTGCCTACTTTTTATAAGATGGCACTAAACAATCAAAACAACAACATAAATGCTTTGATAATAGGGAATAACAATCCACATTTAACTGCCGCTTCATTAAACAAAGACGATATTTTAATTGTAAAAGGTGCCGAAGAACAATTCATTCCTGTTCAACAAATTCTTAACAATAAGATCAAAATGAATTTCAATGACTATCCGGAACAAGCTGGAAACTTTGGAATATATAATAAAAAAGACTGGTTGGAAAACATCAGTTTCAATTTTAATCGAACCGAAAGTGATTTGGCTCAAGCCAATGAAAACCTACTTTCCAATTACAAAATAATCGATTCTACTTCAACATTTTTTGATACACTACAAACTAACAAAACCGATAATCAAATTTGGAAATGGTTTGTTATCTTTGCGCTGTTATTTCTACTAGCTGAAATGGCTATTATAAGATTCGTGAAATAGTAACGAAGTTCAAATAATTAAAAAATACCTATGAAAATAATCATCAGAGAAGCAAAAATTATTGATTCAAAAAGTCCCTTTCATAACCAGACTTTAGATATTTTAATTGTTGATGGTTTTATAAAAAAAATTGGAGTTGATCTTCCAAATTCCGAAAATGCTGAAGAGGTAAAACTCGATAATTTACATGTCTCACAAGGTTGGTTTGACAGTAGCGTTTCCTTTGGAGAACCTGGTTATGAAGACAGAGAAACTATTGGAAACGGACTTAATACTGCTTCAAAAAGTGGTTTTACCGCAATTGCACTACAACCAAACTCCTCCCCTATTATTGACAATCAATCACAAGTTAATTTTGTATTGAACAAAGCGCATGGATTTGCCACGCAACTTTTCCCAATTGGGGCTTTGACCAAAGAAAGCGAAGGAAAAGACATGGCGGAACTGTATGATATGCAGAAATCTGGTGCTGTAGCTTTTGGAGATTATACTAAAAGTTTGGATAATGCCAATTTGCTTAAAATAGCATTGCAATATGTGCAGGATTTTGATGGGCTCGTAATTGCATTTGCTCAAGACGACAAATTAAAAGGAAGCGGTGTCGCTAATGAAGGTCTTGTTTCTACCCAATTGGGACTAAAAGGAATTCCAAATCTTGCCGAAGAATTACAAATCGCACGAAATCTGTTCTTACTAGAATATACTGGAGGAAAATTACATATTCCAACCATTTCAACTGCTAGATCGGTGCAATTAATCAAAGAAGCGAAAGCCAAAGGATTGAATATAACTTGCAGCGTCGCAGTGCATCATTTGGTTTTAACCGATTCAACATTAGAAGGATTCGATACCCGATATAAAGTTTCACCACCATTACGAACAGAAACGGATAGAAAGGCATTATTAAAAGGAATAAAAGACGGAACGATTGATATGATCACATCAGACCATAACCCGATAGACATTGAACATAAAAAAATGGAATTTGACACCGCCAAAAATGGAACAATTGGGTTAGAAAGTGCTTTTGGTGCTTTGATGACGGTTCTTCCATTAGAAACTATAATCGAAAAATTGACTGCAGGAAAAGCTGTTTTTAGTATCGAAAGTCACTCCATCGAGGAAGCCTTAAAAGCCAATCTAACCTTATTCAATCCAAAACCGAAAAGTATTTTTACCAAATCGAACATCTTATCAAAATCAAAAAACTCTGCTTTTCTTGGAATGGAAATCAAAGGAAAAGTCTACGGAATCGTCAATCAAAGAAAAATAATTTTAGCATAAAAAAATGAATAACACTATCGAAACAGGAAAAACCGCAGCCATCACAAGTTATATTTTGGGCATTGGTGTTTTCATAGCAATGTCAATGAACTCAGAAGATAAAAATACTTTTGCGTCTTTTCATATTCGTCAAGGATTAGGTATCACACTAACATTTATATCATTAGGATTGATTATCAGTAATTTTGACAGTTTACTAATTTCTGCACCGATGTGGATTTTCGTTTCCGTTTTATGGTCGTACGGAATTTTTAGTGCTATAAAAGGAGAAACAAAACCGATGCCATTATTAGGTGGTTATTTTCAAAAATGGTTTTCAAACATATCATAATAAAATGAAATTATCTTTAGAATATAAAATACGAGAACCTAAAATAAAATTAGACAAAAATCCACTTTTACTTTTATTACACGGTTATGGCAGCAATGAGGAAGATTTATTTTCATTTGCTACAGAACTTCCTGATGAATACTATATTATTTCAGCGAGAGCTCCGTATAACATGCAATATGGCGCTTATGCTTGGTACGCCATCAATTTTGATGCTGATGAAAATAAATTTTCAGACCATGAACAGGCAAAAATTTCAAGGGATTTAATCGCTCAATTTATTGATGAATTAATTCAAACCTATCCCATAGATTCTAAAAATGTTACTTTGGTTGGCTTCAGCCAAGGTTCTATTTTAAGTTATGCAATAGCCTTATCGCATCCAGATAAAGTACAAAGAGTCGTTGCATTGAGCGGTTACGTAAGCGAACCTATTTTAGAAGAAAATTACTTGCGAAATGATCTTTCAAAACTAAAAATATTTCATTCACATGGAACTGTTGATCAGGTAATTCCAATAGAATGGGCTCGAAAAACAAAACCTTTTTTGGAGAAATTAGGTATAAATTCTACCTATAAAGAATATCCTGTAGGTCATGGTGTAGCACCACAAAATTTTTATGACTTGAAAAATTGGCTGCTTGAAAATTAGCATGCAGTATTCATTTGCAGTTTTCAGCATTTTTTAACACGGAAAACTGCAACTGAATACTAGATTTTACTTTTGATACAGCAACGATTGATTCACTTCAAAAGCAATACTTTCATCAGCATTGACGAAGTATTTCAGTAAAACTTCTCCCCATATTTCTCCATCACTAAAATCAGCAATAACCCATCGGTGATTTAGAATTCTAACTTTATTGATAATAAATTTATTGGCCCCAATTTGATCTTGACCAGTGTAAGGATTCCCTTTTGGATTTGAATTGTAGTCCAGTAATTTTTCCGTTACAACGGGAATTAATTTTTCATATTGAATCGTTTTTTCAGCGCTTCCAGAATCAAAATAATTTTGAGCATTTTCATTTTTTTCCAAAGAGAAATAGTTGGCATCGGCTAGTTTATTGGTAACAGATTTCAAACTATCTTTCAACTTTGTAGTCACTTTTGTATATCTATCTTGTTCGAAAGCTACTTCCTTGCTCAGAAACATGTAGGTATAAATATTCATAAGGACAATAAGAATAATAAGGTAAAGCATTAATGATCTTTTCATTTTGAGTACTATTAAATTGTAATTTGTAAATTATCGTATGCCAAGAAAACATTATCAGGCAGTTTTTTTTGTACTTCTTCATGAAAACCAAGAATATGGCTAATATGAGTAAGATAAGTTTTTTGCGGTTGAACCAAAGCAATAAAATCTAAAGCTTCCTGCAAATTGAAATGCGTATTATGTGGCTCTTCCCGTAAAGCATTTACGACCAAAACTTTTAGACCTTTTAATTTTTGAATTTCACTTTCTTCAACTGTTTTTACATCTGTCAAATAAGCAAAATCATCAATTCTATATCCAAAAACCTGAAGGTCTCCATGCATCACATTAACAGGAATTGCTTTTTTATCACCAATAGAAAAAGGGTGGTTATTAATCACTTCAATCGTTTTCACTGAAGGTGCTCCTGGATACCTGTTTTTGATTTTAAAAATATAATCGAAACGCCTTTTTAAGTTTTCAATTACTCTTTGATGTGCATAAATAGGTATCTCGCCTTGCTTAAAATTAAACGGCCGAATATCATCTAAACCTGCAGTATGGTCTGCATGTTCATGAGTAAATAGAATTCCGTCTACTTTCTGGCAGTTTGACGAAAGCATTTGTTGTCTAAAATCAGGACCGCAATCGATTACGAAAGAATAATCGTCCCAGGAGATCCAAACGGAGACTCTTAGTCTTTTGTCCTTAAAATCAGTACTTTTACATACCGAGTGATTGCTCCCAATAACAGGTATTCCTTGTGAAGTCCCTGTGCCTAAAAAATATATCTTCAACGGTATCATAATTTTTTACAAAAATAGGATTAATTCTCCTTCATTAGAAACCATTTTAACTAACTTTGTAACATATTAGCCATATTTAAAACAAAATGGGTACTGAAATAAAATTAAAAGGTGACAAAGTCATCGAACAAATTCCTTCTACAAAAGACAAGGCACTTCGTATTAACCTGAATGAAAATATCTACGGAACTTTTGCCGAAATTGGTGCCGGACAAGAAACTGTCAGACATTTTTTTAGGGCCGGAGGTTCATCAGGTACTATCGCAAAAGCAATGTCAGCCTACGACAAAGATTTTAGTGATGCCGTTTACGGTATAGAAAAAGACGGCCGTTACGTTACGGAAAGCCGACTTAAAAAAATGCTAACCTTCGAAAGTCAATTAATTGAAGAGCGATTGAGTAGAGAAAAACACCCCAATAAACTGTTTTTCAGTTATGCTAATACCGTAGCTACTATCGATTTTGCAAAACAATTTAAAGGACACGGATGGGTTGGTATCCGATACCAAATTGAACCAGATGAAGATTATAATGAAATTATAATTCATATTCGTTTTAAGGAAACCGATGTGCGATTGCAACAGGAAACCCTTGGTATTCTTGGTGTAAATCTAATTTATGGTGCGTACTATAAATACAATGACCCGAAACGTTTGTTGCGTTATTTATACGACCATTTAGACAAAGATCAACTTGAAATAGACACCATCAATTTCTCAGGACCTCGTTTTGCGGATGTTGATAATCGATTGATGAGTTTACAACTAGTCAAAAATGGGATGACGGATGCGGTTATGTTTAATCCAGATGGGAAAAATATACTTCCTGCAGCCATATTGTACAAAAAAAATATTCTTGCCTTTAGAGGAAGTTTTCGTCCTGTTACAAAAGTAAATATGGACATGTACGAGAAATCATTAAAAATGTTTCTGGAGGAAAATAAAGTTGAAAAAGAAAATACTCTCGTAGTCTTTGAAATCACATTATCAAACTTACGTTCTGATGGTGAAATTGACGAAAGAGATTTTATGGATAGAGCCGAATTACTTTGTTCTCTTGGACAAACGGTAATGATTTCTAATTTCCAGGAATACTATAAAGTGGTGGAATATTTTGCCAATTATACCAAAGCCAGAATGGGATTAGCCATGGGTGTAAATAACTTGGTTGATATTTTTGACGAAAAATATTATCGACATTTAAGTGGTGGAATTCTGGAAGCTTTTGGAAAATTATTTTACCGTGATATGAAAGTTTTCTTATATCCAATGATAGGTGAAAACGGTGAAATTATTACTTCCGACAATTTGAAAGTACATCCTAGAATGAAAGAATTATACAAATTTTTCAAGTTCAATGGAAAAGTTGTTGATATTGTTGATTACGATCCTAATATTTTAGAAGTATTCTCCCGTGAAGTATTAAACATGATAAACCATGGAAAACCAGGTTGGGAAACTATGCTTCCTTCCGGAATTGCGGAAATCATTAAGGAACACCAACTTTTTGGCTATGATCCAAATAAAATATTAAAAATAAGCAATTAATTTTCAGATTTAGAAGATGTAATAAAAGCCAAGAAAGAGTAGATTATCTCTTTTTTGGCTTTTATTATTTGGGAATTTTTAATTTCTTAAATCTGGCACAAGATTTACTTCAGTATCTGAGCAGCATGCGCTTTAGTTTTCACATCAGATATTACGTCATCAATAATTCCGTTTTCATCGATTACAAAAGTAGTTCTATGAATACCATCGTATTCTTTTCCCATAAATTTTTTGGGTCCCCAAACTCCAAAAGCCTGAATTACCGATTTATCTTCATCAGCCAATAATGGAAAAGGAAAGTCATATTTTTCTTTGAACTTAGCCTGAGCTTTTTGTGCATCAGCGCTTACGCCCAGAAGTTCATAATTATTGGCTTTGAAACGCTCAAAATTGTCTCTTAGATCACAGGCCTCAGCGGTGCATCCCGGTGTGTTCGCTTTTGGATAAAAGAAAACCACTAATTTTTTTTCGTTATAATCGGCTAATTGATGCGGTTTTCCATCTTGATCTAGACCTGAAAAATCGGGTGCTTTGTCTCCTTTTTTTAATGTTGTCATATTTTGGGGTTTTAGTTTTTAGGTTTTGTTTGATGCCTCAGGGTGAAGTGAAAACCCCGAAATTTTTATAGTTATTTTTTCTTGCGAGTGCTCAGCGACCGGAGAAAGCTGGAGGAATTGCTTAGAAAAAAAACTATAAAAATGAGTCCAATTTTCCGAGATGGTACCGTAAAACTAGATTAGGCACATAATAGAATTTATACTATTTTTACTCTTTATAAAAATACAAAAATGAATAAACAGGAACGTGTAACATTTGTTATAAATACGTTAAAAGAATTATACCCAACGATTCCTATTCCGCTGAATCATAAAGATCCTTACACATTACTCATTGCGGTCTTACTTTCGGCACAATGCACGGATGTTCGGGTCAACCAAATTACACCTTTGCTTTTTGCCAAAGCGGATAATCCCTATGATATGATTAAACTTTCCGTGGAAGAGATTAAGGAAATCATACGACCTTGTGGCTTATCGCCAATGAAATCAAAGGGAATCCATGGTTTGTCTCATATTTTAATTGATAAACACGGCGGAAAAGTACCTCAGAGTTTTGAATTTTTAGAAGAATTACCGGCTGTGGGCCATAAAACCGCAAGTGTGTTGATGTCTCAGGCTTTTGGAGTTCCTGCTTTTCCTGTCGATACTCACATTCATCGATTGATGTATCGATGGAATTTGACGAATGGAAAAAATGTGGTTCGAACAGAAAAAGATGCAAAACGTATTTTTCCGAAGGAAATATGGAATGACTTACATTTACAAATCATATGGTATGGAAGGGAATATTCACCAGCTCGTGGTTGGGATTTAGAAAAGGATATTATAACTAAAACAATAGGGAGGAAGACCGTTTTGGAAGATTATGCCAAAAAATACACCTCATCGAAATAGGAGATTCCACTAATTTCAAAATAAAACTAGTGGAATCTGGTTATTCAAATCCTAAAAAAGGGAATTTTGAATTTTTTCTATGCAATAGCAGCCACAGTAATTGTGGGTTTGTTTTTAATTAGCTATTATTTCGAAACTTTTATCTTCAATTTTTATAATGCTTAACGCTTTTGAATAACTCAATAAAAAAGAAACGATTTCTTTACTAGGTTTCATTGTTTTTGTAACTAAAGATTTTTTAGAGTAAATTTTTGCCATATTGTAATAAGTTTGTTTTTATATTACAACGGAGCAAATTTCGAATTATTGTTAATTAGTCAAAACAATTTGATGTTTATCGATAACTTTTCTCATATTCATTAATGCATAACGCATTCTACCCAAAGCAGTATTTATACTTACGCCGGTTACCTCTGAAATTTCTTTAAAACTCATGTCCTGATACATCCTCATCACTAAAACTTCTTTTTGATCTACAGGCAATTCTTCAATTAGTCGTTTTATATCCATCTCGACTTGTTCTGAAATTATTTTATTTTCTATCGAAAGCGAATCATCAGACATTATTGAAAAAATAGAAAATTCTTCTGTTTCTCGAAACATTGGCATTTTTTTATTTTTTCGATAATGATCAACTATAAGATTATGTGAAATACGCATTACCCAAGGTAGGAATTTCCCTTCTTCATTATAAGAATTTGATTTTAAAGTTCTAATTACTTTAATAAAAGTATCTTGAAAAATATCATTCGAAATATCTCTATCAGAGATTTTAGAATATATAAAACCATAAATTTTTGATTCGTGTCTTTTGATTAATGCAGCCAAGGCATTTTCATTACCAGAAACATAATCCTGAACCAATAAAGCATCGGGAAGTTGTGTATTAGCCATAGTTATACCTTTTAGTTGTTAATTAAAATTGGAGAAATTTCTCTAAAAAGTAGTGTTATAGTATAGGCTAATATTTATTAGTGTTTTTGTATGCATCAAATTTAGCAAATATTTTTTTTAAGAAGCAAACAAAATTAAGAAAAATTAACATTTAACGCCAAAATCTGTTAAAATTTAAAGTATTACTTTAAGTTAAACAGCTGTTACAAGCGCTATTATAAACTGAAAAATGTATTTTTTCAAAACTAATATTTAAAAGTTGTAAAGAAACACTTCGGAAAATCTATTTAACAAGAAATGTCACAATAATATAAAATCGAAGTGAAATTATCTTAAAATCTGCCAAAAAACACTCTTAAAAACCTTATTTATAAACACTTACATAATCTACAATGAAATCTTTTGGGAAAATGTCATCATCAACTTTAGGGCCTCCAAAATTGGCTCCAATAACCATATTAATAATAAAATAAAATGGTTGATTGAAAGGCCAAGTATTTTCTTTTTTATCCATCGGATTAAAAGTGTAAACTGATATGTCATCTACAAAAAAGTCCATTTTGCCTTTTGACTAATCCAACGCATATACATGAAAACCTTTTTCAATATCTAAAATTTTGTTTTCTTGGTATTACTATGCTGTTTTTGAATCATAAATATAAATTCTGTTTAATGATTGGAAAATAACCCATTGATCGTAATTTAATATGTTCCAAAACTGCTCATCATCAAGAATTTTATTTTTTATGGTATTACTCAAGGAAGTATATTTCAATTTCCCATTGGTTTGTCTTTTCCAAAAACCAAATACCATGCAACATCCAGTGTAAACCTAGTTTCCAATCACTTTAACAGAACGAACAATAGTTTCGTTTGGCGATGGATACAATTCCCTATTAGCACCATTAAACTCTGATAGTCCCTCGTTTTTAGCAAAGAAAACATAATGTTGTTGGAACATATTTTACAATTGCAGGCAACTCTTGAGAAAAAAGAGAACTGCATAGTACAAAAAATAAAACGTATAATTTCGTTTTCAATTGAATAGAGATATTAATTTATTTCAAAAAATAATCTTAAAAATACTGTTTTTATAATTACAGAGAATATTTAAAATTTTAGTGCTGTTTACATTCTTAAAAATCTTTTTATTAGCTAAAATTTGTGATTGGTTCAATGCCATTACTCCGTTGGAAATTGATTACTTTTGTGAAAATTATTGTTGTTATGCAAGTTGACCTATCTACGTTAGATCCAAAGAAAAATATCATCATAAAAGGGGCACAAGTACATAACTTAAAGAATGTAGATGTTGCGATTCCCCGAAATAAATTAGTGGTTATTACCGGGCTTTCGGGTTCTGGAAAATCAAGTTTGGCTTTTGATACTCTGTATGCCGAAGGGCAACGCCGTTATGTAGAAAGTTTATCATCCTATGCAAGACAATTCCTTGGCAGATTAGACAAACCAAAAGTAGAATACATTAAAGGAATTGCACCGGCAATTGCGATCGAACAAAAAGTAAACACCACAAATGCTCGTTCTACAGTAGGAACTTCGACAGAAATTTACGATTATATAAAATTGCTATTTGCTAGAATCGGAAGAACTTATTCTCCAATTTCTGGGCGGGAAGTAAAAAAAAATACGGTGACTGATGTTGTCTCTGAAGTAAAAAGCTTTGAAATAGAAAGCAAGTGGCTACTCCTCGCACCTATTCACTTAGAAGAAGGAAGAAAACTGGAAGACAAACTAAAAGTACTTTTACAACAAGGATTTGCCCGAATCTTAGTTAATAATGAAATGGTTCGCTTAGACGATTTACCGGATTCATTACATAAAAAAGAAATATTTTTAATTATTGATCGAATTGTTGTCAATCCCGAAACTTCTGGAGAAGAAGAATTCTACAATCGTCTAGCCGATGCGGTACAAACTGCTTTTTTTGAAGGAAAGGGAATTTGTTATTTGCAAGAATTAAATTCGGATAAAAGATATTCTTATTCCAATAATTTTGAACTTGATGGCATTACTTTCTTGGAACCAAACGTTCATTTATTTAGTTTCAATAATCCTTATGGAGCCTGCCCAGTTTGTGAAGGTTACGGAAATATTATAGGAATTGATGCCGAGTTGGTAGTCCCAAACACTACTTTATCGATTTATGAAAACGCTATTTTTCCTTGGCGTGGTGAGAGCATGAGTTGGTTTCGAGATGAATTAGTAAACAACGCTTACAAGTTTGATTTTCCTATTCATAAACCTTTCTATCAATTATCAGAGGATCAAAAAGAATTGATTTGGAATGGGAATGAGTATTTCCAAGGATTAAATAGTTTCTTTAAAGAATTAGAAGAAAAAAATTATAAAATACAAAACCGAGTAATGCTTTCTCGCTACCGTGGAAAAACTAAATGCTATTCCTGCAAGGGAAAACGCCTTCGGATGGAGGCTTCTTATGTGAAAATTAATTCTAAAACTGTTTCTGATTTAGTTGATCTACCTATTAAGCATCTCGTTCGCTTCTTTGAAAACATCAATTTAGATGTTTACGAGAAGCAAATTGCCAAACGTTTATTGGTAGAAATAAATAATCGTTTATCGTTTTTAACGGAAGTTGGTTTGGATTATCTTACTTTAAATAGAAATTCAGCAACACTTTCAGGAGGAGAATCTCAACGCATCAATTTAGCCACTTCACTGGGAAGTAGTTTAGTAGGATCAATGTATATTCTTGACGAACCAAGTATTGGTTTACACCCAAAAGATACAGAACGTTTGATAAAAGTCTTATTATCGCTACGTGATTTAGGCAATACAGTTATTGTGGTTGAGCACGATGAAGACATTATGAAAGCTGCAGATATGATTATTGATATTGGCCCGGAAGCTGGAACATTAGGTGGTAATTTAGTCGCTCAAGGTACGTATGATGAAATATTAAAATCGACTTCGCTCACAGCAAAATATTTAAATGGTGATTTAGAAATTACGGTTCCAAAAAAACGAAGACCTTTCAAAAACTTTATCGAAATAAAAGGTGCTCGAGAAAACAATCTGCAAAATTTAGATGTTACTTTTCCATTGGATGTATTAACTGTAATCACTGGAGTTTCGGGAAGCGGAAAAAGTACGCTTGTCAAGAAAATTTTGTTCCCGGCAATGCAAAAAAAACTCGATAATGTAGGAGAAAAGGCTGGTCAATTTACTGAAATGTCAGGCTCATTCGCGCAAATTAAGCATATTGAATATGTAGATCAAAATCCTATAGGAAGAAGTTCCCGTTCTAATCCGGTGACTTATATCAAGGCCTATGACGACATCAGGGAATTGTATGCCAAAGAAAAATTATCAAAAATAAGGGGTTATCAAGCCAAACATTTTTCTTTTAATGTAGATGGCGGAAGGTGTGAAACCTGTAAGGGAGAAGGTTCTATAAACGTAGAAATGGTTTTCATGGCAGATGTCCAGTTGCCTTGTGAAACCTGTAATGGAAAACGATTTAAAAAAGAAGTTTTGGAAGTTGCTTTTGAAGGCAAAAACATAAACGATATTCTAACCATGACTGTTGATGATTCTATTGCTTTTTTCACAGCTCATAAGCAAAATAAAATCATTCAAAAATTGCAGCCGCTTCAAGATGTTGGACTGGGATATGTGCAATTAGGACAATCCTCTTCTACTCTTTCCGGTGGAGAAGCACAACGTATAAAACTCGCTTCATTCTTGGTAAAAGGAGCAACAAAAGACAAAGCACTTTTTGTTTTTGACGAACCTACAACAGGATTGCATTTTCATGACATTAAGAAACTATTAGCTTCATTTGATGCTTTGATAGAAAAAGGACATTCAATAATTGTTATTGAACACAACCTTGATCTGATAAAATGTGCCGATTGGATTATTGATTTAGGGCCAGAAGGCGGCGAAAATGGCGGGAAATTATTGGCTGTGGGAACTCCTGAACAAATTGTAAAAATAAGGGAATCTGTAACCGGAAAATATCTTAAAGAAAAAATATAAAAGCCCTATCCGATATAACAGTTTTCTTCAAAGGTGTTTCCATCTTCATCGATCGCAATTAATATCTTTTTTCCTTTGGATGATACGCAAGTCTGATAAATCCACGGTATTGTCCACAATCCTAATGTAATGCAACATATTAGAAAATTAAAACCATGGTCTACTGCTATAGCATCTTTTGACAAAACGGCAAATGGCAATTTATCATTTCTTTCTTCAATTACAAATCCATTGCTAATTTTATTCGCAATAATATTTGAATATTTTTGTAAATTATCTTCGTTTGAAATTTGAGAAATGACCATAATTATTATTTTTATTGTGGCTAATTAATTTTATTTTTAAATAAGTCTAGACTAATAATTAATCACAAATTTAAGGGTTTCATATAATTCGTACAATACCCACTTTTAGTGATTTTTCAATTATTTTCAAACAAATTAATATTTCTAAAAGTAAGTTAGATTGCAAATATATTTTTAAAATTGTTCTCAAATATTACATAATAATTGGATAGTTTTATAAAATTCACACTTTTAAAAAATAAATTATCTAAAAATTTCCTAATTGGACTTATGAATTTCGCAATTATTGGTACTGAAATGATTACTAAAAAATATTTTGATTGTGTCGGCTTAATTTGAATCAATCAGGTTACTTTATTTTTAGTTTTTTTAAAATAGTATCTAAGACTTGGTTTATTTCGATCGAGATAGCAAATTTATAATTGATATAAACATACAAAATAGTCACTAAAACAGATTTGATAGCAATAGAGATAATCGGATGAAAAGGGAACTCCCAGAAATAAAACAAAAGAAATAATAGCAATGTTATCACAAGAGAATAGAACGTTTGACTGGTAAAAGGATACAAATGCAAACGCTTGACTACAAAAAGTAATTTAGCCAAACTGTATAATGTAATTGACAGTAAAGTAGCAAAAGCGGAACCTATAATACCATATATTGGGATAAAAATCATATTTAATCCTATTGCAATAATTACTAATAAAACACCTAAAAACAAAACCGTCCGGTAATATTTTGTATTGAAAATAATTGCATTATTATTACCCAATATCAATTCAAAATATTTTGATAAACCAATCATAAAAACAACCACAACTCCTTCTACATAATCATGCAATTGAGGCATTTCATATAATTTATTGATATTTACAAAAATACCCAACATTACCAAGCCACCTACTACTTGCAGATTAATAGAGGTTTTTTTGTAAAGGTCATTGAGCTCTTCTTGTTTATTTTCATGCATCAATCGTGCAGTAATAGGGTAAACTATTTGATGCATGGCACGACTTGGAACCGATATTACTAATGCAATGAAAGTTGCTATTGAATAAAAGGCAATATTATCAATAATCATATATTGGTTAAGCATGATTTTATCTCCATCCAAAAGTAAATTGGCGACACTTCCCGACAAAATAATATAAAAAGTATATACCAATATATCTTTTGTTTTTTCCGGTATCGTGAACTGAAAATTGGGTTTCTGGATACTAAATGCATATAGCATAGTTACCAAAAATGCCAAGAAATACAAGGCAGCTGTTGCATAAACAAACCCTTCCACAGTAATCCAATTGTAATAAACTCCAATTAATAAGAATAACGAAAACAGTCGCAAACCAACTTCTTTAATGAAATTACCAAAAACGGAGTGCATGTGTACTCGTAACCAAGCATAAAAAATTTCGAAATACGCCATACATAATCCTATAAATGGTATCAACCAAATATAATTTTTGACAATTGGATTCTTTTTGGATAAAAAGAATAAAATCTCATCATAAAAGAAAACTCCAATTAACAACATCGGAATTATTAACAACAAAGGGAATAAAACAGTAAAGGATAAAAAACGTGATTTTTCCTCTTCGGTTTGATGTTGAGAATAAAATTTCACTAGCGTATTTTGCATTCCAATTGCAAATAATGGCATAATGACATTCGCACAAGAAGTTATGTAATTTGTTAAACCATAAAAAGTTGCTCCAAGAAAAACAGGATACAAATAAATAGTGTTTATCCCGCCAATTCCAAATCCAATATAAGTTATTACGGTGTTCTTTAAGGACTGATTTAATACTATTCCCATTTTAGGAGTTTAATGTTTTTATGTTTAAAGTTGTAATAACTCGGACTTTTTTAATTTATCAATTGTGATAACTCTTTGGTAAGGTTTCTTCTGGAATAACGTTGCAAACCAACTCCATTTGATTGAAGTTTGCCTTGCAAAAACTGATTATAGAAATCCAAAATTACACTTTTTAATCTCATTTTTTCAGAATACTTAAAGAACACACCGGTATTGGTAGTCGTTATGATGTCGGCAAAATCAGAATCCTTTGGACCAATGGCAATAATGGGTCTGTTAGAAACCATATATTCGAATAATTTTCCTGGAATTATGCTTTTGGTGTCTTTAGAATCGATTTCAATAAGCAACAAAACTTGCGATTTTCTTTGGTGTGCAATCGCTTCCTCATGCGAAACATAACCCAAATTATTCAAACAGGAATTTAGTTTAAATTGCGAAATGGTTTCTAAAACTTCTTGGCTTACTGCTCCAATCAATTTGATTTCCAAATGCGATTTGAAATCAGGAATTTCATTAATTAATTCGACTAAACTTTGCCATAAGATACTAGGATTTCTTTCTGAAAGAAAAGAACCAATGTGTGCCAAACTAAATTTCGTATCCAAAATTTGCTTCTCTACATTCTCATCATCATAACCATTGGTAATTACCGCAATGGGCTTGCCTGTGATCGCTTCAAACTCCTTTTTCGTAGTTTTACTTGTCACGATAATTGTATCGGCAGTATTCAAAACCTGATGCTCTAACGTTTTGTGCTTTTTGGCCGCATAATTAGACAATCGTAATGATTTATGATACCCAATAGTTGTCCAAGGATCACGGAAATCAGCAAACCATTTTATATTTAATTTTTGTTTTAATTCTAATCCAATGAGATGCAGACTGTGTGGCGGCCCCGAAGTGATAACCGTATCAATATTATTTTCTTGAATATATTTTTCTAAATAAGAAACCGATGGTTTCACCCAGAAAACACGCGCATCAGGGATAAACAAATTTCCTCTTATCCAAAGGAATGTTTTATCCAGAAAAGATTGCTTTTTTTGATTTGGGATAATCCCGGAACTAATTTTCTTAGTTTTATTCTTCGAAAAAAAAGAAGCCAGTTGATAGGGTTCAAATATCTTCTGTTTTAGAATAATCGCTTTATCTGAAACTTCTTTAAACAAATTTTTATCAACAATTGGATAGGTCGGATTTTCCGGAATATACACAATCGGCTGAATTCCAAAATCAGGTAAATACTTTACGAATTTTAACCAACGTTGTACGCCAGGTCCTCCAGCCGGTGGCCAATAATAGGTAATGATTAGTATTTTTTTTTGTTCCAAGTTTAAGGATTTAATTTAATTGATTTTAAATTATTTAAAAACAATCTACTATTTTTATATACCCCTCTTAAAGTAAAAAATAAAGGCACCATAAAAACAAGCATAAAATTAGTTATCTTAAATTTAATGATAGTAGCTTCATGTGAAGCAATCATAGCTCCAAGAATAATCCCTAAAAGAAAAAGCCAAGGCAGTATATTTTGAAATGATTTAAAACGAGAGAGCTCCTTCATAATTCTATTAAATGTTTTTATTGTTTAGTTTCTCCAACTCTTCAATATCAAGTTGGTCCTTTAGTCTGTTGGCTGCTTTTTTTGCAATAATCAAATTATCATAATCAATAAGAAAGACTGGAATTCCATCTATATCTATGATATTTGCTTTTTCTAAAAGTGTTGCAAAAGGCTGATTTTCTACACCTTTAACAGAAGTCATAATATCCAATCTAAAATTAATATTTAGAGTGAAATCTGTCCAACCCGGAATAAATTGCATCGTTTTTATACTTTCAAAATCGCCTAATCCCATTTTTGTAAAGGCTTTTCTTAAATTTTAACGATTAGCAATTGTATCTTCTATGAAAATATCAATATCTCCTGTATTTATTCCGTAGCCATAAATATTGACTGCAAATCCACAGATGTTAAGATAGTTTACATTTATTTTATGACAAGTACTTCCAAACATCTATTATTTGTTTGTGTATATCCATTTCAAATTATTTTGATTTTGAATATTTTTTTGCCGATTTTAGTATGCATGAAAGTTCTATTATTGCAATCAATTTTTCAAAACGTTGTTGATAGGTCAAATGTCTTATTTCTTCAATATATCTTGCTTCCATTAGTATTGGAGGTGCGTGATTTAATTTGACTTTGCCCATTACATTTAAAAATTTAGAATCCGTTTGAAATTACATCAAAATTACAAATAAATATTAGACAGTTAACGTCTTTTTCTTCCTTTCAAAATAAATCCCGCCAAACAAAAGCAACAACATTCCGGCCGAACTAATTAAAGTAATCGCACTTCCTGTTTTGATAACTTCAGGCTCGAATTTGAATTCTACCGCATGTTTTCCTGCTGGAATTCGCAATCCTCTTAAAACATAATTCACACGAATGTGATCTATCTTTTTTCCATCGATAGAAGCGTTCCAACCTTTTCCATAATACATTTCGGAGAAAACAGCAAAACCTTCATTGGCATTATTGGAAGTATATTTCAAATGATTCGGTTTATATGAATTTAAAGTTATGGTTGCCAGACTATCTTTGGCGAAAGCCTTATTTTTAACTTTAAAGTCTTTGCTATTTACGATCGCTACATTTTTAGAATCCAAACTATCCAAAGCTTTCATTTCTTCATCAGCGGAATTCACTAATTTTACTTGGCTCACAAACCATGCGTTTCCATTGACATTAGGATTCGAAGTTGGAAATTCCTTTCCTTCTTTATCCGTTTGAATAACGTACTTCACATCCAACATATTAAGGATTTCCATATTGTTTTTAGCAATTTGGTAATCGAATAATTGTTGCATTCTTCGCGGTCGCACCGCACTATATCCTCCAATAGATTTATGAAAATAGGAAGATCTGGCGTTTAATAAACCGTTTACTTCAAAAACACGATAATTTGTAGTGTCTTTTAAAATTTGAGTATCTGAAGGGCTTTCCTGAAAAGGTACTTCGACCTCACGTCCAGAAACAAAATCTTTAGCGGAAACATATTTTTTATCGACAAAAAACAAGTCGAAAATCATCAATAAACCAACTAGAATTACAGTTGTATTCTGAGCTAATTTATTCTTTATAAACATCCATAAAATACCCGAAGAAAGTAAGATAAAGAAACCAGAACGCAACAAATCAGCACTAAACAAACTTTTTCGGTCTTCTTTAAGCGCATCTACAAAATCGGGACCGTAACTTTTAAGAAAATAGCTATCACTACCTCCAGAAAAACTGAACATCCCTTTGAATAAAAACAAAATTACAAGTGTTCCAACACCTATTGCAGCAGTTTGCCATAAAGCTTGTAATTGATCTTCTTTTTCAGATTTCATAAAAGATTGCAATCCCATTATCGCTAAAACTGGAAAACATAATTCTAAAACTACCTGAATAGATGAAACTGCTCTAAACTTATCGTACATCGGAATATAATCTATAAAAAAGTCCGTCAACGCCGGGAAATTTTTACCCCAAGAAAGTACTAAAGCCAGTATTGCTCCCGAAAGAAATACATATTTGATTTTTCGTTTATCAATAAACAAAGCTAAAATTCCCAAGAAAAAAACTATTGCTCCAATGTAAGCAGGTGCAGCCACAATAGGCTGATCTCCCCAATAAGTTGGCATTCCAGAAACAAAATCGTTTGCCTGTGCTTCTGGCACGCCTTGACCAATCATGAAATCGTACATCTTACTGTCTTTTCCCAGTGCTTCATTATTTGAACCTCCAAAAATTCTGGGCGCAATAAGATTAAAACTTTCGGCTATTCCGTAACTGTATTCCGTGATATATTCTTTGCTCATGGCACTATTGCCAATGATTTTTGATCCGTCAGGGTTGAAAGTCAATTCGCTTTTTCCGCGTATGCTAAAATTGGCATATTCAGTTGTCGCCAATAAATTAGTAGCATTGGCTCCAATGGCAAAAATTCCTGCAACTACTAAAACTCCAAAAGAATAAAACATCGACTTGTACTGTTTTTCTTTGAAATCCTGATAAATAAAATAACCAGAAAGTATCAATAAGAAAATTAGCAGATAATATGTCATTTGAAAATGATTGGCATTAACTTCTAATGCCACAGCAAACATTGTAATTAGGCCCCCTAAAACATACTTTTTTCTAAAAACCAGTATAAAACCAGCAATAACAAGTGGCATATAAGCAATCGCATGCGCTTTGGCATTATGACCAACGCCCAAGATTACAATTAAATAAGTAGAAAAACCAAAAGCCAAAGCACCAAAAAAGGCTTTCAAAGGATCAATCTTCAACACTAATAATAATCCGTAAAAACCAAGAAAGTAAAGGAATAAATAATCAGCAGGACGCGGTAAAAAACGCAATACGTCGTCAATCATTCCAATATAATCGTGCGGGTACTTCGCCCCTAATTGATAGGTTGGCATTCCTCCGAAAGCAGCGTTTGTCCAATAGGGTTCTATATGATCTGAGGCTCTAAAATCGTTTTGCTCTTTGGCCATTCCGGTATATTGAACAATATCCGATTGAAAAATTTGCTTTCCTTGTAAAACAGGATAAAAATAAATAAGAGAAATGAGTACAAAACCAAGTATGGCTAGAGCGTGCGGATAGAACTTATTAAGAATTTTCATTAAAAAAGTTTAGAGTTTAAAGTTTATCATTTGATTTGGAAAACTCGAATAAAATCAGATTTTGGTCAACCAAGTAAACCATCTGGTGCAAACTTAATCAATTTCTTCATAATCCACATAATCTCCTACTTTTTTGGTCTCGCGAGGATTTTTAGAACTTGCATTGTCGTAAATGACTTCATCCTTACTTTTCGTTTTGTTCCAAGAGTTGTCTTGCGAGTATTGTTGCTGTTTCTGAAAGTTCTCTCCTGCTTTCTGCACTACTTTTTTAACCAACAGAGGCAAAAATAATTTTGCCAAAAATTTAAAAATATAATAGAAAGCTATTATGTAAAAGATGGTTTCTATAAATCCTGTAAAAGAGGCTGTTTGCATAATCAAAATATTTTTTTCCAAAATTAATAAATTCATCCCGAACCTTCGGGACAAAAGTGAAATATCATTCTTAAATAAATGATAAAATATAGTACATTTGAAATGCGTTTTTACTTTTAACTTCAAAAAAATAATATGATGAAAATCAAAATCTTATTTGTCGCTGCTATTTTTATGATTCCGTTTGTTCAATATGGCCAACATACTGACCAAATTAATTCAAATAGACCAGGTGAAACGATGTCCGCTTTTGCGGTAGGGAAAAAAGTAATTCAAGTTGAAACAGGCATATATGGCATAAAAGAAAAACATAGTTTATTAAATTATGATGCCAATGGTTTAGGACTGGATTTAACTTTACGATATGGCTTTTTTCTTGAAAAATTAGAATTAATCGCCGATTTACAATACCAAAATGAAACATTCACAACACCTTTAAGCAGTGTCAAAAAATCAGCTTTAAAGCAAACTGTTTTGGGAGCAAAATATTTGATTTATGATCCATTCAAAAATTATGAGAAAAAAGTAAATGTATACAGCTGGAAAGCGAATCAATCGTTCAATTGGCATCAATTAATTCCTGCAGTTTCTGTTTTTGCAGGCGCCAATTTTACAATGGCTGACAATCCATACTCTTTTTCTCCAGATGCTAATATTTCTCCAAAAATCATGTTGATTACCCAAAATCATTTAGGAAATGGAACATGGGTTTTTGTAACCAATATTATTGCCGATTATGTAACAACTGACTATCCAAGCTATGGTTATGTAGTAACTTTAACAAAAGGATTCAATGATAAATGGTCTGGGTTCATAGAAAATCAAGGATTCAAAAGCGATTTTTACAGCGATGCGATCGTTAGAGGTGGTGCCGCTTATTTGTTGAATAAAGACATGCAAATTGATGCATCTATAAGTACAAGCCTGAAAGAAACACCTTCTATACTTTATGGAGGTGTTGGTTTTTCTTGGCGCTATGATACTAATTATCAAGAAGTAAGAATGGACCTTGATAAAGGAGGAAACAAAAAATCTAAGTCAGTAAAAAAAGCAGAGAAAAAAAATAAAAAACGAAAAGACGAAATAGAAAATACATTATAAAATTCTACAATGATTACAATAAAAGAAGCTAAAACAAAAAGTGAATTAACGGATTTCATCAAATTCCCTTTTTCTTTATATAAAAATAATAAAAACTGGGTTCCTCCATTAATTGCAGATGAACTCGAAAGTTTTGACAAAACAAAAAACCCTGCTTTCGAAAATGCCGAAGCCTATTTTTACATCGCCTATAAAGACAACAAAATTGTAGGAAGGATTGCTGCTATCATCAATTGGAAGGAAGTAAATGACCAACAAAAAAAGAAAGTGCGTTTCGGTTGGTTTGATGTTATAGATGATATTGAAGTCACCAAAGCATTACTTGAAAAAGCAAACGAATTAGGACGAAAAAATAATTTAGAATACGTTGAAGGTCCAATGGGATTTTCTAACTTGGATAAAGTTGGAGTTCTTACCGAAGGTTTTGACGAAATGGGAACGATGATTACGTGGTACAATCATCCGTATTATGCCACTCATTTTGAACAGTTGGGTTACTTTAAAGAGAAAGAATACATTGAAAGTAAATTTCCTTTTTCAAATGTAAAACCGGAATTTTTTGAAAAAGCGAATGAATTGGTAAAAAGAAGATACCACTTGAGTCCGCTAAATTTTAAAACCACCAAAGAAGTAATGCCTCATGTAGATAAAATGTTCGATTTATTCAACAAATCGTATGCTTCCTTGTCTTCCTTTGTAGCTATTTCAGATACAGAAAAAGAATATTTCAAGAAAAAGTACATCAGTTTCATTAATCCAGAATTCATCAAATTTGTGGAAGATAAAGACCATAATATTGTTGCTTTTAGTATAGTGATGCCTTCTTTTTCGGAAGCTTTACAAAAAACGAAAGGAAAATTATTCCCTTTTGGATTCCTGCATTTGCTGAAAGCAAAAAAACAAAGTAAAGATGTGCTCTTCTATCTTATTGGTGTTTTACCAGAATATCAAAACAAAGCAGTAACAGCAATTATTTTTAAGGAATATTACGAAACTTTCAGAGAAAAAGGGATTATAAATTGCTTCAGAACTCCTGAATTGGCTGACAATTTAGCTATTCATAACTTATGGAAACATTTTAATACCGTTGTACATAAAAGAAGATGCACCTATCGTAAAGAATTATAATTATCAAATCCCATTTATAGAAATTGGTTTCAATATAATACTAAAAAAATCCATCTTCGGTAGATGGATTTTTAGTTTTTAATGCTTATCAATTTATAATTTTGTAAATAAATATTTAAAATTACAGTTTGCAATCCACTTTTGATAATACAGTTTTTCCGTCAAATTTTAATTGTTTCGGATCTTTAAACATTATTTTTCCTTTATTATCATCAACAACATCGCCATAACCTTCAACATACGCATTTCCCTTTTTCAAGAAAGCAACTTGTCGCACGGATGAAACGCCCTCAGACATAAAAGTATAATCCGCAATAAGCGTATCACCTCTTACTTCCCCAACAAGTGTTCCTTCGTTTTTATCTTTTTCATAGAATTTATAACTCAATTTCCCTTTTGTTACTTCGTTTCCTTTAATAGTCAAATTCATTAAAATAGTATCATTTTTAACATTACCACTATAACATTCATCGGAAACTGTTTCTTCAATAACTATTTTTTCCGATGCATCCGGTATCGTTTCTACTTGTTTTTCTTTCTCTTTTTTACACGAAACCAGAACGCTCATAAACACGAAACCTGCTACAATTACTTTTTTCATATTTTTTTATTTACCAATTGATTTAATAAATATACGGCATTCATATTGAATTCAATCCAAAAAAAAATCCATCAACAAAAGCTGATGGATTTTCTATGTAAAATTAAACAGAGAACTACGCGTCTAAATCAACAGTAGTTCGTGCTGCAATCTCTTTATAAGTACCATTTTCTAATTTCTCACGAATCGCTTCAAAAGCAACCAATGTTTCATCAATATCAGATAAAGTATGTGAAGTTGTAGGTATCATTCTCAACAAAATAATTCCTTTTGGAATCACAGGATAAATTACAATTGATAAGAAAATACCGTAATTTTCTCTTAAATCATTCACCATAACCATTGCTTCCGGCACACTTCCTTCAAGGTAAACTGGTGTAACACATGTGTTAGTATCTCCAATATTGAAATTTCTCGATTTCAAGCCGTTTTGCAACGCATTTACATTCTCCCAAAGTTTATCTTTCAATTCTGGGTGATTACGCAACAATTCCAATCGTTTCAAAGAACCAATTGTCTGAATCATTGGTAACGATTTGGCAAACATTTGCGAACGCATATTATATTTTAGGTAATCGATAATGTCTTTATCAGCAGCTACAAAAGCACCAATATTAGCCATTGATTTCGCAAAAGTCGAAAAATAAACATCAATATCATCCTGAACACCTTGCTCCTCGCCTGCTCCGGCTCCTGTTTCTCCAAGTGTTCCAAAACCATGTGCATCATCTACCAGCAAACGGAAATTATATTTTTGCTTCATCGCAACAATCTCTTTCAATTTTCCTTGTTGCCCGCGCATTCCAAAAACTCCTTCAGTAATAAAAAGTATTCCTCCACCATTTTCATCCGCTAATTTTGTAGCACGTTGTAGGTTTTTCTCCATGCTTTCAATATCGTTATGACGGTATGTAAAACGTTTCCCCACGTGCAAACGAACACCATCAATAATACAAGCATGTGCATCAACATCGTATACAATTACATCATTTTTGGTAACCAAAGCATCAATAATAGACACCATTCCTTGGTAACCAAAATTCAATAAATAAGCTGATTCTTTTATTACAAAAGCAGCCAATTCATTCTCTAATTGTTCATGATATTTAGTTTGCCCACTCATCATTCGGGCTCCCATTGGGTAAGCCGCTCCGTATTGAATTGCCGCATCGGTATCTGCCTGACGCACTTCCGGGTGATTTGCAAGACCTAAATAGTCATTCAAACTCCAGTTCAAAATATCTTTTCCACCAAACTGCATTCTTGGACCCAATTCACCTTCTAATTTAGGAAAAACAAAATAACCTTCCGCTTGTGAAGCCCATTTTCCTAATGGTCCTTTATTGTTTTGAATCCTTTCGAATAAATCTTTTACCATAATATATCAAGTAATAATTTTAATTTTAAGCAGTTGCAAAAATAATTATTTAAATTTTATAAAGGTATTGAAAGCGAATTTATTTTTCAGGGTTTATTCTCATGAGTATCAAGAGCTATTTCCTGCTCTGCACTGTATCTTTTGTGCTGTCTAAAAAGATTGCTTCGTTCCTCGCAATGACAGCACAAAAGGATGCCGTTTCGATCAGGGCTAAAAAACGATTGCGATGATAAACTTTGTATATTTGAAACATACAAAAGATAGTTTATGTCTGACAAAATTACAAACGAACTGCAAAAACTACTCAAAGCCAATGTAGTTACAGAGGAAACCGCCAAAAAAATCCAGCAGTACTTCGACGAAAAACAGGAAGGAGACCAAAACAAACTCTCTTCCGTTTTTGCAATAGTAGGAGCAATCCTTGTTGGACTTGGAATAATTCTTGTTTTTGCACACAATTGGGATACTCTTTCCCGCTTAACCAAAACGTTACTATCGTTCCTTCCGCTCCTCATTGGCCAATTATTTTGTGGGTATTCCATATTAAAAAAACCAGAAAGTCCTACTTGGC
Source organism: Flavobacterium urumqiense (assembly GCF_900108015.1). Classification (GTDB taxonomy): domain Bacteria; phylum Bacteroidota; class Bacteroidia; order Flavobacteriales; family Flavobacteriaceae; genus Flavobacterium; species Flavobacterium urumqiense. The sequence continues at coordinate 149,115 of NZ_FNVP01000003.1, read as the reverse complement.
GAGAAAGTTCTGCCGTTACTTTATTTTTTGCTGTCGGGTCTAGTATAGCATTAATCGCTCAAGTCTATAACATTCCCGGAGATTTAAATTCGTTTTTAATGATCTGGATGCTTTTGTGCTTGCCATTGGTTTATCTACTAAAATCGTCAGTAGTTTCCCTGTTATACCTTACAGGAATTACTTATTACGGTTGTAATGCAAATTATTTTACCTATCCAAGTCTACAATCTTACTACTATTGGTTGCTACTTTTAGGAATTGCTCCACATTATTATAAACTTTTGAAAACCAAAGCTAACAGCAATTTTACCCTATTTTACAACTGGTTTATAGCCTTGTCAATAGTTATTTGCTTAGGTACGATTGCTCATAAAAACGAGAATTTAATGACATTGAGCTATATGAGTTTGTTTACCATATGCTATTTTATTGGTCAAACGCCATTCTTCGAAAAGCAAAAATTAAAAAACAACAGCTTTCTCATTTTTGGAAAATTAGGAATATTATATCTTTTGTTGCTTTACAGTTTTAGATGGTTTTGGGATAAATTCATTTACAATACGGCTTCTTTATCGGAAACATTTTTTTCTTTAGAATTTATAATTGTTTTACTCCTGACATTTTTCGCTGGTTTATTATTTTACAAGAAAAACAGCAAAACAAATTTTAAAAAGATTTCCATTTTGGAACTTGCTTTCCTTACCAATATTCTCTTTTTCATTCCTGGCTATGAATTTTCTATTATGGCAAACGGAATCGTATTAGCAATAGGAATTTCGGAAATTAAACGTGGAAATAAATTAAACCATTTAGGAATACTAAATTTTGGTTTATTACTCATTACCATTCTTATAACTTGTCGCTTTTTTGATACTGATTTGAGTTTTGTAATCAGAGGGATTTTATTTATTACAATCGGTTTAGGGTTTTTCTTAACTAACTATCTAATGTTCAAAAAAAGAAATAGAAATGAAAAATAAGAAAAACAAACTTCTATTATTTGCATTAGTTGTTTTGGCACAATTGTATGTTCCTTTACAAATGATATTCAATCAGGAAAACATCATAAATACCGGAATTGAATTCAAATTTCAAACAGCTCCAATAGATCCTTATGATGCTTTTAGAGGAAAATACATTACACTATTCTTCAAAGAAAGTGAAATTACGGTAAAAAATGCTGAAAAATATACTAACGGAGAAACTATTTTTGCAACAATTAGTACAACTAAAAATGGCTTTGCAAAAGTCATTTCCATTTCTAAATGCAAACCAGAAAATACTGATTCCTACCTTAAATTAAAGGTTGGATTTTCCCTTAATAATGATAAAATAGCCATAAATTTGCCTTTTAATCGGTTTTATATGAATGAGAACATAGCGTCAAAAGCCGAAAAAATTTATCGCGAATCTTCAATTAAAAAGAAGAATGAAACTTATGCTTTAGTTGCTATAAAAAACGGAGAAGCCGTCATCAAAGATGTTCGAATCAACGAAGTTTCTATTAAAGATTTGGCAAACAAAAAATAAAGAAATATCAATTTAAAAGAATTATTTCTACGTTTAAAGTAGAAAAATTCAACAATATTAAAAATGTCACAAGATACAATTGAATTAAAACTCGCCGTCCTCATTGATGCTGATAACGTTCCATACAGTAATGTAAAAGGAATGATGGAAGAAATCGCTAAATTTGGGACGCCAACCACCAAACGTATTTATGCCGATTGGACCAAACCAAATGCCGGAGGTTGGAAAAGTGTTTTATTGGAACATGCCATCACGCCTATTCAACAATACAGCTACACGGTTGGTAAAAACTCGTCGGATTCAGCGATGATTATTGACGCCATGGATTTATTATATTCTGATAAAGTAGATGGGTTCTGTATTGTTTCCAGTGATTCCGATTTTACAAGGCTGGCCATTCGTTTGAGAGAATCAGGAATGAAAGTCATTGGAATTGGAGAACAAAAAACACCAAATTCATTTATTGTTGCCTGCGATAGATTTATTTACATCGAAGTTTTGGATGGCGCAATCAAGAAAAAAGCAAAAAAACGTTCGGCCGACACTAAAAAGCCCGTTGAGAAACCTGTTGAAAAACCTGTTGAGAAATCATTAAACAAAATAGATTTACATACAATTGAACTTATCGAAACCACAATAGAAGACATTTGTGATGATGATGGCTGGGCATTTCTTGGAGACGTGGGAAACCTGATCGTAAAGAGAAAACCTGAATTTGACCCAAGAAATTATGGCTTTTCAAAACTAACACCAATGTTAAAATCGCTAACTGATATCCTGGAAATCGACGAAAGAGAATCCGATAAAAAAGGAATTAAGCATGTTTATGTTCGATTACGTTACAGTTAGCGGTAATAGTAGCAGGTCAATAAAGGATGAATTAGAAACATAAACCAAAATAAATAGATCAAGAAATTTTATTTACGGAAAGCCAAAGATTTAAACAATGGTGGCTTTGGATGATTTTACTCGGAATTAACGAATTATTCCTTTTTGGTGCTTTCCAACAAGTTATTGATGGACAGCAATTTGGCGTAAAGCCAATAAGCGAAACAGTACTCATAGTAATAACAGGCCTTACCTTATTATTGACTTTTTTGTTTATTAACTTTCGACTTGATACAATCATTAAAAGGGACAGAATCTATATTCGTTTTTTTCCGTTTCACATAACTTTCAAGCATTACAATTGGAACAATCTTACAAAATCATTCGTCAGACAATACGCTGCAATTTCTGAATATGGTGGTTGGGGTTTAAAATTTGGTTTATTGGGTAAAAGGAAAGCTTATAACATTTCGGGCAACAAAGGACTTCAGCTTGAATTTAATAACAACAAGAAATTACTGATTGGGACTAACAAACCCAACAAGTTCACAGAAACTTTAAGTAAAATTGGACAATTAAAACAGTAAGTAAAAAAAAATATTTCACAAATACGAGTTTAGTATCTGGGAACGTTTAAACTAAATCTTTTATCATTTGAAATAAGGTTTCTTTGTTAATTGGTTTGGATAAATACTGATTCATGCCAATTTCCTTAACCCGCTGTTTTGTAGTTTCCATAACATCAGCAGTCACCGCAATAATTGGAATGTTAGCATTCAATATTCCTGCTTCCCCATTTCTAATTGCAATCGTAGCTTCGTAACCGTCCATAATTGGCATTTGAAGATCCATTAACACAATATCAAATTGATTTGTCTTAAATGCATTTAAACCTTCCTGACCATTGTTTGCATAAACTACCGTGGTATTCAACCATTTTTTGACAATCATTTTAATGACCATTTGATTAATGGGATTATCCTCAACCACTAGAATAGTTTTTCCTTCTAAATCGTAAACTGTTGGCTCAATTACAACTACTTCCTTTTCTTCTTGGAGCACCACATCAAAATCAATTGTAATCTTGCATGTTGTACCTTTATTGACTTTACTATCCATTTCAACAGTTCCGTTTTGCATATCTACTAAAGTTTTGACAATATAAAGCCCTAATCCCAGTCCGCCAAATTTTCGTTTATTATCAATATTATTTTGAGAAAAAGAATCAAAAATGCTTTCCATTTTTTCTTTAGGAATTCCCACTCCTGAATCAGATACAGTGAATATTAAACTAGCTCTATTATTTGGCTTCATTTCAGAATCAATATGAAATTTTATAACCCCTTCCGACGTAAATTTAATGGCATTACTCAAAACATTATTAACCACTTGCACTAATCTGGTCACATCTCCAATCATACAATCTGGTATATTTTCCGATTTTGAAAATTGAAATTCCAATCCTTTATCGTTAGCTCTGTTGATTGCATTATTTTTTAAATGTTCCAAAACTTTGACAGGCTCAAATTGGGACTCTTCGAGTTTAAGTTCACGTTTTTCTATTTTAGAAAAATCCAAAATATCATTAACAGAACTCAATAAACTATGGGAGGAATATTTTATGATTTCGCAGTTTTTTTTGATTGCATCGTCTTTTACTTCTTTAGAAATTGAATCAATCAAATTCATAATAGCATTTAGTGGCGTTCTCAATTCATGACTAATATTAGATAAGAAATAAGATTTTAAGTCATTCATTTCTTGAGAACGAACTAAAGCAAGACGATTGAGTTCGGTTTTTTCATTTTTCAAGTTTCTTATCAAATTAGACATTGAAAGCGATAGGAAAATAACTTCTGAGCCTGTTCCTAATTTCGAACTATTTTGAGTAAAAAAGTTAATAGGAAATAACCCGAAATTATATAAAATAAATATGCCAAAACCAATGATTAAAAATAAAATACCAACAGTAAATAAGGAGTCTACAGGCTTTTTTTTGTAATAAAGATAAATTATTGAATAGACAAGTAAGATCAAAAATACGAGTGTAAGCACATTGACTAAAATATAAGAAAACAACAACAGCGAAGGAATAAAAATCACACAAAACAATAAAAAAAACAATAATGCATACGCTACTTTAAACAAAAAGTAAATTTTATTGCTATTCGTTTTAATTTTCAAAAAGACTTCACTGTATTTCCCCGATAAAAAAACAGCAATTATCGCAATAAATAATACACCATGATTAGAAAACCATCCTGCATTTGGTGTGACATACTTATAAAAAAAACCATCTAAGGCAAACTGCAACAAACCGACAAATAAAACGTATAAACTATAGTATAAAAATATCCTTTCATTTAAAGCAAAAAAGAAGAATAAATAAATAATTGCCGCGATTAACAAAATACCATAAAATATCCCAAAAAATAATTGCTCATTTGAAATCATTTTAATGAAACTTTGCGATGAATAAAGCATCAAAGGAATTTTTATTACTTCACCATCGCTCTTTAAATGTAAAAACAATTTAAGATTGGATTTGGGCTGAATTTTTAACTCAAAAATTGATTTTCTATTATCAAAACTACGCTCAGAATACCGCATAGTATCACCGCTTACCTTTTTGATAATTTTCCCCGAATCATCTACAATATATAGTTCAACCAAATCAGTTATTGGTCTTGCAGTCTCAAGGTAATATTCTAAGGAATTAGCAGTTGGGTTATTAAGTTCGACTTTAGCCCAGAAATTGTCTTCAGTAAAACCCAAATCATCATTTTCGGTTTTAAGTTTGGTAGGATTTAAGGACTCATAATGTGCTATTACCTGCTGAATATTTAAATTTTGCTGGCCTACATCGGCAACAGTAGTGAAATTATGGAGTGATAACTTTTCAGGAAGAGAATTTTTATTAAAAACATATTGTGAAAAACTATTGGTTGAAAACAATAAAACAAATAATAATAGTAAAAAAGTATGGGAGGTATTCGATAATTTTTGATACATGCGCATATAATTTTAGTATTATGTATTTACGATAAAAATAGTATCTTGGATTTTTGCTTTAGTCAAATTAAGTCATTATTTTCTGTTAAAAAAAGATAAATCTTTATTATTATCATTAATTTATTGCAAAAAATTTAACATGAGACAAGAATTTCTCGTTTTGGAAATTATAGCTTTGATTATTTCTATGATTGTTTTTTTCTGTTTTAAAGTAAGGCTAGTGTTAACAATCGTATTATTTGTTCTGCCTATGCAGTATAAAATACGTAGGGAAAGTTTTGTTGTGACTGATAAGTCTAAGAATGATTTTTTTATAAAAAACTTACATACAGCAAATTAACTTTTGGCAGTGGCTGGTTTGCTAATATTGACATCGATATTTTTATTCGCAGTAATAAATTTGCTCATTTATTTATCTATTTATTTTTATTAGGTAATTTAAAAAGTGTAACCGTACATTGAAATTGAAAATATAATAACAAAAAGCAGGATCTTTGAGCCCTCCCACTGTTGGCTGATTTTCAATTATCAACTCATCCAGTATATCGTATAGCTGATTATTAAATTGTCATTATATTCTGGTGACGATAAAAAGTCAAGTAATAAATCAACACCACACTTACAGATACAATTTATTTTTACTAAAAAAGATATAAATCAAGGTTTAAATTAATTATTAACTTATTATAAATGAGATATTAAAGACTATTATTCTTATCCATCAATACCATTTTTTTTCTTCAGTATATTCTTTAAAAAAAGAATTAAAATTCAACTATTAATTTTTAGTGAGGACAAAAAAAGGAGGTCTTTTTAAAGACCTCTTATGTGATTCTGAATTAACGATATTAACTCTTACCGTTACTGGTATAGTCTATTGTGAGTTATCAATCTCATAATAAGATTGACATTCCCAAGTATTCAATCAGAATCACACATAAAGGTATTATTTGTTTCTAAAATAATCAACTGTTAATCAGCATTTAACCAATAATTAACGCAATTAATTTATTGTATTTAAATTGCAAACATTTATACAAATTGTATTAAAAAAATAAACTAAAAATACTGTTCTTGCTATATAGCCATAAAAAAAGGAGGTCTTTTTACAGACCTCCAGTTTAGATTTTGATTTGTCATTATCAGTTTAAATCTTTCGATAAAACTAATTATCAAATACGCTACTCTTTGCAGATGGCCATATTCAACAACAAAGCGAAATCGTACTCAAAGATACCGTTATTTTTATTTTAAGCAATAGTAGTAACATACTTTAACTAATTATTAACTATATGATTTTCAATATTTTAAATACAAAAATATAATAGTAAATCATCAATCGTTTGATGATGATCACATTCCTTAAAATAAAACAATATTCAAAAATAAATCATAATATTCACTAATCTAAATACTGTCAAACCATAAAAAAAGGAGGCCTTTTTAAAGGGCCTCCGATTGTTGATTTTGATTTACCATTTATCAACTCATGCCGTTCAGCATGAAAAGACTATTTGAATAAGCTTCTCTTTGCAGATGATTTTACCCAAGTGATTAATCAAAACCACACTCAAAGATACAATTTGAATTAGTTAAATTTATGAAAAACAATACTTTAACTATTAATTAACCAGTTGATTTTCAATTATTTAAAATAAAACATATTATAATCATAAATTAACTCTTTTGCGTTAACTAGATTCAATTATAAAAATATAAAATTCTTAAAACCACAACATTTACTAAACCACATTTAGCATAAGCCATAAAAAAAGGAGGCCTTTTTAAAGGGCCTCCAAATATGGATTTTGGTTTCTTGCTATCAGTTTATATCTTTCGATGCCACTAACTACTAAATACTCTTCTCTTTGCAGATGGACATATTCAACAATAAACCAAAACCATACTCAAAGATACAATTAATTAAAACTAAATAACTAATAAACAATTAATTAACTAATAATTAACGCGTAAAATTTCGGTGCACTCAAAAACAATTATTTATATAAAAATACACTGGATTTAAGGATTTTAGTTGTGTTAAAAATTAATAAAATACTTTAATAAAATTTTAAACAAAGTTATGTTTTTGCAAAATATCCCAAAAAAAAGAAGGCCTTTTTAAAAGGCCTCCAAATATGGACTTTGGTTTCTTGCTATCAGTTTTTATCTTTCGATGCCACTAACTAGTAAATACTCTTCTCTTTGCAGATGGACATATTCAACAATAAACCAAAACCATACCTAAAGATACAATTAATTAAAACTAAATAACTAATAAACAATTAATTAACTAATAATTAACGCGTAAAATTTCGCTGCCCTTAAAAACAATTATTTATTTAAAAATATAGTGGATTTAAGGATGTTAGTTGCGTGAAAAATTTATAAAATACTTTAATAAAATTTAAAACAAAGTTATGTTTTTGCATAATATCCCAAAAAAAAGGAGGCCTTTTTAAAGGGCCTCCAAATATGGACTTTGGTTTCTTGCTATCAGTTTTTATCTTTCGATGCCACTAACTAGTAAATACTCTTCTCTTTGCAGATGGATATATTCAACAATAAACCAAAACCATACTCAAATATACGACTAATTAAGATTAAAAAACTCATATACAAGTATTTAACTAATGATTAACATCGTAACCTTATTATTAAAAGATATCAATCGCTTCATTAACTCCTTAACTGAATATGAAGCAACATCAGTGATCATTGATTTTTCAAAAAATGATTGATGTGATATCATAAAAAAAGAAGGCCTATAATAAACCTCTAATTGTTGCATCCGATTCATCATTAACAATTCTACCGTTCAGCAAAATCAACTATTTCTGTAATATCGCCATATACTGGTGATACGATTCAAATATTCAATCAAAAGGACAATCAAAGACACCATTAAAACAAAATAAATTAATATAAATCAACGCTTTAATTACAATATAATAAATTAATTTTTTACACTTTTTATTATCATTTTGAACCATTTATACTTACAAATAATAATCCTGCTGTAAAGACAAACTAATAAAAAACGTCTCTATTTCTATCCTTCATGTGTAGAAAATGTATATTTGAAAATTAAAACCAAAAAAAATGCAACTTGTTTTCGCTTCTAATAATAAAAATAAAATCTTGGAATTACAAAGTATGCTTCCTGAAACCATTACTATTATGAGTTTAGAGAGTATTGGCTGTTTTGAAGACATACCTGAAACTGAAGATACTATTGAAGGCAATGCTATTCAAAAAGCCAATTATGTTACCCGCAACTATGGTTATGACTGCTTTGCGGATGACACTGGACTTGAAGTAGATTCTTTAAATGGAGAACCTGGCGTTTACTCCGCACGATATGCTGGAGAACAGCGCAATGCCGATGATAATATGAACAAACTATTGCAGAGTTTATCAGATAAAAACAATAGAGCGGCACAATTTAAAACGGTAATTACGCTGAATTTAAAAGGAAAACAACATCATTTTACCGGAATTGCCCGAGGCGAAATCGCTTCAGAAAAAATAGGCAATCAGGGTTTTGGTTATGACCCCATCTTTAAGCCAGAAGGTTATCCTGAAACTTTTGCCCAATTGCCTTTGGATATAAAAAATAAAATTAGTCATAGAGGTAAGGCTACAAGACAATTGATCGAGTTCTTAAAAGAAAATAAATAAAGAGGGACTAAATCTATTATTATATAAGATTACAACAACCTGAGCCATAATTCAGTACTGAATTGTCTAAACAAAAACTCCAAATTCAGAAAAAAAATTATAACTTTCTGACAATCAAATGGTAATAAATCATTAAATCTTAAAATAGCATTAGTTTATATCGATTATTAACAGTAATTTTGCACCCTATTTTAAAAATACATATGAATAAATTTGAACAATTAGGATTGAGTGAATCGTTACTGAAGGCGATTTTAGATCTAGGATTTGAAAATCCGACCGAAGTACAGGAGAAAGCGATTCCCCTATTATTGGAAAAAGACACAGATATGGTTGCGTTGGCTCAGACAGGGACAGGGAAAACGGCAGCTTTTGGTTTTCCAGTTATTCAGAAAATTGATGCCAACAACAGAAACACACAAGCATTAATTTTATCTCCAACCCGCGAATTGTGTTTGCAGATTACCAACGAAATTAAAAACTACTCTAAATACGAAAAAGGTATTAATGTGGTAGCAGTTTACGGTGGAGCTAGCATAACAGAACAAGCGAGAGACATAAAGAGAGGCGCGCAGATTATTGTGGCAACTCCAGGAAGAATGCAAGACATGATTAATAGAGGTTTGGTAAATATCTCTCAAATCAACTATTGTATTCTTGACGAAGCTGACGAAATGTTGAATATGGGTTTCTACGAAGATATCGTAAACATCCTTTCTACTACGCCAGACGAAAAAAACACATGGTTATTCTCTGCAACAATGCCTGCTGAAGTAGCTCGTATTGGAAAACAATTCATGACTGACCCAATTGAAATTACAGTTGGAGCTAAAAACTCAGGTTCTGCTACCGTTTCTCACGAATTTTACCTTGTAAATGCACGTGATCGTTACGAAGCTTTGAAACGTTTAGCGGATGCTAACCCAGACATTTTCTCTGTAGTTTTTTGTCGTACCAAAAGAGATACGCAAGCTGTTGCTGAAAAATTGGTTGAAGATGGATACAGCGCTGCTGCATTGCACGGAGATTTATCTCAAGCGCAACGTGATGGTGTAATGAAATCTTTTAGAGGAAGACAAATTCAAATGCTTGTAGCTACTGACGTTGCTGCACGTGGAATTGACGTTGATAACATTACTCACGTAGTAAACTACCAATTACCTGATGAAATCGAAACTTACAATCACCGTTCTGGTCGTACTGGTCGTGCTGGTAAATTAGGTACATCTATTGTAATTGTTACTAAAAGTGAATTGCGTAAAATTTCTTCTATCGAAAGAATCATCAAACAAAAATTCGAAGAAAAAACGATTCCTTCTGGAATTGAAATCTGCGAAATCCAATTGTTACACCTAGCTAATAAAATTAAAGATGTAGAAGTTGATCACGAAATTGACAACTATCTTCCTGCAATTAACAGCGTTCTTGAAGATTTAACGAAAGAAGAATTAATCAAGAAAATGGTATCGGTTGAATTTAACCGTTTTATCAATTACTACAAGAAAACTAGAGATCTTTCTAATCAAGCTTCAGGATCTGAAAGACGTGAGCGTGATGATAGAGATGGTGCTCCAAGAGAAAATAACAATGGCGGAGCAACAAGATATTTCGTGAACATCGGTTCTAGAGATAACTTTGATTGGATGTCATTAAAAGATTACTTGAAAGAAACATTAGACTTAGGTCGTGATGACGTTTTCAAAGTAGATGTAAAAGAAGGTTTCTCTTTCTTTAATACTGATCCGGAACATACTGATAAAGTAATGGAAGTTTTGAACAACGTACAATTAGAAGGACGTAGAATCAATGTTGAAATTTCGAAAAACGATGGTGGCGGAAGACGTGACCATAACGGAAGAAGTTCGGGTGGTGGTTTTGGCGGAGGTCGCTCTGGTGGCGAAAGAAGTTCAGCTCCAAGAAGAGAAGGTAGTTTTGCACCAAGAAGAGAAGGTTCTGGCGGTGGTAGTTTCAGAAGCGATAGAAATTCAGCTCCAAGAGAAGGTGGATTTGGCGGAAGAAGTTCAGCTCCAAGAGAAGGTGGTTTTGGCGGAAGAAGTTCAGCTCCAAGAGAGGGCGGTTTTTCTGACAGAGCACCAAGAAACGAAGATAGTTCTGATAGAGCACCAAGACGTTCTGAAGGCTTTGGTGATACACCAAGACCAAGAAGACCAAGAAAAGACTAACATTCATTGTTAATTTTCTTATAATTATAATAGGAAACTACAAAATATTCAATCCCCTTTATTACTTTTAAAGTTTTAAATGAGTTTATGAAATATTTTGTAGTTTTCTTTTTTTTAGTACTTTCCTCAGCTGCTATCGCACAAGACATACAGCCCTCTCAAAAGGTTAATGGTATTATTATCAACAACAATACGAGACAACCTTTGCCCAATGTAAATATCATCAACATTAATAAAGTAAGAGGTGCAACTACCGATTCGAGAGGATATTTCGAAATCGATGTTCAACCAAATGATACTTTACATTTTACTATTTTGGGATACCAATCTTTACGAGTTCGAGTTACAAACGATTGGATAAAAAATAAAAGCACCAAAATTCAACTTACCGAAAAAGCCATCGCGCTAGAGGAAGTAATCATCAGACCCTTTAATTTAACGGGATATCTGGAAGTCGATTCAAAATTAATTCCAACGAAAGAAAATTACCGTTATAGTATTTCCGGCTTAACGCAAGGTTATGAAGCGGGCGAATATTCTCCAAATGCCTTTGGTAGAGTATTGGGTTCTATCTTTAATCCTACGGATATGCTTTATAATTTTTTTGGAAAAAATCCAAAAGAGCTCAAAAAGCTCAAAGAAATGAAGAAGGATGATACGGTTCGAAATCTACTGGAATCTAAATTTGACAGGGAAACTATATCTGTACTTCTTGGCGTAGATAAAAACGAATTAGCCGAAATTTTGCAACGTTGCAATTATTCAGAAGCATTCATACAAACTGCAAATGATTTACAAATCATGGATGCCATAAGTGGCTGTTATGAAGAATATAAAATTCTAAAGAAAAAATAATATAACAGTTTACATTTTTAATCTAAAAATAATTTCAATCCTCAATTGCGAAAGTAGTTGGGGATTTTTATTTAAAAATAAATTTGAGTTTTCGCCAAAATTTTAATTAATCAAAAAACAAGATTTATGTCTAAAATACCTTTCCAAGCCATAAATTGGGATAACATAGAGAAAACAGAATATAAAGGAGAAACAAGAACTGCTTATTGACAAACGATTGGATTAGGAGGACTTAAAATTCGAAAAGTTATTTATTCTGAAGGTTATTTGGCAGATTATTGGTGTCAAAAAGAACATATTGTACATTGTCTTGAGGGCGAACTCATAAGCGAAATGGAGAATGAAGAACATGTTCAACTTTCTAAAGGAATGACTTACGTTGTTTCAGCTGATCTAAGTTCTCATCGCTCTTTAGCTACAAATAAAGTTCAATTATTAATTATAGACGGTGATTTTTTGAAATAATATTGAAAGAAATCAAAATATTATATACATTTACTTACATCAAAATTAAAACCAAAATTTAAATCAAATATCATGGCAAAAAGTCAAGACGCAAAGAAAACTGCAAAAAAAGAGCCTTTAAAAACGGCTAAAGAAAAGAAAGAAGAAAAAAGAGACAAGAAAAACACTCCTAAAAGAGATTAATTCTTATACAAAACCCTCGTTTATTACAAAACGAGGGTTTTTCATTTTATCGAAATTCACTATTATTTGACTGGAATATTAGCTAAAATTTCCAAAACAAATTTCCAAAATTTCTGAGAAGAGGAAATACTCGCTCTTTCATCCGGAGAATGCGCTCCATGAATAGTTGGCCCAAAAGAAATCATATCCATATTAGGATAATTAGTTCCCAGAATTCCACATTCTAATCCTGCGTGACAAGCCACCACTTTCGGTTTCTTGTTATTTTGTTTTTCGTAAATTGCAACAAGCACATCTAGAATCTCCGAATTTACATTTGGAGTCCAACCCGGATAAGAACCGGAAAGCTCTACTTCACAACCTACTAATTCAAAAGCGGAACGTAAAGAATTAGCCAAATCATATTTAGACGTCTCTACAGAAGAACGGGTCAAACATCCGATTGAAATTTCGCCATCTTTAATGATTACTCTGGCAATATTATTAGAAGTTTCAACTAAATCTTCCATATCGGCACTCATTCGATACACGCCGTTGTGTGCTGCATAAATTGCTCTGATAATTCCTTCCTGAACACCTAAATCCATTACTTTTTTTGGTAAATCGCATTTCACGATTTCGATAGTTAAGTTTGGCTCCGTAGTTTTAAATTCGTTTTTGATGTCATTGATGATTTCTTGCATATCAAAAACATAAGCTTCATCAAACATTTCGGAAATAATTACTTTAGCAACACTTTCTCTTGGAATAGCGTTACGTAAACTTCCTCCATTGATTTCCACCACTTGTAAACCGAAGTTTTCAAAAGCGTCAAACAACAATCGGTTCATTATTTTATTGGCATTACCCAACCCTTTATGGATATCCATTCCTGAATGTCCTCCGTTTAATCCTTTTACGGTAATAATATGACCAACTGAACCTTCTGGAACTTCCTCTTCGTGATAACTTCTTGTGGCTGTTACATCAATTCCTCCTGCGCAACCAATGTCAATTTCATCATCTTCCTCTGTATCTAAATTCAAAAGAATTTGACCTTGCAGAATCCCTCCTTTTAAGTTCAAAGCTCCAGTCATTCCTGTTTCTTCATCAATGGTAAACAAAGCTTCCATAGCAGGATGCGGAATGTCTTTGCTTTCTAAAATCGCCATAATTGTGGCAACGCCAAGGCCGTTATCAGCACCTAGAGTTGTTCCTCTAGCACGAACCCAATCTCCATCCACATACATGTCTATTCCTTGTGTATCAAAATCAAAAACGGTATCCGAATTTTTTTGGTGTACCATATCCAAATGTCCTTGTAACACAATCGCTTTACGATTTTCCATTCCTGGAGTAGCCGGTTTGCGTATAATCACATTACGGATTTCATCTTCAAAAGTTTCCAATCCCAGACTCTTTCCGTAGTTTTTCATAAACTCAATCACACGTTCTTCTTTTTTAGAAGGACGAGGTACCGCATTCAAATCAGCAAACTTATTCCAAAGTGCTTTGGGTTCTAAATTTCTTATTTCTTGGCTCATTTATTTTTGTTTGATGTTTAACAATTAAGAAGTACAAAGTTACGGAACTATTCAGCACTAAAAAAAGTCAACTCGAATTTAATGAATTAACGCAAAAATTTAAGTTTTACATAAACCTTCTGCTAAACGAAACTTTGAAAACAATTATAATAATTTATACTCAATAAAAAATAAAATTATACTTTTACGATATGGTTTTTAACTTTAAAATATTATTCTTCACGCTAATTTCTTGCTGTTATCTCAACACAGTATTTGAATTTTCAGACAATGAAGAAAAGCTAAATTTTGAAAAAGAAACGCATTCTTATATTTATCAAAATACTTTAAATCTAAATATATCCGAAACTAAAACTGAAAAAAAAGTAGCTGTTTTTAAATCTGATTTTCAACCTAAAATCGTCTTTTATCCTGTAATTATTTCCAAAGCAATTACAAACAATTTTGAAAATAAATTCAATCAACCACCGCAACGGCGTTATATTCTTTACGCCTCATTATTAATTTGACATAATTATTTAAGTATTATTTTGTTGCATAATGTTATGCAGCAAAACGCTCTATTTATATAATTTAAAAATCAAATAATAATGCTAAATATAACTTTTCTAGACCTATCCGCTTCAATGGGATTGGTAGCAACAGTAGTGCTAACTTTTAATTTCCTATTAGGAATGATGATTAGTACCACTTACAAAAAACATAAATATTGGAAATCATTACCGCAACAAATCAAACAAATTAATGTTTATAATTTGCATAATTGGACAGCTTACGTGGCATTACTTTTAGTCTTATTGCACCCATTATTTTTATTGTTTGACAAAACGACAAAGTTCAAATTAATCGATATTTTTTTTCCAATAAATGCCCCAACTCAAAAAGTGTTTGTAGCATTAGGAACACTTTCTATGTTTGCATTACTAATAGTTATTGTTACCACACAAAAAGTAATAAGAGAAAAGATGAGTTTTGGAACTTGGAAAAACATACACCTAATATCTTACGCCACAGCTACGCTTTTTGTAGTTCATGGAATAGTAATGGACCCTCTATTAAAAAACCGTCCAGTTGATATTTTTGATGCCGAAAAAGTAGTTTCAGAACTTTGTCTAATTGTTTTAATAATGGCAAGTTATATTCGATATAAATTTCATACGAAAATAAAAAATGTGTAATGAAATATTTATATCTATTTCTATTTTGTACAATTAATTCGATTGCACAAAATGACAGTATAAAACATTTTAGTTATAACCCTGATGCAGGTTTACAGTATAAAAAAAATGATTTTCAATGGACAACTTGGGCATTTGCCGAAAGATTATTTTCTCCAAACCTTACTCCTGCTTGGAGAAGAGCAAGGCAAGGAATGGAATTTCAATTGCCTAGTTATCCATTCAAAATAAATGGAAATAAATTCCGTACAACTGTATTCTATGAAGTTGATTTTACAGATAATAACTTTTTTCAAGATAGTAAAAGATTTAAAATTTGGGAAAATCTGTTTATAACTTTTCAAAATGCAAATGATCCCAATAAATTTCGAATATTATTTGGTGAAAACACGACTATTTTGTCAAAAGAAGATAATTTATCCTCCGGTAATCTGCCAACAATAAACCGAAGTTTAATTCTCGAACAGCACGGAAGCACAAATAGTTTTGGTACACAATGGGGCTTACAAATTCAATCACAAATATCAAAAAGAACATTCTTACAAGCATCAATGCAAGATAATAGAGGTTCGCTGAATCAAGACCATCCAAGTTTTCAATTTTGGAATGCAATAACATTTAAAATTACCCAATCTATTATTCAAACCACCGATAAAAGCAATCAAAAGTTAAATATTGGTTTTGCGATAGACAACACTCAAAACATAAAAGATAAAAGTTTTACTCTTATTTCTGGTATAAACAATGTTTTTTTAGGAAGCACTTTGGCAACAGGGAATAAATTAACTGTTGAAAATAATTTAGACTACACTAATACTATTGGAAAACATTTTTATACTATCGAATATGAAGCAATTTATTCCAATTATTCAGACCAAAAATTAAACGTTACGGGTGGTTACGGTCAAATACAATTTCAAGTATTTGATAAAAAAAAGGAAGGAGATTTAGTCCCTTTCATACGTTATGATTTAGTTGTTTTAAAAAATCCTACTGAAAAAACAACAGAACAGGCGATAAAAATGGGCATTAATTATAATTTACCGACAACAAACAAATTAATAAACTTTCACATAGAGTATGCACATCATTTACTTTATGGTTCTGCAACTATTTTAACAACATACCAAAATAAATTTGATGAATTAAGATTTTCAATTCGCTTAAATTCAACACGTTATATTCGATTTTAAAAAAAAAAATAACAACTTAAAAATTTAGAGTTTACAACTTTGAATTACTTTATTTAGCATTCTTACTAAATAAAGAAATTCAAAGTTTAAATTCTTTTCCTTGCTAGCTGATATTGTAATTATCTTTACATTCTAAAATCTAACTAGTGAAACCAAAATATTTTCTTTCCTTGTTTCTTCTTGCACAAATACTTTTTTTGCAAATCATTCCTTATTTCCCTGAATATGTAGAACAATTTTACAGTAACGGTATCTATTTAATTATTTCAATATTTTCGAGAGTTGTATTTGGAAAAATTCCTTTTTCATTGGGGGATTTCATTTACTTTATTACCATTTTATCTGTATTGGTTTGGCTTTGGAAAAAAAGGAAATCTTGGATGACAGAATGGAAAAACAACATCCTTGTTATAGTGGGCTTTATATCCGTATTCTATTTTTCCTTTCATTTACTTTGGGCGATGAACTATTACCGCGAACCGCTTTTTGAAAAAATGGATATTAAAAAAGAGTATTCAAATAATGATTTATTAGTTTTTACCAAAAAATTAATCGCTAAAACTAACGCTATTCAAGGTCAGATTACAAAAAATGACAGTTTGAAAGTAGTTTTTCCTTATTCTCAAGAACAGGTTTTCAATATGAATTTAAATGGTTACCAAAACCTGTCAACGAAATATCCTTATTTTAGATTTACCAATTTAAGTACAAAAAAATCGCTCTTCAGTCTGCCGTTAACTTTTATGGGATTTGGCGGCTATTTAAATCCGTTTACTAATGAGGCACAAGTAAATGATCTTGGACCAATGTATAGTTTCCCAATGACAACTAATCATGAAATGGCGCACCAAATGGGTTATGCTAGCGAAAGTGAATGCAACTTTATTGGCTTTTTAGCATCTGTAAAAAATGATAATTTGTACTTTAAATATTCAGGTTATAGCATGGCTTTGCGCTATTGTTTGGCCAATTGGCAAGTTCGCGATAAAAAAATATTCAAACAATTACTAAAAACTGTTCATCCGGGAATTTTGAAAAACTACAAAGAAAGTGACCATTTCTGGAAACAATATGAAACACCAATTGAAACGGGTTTTCATGCTTTTTATGACAGTTTCCTGAAATTAAATAAGCAAAAAGACGGCATGGACAGTTACAGTAAGTTTGTGAATTTGATGGTGAATTATTATAAAAAAAATGAGTTATAAGTTCTAAATGTTTCCATTTCCAAACTCATAACTCATCGTATTTAAACCGCTCGTCTCCTTAGAGAATTGACTTTTTATAAAATTATATTTTCTCAAGCAATAATCCAGTAGCTGTAAGACCCGGACCAAATGCCATTGCTACAATTTTAGTTCCTGATAAAATGTTGTCATCATTAATAATTTCATTAAAGATATGAGGAACAGTAGCTGAAGACATATTTCCTTGTTGACGTAATATTTCATAAGACCAACGTGCCTGATCTTTTGAAATTCCAACTGCTTCCACTACATAATCAATAATTTTTGGTCCTCCGGGATGGATTGCAAAATGCATTTTAGATTTCTCAGATTCAAGATCTATATCAACTTTACTACAAAGGGTCGTCAAAAAGGATTTTATGTTTTTACGAATAAAAACGGGAACCCTTTTAGAAAGCGTCATTAAAAAATTATACTCTCCTATTTCCCAAGACATATCATCTAATGAATCCGGAATAATAACCTCATGAGAAGCTAAAATTCTAAGCCCTTTTTTATCTTCAATTGAATCATCATTCATGAAAGTATCTTCTTCATATAAAGAATATCCAATAAAACCATCTGCGAAAAGAGAGCAAATCATCGTGTTTGCAACAGAGAATTCGGTTAAATTTAAATGTGCCGATAATAACTCTGTATGAACCACATCTACTCTTCCATGATTTCTACTACCACTTATCAAATGACTGGCAGTTCGTATAGCAGGAAAAGCCCCATAACATCCCATCTGGTAAGAATGAGTAACCTGCGTTGTTTCCCATTTTCTATTTATTACAGCTTCTTGTGCAACACTTGGAGAGGAATATCCCGAACAGGTGACATGAACCAAGTTTTCCGGAGCAGTATTTGTTTTTGAATAAAATTCATCAAAAACATATCCCATTTTTTCTTTAAACCACTGCATACGGATTCCAATTTTCGGCCCAAATATATCTCCTCTGCCGGATGTTAAACTAGCCGGAAATTGATATTCAGAAGGTAAAGTCTCCTCCATTTCATTTTCAATAAAATGTTCTACTTCTTCAAAAATTAAAATTTGTCTTTTATTAATATTTTCAGCAGGAACGGAATATTTATCAACCTGGTCTGAGATAATCTCAAAACTATTTGATTCTTCAATAATTTCTTCTTCGCCCGAACCAACTAGGCTTGGCTTGGTTTGAAAATGATTGTATAAAAACTTTGTGTATTGGTTAAGTTTTTGTTGATCGATTAATTTCCCTACCAAAATAGGCTTGAAATTAGAAATAATAATGCTTTTCATTAACGTTAAAAATTTGTGTGAATTCCACAAAATTAATGCATAACATTATTTATAAAAACAAGTTAAATAAAAATTAAATTCAAAATAACCTAAACAATTCATTTTCAGATACTTACAAATCACATAGTTTTGTTAAAATATTGTAAATCAACATATTGTAAGAATGATATCACACACCGTTAAACGCTGATTATCAACGATGTAAGAATGCAATTACAGCGATAATAAGTCCGATTTTTTACACTTCATCACTGGTAAACGTAGTAAAACTTTTCTTTTTGAACGGTCGGATAATCAATCGTCCCTCCCGGTCAAAACGAATGTAGTTGTATACCCAATTCAAGAAAACTACCGCTCTATTTTTGAATCCTATCAAGGAGAATAAATGCACAAACATCCACACGAACCAGGCAAAAACGCCACTAAAATGGTATTTGGGCAAATCAACTACGGCTTTATTTCTTCCTATCGTAGCCATTGAACCTTTGTCGTTGTATTTGAAGGCTTCCATAGGCTGTTTTCTAATTAATTTTATGATGTTTTCACCCAGTAATTTACCTTGCTGCATGGCAGGCTGAGCCATCATAGGATGTCCTTCGGGAAAGCTTTCCGTTACCATGGCAGATATGTCACCTACTGCAAAAATATTGTCATACCCTACTACTTGACAATATTGATTGACACGAATACGCTCTACTCTTGCTACCAAAGATTTGGCGTCTAATCCTGCGACTAAGGCTCCTTGAACGCCAGCAGTCCAAATTACGGTTGCGGTTTCAAATGTCAAATCAGAATTGGTGATTATAGTTCGTCCATCATAATTAGTTACCCGAACATTTTTCCATATTTTGACGCCCAAATTATCCAGAAATTTTTCAGCTGCGATGGAAGATTTTTCACTCATCGTATTTAAAATTCTATCCCCGCTTTGAATGAGATTGATCTCCATTTTATCAATATCCAAATCGGGATAATCTTTTTGCAGAATGGCTTTTTTCATTTCGGCCAAAGCACCGGCAAGCTCTACTCCTGTTGGCCCACCACCTACAAGCACAAAATTAATAAGGCTGTTGCGCTCTGCTACATCAGTGGTAAGAACCGCTTGTTCAAAATTTTCGAGAATAAGACTGCGAATGTTTAATGACTGCGGTATGGTTTTCATCCCCATACTGTTGCGTTCTATTTCTTTGTTGCCAAAATAATTCGTTTTAGATCCTGTGGCAATAATCAGATAATCATAACTTAATTCGCCAATTTCAGCAATGACTTTTTGGTTTTTAGTATCTATTTCTTCAACTGAAGTGAGTCGGAAGTAGAAGTCATTATATTCCTGAATGACTTTCCTAATTGGGTAAGCAATAGAACCTGCCTCTAAACCGCCAGTGGCGACTTGATACAGTAAAGGTTGAAAATTATGGTAGTTGTGTTTATCTAAAAGTACGACTTGCACGTTTTTATTTTTTAATTTTCTGGCCAATGCAATACCAGCAAAACCTCCACCTATAATGACTATTCTGGGATTTACTGACTTTGGAATATTCATGTTTAAAAAAATTCTGATTTGTTAAAACTCAAAGATACAATGTTTTTTAATGTTGAATTTCATCAAAAAGTATCGAAATTTTTGTTTTTTTTGAAAGGGTTTTAAGAAAAATATTCGTGTAAATTAGCCCTGATGGAAATGGAAATCCTTTATTTTTCTGATTTTTTCAGAAAATAAAGATTGAAATGTACAGCGGGACGATTAATAATTATGGATTGAAGTGTTTCTGCTCCTAAAAATTATTAATATTGTAACAAAACCTACCTTTAGGTTACTAATGTATGTATGAGTGACAATCTAGAACAGTCTTTTGTTAAGCAGTTGCAGGAAAATCAGAATATAATCCACAAGATTTGTAGGTTGTATACTAATGGTGATGATGCACACAAGGATTTGTTTCAGGAAATCACGATTCAGTTGTGGAAAGCGTTCCCTAAATTTAGAGGAGACAGCAAGTTTTCTACTTGGGCCTATCGTGTGGCGTTGAACACGGCAATCACTTTATATAGAAAAAGTAAGCGCTCAATAGCAACTATTGAGTTTGAAGGACGTCAGCATTTCTTGAATGATGTGGAGTATAATTATGAAGAAGAAGAACAGATTAAGCTAATGTACAAGGCGGTTTATCAATTGAATGATATCGAAAAGGCATTGATTTTTATGTATCTTGAAGATAAAGATTATCAGGAAATAGCCGTAACATTAGGGATTAGTGAAGTGAATGCCCGGGTGAAAATGAACAGAATAAAAGGGAAATTAAAAAAAATATTAAATCCATTAGGAATATGAAAGAGCTGGATTTATTGAAAAAAGATTGGCAAAAGAACACGGATTCTTTTGAACAGGTTTCGGAAAATGAGATTTACAAAATGATACATAAAAAATCATCTTCGATTGTGAAGTGGATTTTGATTGTAAGCATCTTAGAATTTATTGTATTAAATGGAATTGCATTTGCTCTGAATGATAAAACCTATGATGAGTTTTTGCGTTTGCATCCGTTTATCAACTTTTTAGAAAAATTTAATTATTTGGTAATTATCGTATTTATCTATTGTTTTTATAGAAACTACAAAACAATTTCAGTACTTCAATCTTCAAGAACACTCATAAAACACATTCTGAAAACCAGAAAAATTGTAACTTACTATATTTATTGGAATATTTTTATTGGAGGTTTTACGGGAGCTTTGAGCGGAATAGAAGGGTTTAATGAAGGATACAACTCTGGTAATTCCAAAAATGCAAAAGAGCTTATGGAAGTAAATTATATTACTTTGTTTTTTGTGGCATTATTAATAATGGGTTTAATCTGGCTGTTTTACAAATTATTATATGGTAGATTCTTGAGTAAACTTACAGAAAACTATACGGAACTAAAGAAAATCGATTTATAAAAAAAGAGGCTTTTAGGCCTCTTTATTTTTTAATATTCCCATTTTCGGAATTTATTTAGCTCTTCTTGTTCTCTTATAATTTCGCAAGGAATTACTTTCAGGAAAGACGCATGTTGCTCGATGGCATATTCTACTTTTTCAACTATTTCATCGATGGTATCATTATCATAATCAATATCTAAAGGTTCCTTGATAATGAACGACTGCAAAATTCCTTTCTTTTTCATGCGCAATCCTTTTTTGTCAAAAGAGCGTCGAAAACCATCAATAACTATGGGGACAACAATGGGTCTGTGCTGTTTGATAATATGAGCCGTGCCTTTTCGAACTGGTTTAAAAGATTTAGTGGTTCCTTGAGGGAAAGTTATTACCCAACCGTCTTTTAGCGCTATTCTAATATTTTCGGTATCATCCGGATTAATATTTTTCTTCTCTTGCACATCAACTCCTTTTGCTCGCCAAGTTCGTTCTACAGAAATTGCCCCTGCATAAGCCATAATTCTTGGTAACAAACCTGCCTGCATTGTTTCTTTGGCCGCAACGTAATAAATATTCATTTTGGGCTGCCACATGTAACAAACATTTTTGATGGTATCGTCACGTCCGCTCAAACTTGCATTAAAAACATGAAACATGGCAACGACGTCGGCAAAATAGGTTTGGTGATTGGATATAAAAAGAACATTCGCATCAGGTAAATTTCGTATTATCTCGGATCCTTCAATCTGTAATTCATTAAATCCCCTATAACGTCTGTGAGTAATAACTCCAAAAACACGAATTAAGAATTTCTTTATAAATAGTATATGACCAAAAGGATTTCTCTTAAACAATCCCATAAATTTGTATATTTTTCTATGAATTAGGTCTGCAATAATACGAAATTTATTTTTGTACTTCCGTATCAATTTCAATTCTACAAAAAAATCAAAATCAGGAATTTAAAACATCTTTTAAAACATCTTTCAACTCGCTCAACATCATGGCTGTAGCTCCCCAGACGATGTGCTCTTCAATTTTAAAAGCTGGAACAGTTATATCATTTGCGTAAGATGTATTCAGCTTTGCATCAGTAATAATTGTATCACTCAAAAAAACTGTTAGAGGCAATTCAATTATGTTTGCAACCTCCTTAGTATCGGGAATAAAAACAATTTCTTCCTTGCAAATAGCTAAAAAAGGATGAACCATAAAATCACTCGGTGGAATATACATGGGCGTAAAAGTCTTGATAATTTCCATACTATTGGGATGAATTCCAACTTCTTCATGGGTTTCCCGCAGCGCAGTATTTTCAAAAATTTCATCATGTGCTTCATATTTACCACCTGGAAATGCAATTTGAGCAGAATGCACGCCCTTATAAGAATTTCGGACAATAAGCACCAAATGCGTTATTCCATTTTTGGGATAAAACAACATCATAACGGCAGCAATTTTTGGTTTTTTTATTCCAATTTCAAAATTTTTTAAACTTTCAATTCTCTCCAATGGTGCCATTTTGATATGCGAGATTTCAGCAGGAAGCTCCGCTGTCATTAATTTAGGAACATATTCTAAAAATTCTTGAAAATCCATAATCAAAGTCTATTTTTGCACCATAAAAGATAATATAAATATAGTTTAGAAAATAACGCAATGCTAATTTTCTATATTAAAAGCCATTAAAATGTATAGTAAAGAAGAAACTCAAAAATTAAAGCGAGAATTCTGGGTGACATTCGCAGATAAATATCCCCGAAAATGGATGCTTTATGATACAAAAATTAAAGATTTTTCTTTTAAATTTTATGTTGACAATAAAAAGGCACTTGTCTTAATTGATATTGAGCATCGAAGCGACGAAAAACGAATTGCTTATTTTGAGAAAATAGAAGCACTGAAAAATATACTTGAAGAAGAATTTATCAAAGATTTAGTTTTTGAAAAAGAATTTATTCTTGAGAACGGCAAAACGATTAGTCGAATTTGGATTGAAAAATTAGAAGTAAGCGTTAGTAATCGAAAATATTGGGATGAAATCTTTGACTTTTACAATGAGAAAATGAATTCTTTAGAGCTTTTTTACAAAGAATACGATGAGTTTATTAAGGATATTGACTAACTATTGCTATCAAAAACTAATTTTTTTTAGCGCTGTAATTTAATAAAAAAAGTCACTAGTAGCGACTTCTTTTATTATTACATGTTGAAAATATTATAAACTATAATCCTGTTCTCATAATTGACATAAAGTTGCTTCCTATTATCCTGCTTCTTTCTTGTAATAATTGAAACTGTGCAATCCTCTCCATTATTATCTTTACAAGTAAACGAATAAACTATATCGGTATCATTTTCTTCTGTTGCCTGATAATCGATAATTTCAAACAATTGGATGATTTGAGAATATATTACAATTCTATCTTTATTAGTGTCTAATGATATTAAAATATTGACCAAATCCAAATCAGACCATTTTCCCCACTTGCCTTTTTCATTTTTTTCTAAAACACTAAAGCCTGATGTTTTAAATTTATAATTTTGACTATAAGACTGTTGCAATCCTAACCCCAAAAAAAACAGTATAATATATAATTTTGTTTTAGTCATTGTGTATTAATTAAAAGTCGAATTTAGTTACCTCTTTTCTAGCATCTTCAAAATCATTCATTATTTCCAAAAGTATTTCTGCCGCTGGTTTTATTTCGTGAATTAATCCCGCAACTTGACCTATTTCTAATTCTCCTTCGATTAAATCCCCTTCAAACATACCTCTTTTTGCCCTCGCTCTTCCCAAAAACTGAGACAACTCTTCCTTTGTTGGACATTTCGCATACAATTCCTGAAGATCCTGATAAAATTTATTTTTAATCAATCGAACTGGAGCCAATTCTTTTAAAGTCAATTGCGTATCACCTTCTTTAACATTTATAATCGTCTTCTTAAAATTTTCATGTGCTGAAGATTCTTCCGAAGCCACAAATCTACTGCCAACCTGAACGCCGTCAGCACCTAAAACCATTGCTGCTAACATTCCGCGACCCGTTGCAATACCTCCGGCAGCAATCAAAGGAATTTTGATATATTCTTTTACCATTGGAATCAATG
The DNA here is from genome assembly GCF_900108015.1 of Flavobacterium urumqiense. Lineage (GTDB taxonomy): Bacteria > Bacteroidota > Bacteroidia > Flavobacteriales > Flavobacteriaceae > Flavobacterium > Flavobacterium urumqiense. Next base: position 123,943 of record NZ_FNVP01000003.1, on the reverse strand, counting down.
TAAAAGTTGTCGTTTCATCTCTTCCGTTGTGTCCTCCAGCTTCAAATCCTTCAGCAACTACGGCATCAACACCTGCTGCTTCTGCTTTTAATGCAAAAACAGAACTACTAACAACATGTACAACTGTTATGCCATTTTCTTTCAAAAAAGAAGTCCATGTTTTTGGGTTTCCAGCCGATGTAAAAACAATCTTCACACCTTCATCGACTATAATTTTCATTATTTCTTCGACATTGGGGTATAACATTGGGACATTAACACCAAAAGGTTTTTGAGTCGCTTTTTTGCATTTCTGAATATGTTCGCGTAAAACTTCTGGATACATAGAACCTGCACCTATTATACCCAAACCACCGGCATTACTTACTGCGCTCGCTAATTTATAACCACTATTCCAAATCATTCCCGCTTGGATAATAGGATATCTAATTTTGAAGAGCTCTGTAATTCTATTCATTATTTTACTTTAATTTATTGCTTTATTATTTTTCCCTTTTTAGAAAAAACACCCGATTCTAATTTATAAACATAGATTCCTTTGTCAAGTGATTTCAAAGAAATATTCGATGTCTGGCTAGTAAGAAGATCATCTGATATTATTTGACCCAAAACATTATAAATTAAAAATGATCCTTTATCATGGCCCTCTGGAAGAGAAACCGACATGTAATCGCTAACTGGATTTGGGTAAAGTATGAAGTCATTTTTTGAGAAAGCGTCTACCGAAAGTGTCAATGCCAAACTAAAATTTGGAATACCAAAACCATATTGATTGTTAGGCGTTGTGTATCGATCGCTAGATTTTATAATTAAATCTCTAATCTCCTTATTTGTTTTTAGAGGAAAAGCCTGCCATAAACAAGCGATCATTCCTGCCATAATTGGACTGGAAAATGAAGTCCCGTTTGCTGTCACAATATTACCTAATGCATCAGACAAAACATCCGATTGTCCTTGTGCCATAACATCCGGTTTTATTCGATTGTCACTTGAAGGTCCTATTGAACTAAATGAAGCCAATGATTTTGCAGAATTTACAGCTCCAACAGCAATTACAGAAACCGCATCAGCAGGTACTGCAATATATGGATTTGCTGAATTCCCAGAATTGCCCGCTGACGTTACAATAATCATCCCTCTGCTAAACGCAATTTCAGCTCCTCGGGACATGTAAGCAGTTACACCATTCATTTCACTATACTTGTGACTATAAGCCGCATTATCGTAATCAAAATAACCTAAAGAGGTATTTATAATATCAACTCCCAAACTATCTGCTTTTTCTGCAGCCTCTACCCAAAGTGATTCTTCAACCGGATTTTCAGAAGTATCATCTTCTGTAACAAATAAATAATAAGCAGCGTCTGGTGCTGTTCCTACTAATGAACCTTCTTTATAACCACCCATGGTTGAAAGAACGGATGTTCCGTGTGAAACTCCGGTGTAAAAATCGGGGTTTCTCAATACAAAATTATATCCTCCTAAAATTTTTTTGTTATCTCTTAATCTTTGAAAAGGTTGTACGGTATTTACTCCCGGAAAACCGGCATCTAAAACTGCTATTATTTTACCTGAACCCGTATAATTCTGCTGGTGCAATTGTTGTCCATTCAACATCTGAATTTGATTAGCCGAGGTTCCATAGGCATAATCAATTTTAGTTTTGTTACTCTTATCGGAGGTCCTAATCTTTTTTACCTTTGCAATTTTTCCAGCTATATTCAGCGATTTGTCTGCAAAATCTATTTTATCGACAAATGAAAATGTTTTTAATGAATTTATTACTGCTTGTGTACCACGCACATGAATACTGTTCAGCCATTTTGATTTAGCCATAACAGAAATTCCCGAAACAGTTTTAACTTGATTAACGTAGGATTTCTCTAAAGGGATATCTTTAGAATCTATAACTATCTTTTGAGTAGTTCTTCGATCCAAAGCTCTTTGTGAAAGCATTTCCGATGGGGTATCAATATAAAACTGAGCATTAGGCTTTGCATTAAAGTAAACCCAAGCATCTTGTACTTGAGAAAAAACAGTTGCACTTGTAAATAATAAAAGAAATATACAGAGTTTTTTCATATTTAGTTTGTTATTGTGCCAAAAAAAAACTTTGTTTCTTTTAAACGCACTCTATTATTTTGGAATCGATGTTATGATTTTAATTTAAGAAAGCTATGATTTATTGCTTTTTACAACTAAAGTACTAAACTAAGAAATAACTCCGGAACCAACTAATTCATCGCCTAAATACCAAGCTACAAACTGTCCTTCAGTTATCGCAGATTGTGGTTCTTCAAACGAAACATACATTCCGTTTTCAAACTGATGCAAAGTGGCTTTTTGCAAAGGTTGTCTGTAACGAATTCTTGCCATTACATCCATTGTTTCTCCATTGGCTAAAGCCAAATCCTTTCGAATCCAATGTACTTCCGATTTTTCAACAAACAATGCTTTTTTAAACAATCCTGGATGCTGATTGCTCAATCCAGTATAAATAGTATTGGTGGCAACATTTGTGGAAATTATAAATAAAGGATCTGTTGTCCCTCCTACATTCAATCCTTTTCGCTGACCTGTTGTAAAATAATGAGCACCTTGGTGCTTTCCTACAACTTTTCCCATTTCTGGAATATAATCTATCTTTTTTGCCTCAAGCACTAATTCATCTTCAATAGTCAATCCTTGTGGAATATCTAAATTGTAAACAGGACTATTTTTATCGATTTGAATAATTAATCCTTCTTTGGGTTGCAATTTCTGTTGTAAAAATTCTGGTAAACGTACTTTCCCGATAAAACATAATCCTTGAGAATCTTTCTTTTCGGCAGTAACTAAATCCATTTGAGCCGCAATTTTACGGACTTCTGGTTTCGTTAACTCACCAATTGGAAACAACGATTTTGCCAATTGCTCTTGTGATAACTGACAAAGGAAATAAGATTGATCTTTGTTATTATCTGCTCCGGCTAACAATTGATAAACGGGTTCTCCGTGAACTTCAATTTCACTTTTCTTGCAATAATGACCTGTTGCCACATAATCAGCACCAAGACTCATTGCAATTTTCATAAAAACTTCAAATTTTATTTCGCGATTACAAAGTACATCCGGATTTGGAGTTCGCCCTTTTTCATATTCGCTGAACATATAATCAACGATTTTCTCTTGGTATTGTTCACTTAAATCTACCGTTTGAAAAGGAATTCCTAATTTTTCCGCTACTAAAAGTGCATCATTACTATCTTCCAGCCATGGACATTCATTAGAAATAGTCACTGAGTCATCGTGCCAATTTTTCATAAAAAGACCTATAACCTCAAATCCTTGTTGTTGCAACAAATAAGCAGCAACACTTGAATCTACTCCTCCGGAAAGTCCTACAACAACACGCTTCATCTTCAAAAAATTATAATTTTATAAGGGTGCAAAGTTACAAAAGATTTATTAAGTTTAAAGTTAATTGTTTTTGGATTTTGTTGCATTTTCGGGGTTGCTCATATTGATTGTTTTGACTGGTTTTCCTTTTTCGAAAAACTGCCAAGCACCTGATTTTTTTCCATTTACAAATTTACCTTTTGAAACAATATTCCCATCTGTATCTTTGAAAACTGCCAATCCATTGTACTCGTTATTCTTATAAATAGATTCTTCAAGGACAATTCCATTTTCAGTATATTTTTTATAAACCCCTTCTTTCAAATTGTTTTTATAATTGATTTGTTCTGCAATCTTAGCATTAGGATAATAAACACTTCTCAGACCTTCCAGCTTTCCTAGTTTATAGTTCTCGGTTGCCATAATTTTCTTAGAAGCCTGATGGTAATATTTCCAAGGACCATCGAATAGTTTATTTATCACTTTGCCCTCGCTTACTTTATTTTTATCCTGATCATAGAATATAGTAGAAGCAGAATTATCTTTGGCATTGAATTCTCTCGTGGCAATTATGGATTTTGCTTTGGTATCATCATAAAAATTAAAAACTCCAACCTCTTTACCATGCACAAAAGTCCCTTCATATTTTGGTCTTTTTGATTCTTCATAAAACCCTTTCCACAATCCGTGTTTTTTTCCTTTTTCATCTAATTTATTGAAATCTGTTTGTGCCTGAAGACAAAACATATTTAAAAAAAACAAAACAAATATTCCTTTTTTACAAAATGTTTTCATGTGTTGACATTTATTGTTTTTATCGATCATATTATGTAATTCGCATATCATCATTAGTGTTTGCAACTTAATTACGATGATGATCATTTCATAATTACCTTTTTATCTTAACGAATTTGGATGGCTTAAATTACATTTAAATAAAAAAATCTCGAAACATATCGAGATTTTTTTATATTTTTATTTCTTTTTGTCTTTTGCTTTTTGAGCTTCAGCTTGCTCCATAACTTGTTGAAGTTTTTGTTGGAACTTACCTTGTTTTTTGGGCTCTTTCAATTTATTTTGTTGAATTTGCGCATGTATTCTGTCACTATCAACAATGTAGTTTTTAATCACAAACATGATTCCTATTGTAATCAAATTGGAAATAAAGTTATACAAACTTAATCCGGCACCGTAACTATTGAAGAAAATCAACATCATAATTGGCGAAATATAAATCATATACTTCATCATTTTTGCCATATCCGGCATTCCTTCCTGTTGTGGAGCAGCCATTTGTTGATCTCCAGAAGTCATTTTCATGTAAAAGAAAATGGCTATTGCTGCAAGAATTGGAAACAAACTAATATGGCTCCCATACATAGGAATAGTAAAAGGTAATTTTGCAACTTGATCAAAAGAAGATAAATCGTCTGCCCAAAGGAAGCTTTTTTGTCTTAACTCGAAAGCAGATGGGAAAAACTGAAACGAAGCATACATAAAAGGAAGCTGAATCAAAGCCGGAATACATCCTGCCATTGGGTTCACCCCAGCTTTATTGTACAATTTCATTGTTTCCTGTTGCTTTTTCATTGGGTCTTTTTTGAATTTGTCTCCCAACTCCGTAATTTCAGGTCGCAAAACTTTCATTTTGGCCTGAGACAAAAATGATTTATAAGTAATAGGCGACATCGCAATTTTGATGATAATTGTAAAAATAATTATCGCAATACCATAAGCAATGTAAGAACTTAAAAATCCGAATAATGGAATAAACACAAATTTGTTAATCCATCCGAAAATACCCCAACCCAAAGGAATAATTTTCTCTAAATTTTTATCGTATGCCTTTAATGTTTTATAATCTGATGGTCCAAAATACCAACTCATTTTATAATCTATCTCACCATTTGTAAATGCTAAAGGCACTTTTGCATTAAATTGTTTAATAAATGTAGTATCTACTTTCTCATCAACAACTAATTTGTGCGATTTCATCGTAGATTTTGCAAACGGTTTATCAGTCAATAGTATAGTACTGAAAAAATGCTGTTTGAAAGCAATAAATTTTACATTTTCAGGTGTTTCTTCTTTATCTTTTCCATCTCCTACATAGTTGAATTTCTCGTCACCATATTCATAATTTAATAAAGTGTAACGATCTTCGTAAGCAATACTTTTTTCCGTTCTGAAAGTTTTCAAATTCCATTCTAAATCCAAAGGTTTAGCAGTATTCAAAACTTTATTCAATCCTTGTGAACGAATATCAAAACCAACCATATAATCGTTTGGTTTCAAAATGTATTTGTATTCCAGAAATTCATTTGCACCCGCCTTCAACTTCATAGAAAGTATTTGATCCGCTCCTACTTTTGTAAGTGTCGGTTCAAAATACAAATCTTTGGTATTTAAAGTACGGTTATCACTTGTCAACAATTGAACATTTAAATCTGCATTGTTTTCTTTAATTAATTCTACTAATTGATGGGAGCCCTTTTTAAATTTTTCGAAATTTTTCAAAGTTGCTTCAACAATATAACCTCCTTTATTTGCAATTTTTAATTTTACAAATTCATTTTCGATAGTAGTGTAAGTAGCTTTAGCAGAAGGAAGTGTAGCGGAATAAGCAAAATTTCCTAATGATTTTTGCAATTGAGCCAGTTGAGTAGAATCCCCGGTAGCTGCAACGGCAACAGTCGCTGTTGCTACAGTTTTATCAGATAATTCTTTGGCTTTAGCCTCTTTGATTACTAATTCTTTTTGCGCTTTTTCTGCAGCAATAGCTTTTTCATCTGGTTTGTTTTGGTACATTATCCAAAGCAAAATTCCAAAAATCAATACAAAACCAATAATTGAATTGAGGTCTAATTTTTTTTCTTTCATTATTATATTTAAAAAAGTTTAATCTATTAGTATAAAGTTTGATAAATTGTTTCGAAAAACAATAACTATTTTTTCTTTGCTTGAACGGCAGCTGCTACAAAACTCACAAATATAGGATGTGGGTTTGCAACGGTACTTTTATATTCCGGATGGTATTGAACCCCGATAAAAAATGGATGATTTTCAATTTCAACCACTTCAACCAATCCTGTATCTGGATTTACTCCTGAAGCAATCAATCCCGCATTTTGTAATTGAGCAACGTAGTTACTGTTGTACTCATAACGATGACGGTGACGCTCAGAAATAGATTCTTTACCGTATATTTTATAAGCCAACGAATCTTGTTTTAAATCACATTTCCATGCTCCAAGACGCATTGTTCCTCCTTTATCAGTAATGGTTTTTTGCTCTTCCATTAAATTAACGACAGGATGTGTTGTTTGTTCGTTCATTTCAGTCGAATTGGCATCAGCAAGACCTACTACATTTCTTGCATATTCAATAATTGCCATTTGCATACCCAAACAAATACCAAAAAATGGAACTTTATTCTCTCTTGCATAACGAACTGCTTCTATTTTTCCTTCAATTCCTCTTTCACCAAAACCTGGCGCAACAAGAATCGCATCTAAACCAGCTAATTTCTCTTGAATGTTAGTAGCATCAATATGTTCCGAATGGATTGAAATCACATTTACTTTGGTTTCATTAGCAGCACCTGCATGAATAAAAGCTTCTAAAATAGATTTATAACAATCTTGCATTTCAACATATTTCCCAATCAAACCAATATTGACGACATGTTTAGGATGTTTTAATCTGCGTAAAAAAGTATTCCAGTTTTTTAAATCCGGAGCGGCTTTTTTAGGTAAATCCAACTTCTTTAAAGCTACAATATCAAGTCCTTCTTCAAGCATTAAATTAGGCACCTCGTAAATTGTTGAAGCATCTATAGATTGTATAACTGCCTCTCTTTTTACATTACAAAACAAAGCCAATTTATTACGTAATTCTTCTGAAATTTCATGTTCTGTTCTACAAACCAGAATATCAGCTTTGATACCACTTTCCATCAGCGTTTTCACAGAATGCTGTGTTGGTTTTGTTTTCAGCTCACCAGCAGCAGCCAAATAAGGCACTAATGTAAGGTGAATAACAATACCGTTATGCTCTCCTAATTCCCAAACTAATTGACGAACCGATTCAATATAAGGCAAGGATTCAATATCTCCCACAGTCCCGCCTATCTCTGTAATAACAATATCATAATCACCTGATTTACCAAGTAATTGCATTCTATCTTTAATTTCATTGGTAATATGAGGCACAACTTGTACCGTTTTACCAAGAAACTCCCCTCTTCTTTCTTTTTCAATAACTGAAAGATAAATTCTTCCAGTAGTAACATTATTGGCTTGAGATGTAGGAACATTCAAGAAACGTTCGTAATGTCCCAGATCTAAATCCGTTTCTGCGCCATCATCAGTTACGTAACATTCTCCATGTTCATATGGATTTAAAGTACCGGGATCGACATTAATATACGGGTCAAACTTTTGGATAGTTGTACGATACCCTCTTGCTTGTAACAATTTTGCCAAAGATGCCGCAATAATTCCTTTTCCTAAAGAAGAAGTCACACCACCTGTAACAAAAATATATTTCGTTTGATTCATTCTGTTGTTATTGTTGTTGTTTGTATTGTAGTTATGTAAAAAACTTGGCAAAAGTACAATTATAAATTATCAATTTAAAAATTAAATCGGTTTTGGGTACCGTTTTTTAATATTTCGAATTAACTCTTCAAGTCCATTGAGTTTTAATTCATAAATTAATTGTAGCTGCTCGCCTAACTCCCCTTTTGGAAATCCTTTATTGCTATACCAAACTACGTAATATTCTGGTAAATCGATGAGAAACTTGCCTTCATATTTACCAAAAGGCATTTTAGTATGAGCGAGTTTAATGAGCTTTTTTTGGTTTTGATCCATTTTTTTAATAAAAAAGAAGCGAGAGACCAGAATTAGAGAGAATACTCTTTCTTGTTATTGCCTCTTGTTTCCAAGCTCTATTTATTTCCAGTTGAAAGTAATTTTTTTTTCTATTTCTGTGTTCAAGCTCAAGAAAACAGGGCAGGTCATTGCAGTCCTCTCTAGAATAGTAATATTCTTTTGATCCTCTGTCCCTGCCATTTCAAAAGTGATTTCGATTACTCCAATTCGTCTTGGTTCGGCATTCATGATTTTTGTTACGGCTGCGGTAGATCCTTTCAAATCAACATTCAGATCACGAGCTTTTATTCCCATAACTGTCATCATACAACTTGCCAAAGCATTTGCAACAGTATCAGTGGGAGAGAAAGCCTCGCCTTTTCCATTATTATCCAAAGGAGCATCTGATATGATTTCATTTTGGGATTGCATATGTATTGATGACGTTCTTAAATCGCCTAAGTAAGTTACTTTTGATGTCATAATTTAATATTTTACTCTACAGCCAGACTAATTACTGAACACTTTTTATTTAGCTTCTTTTATGGTTAAATCAGTGTCGTAATACAAGATGTAAACGCCTTTATTCGTGTATCCTCCATCTGGATTTCTATAATATTCAAATTTATTATCTACTTGCTCCGTTGCTACAGCATCGGCCGTTTCCTGATATGTTTTACCTTGTGCTAATCGCATTATGGTATCAAAAGTTATATCAAAACCACGCGTTGCAAAGGTGCTGGGGAAAATCTTATTTATTTTTTTAAAACTATTTTCAAATTGAAGAGCTTCTGCTGATTCATTGTCACGCGTCATTGATGGATACATCATTTTTAATTTTGTCAGATTCACAAAATTAATTTCATCCGTGTCCAATGTTTCATTTGGCTCTAAAATAACCAATTGTACTTTGTAAGTTGCCATAGCACTCATCATGGTCGTAATAATTGATTTTATCATACTGGTATTTCCAGTTTCCATTACTACGTAATTTATTTTGTCTTTAACAAACAAACTCTTCAAATTTTCAGCTGATAAAGTTCCATTTGCATTAAGTATTGAGAATCGTACGTCTTTCTGATTTTCTTTGATATACTGAATAACTGATTCTTTTTTCTTATCAACTACAGCTATAATATTGCCATTTTTTAATCTCATGAAATCAAACATTGCATTTTTTATAGCTGTGGCCGTTGGGATTGTTTGGTATAAATTGGTATATGATTTTGCCATGTCTTTTGACAAAGGTGAAATAACAGGAACTTGATTAAGAGTCAGTAACTCCGCCGTTTTTTCCACATTATTTTGATAAAAAGGACCAATTATTGCATCTGCATTTTCTAGATTATTTTCTTTAATAATAGCAGCGACGTTTGATGCGTTTTTTGTTTCTTGAGAATCGAAAACACTTACATCAATATTAAGCCCTAGTTGTTTAACAGAATCTATAGCTGACATTGCTCCCGCATAAAAATCCAAAGTCATGTTTAAAAATTTATCTTTTTTCAAGCGCATAGCAGTGGTATTGATCGTATCACCTTCAATAGTATTCATATTAAAAGGCATCAACAGCACTATTTTTTTTCGATCGTTATCCCCGCTTTTTTTAGACAAACTACTGTATACTTTTTTACTTTCTTGCGGTATTGCAATTGTTGATGGTATTTTCAGAACCATTCCTTCAGTGGCTCCATAAGCTAAAGCAGGATTTAAAGTAATCAATTCCTCTTGACTTATCCCAAACATTTTTGACAAACTATAAAGTGTCTCTTTAGATTTTACTTCATAATTCAAATAATTGATTGGCGCAGCTACTTTTACCGGATTAGGTTTTGCCGTTTCTTTTTTCGATTCAATCACAGCAACCATTTTATCTGCTTTTGGAGCATTCCCTTTAATTATCAATTTATATCCAACAGGCAAATTGGAAACAACTTCAGGATTTTTTTTCTCAAGTTCTGCAATGGTAATTCCATATTTTTTAGCAATGGAATATTTCGTTTCCTTAGCAAGAACTTCGTGATAAACAATTAATTCTTTTTTTACAACTGAAGGTTTTACCGTTGTAATAGAAGATTTTACAGTTGCAATTGAAGTCTTTGTAGGAGTATTTGAAGGAATTATCAGCATCTGACCTATTTGCAATCCATCATTTTCAAGAAAAGGGTTCGCTTTTTTCAATGCCTCATCAGAGACTCCATATTTTTTCTCAATTCCATAGAGTGTCTCTTTAGCTATTACCAAATGAGTTTTGGCTTGTAAATTCGTTTTAGCTGGAGCAGTTGTAGTTTTCTTTGTTGAACTTTTTGGAATCAACAAAACACTGTTTGGTTTTAAACCACTTTGTGCATCAGGATTTAATTGATAAATATCATATGGAGTAACTTTATATTTTTGTGCAATCTGAGTGATTGTTTCTCCTTTTTCGACCTTATGTGTACTGTTTTTTTCTTGTGAGGAAACACTGAACGTAAAAAACAAACAAGCCAAACAAACTGTAATAAAATACTTCATTCTTTTTATTTATAAAAATTATTCACTAATTAATAACAGAACGGTATCAAATTTTATTCCAAAATCTGATACCGTTTATCTAAATCACATTAAAAAATAATTACTCTCAGAAGAAAATAAATTATATTTCAACGTTTATTCCCATTCAATTGTTGCTGGTGGTTTTGAACTAATATCATAAACCACTCTATTTACGCCTTTTACCTTATTAATAATGTCATTAGACACTTTCATCAAGAAATCATACGGTAAATGAACCCAATCAGCAGTCATACCATCCGTTGACTCAACAGCACGAAGCGCAATTACTTTTTCATAGGTACGTTCATCACCCATAACTCCTACGCTGTTTACTGGAAGCAAAATCGCTCCTGCTTGCCATACCTTGTCATACAATCCCCAAGATTTTAAACCATCTATAAAAACTGCATCTACTTCTTGTAGAATCCTTACTTTTTCCGGAGTAATATCTCCTAAAATTCTAATTGACAATCCTGGTCCTGGAAAAGGGTGTCTTCCTAATAATTCTGGATCTATTCCTAATGAAGCTCCTACTCTACGCACTTCATCTTTAAAAAGCATACGTAACGGTTCTACAATTTTTAATTTCATGTAATCCGGCAAACCACCAACATTATGATGCGATTTGATCGTTGCCGATGGTCCTTTTACAGAAACCGACTCAATAACATCGGGATAAATGGTTCCCTGTGCCAACCATTTTACATCTTTTATAAGGTGTGATTCATCATCAAAAACTTCGATAAATACACGTCCGATAATTTTACGTTTGGTTTCCGGGTCACTTACACCTGCTAATTCAGATAAAAAACGATCCCCTGAGTCTACTCCTTTCACGTTTAAACCCATCCCTTTATATTGGTCTAATACATTTTGGAATTCGTTCTTACGAAGCAGTCCATTATTTACAAAAATACAATATAAGTTTTTTCCAATTGCCTGATGCAATAAAACTGCCGCTACGGTAGAATCTACTCCGCCAGAAAGTCCAAGAACCACTTTATCGTCCTGTAATTTCTCTTTTAACTCTGCTACCATTTCTTCAACGAAAGCATTTGGTGTAAAATTCTGAGGAACTTCTGCTATTTTTACTAAAAAATTTTCCAGCATTTTTGACCCATCTGTTGAGTGAAAAACCTCTGGGTGATATTGAATAGCATAGGTAGTTTCACCCTCAATTTTATAAGCTGCAAATTCTACATCATGAGTACTTGCCAGCTTTATTCCGTTAGTTGGCAAAGCTTTAATACTATCACTATGACTCATCCAAACCTGACTGTTTTCAGAAACTCCTTCAAAGAAAATTTCATCTTCCTTTATATAAGATAAATTAGCTCTACCATATTCTCTAGTGTTTGAAGCCGCAACTTCACCACCACTAAAATGGGATAAATATTGTGCGCCGTAACAAACAGCCAATATTGGAAGCTTTCCTCTAATTTGAGATAAATCAGGATGTGGCGCATCTTCTCCTCTAACAGAAAATGGGCTTCCGCCAAGAATTACTGCTTTATAAGATGATAAATCACTCGGAAAATGATTGTATGGGAAAATTTCGCAGAATATATTTAATTCGCGAACTCTACGCGCAATAAGCTGAGTATATTGCGATCCAAAATCTAAAATAAGTACGTTGTGTTGCATGCGCAAAAATACTTTTTATATTTTGAATTGAAAAATTGAATTTTGAAAATCTTTAATTTATTTTACTCTTTGGTCATTTTAATTGTTTTTAATCCTTTTAACAGGACAATATATAAAAACCCAATGAGTTATTATAACGTATATAATAATACCTTTGTGACATAATTACAGTAAAGACTAATTTTTACACCTATAAAATAATTTAAATGAAAACAAAAACGTACGCCCTAATTACACTAGTAATTCTATTTCTAGCTTCCTGCAGCGTGGTAGATCAACTTCTAACCTTCACTGTTTCTAATGAAACTTCTTTTACTATTGCAAGCGGATTTCCACTTAACACCGCTTCTGAAATAATTACGCCAGATGTCACAACAAATTCGAGTGCCGAATTTCAGAATAACAACACTAATGCAAATTTAGTAAAGGATGCAAAATTGAAAGAATTAAAAGTATCCATAACTAACCCGACTGACAAAACATTCAGCTTCTTAAAATCAATCCATTTATACATCTCTACGGATGCAACTGATGAGATCGAATTAGCTTATTTAGATAACATTAATTCTACCACGAACGTTTTAAATTTAACTGTAACAGATTCAAAATTAGATAAATACATAAAAGCTTCCAGTTATAAGATACGAACGAAAGCAGTAATTAAAGAAACCCTAACCAAAGATATAACAGTAAAAGCTGAAATGAAATTTAGAGTTACGGCCGATCCGTTTTAGAAAAAACTGTTTTTACAATAATAAACCGTTGGATATAACATCCAACGGTTTTTTTTATTCTTTACAAGGACATTTTTATTCCTTCACAAGGATAATTGTCGCTTTGAAACCAGTTCCAAGATTCCACTGACTCGAAGAAATCAGCGTCCCTTTATCATCAAATACTTGAAATTGTGCAGTATTGGGCCCAGAACTCCCTTGATTTAATGCTTCAAAATCTATTTTATTAAATCCTTTTTCCAATACTATTTCGAAACCTTTATAATCACTATCCAAATTCACTTGGTATTGAATCACTTTATCATTCAGATATACTCGGATCTCATCGCCATCAACATAAGCTGCATCTCGATAAAGTACTTTAGCCGTAACCGAAGCAGTTTTGAAATCACCTAAATTTTGATTTTTTCTATAAAATGCACCCTCTTCTTTATCATCTTTTTTATTTAATTTATCTCTGTAAATATCTCCAGGATTAATAAAATCATTTTTAGTTAACATTGAGAAATTGCTCGGCGTACCGGAAAGGACAGGACTGGGCTTTGGCTTAATAAGATCCGGACTTTTGAAAACATTTGGTGTCGTTATAGGAGGTAAAGCCGATTCTGGTGGAATTATTTTTTTTATTTTTGGACTTTTATTTATAGGCGGAATAGCCTTAAACTTAGTGTTAAACTCATTTTGCGCATATCCATGCAAAGACATACCAACTATCATTATTAAAAATAGAATCCTCTTCATAACTTATATATTAATTTATTTACTGCTTATATTTTTTTAAAAATAAAAAAACTGAGGCCATTAAATCACAAACGGGGTGTAATTTAACTTTCATTTATAACATTCAATTTTCAATTTTATTACATTTATGATCATTTAATTTTCTAAAATTCCTTTCTAAAAATTGAACTTTTTAATTAAAAACCAGTATTTTTTATTTTATTATTTTTTATAAATTGCAAAAAATATACCAAAAATTGAAATTCAATTTTAAAACTTAAAAAGCATACACTATTAACCTTCTAAATAAGTAAAAATGAAAAGAGAAAATATATTGACGGGTTCTCCATGGGAAGATAAAATGGGCTATTGTCGGGCAGTCCGCATCGGAAATATAATTGAAGTTTCCGGAACAGTTGCAATTGTTGATGGCGAAGTGGTAAAAGCACATGATGCATATGCTCAAACACTAAACATTCTTACAAGAGTAGAAAAAGTACTTGAGGACCTTAATGTAGGAATGAAAGATGTTATTCGGACTCGGATCTTTACTACTGACATTAACAACTTTGAAGCTGTAGCTTCTGCTCATTCCAAATTTTTTAAAGACATAAAACCAACAACTGGCTTTTATGAAATCAGCAAATTGGTGGGCCCTGAATATCTGGTAGAAATAGAATTTACAGCCATAGCCACCGAAAAACCATTAATTCAAGAAGGATTGTAATACTTTAGCAAAAAAAACGCCGAGTCAATTCTAGTTTTGAATTTAATGAATTTAGAAAAAATAAAAAAAATCATGTTTCTTGCCGTCAAATGGATTATCATTTGCACATTGATCGGGCTTTTTTCTGGCACAGCTTCAGCATTTTTTCTGGTTGCTTTAGAATGGGTTACACTAATTCGAGAACACAATAATTGGATTATTTGGCTTTTGCCAATAGGCGGTCTTATAATAGGACTAGGCTATTACTATTTAGGACAAGAAGTGGTAAAAGGCAATAATCTGTTATTAGAAGAATACGAAAACCCGCAACATACCATTCCACTAAAAATGGCGCCTTTAGTGCTTATAGGAACATTAATCACCCATCTTTTTGGAGGTTCAGCAGGACGAGAAGGAACTGCAGTTCAAATGGGAGGTGCTATTGCAGATCAATTTACCAACCTTTTTAAACTTGACAATTCAGAAAGAAAGACAATCTTAATTTTAGGAATCAGTGCTGGTTTTGCCTCCATTTTCGGAACACCATTGGCGGGAGCCTTATTTGCTTTGGAAGTTTTATATTTCAGTAAAATTAATTTTAAAAGTACTGTATTATCTTTTTTTACAGCCTATGCAGCGTACTTTACAGTGGAACTTTGTCGAGTAAAACATACTCATTACATTATTCCCATTGTTCCAGAAATTACTTTGATCAACTTACTTTGGACAATTCTAGTAAGTTTGTTATTTGGCTTAGCAGCCATGTTATTTTCTCGAAGCACCCATTTTTGGCAAACTTTATTTTTGAAAACGATACCATTTCCTCCGCTTCGCCCTTTTATTGGCGGAATTATACTTGCGATTACCATCTATTTTATTGGAACTACAAAATATATCGGTATAGGAATTCCTACAATTGTTGATGCTTTTTCGACTCCAAATAATTCTTATGATTTTCTAATCAAAATACTATTTACCGGTTTTACACTTGGGGCCGGTTTTAAAGGCGGAGAAGTAACACCTTTATTCTTTGTTGGAGCCACTTTAGGGAGTGCTTTATCCGTTGTTGTTCCTTTGCCTATCGCTCTTTTGGCTGGAATGGGATTTGTTGCTGTATTTTCGGGAGCCACCCATACTCCTATTGCCTGCACGGTCATGGGAATGGAACTTTTTGGAGTAGAAAGTGGGATTTTCATTGGCACCGCCTGTTTAATCGCTTATTTTTCTTCAGGATCTGTCGGGATTTATCAAGCCCAGATTGTAAAAGGCCCAAAATACCGTTTATATCAAAA
Source organism: Flavobacterium urumqiense (assembly GCF_900108015.1). Taxonomy (GTDB): domain Bacteria; phylum Bacteroidota; class Bacteroidia; order Flavobacteriales; family Flavobacteriaceae; genus Flavobacterium; species Flavobacterium urumqiense. Next base: position 108,060 of record NZ_FNVP01000003.1, on the reverse strand, counting down.
AATGAAAAATAAAGATCTTGAACTCCTATAATAGGTGAAAATCATGTTAATGATTTCAACTTTACATTAAAAAAATGTAATTTCGCACTCTATGAAAATACAAGACATTCAAGCGCTACAGTTGTTGTTATCAACTCCAAAAAAAATTGCCATAATCCCACACCGAGGTCCTGATGGCGATGCTATGGGTTCTACTTTAGGATTGTATCATTTTTTATTAAAAAATCACCACCATCCAGTTGTAGTTTCACCAAATGAATTTCCTGATTTCTTGGCTTGGATGCCAGGATCAGAAACTGTTAAAATATACGAAAAAGACAAAGAAAACTGCACCAAAATTCTTAAGGAAGCAGAGCTTATTTTCACATTAGATTTCAATGCTTTGCACCGCGTAGGTGAAATGGAAAACGTTTTGAACACCCTAAAATCAACGTTCATAATGATTGATCATCATCAAAAACCAGATGATTACGCCGCATTTACGTATTCTGACACCTCTTTTGGATCCACTTGCGAAATGTTGTACAACTTCATTTGTCTTCTTGGCAAAAAAGCAGACATTGACAAAACTATTGGAACTTGCATTTATACCGGAATTCTGACGGATTCAGGGTCTTTTCGGTTTCCAAAAACAACTGGAACTACGCATCGAATTATTGCAGAATTAATAGATTTAGGTGTCGAAAATACGGAGATCCCAACTTTGCTTTTTGACAACAGTTCTTATGGGCGTTTACAATTATTGGGTAGAGCACTACAAAACATGAAAGTGATCCCGGAACACAAAACGGCGTATACAACACTGACACAAGACGAATTGCACTCTTTTGATTATCTAAAAGGGGATACGGAAGGAATTGTAAATTACGGATTGAGTATAAAAGGAATTAATTTTACCGCTATTTTTATCGAAAATAGAGAAGAAAAAATAATCAAAATTTCGTTTCGTTCGCAAGGTGATTTTGATGTCAATCAATTTGCAAGAGATTATTTCAACGGTGGCGGACACCGCAATGCTGCAGGTGGAAAATCAGAACTTTCCATGGAGGAAACAGTAAATAAATTTGAAGATTTAGTACAAAAACTAACCCTATAATACATCATGAAAAATAGCCATGCACTTGCAATTGTATTGTTTTTAGCTCTATTAGTTTCCAGTTGCAAACAACACCAGGAAGCCAGAAGACCTATTTCACAAGCTTCGGGAAGTTTTATGAAGAAGTCGATCGAGCGAAATAAAAAATTAATTTCAGGCGAAGAAGCACAAATTGATGCTGTAATCAAAAGAAATTCAAACGTAAAATTTATCGCTTCGACAAAAGGATATTGGTACTCCTATATTACAAAAAACGAATTGGATACACTAACTCCAAAAAAAGGAGATGTAGCATTCTTTGATTATGAAATAAAAGATTTAAAAGGAAATGTCATTTATTCTGAAGTAGAATTGAGACCTCAAATATATTATGTTGACAAACAAAATATCATGATGGGTTTGAGAGATGGGATAAAACTAATGCATAAAAAAGAGAAAGTAAATTTCCTTTTCACTTCTCACATGGGCTTTGGTTATCATGGTGACAACAAGAAAATTGGCGTTAATCAACCTTTACTTTGTATCGTAACTTTGCGTGATTTTATGCCGGAAGCAGTCTATAATAAAAAAAATGAAATTAAAAGAACAGCTCCGACTCCTGCTCCTGCTGTAAAACCAGAAGTTCTAACTGAAACCCCAATAAAAGATACTTTAACACAATAAAAAAACAAATATAACTTAATATGAAAAAAAGCATCCTTCTCGTATTCCTCGTAATTGCCTCATTTTATTCTTGTAAAGAAGAACACAACAATCTTCCTGATGGTTTGTATGCAAAAATTGAAACCAATAAAGGAGAAATTATTGTACAATTAGATTTTGAAAAAGCGCCTATCACAGTGGCAAACTTTGTGACTTTGGCCGAAGGAAAAAATGAATTTGTCACCAATGAAAATCTTAAAAACAGACCATTTTTTGACGGATTAAAATTCCACAGAGTAATAAAAGATTTTATGGTTCAAGGTGGAGATCCATTAGGAACGGGATCTGGTGATACAGGATATAAATTTAAAGATGAATTTTCTGATTTGAGATTTGACAAAGCTGGTGTTTTGGCTATGGCCAATAATGGTCCAACGACTAACAGCAGTCAGTTTTTCATTACTCACGTTGCAACTCCTTGGTTAGATGGCAAACACACTATTTTTGGCCATGTTGTCGATAAAGGAATGGAAGTAGTCAACAAAATCGAACAAAATGACTACATGAATAAAGTAACCATTATCAGAAATGGCGAAGCGGCAAAAAAGTTTGATGCCGTAAAAACATTTCATGATTATTTTGCCGTAGAATCAGAAAACCAAAAGAAAAAATTGGCTATTGATGCCGAAAACAAAAGAGTGTATGACACAAAATACAAAGATGTACGCAATCAAAAAATAGCTTATTTTGCTGATTTAAAAGCAAAAGCAACAATAACTCCCACTGGTTTAAAATACGTTATAATAAAAAAAGGCGGTGGAAAAAAACCAGCTAATGGCGCCAATGTATTTATTCATTATGCAGGTTTTCTGGAAGATGGAGAATTATTTGACGCAAGTATTGCAGACGTAGCTAAAACTTTTGGAAAATACGACGAAAATAGAGCGGCACAAAACGGATACCAACCAATCCCTTTTCAGGCAGGGAAAAAAGATGGCATGATTCCTGGTTTCATTGAGGGATTGGAGCAATTGTCTTTTGGAGATAAAGCAGTACTTTTTATCCCTTCAAGATTAGGTTATGGAGCAGCAGGCGCTGGCGGAGTAATTCCTCCAAACGCCAATATTATTTTCGAAATCGAATTATTAGAATCGATGCCCCAATAGCATTTTATAAAAATTCAAAAATTTGTCAGACTTAAATTATTAAGAAAATGAAATCTAAAATTCTACTTTTATTATTTTTGGGCGTACTCAACATGCAAGCCCAAGTTAAAAAGAAACCAGTTACAGGTAAAAAACCAATAACTGCAGTTAAGGTAACTCCAAAAATTCCTGTCTCAACCGAAGGGATTTTTGCAACAATTTCAACTACAAAAGGAGATATTGTAGTTCAATTGGAGTATGCAAAAACACCGGTAACCGTAGCGAACTTTATTGCTCTTGCTGAAGGAACAAACACTTTTATTTTAGACGATAAATTAAAAGGCAAACCTTTTTTTGACGGTTTAAAATTTCAGAGAGTCATCAAGGATTTTATGATTCAGGGTGGTGATCCTTCAGGAAATGGATCTGGTGGACCCGGTTATGCGTTCAAAGATGAATTTACAGATTTGAAATTTGATAAGGGTGGAATTTTGGCAATGGCTAATTCTGGACCTTTAACTAATGGCAGCCAATTTTTTATTACCCATAAAGAAACGCCTTGGTTAAACGGAAAACACACTATTTTTGGTCATGTTACCCAAGGAATGAAAATTGTGAACGGGATTGCTCAAAATGATATAATCACTAAAATCACAATCATCAGAAAAGGACTTTTGGCTAAAAAATTTGATGCTCCAAAAGTATTCGCAGACTACTATGGCAACAAAGCCGAAGACGCTAAAAAACAAGCATTGATTGACGCTGAAAATCAAAAAAAGCAAACTGAGATTCAAGCAGAAAGCAAAAAAGCATACACGCAACAATATGCTCCCGTTATTGCTGCAAAAGTAGCTTCCCTAGCAACTGCAAAAGCAGGCGCAACTACAACAGCTTCTGGTTTAGCGTATAAAATAGTTCAAAAAGGAAATGGAGTAAAACCTGTTGATGGATCGACTTTCTACTTTCATTATGCAGGATATTTTGAAGACGGAACCTTATTTGACAGCAGTTATGAAGACGTTTCTAAAGTCTATGGAAAATACGATGCCAACAGAGCCGCGCAAAACGGATACCAGGCTTTTCCTTTTGTAGCAGGTAAAAAAGAAGGTATGATTCCAGGATTTATGGAAGCATTAGCACTAATGTCATATGGAGACAAAGCGGTGATTTTTATCCCCTCTAAATTAGCGTATGGAGAAAGAGGCGCTGGAGGAGTTATCCCACCAAATACTAACCTTGTTTTTGAGTTGGAAATGTTTGAAAAACAACCTGTAGCAAAACAGTAAATTTCAAAAAGTATAAAATAAATAAACCCGACAATTCACTTTGGTGAAAATTGTCGGGTTTATCATTTCAATCTATTTCAGTAAAACTTAATTAATCAAAAATTCAACACATAGATAAGACAGATTAAAAAAACATTTTAAAAATTCGTTTTTTTTGCAGGAACTGTTCGCTGTAAGGCATAAATCAGTACTATTACTTCTTCCCAAATTTCCAGTCGAATTCATCTTTTTGATTGATAATCGCACCAATCTCAAACTTTACCACCTCATCAAATTCCGTCTGAAAAATAATCCAGTTGTCTTCGTTAAAATAGTTTTCAAAAGTATCAAATTCTTCTTGTGTGAATTTAATCAGTCCTTTTGGAGCCAATTCTTTTTTGACTTCACTGATTTTTTTATTGATAATTTTAGTCCCAAATAATTCCAAGTCCGGACTCGAAGCTACAATATAACCTAATTTCAATTCTTCTTCAACATAGAACGTCAAACGCACTTTCAATGCATTATATGCAAAAATCACATTGTTGTCTTCGTCTTTATAATTCCGGTCCGGCTTACCGTAAACAGCGGTAACATCATTCTGTTTCATTCCGAAAAGGAGCTTATCGATTCCGTTTTTTAAGTTGATTTTCATATTCTTTACTTTTGTCGCAAAGTTCGCAAAGTTTTTCGCAAAATACACTACCTTTTTTGTTTAAAATTATTTCGAAACCAACATCAATCAGCTTCCGAATCTTGATAATTTGGGCGTGACCTTGTTGCAGAAAGTATGTCTACAAATCCTATTTTTTACAGCAACAAGGTCGGGCTATCCGTTGCAATCTTTTATTCTGCTTCGCTTCACAAAAGGATTTTCACTGCTATCCCTTACGCAAAAAAAAGCATCCGTGCCGTAAGAACCATTTACTGGAATAAAACAGCATTTGTAAAAAAAATCAGTATCTTTCACTCACAAAATCAACACAATATGGCTTGGTCAGCAAGATTGATAAAAAACAATAGCGAAAATAGAATTGCCATCTATTTTGAAAAAAATCAAGACCTGATCGCACGTATCAAACAAATAGCAGGAGCACGATGGAGCCAGCAAAAAACGGTATGGCACATACCAGATACAATCGAAAATAGAGAACGTTTCAAGATAGAGCCCTTGGCAAATTCGCTCCCTTCCGCTGAGGGAATTCTTCAAATAGAGAAATTCAAACAATGGCTTCGTTCTAAACGCTATAGCGAAAGCACCATTAGTACTTATAGCGAAGCCTTAAAATCTTTCCTGATTTTCTATCGAGAAAAATCAGTTGTAGAAATCAATAATGAGGACGTGATTATCTATAACAACGAGTATATTCTAAAGAATAATCTTTCGGCTTCGTACCAGAATCAAACCGTTAATGCGATAAAACTGTATTTTATGACAGTCAGAGAAACAAAAATTGAAGTTAAGCCCACATTAATATTAAACATAAAATGATGTTAAGTCTGATTTATAGTTGTGGCTTATGGCGGAGCGAACTTTTAAAATTAAAGGCTAATGATATCGATTTAAAGAGAGGGATTGTTATCATTAGATAAAGTAAAGGTAAGAAAGACAGAATTACACCTTTATCATCAAAAATATTAGTCATGCTTAAAGAATATTATAGCGGTTACAAACCTAAAACTTGGCTTTTTGAAGGACAATTTGCTGGCATGCCTTATTCTGAAAAAAGTCTGCAAAGTATTTTAAAACAAGCACTACAAAAAACAGGTATAAATAAGCCCGTAACTTTACATTGGTTGAGACACAGTTTCGCTACTCATTTTCTAGAAAGCGGCACCGATCTTAGATATATACAAGAATTATTAGGGCATAGTAGCAGTAAAACTACTGAAATTTATACCCACGTAAGTACGAAAAGTATTCAACAAATAAAAAGTCCATTTGATGATTTGTAAAAAAATATTTATACATTTGATTTGAAATAAAGTCTGACCGCTGTCAGACCTATCTCTCTAAATTTGGGGTGATAGGTCTGATTTTATCAGACCTATATACAAGTTGGGCAACAGCAACGAAAATCCGAAAAATCAACAACATTTGTTTCTTAAAAAGGAAACTTATATCTTTACAGAAAATTAAGATTACTGAAAAATGGATTATAAATTTAAAGTTGAATTTCTTGAACCAGTTATAGAGTTTTTAGAAAATCTAGACCCGAAATCTAGAGAAAAAATACTTTATAATATTTGGAAATCGAGAAGCATAAACGATAATGAACTATTCAAAAAACTCGATGGCGAGATTTGGGAATTTAGAACTTTATACAACAAACAATATTTGAGACTTTTTGCTTTTTGGGATAAATCAGATAAAAAAGATACAGTAGTGATTTCTACTCACGGCATTATAAAGAAAACAGACAAAACCCCGAAAGTAGAAATTGAAAGAGCAGAATCATTAAGAGTGAAATATTTTAACGAAAAGAAATAAGATTATGAAAACATATAGTTTAGAAGAAGTAACAGATAAATTCGTTGGAGAAAAAGGAACAATAAATAGAGAAAATTTTGAAAATGAATTGAAAATTGATTTGATTGGTCAAACAATTAAACAAATTCGTAAAGAACGAAATTTGACACAAGAACAATTAGGAGAGTTAGTTGGCGTGAAAAAAGCTCAAATTTCAAAAATTGAAAATAGCTTAACTGACGCAAGATTCGATACGGTTATTAAAGTTTTTAGAGCTTTAAATGCGAAAATTAATTTTAATGTAGAATTATTAAATCAGAATGTAGCAATACACTAAAATTGCCGATTGCCCAATCGAGTAGACGGCTCCGCCAGAAACTGACGGAGTGCGCCTCTCACACCACCGTACGTAAGGGTCTCGTATACGGCGGTTCGCAAAGTGATGGGTTGAGTTTCATGTAAATTTCCAACATTGATTGATAGCCTTTCTTATTGAGCCGCAGTAGGGTAATTGTAGTGGTAAGAATTGGACTCTGAGCGATTCGCCAGCCTCCTTTTCTGGTTCTGCTCCAAGCGTAAGCATGGTCTTTGTCAATTCCTAGTCGCATCAGGTTTTTCCTTTTGCGTTCGGGCTTTTTCCAGTCCGTCCAAATGCAATAACGCAGTCGGTTTCGCAACCATCCATCAATATCTCGTAACTTCCCTTGAATACTCGTCCCCCGAAAATAGTTTAACCATCCTCGCTGGATTTCATTGATTTTACGGATGCGTTCCTCGAAACTTCTCGGTGCGGTTTTGCGTGTCACTTCTTTTAAACTCTGCTTGAGTTTTGCCCAAGCTTTGTCCCCTACGGTTAACTGATACCTGCCTTTTACTCGTTTTTGATAAGTCGATGCAAACGAAAATCCCAATATTGTGAACTGAATCGGTTTTCTAATCCCGCTTTTTTCCAGATTTATGGTCAGTTTCAACTTATCTCTCAAAAACAGAAAGATCGCGTTACCAACCGTTTTGGCTTGGGTTTTCGATTTGGTGTAGATACTAAAGTCATCGGCATAACGGACAAACTTCAAGCCTTTTCGTGTCAGTTCTTTATCCAATTCGTGGAGTAAAATATTTGACAAAAGCGGACTTATCGGGCTTCCCTGAGGAACACCTTTTCGTCGTTTGACCAGTTTTCCTTTGATGAGTATTGGCACTCGCAACCATTTGCGGATTAATCGCAAAGTCGTTGGGCATTTTACCTTTTGGTAAATTAGGTTCATCAGCAAGCAATGATCCACTTGGTCAAAGAAGGTCTTTAGGTCAATATCTACAATATAACTGTAGCCTTCGTGGATGTTTCCCAGGGCTTTGCCTACCGCTTGGCGGGCATTTTTGTTGGGTCGAAATTTGAAGCTGTTCACACTAAAATCCTTTTCGAATCTTGGCATCATCGCTTGCGATACGGCTTGTTGAAGTAGCCGGTCAACCACTGTTGGGATTCCTAAAAGTCTTGTTTTACCATTTCCTTTTGGAATCTCCACTCCAAGAATGGGTTGCGGCAAGTAACGATCATTCTTTATATCTTCCAGTAATACAGGCTTGTGTTCACGGAAATAATCCGCCAGTTGAGTGGTTTTTAAGCCATCAACACCCGCACTGCCTTTATTGACCACTACTTGGCGTAGCGCCTTTTGGAGATTGTAAGGATGTGTTACTTGTGCAATCATGCTTGGTGTTTTACATTAAATTCTTCCTGTTCCGCTTTTCTAGGGCTATGACTTACGCCATTCCGTTAGAAATTAAGAACCACTTGCGTTCAGTCCTTCCTTGTTTGTGAGTCCTATACCTTTCTATTGGTAACTCGTTGCCCCAAGTACTATGACTTCTGCTGACTTCTTCACCCAACCACTCGTGGTTATGAAGACCTCCCTCGGTAAGCACTTCCTCTTTCCGTCTATCCCCGACGCATCTACTAACTAAACCTGTTGTCTCAAGGCTTCGCATTGCTGTGCATGCTTACCCAATTTAGTTAGCCTTTTATGCGCTTTGTGTTCCTCGGTACAGACTTTTGCCGTTTGGCTTCCTTCACTGCATGGGTCGCCCCAAACCAGCTTGCCACGTGCTAATCGGCTCAATATAAATCAACAACTTGCCGATAAGGGACTTGCACCCTCTAGATAAAATTCCTACTTTTGAGAAATTGGAAGTGCATGCAAGGCACACACACACGCTACAAGCAATTTGGGTTTTAGGCCTAATTTGAAGTTGGTTTTGTATCAAGGAGATTTGGCAAATCCGAATAATGGGCTTAATTTAATACCAAACCCGCTGTAGTATCAAGACATTAGCACTTATTTTAGACAGCATTTGTATTTTACAGCATAATTGTTGTATATTTACAACAATTATGCTGTAAATATGAAAAAAGGAATTAGAACACGGAAAACATTTGATCCAAAAGAAAGTATTGAACGAGCTAAAACTGCTAGAATATCGTCATCAAAATGGAGATTAGAATCAGAAGGGCATGAATACAGTTGGGCATCAAAACTTGAAAGAGTAGGTATTATAAGAGCAGGTATTCCTTATGCCACGATTGACGTTATAAGTAAAAGAATTAATGTTCCCGTAAAAGATGTTTTACACATTTTCGGGTTACCACAGACAACATATAATAAAAAAAGAAGAGAAAAATCATTGTTAAATGGTAGGGACAGTGAAATTATATTACTTCTTACTGAACTAGTTGATTTTGGAATAGAAGTTTTTAATAATGAAGAAGAAAAATTTCAACGCTGGATGAAAAAACAAAACATTTCTTTAGGGGGTAATTCACCAGAAAGTCTATTGGATTCTATTACAGGAATACAAGAAGTAAAAAATTGTTTAAATAGAATTGAATATGGAAATCTAGCTTAATGATAGTATATAGAATTGAAAGAGAAAAATATTTAGATACTGCATTACAAGGGGTTGGAGCTGCTTCAACTGAAGGATATAGATGGAATAGTTTAAATACATCTCTCGTTTATACAGCTGAATCTCGTGCTCTTGCAACTCTTGAAATTTCTGTACATTTAGACTTTTCAGAAGATTTACCAAAAGATAGATTCTACGTCGAAATTGATATACCAGACGATATCGAAATATTAGAATTATCTATAGACGAATTACCTGAGAATTGGAATTCCAAACCCCCAATTCTTGAAACACAATACATTGGCGATGATTTTGTTTCACAAAAAGATGCTGCTGTATTAAAAGTTCCTAGTAGTATAGTTCCTCCTGAATTTAATTATTTAATCAATCCAAATCATCCTGACTCAGCAAAAATCAAAGTAATTTCCACACAAAAATTACAATTTGACAATAGGTTTAAACAGAAATAAAAAAAACTACCCCTAATCGAGTAGACGGCTCCGCCAGAAACCGACGGAGTGCGCCTCTCACACCGCCGTACTTGCGGGTCTCGTTTACTGCGGTTCACAAAGTGATGGGTTGAGTTCCATGTAAATCCCCAACATGCATTGATAGCCTTTTTTCTTGAGCCGTAGTACGCTAATTGTAGTGGTTAGAATTGGACTTTGAGCGATTCGCCAGCCTCCTTTTACTCGCGCTTTTTAGTTTTCTTTTTGGTATTCGTGAATGCAGAGCATTACTGGTTCTGCTCCCAAGCATAAGCATGGTCTTTGTCAATCCTTGGTCGCATCAGCTTTTTCCTTTTGCGTTCGGGCTTTTTCTAGTCCGTCCAAATGCTGTAGCGCAGTCGGTTGCGCAACTGCAGGGTATATTAAAAGAGGTGGATGGTTTAATTAAGGAAACAGATATCGGTGTCGTGCGAAATGCCGGAATTATTGCTGCAGAACAAAAAGTAAAACATTATGAAATTGCAACCTATGGTACTTTGCATGCTTTTGCCAAAACATTGGGAGAAAACAAAGCAGCCAATCTGTTGGCAATGACCGTCGATAAAAAGAAAAAAACGGATGCAACATTAACTGGAATTGCAATGTCAACTATCAACAAACAAGCTTGCAAAACAGATACGATCACAAATATTAAAGCTTAATTCCCATTTAGACAACGTTACAAGCTGTTTTCCAATACTTAAAAAGCCCGAAAAATGCGGGCTTTTTGGTGAATTATAAAATATAACCGCAACATATAATTTTTAGATTCTTTATAGTATTGGTGGGTTTCAACTTACCCAACCATTTCCGGGTAATCAATATAACCCTTTTCGGTATCGGTATAAAACGTGCTTTGATCTGGTGTGTTTAACGGCGCATCTGCTTCAAAACGAGCTACTAAATCTGGATTAGCAATAAATGGAACTCCATAAGCAACAAGATCTGCATACCCATTTTCAATAATATTTACACCTGATTCTTTAGTAAAACTTTTATTAATGATTAATGTTCCTTTGTAAAATGGTCTGAAATGTTTGGCCACTTCAGTAACAGCGAATGGCACATCATCAACTGGCGTAAAAGGCTCTGTCAAATGCACATACGCTAAACCATAATCATTCAAACGGTTTACAATATATTCATGCGTAGGAATTGTATCTTCATCCAGCATCATTCCTTGTGAATTGTGCAAGGTTGGGTTCAATCGAACACCCACTTTAGCATAATCAATAACACCTTCTAATGCATCCAAAATATCAAATAAAATTCGGGCTTTATTTTCTATTTTACCACCATATTCATCGGTACGATGATTGGAATAGCCGTTAAAAAATTGTTGCAATAAATAGCCATTGGCAGCATGCAATTCGATTCCATCAAAACCGGCTATAACAGCATTTTTAGCTCCGTTTTTAAAATCCAAAACCGTTTGTTTAATATCTTCAATTGTCATTTCTTTTGGTGTCACCGTATCCACAAAACCGTCGTTTGTGTAGGCTTTAGCAAGAGGATTCAGTGCTGATGGTGCATGCGGTAAATCGCCATTATGCAAATCAGGATGTGACAATCGTCCGGTATGCCACAATTGTGTAAATATGGTTCCTCCTTTTTCGTGTACTGCTTGTGTAACGAGTTTCCAACCTTCCGTTTGTTCTTCGCTATAAATTCCGGGCACATTTATAAATCCAACAGCTTTTGTACTCACAAAAGTACCTTCAGTGATTATCAAACCAGCCGTGGCTCTCTGTGCATAATATTGTGCTGTAAGTCTCGTGGCAACATTTCCTTTATTATTAGAACGACTTCGTGTCATGGGTGCCATAACCATTCGGTTGCTTAGGGTATTATCTCCCAGTTGGTACGATTGTAATAAAATTGATTCACTCATTTGTAATAGTTTTAAATTAATTGTGTTTTAAATTAAAATATTGGTTTTAAATCCAATATTTGTGTAAAGGGTCAAGATAGTTTTCAAGGCATCTGCATCCTTTCCTTTTAAAAAAAGGGAGCTCGTTAAATCCTCCGGTATTTCAATACTCTGAATGACTTTTGAAAAAGGAAATAACTGTTGAAGCTTATCTACAGGATTTTCGAAGTGCATGGGATTCTTTTCGTTTTCCAAAATAAGTACAATTTTACCTGTTGCCACTTTTCTGATTTTTTCAGCGAGAATAATATCTGTTGCAGCATAATTTGAAAGTATAATGATATCTGCTTCCCAACTTGCATTGGTTGGACAAATCATCATTTCCACTTTTGCCTCTGGATTCTCTATAAGTATTTGGGTATGAACCTCCAAAAGTGTCGTCGGATTTTGATCAAATAGCAAAACCGGATTCGCTTTGGCAATTTGCTTGGCTAAAAATAGGCTCTTGGGTTCTGAAACATTAATGACTGCAAATGTTTTTTTATTTGACATTGACTTTTATTTACTTGGCAAATTTAAGGCTATAAACCAAAAGTTTCTGTTGATGCAAAACAAGAAATGCTATTGATCTAAATCAATTAAAATTATTTGCGATTGTTAATTTGCTTTCGGACACGACTCAATGTTTCTGGTGTAAGTCCAAGATAAGAAGCAATCATGTGTTGGGGAACACGTTTCACAATTCCGGGATAGGCGTTTGCTAAATTGATGTATTTTTCTTCAGCAGTTTCTGTTAAAGCTGAATTTATTCTGGCTTGATTGGCGATATAGGCATTTTGTAACAACAAGCGTTGGTACCTTTCAAACATTGGAATTTTATCCATCAGCGCTTCTCTAGCCGATGTTGTCAACAAAAGTAATTCAGAATCTTCGAGCGCTTCAATCGTGTAAACTGAAGCGCTGTTAGTTAGGAAACTGGACAAATCCGTAATCCACCAGCCTTCAATTGCAAATTGCACAATGTGTTCATTTCCTTTTTCATCCATTGTAAAAGATCGTAGAATTCCTTTTTCAATAAATGCATTGTAGATACAAATGTCTCCTTCTTGCAACAGTGTTTGTTTTTTACGTAACTTTTTAGGAATAAAAAACGTTTTACACAGCTCCATTTCTTCCTGAGTCAGTAGTACTTTTTCCTGAATGCTTTTAAATAATTGTTGAAACATGGTTGCAAGATACTAAATACTCGAGAATCAATAAATATATTATAGCGCTAAAAAAAACCGCTCCGCAAAGTGTTCTTCTAATAAATATATTTCTCGTTAATGCTGCGCGAATGTCTCTGACTTTGCGCATCAGAGGCGTTTTCCTTCACTTTTAAACACAAATTCCCTGACCGATAAATTAACTTTGATAGGCATTTACGTTTTGACTCCCGCCAATATACGAAGCTGGCGGACCACGCTGGTCAAAAACTGCTATTCGATGTAAATTACCTAATTAACCAAAACCTACTAAAACAATATCTAAAAGTATTGTTTTAGTATTTTGGGGTTCTAACACCGCTTTTTATGGATTGTTTTATTTTACGAATTATCAACCGACTTTTCTCAGAAAGAATTTTTATTGTAGCTTAAATCATATATATTTACTTAATAATTAACTTAATACAGTTCGTTTGAAGGTTTTTAGACGAACTGACGTTAGCGGTCAGGCTACGACACCACTACGTAGACAAAGTAAATATGACAGAATGGTAAACAGAAATTTCACCCCTTTTCCAATTTTGACAACTGAAAGGTTAACTCTTAGACAATTATCAATTGATGACACTCAAAATATTTTTGCTTTGCGTTCAGACATAAAAATAAACAAATATCTTGACAGAGAACCAAGCAAGGCAATTGATGATGCAATAAAATTTATTAAGAACGTTAATGATAACATTAAAAATAACAGCTCAATTTATTGGGTAATTAGCTTGACAAGGACAAAAAAATTTGTTGGAATAATTTGTCTTTTTGACTTTTCAAACGAAAAAAATAGTTGCGAAATCGGATATGAACTTATGACAAAATTTCAAGGACAAGGAATAATGAAAGAAGCGGCTCAAGTAGTAATTGACTACGTGTTTCAGACTTTAAAGTTTAAAAAAATACTCGCCTTTACACACTATGAGAATCAGAATTCAACCTATCTTCTGTTAAAATTCAATTTTGTAAAATCATTAGAAAGGGACAAAGAAAACCCTAACGTAAATATTTTCACTTTGGCACAATAACATTTACAACAAGAAAGCAAAGCATATTAAGAGCAAAAGCCCGAACCGCTAAAAGCTACTATAACGGATTTGGGCAATTGGCTTAATGGGAAAATGGTTTTGTATTTGGGATGATTTGGCAAATCAGAAGAATGGGCTTAATTTAATCCCAAACCCGCTTTGGTACCAGAAAGTTATGCGTCATTTTGAGTGACCAAAACAAAAAACGAAAATTTTATTATACAAGAGATGATTTTTGAAGAAATTGAAAAGGCTCATATCGGAAAGAAAGCAGATTTCACATCTGAAATGAAAAATAATTCAAAAAATTATTTATTCCATTGCAAAAAATGTGATGATATATTGAAAATAAATTATCAAAACCAAATAGATAATTGCTGGACTGGACATTCTAATAAAATAGAAAATGAATTATATGAAGAATTAAAAAAATTCTACAATATAGGATTATTTAATAAATTTATAGACGGTGGATTCCCAGTTTTTGACAAATTACTATGTTAAAAATGTAAAGCGGTATACATAACTTACTCTGGAGTAAGAGAATATTACAACTCATTATATTATGGAATTCTAAATGGAATTTTGAGAGCAAAATAAAAACGCACGCACAGCAGCGGTTTTGCCGGATTTAGGTTTTCGGAATAATACTAAATTGGTTTTGTACTTGAATTAATAGTGTTTAACCAGAAGAAAATCTTAACTTAGTCAAAAACCTCTTGCAGCAAAATAATATATTGGTCACTGTAAGTCAACATACTTGAATGTAGCCAATCGACAAGCCTAAAAAGATGGAATCAAATAGCAAAAACCGATAGGCTACAATAGAAACTTTGCATCTTTGTACTTCGATAAATATATTGAAAGAGTTTGCAGGATACAAAAATAAAATAAATCATAATGCCAAAAACCTTTGCAGATAAAGTGATTGATTTCAACCGCCATTTACACTATTTAGGCAAATTACCAGAGGGTTTTCAGGTGCTGAATCCTTACTTGGATAATCCTGAAACAATGGAAGTGATGCAACAGTTTTATCACAAATATTATAACGATTCAAAACAGAGAAGATTTATTGTTGGTATCAACCCGAGCCGTCACGGCGCTGGGGTAACGGGTGTGCCATTTACGGATACAAAACGACTGGAAAGTGCTTGCGGTTTCAAAATGCAATCGGCTAATACGCACGAAGTTTCTTCTGTTTTTATGTATGAGATGATTGCCGAATATGGCGGAGCAAAAAATTTCTACCAAGATTTCTATATCAACTCTCCCTTTCCTTTAGCAATTATCCGGCAAACAAAAACCGGCAAATGGATTAATGCCAATTATTATGACGATTCTATTCTTTTTGAAATGGTGAAAGATTTTATGATTTTGTCTTTGAAAAAACACATCAGTTTGGGATTAGATACTTCCGAGGTTTTTGTGCTGGGGAAAAAAAATGCAGCATTTATCCAAAAGCTAAACAAAGAAGCAAAGTTGTTTGAAGGTTTAATAATCCTTGAACATCCAAGATATATCCAGCAATATAAATCTAAAGAAAAACAACTGTATATCGACAAATATATTTTGGCCTTAAACAATCCCAAATGAATAAATTAGCAACATATACCATTTATTCCATAGGACATTCGACTCATAGTCTGGATGAATTTTTAAATATGCTTTGTTCTTTTGACATTAAAATTCTTGTCGACATACGCAGGTTCCCAGGCTCACGCAGGTTCCCACAATTTGACTTGGAAAACATAAAAATATCCTTAGCTAAAACTGGAATACAATATATACATTTGGTCGATTTGGGAGGAAGAAGGAAAATGAAAAAAGACTCAAAAAACAACCGCTGGAACAATGATTCTTTCAGAGGTTATGCTGATTATATGGAAACCATAGAATTCGCAAATGCCATTGTGAAACTGGAACAAATAGCTTTAGAACAGCCCACGGCTTATATGTGCTCGGAGGCGGTTTGGTGGAGGTGTCACCGTTCGATGGTGTCCGACTATTTAAAAGCAAAAGGTTGGGCGGTATTACATATTATGGCAAAAGGAAAAGTTCAGGAACATAAATACACTTCCCCAGCAAGAATAGTTGATGGCAATGTATTTTATTCTGATGAAATTTAGATTTGCAATTAAAAAATCAGTTTATGGAAACAAAATTTAAAATAAGCGACAAAGTAAGCTGGAACTCCGAAGCGGGTAGAGTTTCTGGAACTATCATTAAAATACATACAAAAGACTTCGATTACAAAGGGTATACACACCACGCTACGGAAGAAGAGCCTCAATATGAAATAAAAAGCAACAAGACGGATCATATTGCAGCTCATAAGGGTTCTGCCCTTACTAAATTTTGAAAAAAAATAATCAGAGAAACGGTTTGAGAAAACAACGAACCGCTACCATGGGTTTTACATATGGCAGCCTGACACAGAGACTTGGAGATGTTACTACTAAACTTTCGTGAAAAATTGAAGCTTGTTCCCAACCCGCCCGAAAGCAAAGTCCGAAACCATTAGTGATGAATGTGAGAAAAAAAGCACTAGGACAAAGGAATAATCAAAAAACTAAAACCGCAAAAAATATTGCAAAGTACTTATTTGAGTTCTATGTCGTGAAAAAAAGTTAAGCCAAAGAATTATAATTTAGTGACATATAAAATAACGGATCGAGACGACAAAACTGTCACAGCTGTTACCTAAGATAATATTTCGACAGAAAAAGAAAAGGAACATTCAACAGAAAATTGGCAAATGGTATTACATAAAGTGAAAGAAGCAGTTGAAAGCGAAAAGGAATAAAAACATTTTTAACAAGACTAATTATTTGACGTACAGATGGAACTAATATTATTTTGATTGTACGCAAACAAATCCACCACCAAGAATCACAACAATAAGCCTCATTTCAGCTCGTTTTTTTTCTTTTTTTACTTCATAATCTAATCATGACAGCAATTGACACCTATCAATATTTTAAATTTATAACCGAATTATATTTCCTCTTTTAGTTTTTTTTATTACATTTATTTTTTAAAAAAGATAATAATAAATAAAGATGCTTTGAGGGTTTCTCTATGCAACAGCTCTTTTTTTTACAAAAATACTTAGTTTAACAGCTTCTTGATAAAAATATTCAGGTTACAAAGCGCTAAACTAATAAATCAAATCAGTCAAAATGAAGAAAGATACCGTTTCGGCTCCCTTTGAGCCAATAGTTGACGATTCAATACCGAATTCCAAAATGAAGATTGCCAATCTTTTACCGGATCCCGCATCACGGTTAGATTCTATGCTAATGAGGTGCAAACCCATTAGTGATTCCAGCATTCCATATAGAGATTTGACTAACCCAATGACCAAGCGAGAGAGTATTGCTCGACTTATAAAGAAGCTCGATGTTGCTACAAATATTCGATACCAAAGAACAATAGAAGATACGTATTGTAATGTGTACACTTTCGATTATTGCTATTTCTCTAGAGTTTATGTTCCTACTGTTTGGTGGACAGATGACGCGCTGCAAAAAGTATTAGACGGACAAGAAGTGGAAGCTATTTATGGGGAAACCGTAGATCATATTTATTCTAGTGCCATACACGATTGGTTTTTGAAATGGGGAGCTAGTTTTGGTTGGAAAAGGATGTTTGATGTTGATGAAATTCAAAATAAAGTAAACTTCAATGGAGGAGTTGGAATAATTTGTGCCAAAAGGAAAGAAAAAGGACTCTCCGGCCATATTGTTCCTGTTGTTCCTGAAACGGATTTGAATCGTGCCTATAGAGAAAATGGTGTTGTGGTATATCCTTTACAATCACAAGCAGGAAAATCAAATTACAACTACTTTTCGGAAATTAAGAAAGACTGGTGGAATGATGAGCTATATTCCTCCTACGTGTTTTACTATCATGACTAAATGGGGTCGCAGTAAATCCGATTGATCGAACACACCACATTTTCTTGAGCTATACTAACACTAACGCATTTGAAAGGACAAAAATAGGTTTTTAATATAAATAACAACTGTCTTATAAATGCAGTACCACTTCAAATAATCCTAAAATTGACTTCCTTCTTTCTCGGTAATTATAGTGCCATTAACCTCTTGGAAATGACATAATAATTAAGTACTTTTGCAACTTGAAAAATATGAGAATAGCAAAAACCGGAATTAAGTTATTCATCTACTTAAATTATTGATATAAAAGTAATTAAAATCAACCCTGATTTATAACTACATTATAAAATTTGACTTTTTATCAATAGTTCAGTTGACACTAATGCACGATTTCTGAAACCGAAATTTAACTCCTTTCGTTTAAAAGATAGAAAAAAAATTAAGGATTGCAAACAATTACGCTTAAAATACTAAAACATTGTTTTTAAGCGGCTTACAACGGATTAAATCCTGTTTACAAATAAAAAAATAAAAATAAAGTTACTTAACCATTAAAAAAAAAGAATTAGTATAAATGAAAGAAAATCAGACAAAAAAATATTATTGGGGAATTGGATTAGAAAACGAAACCTACATGCAATTTGAAGAATCCTTAATAGTATCTGGTGAATTTATACAAGAAAAAATTGGTTTTGAGAAATATAGTATTGATTACAGAAAATGCTATAAACCGGAAAGCATAGCTCCTGTATTAAAAAAAGCTTTTTGCCTGAATGAAAATTATAAAGTGAGCAGAATGATGAACAGTCATTCCTTAGAAAAATTAGATATAAACTATCAGCACAAAACTTTATCAGCTGTAAAGCCATTATTTGAGAACACAGATACTACAGCTGAGACTCTCCCGCCAATTGAAAATCCGGAATATTTAGGAAAGTCCATCATGGAACTTTTTCTTGAGGACCAACCCTATAATATTCAAAGTATGATTACTCAAAGAAATAAAACGATGGGTTCCGTACATTTTGATGGTGATTCGATCGAATTTGTAACAAAATACTTTGAAAACCGAACTATCGTCGATTCTTGTAAAGAGTTAAAAGCGACTAAAAAGTTATTCCTAGATACTATAAACGAATCAAAGGTTATTAAAGAAAAATTAAATTTTCCAGATTACAACAATGGTCTTAATATGTTTATGACCAATCAGGAAAACCTTGTTTTGTTTAACAATGGGACGTACCATTTTCACATTACTTTACCTACACTGACAGAAAATAGCAGGATCGTAGATTATAAAGATTTTGATAAAACACACGCCAACGCCATCTATTTGCTGCAATGGTTTGAACCTTTTTTTATAGCAACTTTAGGAAGCCCCGATATTATGGGAGTGATAAGTACTAAGTATGATTTAGACAAAAAATTCACTTTGGGTTCTATGAGAAATGCTATGTCTCGTTATATTGGCGTAGGCACTTATAACAAATCGATGCCTAAAGGAAAGATTCTAACATACAATGTCGATGATTTTAGAAAGCTGTTAAAGTTTGAAAAAGAAGAAAATATTTGGTGGAGAGATCAAATTCAGTCAGAGATGGAATATGAATTGCTTTCGGAAGTGGGTCTTGATTTCAATCAGGAAAAAATGTATCAAAGTGGTTTTGAATTTAGAAGCTTTGATGAATTCCCGGCAAAGTATTTAAATGATGTTCTTTTTTCCATTATTCTAATTTGTGAACATGCGCTAAAATTACCAGATGTCAAATGGGGACATGATAGCGTAGCTTGGAATAATTTAGTTTTTAAAACTTTAAAATACGGTTATTTAACGGAACTAAACGAAGTTGAAAAGGATGAAGTTTTAGATTTGTTACAATTACTTAATCCATCTGACAGTAAATATAACACGTTAAAAACCGAATTTCAAGCGATAGTATTGTTAGACGAATTTTTCTTTAAAATTTTGGAAGTTTTACATGAAAAGTACAAAGACAACAACGTTTGCATTGATTCTATGTATGGAGAAAAAACAAGTCTTCCTCCTAAATGGGACAACTTTAACAAATACCAAACTGAACAACATTTACAGCAAATTAGCTCTTTCTATAAGAATTAAACAGATTGATGGGGGAATAATTCAACCTGCGAAATGTTCGAAAACTTCTCAACTTTGCGTAAACAATGAGAACAAATAATACAAATAAAAAACCACGACGATACTCTTTATTTACGTGGTTTTTTTATGCAGTTTTTTTTATTTAAAGTTCGGTAGTTGTTTATGAGAGTCTAATCAAATCTGGTAGACTTTTCGCCTCATATGATTCTAAAATGGGGTAATTGTACATTCTCGTTCATTTTGTAGAAAACTAGCAGAAAGAAATTAAACTTAACTAAAAACAGCCTCAACTTTAGAAAGTCAAAACTGCTTTATTCTAGGTCAAAGTATGAAATAACCCATAACAATTTAATCTAAAAATAAGTCAGCTCTACAATTTAATTGCAGTGTTGTTAATAATTTTTCCATGCAGATACACTCCTTTAACGGACTTATAATACTTTTAATAACAATAAATAATCAATTATGAACTGTAAATTTAAAGTACAGCGACCAATAAAAAATCAACTTTTAAACAATTGTCGTTTATATATAGTCAAATGACATTTATGTATGGACAATTGTATTTTTCATTTTTTTTAAATCCAATTATTAATCAATAAAATTAAATTAAAATGACTAGCCCCATCATTAGTAGGTTACGCCGTAATTCTTTTAACTGTAATAAAAAACTGCAATAATACAGTCGTTATTAAAAAAAATATAAAATCAAGCAAATTTATTTTTACAGTATTCATTTCTATACAATAAATCTTATATTTACTTTGATATTTAATTTGTAGGAAATATTGTAATTTTATATAATATAAATTAAACAAAATAATTGACATAATCGACAATTAAAAGCAATCGACTATATTTTAAATAAAACTTTCAATTATGCTTATAACCCCAATTTATAAGCAACTATATTAACCTAAAAAAACCATCTATGTTCAATCATAGTTCTATAAATTCTGAAATTTTAAAAAAAAGAGCGCATAACCTGCGTTGGGCATCAGTGCCTGACGGCGTAATTCCCTTGACCGCTGCTGACCCCGATTTCCCGTGCGCTCCAGAAATCGCAGAATCTATAGCTCGTTTTGCGAAAGAGCGCTATTTTAGTTACGGTCATCCTGAAGGAATGCCAGAATTCAAAGAAAGTGTCGCTGCTTTTTTTCAAAAAAAAAGAAATATACCGGCAAATCCTGCCTTTATAATTCCAGTGGATAGTGCTGCTTATGGGATCTATCTAATCTGCAAAACGTTCCTTAAAACCGGTGATGAAGCCATTATTTTTGATCCAGTAGATTTCCTTTTTCGGTATTCAATTGAAGCGATTGGTGGCGTTGCGGTTCCTTTTCCTATTGGAACTACTATTAATAATATGGATTTTGAATTATTCGAAAAATTGATTAATCCAAAAACCCGAATGATTTGTTTGTGCAATCCTTTAAACCCTACCGGAAAAGTTTTCACCAAAGAAGAATTATATCATATTGGGCAATTAGCCTGTAAATACAACCTTATCATTTTGTCCGATGAAATCTGGAGTGACATCGTTTATGCACCAAAAGTATTTATCAGTATGGCTTCCATCAACGAGGAAATCAGAGACCGGACAATTACCGTAACGGGATATAGTAAATCTTATGGTTTAGCGGGACTAAGAATAGGCACTGTAATGGCTTCTAATGCATTACATTTCAAAAAATTAATGGATAGCTCGCTCCACAATGCAACGATTCACGGTGCAAATATAATTTCGCAAGTTGCAGTGGCAACTGCCTTGAATGAATGTGATTACTGGCTTCAAAATTTTATTTCTCATTTACACCGTATGCGAGATCTGGTTGTTGCTGAAATAAATACAACTCCTGGTTTTAAATGTACTGCTCCTGACGGTTGCTATGTTGCTTTTGCAGACATTAAAGGTACTCAGAAATCAAGCCAGGAAATTCATGATTTATTATTAAACAATGCTAAAGTTGCAATAGTTCCCGGTCTTAAAGAATGGTTTGGCGAAGGTGCAAACGGTCATATTAGAATGAGTTTTGCCACTTCTGAGGAGATACTAAAAGAAGCTTTTTTTAGAATTAAAAACACAATCCACGCGATATGAAAGTAGTTGTTATTGGGGGAGGAATTGCGGGATTAACCCTTGGTATTTTTTTAAATAAAAAAAATATTGAAGTCGTAATTTCCGAAAGAACATTGATACCCACCAACGGGCATGCGTTTTTAATGCACAGTGACGCGATCGTTGTTTTAAATGAACTAAAAATAGCCTCCGATCCAGAAGTAAAACATAAATCTATTAATTCCTTTAGTTTAAAAAGACCTGATGGGGACGAAATAAAACATTTAAAATTAAGCAATTGGAATTGTATAAAAAGAGTCGACCTCATAAACTATCTCTACCATTTATTCCCAAAAAAAAATATTAAACTCGGAAGAGATTTTTCACATTTTATTTATGAAAATGATAACGTTACCGCTGCTGTTTTCAAGAATGGAGAGATTGAATATGGTGACATATTTGTGGGTGCCGATGGTGGAAATTCAATGGTTAGACGAGCTGTTTTTGGTACTGTCGAAACGACACCCGTTGAAGTTTTAGAAATTGTAGGGGTTTGTAAATGCACAGATATTGAAACCAATTATTTTAATACTTTTAATAAATTTCAACATAAAGGTAAAGGACTGGCTTTTGGTTTCATCCCCACTTGTGAGGAAAATGAGTATGTATGGTTCATTCAATATGACATTTCGATTACGGATTATAACGGTACAAATCCTGATGGATTAAAATTATTTTCAAAACATTTGTTAGCTGACTTTTCTTCGGAAGCAAAAGCTATTTTAGATTCTAATAATTTTGAAACGAGTTATATCTGGAAAACACGCGACTTTGATTTATTGCCCTCGTTTCATAAAAAAAATGTTGTCTTAATAGGTGATGCTGCACATCAGGCCTTGCCATTTACAAGTGCGGGAACAACAAATGCTATTCTGGATGCCAAAATACTAGCTACCAATCTATCTGAAAATTCCGATTTTGAGAAAGCGTTTAATCTATTTTATGATTACCGGAAAGACGATGTATTGCAACATATTAAGTTAGGGCGTGATTTAAAAAATGAATTTATAAATCCTAGCAATAAAAGTGATGCTGATATTACCGTTCCTCTGATCAAGAAACGAGAAGCTGGAAGCGTGCCAAAAAAATCAAAACCGATTCAAGTCTAATACTTTACGGATCCAATTTGATCCACTTGTTGGGTGATACAACCTGTGTTCCGAAAATTAGAAATTTGCATAAACGTTCACTTCGAAAATAAATATAAAAAAAGCTGCTTTACACTAATAAAGCAGCTTTTTTCATTTGTTATAAACGACTAGTTAAACTGTGCAGCCACATATTCAATTAAACTTTCATCACTCATTTTATTAGCAGTACTCTCTTTCGCCTCAACATTTTTATACTGTGAAGTCTCATTCAAATATTTAATAAATTGCTCCTGAGCAGTACCTGTCCCAGTCACATGTAATTCATCAACATTTTGCATATGAGCGGTGATATTTTTGAATAATTTGTGAAGTAAATCTCTTTCTGCATTATTAGCTGCTTTTTCGCTAGAATTACTGCCTTGCGCATCAACTTTTTCGTGCCCCAATATTACAAACTCACCTGAATCTACATTTTCTCTACCTACAATCGTTGCATGATGTGAATCCATCCAAACACCAAATTGTTTTTTGTTTTTTTCTGACATTATTTTATATTTATTTTATTAATACTATTGTTATCAAATTTTCGAAAAGCCTACTATGAAAGAATAAATTTTTCGTTATAAATAAAGCTAAAATCCTTAAAATTACTTAGAATTCATAAAAGTTTTCATAATTTTAAAACCCTCTAACTCGTGGCAATGTACTAAATAATGTCGAAACAATTGATTAATGAAAAGTTAATTAGCAGTAATTTGGTTGTTTTTTCATCGATTGACATCAAGTCACTACAGTTTCTATTTGCTAAAATTTTATTGTTTTTCGTTAAAAATTTCAATATCTTCCTATCTGCCCCGTTGCTGCTCAAGTAGCAAAAAAGTGAAAAGTATGAACCAAACGAAATATTTATACATTGATTAAATAATTATGGTCAAGTTGCATTTATGACTTGAATCCGCCTATGCAGAAAAGGAACTCCTTAAAAAAACTTTGAAATTGATAGCTTTTAAATAAAAATATGCTGTGTAACAAAAGTTACTGTACCGCACTTCTGATTGTATTACTTTTGCGTTGTACAAATTAAATCCCTTAATTTTACAAAAGATATATTTCAACAAAAGAATTTATTTTTTTACTCAAAAATTATTAAATTAAAAAAAAAAACAAATGAAAATAGAAAAAATAATACAAGAGAAACTAGGTACCATTGTAGATGTGCGCAGTCATGATGAATTTATGGGCGGTCATGTTGCAGATTCCATTAATATTCCTTTGAATGAGATTCCGCAAAGAGTAGAAGAATTACGAAATCTAAAATTACCACTCGTACTATGTTGCGCATCAGGAAATAGAAGTGGACAGGCACAACTTTTTCTAACAGAACACGGAATCGAATGTTATAATGGTGGTTCCTGGCTGGATGTAAATTATTATCAATCAAAAACAAGTTAAATAAAATGATTAACATACTTAAACAATTATTTGGTTTCGCACCAAAAACAGATTATACCGATTTAGTAAAACAAGGTGCTATTATTCTGGATGTACGTAGCAAAGGCGAATATGCTGGCGGACATATTAAAGGTAGCTTAAACATTCCGGTAGACATTTTAAGCAACAACTTAGCCCAATTAAAAGATAAAAATAAAACGATCATTACTTGTTGTGCTTCTGGAATGAGAAGTGCTTCGGCTAAAAGTATTTTGAAATCAAATGGTTATTCTCAAGTCTATAACGGTGGAGGCTGGAGCAGCCTTCAAAATAAAATTTCCAAGTAAAAGTTGCTAACAATAAAGGGAGTTGGTTAAAAAAAATCATACTATTCGTATTTACAATTGATTAAAACATACCTTATCTATTTCTATAGTAGTAGTAGAAAAGTAAATGATGTGTTTATAAGGTGAAGCATTAAAATTACTGACGAAAATTAATCGCTAAAAGAAACAATCATGAGAATTGAAACTAGTAAAAACAAACCTTTGAAAGGAGTTGCATAAGCAAAATCGAATACAGCACATGGGTTGATAGATTTATTTGAGGTGGGATTAAAAGACATTCATTGGGCAGAAAAAGTATTGACTAAAACGATAACAAAGATGGTAAAAAATGATTCATCTCCAGAATTAGTTAACTCTTTAAAAAACCAATAAAGTGAGACCTATGCCATGCAACGTATATTAAAACAGACTAATAATCTGTTTAAAGAAACGGATATTGGAATGGTGCGTGACTCAGGGATTATTGCAGCGGATTAAAAGGTAAAACCTTACGAAATTACAACCGATAGCACTTTACATGCTTTTGCAAAAACTATGGGCGAAAATAAAGTGACAGAAGTGCTCGCTATGAATCTTAATGAAGAAAAAAAACGGATGTTGGATTTTCTGGAATCGCTTTATCTGCTATCAAAAAGCAGGCTTTTAAACCGGATACAATTTCAAATACTTAAAATAAAATTTAACTGGAGAACCGTAATTTATTACTACTTCTCTATTTGCTAAAAAGCCTGCTTACGCAGGCTTTTTTTTGGATACTTACCATTCAAATTCTTAATTCAACCAATCCAAAGCTGTAACGTATTGTGCATTAAATATTGAAAAAACGTTTGCGGTAACCCTAAATAAAAATTACATTTGCAGCAGTTTAACTTTTACACACAAAATGAAGCCTAACACACAACAATTAAACGATTTAACTATCCAAGTCAGAAGAGACATTCTTCGAATGGTTCACGCTGTCAATTCAGGTCATCCCGGAGGTTCTCTAGGTTGTACTGAATTTCTTGTAACCTTGTACCAAAATTTGATGGAACGCAAAGAAGGATTTGATATGGATGGTATTGGAGAAGATCTTTTCTTCCTTTCAAACGGACATATTTCTCCAGTTTTCTATAGCGTTTTAGCGAGAAGTGGTTATTTTCCTGTATCGGAATTAGCGACTTTCCGTTTGATTAATTCAAGATTACAGGGACACCCAACTACTCACGACAGTTTACCCGGAGTAAGAATTGCGTCTGGTTCTCTTGGACAAGGATTATCAGTAGGAATTGGAGCTGCTCAAGCAAAAAAATTAAATGGTGACAACCATATTATTTATACGCTTCACGGTGATGGTGAATTACAAGAAGGTCAAAACTGGGAAGCAATCATGTATGCTTCTGCAAAAAAAGTGGACAATATTATTGCTACAATCGATTTAAACGGAAAACAAATTGATGGAACTACTGATGAAGTTTTAGCAATGGGGAGCATTCGTGCAAAATTTGAAGCATTTGATTGGGATGTTTTAGAAATTGTAAAAGGAAATGACCTTGAAGCCATTATTGCAGGTATGACAGATGCAAAATCAAGAACTGGAAAAGGAAAACCGGTTTGTGTATTATTGCATACTGAAATGGGTAACGGAGTAGATTTTATGATGAACACTCACGCTTGGCACGGTAAAGCACCAAATGATGCGCAACTTGACAATGCTTTAGGACAAAATTATAATACTGGAAGCAATTCAGACTACTAAAAATAATTATGAATTTTGAATTATAAATTATGAGTGGTCAAACGCATAATTTTTAAATTCTTAAATCATTTCAATCTTTAAATTGAAAAATGAAAAAATATACAAATACAGGAAGTAAAGATACTCGTTCGGGTTTTGGAGCGGGAATGACTGAACTAGGTCAAACCAATGAAAATGTTGTGGCACTTTGTGCGGATTTAATTGGTTCATTGAAATTTGATGATTTCAAGAAAAATCATCCGGAGCGTTTTTTCCAAATTGGTATTGCTGAAGCAAACATGATTGGAATCGCAGCAGGTTTAACTATTGGAGGAAAAATTCCTTTCACTGGAACTTTCGCTAACTTTTCTACTGGAAGAGTTTACGATCAAATTCGTCAATCAGTTGCTTATTCTGAGAAAAATGTGAAAATTTGTGCATCACATGCAGGATTAACTCTTGGTGAAGATGGTGCAACACACCAAATCCTTGAAGACATAGGACTAATGAAAATGCTACCTGGAATGACAGTAATCAATACGTGTGATTACAATCAAACTAAAGCGGCTACACTAGCATTAGCGGATCATCATGGTCCTGCTTACTTGCGTTTTGGTCGTCCGGTTGTTCCTAACTTTATGCCAGCTGACGAGCCTTTCGTAATAGGAAAAGCAATACTTTTAAGCGAAGGTACAGATGTAACCATTGTTGCTACAGGACATTTGGTTTGGGAAGCTTTGATTGCTGCTGAAGCATTAGAAGCAAAAGGTATTTCGGCTGAAGTAATCAATATTCATACTATCAAACCTCTTGACGAAGAAGCGATTTTAAAATCATTGGCAAAAACAAAATGTATTGTTACTGCTGAAGAGCATAACATTCTTGGTGGTCTTGGAGAAAGCGTTTCTAGAGTATTAGCATTGAACACACCTGCTCCACAAGAATTTGTGGCTGTAAATGATAGCTTTGGAGAATCAGGAACACCGGAACAATTAATGGAAAAATACAAACTAAACAATCAAGCAATTGTTGAAGCAGTAGAAAGAGTTATTAAAAGAAAGTAGTTTTTCTTTATAAATAAATATGAAATCCCATTCGTACCAACGAATGGGATTTTTTTAGTGTGATTGCTTTGTTCCTCGCAATACAAGTTTCCAGTCTTTGCGAGGAACAAAGCAATTAAATTTACAAAGCTTGAGTCAAACAATTTCATATCTTTTAAATATAATCTCAAACTACAAAAAAATCCAGTTCAACTATAGACTGAACTGGATTTTTTATGCATTGTCAGTTTTTACTAGTGACAGTTTTTATCTAAATGCTTTTTGACTCTTGCAGCATCCGTTGTATTTCCACTGCAGCTTGGAATATCTGCAAATGGGTAAGACAATCCAGTAGCAGGGTTTTTGATTTCAATTTTTGTACCATAGCCATCGCCATCGTCATCAACATCAGCAAAATTAGGGATACCGTCTCCATCCGTATCATCAGGATTGACAACACCTGTTGCTAGAACTCTCATGTAACCGTCTCCATTCACATCCTCTAGATAAGACAGAATACCATCACTATCTTGATCCAATCGTTGAATTTCGTACAATTTAAAATTAAATACAAGTGGAGCATAAGCGGGAATTGTTCCCTTTCCACCAGAATAGTAGGCTAATCCTGAAGGAATAAACATCACACCTGCGCCAAAATCATTGTAAGCAACTGTTCCATCAACATTTGCTGCATAAGTACCTGTTTTGAATTGCGGGAAAATTTCGCTCCATCCTGTGATAACCCCAAATAAACTAAAAAATTGTTGTGGATATTTAACTTCTTCAAATGGAGTTGCTATTAATGAAGTAACTCCTGCTGTAGTTACACGTTGGAGATACTCCCCTTTGTATGACGTCAATACACCATCTGCATTACAGGGTGCAATTCCCGTCCCTGTTCTTAATACTAAATAATACATTTTATAAGTAATATCGTGTAAACTTACATTTCTGCTTTTTAGCTCGTATTTAGTTTGATCCCAGATTGATTTTTGAGCGCCTCCTGCAGGAATTTTTACAATCGAAATATCTTGATCGTCTATAAATCCAGGGTGACTAACAACCGTTATATAATTTGTTTTTAAATATTCTTCAATGTCGGTATTATCAGTAGCATATTGTACTGCATAATCTCTAGGTGGTGTGAGTTCCGGTGTATCATTATTCTTCGAACATGAAAATAAAGAGACAACACCAATCATTAAAATAAAATAATACTTAAATTTGTTCATTATAGCTAATTTTTTAAGTGCGCAAGATACAATATTGATTGATTTTTGTAAACTATTTAACTCCGATTTTAGAAAATTTATGAGAATAGATAAATATTTATGGTGTGTACGATATTATAAGGCAAGAAATATGGTTACTGAAGCTTGTAAAAAGAACCATATAACCGTAAATGGGCTGGTTGCCAAGCCTTCAAAGGAAGTTTTTCCTACAGATAAAATCACATTCCGGAAAGACCAAATCACACAAATAATTACCGTACTAGATATTCCAGAAAATCGTGTCGGGGCTAAACTCGTTGATATTTATCGAAGAAATGACACTCCTGCCGAAACCTATCAACATTTAGAACTTTTGAAACTGTCTAAAGAACATTACCGAAAAAATGGTACGGGTAGACCGACCAAAAAAGATCGAAGAGACATCGACGAATTTGGGAACGAAATCGTGAATGAGGACGAAGAAAATGATTAGTATCAAACAAGAGATTCCTTGCTCCTTGAAATAGCGAAAGGAAGAGAAACTAAAATTATAAAATCCAGCGAAAAGAACAAATGTCTTTTTATTTAAAAAAATATCATAATGAACAAAAATATTATCTTAACTGATCAGGAAATTGAGCATAAAATAAAAAGAATTGCTTACCAAATTTACGAAACATTTGTAGATGAAGAAGAAATTGTGATTGCTGGAATTGCTACTAACGGTTTTACTTTTGCCAAAAAAATTGCCCAAGCCTTAGAAACCATTTCTTCGCTTAAAGTATCGCTTTGCGAAGTTCAAATCAACAAACAAAATCCAGAATTACCTATTCACACCTCTTTGTCAAAAGAAAACTATTCAAATAAAGGATTGGTTCTGGTTGATGATGTGTTAAACTCCGGCACTACTTTGATCTACGCTGTAAGACATTTTATAGACGTGCCGTTGAAAAAATTCAAAACTGCAGTTCTTGTCGACAGAAACCACAAAAAATATCCGGTAAAAGCCGATTTCAAAGGAATATCCCTTTCTACATCCTTATTGGAGCATGTCCAAGTCGTTTTTGACGAAGATGGCACTAGCTACGCGTATTTAAGCTAAAAAACTAACAATGTCAAGAACAACCTGATCAACGGTTTTATTATCTACATTTACTTTATACTGCGCCTGATTGTAATAAAAACTTCTTTCGAAAAGGTGCATCGCAATAAACTCCTTCATCTCCTCATCATTTTTGTTGGCGATAAGGGGTCTTTTGCTTTTATTAGCAGACAATCTATTAAATAAAGTGGCTATTGATGCGCTCAAATATATCGATAGTACATTTTCTCCTTTTAGTAACTCGTGATTGTTAGCGTAACAAGGTGTTCCACCACCTAGACCAATGATCATGTCCTTCGAAGAATTTAGTAATTCAAGAAAAGACTCATGTTCAACTTTGCGAAAATAAATTTCACCGTGCTTTTCAAAAATGGCACTTATAGACAAATTTGTTTTTTCTTCGATATATTCATCCAAATCTACGAACGGCGTTCTGATGATTCTTGATAGTGTTTTAGCAATAGTGGACTTCCCACAACCCATATAGCCTAATAATATAATTTTTCTCATGGAATAAAACCTTATAAATTAAGGCATTAAGATTTATTGTTAAAAAAAGACAAATTTATAATAAAATTGCTTGGAAAACTCCAAAATAAGTCCTTATATTTGCACCCGCATTCAAGGAAAGAATATGACTCGATAGCTCAGTTGGTAGAGCACATCACTTTTAATGATGGGGTCCTGGGTTCGAGCCCCAGTCGGGTCACAAATTTGTGATCAACACATAATTTCCTTGAAGCATTGACTCGATAGCTCAGTTGGTAGAGCACATCACTTTTAATGATGGGGTCCTGGGTTCGAGCCCCAGTCGGGTCACAAAAGGTCGAGTAATTTATTACTTGACCTTTTCTTTTTTAAGGCCACGTGGAGAAACGGTAGACTTGCCAGCTTGAGGGGCTGGTGCTCGCAAGGGCGTGTGGGTTCAAATCCCACCGTGGTCACTTTTAAAGCCTGTTTACAGGACTTAACAAAGGTTTTAGTCAACATTTAGTCAACCAAGTTGAAGAAATGATGATTAAAACCTTTGTTATTCGATCAAAATTAGACGAACGAAAGACTTTTTATTTGCCTATTTATCGTCAATACAATTTAAAAGTCTTCTATAAAACTACAATAAAATATTTACTTCAAATTAAACTGGAAACAGCTTTATTCAATTGCTTTATACAAATTGAAAAATTACAATAGTTAAAAACAACTAGATTTTTAATTCCTTATAAATACTTGTTTATTCTTTTTATCAGTATCATCATTTTTACGTGCTAATCAATCTGAATTTAAAAATCTAGACATTATGAAAAGAGAAATTTTACAAATTGAAAACATTAATGCAGATGATTTCAAAGATGAAATAATTAAAGGAGTTGTTTTTGCATTAAAAGATCTACTACTTTCTATTCAAAATATTGACGAAGACAAACTGCTAACCAGGCAGGAAACTTCGAAAATGCTTTCCGTCTCACTTGTTACATTAGGAGTATGGGAAAAGAAAAATATCATTCAATCGTACCGCATAGGCAATTTGGTTCGTTACAAAAAAAGTGATGTTTTGAAAGCGTTAATCAAAAGAAATAATTTTCATTAATGATACAGAAATTTGTATAAAAATTGTAGAGCATTCATCCCTGCATTTTTATGACGAAATATTAAAAATCACGTTGACGTGAAAAAAAAACACGTTGACGTGATTAGCTTTTCACACTAATAAAGATCATTTTTGTAAGAATACATCGTCTTTATTACGTTAAAGTGCGTTAACGTAACAAAAAAATCACGTTAAAGTGATAAAAATTTCACGTTAACGTGATTTGGATAAAACACTAGTTTTTTTATACCACATAGCAAAGCAATATCACTAAAAGTGGGTATAGTAAAATCCAACAAAATGCCGTTCATTTACATTTGAACAATCAAAACACTATAACTTGATTCAAACGAAATGAATACTAACTTCAAATTAGATATTTGTTTTCTCAAAATGTGGGAAACCGTAAGACAAATTAATTTAATCAACTTAGTTTTGAAGAAATCATACAAATTTGAACTGTATGGTTTGTGTTTTTATCAACCTAATTTGTTAATAACAAAAATCTTACACTACTTTCAAATTGTGTATTTTTAGATTCTCAAAAAAAAAAGCGTTACCAATGTCATTATTTCAGCCTTCCGTGCTCAAAAAATATTTGAGCCAACAAGATACAGACCAAGTCCAGAAAGCTTATAAAAAATACAGCAAGTATTTTCATAATGCCGCCATTCAGGAAAACATACGCAACAGCAAAGAAGAACAATTCCAGGAAGGATTTCTACGGGAGCTATTTGTAGATATATTAGGCTACACGCTGAATCCAACGCCAAAATTCAACTTGACCACCGAACTCAAAAATATAAAAGGTTCTAAAAAAGTCGATGGTGCCATCTTGAAAGACGGCAACGCATTAGCCGTTATCGAACTCAAAGGCACCAATACCAAAGACATGGAAAGCATCCGCCAACAAGCCTTTGATTACAAAGCCAATCAAACCGGATGTATTTATGTGATTACGTCCAACTTCGAGAAGTTGAGGTTCTACATCAACAATGCGGTCGATTTCGAGGAATTCAACCTCTTTACCTTATCCCACAGTGAATTCGAGATCTTCTACCTCTGTCTGGCCAAAGACAATATACTGACCAATAAACCACTCAGCATAAAAGAAGCTTCCGTGGTGGAAGAAGAAAATATCACCAAAAAATTCTATGCCGATTATTCGCTTTTCAAACGGGAGTTATACCGGGATTTGGTCAAGCAAAACAGGAATAATATAATGCTTACGGAGTTAAGCGAAAAAACCTCCAAGCTCACACTTTTCAAAAAGTCACAAAAACTGATCGACCGTTTTCTGTTTATTCTTTTTGCTGAAGACCGTGGCTTATTGGCGCCCAACTCCATCAACACCATTCTCAAAGAATGGAAAGCATTGGCTGACTTGGATATGGATGTGCCGTTATACGATCGTTACAAACAATACTTCCGTTATCTCGATACCGGGCGCAAAGGTACCGACAAAAAAGAAGAAATTTTCGCCTATAATGGTGGGCTCTTCCAGCCAGATACCATTCTGGATGCGGTTGTGATTGATAGCGAATTGCTGTACCGTCATACCAAAAAACTATCGACCTATGATTTCGAAAGTCAGGTAGATGTGAATATTTTAGGACATATTTTCGAACATTCGTTAAACGAAATCGAAAGTGTCAATGCCGAAATTGAGGGAACCGACTTCGACAAGCAAAAAACCAAACGTAAGAAAGACGGCGTTTTCTATACCCCAAAATATATCACCAAATACATTGTCGACAATACCGTTGGTAAACTCTGCACCGAGAAAAAACAGGAATTAGGCATCCTTGACGAAGATTACGCCAAAGGCCGCAAGAACCGTCAGGCCACAACAATTATCAAACTCGAACAGCAACTGAAAGAATACCGCGAATGGCTCTTGGAACTGACCATTTGTGACCCCGCTTGTGGTTCGGGTGCTTTCTTAAACCAGGCATTGGATTTCCTGATTAGAGAACACGCCTATATAGACGAACTCACCAAACAATTGTTTGGAGGGGGCTTTGCTTTCCCGGATATCGAAAACCAAATCCTCGAACACAACATCTATGGTGTGGACCTTAACGAAGAAAGTATTGAGATTGCAAAACTCTCTTTATGGCTGCGCACGGCCCAACCCAAACGGAAACTGACAAGTTTAAACAACAACATCAAATGCGGCAACTCGCTCATTGACAGCAAAGCCATTGCCAACGACAAGGCCTTTAACTGGAAAGATGAATTCCCGGAAGTATTTGCCAAAGGAGGTTTTGATGTGATTATTGGAAATCCGCCTTATGTTTTTGCAAGAGATAATTTTCGTCAAGAAGAAAAGGATTTTTTTGTTTCTAAATATGTTTCGGCAAAATACCAAATTAATACTTACTTGTTATTCATTGAAAAATCAGTTCATCTTATAAAAAACAATGGAATTTATGGTTTGATCATTCCAAATTCTTGGCTAATGATGTATTCTGGCGAAGGATTGAGAAAGTTTTTGTTAGAAACTAATAAAATAAACCAAATAATCAATTTGGCAGGATTTTCATTTGAAACAGCAAATGTTGAAACGGTAATTTTATTGGCAGAAAAAGAAAGTTCAAAAAAGGAAAATACTGTTCAAATATTGCTGAACAATGGGAATGAATTCTATTTGTCTCATACCAAAAAACAAACGGAATTTTCTAAAAATGAAGGATTCGAATTTAAAGTTTTTTTGGATGAAGAAAGCGATGATTTGAATCTAAAAATCATAAAGGATTCAGAAATATTGGATAGTCTTGTGAAGATTAAGGCAGGACTGCAAGCATACGAAAAAGACAAAGGTGAACCTAAGCAATCAGCTGAAGACGTTATAAATAGACCTTATGATTATGATTATAAATTTGATGATAACACACATAAATATTTAGACGGAAAAGACGTTGGAAGGTATTTCACAAGTTGGGCAGGTTCATATTTGAGATATGGCAAACACCTTGCTGCACCTAGAACATTTAACTTGTTTGATGGTAAAAAAATTATCGTAAGAGAAATTACAGGAAATTATCCCAAATGTTTAATCGCAACCTACGATGAAGTTGTTTATTTATACAATAGAAGTAACATAGCTATCGTAGAAAAAGCAAACTCAAACATTTCTTTGAAATATATCTTAGCAGTTTTGAACAGCAAATTGTTGTCCTATTACTTTGTGAAGAATACAGCAAAATCGGTTAGGAAATTATTTCCAAAAATCATTCTAAATGATTTGAGAAAGTTTCCCATCAAAAAAATAAATCCGGATTCTCAAATTCCGTTTATTGAAAACACCGATAAAATATTGACTTTATATAAAGATTTGCAAGCAGTAAACAGAAAATTTGGAAATTACTTTTCAGGACAATACAAACTTGAAAAACTGCCTAAAAAACTTGAAAACTGGAACGAATTAACCTTTGCTGATTTCATTACGGAACTTAATAAAGCCATTAAAACATCAGGACAAACACCGCTCTCCAAAAAAGACGAGTTCGAATGGCTAGATCTATTTGAAGAAAACAAAACCAAAGCTCAAACCCTGAAATCACAAATAGAAACCACCGAAAAAGCCATTGATAAAATGGTGTATGAGTTATATGGTTTGAGTGAGGAAGAGATTAGTATAATTGAAAATAATTAGAAAATAAATATGAAATTAAAGGAACTTTATAAACATAGAACCGAATTTACAATAATAGGACTTACTGGTAGAACTGGTTCGGGATGCTCACAAATTTCAGATTTATTGAGTAAAGATTTTAATAATTTGAATAGTGGACTAAGAGAAACTGGTAGTTTTTCAGACCCAGTATTTAAAAGAAAATTTGAGATTACTAAGAATTATTTATCCCATGGAAACAATTGGCAACAGTACGATATTATTGAGTATAAAAAAGTTTTATTATTATACATTGTTAAAAAAACCGGAAGTAATTTCGTGAAAATTAAAAATCTTTTAGATAAACATTACAGAGAAAGTAAAACTGAAGACAATAAAGAATTGGTTAAAAAAAAGTTTATCGACTTAGAAGAAACTTTTGAAAAACATAAGACTTTATTAGAAAAAATTAATCAGTTAGTAAGCTTTGAAAACATAAAGAACACTGAAAGTTTATTGTCATTAAATAAGATTTTTTTTGGTAAAGAATTTATAGAATTCACAAATGATTTTATGCATGTTTTAGAAAACGACGGCAACTATTTTAGAAGAACCCGTTTGTTTCATTTTGTTTCATGTAACATTAGAAAATCTAAAAAATCTGGTATTGAAAACAATACTGATCCTAATAATGTTTACACAATTGCTGAGTTAATAAATAAAATTATAAAAGCAAGAAAGAAATTTAATATTTCGGAATCTAAATCAACAAAAATTGTTATTGATTCACTTAGAAACTCATTAGAAATTACTTTTTTCAAAGAACGTTATTCTGCATTTTATATGGTTGCAACTAAAGATATTCTTGAGAATTCAAAGGATCGGTTAAATGAAAGATTTTTAAAAAAAATACCCAACAAATCAGAACGCTTAGAATTAATAGAAAAGTTAATTAATTTAGATGAAACAGAATATAAAAATAAAGATTTTTCAAAAGGAATATTTACCTCACCAAACGTAGAAAACTGTATCCAAAAAAGTGATTATCATATTTTTAATCTTAAAGTTGATCAAATAGATTCTTTTTTACAATTTTTTGAAAAAGATCATGGAGTATCCATTAATGAAAAAGAAAAAATTTCTAATACTTTTTTAACAAGAGAAGAACAGTTAATGAAGCTCATTGCTCTTATTTATCAGCCTGGATTAATTACACCTAGCGCTAGTGAAAGGAATATGCAGATAGCTTACACTGCAAAATTAAATTCTGGATGTATTTCAAGACAAGTAGGTGCCGTGATTACAGATAAAAATTTTATTGCAAAGTCCATAGGTTGGAATGACGTAGCAAAAGGGCATACACCATGTAATCTCAGAAATGTTGAGGATTATTTTAATGGTAATATTGACAATAGTGTTCATTATAGTGAATTTGAGAAAGGAAATATCACTGGTACATCTGATTACAAGTACAAAGATAGTTCCGTTTCAAATTTTAAAGATGCAATAATTGATTACTTCAAAGAAGATTATGATCTTAAAAAAGAGGAGCTAAACGGTAAAAACTGTTCATTTTGTTTCAAATCTATACATAATTATTATGAAGGAGAATCAAATCAAGTCCATACAAGATCGTTACATGCTGAAGAAAATGCTATGTTACAACTTACTAAATCTGGTGGATTAGGAGTCGAAAATGGTATTCTTTTTACTACTGCCAGCCCTTGCGAACTATGTTCAAAAAAAGCTTATCAATTAGGTATTAGAATTATTTTTTACATTGACCCTTATCCGGGAATTGCGGTTGATCAAATACTTCATGGTGGCCGTATTAAACCTATTTTATTTCCTTTTTCTGGAGCAATTGGAAACTCTTATCATAAATTATATGAACCTTATTTATCTCCTAAAGATGAAATAACTATGTCTTTAGAGATGGATAATAAAAATATAAATATAAATCAATTTAAAAATATTCTAAAAAAAATATATCCAAAATATGAACAGATTCAAAACATTAAATCCTTAGAAGATGTGCAGATGATTATAGAGCATGGTCTTTCAAAATTTGTAAATATTGAGGATGAAATTGGAAATCCATAGAGTAGAAAATAAATTTTCAAATACCAGCTCATCGATGTCTCCTGACTTCGTATTCCTTTTCAAATCTCGGAACCATCTCTCCCAAGTCTCACGACTTCGGAGCAACATAAAACAAAGCATAATTACAAAACGCATAACTGCTAATAAGACAGATTGTGTAATATAGATTTTCATTCTAATACAAAGTAAAAATGAGTAAAGAAAGAATTTTTGAATTAATTAGAAAAGAAGAAGCTACCCTGTTTGTGGGTGCAGGTATGTCTTTATATGCCGGATATCCATCAGGTGCAAAACTTGCAGAAACACTTTACAAAAATCTTACTAGCGATTTACAAAAAGAACTAGACTTCACAACTAACTTACCAAAATTAGCAGAAGATATTTATTATCTAAAAGGAGGAAATAAAAACTACTTAATTGAAATCTTAAAAAAAGAGTTTCAAAAACCACCAACAACAACAGAAATACATCAGCTTTTAGCAAAATTTCCTCAAATAAAAACGATAAT
Organism: Flavobacterium urumqiense; assembly: GCF_900108015.1. GTDB lineage: Bacteria > Bacteroidota > Bacteroidia > Flavobacteriales > Flavobacteriaceae > Flavobacterium > Flavobacterium urumqiense. The sequence continues at coordinate 70,002 of NZ_FNVP01000003.1, read as the reverse complement.
TACAACCAATTATGATACGCTTTTTGAAAGAACCAATAAAAATTTAGAAGTAATTCGTAAAAGTGCAGATTGTGCTACTGCCAACCCAAAAAAACAATGGTTATTCAAAATTCATGGCGATTTATCAGATACTTCAAATATTATTCTAACGAATTCAGATTACAATAATTACTTTGTCAAGGATAATGAAAATTCTATTTTCTGGAATACGATTAAAACTAAATTAGTGGAAAACCATATCGTTTTCAGTGGTTATGCCTTAGAAGACAGTAACATTATGGTAATTATTGAAAAAATACTTATTGAATTAGGGGACAATCGTAAAGAAATGTTTTTTATCGCTCCAACGATAGCGCCCGCTAAATTAAAATTTTTACAGCAAAAAGGTATTGAGTATGTTCAACTTACTAGTGAAGATTTAATCAAAGAATTAGACGAAGATTTAAAATATAATTACTTTCCGGGTTTGAGTAGAGGCATTGGCTCCGCAGATGCAGCACTAAATTTTGCAATAGGTAATAATATTAAATTAGATTTAAGTAAATCAAACGATGCTTACATCATTAACAATGTTTCATCTATAGAAGGTATTGGTAAAACTGAAGTAAAATTTAATATTGCAGGAGAAGATGAAAATACAAAAAAAATTATTGATTCTTTAAGAGGAAAAGATTTTGAAGACATTTGTTTAAGTGGGGATATATTAAAAGAGTACAATCACTTTTTTAATGGGATTAGAATAAATTCTCAAAATGATATCAAAAGTGTTTATATCAAAAAGGTACCTTCCCTTTTTGGATTATTTGATATTGTTTGCGAAGATGGTTTTGAATTAGATAACTATCATTTAGAAATATTTATTGCAAATCCAAATGAATCAGAAGCCAAGATGAAAATAATGGCAAATGATTTTCAAATTCTAATAAGAATTGTGTTTCCTAAAAATTTAAAAAATTGTAAATTTCATATCGAAATAGTTCCTAGCAAAGCGATAAAATCAGTTAAAAGCGGACTAAATTTTTATAGTATCCTCTCTAGAATTACTTCGAATCAAAGATTCAAATTCTTTCAGGAAAATAAATTGATTTTCAATTATAAAGAGAAAATAGTATTTGATGAAGATGCCTTCGATGCAAGATATCTATTCAATTATTTTAATAAACTTAAAAAATTAGAAAAACATTTTGATGTTAGATTTTTAGATATAGACCTAGATGAAATAAGTGAAAAAAGAATGAAATTCATAATGGCATATATCGATAAAATAATTTTAGACGAAGAATTTAATGGAATGACTTTTGAAAACAAAAATAAAAAAGAATTTGACTATTTAACTGAAGAACCCGGCAAGGATAAGGCCTTGATAATAAGTGAAAAGCAAAAATCAATTTATAATTTACATGGTATTGATTTTACAATTGGCTATTTTCACAAATACATTCAAGATGCTTATATAGAAAATATACAAGATTTAATAAGCAACAAAACAAAAGAATTTAGTATGAAAAGTAGATCAAATACCATCTTTTTTCAATTTACAGATAGCGAAACAATGATTTCTCATCAATAATCCCGCTGTGCGATCTTATAATCTCCCCCGCTCACGCCCGAATCCTTTCGGGTGTTTACCTTGAAAGGCGCGGATTTGTAAAACAGAATATTCATCTCAAAAAAGAGGATTTGTTTAGCCTGTAATGTGCAAATTCCAGTGATATTGATTCGCAATACACTTTAGGAGATTTAGAAAATGAAAAGCGGGAAACGATTAAAAAACTTAAGTTGGAGGGTATTTATGAAAAAATAAAAAGTTAGCACTCTCTTTTTTACCCCAACGAATTGCAATAATTTCGGTAGAAACCAGCAAAGGCTTTGGTGATTTTCTCGATGTAATTGATAAAAATTCGTGGAATTACAAGTTCTTGGCCGTCTTAGTTGGAGCCATGATGGCCGTACCCTTGCCATAAAGCAAATAAGGGTCAAAATGGCTGAAGCGTTAGACCTATATCATAATCAAAATTTATAGGCTGTAAATCTGAGCCATTTTTGGTAAAAGAAACAGAACTTAATTTAACTCGGTAGTTTACTAAAAATAAAAACAGCATCTAAAATTACTTTAGATGCTGTTTTTATTTAATGCGCTGTAAAAAAAATTGTTTTTATTTAAGCGATTTCATGTCAATTACAAATCTGTATTTAACATCATTGCTTGTGACACGATCATAAGCTGTGTTAATATCTTGCATATTGATAAGCTCAATATCACTAGTAATATTATGTTCGCCACAGAAATCTAACATCTCTTGTGTTTCTTTAATACCTCCTATTAAAGAGCCGGCAATACGCTTACGTCCGCCAATGATATTTCCTCCATGAAATGGCTTTAACGGTTCTACTGCACCAACTAAAACCATTGTTGAATCAATTTTAAGTAATCCTAAATATGGATCCATTTCATGACCTACAGGAATGGTATTTAAAATAAAATCGAAACTATTTTGGTGTTTTTTCATGGCGTCTTCATCTTTGGAAATTAAAACTTCCTGAGCACCTAAACGTTTAGCATCTTTTCCTTTTTCTGGCGATGTTGTAATCATAACCACATATGCACCTAATGCATTGGCAAATTTAACGCCCATATGACCTAATCCTCCTAAACCTACTACTCCTACTTTATCTCCTTTTTTTACGTTCCAATGACGTAATGGTGACCATGTAGTAACTCCTGCACATAATAACGGTGCAGTTGCTGCCTCGTCTAAATTTTCTGGAATGCGTAGTACAAATTTTTCATCAACAACTACTGACGTTGAATAACCTCCGTAAGTTTGTTTGCCTTCAAGATGTTTATCTGGACTGTTGTACGTAAATGTTGCTCCATTTTCGCAAAATTGTTCTAAATCTTTCTGACAAGAAGAACATGTCTGGCAAGAATCTACCATACATCCTACTCCTACTAGATCACCTACTTTATGGCGACTAACACCATTTCCTACCTCTACTACTCGACCAATGATCTCATGTCCAGGCACCACAGGATAGGTTGATCCGTTCCATTCGTTTCTTGCGGTATGTATGTCACTGTGACAAACACCGCTATAAGTGATATCGATTTTTACGTCATCTGCACCTACAGCTCTTCTTTCAATATCTAAAGGTTTTAAATCTTCTGTTGGTGCTGTTGAACCATATGCTTTTACTGTTGTAGTCGCCATAATTACGTTGTTTTTAAGTTGTTATTTATTCGATTTGTGTATTATTTTATTTAGAAGCTTTTGGATAATCTGTATACCCTTCTGCTCCTCCTGCGTAGAACGTACTTTGATCCCACTCTGCTAAATCTAGGTTATTTTCAAAACGTTCTACTAAATCTGGATTAGAGATGTATGGCTTACCGTAAGCTACTAAATCTGCATACCCTTCTTCAATTACTTTATTTCCTTTTTCTTGATCAACTGCCGAGTTAATCATCAATGTTCCATTATATAGAGGACGGAAATGTTTAGCTATCTCAGTAACAGCGTATGGTATTGCTGAAACATCTGTAAATGGCTCAGAAAGATGCACGTATGCTAAATTATAATCATTCAATTTTTTAATGATGTATTCAAACGTTGGGATTGTTTCTTCATCCATAGTCGTTCCAAATGGGCCCTGTAGTGATGGATTAAAACGAGCTCCAATTTTTTCCTGCGGAATGACTTCTTTAATCGCGTCTAGAACTTCAAAAAATATACGGGCTTTGTTTTCAATACTTCCACCATACTCATCCGTTCTGTGATTAGACGTTCCGTTAAAGAACTGCTGAAACAAATAGCCATTAGACGAATGAATTTCTACTCCATCAAAACCAGCTTTTACTGCATTTGCAGCTGAATTTTTAAAATCTTGTACCGTAGTTTTAATATCTTCAATGGTCATTTCCTTAGGCGTAACAGTATCTTTAAATCCTTCTGGAGTAAATGATTTATCGTTAGTAATGCTCCATTATGAAAATCGGGATGAGACATACGTCCTACATGCCACAATTGAATAAAAATTTTCCCTCCTTTATCATGTACACGTTTGGTTACTTTTTTCCAACCTTCTACTTGCTCATCTGTGTAGATACCAGCCGTATTGATATAACCTACAGCATCACGAGACACTTGCGAGCCTTCTGTAATAATTAAACCTGCTGACGCCCGTTGCTCGTAATACAAGCCATGTAGCTCATCCGTTGGAACGTTGCCTTCATTATCTACTCTACCTCGTGTCATAGGCGCCATAACAACTCTGTTCTTGAGGTTAATATTTTTGTTATATGGTGTTAATAGATCTTGTTTGAAATTTTGTTTTAAAAAAATTATTAATATCCGCAAATATACATTACCGAAACGCAAATATCATTGACCTATATCAATTATGATAGATTTAAATGTTTTCCTAACTCTACTTAAGTTTTCTGGAGTGACTCTTAAATAGCTTGTACCGATTCCAGCTTAAAATGAACAGGTCGTTCCAGGACAAAGGGCACTATTTCTGAAAGTGTTTTTAATCCAGTTGCTCAAGTGCATAGAACAATCGATTTTGTGCCCCTTCTTGAGAGCCAAATATGGAGCGAGATAATCTTCCTTCTTTTGTAATTAAAAGCCATTGCGGAGTTCCTTCTGAATCAAATTGGTCATAAACCAAATGCCCTTCATCCAAAAAAATAGGAAAAGGAAGTTCCTCTATTGTAAAAATGCTCTTAATATCATTTTCGGTAACTTTTGTATGCGTGAAGTTGCTGTGAATACCCACTACTTGTATTCCTAAATTTTCTTTCTGTAATTGGTATGCCAAAGGAATCGCACGTCCTGTACACCCCAAACATTGGTTGTTATATATTATGGCTAAAATAGCTTTCCCTTGGTACTCTTTTATAAGATCGATTTGGTTGCCGTTAAAATCCTGAACCAGAATTGAATCAACAGCTGTATTTTCTTTAGTCATTTATTGCTCTTTTTGATTTAAGCTTGCTATTGCAAAATTGATAAAACGAAGTTGCCTTTGGGTGTACTTATTTTTTTCTGATAATTTTTAGTCATTTCAAGTGATTTTTGATAGAAAATTGTTCCCTTAAGAAAAAAAAACCCGCTCTCCGAATGGACTGCCCCCAAATAGTGTCTAACTTTTTGGGGGCAGTCTAGTTTATGGAAGGTTTTTTCATTTCTATTATTAAGTTAAAATAGATTCAATATTTAAAAAAAGGTTATGCTACAGCGCAGAAATAGTGACTAGTTCTTTCTCTGGATTATTTTAAGCAAAAGAGCTGATTTCTTTAAAAAAAAGATACTTTGTAAAAATTAAACTATTTGCTGGTATTTCCCTTCTTTAATTTCTTCTACTAATTTTTTATTGAAAGCTGGTAAGTCATCAGGATTTCTACTTGTAACTAATCCTTTGTCTACAACAACTTCTTGATCATGCCATTCGGCTCCAGCATTCATTAAATCAATTTTTATAGAAGGATAGGAAGTCATTTTTCGTCCTTTAACTAGATCGGCGCTAATTAAAATTTGTGGTCCATGGCAAATTGCTGCAACAGGCTTTCCAGCTTTAAAAAAATCTTTTATAAAAGCTAAAGCATTTTCATCTGTTCGCAATTTATCTGGATTGATAACGCCCCCAGGTAGCACTAAAGCATCATAATCAGTAGCTTTAACATTTTTTAATTCTTGATCAACTTTATAATCTTTCCCCCATTCAGTAGAAGCCCATGATCTTATGCTTCCGCTTTCTGGACTCACAATTTCGGCTTTCCAACCTTGTTTTTCTAAATATTCTTTAGGTGAGCGTAATTCAACTTCTTCAAATCCATTTGTGGCTAAAATAGCTATTCTCTTTTCCATAATTTTGTAATTTTAATTTCTGTTAACAGTATAAAATTACAAATTATAGTAGGGGATAATTCACAAATAGGTATTAAAATAAACATAATTTTGTTCAAGCTGTTTTGATAGAAGAAGTCCTTTAATGGAATAATTTACTTAATTCCAGATATTTTTAAATACCCAATATGCAAAACTTCTTCTTTTAATTCTGTTTCTGACTTGGTTATTTTATGGAATATTTTTCTTTGAGCTAACTAGCCCGTTCACGCGGAATTGCATTCCGTGTCCATTCCTATTAGCAACTACTGGGAGACAACTACGCCCTCAACCCGCTCGTGTGCGCAATGAAAAATAACGGAGTTCCCCAAACTTGACACTATGTCCTCACTCAGGATTTTTTTTCTAAATAGGGTGGTTAGATTGCTTAGAAACAATGCTGCTTAATAGTCCCAGCTTTCCGAAGTCTGACGAATTAAGATTTCGTATTTATAAACCCAAGGTAAAAAACGATAATCTTAATTGTTCCTCCAAAAAAGAAAATGAAGTAGGAAAAAATTTACCTTTCCTGGCCCACTAAAATCAACGGAAATTATCTCCATCCAATTGAAGTAATCTAATAAAACTGCTTTATATTTGATGTATAATAAAAGGCGGCCTCATTTTATTATGCATCAATCCACAATTCAAGAACGGAATGCCTGAAAAAATCAATGATAAGACTATTTTTTCGCTGCTGGAGGTAACGAACAGTATTAAAAAAACGTTAGAAAAAAGGTATAAAAGTGCGTTTTGGATTAAAGCTGAAATGAACAAACTGAATCATTACACTCAATCCGGTCATTGCTTTCCGGAATTGGTAGAAAAAAGGGATGGGAAAATAATCGCGCAAATTAAATCTACAATCTGGCGTGACGATTACCAAAATATCAATCGCAATTTTCTACGAATACTAAAGGAGCCGCTCAAAGATGGCATCAAAATTCTATTCCTAGCTAAAATATCCTTCGATTCCGCTTTTGGTCTTTCACTTCAAATAATAGATATTGATCCCCAATACACCTTAGGAGATTTAGAAAATGAAAAGCGAGAAACGATACAAAAACTAAAGCTAGAGGGTATTTATGATCAAAACAAAAAATTACAACTCGCCTTTTTACCCCAGCGAATTGCAATAATTTCGGTAGAAACCAGCAAAGGCTTTGGGGATTTTAAAGATGTAATTGATAAAAATTCATGGAATTACAAGTTCTTCTATCTTTTATTTCCATCCATACTGCAAGGAGACAAAGCAGTTCCCGGCATCATGGCCCAATTAGAAAGAATTAAAAAAGTAATCCATCATTTCGATGCAGTGGCCATAATAAGGGGTGGCGGTGGTGATGTGGGTCTATCGTGTTACAATAATTACGAATTGGCCAAAGCTATTGCCCTATTCCCTATCCCGGTAATCACCGGTATCGGCCATGTCACAAATGAAACGGTATGCGAAATGATTGCACATAACAATGCAATAACACCAACAAAACTTGCCGAGTTCCTCATTCAAAAATTCCATAATTTTTCGGTTCCAATTCAAAAAGCCAAAGATAAAATAGTGGACAAATCCAAACGATTGCTAAGCGAGGAAAATACAAAATTAGAATCAGAACTTAAATTGTTTCGGTCCATAACAGTTTCTATTTTGAACACCAATGAAAACCATATCAAAAATGCCAGCTACGCAATTCAGCAGCAATCACAATTTATAGTAAAAAACAACCACGAAAAGTTAAATGTACTACAAGCCAAAACACGCATTACCACTAAATTCAATCTGAATCAATTAGAAGCAGCTGTAATTCAATTGCAAAATAAATTAGAAATCCAACCGATACTATATCTCAAAAATTCCGAACTTGCATTGGAAAATATTGAAAAAAACATCCAAATCATGGATCCTATAAATGTTTTAAAAAGAGGTTTCAGTATAACGTATTTAAATGGAAAAGCTGTCAAAGATGTTGCTCAATTGGAAGTAGGGGTTGCAATAAATACAGTGCTTTTTAACGGTACAATTGACAGTACAATCGCAAAAATAAAAGAATAAAATGGAAGAAAAATTGAATTATACGAATGCTTTTGAGGAATTACAAGAAATTGTTACCGAAATAGAGCAAGGAGAAATCTCTGTTGATGAACTCTCTGCAAAAGTAAAAAGAGCAACAACACTAATTAAATTTTGTAAATTAAAATTAACCACAACCGAAGAGGATGTCAATTCAATTTTGAAAGAACTTGAGAATTAATAAATAAAGCCCATAGTATGTGTTTTCATTCCAAACAAACCAAATTAGCGTTAGAGGTACAAAGTAGGTTCAACGCGACTATTGATAATCCGGTGGAATTCAAACCAAGTGCTCACATCAATGGTTTTGAATATCCTAGCACTCCTGTAATCATTGATGAAAAACCGAACATCATTACCCATTACAATTGGGGTTTAATTCCAGCATGGGCCAAGGATGAGGAAATACAGAAATACACCTTAAATGCCAAAATAGAAACAGTTAACGAAAAACCGTCCTTCAAAAATTCGGTAGACAAAAGGTGTCTGATTATTGCAAATGGCTATTACGAATGGCAGTGGTTGGATCCAAAAGGGAAAGTAAAACAAAAATACGAATTGCGCTTACCTAACGAAGAACTGTTCGCCTTTGCCGGATTGTATTCTAATTGGGTAGATAAAGAAACCGGAGAAATCAAAAACACTTACACCATACTCACCACCGAAGCCAACCCACTCTTGGCTGAAATCCACAATCACAAAAAAAGAATGCCGGTAGTTTTAAAACGCGAAGATGAATCCAAATGGTTAAACCATGAACCAATAGACCAATTTGCATTCCCTTATTCCCCAGATTTAATTGCTATTAAATTATAAGTGATAATATTCAAAAACGACTGTAGTTTCTAATTTGGTTTTACCACGCTCTTCAAGGACAGAATTCCCAGAAGGGCTATGATTCTCTACAACATTCAAAAAAGCTTTTCTCACTAAATGCGGTTCCGCCTCCAAATTAATTCCTAAAATGGCTTGTGGAACATCAAAACGGAATAAAACACCATTAAACAAGACTTCATCAATTCCATCAGCGCCATTATCAGGAACTAAACCAAAATAGTTTATTGCTTCGATATCGTTCTCCAGCAACTCAATGATTTCATTTTGAAAATGAGAAAACAATTGATCTTCCGGAAGTTCGTTTGGTAAAGTAACGGCAGGTGCATCAATAATTAAAGAAAACATTACAGCATCTTGTATCATCTTGATATTTTTTATAAAATTACAAAAAACTTTAGGATCAGGAATAGTTACCTAAAAAATGTATATGTCAAAAACATTTTTTAGGTAAATTATTAAACTTGTCCTAACCAACAATTACTATCTTAGGACAATATCAATCAAAATCAATTTCTGAAAATTTATAGGTTTCACTACTTTGTTGTGAAACCGTGTTATGTGCATTTATTTCATTCTCATTATGAAATTTCAAGTATTCTGAAAAAAATGGTTCTCCCCTGATACTTGCTTCTTCAATGGTTATCTGATTAAAAACACTTTTTGTTATATCAGTATCATAGATATTTTCTGAATTTGAAAGGAACGGAACTACCCTTTTGACCATTATAAATCTTTTATCAAACTCTTTTATTGCCACTTCACAATCTAAATAAATACACTTGTCAATTGTATTTAGTAATTCTAATTTGAGTTGGTTTTGTATCTCCATGTCTTCAGTGATCTTTAAATCCGTTTTTTGATCCACTATCTGTTCCATAATTAAAAGCAATTGTTGAGCGATTGGCCTGTTGCTTATAAATCCGTTGCGCGCTGTTAATTCGCGCTCCTGTTTTTTATTCTGTCTGGCCAAAGTGGCTTTCGAAGTTCTCTTTGTTGACGTAATCGAGTTAAGAGGTAAGCTCTTTATTGCAGTATTATAAAGAGCTTCCCTTTTAACTGTTTTTCGTGGGCTTCGCTTAATTCCATTACACAGCGAATTAAACTTTCTAACAATAACATACACCAATAGATTGTTTCTTTTATGTCCTTTTACAGATAATTCATTTAGAAATCCATAATCATTATTTGAAATTCGTTCTTCTATTAAAAATAACAATTCCTTCAAATTATAGTTGTAATTCACAATTCCTCTAGAGGTATTTAACACCTTAACAAAATCACTTTTAACTTTAAATTTTAATTCTTCAATTAATTCATAATCTCTCGCTTTTATTAAAATATGTGAAGCATCATATTGATGCTGCTTTACCTTGAAATACATTGCTCTTAAATTAAAGACAATATTGCTAGACTCTCTGATATGCTTCAATATTAAATAGATGTGCCTATGATTTGTAGTTTGTTTATTTAAATATTGTAAAGTTGAAAACATAACTTTACAATTAGTATTAAATATAGCACCATCAATATAAAAGTCATTCGTATTAAATGCGGCACTAATATATTCGTATTTTGCATCATAAAACCGAAATCCATTTGCCGCCCCAATCATGTTCGGTTTTGAATAATCATGTCTTGCAATTAAATTTAAGCCTTTCGGAATACTATTCATATAGGCATGAGGCAGCCGTTTATTAGACAACTTAAAACTTTCTTTGTAAACAGGCCGATTTAGCTCCTTGAAGCCAAAATCACAATTTTGATTTACTTTTAAATTATAGGAATCCGCTTTTAACTTTGTATCTAAAAATAGTAAAGCATCGTGCAACCTTGTTCCTAGCCCCAAATTATTTTGTTTAACAAAAGTATTGATAGCATTTTCCTCACGTCTTGTCATAAACCGAAAAAAAGTTAAATGGTCATTGTGAGTAAAGTATAATAGCATTTTAATGTTTTCCTCTGCATACCCGCATGCTATAAAAAACTCGGCCGTAAAATCTTTAGTTTTATATTTTTTACTGTTACACACTTTATTAAACAATATTTTCGCTTCACTTCGAGAAATGTTTTTGGAATTTTTCAAATTATCATAGACATGCTCTTTTAATTTTGCTCCAGTTAATGTATCCAAAAATGTTGGAAAGGCACTTTTAATATCACATTCAATAATTTTAAAAGGCGCCAAGGGTCTTACCTGTCTGGACATCTTGGTCAAGGGATTGTACTCTCGGTTATCTTTAATTTTAATTTTAAAATGAGTTGTAGGAAGGTCCAACTCTTTACACACCAGAAATAAAATCCCATAATACCACTGACTCACTAGGGTAAATCCATTTATTGGAATTTGCATTATTTCTGCCTGGTCAATATCATTGTATTTTTTTTCTAAATAAACTCTGTCGAAATCATAACTATCAATTGGAAGTTTGTCTCCCGTTTTTATATAATGGTTAACAAAATCAATATGTTGGTGGTGTCCGAAATGCTCCGAATTAAAGAACCAAGCACTTTGGATGATTAGCCAGCAATGTCTAAAGTATGGCGCATTTTTTAACTTGTAAAAGGTAACGTCAATTTCGTGAATTGCTGTGTAATCCGTCAAATTATCCGCATCTAAAAAACCCTTGACCATTTCCAGGGTGTAAATGTGATCTGTAAATTTACCCGTGTATATCTCAGAGTAAAAATAGGCCATTGCCAAACGTACTATTTCAGCAAATTGAATACCGTTTCCATTTCTATTATCACCTTTAATATCATGTAAGGCATTAATAAAATTGGTCGCTGTGTGACCGGAGACCCGATTTTGAATATCCGTTTTTAAATTAGAACTATTAAAAAAGTCTAATTTGCACCATTCAGGAGTGTACTTGTGGGGTCCTGTATTGTTTGAAGCCGCTGCCATAACCGTTAAAAGTTTAACGGTTTAACAGCCTGCAATACCTGTTCCCTTGAGTAAAATACTCGGTTGCCGATGCCCAGACTCTTTAATTTCCCGCTTTTGGTATGTTTCCACAATGTTGAAAAATTAATGCTCAGAAGAGCACAAACTTCCTTACGGGTCATCAAATCATTTAGGGGTTGTGGACTGTCAACTTGTTTAAGTTGCATTAATGGATAGAGAGCATCAACTAACTCTTGTAGTGAAATGCCTTGTAAAAAAATTTGCTTCATTGTAATTCATTTAAAGTGAATCACAATGATATTCAGCCATTAGGGTATTAAAAAAACATGTAAAAGGCAAAAATTAGGCAAAAATCAGGCAAAAAATATTTACTTAAACCTCTGTACGAAAATCAGCTACAAAAGCATTTAAAATTGGAATTTCATTGTCTTCAAAATCAAACTCAGCTGTCCTAAAAGTTGTTAATTTCACACCGTATTGAGATTCAATAAAAGTTTTATATTGATCAATTGTAAATGCAAATGTATAGATCCCTTTATCAACCTTTCTTTTAAGAAAATAAAAAACATTTATAAATTTTACATTACCTTTTTTTTCATAGTTATCAATTAAATAATTAAAAAGTTCAAAACATTTTTTATTCCAATGATTTCTATTGAAATCAAGTTCGTAATTTATTTCTTTTAATTCGGTAGCACCAGCTTCTATTTTTACATAGTTCTCAGTATTGGAAAATAACAACCCACCTACTTTTTTATCTATGAATATTCTTTTTACTTCATTTTTACGTTCAATTAGTCCTGGAACCACAATTTCATTCAAATACTTAAAATCTTCTGATTCATAGCCTTCTGTTTCCTTCATTAATTGAACAAAACTGCTTATTTTGCTATATCGTTCCGCTTGTTCTATTGCTTCTAAACTATGCCCTTGGATAATCAAATCTTTCTTAAACAGGCCTGACAATGACTTGATATCCAACATTTCTCTGATACAAAACACATAATCAGAAGAAGTTTCAAATGGAAATTTATAGGATTCATCTATTGTAATTAGCATTCCGCTTTTGAGTTTAAAATCCTGATTTCCAGATAGGATACCGGCGAGTTTTAGATTTAAAACATTGTTACAATCCCAGCTGAATAAGAGGTCAATATCGGATAATATAGCCACAGACAATTCTAAAAATTTCATATCTGCACTGTGCTCTGCCCACGCAGACAACAACACGCTATTGTTTACTATCTCCGTGGTTAAATCGGTAATATAGGTTGGTTTATTTTTTACCATAAAAATTGTTTATTATAATTTGGCTGTATTTCGAATCACTTCCATCACGGGAGGCGATTGGGTTTTAGGGGTTAATTTACTGAAATATTCCAACATATGATACGCACTATCATAAGTAGTCTTGCCGATATAGGCTAAGAACATTCGTTCGGAGCCATGACCGGTGATATCCTTTAAAATTGGGGTTGGAATACGTCCGTAAAAATTGGTTGCAAACGAGCGTCTGCAGATATGACTGCTGACCATTTCGTGTTTGGGATAAATATCTTTTACCGCTGGTTTTCCTTGCTTTATTTTTTTACGCCCTTTGGTTGGCGCATCGAGTTTAGCCGCCTCGCAGACATCTTTAATGTATTCATTAAAATGAACTAGCGATGTTCTATAAGGCATCCCGCTTTCAATAATTGCAATGGCTTCGGGCAGCAAGGGTATCGCAACTATTTTGCCGGTTTTCTGTTGTTTTAATTCAATAATTTTTATACCATTGATTTCTTTGATATTTTTTTGGGTAATGTTCAGCAAATCACCGCCCCGCTGACCGATTAAGCAACCCAACAAAAGCCATTTACGGGCATTAATTAACGCTTCCCTGACAAGGGGTGCTTTTTTGATGGCTTCTTGTTCTTCTTCGCTTAAAAAAACGATGTCCTCCGGTTCTTTACTTTCTGATATTCCTTTGATGTTTTTAATCTGTGGGGAGGTTTCTAAATCATTTTTGGAAGCATCCAAGCAAATCGTTCTGACATTGGCAATATTTTTGCCGACGTAGTTAGGGGAATAGCCCAGATTAAACAACCACATTTTGTATTTTTCCACCCACTTTAAATCAATCTCTTTAATCAATATGCTTTTCTTATTTAAAGCATCTGCTTCATACCGCAAAATAGTCTTCTTAAAAAGTTTTAAATTCTGGACGCGTCCATTACTTAAACCAAGTCCTTTTTTAGCGTTTTGTTTGAACGGCGCCTGGTCTATGTATTTTTGAATGTAGGCCGTCAAAACGTCCAAATCGACCACGGGAATTTTATTGTTGTACAAATCAATTTGAAGTTGCAGCCACTCGCCATCAAATTCGATTCCGGCACTAATAGTTTTATTGTGTGCTTCATTGATAAAAAGGGCTAATTTTTCCAATTTTGATTTTAACCCTTTCAAATCTTCATTGCTGGTTTTGGGCAGTGATTTGTCCTCGCTCCAATCTTTAGCATCGATCATAAAACCCGTTTTGCGTTTCAACACAATATTTCGGTTAATGGAATACCGAACATAGATATTGGAGTTTTCTTTTTTGCTCTGAAGCAGGAATTTTACAGTAGCCATTTTTTGATTTTTTTAGTCCAATCAAATGTAAGAAATAATTTAAATCTAGTCAACCGTTAGTCAACCGATTTCATATTTAATCATATTTAGTCATATTTAGATACATCTAAAAAAATACAATCATTTGATTTACAGTGCTTTTAAGTGTATTTAAAAATATCTAAATATGTGGGTAATGTCCCCACCGTGGTCACGAATAAATAAAAATGCTTCAAAAATAATCAAGTTCACTTGAAATTATTTTTGAAGCATTTTTATTTTTAATCCCCATGTTTCTGTAGCTTTTCTTGGGAAATAGCAAAAAACCCACTATATCATTTTATGATCCCTGATAACCATCAATAAGCTCCTTCAAGCCTTCCTATAAAAAACATTAAAATTAAAATACCAACTGACAAACCCGCAGCTGTAATAAAAAAAGTTCCTAAATATAAAAACAGCCTGTTTTTATGTGATTTTCTTATTAGCTCCGTATCTCCTGTTCTAAATTTAATTTCAGTCATTTTTTTCTATAATATTAAATTTAAAAATCATCCAACAATAGAAATCTATCTTAATGTAAAGGAACAGGTTTAATGCAGTTTACACAATACCAACTTTTAGTGATATTTACATTATTTCTTCTATTATTGTGCAAAAATACCGGTTTCAACTAAAAAAAAATTGAGGTTTTCCTGATTCTACGTAATTTTATTTACCACATTTCCAAATTGTTAAAGATTTCCAGCCAGTCGAAACTTTGCTTGCAACGTGTTATTTTTTTGGCAATGCAAAATTAAATATCTTTAAGAATATGCTATAAAAAAAGCGCCTTGGTAAACTACCAAGACGCTTATGATTAAAAGTAAGTCATTCTATTTTTTAAACATTTCCTGCAAAGGTTTTAACTGTTTTAAATCGACTTTAGATTCTTTCAAAACCGTAAGGATCGTCATAATATTATTTGGATTCATATCTTTTCCCAGAATTCGGATTACCGCAAAACCATTTTCTTTTTTATTGGCGAAAAGAACAAACTCGTCAATATGCTCATCTGAACCCACATAACTTACAGAAGCCCCTTCTTTGCCCGAACCAACCTTCATGAGCTGTTGGTACTTTTTGTCCTTTAGAATCAAATTAACCTTAGCTCGTTCCGTTTCAAATTGAGCTTTGTTTGTTCCATTAAGCTTGAAAGCTAAAACATTCATCTTCTCAAAGGATTGTAAAGCTTCATTTTGTGCCGATGATAATTTGGCTTTATCCACATTTAGTATACTTGGAGAAATATCTAAGGCAATAAAATTCTTGTTTTCTGTATTTTCTACAAAGTATTTCTGCAGTGTGGGTTCTGATTTGCAACTAATTAAAAACAAGCTAAAGAGTAGTGCAATACCATAAACAACTTTCATTTTACTTTTTACCTTTTGTTACTTTCTTCAAATCGTCACCACCAGGAATTCGCATTTTGTCGGTTAGAATAGAAATCTCACTCAAGTCGAAATCACCCGTTAATGACATTAAAACCGTGTCATCATTTTTAGCACCTTCAATAAACATAAGTAACTCTCTTATCTGTGAATCTTTCGCTCCAGATTTTACTAAAATTTTGATGTTTTTCCCACCGTCATTTACACGCATCAACTCTTCAAGACCTGCTGATTTTATGTATTTATCAGCCGAAGCTCTCATTTCGTTTTCTACTCTGGTACTTTTAGTGGTAAAAACTTTTAAATTGTCTAACTTTTTTATCAGGTTCAAATACTGTTGTGTCTCCTTATCAGAAGCATCAACTTTTACTTTGCTCATTAAGTCAAACATTTTTTTGTTGACTATTATTGATGTAACATCGTCTTGACCATCGAATTTATCGAAGGCAGCTTGAGCGAAAAATGGACTTGAAACTAATACTACTACTAATGTTAATATAAACTTTTTCATTTTTTGATTGATTATTTTATTGTTTAAAAATTAATTCTTTTGATTTTTGGTATTCCTTAACATAATGTACACTTTCTATGCCAACATTTACATGATTCGATAATAATGCTAATGCTTTTTGAGTTTGTCTGAAGGCAACTTCAGGATCATCATACGTTCCTAAATCTTGTTTCCCGTTTGCATCCTCGTAATTGTAATAAATGTAGGTTCCTATTCCGATCAAAACAACGACCGAAGCGGCTATAGATAACCATGCTAAATTACGTTTTTTATCCTTTTCGCGAAACTTCGGGATAGACTGTAGTGGAATTTCTGGCGCAAACTTTTGGTCTGCTGCGAGAGAAAAATAACCGAAGAAAGGCTTATACTGTTCTAAATGCTGCGCAACATTTAATGAAGAAAAATAAGTACGTAATTCATTTTCTTCTACAATATTGGTTTCCCCTTGAAAGTATTTTTCTATTAACAATTCTATTTTATTTAATTCCATAATTATGTGTTTTTGTCATGCTTTCTCTTATCGTTTTTCTTGCTCTTGAAAGCGCTACGCGAATGGCCGTTTGATTCATTTCTGTTATTTTAGCGATTTCTGCAAATTCATACTGTTCTATATCCCGCAGGTGAATTAGTACTCGTTGTTGTTCGGGTAACTGATTAATTATTCTTTCCACCCAATTCAAACTATCAATGTCTTCTATTTTTACATCTACGCATGGCTCTCTATCAGTAAAATTAGTGTGGACTATTTTTAGATTCCCCGCTCTTTTTGATTTTAATTGATCCAAACAATAGTTTTTTGTCAGAATCATCGCAAAAGCTTCTACACTATTAAACCCATGCAAAATTCCATTTTTATTCCAAAGCTTAACCAAAACTTCTTGTGTAGCATCTTCGGCTTCCTCCGTGCTTGTCAGCAATCGCTTTGACAGCCGAAAGACTTTGTCTTTGAATGGAGTGATTAGCTGCACAAACTCATTTTGGTTCATAAAGAGTAGTTATTAAATAGGTTATACAATCAAGACGATCCATATTTCTTTTTGTTACAAATAATAGAAAATAAAAACTAAAGTTACTATTTTTACGTTTATAATAGATATTGAAACTAATAACATGAAAAAAACATTCCAATTTACGCTTTTATTGATTATATCCCTTTTTACTTTCCAAGGCTGTCAGGATATGGACGATGTTGCTGCGCCAATGGATCTGGAAATCAAAGATTTTATCTGGAAAGGTCTAAATCAATACTATTTATGGCAAGCTGACGTCCCTAATTTGTCAGACGACCGTTTTGCTTCTCAGGCAGAATTGAATACTTTTTTGTCAGGCTATTCTACTCCTGAAAGTTTATTTGATGCTTTAAGAGTGGATAAGTCCATCGATAGATTCAGTTGGATTGTAAGTGATTATTTAGAACTTGAGGGAGCACTTCAAGGAACAACAAAAAATGACGGAGTTGACTACGGTTTACGATATAAATCCGGAAGTACTACTGAAATATTTGGCTGGGTTCGATATGTTATCCCTGGTTCTGATGCATCAACAAAGGACATTAAGCGTGGAGCCATTTTTTACGGAGTAAATGGAACTCAATTAACCGTCAGTAACTATCAAACTTTGCTCGCAGCAGAAAGCTACACGCTAAATCTAGCGGATTATAATAATGGAACCATTACCCCAAACGGAAAAACGGTTTCTTTGACGAAAACAATACTATCAGAAAATCCAATTCTATTAAATACCGTAATCACATCGGGCACTCACAAAATAGGGTATTTAATCTACAACGGTTTTTATGCTGATTATGACAACAAATTGAACGAAGCTTTTGGCACGCTAAAAACGCAAGGCATAACAGATTTCGTACTTGATTTACGTTATAATTCAGGAGGTTCTGTTCTAACAGCTACGCGTTTAGCAAGTATGATTACGGGGCAATATACTGGTCAGATATTTGCGAAGCAACAATGGAATAACAAAATCAACAGTTATTTTGAAACGAATAATCCAGAGGCATTAAAGAATAACTTTACAGATAAAATTGGAACTATGCCAATCAATAGTTTGAATTTGTCTAAAATTTACATTTTAACCACCAAAAGTACGGCTTCGGCAAGTGAATTGGTAATTAATGGATTGAAACCATATATGGAGGTTGTTCAAATTGGCGATGTGACTACTGGGAAAAATGTTGGTTCCGTTACATTATATGACTCGCCTACTTTTGGTAAAGACAATAGAAACCCGAACCATCGCTATGCGATGCAACCAATTGTTCTAAAAATTGTAAATGCAGTTGGTTTTGGAGATTATTTCAGCGGATTAGTTCCTACTTATGAGTTAAAAGAAAACCTGGCTAATTTAAATGTTCTTGGTAATACCACGGAGCCTTTGCTAAGCACCGCAATAGGTAAAATTACCGGAACAGCAAAAATGTTAAAACTGAGTCCTGAAAAAGACTTCAAATATTTTAACGATTCCAAATCAATAGATGGGTTGCAAAATCAAATGTATATTGACAAAGCTCCGGAAGGGCTTTTGAAAGCATTGAAATAACTTTAAGAAAAACATACTAAAATCCAATTTTGTAAGTTATTACATTTACAATCTGGATTTTACACCCAAACAAAATGAAAAACACAACCAAATTAGTTTTGACTTTGACCGTAATGGCTTCGTTTGCATTTATAAAGCCAAAGCATTCGGAACCAAAAAAAATAAACATTGTCATTGATGCTGGCCATGGTGGAACTGATTTTGGCGCGACCTCAGATACCATCACTGAAAAGAAAATTGTGGAACAAGTTACTAAAAAAATAAAATCTTTAAATAGTAATGTGGTAATTCACTTCACTAGAAACGAAGACAGTTTTTTATCATTGAACGATAGAACTGCGTTTATAAACAAACTTAAACCAGATTTAGTTTTGTCCCTACATGTTAATACCAGTTTAAATAATAAAACATCAGGCTTGGAGTTTTATGTGGCAAAAGAGACTGAATTTTTTGAAAAGTCAAGTGAAATTGCAGGAAAACTAATAAACAAATTCGCAGCAAATAAAAATTTAAAAGTATCCAATGTAAAAACTGGTCCTTTTTATATTCTTAAAAAATCAGAGGTCCCGGCAGTAATTGTGGAACTTGGGTATTTGACCAATGAAAATGATAAAAAATATTTAATTGATGATCAGGAGCAAAACAAAATAGCACTATCAATCTCAGAATTCATTTCAGAAATGAAATAGTAAAATAATTGATACACAAAAAAAGGCTTTCAGTGATGAAAGCCTTTTTCTTTTACAATGTCTCTGGCAAAAGATTAAATTTATTTTAACAAAAAACCCGCTCCTAATGATGGAGCGAGAATTAAGAACTAACTTAAATATCTATTTTTTAGAATACCAAATTCAAACCTAATTTAAAATTTCTTCCTCTCGTACTATATCCGCGACTTTCAACAAAATCTTTATCTAAAATATTATCAACTGTACCAAAAACATTCAATCTGTTTTTGATTAAATCATAACGAACATTAGCATTAACTATTTGATAATCTTTCAAAATTTCTGAATTTAATACGGGATCGTAAGTTGGTGCAGGATACGTTGTGTATTCTAAATATCGGTCTGACACAAACTGATACGCCAGATTAAAGGCTAGACGCGCTGTTGCTTGAAGATCCACAGCAGCATTTACTTTGTGTTTTGGATTTAGAATACGCGATTGTCTTTCTAATTCTGTAAAAGTATAATTGGCATTGAATTTTACTTTATCATTAAAAGCATAAGAAATCATTGTTTCAAGACCTTTGGCTTTGTTTTTCCCATCCACATTAAAGTATTTATAAGTCATCAAATCAAATCCTATTGCATCTTCCTCTTCTCTTTGAAAAGCTACAGCATTTAAAACTAATTTCTTGTTTACTGCACTTACTTCAAAACCAACTTCCGCAGTCGCATCTTTCTCTGGAGACAAATTCAAATCACCATAAGGAGAGTACAATTGGTACAAACTTGGAGTAATAAAAGCAGTACTATAGGACGCTAATACTTTTAAATTTTCAGAAAAAGTGAACGAAGGGTTAATATTGTACACAAAATTATTTCCGTATTTACTATGGATATTGTACCGAGCTCCTGCATTTAAGTTTAATCCAAAGTCTGAATTATAAACCACCGTTGCATACGGATCAATCATATTAAATTTTGCTATATCAGTTGTAATTGCATCATACTCGCTACTGTTTGACATTTCGTGGAACTGAAATTGTGCCCCTGTAACCACAAATAACTGAGATGAAATTTCATATTTATTGAAGACATCAACATTAACACTTCTTGACTTTGCCAAGAATAAAGAGCCATAGCTAAAGATGTCACGGTTGATTACATTTGCACTGGTATTGATCACTAATTCTCCTTTGTTGTATTTATACTTTGGAGTAAAACCAACTCTGAATTGCTCTGATAAACTAAAATTTTTAAGATCATCTGCAAATGAACCTGCATCAAAATTGCTTTTCATTCGGTCATAATTAGCGAAGAAATCAAATGACAATTTCTTATTTGGCGTAAAGCCAATTTTCACTAAAGAATTAACTCTTGAAAAAGCATCATTTTCAAATTTAGTATTTGAATTTAATGGTTTTGCTTCAGAAATTCCTGTGGTCTCCGTACTATTCAACGAGGCAAAATAATTTACTTTTTCAAAACCACCGTTTACCGCAAAGCCCTGATTGTAATCTTGCACACTATAATTTGCGTTTTTAGCAACTGTTTGTGTACCAATATTCAGATATGCATTTCCAGCGATTGCTTTTTTACCTGCTTTTTTTAATGTAATATTAATTACACCAGTCGCAGCTCCCGAGCCGTATAAAGTACTCGAAGCGCCTTTCATAATCTCAATACTTTCAATTTGTTCCACCGGAAGTAATCTCAAATCATACGATAAGCTAATACCGGAAGCATCCGTTACCGGAACGCCATCAATCAAAATTAAAACCTGATGATTTCTTCCTCCACGAATGTAAAGTCCCAAATCTTTACCATTACGGCTTTGGTTTCCGTTGATTTCAACACCGGCTACGGTACTTAAAATCGAAGCTACTGATTGTCCTGCTTTTTTCTTCAAATCTTCAGCAGTAATTTTCACAATAACTTTTCCTGATTTCTCTTTTGGCAAAGCAAATTTCGAATCGGAAACAACGACCTCATCTAGTTGTTTTGGATCTTGATCTTGTGCATACGTGTTCATTGCAAATAACAATGCAATCGCACTAAAGCGAATGAATTTTTTGTTCATTTTAAAAATGTAAAAATTTAATAAATTGGGAGAAAAGCACAGAATGACCCATACCCAAACCTTTTTTCCCGAAAGTTTGATACTCGATGTAATAGGCAGGTCTCCTGGCTTGCGTCTTGTTGTTTACCTTCCCAAGAAACTGAAATAAATTCAGCTAGCTCAGTGGTTTTGTAGATAACAACAAGCTTGTTAGCTTACAGTTGCGGGTACAGCGTGAGATTTTTGAATTTTGAATAATGATATCGGATTTTTAAATCTAAAATCAAAAATTGTTAATTTTCAATCACTCTCTTCCCTTTTAATGTGGTTTGAAAAAACAAACCTCAACCTCAATACGGCGGCAAAGATAAAATTATATTAAGTTAATAACCTAAATAATTTCGGATTTTATAATTCAATTTTAATTACAGCTCCAAAATCTACTTTATTCTGAAAAGCGTCTTTGAGAGGCAAATCCGAAATTTTACATAAAAAACTTCGTATTATTCCTGCATGCGCCACAATAATTACTGGTTTTGAATTGACTACTTGAAGTTCATTAGTTATAAAATCAATTACTCGATCATGCAAATCCGTAAATGATTCTCCATTGGGTACACGAACATTTACAAAATCAGTCATCCAAGGTGTAAAATCATCAGGAGGAATTACCTCCCAATTTTTCATTTCCCAATCGCCAAAATTCATTTCCATTAAACGAGAATCTTTATTTATATCGGTAATTTCTGAATTTTCTTTGATATAATTTGCCAAAAGCACGCAGCGAAGTAAAGGGCTGGAATACAGCCTTGCATCTTGGGGCAATTGACTCAAAACAGACTGAAAAACTCCATCATAAGGCTCCATGATATTTACATCTGACTGTCCGTAACAAATTCCTTTTTCGCAAACCGTTTCCGTATGCCGTACTAAATAAACTTCCATAATGCAATCACTGATATATAAAAAACCACTTCACAAATCTGTTGGGTCGCTCCCAAACAATCCCCGGTATATCCGTCAATCCATTTCTGAAAATAACGCGCCAAAAAGAATCGAGTCAGAAAAACAGGGATTAAAACCAACAGCATTTGCCACTGAAAATAAGATAAAATAACTAATGGAAGTAACCCAAAAAAGAAAGCTCCCACTACTTCTTTCCAAGAATAGGTTTGTGCGATAGGTTTGCTTTTACTTGAAGCATCGTCACGAGAATATTGATGGGTAAAAACAATTGAAATCGCTGCTAATCGACTGATGGAATGCGCTGAAACAAACAATAATAAAATTGTGAATTGTGAATTAAAAATTAAAAATTTAGTGTTTGAGACATCAATTAATTGAGTCAACGCCTGAAATCTAAGCACTAGCAACAACACTAAACCAATCGCTCCATAAGCACCTATGGCGCTATCTTTCATAATTGTTAAAATTTTTTCTTTAGTCCAACCGCCACCAAAACCATCGCAAACATCAGCAAAACCATCTTCATGAAAAGCTCCTGTCACTAAAACGGAAGCAATCATCGAAAATAGAACCGCAATTTCAGGAGCAACTAAATAATTAAAAACACAATATACTCCAAAAGCCATACTTCCTACAATCAAACCAATTAATGGAAAATAACGGGACGCTTTATTTAAATAATCTGGATTGTGATCGATATTTTTTGGACATGGAATTCTAGTGTAAAACATTAAAGCAGTAAAAAATATATGAAGTTCTTTTTTCATTTTTGGAATTAAATTTTGTTGATTTTATTTTGATTTTGTCGTAAAAAGATAAAATATTACGGCGCTACAATAATATGTACCTACCGTTTATCGACCACTAACCCCTGATGATTCAAAACTGGCCATTTCATTCAAGAACGCTACAGCAGACTCAATTATAGGTAACGCAATGGCGCAACCCGTGCCTTCGCCCAATCGCAAATCAAGTTGCAATAAAGAGCGAACTCCGAGGTAGTCTAATATTTTTTGGTGTCCTTGCTCCGCAGATGAATGGCAAAAAATAGCATTTTTAATAATCGACGGATTCTTTTTAAAGGCTATTAAAAAAGCGACACTACAGATAAAACCATCTACGAGAATCAACATATTGGCTTCTTTTGCCTGAAGCATTCCACCTACCATTTGCATGATTTCGAATCCCCCGAAATAAGCTAACTTGCTGTCTAAATCCTCTGAACCTTGATAATTATTAAGGCATTTTTTAAGGATTTTAATTTTTTGAATCAATTGTTCCTCATTCACACCAGTGCCTTTTCCCACGCAATCTTCAACTGGCAATTCTAAAATAATACTCATTAAAACCGAGGCCGTAGCCGTGTTGCCAATGCCCATTTCGCCAAAACCAATGCAATTGCTGCCCGTCTTTGCAATATTGGTAACAATCTCGCTTCCTTTTATAAAACACAATTCAATTTCTGTTTTACTCATTGCTGGTCCTTGTAAAAAAGAATGCGTTCCCTTCCCTATTTTAGCCGAAATCAAATCCGTATTCATAGGGAAATCATAATTCACACCTGCATCCACAATAGCTAATTCAATCTTATTTTGTTTACAAAACACATTGATTGCTGCTCCTCCTGTCAAAAAGTTACTCACCATCTGTCTGGTTACGTCTTGCGGATAGGCGCTTACTCCATGATTTGCAATTCCGTGATCCGCAGCAAAAACAACCAGATTAGGCTTTGTAATTTTAGGTTCTAAAGTTTGAAACACCATTCCTATTTGTTTGGCAAGCACTTCTAAAATTCCTAATGAATTTGTTGGTTTGGTTTTTTGGTCGATCTTATGTTGCAACGCATTTGCGAAAGCAGCAGCATCCATTTCCTCTTTAGCACTAAAAAACACTTTCTCCACCCTACTTTCTTGCAAAACAGTGATTTCCTCCATTAATGGAATTTTTTGTTTTTGTTTCCAATTCAATTGTTGCAACATGGGTTGATTATTATAATCAGTGGCTGGTTTTCCCACGCAGAAATAGCCCAACGGTTCCATGTTTTCAGGCAAACCCAATAATTGCTTGAACTGATAGTAATTCAATATAGAAACCCAACCCATGGAATACCCTTGTTCCGTTAAGGATAGCCAAATATTTTGCGCCGCACAAACCGAACTGAACTTTACCGCTTCATTACTCCCAACGGTTCCAATCGTAAAATTATTCAAAACGGAACGATCATAACAAATCACTAATCCCAATGGCGCTTCTTCAATAGCTTCCAGCTTAAGAGCTTTGTATGCAAGTTTTTGTTGTTCATTATCAGTGAGCGCAACTGCTTTTTCATCATAATCTAAAAACAAATTTTTAATGGTTTTCTTTATTTTAGCCGACCTAATCAAATAGTATTTTGTAGCATCAGTTAAACCCACAGAAGGCGCCCAATGCCCCGCTTGCAGTGCTTTTTCAAGAACAGCATCCGGCACTTGAACATCCGTAAAATGACGGGTGTCGCGACGGGATTTTAAAATTTCATCTAAATAAGTCATCTTTTTAAATTCAATATTTTTTAATTTCAATGTTAAAAGTCAATGGCAATGGCAATTTAAAACAATAAGAGAGCGTATTAAATCCTTGCTGAATTGCTTGAATCCCAGCATAACAACTGTCTTTTCCACCGCTCCAAGAAGTTACAAAATTCATTTTTTCTCTTTTATCGTTACGGGAATTCCAGAAACCATTAGCACAACGGTATCGGCATTTTTAGCAATGTATTGATTCATCCAACCTTGAAGTTCGGTGAATTTTCTGCCAATGTGCGTTTCGGCATGAACGCCCATACCTATTTCATTTGTTACAATAATAATAGTTGCATTTTCTTGATTGGCAATGGCATCAAATTCGGTTTTAGCTTGCTCTAAACACAAGGAAACATCATTTTTGGTATCTACAAAAAAGTTCGTTAACCAAAGCGTAACGCAATCAACGACCGCTACTTTTCCCGAAAAATCAATTTCGCTTAAGTGTTTTTCTTTTTCGATATTAATCCATCGTTCGTCCCGATCTTTTTGATGGCGATCGATTCTCTCTTGGAAATTATTATCCCATTTTCGGGCTGTAGCAACATACATTGGTTTATCCGACAATCCTTGTGCTAAATTTTCGGCATAACCGCTTTTACCGGAGCGTTCACCCCCAGTTATTAAATATATCATGCTAATTGTAAATTATTAATTGTAAAATGTAATAACATTTTAATATTGATTTTGCATCGCTATTTATATTTTCATATTCTTTTTCAAATCAAAACTCTTGGTTTTAACAATATTATCTTTCATTCATTTATAATTTATAATCTATAATTAATAATTATTTATACGGACAATGTCGACATCCATTGCCACAACAATGACCTCTTTTTAGATGAAACCAAGCCTTGAAAACATAATTTCCATTTTCTAAATAATAGTCGATTCCTTCTATAAGATCAGTTGTTTTGGGTAAATCTTTGGCTTTATTATCCGTTGCAGTTTGAGAAACGAGTGTTGCAACATATTTGTCAATTTTAGTGGAGCAAGCAGTTGTAAAACAATTGGAACACAAACAATCCACCACTTCTGACGGTGTAAAAATAGGCGGAAAATTGTTGCACCAGCATTTACTTCCTTCAGATATGTCCCCACAATTAAAAAGAGTTCCGCAAGTAGAACAGTTTTTGACTTTAATGCTATTCATTTCGTAAAGATAGTATTTGTTCAATTTTTTACTGCTAAAAATAAACAAGAAATTTTATAAATTTGGTATACCTTTGTGGCCATCGCAAAATTAAACCATGAAATTCACCTTTAAATTAATCCTTTTTGTTTTCTCATTTTCAACTTTTGTTGGATGTAAAAAAAGCGAAAACCGGAACGTAAAAGAAAGTACAACTTCAAAAAACACAATCGAATATGCCTTGGGACTTTCTATTAATACCTACGAAGGATATTCAGTAGTCACGGTTTCAAATCCTTGGCCTAAAGCCAATAAAAACTTCACGTACATATTAAAAGAAAAAAACGGCAGCATTCCTGATAGTCTACAAAAATACACCACAATTTCAGTGCCTTTAGAATCGATCGTCGTTACCTCAACGACCAATCTTCCTTTTTTGGAAATGCTGGGAGTTGAAAAATCACTAGTGGGTTTCCCTAATACTGATTATGTTTCTTCTGAAAAAACAAGAAAACTTATTGACGCAGGCGCTGTTAAAAACATAGGACAAAACGAAAAATTAAACGTGGAGCAGCTCATTGAATTGGCGCCTAATTTAATCGTAACCTTTGGAATTGACAACAACAATCCAATGATTGACAATTTACAAAAAAGTGGTCTTAGTGTACTCATTCAAGCCGACTGGATGGAACAAACACCACTGGGAAAAGCAGAATGGATTAAGCTTTACGGTGCTTTGTTTAAAAAACAAAAAGAAGCCAAAACGCTTTTTGATGAAATCGTTAAAAATTACAATGACGCAAAACAATTGGTTGCAACCAAAAAACCAACAGCTACAGTTCTTTACGGATCTATGTATCAAGACACATGGTATGTAGCGCGAGGAAATAGCTGGGTAGCCCAATTTATGAAAGACGCTAAAGCAAATTATTTGTGGGCAAATGTTGGAGGAACGGGAAGTCTTAGTGTACCTTTCGAAAAGGTATTAGAGAAAGCGAAAAAAGCGCAATATTGGATTGCAACAGGTTCGTTTAAAAGTAGTGCTGAATTCGAAAATAGCAATCCGCATTATAGTCAGTTTGACGCTTCAAAATCTAAAAATGTCTTTACTTTTGAAAGTAAATTGGGTTCAACGGGAGGAACCATTTACTATGAATTAGCTCCAAGCCGACCGGATTTAGTGTTAAAAGATTACATCAAAATCTTTCATCCTGAATTGCTTCCAACTTATACGTTTACTTTTGCTCAAAAATTAAATTAAATTGAACAATCAAAAACGAAATATTATTTTATTTTTCTTGCTTACTTTTGGGCTTGTACTTTTGTTTTTTACAAACATTAGTTTTGGCTCTATAACGATACCTTTTAGAGAAATTTTTACTAGTTTGACTGGTGGTCAAGCGAGTAAGTCTACTTGGGAATACATCATAATCAATTATCGGTTACCCAAAGCTATTACAGCAATTCTTGTCGGAATGGGGTTATCCATAAGTGGTTTACTAATGCAAACTTTGTTTCGAAATCCATTGGCAGGGCCTTACGTTTTAGGACTGAGTTCAGGTGCCAGTTTAGGTGTTGCTTTTGTAATATTAGGAGCTGGCTTACTTCCTCCTTTTTTGAGTACCATTTTGTTATCTTCTTATGGCGTGGTTCTAGCCTCAACTATTGGAAGCTCCGTTGTATTACTTGCCGTTTTGATGGTTTCCCAAAGACTTCGCGATACGATGGCCATTTTAATTGTAGGACTAATGTTTGGTAGTTTTACCAGTGCAATAGTAGGCGTTCTTACGTATTTTAGTTCGGCTGAACAATTGCAGAAATTCACGTTTTGGTCCATGGGAAATTTAGGCAACTTGTCATGGTCTTCTGTAGTAATTCTAACCATTTGTGTTGGCATTGGCTTATTACTAAGTCTGTTTAGCATAAAGCCACTTAATGCATTGTTATTGGGTGAAAATTACGCTCGAAGTTTAGGTTTGAATTTCAAAAAAACACGATTAATTATTATTTTTGCAACAAGCATTTTAGCAGGAAGTATCACAGCGTATGCAGGTCCAATTGCCTTTATAGGACTAGCAGTTCCTCATATAGCAAAATTAGTATTTCAAACTAGTAATCATTCTGTTTTGTATTGGAGTACGTTACTTTTAGGAGCCTCGATTATGCTTTTTTGTGATGTAATTTCAGAATTGCCAGGATTGGAAATCACTTTGCCCATCAATGCGGTAACTTCAATAATTGGTGCTCCTGTGGTCATCTGGTTATTGGTTAGTAAACGAAAAATGATTGCCTAATGGAAAACGAAATCATCTTACAAGCGTCTCAAATTAGCATTGGTTATTCTCATAAAAAAGAGAAAATCGTAGTGGCTTCGAATATCTCGATTTCTTTAAAAAAAGGAAAACTGATTGCTTTAATTGGTGCCAATGGTATTGGGAAATCAACCCTTTTAAAAACGATAACGGGAATCCAGAAACCGCTTTTCGGTGCTGTTTTTTTAAATGAAAGAAAAATTACTTCTTATGAACCTTTAGACTTAGCCCAAAACTTAAGTATTGTTTTAACAGAAAAATTACCCCCCAGTAATTTAACCGTTTTTGAACTCATTGCTTTAGGCAGACAACCTTACACCAACTGGATGGGGACTTTATCTGATCTTGATGTCGCCAAAGTTCTTGAAGCAATGGAACTCACACAAATCAGTCACTTAGCTGCTGAAAAACATTACGAAATCAGTGATGGACAGTTGCAAAAAGTTTTAGTAGCCCGCGCTTTAGCACAGGATACTCCTTTAATAATCTTAGACGAACCTACGACCCATCTGGATTTATTACATAAGGTGGCCTTATTCAAACTTTTGAAAAAGCTTACTCATGAAACTGGTAAATGCATTTTATTTTCTACTCATGATATTGATATGGCGATACAATTGAGTGACGAAATGATTATTATGACACCGGAAACCGTGTTGCAAGACGAACCTTGTACTTTTATTGCAAAAGGAAGTTTCAATACCCTATTTAAAGATGAACACATTGTTTTTGATGCTGAAAAAGGGAAGTTTATGATTGTTTAATTAGTCTGCTTGTTTGAAGAAACCATTTTTTTTCCACCTAGGCACATCAAACCCCTTTCAATAAATTTATACTTACCGTTGCTATATTAGAATCAGGAAATCTCCTGAAAAAATTAGCATCAGGATACAATCCTGCTTCAGCAGCGATTTTATGCAAAACGGGAATTTCAACTATATATTGATCTGAGAAACCATGCGTGGCATCATAAGCCGTAGCGGCCGTTTTACCTAAATTAGCAGCAGTCAAATTTGGAGCAATCGTATGCAATTCAATCATTAATAATCCGAATTTCTGAACGTAAGGCGACCATTTAATCAAATGTTCCAATAAATTATCTTCGACTACACTATTACTGATACGCTCTCCTCTATGTGCAAATGCTCCTATTGAATGGCTTACTCTGTTTTTGGTGATCTCTTTTGGCATTTCCCAAATTCGGTTATGATCCAAGAAGGTTCTTACATTCAGCAAATCTTTCAAATCAATGTTATAATTTTCCAATAAGTCATTGGCTAACAAATCGGGCTGCCCAATATCGCCCCAAATTATTTTGGCCCAAATATCGGCTTTGATTAAATTGGCTCGGGTCACTTTCAATGCTGCCTGATTGTAATCGGCACCAACAAGGAATAAAGGATAATCATCCAGCATTTTTCCGCGCAGTGTTTGTCTTTCGATTACAGTATAAATATGTTCAATAAATGCTCCATTACCGCAACCCATATCGAGAATTCCTTTCGGCTGGTCTTATATTGGTAAATTGAATAATTTAATGATAATCTCATCTACGACTTTAAAATAAGTATCGTGTGCACCTCCGCTTCCCCAAACATTCATTTCTCTATCGACATGAATTTCATCTTCCCCTTCGGCCACCATTCGCAGTATATTTGGATTCCCAAAAATCAACTGCTCTATTTTACTAAAAGTGGGTAAATAAGAGACTGTCACTCCATAAGCAGAAGCCCTTTTGGCAAAAAACAACCCCTTTTCAGTAAATTGGTAATTGCCTTTATTTTGGGTAAACCAGCCTAAATCAACAAAAAAATCCAGTAGAATTTTGAAATTTTCCGGAGATTTATGAAATTCTTCGGGACGAAAAGAAATCTCCATAAAATATTTATGGAACATGCCATTCATACCCAATTGCACCAATATTGGTCCCACCAAACAACCTTCAATATGCGTTAAAATCTGATGCTGAATTTCATTGGTCAGTTTATCACTCGAAAACGAAATTCCATAATTAGTTGCATATAAATCGAAAATTAAACCCAATCTGACAAATGGAATATCATATGATAATCGCGTGCGAAATTGCATCGTGAAATGCAGTAAATCCACCACATCTTCATACAAATAGAACATCGAAAATGCAATGGCGCTTTTATCGTTTATGCTAAATTTGATTTGGTCTGCAATGTGATCAATATGGTAATTCAAGAATCCTTGCGAACACAAAACGCGTAAACCCACATTGAGATAACCTTCGTTGGCTTTGAAATGTTTTGTAAGTTCCGTAAGTGTGACTTCTTTTTTGTCAAGAATATGGGATAATACTCCTTTTTCATGCAAAACATACGCAACCGGGGCGGTAACCAAACCATCCAAATGTTTGAAAATGGTACTTCTAAGAGTAATTTTATCAATCATAAAAAGTACGTGTTAAAGAAGGAAAAACACAATTCAATCAAGAATAATCTACTCAAATAGATGAAATTCCATCCAAAAAATTGCCTTGCTTTTTACAATTATAAATTCGTAATTTACAATTTAACAGCCATTTGCCGCTTTGCTTCACCAATGACAAACGCAACAGAATTTGCGATATTAAAACTTCGGATTAATGGTGACATAGGAATTGTCAAATGATTTGGGAATTCGTTTAAAACAGTTTCGCTTAAACCCTTACTTTCTTTCCCAAAAACCAACCAGTCACCATTCTGAAAATCATTCTCTAAATACGATTTTTCGGAATGGGAACTCATCAGGAAAACTCGGGACAAATCAGGAATCTGTGCTTTCCATTCGGCTACATTTTGATATTCAGTAACATCAAGATGCACCCAATAATCCAAGCCGGAACGTTTTAAGTTTTTATCATTAATAACAAATCCAAAAGGATGAATTAAGTGCAAACGGCTTTCGGTACCCACGCACAATCGGCCAATATTCCCGGTATTATTTGGGATTTCAGGTTCTACTAAAACGATGTTTAACATATTATACTTTATTAAAAGATTAAAAAATTAAAAGGTTGAAAATTCAGATCAAATTCTTTAAATTTCTATTTGAAAATCTACTACTTCCAAAACCTCTCCTGCCTGTAAATTATTGAGATGTAGGTTTCCTATTCGAACACGAACTAATCGTAACGTTGGAAAACCAACAGCGGCAGTCATTTTACGAACTTGACGAAACTTCCCTTCATTCACCGTTATCGAAGCCCAAGAAGTAGGACCGTGACGTTCATCACGAATTTTTTTTCCTCTAGTTCCAAAAGCAGGAATTTCATCAATTAAAAAAGCTTTACACCGTTTAGTGATGTATTTAGTCCCATTGAAACCTATTTCAACTCCTTTTTGCAATTGTTCAATCGCTTCCTGATGCATAATGCCATCGACTTGTACATAATATTCCTTGTCCACTTTTTTACTTCGAATGATTTCGCTCATCATACCATCCGTAGTCAACAGCAGCAATCCTTCGGAATCTTCGTCAAGACGTCCTATTGCCATCGTTCCTTTGGGGAAATCGTGCAATTCGCCCAGCAGTTTCTTTTTTCTTTTTAATTCATAAATAAACTGACTCAGATACCCGTAAGGCTTATGAATGATGAAATGAGAATGAGACATTTTAGTGTATTAGTTGTGCGTGCAAAGATAGTTTTGTTTTCGCTAGATTTAAAATAGTCACGCCATACATTTATTGGTGTAAACCAAAAGCTATGTTAAATGATTCAATTACTAGAAATAAATAG
The DNA here is from genome assembly GCF_900108015.1 of Flavobacterium urumqiense. Taxonomy (GTDB): domain Bacteria; phylum Bacteroidota; class Bacteroidia; order Flavobacteriales; family Flavobacteriaceae; genus Flavobacterium; species Flavobacterium urumqiense. The sequence goes on along the minus strand of NZ_FNVP01000003.1, from coordinate 37,772 downwards.
CGTAACATTATATAAGTTAAGAGTATTAACATTAAAACTAAAGATTATGGAAAGCAACGATTTAGGTTCAAAAAAGACAAATAACAAACAAAATACGAATGAAGGCTTCAGTGGTGAAAACTTACCTGAAGATTATAATCCTGCAGCATCAATACTTAAAGAAGAAGTGGAAACTGATGCTAACGGAGATCAAAAAATTGTTCAAAGAGCACGTAATGTAGATGGATCTATTGCTTCTATCCCGGACAAGGAAGAGAGAAGTTGGAACGAAAATGAGAGTTTAAGTCGAGGTGTTTCTACTGAAAAAGAAGTGATGAGAACCATTGAAAACGAAGATCATAACTCTGATATTACAGCACACCGTTATCCAAATTCACACCCTGATAATCATGAAGACAGAGGAAACATAAAACTGGATGAATAAGCATTTATTTTGTTTATGAAAAGCCAATAAGGATTTAAATTCTTATTGGCTTTTCATAATCTTAAACCAACAAAGCAGAAAATAAAAAAGCACTTAATTACCTAAAAAGACCAAATCTATAAATACAAAAACTTGATATAGTATTTTTATTTCCGAAACAAAAAAAGGAAACTTTTGCTTACTTTTACCTTTCAAACAAAAATACGTCTATGTCAAATATGTTTCCGTTTTTATTGATTTTTATTATTGCTCTCGCCACTGGTATTTTCATTGGTAAACTCATTTTCTCCGCCCGATTCCAATCGGAAAAAATTAGTTTAGAAGAAAAATTAATTGCATTTTCCTCGCAATTCAATCAACTGAAAGAGCAGATTATTGTTGACAAAACAACTTTTGAAAAACAATTAGAAAACGCCAATGCTGAAAAAGAAAGCATTCGAAGTGAAAAAGACAGTTTAGCGATTCAGTTCTCTAAGAAAGAAGTTGATTTTGAGAATCTTTGGGAACGCAACAAAGAGCAAAAAGAAGAAGTCGAGAAACTGCAAGAAAAATTCACCAAGGAATTTGAGAATCTCGCTAACAAAATATTAGAAGAAAAATCCAATAAATTTACGGAACAAAATAATCAGAACATGAAAAACATCTTGACGCCTTTGCAGGATAAAATTCATTTGTTCGAAAAGAAAGTCGAAGACACCCACAAAGAAAGCATTGATTATCATGCGGCTTTACGCCAACAAATTCTGGGCTTAAGAGAAATGAATATCCAAATGAGCAAGGAAACCCTTAACCTGACGAAAGCTTTGAAAGGCGACAGCAAAATGCAGGGAAATTGGGGCGAATTAGTTTTGGAACGCGTTCTTGAAAAATCAGGATTAGAGAAAGGCCGCGAATACGAAGTGCAGCAAGCGTTCGTTACTGAAGATGGAAATCGCGTTTTCCCTGACGTTGTGATAAATCTGCCTGACGGCAAAAAGATGATTGTCGATTCTAAAGTTTCTTTGACCGCTTATGAAAAATACATCAATGAAGAAGATGACGATGTAAAAGTTGGATTTTTAAAAGAACACGTTAACTCCATCAAACGCCACGTAGAACAATTAGGCAATAAAAATTATCAGGATTTATATCAAATAGAAAGCCCTGATTTCGTATTGCTATTTATTCCAATAGAGCCTGCTTTTGCTATGGCGCTGAACGAGGATACCAGTTTATATAATAAGGCATTCGAGAAAAACATTGTCATTGTTACACCTGCCACATTACTAGCTACTTTGCGAACAATTGACAGCATGTGGACCAACCAAAAGCAACAGGAAAATGCACTCGAAATTGCACGTCAGGCTGGTGCATTGTATGACAAATTTGAAGGTTTTGTAGCTGATTTAATCAAAATTGGAAAGAAGATAGACGAAAGCAAAATTGAGTATAGCGGCGCCATGAACAAACTGGTGGAAGGAAAAGGAAACTTAATCGTGAGTGTCGAGAAATTGAAAAAAATGGGAGCTAAAGCGAAAAAAGCACTTCCGGAAAGCATATTGAACAGAGCTGAAAAAGACGAAAATCAATTATTAAACTAAATAGAATGAAACGAATTTTAGGAATTATTTTAGGAATTGGCACGCTGGTCTTGATTTGCTATTTTGCATTTCTCTATTACATTCCTTACAGTGAAGGGATTCGCTCCGGTGAACTTATAAAATTAAGTCATAAAGGAATGGCCATAAAAACATGGGAAGGCGAATTGAGTCAGGGAATTTCTGGAGCTCAGATTTTCAGTTTTTCTGTTTTGGACAGTGATAAAAAAGTGATTGAAGATTTGAATGGGTTACAAGGAAATTATGTGAAATTAACTTACGTAGAAAGATACAGAACATTTGCTTGGTGGGGAGAAACGAGATATTTTGTTACATCCGTTCAAAAAGAAATTTCCCCTTTTAACCAAAAATAATTTCCGTGAACACTACTTTTAAAACTGTCGCTTCGTCAAACATCAGTATTTCAGAATTGATGCTTCCGTCTCATACCAATTTTAGCGGAAAGATTCATGGTGGTTATATTTTATCTCTTTTAGATCAAATTGCATTTGCTTGTGCTTCAAAATTTTCAGGGAATTATTGTGTGACAGCATCTGTTGATACAGTAAATTTCCTTAAACCAATCGACGTTGGCGAACTGGTTACGTTGAAAGCCTGTGTGAATTATGTTGGTAATAGTTCTATGATTATAGGCATTCGGGTCGAGGCCGAAAATATTCAAACAGGAAAAATAAAACATTGCAATTCCTCCTATTTTACTATGGTTGCCAAAGACAAGGACGGCAAAATTGTTCCCGTTCCCGGTTTGCTCCTCTCTAACTTAAATGAAGTACGCCGTTTTCATAATTGCTTAAAGCAAATAGCTTTAAAAAAAGAAAAAGATTACCATGAAGAAATATTTGATTATAGCTCTGAAAAAAGCTTGGCTAGTTTAGAAAAATATAATGTTTTGTTGGAATTAAAAAAGAATTAATAGAGGTAATCTAACGTCTTTTATTTAAAAAAAATCAAGAATTTCTATAAATTTGGCGCCTTTTTAATTCGTTTTTTCGTAAATTTAGGTAGTTTAATTCATATAGGATTATGAAAAAAATTACACTGCTTTTTCTGATTTTTGTTAGCTATACGACGTCTGCACAAGAAAAAATGATCACAGACAAAGGAATTATAAATTTCGAAGCATCGGTACCATTTTTTGAAGAAGTAAAAGCTACAAATGAAAAAACTATCTGTGTTTTGGTTATAAAGACAGGAGAAATTACTTGTTTGGTTTACATCAAAAAATTTCTATTCGAAAGAAGTTTGATGCAAGAGCACTTCAATAAAAATTATTTAGAAAGTGATCGCTATCCTAAAGCTATTTTCAAAGGCATCATTGAAAAATTTGACTTAAAAAATATTGATTCAAACCAAAAAGAATATTTGATAAAAGGAAATATTACCATTCATGGTAAATCAAAAAAAATTATGATTTACGGAACCATCAAAAAACTAGGCGAAGGAATTGAATTCATTTCTAATTTTCCATTAAACACAGACGATTTCGGAATTAAAATTCCTTATATAGTCCGCAGCAAAATAGCGAAAAATGTGAACACTCAAATCGCTTGTGTTTTACAATAATTCTATTTTGCTAAACAATCCTTAAGTGCTTCTTCCAAATTTTTGAATTTAAAGTGAAAGCCTGTATTTTCGATTTTATCCGATGAAACTCTTTTTCCTGTCAAAACAATTTTTGCCATCTCTCCCATTGCTAATCTTAATAAAAAAGCAGGAACATTAGGTAACCAAATCGAATATCCAAGAACTTTTGCAAGGGTTTTAGAGAAAATTAAATTATTCGTATTATCATTGATAGCTGCATTATAAGGTCCTACCATAGTTGGAGTAACAATAGCATGATAATACATGTTGCATAAGTCATCCACATGTATCCAAGGCATATATTGCTGTCCTGAGCCTAAAGCAGCGCCCAATCTACACTTAAAAACAGGTAACAATTTTTTTAGAAAACCATCCTCTTTACCCAATACTAAACCAGTACGGATTTTTACGGTCCGGATGCGCAGGTATTCAATAAAATCGATAGATTCTTCCCATTTATAACAGGTAAAACCAAGAAAATCATTAGCATGGGGCGTTTCTTCCGTACAAATTTCCTTTCCGTTTATTGCTCCGTAAATCCCAATCGCAGATGCAGATACAAAAGCTTCGAGGACTTTGTTGTTTTTCTTAAGAACGGAATAGATGAGTTGTGTAGATTGTTCTCGACTGTCAATAATTTCACTTTTCCTTTTTTTAGTCCATCTTTTCTCCGCAATATTCTCCCCTGCCAGATGTACTATATAATCTGCTTTAAGAACAGCATCCTCTTCTATAAATTGATTGGCAACATCCCATTTGTAATAAGAAATTTCTTCTGTATTTTGTTTTTCGCTTCTGCTTAAAATAGAAACACTATATCCCTTTTGAATAAGTAAATCAGTTAAATGTTTACCTATAAACCCAGAACCACCGCTTATTAATACATTTTTTTTTATCATACTGTAAAGCTAGTCATTTATATGGAATCTAAAATATATATTAAATTTTGTTTAACATTATAATTATATAGTTAAACATTTTGTATCTTTATACTCTAATTACAAATTCAAAAAAAATGGCTACTAAAAAATCAATAGTAACAAAAGACAAAATAGTTTCTATGTACATGGATTATGTACTTGAAAACAGTGAAAAACCAAAATCAGTTTATAATTTCACGAAATTAAACAACTTCAGTGAAACAGAATTTTATTCTTTTTTTGGAACTATCGAAAGTATAGAGAAAGAAATATTCAAAATGTTTTTAGACAAAACGGTAGAATTACTAAATAAAAATCCTGATTACGAGAACTACGATATGAAAAGTAAAATGCTCAGTTTTTACTTTACTTTTTTCGAAATACTAACCGCTAACAGAAGCTACGTGGTTATGATTTTGAAACAAAACAACAATCAATTAAAGAAATTAACGGAGTTATCGGGCCTTAGAAGCAGTTATAAAAAATATATCCGTGAAATCATATCTGATGATTACAGAGTTCAACTAGAAAAGTTTCAAAATTTCCAGGAAAAAGCAATTCAGGAAACTTCATGGATTCAACTTTTACTGACTCTTAAATTTTGGTTAGACGATTCTTCCCCATCCTTTGAAAAAACGGATATTTACATCGAAAAATCTGTGAAAGCAACGTTTGAATTAATGAATATAGCGCCCTTGGAAAGTTTAATCGATTTTGGAAAATTTATTTTCAAAGAAAAAATATACAACAAGTAATGAAAACTATAGATTATATACCAACATCAAAAATTGAAAGAGCAACAAAACTAGTACAAACAGGTGCGAAAGTTGGTGTTAACTACCTCAAATATTATAGCGAAAAAATAGTTAATTCTGATTTGACCAGAGATAAACTCAACGAAAATAATGCAGAAGACATCTATGACGGATTAAAAAGCCTAAAAGGAAGTGCCCTAAAAGTAGCCCAAATGCTCAGTATGGACAAAAGCTTTTTACCTCAGGCTTATGTAGATAAATTTTCATTATCACAGTTTTCAGTTCCTCCCCTTTCTGCTCCATTAGTTCTAAAAACATTTAAAACCAATTTTGGAAAAACACCTTATGAAATTTTTGATGAATTCAATGCTAATTCTGTAAATGCGGCTAGCATTGGCCAAGTTCATATGGCTGTGAAAGATGGTAAAAAGCTAGCTGTAAAAATTCAGTATCCCGGAGTAGCCAATAGTATTTCTTCTGATTTATCCTTGGTAAAGCCTATCGCGATTAGAATGTTTAATCTGCAAGGGAAAGATTCTGATAAATATTTCAAAGAAGTAGAAGATAAACTAATCGAGGAAACCAATTATCTATTGGAATTGGAGCAAAGCCAAGAAGTCGTTCAAGCTTGCAAAAAAATACAAAATTTAGTTTTTCCAGAATATTATCCGGAGTATTCCTCCGATAAGATTATCACAATGGATTGGATGACGGGGATTCATCTTTCAGAATTCACAAAAAACAATACCAATCAAGAGACAGCGAATAAAATTGGTCAAGCGTTATGGGATTTTTATATGTATCAGATTCATATTTTGAAAAAAGTACATGCTGATCCACATCCCGGCAATTTTTTGGTCAATAAAAAAGAGGAATTGGTAGCATTGGATTTTGGCTGTATGAAGCAAATTCCAAATGATTTTTACACACCTTATTTTGAATTGATTGACAAAAAAGTAATTAATAAACCCAAAATATTTAATACCAAATTATTTGAATTAGAAATTCTTCGAAAAGATGATTCAAACGAAGAAGTGGTTTATTTTACCGAAATGTTCCATGATTTGTTGTCCTTGTTTACTAAACCTTTTCAAGGGGAAACGTTCGATTTTTCAGATGAAACGTTTTTTGACAGCATAGCAAAATTAGGAGAACGATTTTCAAAAGATACCAATTTACGTAAAATGAACGGTAATCGAGGATCTAAACATTTCATTTATATGAACAGAACTTTTTTTGGATTGTATAATTTAATGTTTGATTTGAAAGCGACAATCGTTGTCAATGCATATCAAAAATACAACTAGTGAAAAAGGGAAATCTGCCTTCAAAAATGTGCTTGGTTTGTAACCGACCTTTTAACTGGCGGAAAAAATGGGAAAAAGTTTGGGACGAAGTTAAATACTGTAGCGAAAAATGCAAAAGAAACAAAAAGGGTTAGTTTGGTTTAGAAATGATTTAAGAGTCAACGATAATGAATCTTTGACAAATGCTATCGATGAAAATGAGACCGTAATTGCGGTGTATTGTTTTGATCCAAGACATTTTGAAGAAACAAAATTTGGTTTTAAAAAGACAGAGAAATTTCGAGCTAAGTTCCTAATTGAATCTGTAACCACTTTGAAAGAAAATCTGGAAAAATTAAATATTACACTTTTGGTATATCATCAAAAACCAGAAGGTTCTATTCCGGAAATTATTGCTCAAAATGGAATTAATTCAGTTTACTTTCAAGAAGAATGGACGAGTGAGGAAATGGAAGTTTTAGAAAATATAAAATTAAAAGTTCCAGATTCAGTATTGTTCAAAGCTTCTTACAATCAGTTCTTATTTCATCCTGAAGATATTCCATATGTTATCCAATTGATTCCAAATGTTTTCACAAAATTCAGAAACCAGTGTGAAAAATTAACAAAAATCAGACCGGAATTTACAGTTAAACCATTGTTTAAAGAAAATTTAATAGCAAACGAAACTATAATACCCACAATCCAAACAATGGGATTTACTGATTTTGAAATGGATTCCCGAACGGCGTTTCCTTTTCGTGGTGGTGAAAAAGAAGCGGTTAAGCGATTGCAAAATTATTTTTGGGAAACCAAAAAACTAAGTGTTTATAAATTGACCCGTAACGGATTAATTGGAGCCGACTTTAGTTCAAAATTTTCACCCTGGCTGTCTAATGGTTCTATTTCGGCAAAAACTATTTATTGGGAGATTGTTAAATATGAGCAAAAAGTCGAGAAAAATGACTCGACCTATTGGTTGATTTTCGAATTAATTTGGAGAGATTATTTTAAATATATTTCGATCAAAAATGGCAATTCGATTTTCAAAATTGGAGGGATTTTAGAAAAAAATTACGATTGGAAAACCAATCAATCAAGCATAAAAAATTGGATTAACGGCACTACTGTGGAGCCTTTTGTAAATGCTAATATGATTGAATTACAGCAGACCGGATGGATGAGTAATAGAGGGAGACAAAATGTCGCTTCCTTTTTTGCGAAAAATTTATATTTAGATTGGCGCATCGGTGCTGCATATTTTGAAGCAATGCTTATTGATTACGATGTGCACAGCAATTACGGCAATTGGATGTATGTTTCAGGAGTGGGCAATGATCCTAGAGATCGCAAATTCAACATTCCGTTACAAGCAAAAAATTATGATGGTGAATCAAATTTTCAAAAATTGTGGTTACAACAAAAATTATTTTAAAAAATCATGAATACCAATAAAAAACTTATCAATGTAGTTTGGCTCAAAAGAAACCTTCGTTTGCAGGATAACGAAGCGATTTTTAATGCAACAAAAACTAACATACCCACATTGTTACTTTATGTGTTCGAAAAATCTTTAGTAAATGATTCGCATTACAGCCCAAGACACTGGAATTTCATCAAACAATCGCTTGTAGATATCAATAAACAGCTCGAAAAATCGGATACTCATGTCTTAACTGTCTCATCAGAAGTACTTCCCGTTTTCAATACCATCCAAGAGATATACAAAATTGACACTGTTTTTTCGCATCAGGAAACTGGTTTGAAAATCACTTACGAAAGAGATAAGACATTCAAAAGATTTTGCAAAAACAATCAGATTAATTGGGTTGAAAATATTAATAATGGCATTTTCAGGGCATTGAGAAACAGAACGAACTGGGTTTCAAAATGGGAAGAATATATGAATGAACCGCAATTTACTTTTGATTCAGCAGCAAAGAATTACCTAAATACAGCGACTATATTCGAACTTGAAAAAACATTAGAGAAAACAAATTTAGAAACTGTTCCAGATACCATTTTTCAAAAAGGCGGAACGACTATGGCGGGTAAGTACCTACAAACATTTTTTGAAGAGCGTTACCACACCTACAGTTCCAATATTTCAAAACCTTTATTAGCTAGAAAAAGTTGCAGTAGATTATCGCCTTATATTGCTTGGGGAAATATTTCTTCCAGAGAAGTTTTACAAAAAGCGGCTACTTTCAGGCTGAGCTGTACAGATAAGAAACAAATTGATTCTTTTGTTTCCAGACTGACTTGGCAGGCTCATTTTATTCAAAAATTTGAAATGGAAGAAATAATGGAGTTTGAAAGTGTCAATAAAGGATTCCATTCGTTGAAGAAGAAAATAAATGAGCAATACATAGACGCATGGAAAATCGGACAAACCGGATTTCCTTTAATCGACGCCTCTATGCGATGTTTGAATGAAACGGGTTATTTAAATTTTAGGATGAGAGCCATGTTAGTCTCGTTTTTTACACATAATTTATGGCAACCTTGGCAAGAAGCAACCCATCATTTATCACAAATGTTTTTAGATTTTGAGCCTGGCATACATTTTCCCCAGTTGCAAATGCAAGCGGGCGAAACCGGAATCAATATGTTACGTATATACAATCCGATAAAGAATAGCCACGAACACGATCCAGAAGGTGAATTTATAAAAAAATGGGTGCCCGAACTAAGTAAATTACCCAGAGCTTTTGTGCACGAGCCATTCAAAATGACCTATTTAGACCAACGGTTTAATGATTTTGAGTTGGGAGTTCATTATCCAAAACCAATCATCAATATGGAAAGAACTCGAAAATTTGCAAGTGAATTTTTATGGCAAATGAAAAAAAATCCATTGGTAAAAGAAGAAAGTTCACGAATATTAAAATTACACACTATGGCAGATATTGGAGATAGCGAATAGAAATTCCATAGCTTCATTTAACAACACGTATTTTCATTAAAAAAAGAACACGATGACAACAAAAAAAGAGCTTACAGATATAGATAAAGACCGAATTATTGAAATGGCTTGGGAAGACCGTACCACTTTTGACTCAATTTTAATGCAATTTGGTTTAAAAGAACAAGAAGTAATTGACCTAATGCGGACCGAAATGAAACCATCGAGTTTTAGAATGTGGCGCGAAAGAGTTCAGGGTCGGAAAACGAAACATGAAAAATTAAGAGATTTTCGTGAAGGCCGTTTTAAATGTACAATGCAAAGACAGATTAATAATAATAAAATTTCAAAGCGATAAATTTTAGAAAGCAACAGAAAACCAAAACAAATTTTAAATAACTGATTGAATAATACATATGAAAAACATAGTAATCATTGGTGGTAGCAAAGGAATTGGCAGTGCTATTTTATTGCAACAATTAGAGACAAACCTGGTTTATAACATTAGCAGAAATGCACCAGAAATCACACACCCTAACCTGAAACATTTTTCCTTAGATGTTTTACAAGATACACTTCCGGAAATAGAAGCTATAGACACTTTGATTTATTGTCCAGGTTCCATCAATTTGAAACCAATAGGAAGTCTTAGTATAGATGATTTTAGAAACGATTTTGAAATCAATGTCATTGGAGCTGTGAAAACAATCCAGAAATATTTACCTGTTTTAAAAAAGGGAACTGATCCATCGATTGTTTTGTTTAGCACAGTAGCTGCAAAATTAGGAATGCCTTTTCATGCGAGTATTGCTACTGCAAAAGCTGGAGTGGAAGGATTAGTTAAATCGCTGGGAGCAGAACTGGCATCGGTAGTACGCATCAATGCCATTGCTCCCACGATTACCGAAACATCACTTTCGGCAAATATTTTAAGAAATGACCGTATGAAAGAAAATATGGTGGAACGCCACCCGATGAAAGGATATCTAAAACCAAAAGAAGTAGCTAATATGGCTAACTTCTTAATTTCCGAAAATGCGAAATCAATTTCAGGCCAAGTATTTGAAATGGATTACGGAATTGTGACATTTAAAATTTAAGTCAGTTATTTTCGACATTATAAAAATTGAATTTATTTTATTATCAAGAAATTAAGTGTGCTGAGATTACTTCTTCTTAAGTACGCAATGGTTTTGTAAAAAAGTACGTTAGAAAATATTCAATATCACAAAAAATATCCAAATATAAATTGAAAGACAGAATACAATGATAAAAGAAATAAAAAGTTACGAAAAAATTGAACAATACGATACTGAAATAACGGAAGCATTAGCGGATAATTATAAAGTAATTATTGAAAATTTAGGAGAAGATGTTACTCGCGAAGGTCTTCAAAAAACTCCGGAAAGAGCAGCGAAAGCGATGCAATATTTAACACACGGTTACGGTCTAGATCCTTTAGAAATACTAAAATCGGCTATGTTTACCGAAGATCATAAACAAATGATTGTGGTAAAAGATATCGAAGTGTATTCAATGTGTGAGCACCATATGTTACCGTTTTTTGGTAAAGCACATGTGGCTTATATTCCGAATGGTAAAATTGTAGGTTTAAGCAAAATCCCAAGAGTAGTGGATGCTTTTGCCCGAAGAATGCAAGTACAGGAACGATTGACAGACCAAATTAAAAATTGTATTCAGGAAGCTTTGAATCCATTTGGTGTAGCGGTAGTAATTGAAGCACAACACATGTGTATGCAAATGCGAGGCATTCAAAAACAAAATTCAGTTACCACGACTTCTTCTTTTACGGGGGCTTTCGAAAAAGACAAAACCAGAAAAGAGTTTATCAGCTTAGTTTCAAACAAATTGAGTTAATTTTAATTGTTTTTATGTTCGTTCAAAATGTTTCTTATCAGTTACAATTGAACACTTATAATATAAATTAAACACATTGAAACAGATTTTTTGGTTAATTAATTTAAAATTAGAACTAATCAATTGAATTCGTGGAAAAAAAATTATAAATATTATTTAGGAAAAGTATAATTATTTAAAAATAGAACCATGAAAATTCTCTTAACAGGCGCAACAGGTTATATTGGGAAACGACTTTTACCTATTTTGGCCGCACAAGGTCACGACATAATCTGTTGTGTAAGAGACAAAAACAGGTTTTATTGTCCTGTAGAATTTCAAAAAAATGTCACGGTAGTTGAAGTTGACTTTCTGAAGGAAGAAACATTACTATCAATTCCAAATGATATTGATGCGGCTTATTACCTAATGCACTCTATGTCTAGTTCTTCAGATAATTTTGACAAATTAGAAAGCTTATCGGCGCTAAATTTTGCACAACGATTGAATGAAAGCAAAGCAAAACAAGTTATCTATCTGAGTGGAATTGTCAATGATAAATCACTATCCAAGCATCTATCATCCAGAAAGAAAGTAGAAGAAATTTTAAATACTGGAACTTTTGCTACGACCACTTTAAGAGCTGGAATTATTGTAGGTTCCGGAAGTGCTTCCTTTGAAATCATTCGGGATTTAGTGAATAAACTTCCTATCATGATTACTCCAAAGTGGCTTGATACCAAATGCCAACCAATTGGAATTCCGGACGTTCTTGATTTTTTATCCAAATCATTATTAAATCCGCTTACCTACAACCAGAGTTTTGACATTGGCGGACCGGATATTTTAACATATAAAGAAATGTTGTTAGGTTTTGCGGAGGCTAAAAAACTGAAGCGATGGATATTTACAGTTCCAATAATGACACCAAAATTATCGTCGTATTGGTTATATTTTGTAACCTCAACATCCTATAGACTTGCTTCAGCGCTTGTTAGCAGCATGAAAGTCGAGGTCGTTTGCAGCGATACCACGATCAATACTTTATTGAATGTTACTCCTATGTCATACAAACAAGCACTTTCCCGTGCTTTGATAAAAGTAGATGAAGACAAAGTAGCTTCGAGCTGGAAAGATTCCTTAGTCAGCGGACGATTTAGCAGCAATATGTCGGAATATTTAAAGGTTCCAAAAAAGGATTGCTACATCGACAGACGTAAAATGGAAATCATAGACCGAGATTTTACCATCAGAAGAATTTGGTCCATCGGTGGTGATACAGGTTGGTATTACGGTGATTGGTTATGGAATTTACGTGGCTTTATTGACAAATTATACGGCGGTGTAGGTTCGCGAAGAGGGAGAACGAACCGACATGATATTCATTCTGGTGATGCTTTGGATTTTTGGCGCGTTTTGTATGCCAATAAAGAAGAAGGAAAATTAATTTTATTCGCCGAAATGAAACTCCCAGGTGAAGCTTGGCTGGAATTTAAAATTATAGGAAACACTTTATACCAATCCGCAACGTTCAGACCTGAGGGAATATGGGGGAAACTATATTGGTATTCTGTTTTGCCATTTCATGGTTTTATTTTCGAGGGAATGCTGAACAAATTGATTAAATAATCTTTTTTTAACATATAAGTCAAATAATCTTTAAAGTTCTGTTTTAAAAACTTATCTGACTTATATATTACAATTCTTTTATTTCAAAATTCCTGCTTTGTACGTGGCGATTGCTCTATCCCTTGCCATAGCGTGCTCTACCATTGGTTTTCCGTATCCCAAATCGAATTCTTTTATCCATTTTCGGATATAAATACCTTTTTCGTCGAATTTTTTTTGTTGAATTTCCGGATTGAAAACACGGAAATAAGGTGCAGCATCGCAACCAGTTCCTGCAGCCCATTGCCAATTTCCTACATTAGCTGACAAATCGTAATCCAATAATTTTTCGGCAAAATAGGCTTCTCCCCATTGCCATTGAATCAATAAATGTTTGCAGAGAAAACTTGCCACGACCATTCGAACTCTATTGTGCATATATCCGGTTTCATTAAGTTGACGCATTCCGGCATCAACCATAGGATAGCCCGTTGTTCCTGTACACCAGCGCTTAAAATCCTCTTCGTCATTGCGCCATTGAATTCCATCATAAGCCGATTTGAAGTTTTGAGTTACGACTTTTGGAAAACTGAATAAGATTTGCATGAAGAATTCTCTCCAAATCAATTCACTCAAAAAGACATCATTTTTAAGGAATGCCCAATTGACTAATTTCCGAATACTTAAGGTTCCAAAACGCAAATGTGGTGAGAGATGAGAAGTTTTGTCCAAGGCTGGAAAATCCCTTATATCTTGATAATTTGCAATGAATTTCAGGTTGTGAGACTTCACTTTTATAGTACTTTCTTCAAAACCTATTTGTGCCAAAGACGGAAAAGTAAAACTGTATTTATAGAAATTAGAAAACATATCCGTGGCATCATATTCTGCAACTGGAAACATTAATTTGTATTTTTCTAACCATTTATTTTTAAACGGGGTATAAACCGTGTACGGCAATCCATCGGCTTTTGTAATTTCTTTTTCTTCGAAAATAACCTGATCTTTGAACGTGTAGGAGATTGTTTTGTTTGCTTCCAGTACATCACAAATGGCTGTATCTCTTGCTATCGCGTAGGGTTCGTAATCCTTGTTGAAGAAAACTTCTTTGACATCGAATTCTTCCAAAAGTGCCTTCCAAACGTCAAGGGTTTTTCCTTTTTTAACCAAAAGAGAACTTCCTATTTCTTGCAGTTGCGAATTTATTTTAGAAAGTGATTCGTGAATGAAACTTACTCTAGCATCGTTTTTTGGCAAACAGTCTAAAATGGAATCATCAAAAATAAATAGTGGAATGACTGAATATTTGGATTTTAAAGCATGGAATAATCCAACATTATCTTCCAGACGTAAATCGCGTCTGTACCAAAAAAAAGTAATTTCTTGTTTACTCATTACTTTGCATTAAACATTTCGTCCACTTTAGTTACACGATAAGCAAAAATGGATTTCAACTTATTTTTAACAACTAAAGTATTCATGATTTGGCCCAAAAAACCAAGTGGCAATCCGTAATGTACCACATCCGTCATCTTGGTTCCGTTTGCTGTCGCTTCAAAGAAATGTTTGTGGTGCCAGAAACTGTATGGACCAAAACGCTGTTCGTCTATAAAATAACTATTTTCCTTTACTTGGGTTATTACAGTCATCCACGACAAAGTAATCCCAAAAAGTGGCGTTACTTTATATTGAATAATTTGCCCGGGATACATGGATTTATGGTCGAAATCAGTGATTTGAAAACCCATTCCTTCCGGTGTGATTTTCTGAAGATTTTTTGGATTTGAAAAAAAATTCCAGCATTCTTCTACCGTTGCATTGACGTGCTGAACGGTTTCTTGTTTGTATATTTTCATGGTTGTCTTTTAGGGATAAATACCGTCGTGGAACACTAGATTCGCGTGAGGGATAAAAGTGGAGCTCTTTTTATAACTGGCTCTTTTGCCAGGTATAAAAAAGCGGGAACGGATAGCCCGACCCGCTTTTTCAGCGGGTCACGCACCAATTAGACTTTACATATTATAGTATTTGAAAGGCACAAATAACATTCCGAAGCACTCGCCATGTTGCTTGCCTAAGTGTTTGTGATGAATTTTGTGTGCTTTACGCAAACCTATTAAATACTTGTTGTTCGTGTTTTTGAACCACTTAAATCGTTGATGTATTAAGACATCATGAATCGTGAAATAACACAATCCGTAGAATGTGATTCCGAGTCCAATGAAGAACAGGTAGTTCATCCCGCCTTGCACGCCAAAGTAAAAAAGAACGATGCTGGGTACGGCAAAAATCACAAAGAATATATCATTTCGTTCAAAAATATTGGCATATTTAGGTTGGTGATGATCTGCATGAAAATACCACATCAGACCGTGCATAATGTATTTATGCGTCATCCAAGTCACGCATTCCATAAAAAGGAAAACGCCTAAAAAGATTAAAAAAGAAATCATTATTTTATTTATTTAGAATATTCATTTAAAAAATCAGTAGTATTTTTATACTAAGCGCAACTTATACGTTACGAAAGATTGTGCCAGTAATCCGGCTTTGGTATAATTAGAAACCCGAATTCTTGCATTTCCTATTTCATGACAAGGCGTATTTTCTAATTTTTTCAAGAGTTTTTTATAATAGACAAATGCAGTATATACCCCAAATTTAGCTTCTATAGGCAATTTCAAAATTCCCTGATAGGCCACATCAAAATCATCTTGTATTTCCTTAATAATCATTTTCTTTGCTTTCTCATCAAAAGAATTCAAATCTACACCAGGAAAATAATTTCGGTTCAAAACCAGGTTGTCGTCTTTTAAATCTCTCAGAAAATTAACTTTTTGAAAAGCAGAACCCAATCGCATCGCTTCGTCTTTCAACTGCTCATATCTGTGGTCTTTTCCGGCTACAAAAACTTTAAGACACATTAATCCAACCACATCTGCTGAGCCATAGATATATGCTTCATATTCCGCTTTACTATTATAATCAGATTTTACCAAATCTAGTTTCATACTTTTTAAAAAAGCCTGAATCATGTCATCAGTAATATTATATTTTTTAACCGTATGCTGAAAACAATTCAAAATGGGATTAAGACTTATTCCAGAATTATATGATTTATAATATTCTTTTTCGAAATCGTTTATCAATTCATCCTTATCAAAACCGTGAAATGAATCCACAATTTCATCGGCAAAACGAACAAAACCATAAATGCTGTATATTGCATCCCTGATTGTTGGCGATAGCATATAGACCGCCAATGAAAATGAAGTACTATAGTTTTTTGTTACTAATTTACTGCACTTGAAAGATACATCGTCAAATAATTGCTTCATAGTTATTGCTCTGAAAATTGCTTATTAATTAAATCAGACACTAATTTCCCAGAAATTAATGCTGGTGGAACTCCAGGTCCCGGAACAGTCAATTGACCGGTGAAATATAAATTCTTCACTTTTTTACTTTTTAACTTTGGTCTCAAAAACGCCGTTTGCAATAACGTATTTGCCATTCCGTACGCATTCCCTTTATAGGAGTTATATTCAGATACAAAATCATTTTTACAGAATGATTGTTTAAATATAATATTATTTTTGACACTTTGCTGTGTTAAAGTTTCAAAACGGTCGATAATTTTTTCGAAATATTCTTCTCTTAATTCTTCAGTGTCATTTATTCCCGGGGCCAAAGGCACTAAGAAAAAGCCAGATTCCATTCCATCAGGGGCAGCTGTTTTATCAGTCAGAGATGGGAAATTTGCATAAAACAAGGGCTCTGCTGGCCACCGTGGTTCATCATAAATATCCTTTGCATGCTGATAGAAATCAACATCAAAAAACAAGGCGTGATGCGAAATATTTTCTATTTTTTTATTGAAGCCTACATAGAACAATAATGATGAAGGCGCAAAAACGCGACTGTCCCAATATTTTTCTGAATAGGCGCGATGTTCTTGGTCTAACAATGTTTCCGTGTGGTGGTAATCTGCTCCGCTTAAAATTAAATCGGATTGAATAGTTTCCCCATTTACGACTAAAGCTTTTGCGATTTTGTTCTCAACAATTATCTTTTCAATATTTGAATTAGTATAAAAAGTAACTCCCAACTCTCTTGCAAGGCTTTCCATTCCACGAACTACATCAAACATTCCTGTTTTTGGATGCCAGGTTCCTAGACCAAAATCGGCATAATTCATAAAACTATAAAATGAGGGTGTATCAGATGGTTTTGCCCCAAGAAATAATACTGGAAATTCTAGAATTTGGATTAAACGTTCGTTCTTGAATTTCTTGCGAACATCTTTACTGATATTGCTAAAAAACTGACCCACTTTTTTGGCCGTTTCAACTGTTACTAATTCCAAAGGTGAAACTCCTGGACGATATACTAAATCCTTAATGGCAATATCATAATTACTTTTGGCTTCAGCCATAAATTTATTTAATATTTTACCACTACCTTTTTCTATAGCTTCAAAAGCAAATATAATATCCGCTAAATTATCTGCTATGGTTATAAAATCATCCACTCCATAATAGACTCTGTAAGCTGGCGATAATTTTATGAGCTCATAATAATCTGTTGTCTTTTTTCCAAAATCAGCAAAGAAACGATCGAACACATCTGGCATCCAATACCAGCTTGGCCCCATATCAAAAGTGAATCCATCTCTTTTTAATTGTCGTGCTCTTCCGCCAATGGTTGCATTTTTCTCAAAAACCTCAACTTGATGTCCGCTTTTTGCCAAATAACAAGAAGCAGCTAAAGCTGAAAATCCTGAACCTATAATTGTAATTTTTTTCTTCATTTGTTTAGCAAATATACAAAAAGATTAAACAAAATTATTAAATTTTATCTACTAATTCTGAAATAGAATTAAAAATGGATATTTTATCCGAAAGTTCTTCTTTTTTAATAAATTCAACCAGTCGACCGGTAAACCATAGCTCAGTAGTATCGTCTAACAATTCATCGCTCATTTTGGTGACGTATTCATGCACATAATCTCTTTCGGGCTGAACCGTCATATAAGAAACGAAAACTATGGAATCAAAATGTTTCTTTAAATCTTTCAAATTTTCAATTGGCATACTTTCTCCTAAATAAATGGTTTTGTATCCATTTAAAAGGATTTCATAATTCAAATACATCAAACCCAACTCATGTATTTCATTCATTGGAAGAGAAAGAACAAAGACTTTATCGAATTTAGTTTGTTTTAAAACTTGCAGTTTTTCAGTATTTACCAGTAATTTTTGTTTAATTAGATAGCTAACAAAATGTTCGTGTGCAGGAGTAATCGTATCAGACTGCCACAACAATCCAAGCTCATTCATTAAAGGAATAAAAACCTGATGAAATATTTCTTTAAAAGATTTCTCTGCAATTAACCAATTATAGGTGTTAAAAAAAAGCTCTTGATCAAAATTCATCATTGCCATCTTAAAGGCACTAATGGCATGACTTTTGGCAGTTTTACTAGAAATTATTTCTCGAACTAGTGATGGTATTTTGTCTTGTGGGTACGTAGCAATTTTAGATATTTTGTATCCGTAATCATGTAATAGCGTAATATTCAACAATTTTTGCAAACTGGCCAAATCATATAACCGAATGTTAGTATCCGTGCGCATTGGTTGAAGTATGTCATATCTTTTTTCCCAAATACGGATGGTATGCGCTTTTATTCCAGAAAGATTTTCAAGATCTTTTATACTGAAAACGCTTTTTACATTGTTTATCATTTATATAAATTTAATAAACAAATGTAAAATATTTTTTTCAGAAAATTTGAAATAATCTGAAAACTATTAATTTATTCTAAAGTGAAGCTATTAAATTCATTTAATTTATCCAAATTCAGAATTGTTCGTGAATTATCATGACTTCGCGTATACATAGGTTCAAATTTAGCACCGTAAACCACCTCATCAAAAGTATAAGAGGTGCGAGCGGCAACAGTATTACTAAACATGTCGTCGAAGGTTTTAATAAAAACGAGGATCTCTCCATTGGTGTTTTTAAAATCCAACTTTGTAAATTTATAAAGCGGACTGTCTTCAGTAATAGGATGAACTAAGGTCCAGCTTAATGTTAATGCATTTATCTTGTCCAATTCTAGTTCTAAGGAGTAGAATTTATTGATTCTCTTGCCATTTTCCTCGACGCTCATCCCTAGTGTCATTTTGGCTTCAGCATCCGTAAAATTAGTGTTTTTAAAAGGCGTAGTTCTGATCATCAAACCAGTAATGTCTCCATATGGGGCAATTACTGCATTGTGAGAAAACTTCAAAAATGCAGTAGGCTTACTAAATCGACCAAAAAATAAACCTGTGGCAATGGCAAAACTAAGTAAACCTATTAGTGCTTCGGCAGCCGAAAGTGCACTAGTTAAAAAACCAGACGGACTTATATGTCCGTACCCTACTGTTGTGAAGGTTTGGGCACTGAAAAAATAAGCCTGTCCAAATTTGACCCATTCGTTGCCTGAATTTGATATCCCATTCAAATGCTCGATTCCTATTCCATAATAAATAGAGGCAAATAAAAAATTTATTGCCATGTAAAAAGAGAGAATGATAAATATAAATTTCCATCCTGGCATATCAATCATAGTGTGATACCAGCTAATCCGTTGCAAAAGATGCATTCCTCGTTTCTCTACATTAGCCGTCCCATTTTTATTAACGAAACGTCCGCCATAACTACTGGCGTTAGTTCCAAAACCCGTATTCTTGTCGGCTTTTGCTTTGGCATTTACAGTATTCAATAAAAGATTTTTTTATAATTATTTGATCGTAAACTTAGTTAAAATCTCATTAAAAAAAAAGTTGCATTTTCTACTTAAATAAAATTCTAACTGAAAAAATAATCCATTTTTTTATTGGCAAACAAAACAAGTACAATTGAAAAAAAATTTCAACATTTAATTTCAATATAAAAAGAAAAAAATCAAAATAACTGAAAATCAATACCTATATATGTACTTTTTATGAATTTATTTAAAAAACAAATAGGTATAATGAGATGGTAAAAGATAGGATTAAAGAAGGTTTAAAGTTTTCTGAAAAATTAAAAAAAATATCAGAATAACTATAGCGTTGTTCTAGCTGTTCCCGGAGGCGGGGTACCTTTGGCGTCTATAATTGCCAAAAGTTTGCACCTTCCGCGGGATCATGTACGTTCCAAGAAAATTGGACATCCTTACAATAAAGAATTTGCTCTAGGGCCATATAAATGGATTCCATGATTATTAATGAACATCCCGACATTCCGTAAGAATATATAAAAAAAAATTTATGAGGCTCCGAAAATTGATGCAATAAAAATACGAAATCTACATGGGTAAACGGGCTCCTCTTTACGTAAAATGACAGATCGTTATTGTCGCCATATCATTTACACCTTATGTTGCTGTAAGCATATTTAAAAAAAATACAGATGAGATTATCTATTTGATTGCTTCAAAATATTTTAAGGGCGTCGGTGGATTTTATGAAGACTTCAATCAGGTGGAAGATGCTGAAGTGATTAAATTATTGCGCTTTGAAAACCCCATTGAATAGAATTCACTATTGCATTATATGAAAAACTGGGTTTTAACGTCAGAAGAAAAATCAGTTTCTGGAATATAACAAGATAATTTTTTATAATATACTGATTTTCAGTTGCTATCTTCAACATTTATTTATATATTAGCTTTAGCTGAGGAGGACTAATTTAGAGAATCCCACTATCCCCAATATCTTTTTATTATTTGCAAGTTAGAAAGTATTTAAAACTGTACTAACTTTTAGGTTAATTGAAATGTCAAAAAAATGATGGTTACATGCTTTTTCAAGCACGTAATTAATCTTTTTTGGCATAAACATTTTCAATAAACCATTCATACCAACCTACTTTAAATACAATAATTTTTATTCACTTAAACTACAATTTATGTGTTTTTCAGCTAGTGCCAGTTTTGGGGCGGGTGTTATTCTTGCAGTAGTAAGCGTTATTTCAATTAAGGAAGTACGAAAACCATCTCAGATTTATTTCGCCTGCATTCCAATTATTTTTTGTGCGCAACAATTTGTTGAAGGCTTTCTATGGTTAGCATTAACCAAACCTTTTTTCGCCCCACTGCAACAAATTACGACGTACCTATTACTATTTATCGGCCAGATTGTATGGCCATTATGGATTCCTTATGCCGCCTTAAAGCTTGAAAAAGAATACGAAAATATAATTTTTCAGCGAGCGTTGTTTGCCATTGGTATTATCACTGCTTTTTATTTGGGATATTGTTTAATTACCTATTCAGTTGAAGCAAGTATTACTGGATATGCCATTTCCTTTTCACAAAACTATCCAATGAAATATAGTATTATTTGCGACTTACTTTATATTATTGCAACGGTTGCTCCTCCCTTATTTTTAAACATCAAAAAAGTTTGGTTATTGAGCATAACAACCATAATTTCTTATAGTATCACTACGATTTATTATGAAAATTATATCGTCTCTGTTTGGAGCTTCTTTTCTTTTTTTATTGGTGTATCTGTATTGGTAATTATGGATGAAATTAGATATCCAACCAATAAAAATTCTAATTATTACTATTCGAATGAGCAAAATAATGATGCCAGTATCTCAAATCAGGACTTCAAAGCTTTATAATAACTTGGCTTTTAGATTTTCTTTAACACTTTCAAACCATTCGTTTCTGAGGATACTTAGAATAATACTGTCCCGGCGCACATCGCTGTCCAAAGTTGGCATGTGATTTCGCAGTATACCTTCTACTTTGCAACCTATGCTTTTCATAGCGGCAATGCTCCGCTGGTTATTATTATCCGCGCGGAATTCTACTCGTTCCATCTCTAAAGTTTCAAAGGCGAATTGCAAAAGCAAAAACTTACAGTGTTTGTTGAGTCCGGTTCCTCTAAAATTTTTACCGTACCATGTATAGCCCAACTGCAAGGTTTTGAATGACAAACTAATATCATAAAAACGGGTACTTCCGGCATATTTTCCTGATTTTTTATCAAAAACGATAAAGGGGAATTCGGTTTTATTTTCTTTTACTTTTAAAGCAATTTGGATGTAGTTTTTTAAATTCTTTTTTCCGTTGGCTTTTACCAAAGAATATTCCCAAGTTTCAGGTTCATTGATAGAAATTTCCAATAGGTTTTCAACATCACTTTCTTGTAAAGGACGCATCAAAACAGATTCGTTTTCAAGAATTGTATTTTGAGGAAAATCTAAAATTGCAGCCATCGTTTTTTTGGCAGCTAATTTATAAAAAATAGATCAAGATTGACACCCATTTTATTGATTTCCACCGATTTTTTAGCCCAGATGGAAATGAAAAGCCCACAGTATAAAAAAACAATTTTTCTTGTTGTAAAAGAGCGACCAGCGGAAGCTCCTTTTAGGACTTAGAAAAATATTTTTTTTATACTGTGGCCTTGTAATGTATAGCTGGATTAGCTCCTAAAAATACTACTCACTCATTTCGTCATAACGCTCCGGAACTTGCGGATCATAAAGCGGACATTTGAATTCGGCCAGAGTATCAACGAGAAGATTCATGGTTTTTCCTTCGGTACCGTAGCAGTCAATTTGGATGCTTTGCGGTGTAGCTTCTACTTGAAAAGCGCCTTTACCATTTGGGTTTTTCCAACTATTTTCGTCTACTTTGTCCCATTTTGAAAACACTGAATTGATTCTATTGAGAATAACAATAGTAGGAAGTTGCTCCAAACCAGCCACTTCTTGTTGCTCTATAATGGCTTCATAAACCTCTTGATGGTTTAGATAAAAGCCTTCCAAATATCTCCAAAAAACTAGTTCGTACATTTTAAAAAAAATTAAAAGATTGAAAAATTAAAAGATTGAAAAACTCGTGTCAATTACTACTTTTTAATATTCGAAAGTTCCGTATTCGCTAGTAATAGTCAGTCTTTTAGTATCGGCTGCTACTACTCTACCCACGATTTGGGCATCAACATTAAACGATTTTGAAATCGCAATAATATCTTGAGCGATAGCTTCCGGAACATAAACTTCCATACGATGTCCGCAATTGAAAACCTGGTACATTTCTTTCCAATCTGTTTTTGACTGCTCTTGTATCAATTGAAAAAGTGGCGGTACAGGAAATAAATTATCTTTTATGATATGTAAGTTTTTTACAAAATGTAAAATCTTAGTTTGTGCACCTCCGCTGCAATGCACCATACCGTGTATCTCATCAGACGAATATTTATCTACAATTTTCTTAATAATTGGCGCATAGGTTCTGGTTGGCGAAAGCACTAATTGTCCAGCGTTGATTGGTGAATTTTCAACTGCATCAGTCAATTTTACCTGACCGGAATAAATTAATTCTTCGGGAACTGCTGCATCAAAACTCTCTGGATATTTGGTTGCCAAATATTTCCCGAAAACATCATGACGCGCTGATGTTAATCCGTTGCTTCCCATTCCGCCATTATAGCTTTTTTCGTAAGTAGCCTGACCAAAAGAAGCCATTCCCACAATTACATCCCCAGCTTTTATATTAGCATTATCAATTACATCAGAACGTTTCATACGAGCCGTAACGGTAGAATCTACAATTATGGTACGCACAATATCGCCCACATCAGCAGTTTCCCCGCCAGTAGAATGTATGGTAACGCCAAAAGAATCCAGTTCTTTAATTAATTCTTCGGTCCCATTGATGATAGCTGATAAAACTTCGCCCGGAATCAGGTTTTTATTTCTCCCAATGGTGGAGGAAAGCATAATATTATCGGTTGCTCCTACACATAATAAATCGTCAATATTCATGATCAAAGCATCTTGAGCAATACCTTTCCATACTGAAATATCGCCTGTTTCTTTCCAATACATATAGGCCAGAGAGGATTTAGTCCCTGCTCCATCGGCATGCATTATCAAACAATAATCTTCGTCTTGGGTTAAATAATCAGGAACAATTTTGCAAAATGCTTGAGGAAACAATCCTTTATCAATATTTTTTATGGCGATATGAACATCTTCTTTGGATGCCGAAACACCACGTTGTGCATATCTTTTTGAAGTATCTGAACTCATGTATTCTAGTTGTGTAAGCTGCTTTTAAGCAACGGGTTTGTGGGGCAAAGATACTAATTTGATTTAGGATTTCAGAATTAGGAATTAGGATTTATTACACTATTTTTTGACAATGAAAATCTCTACTCTTCTGTTTGCAATTCGTTCTGCTTCATTTTTTTCGGGTAACGGATATATTGGCCTGAAGCTGCACAATCCTTTATAAGAAAGCCGTTCTTTTTCAATTCCATTTTGAACTAAAATATTGTAACCTTTTTTAGCTAGAGCAGCAGAAACATCATATTTAACTTTCTCTATTGTAAAATAAATATGACCTTGAATTTTGATTACTAAACTTTTATTCTTTATCAAAACAGAAAGCAACTTTAACATCTCAGGTTCAGATTCTTCTAGTAATCTATCGCTAAGATTACAAAAAATAAATTTTTTCACAAAAGCTATAATTTATTGTGAAACAACGCAAAAAAAATGTCTTACTTAAAAAAAACCCGATAAGTTTCTAAAGCTATCGGGTGTAAAATTTTAGCTATTTTATTGTTATTTTGTAAACAACAATTCTCTGTATTTAGTTAAGGTCCAAAGTTCGTTATCAACTAATAATTCTAGTTTATCGCAGTGCTCACGTATTACTTCAAAATAAGGTTTTACTGCATTACAATAGGCTTCTGCCATTTCTTGTGCATCAGTAAGAACGTTTGCTTTCTTTCTTTCGTTGGTCATTTCTTCCACTTTAGAATTGATTCCTGCAATATGTCCGGAAATTTCTTTGATTAAAAAAATTTGCTCTTTTGCAATTGATTCAAATTCAGCACCAAAAATATCTTTCAATCCTTTAACGTTTTCAATCAAAGTATTTTGATAACGAATAGCGGTAGGAATAACATGATTTTTAGAAATATCACCTAAAACTCTACCTTCAATTTGAATTTTCTTAGTATACTCTTCCAATTCAATTTCGTAACGTGCTTGAACTTCAATGTGGTTCATGATACCCATTTCAGAAAACAAATCTAATGCTTGTTTAGAAGCTCTGGCTTTTAATGCTTCAGGAGTTGTTTTGAAGTTACTTAATCCTCTTTTTCCTGCTTCAATTTCCCATGCTTCACTGTAACCGTCTCCTTCGAAAAGGATATTTTTAGAAACTTTAATATATTCTCTCAGCACATTGAAGATGGCATCATCTTTCTTCATGTCTTTAGATTCAATTAATGCATCCACTTCAATTTTGAAATCTTTCAATTGTTTTGCAACAATAGTATTCAACGTAGTCATTGAATTGGAACAGTTAGCAGAAGAACCTACCGCTCTGAATTCAAATTTATTTCCTGTAAAAGCAAATGGTGAAGTTCTGTTTCTATCTGTATTATCTAAAAGAACATCTGGAATTTTTCCGACTACGTTTAATTTTAAATCGGTTTTTTCTTCCGGAGATAATTTTCCCGCAGTTACACCTTCTAATTCAGCCAATACTTTAGTCAATTGCTCTCCAATAAACACAGAGATAATTGCTGGTGGCGCTTCGTTAGCTCCTAATCTATGATCATTACTTGCAGTTGCAATTGCACCTCTGAGCAACGCTTCATAATCGTTAACCGCTTTAATAGTATTAATAAAGAAAGTTAAAAATTGCAAATTACTCATTGGCGTTTTGCTTGGACTTAACAAGTTAACTCCAGTATCAGTTGCCAATG
Source organism: Flavobacterium urumqiense (assembly GCF_900108015.1). Lineage (GTDB taxonomy): Bacteria > Bacteroidota > Bacteroidia > Flavobacteriales > Flavobacteriaceae > Flavobacterium > Flavobacterium urumqiense. The sequence continues at coordinate 12,056 of NZ_FNVP01000003.1, read as the reverse complement.
ACCAGTTGTTGTGCTTTCCTGAACCATTTACTCCTTTGAAAGGTTTTTCATGGAACAATACTTTCAAATCATGACGTTCCCCCACTTTTTGCATCACGTCCATCAATAAGCAGTTGTGATCTACTGCTAAATTTGTTTCTTCAAAAATAGGTGCCAACTCAAATTGATTTGGAGCTACTTCATTATGACGCGTTTTTACCGGAATTCCCAGTAACATGCATTCTTGCTCTAAATCTCTCATGTATGTTAAAGCACGAGTTGGAATAGACCCAAAATAATGGTCATCTAATTGTTGTCCTTTTGCAGAGGTATGTCCCAGCAAAGTTCTTCCTGTCATGGTAAGATCAGGACGAGAGTCCGCTAATGATTTATCGATTAAGAAATATTCTTGTTCCCATCCTAAAGTTGCCGTTACTTTCTTAACATTTTTGTCAAAATATTTACACACTTCAGTTGCCGCGGTATCCATTGCAGATAATGCTCTTAATAATGGAATTTTGTTATCTAATGCTTCTCCTGTATACGAGATAAAAACGGTTGGAATACATAAAGTAGTTCCATATATGAATGCCGGAGATGTTGGATCCCAAGCGGTATACCCTCTTGCTTCAAATGTATTTCTGATTCCACCATTTGGAAAACTAGAGGCATCTGGTTCTTGTTGAACTAATTGCGCGCCACCAAATTTTTCTACCGGATCGCTACCGTCATAAGATGTTTCAAAGAAAGCATCATGTTTTTCAGCGGTTGTTCCTGTAAGTGGCTGAAACCAGTGTGTATAATGAGTTACACCTTTAGACAAGGCCCACTCTTTCATCCCCATTGCGATATAATCTGCTAATTTTCTATCTATTTTAGTTCCATACTGAACAGCACCTTGCACTCCTTTGAAAGCATCTGAAGTTAGAAATTGCTTCATTGCTTTATCATTAAAAACATTAGAACCAAAAAGAGTTGATTTTCTATCAGTTTCTTCAAAATGAACAGGTTTTCTGTTCGATGCTTCTCTCAAAGCTTGAAAACGTAATGTTGACATGTTTACAATTTTAAATTAATTATAATAGATTTAATATAAGAGACAAATATAATCAATATTAAATGAAAATTCCCTCCATTGTAATTGTGAAATTAGTTTTTATCGCTATTTAAAATTATCATTTTGAATTTTTACCCCCGATAAAATACACTTATGTGAAAAATAACACATACTATAATGAAAAATACCCCCTAATTTTTACTACTAACTAATTTATTTTATATTTGCAAACAAATAAGGAAAACGAAATAATTTATACTATTATGGCTAAAATAAAATTAGAGTACATTTGGTTAGACGGATATGAACCAACTCAAAACTTAAGAAGTAAAACCAAAGTTGAAGAACACGAAAATTTTAAAGGAACAATAGAAGAAATAGGTAACTGGTCTTTTGACGGTTCCTCAACAAAACAAGCAGAAGGTGGTTCGTCTGATTGTCTTTTGATCCCTGTTGCTATTTACCCTGACCCAACTCGTATCAATGGCTACCTAGTCATGACTGAAGTTATGAATGCTGACGGTACCGCACACGCTTCTAATGGAAGAGCTACCATTGATGATGATGGTGATTTCTGGTTTGGTTTTGAACAAGAATATTTCATTATGGATACTAAAACTTTATTGCCTTTAGGATTTCCAATAGGTGGTTACCCTGCTCCACAAGGGATGTACTACTGTTCAGTAGGTGGTAAAAACACACACGGTAGAAGTTTAGTGGAAGAACATGCCGATTTATGTATTGCTGCAGGAATTAACTTTGAAGGAATTAACCAAGAAGTTGCTTGTGGACAATGGGAATTTCAATTATTCGCACAAGGCGCTAAAAAAGCAGGTGACGAAATATGGATTGCCAGATATTTACTGGATCGTTTGACTGAAAAATATGGTTATTATATTGATTACCATCCAAAACCATTAGGAGATACTGATTGGAATGGATCTGGAATGCATGCTAACTTTTCTAACGAAGTATTAAGAACATGTGGTTCTCAAGAAATTTACGAAAAAATATGCGAGGCATTCAGACCTGTAACTGCAGAACACATTGCGGTATACGGAGCTTATAATGATCAACGTTTAACTGGTAAGCATGAAACTGCTTCTATCCATGATTTCTCTTACGGTATTTCAGACAGAGGAGCTTCAATCAGAATCCCATTAATTACCGTTCAAAAAGGATGGAAAGGATGGTTAGAAGACAGAAGACCAGCTTCTAATGGTGATCCATACAAAATTGCTGCCAGAATTGTAAAAACTGTAAACTCAGTTTTAATTGAAGATTCTGTTTTAGCATAAAATTCTATATACAATTGATTTGTTTATACTTTAAAAGTGCCTTCGTGATGAAGGCACTTTTTTTTTAGAACTAGATAATATTGTATTCACAACTTTATTCCAAATAAGGTTCGAACTTAGAAATCAAAAAGTATCTTTGTTCAACCTATAATAAATAACTTAATTTATGATTGTCTGGATTTTATTCTTAATTGCTATTTTGCTATTTCTTGCACTCGATTTAGGCGTTTTCAATAAAACACCACATATCATCAGTTCAAAGGAAGCCGGAAAATGGACTGCCGTATGGGTAGCACTATCTTTTATGTTTTCTGGCGTTATTTACTGGCTTTACGGTACGGATTTCATTGCAAATCCAGATCAATTAAAACCGGCAACGGCATCTATAAAATTTATTACTGGCTATTTGATTGAATTATCACTCAGTGTAGACAACATATTTGTTATCGCCGTTATATTCTCCGCTTTTAAAATACCAAAAAAATACCAACATAGAGTTTTGTTTTGGGGGATATTGGGAGCCATCATTTTTAGAGGTGCCATGATTTATTTTGGTGTTTTGTTGATCAATAAATTTGCATGGACCACGTATATTTTTGGTGCATTTTTAATTTACACCGCAATTAGAATGCTATTTGACAATGAGGACGAAAAATTTGAACCTAAAAAATCATTCGTTTATAAAAGTCTAAAGAAAATTGTTGCTGTTTCAAATCATATGGACAAAGAAAATTTCTTTGTAAAAAGACGCCATATTACTGCGGCAACACCTCTTTTTGTAGCACTAGTCGTTATTGAAGTAATGGATGTTGTTTTTGCACTCGATAGTGTTCCTGCAATTTTAGCAATAACAAGTGATCCTTTTTTAGTTTTTAGCTCTAATATTTTTGCGATACTAGGTTTGCGTTCCATGTATTTCTTTTTAGCCAACATGCTGGAACGATTCAGTTATTTAGAATACAGCCTTATTGCTATTTTAAGTTTTGTAGGTCTTAAAATGTTACTTCATGATTTTATCGAATTGCCAGAATGGGTTTCGCTTGCTTTTATTGCGGTTTCGCTATTAACAGGAATCGTAGTCTCCTTGAAAATGAATAAAAAGGAAATTGTTGAGGAAAGCGATGAATTCTAAAATTTTTAAAATCCAATAATTAAAAAACCAAAAAAAAGGGAATCGAAAGATTCCCTTTTTTTTATTAAAAGTATAAACTACAAATCAATTTTTTGAATTTGGTTTTTATCAACATTCAAAGCAGACATTACTGCGTTTATATTATTTTTATCTATCGCTTTAGAAAAACTAGCTGGAGTAATTACAATCCTCAAAACCTGATTCAATCTATAATTCGTAGAAACCGTTTGTAAATTATTCCCCACCATAAAAACACTTACGTCAGTGGAAGAATAATCATAGTCATAACCAAAATCTAATGTTCCATCTGCAAAATAATGCGTTTCCGGTAATAATTTCCAAATATCACTTCCTTGTGGTGTTATACCAGTCAATCGATATACTAAAACAATATCCGAAGAATATATTGGCGGATTTAAGGTTATCAATCTACTGTAATTATTAGTGTAATTAAATGAAGTAGTTACTTCAAATACTTCGCTTTTAGCTACTGGAATTAGATCATTTTCAAAACTCCCGGAGGTAGTGCAAGATTGCAAAGTAAGTAATCCTGCAATGGCTAATAAGGTAATTATCTTTTTCATGATTTAAATATTTTAATGGTTTTTTTTATTAGATTCATGAACTGTGCCAAAGTTTATTTTCAAAAAAAATGTAGCTTTGAAATATGGAAGAGAATCTAAAATTATACATGGTCATGCTAGGCTGTATCCCGAAAGGCCGATTTACAGAACAGCATGATATTTTTTTTGGAATTGGTAATTCCTTGAAGAATTTGATCCCACAGATCAAAGAATTTTGGCCCGAAGCCAAAGGACGTATTCATATTGATGCATGGAGAGAAGTTGCCGCAGTCGAAAATTTTTCGATTGAAATTATTGCAAAAAGTTCCGCTCTAAATTCTACTTCGGATCATTTATTTTTCATCAATTTAGGCGGTTATAAAGAAAATGAGTTTGAAGAATACCATTATAAAATCCTAACTGTTGCTAAAAGTATGGGATTGGCTTCCAAAAAATCCAAAAAATCCACTTTCTACAAACATTATGGTTTCCAGGGCACCCCTTCACACATCGACGACAAATACGGGATTGATGTGGACAATATTTACAAGGTATTTGATATCTTGCCTGCGGGATTTAAAGAACATTATCGCGTAAAAATTACCAAATCTGAAATTGATTTAAAAGAAGATGAATTGCATATTGGGTTTTTGAAATTAAATAAAATAACCGATTGATAAAATACAGCAATAAAAAAGCATCCGCTTAAAACGGATGCTTTTAAGTTAAAATTAATTTTTTTAATTATTTGGAAGACATTACTTTTTTAGTAAATGTTCTTTGATTAGTAGTTACTTTCACAACATAAACTTGTTCTTGCCCTCGATTCATTTTAAGGTTTAGGACAACTTCTTTGTTTAAATAACTATTAGTATCTGTTTTTGATAATACAGCTGTTCCAAGAGAATTAAATACTTCAATTTTTACATCGGACACATAATCAAATTTGTATTTAATAGTAAGTACATCTTTGAAAGGAACTGGATAGGCATCAAAACCCACAGGTTTAACATCCAAATTACTTCCTTTATTAGTAGCTCTGGTTCCTCCTAAAGGACAACCTGAATTATTAAGAATATCTAATTGAGTTGCTAATTGTCCAGGTGCTGTTCCGCCAGCTAAATAAGCCGCATTAATAGCATTTATTACAGATTGTGTATTATCAGAATAAGGTGCTGGGAAATCAACTTCGTCACTACAAGCATTCAATAAAGCGGCAACTCCTTGACGAGCTAAATTATAAATTCCTCCACCACCTAAATTTAAAGCCTCCAATAAAGTTTGATTAGCAAGGTTTGATGGTGCATTTACAAAAACATCACCAAACAACATGGAAGGACTATAACTTGAACACCATCTATCACTATGATTTTTCCAATATCCTAAAGTACAGCCCTCAAAGGCACAAATTTGATTTGTCACCAAAACTACATCAGAAGCGGTACATCCATTGATTGGATTAGTAATAGTTAATGTATATGTACCGGCTGCATTTACGGTTGGTGTAGCTGTAGTGGCACCGGAAACAATGTTTCCTCCATTACTGGCGACCCAAAACAAAGTTGCACCTGCTGTTGAGGATGATCCTGATAATAGTACTGTGACGGTACCGCATAATATCTGAGCATCATTCCCCGCACTTACATTCGGCGGTGTATTATTTAAAGTTACCAAAACTATATCGGTAGCAGTACATCCATTCACTGGATTAGTAACAGTTAAGGTATACGTACCCGCTGCGTTCACCGTTGGTGCAGAAGTTGTAGCACCCGAAACGATGTTTCCGCCATTACTTGCAAGCCAAGAGAATGTACCTCCTGTTGTTGTAGAGGAACCGCTCAAGGATATTGAAGTAGTGGTACAATT
>NZ_FNVP01000003.1:0-5846 GCF_900108015.1 Flavobacterium urumqiense | reverse complement strand
GTTTCCGCCATTACTTGCAAGCCAAGAGAATGTACCTCCTGTTGTTGTAGAGGAACCGCTCAAGGATATTGAAGTAGTGGTACAATTCAATACTTCGTCTGCACCAGCATTGGCATTTGGTAAGTTAGCATCGAGAGTCACTAAGGCTACATCAGTGGCAGTACATCCATTTATTGGATCAGTAACCGTTAACGCATAAGTACCCGCTGCGTTCACCGTTGGTGCAGCCGTTGTAGCACCAGAAACGATGTTACCGCCATTACTTGCAAGCCAAGAGAATGTTGCGCCCATTGTTGTGGAGGAACCGCTCAAGGATATTGAAGTCAGAGTGCAAGTTAACATTTTGTCAGCTCCTGCATTAACATTCGGTACAGTATTGTTTAATATTAACACCGCTGCATCAGTAGAAGTACATCCATTCAATGGATTAGTAACAGTTAATGTATACGTACCAGCTGCGTTCACCGTTGGTGCAGACGTTGTAGCACCCGAAACGATGTTTCCGCCATTACTTGCAAGCCAAGAGAATGTTGCGCCTATTGTTGTAGAGGAACCACTGAGAGCTAATGAAGTAACAGTACAAGTTAACACTTTATCTGTTCCTGCATTAATATTCGGTACAGTACTATTTAATGTTACCAAGGCTATATCGGTGGCGGTGCATCCATTAATTGGATTGGTGACAGTTAACGTATATGTACCCGTCGCGTTCACCGTTGGAGTTGCTGTTGTAGCACCAGAAACGATGTTTCCGCCATTACTTGCAAGCCAAGAGAATGTTGCGCCTGTTGTTGTTGTTGATCCGCTTAAAGCAATTGAAGTTGTTGTACAAGTCAATTCTTTGTCTGCTCCTGCATTTGCATTTGGTGTGGTATTGTTTAATGTTACCAAAGCAAGATCGGTAGCGGTACATCCATTAGTTGGATTGGTAACAGTTAACGTATATGTACCCGCCGCGTTCACCGTTGGAGTTGCTGTTGTAGCACCAGAAACGATGTTTCCACCATTACTTGCAAGCCAAGAAAATGTACCTCCTGTTGTTGTAGAGGAACCGCTTAAGGATATTGAAGTAGTGGTACAATTCAATACTTTGTCTGCACCTGCATTGGCATTTGGTAAATTAGCATCGAGAGTCACTAAGGCTACATCGGTGGCAGTGCATCCATTTATTGGATCAGTAACCGTTAACGTATAAGTACCTGCTGCATTTACCGTTGGTGCAGCCGTTGTAGCACCGGAAACGATGTTACCGCCATTACTTGCAAGCCAAGAAAATGTAGCGCCTGTTGTTGTAGAGGAACCACTTAAGGCTATTGAAGTAGTGGTACAATTCAACCCTTTATCAGCGCCAGCATTTGCATTTGGCGGCGTGGTGTTCGCTGTGACCAGGACCACATCTGTGGCGGTACATAGATTACTGACAGGACTAGTAACTGTTAAGGTATAAGTACCTGCTGCATTTACCGTTGGTGTGGCGGTATTTGCTCCGGAAACGATTTGGCCACCATTGGTTGGGACCCAAGAGAATATCGCCCCTAAGGTAGTTGAACTTCCGCTTAATGCAAGAGAAGTTGTGGTACAAGTTAAAATTTTATCTGCACCTGCATTGGCATTTGGAGTAAAATCCAAATTCAATTGAATTGGAGCTCCTGGAAAATCCTTTAATTCTGACTGAGATGAATTTCCTGAAGTCCTTGTTCTAATAAATAGTGTACTGATATTAATACAAGGTTTGTCAAGAAATTTGAATACCTGCGAAAGATTGATGGCTCCCTCAGCCCATTGATTAGGGGCATAGGTACCCGGAAACCCACTTCCATAGACATCAAATGGAACTGTAGTTGTTACATTGTTATTAGTAACAAAAATATTTCCTAAAAGCAGCGGGTCATTATTATTTAAAAGTTGATATTGCCACGTACCATTTACATTTGTCCAAGACTGGATTACGGCAGTAGCTTCACCCCCTCCTTGTGTAAATTGAATTGTTATTAATAGATCCCCTTCTGTACGGCCTCCGGTTGAAGCGGGGGCATCAGTATGAAATACACCGCTACCGCCATTGATTGCTGCAACACCGGTCTGCGCGTCAATGGGTCCATAAGTGGCTCCAGTCATGGTTAAGGGTGCTTGTAAAAACTCGAAATCGATGTAACTACTACCATTAATAGTTTGACGGTCACCCGCAAAAAGACACCACAAATCCTTACTAGATCCAGTGATAGCTTTAACAAGAACTTCGGAATCATCATATACTCCACCGGCCAACCCTTGCTCGCCATAACTAAAATGAGCACCACAATTTTGGGTTTCATTTTTATTAGGGGAAGTACCAGGGCCCCAAGCATAGGTGTTTGGATTATCATTAATTTTATTAGATTGGGTGAATATAGTAAAATCACCCGTGTAATTATCCTTTAGCTGATAGGTTACGGGAATACTCTGAGCGATAGGTGGATTTTGAATAGCACTTGGTTTGTAAAAAACATCTCCATTTTCTGGGTTAACTAGACCATGACCATCAATAGTTGGGTGAATCTTGTCAAACAAATCTCCTACAGTAAAATATATCGAAGGAGCACTATTAAAAAAATCAGGTTCATGAGCCCATGCATTACCATCAACTGCTGAACCTAATTTAGGGGTTGATACCGGCACTATCCCTTTAATGTTTTGAGCAGTGACTGTATAGCCCGTCATCATAATTGCCCCCAACATAAGAGACATTCGAAGTGATTTATGCCAAGAACAAGGCCATAATCTTAATAAAAAATCAATTGAACTTCTCTCATTAGATTTAGTTAAATCTAATTTAGAAAGGTTGTTTTTCGTTAAAAAGCAATTAGTTATTTTGCAATATAATATATTGAAAAACTCGAAAATAGTATTCTTTTTCATAATAAAAGTATTTTAGCACCATAGATTAGATATAAAAGAAAGTTTACAGATTTGGGAAATAAAAACTCATATAAAACATAATCCATCTTCATAAAAAAAATGAAGTCACCGTCATTAATAATGTTTTTATTAGCACAATAAAAACAAAATCTTCTTACCTAAACCAAAATCAATTTGTTGAAAATTTTTAATTATTTATTTTAAATAATTAGAATTAAATGATAATTAGAATTAAATTGAAAGCTTACATTTTGGAGAAATGTAACTGTCTGAAAATAAGCCATCTTCAATTAAAAAAAAGGAAGTTAACATTCATAAACAGGATATCATAAATGTGGAGAACCAAAATCATATCCCAAAAATTTATTAAAAAGTTGATTAACTAGAAACAACTTAATTATTTACTTATATTAAAATTAACCATTAAAATAAAAAAGGAAATAAAAACAAGTTTATACTCGTTTAAATTCCATTTTAATCGACAAATAACACCATGTATTAGGAAAATTAGTATGTAGATATAAATATTTTGTTTTATAACTATTTGATTAATAGTGTCTTACGCGTTAAAATTAAAAATAAATTAAACACAAATTTTCTTACTTTCAATACTCATTTCTTTTATTGTATTTATTGTATTAAAAAATAGCAGATTGGCTAAATTCTATTACTTTAAAATGAACTTTTTTTTGCTGTTTTTGAATTTTATTCGTTTTGTAACTAAATACAAAAGTGATTGTATTTTAATTAGACTATCCTGTTTAATATATCCTGTACTTAAAAATTAAGCACTATTTGAATTAAAAAGAAATTGATCCAATAGTTTACGGAAGTTTTAAAAAAAATCTAATAATAGAATTTTCATGAAACTAAGTAGAATAACAGTAAGATGATATTCTATTTTGTACTACTATCATAATTTTTATATTGGCGAAGCAAGAAGTATTTAATACATTTCATCTTATTGTAAAACCTATTAAAGGTCTTAAAAAGCAGGATTATTTCAATTACTATTTCAATCTAAAAAATAAGCTTTGTGCACTGGATTATTTAAAACATAGTTAATTTTATTAAATAGTGCTTAAGATTAAAAATTTAATTATTTATTTCAATTCAAAAGAAAAATACTATACAAAAATTTATGACGAATTCTTGTCTAAACTAAACTTTAAAACTCAGAATATACTTATTTTTTGTCATCAAAGCCATTACATAAAATTTAATTTTAAACAAAAAAAACCTCGAAAGTAAAAACTTTCGAGGTTAAAAATTCTAATCCTTCTCTATATTTTATAGGACTAGCTACATTTTAAAAATTATTTAGAAGACATTACTTTTTTCATGCTAGTTCCTCTATCAGTAGTCAGTTTCACAATATAAATCTGCTCTTGACCTTGATATGTATGAAGGTGTAACATGATTTCTTTGTTCAAATAACTATTTGTCTCCGTTTTTGAAAGTACTAAAATACCTTGTGCATTAAATACTTCAATTTTTACATCAGAGATATAATCGAAATCGTATCTGATTGTAAGGACATCTTTAAAAGGAACAGGGTAAGCTGTAAAATCAGCTGTCGGAGTTTTCGTAGCTATTGATCGTGCATTTGGATCACTAGGATTACGTAAAATAACCGTGCCTTTCAAGATACAATTATTCGCATCTTTAACCACCCATTTGTATTCTCCTGCAGGTAATTTGCTAAAGAAATTGGATGTTTGGTAAGTTGCACCATCATTTATAGAGTACATAAATGTACCTGTTCCGCCTATCGCATTCAACATAATTGAACCATCGGTCAACGCGTCACAACAAGAAGGATTTACTGCCGCTACTGATACCGCTATTAATGCCGGATTTAGTAAACTAACCGTTCCTTTCAAGATACAGCTATTGGCATCTTTTACCACCCATTGATAGCTTCCAGCAGTTAATCCGCTGAATACATTTGATGCTTGGTATGTTGTGCCGTCATTGGCAGAGTACATCAATATTCCTGTTCCTCCAGTTGCTGTTATGGTAAACGAACCGTCGGTTCCGCCATTACATTTAGGATCTGCAGGTGTTGCTGATGCTTCAATTTTTGTAGGATTAATTAAATTAACCGTGCCTTTCGTAATACATCCATTGGCCTCTTTTACCGCCCAGGCATATTGTCCTGCAACTAGTGCATTAAATACATTTGATGTTTGGTAAGAAAATCCATCATTTAGAGAGTACATCAATGAGCTTGTTCCTCCTGTAGCGTTCACCGTGATTGAACCATCAGCTCCACCGTTACATTTAGGATTCATTAACGTTGCTGAAATAATCACAGCTGGCGGAGTGGTTAAGATAAATGTACCTTTCAATAAACAGCCATTAGCATCTTTTACTCTCCATTTGTATTCACCGGCCACAAGCCCTGTAAACACATTGGATGCTTGATACGTCAAACCTTGATTTATGGAGTACGTTAGTATACCAGTTCCTCCCGAAGCAATAATTGTGATAGAACCGTCGGTTCCTCCGTTACATTTAGGATTCACAAGGACTGATGATGCAACTATCAAAGGTGGGTTGGTTAAAGTTACCGTGCCTCCTGTAAAGGTACATCCGTTGGCATCTCTTACAATCCAAGTATAGCTACCGGCCATAAGGCCTGTATATACTTTTGGAGACGTTTGTGCCACGAAGCCTGCACCATTGAAGTTCACCATGTATGGACTGGTTCCTCCACTGAATGTTAATGTAATTGAACCATCCGGTTCATTACAACATTTAGGATTTACTGGTGTTGTTGAAGCTACCAAAATTGTTGGTTGACCTACTACTTCTGAACCTTGAACAATACATCCGTTGGCATCTTTTACAATCCAAGTGTAACTGCCGGCCGTAAGGCCTGCATATACTTTTGGAGAACTTTGAGCCACGAAGCCTGCACCATTGAAGTTTACCATATAAGGACT
>NZ_FNVP01000012.1 GCF_900108015.1 Flavobacterium urumqiense | reverse complement strand
AAGATAAACTTTTTTAGGTTTATTTATTTGACGCTTATCGTATTTTCGCTGAGCTAATTCAGAACTGTATTTACCACTGCGTAAATCGCAATTGCGTTTTAATTCAAGTGTTATAACAGATTTGTCCTTATTTATAAGAATTGCTATTTCACTTTTATTGTAGTTTTGATCTAATAATACACCGATTGTGTATCTTTGTTCGCTGGTTAAGTGGCTCATTATTTACAACTTTGGTCAGGAGCAAATAAAGAACATTTATTCCATTCGAGAGAGAGGGCTTTTTAAAAGTCCTTTCTTTTGAAAAAATGTCTTTATCTCCCCCCTAAAAGTTGCATTAATTAGTTGAATCTAGTGAATAAAATAAGGGCCAAAAAAAAACTGTCTCGAAAGACAGTTTTTTATAAAGACGGATTTAAAACCTTAAGGGACAATTATTTTTTTGCTGATATCTCCACTTGTCGTTTGAATTCGTACGATATATATACCAGAACTTAAATTTTTAATAGGCAGCTGGATATTTTGTTGTGATTGACTCTCAATCTCCCATGTTGCAATTGACTGGCCATTCATATTATACAAAATAACTTTTTGAAGATTTGTTATAGCTGATTTATTGTTAATCATAATTGCATTTTTTCCTTGAAGATTAGTCACTTTTATATCATCTGATTTTTTATTTTTTTTGTCTTTTTCATCCTTACTTTCTTCTTTTTCTTTTTTAGTTTTTTGTTTAAAGCACAATGAAAAACGGTCGTTGTTTTCACCAGATGGAATCAAAACTTCATATTGTTTTTTTCGGATGTCGTTATAGCTGTCATTTTCCGAATCATAAATGAATATTTTTTCATTTTTGTCAAAATTTTCAAGTCCATCAATCATGAATTTTACTTTGCCATCTGTATCTGCTTTGATTCCAATAGGGTAAGATTCATTTCTGTCAAAGTAGCCAACTCCCTGAATTACTAATTGATCTTCTCCATTCATAAAATACATGTCATTAGGAAAGTCATCAAAATTAAAACCATCATAACCATTATCGATATCTGAAGTTGCTTTTTCATCCATAAATCCTATTAACACTTGACGGTGGTAATTATTATTGGAATTATAACCGATTCGAATTCTTTTGTAAGTATCTTTTTTAATAATATCATTATTATTGTTCCAAACGTTATCTTTCTTGTCTTTGGCTGTTGATTTAAACATGATATTTGATACGCCAACCTCATCTTCTTTATGAAAACCTCTTTGAGTATTTTTATAAGTAATAGGACCTCCTGAATTTATATTTCCATACACAAAAAAGCTTTGTCCCACAGGAATAAATTGATTTGGAATACCTTTGGTGCTAGAGCCTAAACCACTTATAAAATCTATACCTGATGAGGTTGCAGGAACTCCACCTGTTAAATTTCTTTCGGCATAACCACCTTGATAATCCCTTAGAATATGGGTGTCATTAGTAGTATACTGTTCCCAAAAATACAGAGTACCATCCATAGAACTTAAATTATCATTTATGAATGCATTGGCATCCAATGCAGAAGGATATGGATTTCCTGTTAAAAGCAATTGGTCGGCACTAACATTATTGGTTGCTATTGTTCCATTATTTGGTTTTCCTACAAAGGTGTAATTCTGAGTTCCTGAAGCTGCTCCGCTTCCTTTTAACGTAAACCCTTGTCCAACTCTAAGAGCACCTGTTTCACCTATTTGTGACCAGTTTGCATAAGTATTTGCAGAATTATCAAATTTATATATCCAGTATCGTGCTAGATTAATAGGGGATCCAGAAGATCCATCATAACCACTAACCCAATTTATGTTTTGTGGTACTGATGCCGTTCCGTCTTTCATTATACTTGTAACCGTATAATCAATATTGTTAGCGGTTGTATTTATGGGACTCACCGGAGCGCTCCAGTAATTATAATTGTATTTGTTGGATTGACCTTGTTGGTCTCTTTCTATCGATCCGGCACTTGATAGGTCCAAATCACTGTCGATGGTTTGTACTAATTGTGACTTGCCCACTAAATCTATTTTTCCATCTAATTTTAGATAACTGGAAACTTCAATTTTTGAATCACTTACAGCAGTTAATATATTACTATTTACTACTAATCCCAAAACTATTTTATTGCTATTTGAAGTTATATTGTGTGCCGTCTTAACGATATTCCAATCTATTTTTGTTGTACCATCTATACCTAAACTATTAGGAACATCCCAAACCTGAAAATAAGTCCAGGTGGCGTCACTTTCCCAATTACCATTAGCTCCGGAGGTATAAGGAATTGGTGCGGTATCTGGTTCTTGAACATAAATACCTTTCAATTTACCATTTTTGGTGTTGCCTGATTTGTCTACTAAATAGCCATTTAAGATATCACTTGTACGATTCATTTGAAAATAACCGGACAAATTAGTCCAATTTATTCCAGTGATGTTTTTGGGTACAATTGCTCCCCTAATATTGCCGCTGCCGTCATTTATGATTTCTTGATTCATCATTTGGCGAATTTGACTAATAGTTAGAGAAGCATTCCAGATTCGAACCTCATCGATATAACCATTAAAATAATTATTGGGAGTTGTACTGTTTTGGGCCATCGCACCTAAAACACAATCAATATTATTCGATGTTGGGTTTACCCCTGAGCCAGTTTTTTCTAATAAACCATCGATGTATAATTTATAGTTAGTTCCGTCGAAAGTGACCCCAATATGATACCATCTGTTCGTATCAATTGCATGAGTGGCGTTTATGGAATTATTATTCCAATTGAATGAAACTATATTATTTACTAATCTTAAATCATATCCATCAGGTGAACTCGTATTTAAACGTTTGGAAATAATTGTTTGTGTATTATTATTACTTGCATTCGATTTTATCCAAGCTTCAATACTAAAATTGCCGCTGTTTAAATTATAGTTATTTTTAAAGTTGATATGATCATCAATTCCATCAAAATTTACAACATTGCATAGTGTAAAAGTGACTACAACATCATCTGTGGTAGAGCAACTGGTAGTCCATCTTAAGATATATGCACCAAGATTAGGACTGTAAAATGTTGAATTTGGACTTGTGTTATTCGAAAAAAGTTCTCCACCTCCGGCAGGTCCACTAATAATGCTCCATGTTCCTGTTTTCCCTGTTGATGCCGCTAATGTGACAAATTCTCCTCCGCACGAAGTTATTTGATTGGGTCCAGCCATACTTGATAAGCAGGAACTCGCATCGATAGCGACTTTAATTGAGCCCTCAATAGGTAAATGGCAAGAGTTTGAATCATATCCCTGAAAGAAATACTTCGTAAAGGAAGATCCAGATGTGGCACCATTACCCATTATAGTTCCGGTCTCTAAAGAAACTTCGGGGCTACAACCCGCACTTAATATAATATTACAATCTGTTGTAACATTGAGGGTAAAACTTAAATCGGCAAATATATATTCGGGATGACCTGATGTTATCGGTAATGTGCCTAGGTTCCAAATGATTTTATTTGTCACTGCGTCAAAGTAGGGAGTGTTGGTCGTTGTAAAACCGTTATACGTGTGATATACAATAGTTGCTCCTGTATTGAAAATTGCTGTTGCCGGAATGGGTATTGAAACTACTGTGTTATTCGTAGCTTCAGTGCCTTCATTAGTAATATTCAATGAGTAATTAATTGTTTGTCCCGGTAAAGCGTTTAAAGTGGGCGGATTTGTTACATTATTAATTGAATTGACACTTATTAATCCTTTAGGTTCCGGAATATAGGCATCTACTGACATGGCAAAACCAAATATGGTATATACTTCATAAGTGGAGCCAAACCTAAAAGTGGTAGAGGTTTGATTTTTTCCTATTACTAAATTTGAGGTATTCGGAATGGTAAACATACTAAAATCGACTCCGGTATTGTTTTGTAAAATAGGATTGCTGGTACCCGGAGCTGGGACTGGGTAAATGGATGAATTGAAAAAGTTGTCGACTGAATTTCCTGCATGGTTCATCGTTAAATAGTTGGTGGTATTGTAAACTGTAGGATCTGCACTTAATTTTTGCACTGCCAGATAATCGCTTCCCGAGTTGGTGGCTACGTCCCCTTCGGCTGCCATAACCCCTAGTTTCATATTTACTTGTCCTGAACCAACAGTTGTGAATCCCGAGATGGGAATTGTTCCATATTCGCCTTGAGTTGTATAAGAACCTGATGCTGCTCGCTGTCCGTTTACATAAGCATAGCCGTCAAAAAGCGTTACAGCGCGACTTTTCATTAAAGGATTTTCATAAATAACCACCATTGACCAACCTCCAGAAAAACCAGGATTAGCATTTGTTCCCTCTGTAAGAGCGACATCGGCAACAGTATAAGCTCCTGGACCATGTGCTTTTACATAATCGGTGATTTCTTGATAACCAATGAAAATTCCACTGTAGGATGTTCCAGGGAAAAGAATATTTGAACTGGTGCCGTTAGTTTTTGCCGTGATGGAAGTATAAGTTGTGGCACCTGGCCCTTTTATAGATATGACTTTTTTATCGTAATTTTTAGTTAGTGTTGTATATGTAGCAACAGTGCCTGAAACATTAACCGAAATAGAAGAATTGATTGTATAATCTGTACCGTTAACGATTGCTGTTGATCTTGTTAGGGTATAAATTTTTATAGTTACTGTACCGTCTGTTATGCTATAAGGTGTTGTTAATGTGGCGGTAGCTATCGATCCAGATGTAGAAATCGTTGCAGGTAGATTTGTAGTTGTACCACCTACAGTTACAGTTATGGTTGGAGTATTAGTGTAATTAAATACGTAAGTGTTGCTACCTGCAAAAGTATAGATTGGGTAATGATTGTTTCCAGGTCCTCCCGTAGTCACTTTTAAATTGTAAGAAGTGTTGGCAATGTTTTGATTGTGAGTTACGGCTGAATTATCATTAACTGGTTGTGTGCCGTTTTGAACTTGCTTTGAAACTGTAAAAGCATCAGCATCATTTGATTTACCGGTCCAATAAAGGCCCGCAAAAAGAACAGTAGAACAAGTTGGGTTAGCTCCATTTTCTCCCGAATTAGAGAGTTCAAGATTAGCCTTCGAAGAATTTAAGGTATTGGAATCGTCGTCAATATCCACATATTTCATCGCATTTCCTTCATTGTTGGTAGTAATTCCATAATTAACAAGAGTTAAATTGGTATTGCCCAACATTGTAAAATCTCCCTTGACATTGTAAACCGTTCGAGCTGGCGTCGCTGCGGCAGTTCTTTGAGTAAAATTAACTTGAGGAGATGTTGGTGCTTGCTGCGCCTTAATTTGAAAAGATAAAACAAAAAATAAAATTGAAAATGCTACATAAAATTTGTAATTGATGGTTTTAGAGTAGAGTTTTTTCATAATTTAATTAAGGTATCTGTATTATTATAAAAATTTTTAGATTTTCTAAGCTGTGAGTATTACGCCTTTAAAATTATATTTTTTGTTTTGTTTAACAGTTTAAAAGCTTAAATAATCGATAAAGTACATGTTTTATATTTTATTGTAGGTAAAAAAGTATAAAAATTAAAATAATTATCGTAAAAAAATACGGTAATGCTGACTATAATAAATTAAAAAAAATTATTGTAAATCTCTATAGGTATTTCTTGGCTTTCGTTCCTATTTACTTGCATCCGCCCTAAGTGAATTTATGCGTATTCGAGGTGGTTTTGATTGCCATAAATATGATAATATTTTTATTGTATTTTATTTTGGCCAATTCTATGAAGACCTATTTTTCCTTGATAGTAAACAGTAATAGATTGATCTTTCTTATTTTAAAAAGAAATAAATGACACTTTTGAAAATAATTTAAATATCTTTATACTAATTATTTAAGAAAAAAAAATATGAAAACGTCCAAATTATTCTCACCAGAAACAGTTGGTTCTATTGCGTTAAAAAACAAAATTGTTATGGCGCCAATGACTAGATGCAGAGCAATTGATAGTATTCCTAACGAACTTATGGCGGAGTATTATAAACAACGTTCAAGTGCTGGATTGATAATAACTGAAGGAACATCACCATCTCCTAACGGTCTTGGATATGCCCGTATTCCCGGGGTCTTTAGTGAGAACCAGGTAGAAGGATGGAAAAAAACAACAACGGCAGTTCATAAAAATGGAGGTAAAATAATAGTTCAGTTAATGCATTCCGGAAGAATTAGCCATCATCTCAATATGCATAAAGATGCGCTGATTGTAGCACCTTCAGCAGTAAAAGCAGCCGGACAAATGTGGACCGATTTAAAAGGATTGCAAGATTTTGATGTTCCAAAAGAAATGACTTCTCAGGAAATTTTACATGCCAAAACAGAATATGTTGCCGCTGCCGAAAATGGTTTGTTTGCGGGCTTTGACGGAGTTGAATTGCATTCGGCTAACGGATACCTTTTAGAAGAATTTCTTTCCCCAATAAGCAATATTAGAGAAGACAATTATGGTGGAAGTATTGAAAACCGTTGCCGTTTTGTGATTGAAGTGGTAACAGCCGTTGCAAAAGCCATTGGAAAAGAAAAAACGGGAATTCGCTTGTCACCTTATGGAGTAGCTAGTGACATGCCTCATTATCCGGAGATAGAAGCCACTTATGATTATTTGGCAAGGGAACTCAATAAATTAGATATCGCCTATATTCATCTTGTCGATCACTCGGCTATGGGAGCGCCTCCGGTTCCTTTGGAAATTAAAAAACGGATACGAAACAATTTTAAAAACACGATTATCCTTTGTGGTGGTTTTGATAAAGAAAGTGCTGAAGCAGTTCTTGAAAGTGAACTTACGGATTTGGTAGCTTTTGGGCGGCCATTTATCAATAATCCCGACCTTGTTGAAAGATTTGAAAACAATTGGCCTTTATCACAGGATCTTAATATGGATTTGTTTTATACAGCGGACGAAAAAGGATATACTGATTATCCATTTTACAAAATGGAGTAAAGTAATTACATTTATCTATTAAAAAGTGTTTTGGAAATTTATTCAAATCAAAGTCAAAATGAAAGATTTACGCCAATTATTGGATTTATTAGGGGACGAAAAGGATTCGTTGTTAAATCATGTCTGTACAAAAATTACGAAAGAGCACATTCATTTTCCGAATCCAAATCATATAGAGACTCATTTTTTGCAAAGTAATAGAAAGGCACAATCCATTCGAAGCTTAACGCAGTTATACAATCACGGTCGGCTTTCTAACACTGGCTATCTGTCAATTTTGCCAGTCGATCAAGGAATTGAGCATACTGCAGGAAGTTCCTTTTCTCCAAACCCCATTTATTTTGATCCTGAAAATATTGTAAAGTTAGCCCTGGAAGCCGGTTGTAATGCGGTCGCTTCTACAATGGGAGGATTGGCAATGTTATCCAGGAAATATGCTCATAAAATTCCATTTGTGGTAAAAATAAATCACAACGAACTATTGACTTATCCAAATAAGTACGACCAAATCATGTTTGGTAGTGTCCGCGACGCTTGGAATATGGGTGCTGTAGCGGTAGGAGCGACGGTTTATTTTGGCTCTGCTGAATCCGACAGGCAAATCATAGAAGTGGCGAAGGCTTTTGAACAGGCCCATAATTTGGGTATGGCTACTATTCTTTGGTGCTATTCGAGAAATGATGCTTTTTTAAAAGATGGTGTCGATTACAATACTGCAGCCGACATTACTGGTCAAGCCAATTATCTTGGTGTTTCCATTCAGGCTGATATTATTAAACAAAAGTTACCAACTAACAATGGTGGTTTTACCGCAATAAAATTTGCCAAATCAAGTCCGGACATGTACACCAAATTAGCCAGCGATCATCCCATAGATTTATGCCGTTATCAGGTACTGAATTGTTACTCGGGACGGATCAGCATGATTAATTCAGGAGGGGAGTCAAAAGGGGAAAATGATTTGGCGCAAGCTATAAAAACGGCCGTGATTAATAAGCGGGCAGGAGGAGCTGGAATGATTATGGGAAGAAAAGCTTTTCAGCGTCCTTTTAGCGAAGGTGTAGAACTCATACATGCGGTACAGGAAATATACTTAGACAAAGAAGTTTCGATAGCTTAATTAAATATGATTATAAACTTTTTTTAGTAGATTTTACATTATTTAAAAAAGAAATAGAATTAATGCATCTTATCAATAATTCTATTTCTTTTTTTTATAAAGTTTAAAAGGTATTATTTACAAGAAATTTTTCGGAGATTTGTTTTGATCTTCAATCTCTGAATCTTCCTCATCATTTACATTCGCCCGTTTGAAATTGTTATTGCTATTTTGTGGTGAATCTAAATCATTTTCATTTTCACTTACGTTTTCTTCTGCATTATATGCACTTTGCGGATCTTTATTTTGTTCTTCATCAGATCGTTGCTCCTGATTTTCGTTAAAAATTTGGTCCGTTTGTGAATCAGATTTGCTTTCTTCCTGATTATTAAGCTCTTTCTTCCAATCTGATATTGCAGAAGTTGAACTTTTAAATTCTTCAATAATGTTTTCATTAGTAGGATTTCTTTCTTGATCCTGATCTGAAATGTCCTTTGGATCTTGTTCCATTTTTGGATCAGATTGATCTGCCAATTGATTGCTAGTGTTTTCCGAATCTGAAGTCTCGAAATTCGCTTCTTTTTGTGGGTTTTGGTTATCCTGGCTCTCTTGACCTAAATTACCTTTATTATCATTTTCCATAAAAATTGATAATAGGATTAATGTTTTTTAGTTGAATGAGCTCCAGAATCTTTGTCTGATTTTTTTTCATGACTTTTAGATTTTGAAGTTTCAGGTCTTTTTTCGTCCATTTTTTTTGCATCTGTTTTAGAAGTTGCGTTGGTGCCAGTTGTTTTTTCATCCTCTGTTTTTGAAGATTCGACGGCGTTTTTTGCTTTAGTGTCTTTTGCATTTAAAGGTTTCATAATGTAATTTTTTTGAAATTAATATTACTATAAATTTATATACTAATTAAATGATAAACAAGTAGTTATGTAAAAAATGAGGTTTTTTTAACAGTGCGACTGTTTATTAATTATGCTTCATGAATTTTAGTAAAAATTAACTGTCTTTCATGTTTTAAATAAATTTTACACTACATTTTTTTTGATTAACTTTAATGTTTTAATAAAATTAAGACCGTAGCGGGAGCAATTAACATCTATATTTTTATACATAAATTCATAAGAAAATAAGTGAAATATGAAAAATATCAAAACAGTTTTTATCCATTTTTTTGACGAAATAAACGCAGATAAAGTAAATAAATTTATTAAGTTTACCACTCAAGCTATTGAAAATCATAACCCAAATGAACTCTATTATTTTATATCTTCTAATGGAGGCGATGTTGACTCGGGGTTTGTACTTTATAATTTTTTAATTTCTTTAAAAAGTAAATTAACTGTAACGATGCACAATATTGGTTCCATTGATTCAATAGCTAATGTGATTTTTGTGAGTGCTGATAAAAGATTCTCTGCACCAAGCGCATCATTTTTATTTCATGGCGTCACCTTGGATATTAATTTGAGCTGCACCGCAACAATGTTAAAAGAAAATCTAAGCAGACTGGAAGGTATGGAAAATAGAATTGCGCACGCGCTCAGTGAACACACTAAACTGACTGAAAAAGAAATCAGTTCTCTTTTTCGGCAAGGAGAAGATAAAGATGTTTTTTTTGCACTTGAAAAAGAAATAATACACGAAATTAAAGTGCCCGCTATTCCTGCCGATTCAATTTACTTAGCAATGACTTTTACATAAGAAAAACTGTACAGCACGAAATTTATTGAAATAAAGGTTCTCTAATTATAATATGGTTTACCCGTTGGATTACATTAATAAAATCCTGAATTATTAAACAGCTAACCCTTTGCGGGTACTTATTAAAAACATAGAACTACTGCGAAATTATTAGAACTACTTTAAATTAAAATTAACAGATTTGGACTGAAGGATAATAAAATCATTGACTACCTTAGTGTAGAAACTAAATTTAATAATTTTTGCTATCGGAGTTTAATAGTTTTTGGGACAAGTAAAAAACGGAAAAAAAACACAGGAAATAAAAACAAGATGAAAAGAACAATCAAATCGATTAAAGAAACATCCAAACCTGGAAATCAAATCGAAGAAGAAAATTATGTTGACTTATTACTTAATAAAAAAAGTGTAATTCAAGTATCGGATAATCTCAATAGAAAATTAAGAAGAAAAATTCTTGTGAAAGCTAATTTTAAAACTACTGTAAATAGTAAGCGCTATAGGGATGAGGTTAAACCTGTTGTACCTACGCAGCCAATGCCATCAATACAGCCCCCAGTGGAACCGACCGAACCACCAGCCCCAATACCAATACAACCACCAGCCCCAGTACCCCAAATAATACCGGAGCCTGCTGAACCTTCTGTCCCTCCTATAGTACCTTTGCCTCCTGTAGTGCCTTTGCCTGCTGTACCACTTGTTCCACAAGTACCTTTTGTACCCACGGCAGGAAACCACATTGTTGCATCGTAGAAAACTTTTTATATCTCTAAAATAATATAAGAATTTTTTAATATGGGTTTTATCTGCCAAGAAAAGACCCGTTAAGAGTTTGTTATACGGTAGGTCTTACTGTTGAAGTACATAAAAAAACCAGAAATATTTTTCGAAAAACACGGATTTTATGATATCTCATACAAGGTTATTTTTTGTCTCTAAGGATCAAAAAAAACTGGAACTGCAGAGAATTCAATTTATGTACATAGTGGGGACGGTGACATCGACAGACTGATTTCATATTTAATAATACAATCTAAAATCGAGTAGTTTACAGAGGGAATAATGTTTTTGAAATAATTCTTCTACAATTTCGACAACATTATCCTGTTCTTCGAATAAGCTAAAGAAAGCTTTGTCTAGGGCGCTGCTCGTTGTTGTATTGAATGCTGCGCCATAACCAGAAATGGCACGCGCACCAGTAACATCTAAAAAGTATTGCGCTTCTTCCTGGCTCAAGTCCAATACCTTTGCATTGGCAAAATGCAAAATTTTACCTTTCATTTTTCCTTCAAAAAGCTCCGCTATTTCTTCTAAACTGTAATAATACTCATTGAGGCAAATAGTATTTCCTTCGCCTTGCATGACTAAATAAATTATTTCATAATTGATAAAATTATGATCCTCATAGAGTAATGCATTTAAACTTTCTTCTAATCCCTCAATAGTATCGCAAGTTTTATAAATGCTTGTAATACCTTGTTGAAAAGCTAATTGTTCTAGGTTTTTTACCACTTCAGTAGTGGTGGCTGTTTCTATATCGGGAACAGCTTCGAGGCAGAAAATAAAGGTATCCGAATCCATGAAATTTAGTTTATGTAAATTATCTATTAGGGTTGGAGATGCTAATTGCGTTTTGCATGACTGATCTATTTGTATAAACAAACATAGTATATGCAAATTAAATATCGAAATAAATCAAAGAAAAAAAGTGATACAAAAAAAGTGTATCACACAAACCTGTTAAGGATTAATATTGATACACTTCGAGTTTTGATACAGAAACTAATATTTTAGGATTCGTTTCCGAAAATATTCAATTGATTTTCGTTTGCTTCTCTTTTTTTCCTTTGTTTCTTTCTTTCTGGAGTTTCAACTGGTTTATCGTTTTCAAAATAATGGTTAACACTCAAAATATTAGATGCAATAATTTTTTCATTTCCGTCATTATCCAATTCTTTTTTTATATTGAGAACGCAATTAATAGCTGAGCCGTTTTTAAATTCGATTTTACCTGTTTGAATTAGTGTTTTAAATTCATTGGATTTCATATCAAATGAAATGGCATTGTTATTATAAATTCCTTTCCATTTGTAATTACCTTTTTTTAACACAGGAGATATAATTTCTATTACTGCATCTTCAATTGGTTCTGTTTCGATTTCATTAGATGGTAAAATGTATTCTTTGCAATTTTCTTGTAAAATATAATGTTCTTTAGAAATAGGCAATCTGTAATTATCCTCAACGGCAAATAAGATTTTTTGAATTCGTTTTTCTTTTTCAATCTCTTCATAAAAATTAGACTTGTACTTTTTTATTTTTTGATTAGAATCTATTTTAATAACAACGTCTTTTAATTCTTGCTTGATTTTTTCATTTTTCAGTCTTTGTTCTTCATTTTTAAGTCTTTTACTCTCATTTTCTAATTCCTTTCCATCAATTTCAACTTCTTTTTCTCTTCTATCAGATTCATCTTCAAAAAACTTTTCTACTACTATTTCAGTTGTTTTTGATAGGGCAGTAGTTATTGGTGTTGCGACAGTTGCAATTACCAAAGCAGTAAACAGCGCAATTGTTAACGTAGCTTTTTTGTTTTCGTTTTTCAGTGAGAGTTTGACCATCTTAGAATTCCGCCCTCTGCAAGAGCTTCTGTTTCTATTGAAAATTCTATATCAAAAATTTTACCCATTTCCGAAATAAGGCGAATTAGTTCAAGTTCTCCTTTATTTTGGAAAAGGGAAAAAAAGAATATGTACAGGAATTATTTTGTTCAAGGTTTTAAACTTTCCTTGCTAACTGGTGGCCGTAGGGAAGAAGTTGTTGACTTAAAATGGAGTAATATATTTAAGTATGTGAGAGGCGTTAAGTTTTTTAAAATTACAAATATAAAAGTCGAATTATTAACTGCTGAGGATTATTGGAAATATATTCCAATAAATACGGATTTGATGAACTTACTACTTAAATTGGGTTATCATGATAAAAAGCAAACAGATGATTTTATACTTTTTCCAGAGAGACAAATATTAAAAAAGACTATAATGAATGACTTATCTAAAGGATTTACTCATTATAAAAAAATGGCAAATATTGATAAAAAAGTAAGTTTTAAGAATTTAAGGAAAACTTATTTATCTTGGGTGAATGCAGTTATGAACAAAGATACGTGTATTTTATCATCACATTCAACTTATGAGATACTCGAAAGGTATTATATTGACCCAACTATTTTAAGTGTAATTGAAGAAGGAGCGTTGAAAATTTCTGTTTTTGGAACATAAAACGTCACTCCTTTTCGTCACTCCTGGGGTTGAGGTCTGAAGAATCAGTTGAATTTTAAGCATAAAAAAACCCTAACGTATTGCTGTTAGGGTTTTTGCTTTGGTAGCGAGACCGAGATTTGAACTCGGGACCTCAGGGTTATGAATCCTGCGCTCTAACCGACTGAGCTATCTCGCCATGATTTAGGGTGGTAAACCATCCCTGAATGCGGGTGCAAATATAAAAATAATAATACAGCTTGCAAGCGTTTTTTAAAGAAAAAAAAATATTTTTAAAAATGCTTTTTTTTCGGACTTATATTCTATATATTTCAGAAAAATTAAATGTAGCTCATGGATCAAAAAGTACGTTACGAAATCGAGTTCCCCATAAATTCCTCGCCTCAATTATTATATCAATATATATCGACTCCATCTGGTCTATCAGAATGGTTTGCCGACAATGTAAATTCTCGTGGTGAATTTTTTACTTTTATTTGGAATGATTCCGAGGAAAAAGCCAGACTTGCCTCTAAAAAGTCAGGTGAAAAAGTAAAATTCAAATGGATAGATGAAAATAATAAAGATACTGAATACTTTTTTGAGTTGCATATTTTGGTAGATGAGTTAACTAAGGATGTTTCCCTAATGGTGATTGACTTCGCTGAAAAAGATGAAGTTGATGAGGCTACTCAACTATGGGAAAATCAAATTTCAGATTTAAAACATCTTATAGGTTCTGTATAGTTTAATCTTATTTTATGACTTATATTTGCCCTGAATAAATTTAGGGCTTTTTTTATGATTAATTTTAATGGAACTATGGTGTCAAAAGACGCTAATATACTGACACAAAATCGCGGTTTCTTATATGGTGATGCTGTTTTTGAAACGGTTAAAATAATAAACAATAAAATTCTATTTTTAGAAGATCATTATTTTAGATTGATGGCTTCTATGCGGGTGGTCCGAATGGAAATACCCATGAATTTCACCATGGAATATTTAGAAGAACAAATTCTGTCATTGGTTAAAAATAATTCATTGTCGGACTCATCTCGTGCTCGAATTACGGTTTATAGAAATGATGGGGGCTATTACTTACCAAGCAATAACAGTATTTCCTTTTTGATACATACCGTTGCATTAGAAAACGCCTCTTATTCTATTGAACAAAAGGAATATGAAGTAGATCTTTACAAAGATTTTTATGTGACGAAGCAACTACTATCTTCTATAAAAACAACCAATAAAATTATCAATATTACTGGAAGTATTTATGCTCATGAAAATGGTTTAGACAATTGTATTTTATTGAATGACAGCAAAAATGTAGTCGAAGCATTGCAAGGAAATATTTTTATGCTAATTGGAAATAGACTGATTACACCACCCGTTTCAGAAGGTTGTTTGAACGGTGTTATGAGAAAACAAATTTTGGGGTTGGCAAGAAGAATAGAGGATTTAGAAGTTGTTGAAGAAGTGATTTCCCCATTCGATCTTCAGAAAGCAGATGAATTGTTTTTAACAAATGTCATAAAAGGGATACAACCCATTACTAAATACCGAAAGAAAACGTTTACTGCCAAACTAGCTAATCAATTAGTGCAAATGCTTAATGAAATGTTAACTGTAAATTAATTTAAATAGGGGTTTTCAGGGGCATTTGACCATATCAGGTATTCTCCTCCTAATTCTTTTATTTGTTCTTGCCAGAAATGAGTTGCTGATTTTCCGATGATTTTATTTTCATAATTATTTTCAGTGATAATCCATGAATTTTCTAACATTTCGTGTTCTAATTGGTTCTCATCCCAACCCGTATAACCTAGAAAAAAACGAATATTGTCTTTATTGATTTTTCCTTCGTTGATTAATTCTTTGGTAGATTCAAAATCACCTCCCCAATAGATCCCATTAGAAATTTCAATACTGTTTGAAATTAAATTAGGAATATTGTGTATGAAATAAAGATTGTCTTGTTCTACCGGGCCACCATTATAAATTTTGAACCGTGCACAAATTTCAGGAATCAAATCATTGATGGTATATTTTAATGGCTTGTTTATAATAAAACCAACAGATCCTTCTTTATTATGATCTGCTAATAAAATTACGGATCTATTGAATGATAAATCGCCAACTATAGAAGGTTCTGCTATAAGTAGATGTCCTTTTCTTAATTTTTCTGAGATCATGACATTGTCTTTTTTAAGTAATTAAATTTAAGAATAAATTCATTAAAACTCCAAATAAAGTCGTTAAAGTGCATAAAAAAACCTTCCTGTGGAAGGTTTTATTATATTGGAAAACTTAAACTAGTTTACTGCTCCTTCTAATTCTGCGCCAGCTTTAAATTTCACAACATTTTTAGCAGCGATTTGAATAGTTTTTCCTGTTTGAGGATTTCTACCGTCTCTTGCAGCTCTAGCTGAAACTGACCAAGATCCAAAACCTACTAAAGATACTCTTCCACCTTTTTTCAAAGTACCGCCCACATTTCCTAAAAATGACTCTAAAGCTAATTTTGCAGCAGCTTTTGTAATTCCTGCATCAGCAGCCATAGCATCGATTAATTCTGATTTGTTCATAATGAATAGTTATTAATTGTTGGTTAAAAATATTTGTTAATACACAAATTTAATAGGAAAAACGTTCCTTGCAAGTGTTTTAGCTGTTTTTAGTTAGTTTTGTTGATAACTTATTTTTTTTGTTCATAAAACGCTATTTTTAGTGCTAAAATCATCGATAAACACCCATTTTGCTGAGGTTAATAGACTTTTGAATTTTCAGTAAAAGAAATTCCGTTTAGTAACTCGGCTGTAGTCATCCTTTTTTTTCCGGGAAATTGTAAATTTAATACTTGAATAAATCCATTTGCTACAGCAATTTTTATTTCTTTTTTGGTGCAAACCAAATGACCAATGGAATAGGAGTGGTCTTCTGAAATAACTTTTGCATCATAAATTTTCACATTCCACTCTTCATTTTTGTCTCCAAAGAAACACCAAGCTGCCGGATAAGGACTCAGTCCTCGAATCAAGTTATTTATTTCTGAAGCTGATTTTGTCCAATCTATTTTGCAATTCTCTTTATTTAGCTTGTATGCCGTTTTAATATCAGCATCATCTTTTTGAATAATTGTCGTTACATTTCCTTTTTCAATCATTTCCAAAGTTTCAATAACGGTAGTACTTCCCAAATCCATTAATCGATTGTGCAATTCTCCTGCATTTTCAGTTTCACCAATTTCGATTTCTGAACTTAAAATCATAGCCCCCGTATCAATTTTATCGTCGATAAAAAAAGTAGTTACGCCAGTTTTTGGTTCTCCATTTATAATTGCCCAATTTATGGGCGCAGCACCTCTATAATTGGGTAGGAGAGAAGCGTGAAGATTAAATGTACCCCGTGAAGGCATTTCCCAAACCACTTTTGGAAGCATTCTAAAAGCAACTACAATTTGTAAATTGGCATTCAGGGATTTTAATTCGGATAAAAAAGTTTCGTCTTTTAGATTTGTAGGTTGTAATAAAGTAAGGTTATTTGCTAATGCAAATTCTTTTACAGCGGAGTATTTTATTTTTTGTCCCCGACCTGCCGGTTTGTCTGCAGCTGTAATAACGCCAACAACCTCATAGTTGTTTTTAATTATGGTCTGCAGAATTCCAACTGCAAATTCAGGTGTTCCCATGAAAACAATTCGTAATTTTTCCATTATGATTTTAAAGTATATTTATTGTTTGGTTGTACAAGTATGGCGTTGTTTTCTAGTAAATGTTGCAATACAAAAATAATATTGTCAGGACTATTTTTAGTTTTATCCTGTATTTCTCTAGAATTTAGATCCGCAGTTTGTAATAAAGTAATGATTTCTTTTGCTAGTGAAATAACATCTGGTTTTCGCTGTTTTTTTGTGATGCAATACGAACAAATACCACAGTCAGTATTGGCTTTTTCGCCAAAATAGTTCAAAATTAATTTACTTTTACAAACCTTTTTCTCATTAATATAATCAAGTACAGCTTTGAGTTGGTCCTTTTTTAATTGATTTTGATTTTCTAAATATTTAGAAACTCTGCTAATTGTTCTTTCATCTTCCCGAACTTCGTTGAAAATTAATGTGGCATCATTATTTTTCGAATGGTATTCAATAAGGCCTTTTTCTTTTAATTTTTTTAAAACGGCATGTATTTCTGCTGTAGCATGATTCGATTTTTTTGCAATCAATTCTAAATTAAAAGCGGTTTGCATTTCGTAAATTCCCGGATACGTTCGCAATATTGCTAAAATAATTTCCTCATCATTCGAATTTAAACTCATATAACGAATCACTTCTTTGGATGAAATTAAAAATTGAATGGTGATTTTTTCGGAAAATTCCGGAGAAAGAGTAATAATGCCTTGTCGGTCCAGAAATTGCATGGCATTGTACGTTTTCAAGATAGGAAAACCATATTTTAAACAGAAATGATTCAAATTGAAAGTGAATTGTTCGTTAATTCCTTCTCCATATGCGATTTGAAAATAATTGCAAAGCTTCACATACATTTGATTCAGAAACTTTTTATCAGGGAGAATATTTATAAACTGGCTTTCCGTCTGAATGATATCAGAAGGACTTGTCAACAGAACAGCAAATGCTTTTTCGCCATTTCTTCCCGCGCGACCGGCTTCCTGGTAATAATTTTCTAAATTCTCCGGTAGTTGAATGTGAATCACCGTTTTTACACTGGATTTGTCAATTCCCATTCCAAAAGCATTCGTGGCAACAATTATTTGTACTTCATCGTTCATCCATAATTGCATATTTTTATCTTTCTCTTTGGACGAAAGTCCGCCGTGATAATAAGTTGCTTTAAAACCTAAAGACTGTAGTTGCGCAGAAACATCTAAACACGATTTTCTGTTTCGCACATAAATGATGGAAGGTTGCGGATTTTTCTTCAGTATTTGTTCAATTCTAAAAAGTTTATCTTCTACTTCAAAGACCATATAGGCGATATTTTCCCTTGCAAATGATTTTTCGAAAATTTGTGGGTTGTGCAATCCTAATTCGTTGATGATATTTTCCTTTACTTTTGAAGTCGCCGTTGCTGTCAAAGCCAAGAAAGGTACTTTTGGAAAATGTGTTTTTAAGGAAGAAATTTTTAAATAGGCAGGACGAAAATCATGTCCCCATTGCGAAACACAATGTGCTTCGTCTATGGTGATTAAGTTTATGGGAAGGTTTTTTATTCTTTCTAATATCCAATCTGACTGCAGTCGTTCTGGTGATAAGTAAAGGAATTTATAATTTCCGAATTGGCAATTGTCCAGCAGATCAATCATTTCCTCAGATCGTATGCCTCCCGTTAGAGCAATCGCTTTTATGTCTCGCTTCTGTAAATTAGCGACTTGATCTTTCATCAAAGCTACCAAAGGCGAAATCACCAAACAAATGCCTTGATTCATCATCGCTGGAATCTGAAAACACACTGATTTTCCGCCACCGGTTGGCATTAATGCAAAAGTATCTTGACCACTTAAAACTGAATTAATAACTTCGTTTTGCAGTGACCTAAATTTATCATGTTTCCAATATTTTTGAAGAATAGCTACTGCTTCTTGCATAGATTACAGTCCCGAGACTTCGGGATCAGATTTTAAGTTATACTAGATGAAAAAAATCGTAAATCCCAAATTGTAATTCGTAAATTATTTAGAAATTTCATCTAAGATAAAAAGAATTCTGTTATCTAAAGTATCTTTTGGCACTTCTATAAGTTCGTAGCCATAGTTTTGATAGGTTTCAGCAAGATGCGTATAAATGATTTTGGCTTGTTCGAAGTTTTCGTAACGTTCGCCATCGCTAATGTATATGTCTTCCCAAGGCGGAAGAATGAAGATTTTCGAGTAGGTATGATCTCGGCAGGCAGCATCAAAAAAATCAGGGTAACTGTCCCCGATGTAGTGCATATAAGCTAAAACATCCGGAATTCCTCTGTCGATAAATACAATTTCATGAGGTTCTTGGGAAGCATCTTGAAATTGTTTTTTTCTTCCTTCCAGCAATAATTCGCTGAATAACAATGGTTTTTCTAGAAACAACTGCTCAATTCCTTGTTTTTTAGCTTCCAAGGTTACTTCCCGAGAAATTTCGGGGTAGCAACAATATCCGTTAGCTATCAATCCGTCTATGATAGTACTTTTCCCTGTTCCAGGACCGCCAATGATAACTATGATTTCTTT
The DNA here is from genome assembly GCF_900108015.1 of Flavobacterium urumqiense. Classification (GTDB taxonomy): domain Bacteria; phylum Bacteroidota; class Bacteroidia; order Flavobacteriales; family Flavobacteriaceae; genus Flavobacterium; species Flavobacterium urumqiense. The sequence continues at coordinate 79,264 of NZ_FNVP01000012.1, read as the reverse complement.
CTGCACTTTTAAAAAATAAGGCGCAAATTTACTTAAACTTATCGGGATTTAAAAAATTGATTGCTATTAAAATAATATTAGGCAAAAAATCATAATTCAAAATTCATAATTTACTTTTGAAACCGTATATTTGCCTTTATTTTTAAAAGAAAAATGGACAAAAAGACTGAAGAATTTTACGAGAGATTAAAAGTGGAGTTGGATATGAGTAATACATGGCCAGCATTGTATTTGTTTAAGTTTATTGTACCTACTGAAAATGATAACGTGGAGCGCGTAGAATTGTCTTTTGATTGTATGGGTGCAGTTATAAAAACTACTAAATCCAAAACTGGAAAATTCACCAGTATATCTGTTGACGTCACTGTTAAAGATGCACAAGAAATAGTAGATAAATACCTAGAAGTTTCTACAATAAAAGGTATTGTTTCATTGTAAATAAGAAATGAATTTGAAATGGTACACTCGAATGATTATAAATTTTCGGGAATAGTAGCATACAAAATCAAAAATACATACATTCGAATATGAATTCAAAATATATAAAAGAAAACTCGAACGATGTTGTCCACCATTTGGAATATAATGCGGAGCGATCTCATTTGATTATTCCGGAATACGGACGTCATTTGCAAAAGCTAATTGATCAGGCAACTAAAATTGAAGATGATGTGGAGCGCAACAAAGCGGCAAAATATATCATTCAGGTTATGGGAAGTTTGAATCCTCACTTGCGTGATGTTCCTGATTTTCAACATAAGTTATGGGATCAGATTTTTATCATGTCTGATTTTAAATTGGTTGCTGATTCACCATATCCAATTCCTTCACGTGAAGTTTTGCAACTGAAACCAGATGTATTACAATATCCTCAAAATTTCCCCAAATACAGATATTATGGCAACAATATAAAGTACATGATTGACGTAGCCAATAAATGGGAAGAAGGCGAAATGAAAAATGCATTAGTGAAAGTGATTGCTAATCACATGAAGAAATCATATTTGAGTTGGAACAAAGACACCGTAAAGGATGATGTTATTTTCGAACATTTATATGAACTTTCCGATGGAAAATTGAATTTAATTCAAAGTACAGAAGAACTGCTGAATACAACCGATTTATTACGAACCAATAAAAGAGTATCTAATAAAATTTTACCAGTTGGACAGCCAAAAATTCTTAGTAACAAGAATTTAAAAACTGGTAAACCCAACCCTATTCACAAAAACCAAAACAGAAAACCTTTGTAAGTCAGTTATAAATTAGGAGTTATAAGTTTTGAATTTTTTCTGCATTACTTTTAGCTCGTAACTTTTTAACTCTTAACTAATAATTTATAACTCATAACTGTAAAAAATGGGAATTTTCAAAATAGAAGGAGGCATTCCTCTAAAGGGAGAAATCACGCCACAAGGAGCCAAAAATGAAGCGTTACAAATTTTATGTGCCGTTCTTTTGACGCCTGAAAAAGTGATCATTAATAATATTCCCGATATTATTGACATCAATAAACTAATCACGCTTTTAGGTAATTTGGGAGTGAAAATCCAAAAAACAGGATCAGGCTCTTATACTTTTCAAGCTGATGAAGTGAATATACAGTATTTAGAAACTGAAGCATTCAAGAAAGAAGGCGGTTCTCTTCGTGGATCTATTATGATTGTTGGACCACTTTTGGCACGATTTGGAAAAGGATATATTCCAAAACCAGGTGGTGATAAAATAGGTCGTAGAAGATTGGATACTCATTTTGAAGGATTTATCAATCTTGGAGCTAAATTCCGTTACAACAGAGAAGACCATTTTTATGGAGTAGAAGCGCCTAAAGGATTGAAAGGTGCTGATATGTTATTGGATGAAGCATCTGTTACCGGAACCGCTAATATAGTTATGGCTGCGGTTTTGGCCAAAGGGAAAACAACCGTTTATAATGCTGCATGCGAGCCTTACCTGCAACAATTGTGTAAGATGTTGAACTGCATGGGAGCTAAAATTACAGGTGTAGGATCTAACTTATTGACAATTGAAGGGGTTGAAAGTTTAGGCGGTTGCGAGCATAGAATCCTTCCTGATATGATTGAAATAGGTAGTTGGATTGGTCTTGCAGCAATGACAAAATCTGAAATTACGATAAAAGATGTAAGTTGGGATAACCTGGGAATCATCCCTAATACATTTAGGAAACTTGGTATTACTCTGGAACGTCGTGGGGATGATATATACATTCCAGCTCACGTTGATGGATATGAAGTAAAAACGGATATTGATGGCTCAATTCTTACCATCGCAGATGCGCCTTGGCCAGGATTTACTCCGGATTTGTTGAGCATTGTTTTAGTAGTAGCTACACAAGCGAGAGGTGACGTATTAATTCATCAAAAAATGTTTGAAAGCCGATTGTTTTTCGTTGATAAGTTGATCGACATGGGAGCAAAAATCATGTTGTGTGATCCGCATAGAGCGGTTGTTATGGGACACGATTTTAAATCACAGTTGAAAGCTACAACTATGTCTTCACCAGATATTCGTGCTGGAATTTCTTTATTGATTGCAGCCCTTTCTGCAAAAGGAACAAGTACTATTCAAAATATAGAACAAATAGATAGAGGATACGAACGTATTGACGAACGATTAAGAGCCATTGGTGCTAATATTATTCGAGCATAAAACGTACAATTATTATAAAAATCGTTTAAGTAAACCTGAGAGATTCTGAATAGAGACATTCAATTAGGTTTATTTAAACGATTTTAATTTTTTAAAATTCAACAGCAATTATGTCAAACGAACAGACTGCAATAAAAGCTACTTATTTTAGTATCGTTGGAAATATAAGTTTGGCACTTATAAAGGGCTTAGCAGGTTTTTTTGGAAATTCCTATGCTTTGATAGCAGATGCAATTGAATCTACGACCGATATTTTCGCGTCATTTTTAGTATTGTTCGGAATCAAGTATTCTAACAGACCAGCGGATAAAAATCATCCTTACGGACATGGCCGAGCGGAACCTTTAATTACTTTTTTGGTTGTTGGCTTTTTAATTACTTCAGCTACAATTATAGCGTATGAGAGTATCAATAATATTGGGACATCACATGATTTGCCTAAATCATGGACGCTTTATGTACTTGGAGCAATAATTATTTGGAAAGAATATTCATTTCGAGTAGTAATGAAAAGGAGTATAGAGACTAATAGTTCCTCTTTAAAGGCTGACGCTTGGCATCATAGAAGCGATGCTATTACTTCTGTTGCTGCCTTCATTGGAATTTCTATTGCTTTAATTTTAGGAAAAGGATATGAGTCGGCTGATGATTGGGCTGCACTTTTTGCATCAGGCTTCATTTTATTTAACAGTTATTTGATTTTTAGACCTGCACTTGGAGAAATTATGGACGAGCATGTTTATGATGATTTAATTGAAAAAATTAGAGAAGTATCTCAGCAAGTAGAAGGAATTATCGATACCGAAAAATGTTTTATCAGAAAAGCGGGTATGAAATATCATGTAGACTTGCATGCCATTGTAAATGCGAATATTACTGTAAAAGAAGGACACGAGCTAGCTCATAAATTAAAAGATACCTTAACGGAGAAACTACCGGAATTGGGACATGTTTTAATTCATGTTGAACCTGGTGAAAACCATTAGAAAGCATATTAGAAGTAATTGACAAGGATTATAAAATATAAAAACGGAGCAGGTTTTTGAAAGCTGCTCCGTTTTTCATTTATAAAAGAATCTAAAAATTACTCCAGAACATTTAGGATCTTTAAACCAAAAACAACCCCATCGCCTTTATAACCGTTTTGGTAAGAACGAACATAATCAACTCTAAATAGCTTAAATTTTCCAAAACCAAGATTATCTAGACCAGCAGTAAATTCAGAATATGGCTTCGAATTTGGTATGGCAAGGGTATGAAATCCTATCACTAAAGTAGATTTCAATTTGTTCAATATAGGAATTTTATTCATAATATATCCTTTGTCATTGTGTTCAATGTGAGCTTCAAAATAGCTGTCGTTTGTACTGTTAGAATAATACGGTAGCAAATTAAAAACATTCAAATAACGTTCTGTTTGAACAATATGCGTTTGGTTACCATTGAAATGTTTGTAATCTATGAAAGCAATATTATCCGCATTCAGAAACTTTCCTACTTTTAGATTTAATCCTAAAACTCCTTTATTCCCCAATGTTAAATCGTACGTTAATCGGGCGTTGAAATGGTCAAATTCGTACTTCTTTTCGTTGGCCGCAATTGCTTTTTCATAGCCTAAATAAAGCGTTGGATATTTATTATTTCTAATGTTGAATTTGCCATCGGGGCGGGAGGAATACTTATTCCCAAAATTGATTTTTGCCAGCAAATTAACTTTCGTTAAATGGTGTTTTTCAAAAGCTGAACTAGTGAAATCAGCCGGTGCCAAAGGGTTGTTCGAACTGTATAAATCGTTCTTGTTGAAATAAGAAAAATCAGTGTTGTTGAATAATGGTTTTCGTTGTTGGTATTCTATTTTTCCATTTAGATTTACACCATTAGCAATATCTTGGCTATAGCTTATTGCTGCAAATTCAAGATTATACAGTTTCATATAATTGTTCTTAAATGCTAAAGAACTTATGGAATTTATAATATTACTGATGGGTTGTTCGGCATTAAATTGTTTAACTGTATTTCCTCCTGATAAGTTTAAGGTTGCATAATCCTGATTATTGAATCGATGGCTTAATTCACCGGTAACTCGCAGTCGATCTTCTGAAAAACCATAATTGATAGTGGTACTTATCGAAGTGTTTTTCCCTTTTTCTTCATCCCAATTTTTGAATGAAAAACCAGAACTAAGACTATGACCTTGAACGGTATTAAAACTTAACGAGCTCAAATCCAATAATCCATTGTATTTAAAGGAATGTTTTTTGAAAGTGTTTTTGTAATCGTAACCCATTATTAAATCCATAAATTTGAATTTATTGTTTTTCGCATCAATTGAATCCATATACTTTTGGGATTTTCTGATGGTTTGAAGGCTGTCTTTCTTAATATAATCGTTACTTTCTTCTATTGTCAAAGGAATTGGCCGGATGTTATTCCAAAAGGCATCTTCCTTTTTATTGGCATTTGTCTCGAAACTCAAAATTTCATTCCCAAAGGTTTTCTTTTCGAAAGAAAGAGGGAATTCATAATTACTATACACATAATTGAATTTTCCAGAAAACTTTACTCCAAATGCTCCAGCATTAAAAGCCAGACTTTGAGAATTTTTTGACCAAATTTTGTTTTTGGAATTGTAACTGAAGTTTTGTTTTAAGGTCATTACATCAGTAAATTCATTTTTCATTCTATATCCTTTTATGTCAAGGTCTACGGCATAAATTGCGAAACTATCATCGATAATATAAATATATCCTTCAAAAACGGGTTCTTTATCACGCTTTGAGGTAACTTTTATTTTATTGATTTGCTGATTGTTTTCAAAAAAAGTGCCTTCAAGTTTGAATTTGTAGTAATTGAAAGCATTATCGGCAATGGGCGAAATCATGTTGACTCCAAACTCTAAAGTATTATTGTAAAAATCATAGGTAGATGATTTTGCTGTATTATAACTGTACCCTTTGTTATTTCCTGAAATTCTGGAAGCAACAATCTTCTCTTTTAAATTATTGGGCTTTTCAAAAGCTATTTTTGAAACCGTTTCCGATAAATATAAAATACCGCTTCCCGTTGAATCAAGATTCAAAGCCATGTTATCGCCTATATCAACCTTCATTCCCATTATTTTCTTGGGTAAATCCTTGATCTTGAATAATCCCCTGGAATAAAAATCGGCTGTGAATCGCGCTGTTTTTTCCGAATTTTCTTTTTTGGATGCAATGGCATTTTTTATAATCGCTATGGCAGGATTATTTTTTTTGTTGATTATAACTTCATTTAAAGTGAAGTTTTCTTCTGATAAAGTTACATTTAAAAGAAATGGGAATTCTTTAATGCTAACGATTTCTCTTTTAGTTTGGTAACCTAAAAATTTAAAAACAAGAATATAGCTGCCCGTTTTTCGTATTTTCAATTCGTACTTTCCCTGTTCGTTTGAAGTCGTTCCGTTATAGGTTTCTTCTTGAAAAATAGTTACATAAGGTAATGGATTTCCTTTTACGTCAGTGATGGTTCCTTTGATTTGGGCATTGGAATAAAAAGATAAGAATAATAGAAGGAACAAGTAAGCAATCTTCATAATTGAGTTTTTTGTATGACGCTTAATTGTAAGGAATGTTACATGATTTTGAGGGTTTTTATTGTATTGATAGTGAAACTATAGAAACGACTGTATTGCTAATTCATAACTTTTTAAACCAAATCCAAGAACAACTCCTTTAGCATTTCCGGAAATATAGGATTGATGTCTGAAGCTTTCGCGAGAAAATGTATTTGAAATATGCACTTCAACAACAGGTGTGGTTATGGCTTTTACAGCGTCACCAATACCGATAGATGTATGCGTATAAGCACCGGCATTTAAAATAATTCCATCAAAAGAAAAACCGAATTCCTGAATTTTATCTATTAATTCCCCTTCTATGTTGCTTTGATAATAGGTAAATTCTATTGCAGGAAATTTAATTTGTACTGTAGTGAAATACTCTTCAAAAGTTAGATTTCCATAAACTTCTGGTTCCCTTTTTCCTAAAAGATTAAGATTAGGCCCATTAATGATACTGATTTTCATTGTGCTTGTTTTTGTAAAAATAAAAAAACCGTTCCTATTTATGAAACGGTTTTAATAAATATATTTATTTTAATTTTCTTAGAACTTAATACCTGCTGAAATTTGAACAACAGAGTTTTTAACTTGCGCATCTTGTGAGGCATCTGTTAAGCCTAAACCGTAACGTCCTTGAATAAATAAATTTTTAGTAATATTTAGTCCTAAACCACCAACAACTGCAAAATCAAAAGTATTGGCGTCTTTCACATTAAAATTGTTTCTTTCACTCAATAAAAAAGAAGCTTGGGGTCCTAGTTCAAGGCTGACAAATTTATTCAAATTGATTTTTGCTAAAACTGGAATTGATAAATAGCCTAATTCATTTCTAAATTCTTCGGTAGCATTTTTGTAAGTAGCACCTTGTGTAGAATATAGCAATTCAGGTTGTACAGAGAAACTGTTTACGAGTTTTATTTCTGCAATTAAACCTGCATGATAACTTGTAATAGCATCTGTTTGGTAATTAGTGCTGTTTACTGTAATATCTGAACCAGTTTGATTGGCATAATTTACTCCAGCTTTAATTCCAAATTTAACTAACTGCGCTTGCATATTCATCGATATAGCAACAAGTAAAACGGTAAATAAGATTGTCTTTTTCATAAAATGGTATTTAATTTGTATTAATTATTTATACTTAAAACTCTTCATTTTGACAATTATTGCCATTATTAGTAAACAAAACAATTGTCAGAAATATTTAAAAAACAAAAATAAGGGTATCTGATGAGCATTTTTCTATTACTACTATTTATTATCACCAAATATTATAATTGTTTATTGTGGTATTGCATTTTTCATGCCAAAATTGAAAATTAAATCTTACCTTTTGTTGTTTTGTTAGTTATTAATCTTAGTATATTGATAATCAACGAGTTTAAGTTATTATTGATAAATCAAAGTTTGGTTTTTTTAACTTTGTGTGTATAAATTTTAAATAATTAATCATGAAAAAAATTACTTTATTATTAGTGACAGTTTTCACAGTTGGATTTGTGAATGCTCAAGACAAGGAAGATATGTCTTTTGGAGTTAAGGGAGGTTTGAACGTTTCCTCAATTACTAATGCTAATCAAGATGGTGTAAATTCAAAATCTTTAATAGGATTTCACGTTGGTTTTTTCGCAGAATTTATGATAAGTGATAAATTTGCCATTCAGCCTGAATTGCTATATTCCGCACAAGGAGTTAAATTAGAGTCTGGTGGTGACAATGGAGATTTAAAATTAGATTATATCAACATTCCAGTTATGGCCAAATATTATGTGGCTAATACCTTTAGTCTTGAATTTGGTCCTCAAATTGGGTTTCTTGTATCTGCCAAAGCTAAGTCTGGAGGAGTATCTGAGGATATTAAAGATGAAATACAATCAACAGATGTAAGTTTGGGGTTTGGAGCCAGCTATTATTTTGCTGAAAGATTTATGTTCGGCGCACGTTATAATTTAGGCTTATCAAGAATACAAAAAGATTTATTTCCAGGAGAAGCAGAGTGTAAAAATTCTGTTTTTCAAATTTCGGTGGGTTACAAATTCTAAAGTTTTTAAAAAAAAAATATTTAATGACCTTTCGTCGCAACGGAAGGTTTTTTTTGGTAAAAAAACAATTTATAATAGATTTTGATTGTTAATATTTATTGTTAAATTTGTAGTAAAAATATTAAAATTTATTTAAAACCATATGAAAAAATTTATTTTATTAGCTACTTTACTCTTAGTAGTAACAATTGGTTATTCTCAGAAAGAGGGGGGATTCAGAGTTGGTTTAGATTTTGGCTTTGTTCCAGCGTCAAATGGAGCTGGTGTATTATTCTCTGTTGAGCCAAAATATAATATTAAAGACAACATGAATGTGGGTTTACGAATAGGCGTTGCAGGAATGGTTAGAGATGTTAATGATTCGGGTGTTAGCACAAGCGCCAAAGTTTCTGCTAATAGTTCGTACGTTGCAACGTATGATTATTACTTTAACAAATCAGGAAAAACTTTTGTTCCATATCTCGGTGGGGGTTTAGGGTTTTATACTGTAGGGAATGTTCAGTTTGATGATATAAATAATTCAAATAATGTCACATTAGATGCAACAAGTAGTTTGGGCGGATTAGTTAGAGGCGGTTTTGAGTGGGGGAAATTTAGAATGGGGCTGGAATATAATTTGGTACCGGAATCCACTTTACATGGTATGAATGGGAACAATAGAGGGACAGTTTCTAATTCATATATGGGAATACATGTAGGGTTTTATATTGGTGGTGGAAAATGGGGTAAATAGAAGTCCTATTTGTTTTATTTTTTAATTCAATAACCGTAGTAATAGAAATTGAGGAATAAAATTATAGTAACTGTAATGGCAGTAGTTATTTTTGGATTCGCAAATGCCCAAGACGTCAGATATGATTTAAAGGCAGTATCTGATTTTGCTTCAACTAAATTTACACATGCAAATGTTTCTGGAGCCGAGACGAAAACTGGGATTTATATCGGGGGATTTGCTGATCCGGAACTCTTCAGGAAATTCCATCTTCGACCTGAAGTTTTGTATGTCTTTATCAAATGCTTAGATCAAGTGCAAGTGTTGAGCAATGCTAAATATAAAATTTTTGATAATAGCAAACTTTGAACGAAACCAAATTTGGGCTTTTTTACCAGTTCAAATTAAAATAATTCGGTCAACATTATCTTAGATTTTGGACTTTCATATGATGTGACAAAAAACATTTCATTTGCTGCAAAATATAATTTAAGTTTGAATAATTTCCTAAAGGTTATAGATGATAATTCTAGCAGTAAACTCAGCGGTTTATATGTTGGTCTTGGTTAAAAATTCTGATTCTTTTTTATAAAATATTTTAAAACCTCTTATTCAGGAGGTTTTTTTATGTCTAAAAAAGTCTTTACTTTGTAACCATGGATTGGAATTCATACATCAAAGGTTATCAATCATATCTGAAAATCGAGCGCGGTTTATCTAAGAATACCATCGAAAACTATTCTTTCGATATTGATCGATTACGTTTATTTCTTACTGAAAATGAAATTGCAGTTTCTCCAATAAAAATAGGAGAGGAGACACTGCAGCAGTTTATTTATGATGTTTCAAAACAAGTTAATCCTCGTTCTCAAGCCAGAATTATTTCTGGATTAAAAAGTTTTTTTGGCTATTTAATTTTTGAGGATTACCGTCCTACTAATCCTCTTGAATTGATTGAAACGCCCAAAACGGGAAGAAAACTTCCAGATACATTAACTACTAATGAAATTGATTCACTAATAGCCGGTATAGATTTAACATCTAACGAAGGAGAACGTAATAGAGCTATTTTGGAGACGCTTTATGGCTGTGGGCTTCGAGTTTCGGAATTGACTTCTTTGAAAATTTCTGATTTATTTTTCGATGAAGGATTTGTAAAAATTACGGGTAAAGGAAATAAACAGCGTTTTGTGCCTGTTGGGGATTTGACCCAAAAATATATTGAAATTTATAAAAATAATATTAGAACACATTTGGGTATTCAAAGGGGATTTGAAGATACTTTATTCTTAAGCAGAAGAGGTAAACAATTGACTCGGGCCATGATTTTTACGATTATTAAAAATTTAGCTGTTAAAATAAATTTGAATAAAAATATTAGTCCACATACGTTGCGGCATTCTTTTGCGACTCATCTACTGGAAAATGGTGCTGACTTACGTTCTATTCAATTAATGCTGGGTCATGAGTCGATAACTACCACGGAGATTTATGTGCATCTCGACAGAAAATTTTTGACAGAAATACTTAATACTTTTCATCCCAGAAAGAGTTAAGATTATAGTTGCGGTTTACCGATGATAGGAAATAGATAATGCAAAAAGACTTACCGATTTTGAATCAATAAGTCTTTTTATGTATTATCAAATTGAGCTTAAAGCGAATTATTTTGCAATATTTACCGCTCTAGTTTCTCTAATTACAGTTACTTTCACTTGACCAGGATAAGTCATTTCTGTTTGTATTTTTTGTGATATTTCAAAAGATAAAGTAGCAGCATTATCATCTGAAACTTTTTCGCTTTCTACGATAACACGAAGTTCTCTACCGGCTTGAATAGCATAGGCGTTTTTTACACCGCTAAATCCGTAAGCCACTTCTTCAAGGTCTTTTAAACGTTGGATATAGGAATCTAATACTTGTCTTCTTGCGCCAGGTCTAGCGCCTGAAATAGCATCACAAACCTGAATAATCGGGGATAATAAAGATTTCATTTCTATCTCATCATGATGCGCTCCAATTGCATTACAAACTTCTTCTTTTTCACCATATTTTTCAGCCCATTGCATTCCTAATAAGGCGTGAGGTAAATCACTTTCTGCATCTGGAACTTTACCAATATCGTGTAATAAACCGGCTCTTTTAGCCAATTTTACATTCAGACCTAATTCGGCAGCCATAATTCCACAAAGTTTAGAAACTTCACGGGAGTGTTGCAATAAATTTTGTCCATAAGAAGAACGGTATTTCATACGCCCAACTACTTTAATTAATTCAGGATGCAATCCATGAATTCCTAAATCAATGACGGTACGTTTACCAACTTCTATAATTTCATCGTCAATTTGTTTGGCTGTTTTAGCAACAACTTCTTCAATTCGAGCTGGGTGAATTCTTCCGTCAGTTACCAATTTGTGCAAAGCCAAACGTGCAATTTCTCTACGTACTGGATCAAAACAAGAAAGGATAATTGCTTCTGGTGTATCATCTACAATTATTTCAACTCCAGTTGCTGCCTCTAATGCTCTGATGTTTCTACCTTCACGACCAATAATTCTACCTTTTACATCATCAGATTCAATGTTGAATACCGAAACACAGTTTTCTACTGCTTCTTCAGTTCCAACTCTTTGAATTGTATTGATAATGATTTTCTTCGCTTCTTGTTGTGCTGTCAATTTAGCTTCTTCAATAGTATCTTGAATATGCGACATAGCTTTGCTTTTGGCTTCCGCTTTCAATCCTTCTACTAATTGATTTTTAGCTTCCTCGGCAGATAAACCGGATATAACTTCCAGTTGTTGCAATTGACTTTTGTGTAATTTGTCAACTTCAGCTTGCCTTTTGTCTAGAATTTCTATTTTTGAATTGTATTCTAAAGTTTTTGATTCGAAATCATCATTAACTTTTTTTGCTTTTGATAATTCATTAGAAATTTGAGATTCTTTATCTCTAATTCTTTTTTCAATTTCAGCTACTTTTTTATCACGAGAAAGAATTACTTGCTCATGCTCTGATTTTAATTCAATAAATTTTTCTTTTGCTTGAAGTATTTTATCTTTTTTTATGTTTTCAGCTTCAAGATTAGCATCTTTTAAGATTGATGAAGCCTCTTTTTTAGCGTTTTTGATTAAATTAGAAATATTGCTTTTTTCAATTATTTTGGCTATTCCAAAACCTCCTACAATACCTATAATTCCTGAAATGATGATCGTTACTATGTCCATGTTTGTTAAAATTTATATATAAAAAAGCCTACATTAGTGAGATTGAATAAACTCGGAATGACAAGTTTTGAGCTAACTCACTGTTCAAGTTTCCTCGCCGAAGCGTGGCATGCTTTAGTAGTGATGATTTGCTCATTCTAAATTGTTAGTGTTGAGTTTACCAAATGTGAACTAATGTAGGCAGTATCTTAGTCTTTTGTAAAGAACGTTTAATTGTCGAGATATTGATCTAAAAGCGCGTTGATTTTTTTTATTCTTTCAATGGTTGCTTCTCCATCAATAGTATTATCAATTTGTTTTTGTTCTGATTGTGATGCAAATTGTAAGGCACACATGGCTAATACATCTTGTTTATCACGAACTGCATAATTTTCTTCAAACTGCTTTATCATCACATCAATTTTCTTGGAAGCGCTTCTAAGGCCTTCTTCTTGAGACAAATCAACCGTTAACGGATAGACTCTGTCTGCAATTGATATTTTAATTTTAAGCTTTTCGTCCATATCTTTTATTAGTCTGATAGTTGCGCTATACAGTAATCAATTTCGCGAATTAATGAATTTATTTTAAGCTTCGTATCTCTCTTATTTTCGTCACTGCCTAGTAATGCATTTGCCATTTTGAGTGTTTCACACTGCGTTTTTAGCGCTTCAATCTCTTGAGATTGAGTTTGTATGACTTGTGCAGCTTTAGTTAATTCAATTTTTAAATCTTGACTGTTTTTTTCTAAACTTTTCATTTTCATGAAAAGTTTTTCAACCTTATTTTCAAGAGTATCAATTATTTCTGCAATTACACTCATTATAATCCTATTTCATTACTTAATCTTACAAAGTTAGTATTCCTTTTTATTATTGCAATATTTTATCGATTTTTTTACATTAAAAAAAGCAATTATATGTAATTCAGTATGTTGTGATTTGATTTTTTTCTGATTTTTATTAACTGGTTTTTTTTATCTTAGCAAAAATCTGCTACAATGAAATTTTTTGCTTTTTTACTTTTTTTTTCCAATGCTCTTTTTGCTCAGATAGAATATCCAAAAGATTATTTTGATCCGCCACTTGATATTCCGATGCAACTTTCAGGAAATTTTGGAGAATTAAGACCCAATCATTTCCATGCTGGTTTCGATTTAAAAACAATGCAAAAAGAGGGACTAGAGGTACACGCAGTTGCGGATGGATATGTGTCCAGGATAAAAATTTCTACATTTGGTAACGGAAAGGCAATTTATATTACCCATCCGAACGGATATACTTCGGTGTATGGACATTTGCAAAGTGCGAATGATGCAATTGAAAAGTACATAAAGAAGATGCATTATAAAGAGAATTCATTTGAGATTGAAATGTTTCTTAAACCCGATGAATTAGTTGTCAAGAAAGGACAAATCATTGCTTTTTCTGGAAATACAGGAGCTTCTGAAGGACCGCATTTGCATTTTGAGATTCGGGACACTAAAACGGAAAAAGTTATAAATCCTATGTTTTTTGGTTTCGATAAAAATATAAAGGATAATAAGAAGCCTATTATTTCAAGTGTTTATGTTTATCCAATAGATTCTAAAACTACTGTGAATCATTCAAAACGTCCTCTATTATTAAATTTATCGTTGCAAAAAGATGGAAGTTATCTGTCAGAGAAAGTAGTTTCCAATGGAAATATTGGTTTTGGTATTTCAACTTTCGATTACGATGATGTCTCTTTTAATAAAAATGGGGTTTTTAAGGTACAGTCTTTTTATAACGGAAAACCAAATTTTGGTTATCAATTTGATACCTATTCTTTTGATGAAATGAGATATGTGAACGCACTGATCGATTATTCGAGGTATAAAAAAATGCAACAAAGGGTTCAGAAATTATTTATGAAAAATAAATATGGGCTTAGTATCATCAAAACTGAAGAGAATAATGGAATTTTTTCAGTACTTCCAAATTTAGCAGCGGTTTGTCGTATTGAGGTTTCTGATTTTTATGGCAATAAAAGCACTGTTTCTATTCCTATTAAGTATGATTTATTAGCTACTATTATTGACAAAGAGCCAGTTGTGTCTAACTATTTTGTAAAAGCGAACAAAGATTGCAATTTTGCCAAAGAGAATATGTCTGTTTTTTTTCCTTCTGGAACTTTCTATGATGATTTCGACATGAATTTTGATGTAAAAAACGATACTTTATTTCTTCATGATGATACCGTTCCGGCTCATACTAATTTTACCATTTCTATTGAAGACAACAAATACAGTGAGGCTCAAAAAAGCAAATTATTTATTGGTATGATTGAAGGAAAAAAAATAAGCTACCTTCCTACTTTTCGCAAGGATAGTTTATTTACTGCGAAATCAAAAATATTAGGTCAGTTTGCTTTAATTTTGGACACAATTACGCCAAAAATCAACCTCACAAAACCAATTGAAGGAAAATGGTTAAGTGACCAAAAGAATATTCAACTTACTATAACGGATAGTTTATCAGGCGTAAAATCGTATAATGGCTATTTGAATGGAAACTGGATATTATTCGAATATGATAATAAAACTAAAAAAATAACACATAATTTTAGCGATGGAATTGTGGCCGAAGGTGCCAATGATTTAAAAATAGTTGTAATTGATAATGTAGGAAATTCATCTACCTTTGTGACTCAGTTTTTTAGAAGTCAAAAAAAATAAAAATCAAATCATTTGAGTACAAATAGATTAATACTTGTTTTCTTTTTTTTCTGTATTGGGTTTGTTGCAACTGGCCAAAAAGCTCGAATTAGAGGAATAGTTCTTAGTTCCAACAATCAGCCAATAGACAACGTAAATGTTGTATGCCTTGGTAATTCTGCACAATCCAATGCGAATGGGTTTTTTGATTTAGCCGTTCCTGCAAATCAACAAGTGATTGTCATTTTTACTCATGTTTCTTTGAAAAAGACTACCGTTTCTATTTTATTAAAACCTAATGAAGATTATGAAATGAACTTGGTTATGAATGAGTATCAGGAACAAATGGGAGAAGTTATCATTATCTCCAAAAACAAAAAAAGAATTCAAGGAATTATTACAATTGAACCCGAAGTTATTCGGAAAATGCCTGGCGCTAATGCTGGTATTGAGAATATTTTAAAAACCTTACCGGGAGTTAATTCTAATAATG
Organism: Flavobacterium urumqiense; assembly: GCF_900108015.1. GTDB lineage: Bacteria > Bacteroidota > Bacteroidia > Flavobacteriales > Flavobacteriaceae > Flavobacterium > Flavobacterium urumqiense. The sequence continues at coordinate 63,866 of NZ_FNVP01000012.1, read as the reverse complement.
AACTGAGTACGCAATATGCGGTTCGCGGCGGGAATTATGATGAGAACTTGGTTTATGTAAATGAAATTGAAGTTTATCGTCCCTTTCTTATTCGGTCCGGACAGCAAGAAGGATTAAGTTTCACAAATACCAACTTAGTACAAAATGTTGACTTTTCCGCTGGTGGTTTTCAAGCTAAATTTGGAGACAAACTATCCTCAGTTTTAGATATTAGCTATAGAAAGCCTACAAAATTTGGAGCAACACTTGAAGCAAGTTTACTTGGCGGAAGCCTGTCTGTAGATGCTGTTTCTAAAAATAAAAAGTGGTCAGCGATTACTGGAGTAAGGTATCGTAATAATAGTCTTTTGGTGAAAAGTCAGGATACTCAAACTAATTTCACCCCTTCATTTGCAGATATTCAAACAAACATTAATTACCAGGCCTCTTCTAAATGGCAGTGGAGTTTTCTTGGAAATATTTCTCAAAACAAATACCAATATCAACCATTAAGTCGGCAAACTAATTTTGGAACACTTGATAAACCGATGGCACTTTTGATATACTATGAGGGACAGGAGAAAGATAAATATGATACTTATTTCGGAGCTGTAAAGTCTACATTTAAAGTAAATAACAATTTTACTTTAAAATTTATCGGATCCGTTTTTCATACTTTAGAACAAGAATATTTTGACATTTTTGCACAATACCGTTTAGGAGAGGTAGATGCTAATATTGGTTCTGAAACGTATGGTAACGTTGATTTTACAAGAGGAATTGGAACACAACTGAATCATGCTCGAAATGATCTGGATGCCTTAATTGTAAACACGGAGGTAAAAGGAATTTATGATTGGAAGGAAAACCAATTGGAATGGGGAGTAAAATATACGCGGGAATCCATTCGCGATAGAGTTGTAGAGTGGGAAGTAATTGATTCAGCTGGTTTTTCTATAAACCCTCCAATTGTAATTTTGCCTAAAAAAGATCAACCCAACTCTTCTTACACAGGACCTCTCGTTCCCTATCAAAATGTGAGAGCCACTAATTTTAATACCATCAATAGATTTTCAGGTTATGCGCAATGGAGCCGTAAAGAGCATATAGGTTCTAGTGAAGTTTGGTATAATGCAGGAGTACGATTGCATAATTGGGAAGTTTTGGGAGACGATATAGCAGGTAAATCACAAATGACAATTAGTCCAAGGGCACAATTTGCCATAAAACCGAATTGGGAGAAGGATATGGTTTTTAGACTTTCTGGAGGATTATATCATCAACCACCATTTTATAGGGAGTTGCGAGACGCCGGTGGAGTAGTGCAACCTAATGTAAAGGCACAGCAATCCATTCATTTTGTTTTGAGTAATGATTACAGTTTCAAAATGTGGAATCGTCCTTTCAAACTGGTTTCGGAATTATATTATAAATCGTTGGCGGATGTAAATACCTATACGATTGATAATGTTCGCATACGTTATGCGGCTACAAATAATGCTAGAGCCTATGCACAGGGATTAGATGTCAGATTGAATGGAGAGTTTGTTCCCGGAACAGAATCTTGGTTGAGTTTTGGCTATCTAAAAACAGAAGAAAATAGCGCCGATAGAGGATTTATTGCCAGACCAACGGATCAGCGATTAAAATTTGGACTTTTATTCCAAGATTTTATGCCTAAAATTCCGAGTGTCAAATTATATTTGAATTTGGTTTATAATACTGGTTTACCGGGAGGATCGCCATCTTACGCGGATCCTTATTTGTACCAAAATAGATTAAAAGATTACCGCAGAGCTGATGTTGGATTTTCCAAAGTGCTTATTAATGAAAGTACGAATATTAACAGAAAATGGTTAAAAAGCTTAAAAGAATTAGAGATAGGATTAGAGATTTTTAACCTCTTTGATAACCAAAATGCGATTACTAATACTTGGGTTCGCGATGTTTATTCCAAAATTCAATATGCAATTCCAAATTATATGACAACTAGAGTTTTTAATGTAAAATTGAATGCGAAGTTGTAACTAGAACAAATATTTGGATTTTAATAATAGTATAAACGATTTCTGTTATATAAATCAATCAAAGAATGTCGTTACCATTTTTAAAAATGATTACATTTGAATTTATTATAAATAGTATACCATCATGAAAAAATTACATATCACTTTATTAGGAATATTTGTTTTACTTCTTGCCAGCTGTAAAGAAGATCAAGAAAAACCTAAAGTAACTTATGATGCTCCTAATAAAGGAAAGAGTGTGGTGAAAACCGATTCTACTTTGATAGCAATTGCTGATTTACCTATACAAATGGAAGGGACGGATTATTTGATTCATCCGGTTGGTGATCTAAGTATTCGTGAAAAAGGGATTAAAACAAAATATGGATCTTCTAGCGTGAATGATTTGAGTTTTACAATATCTAATTATGGAGAAAATGAAATCACCGGTTTTTTGCAGAATTTAAAATTTCAACGGATTGATTCCGATTCTATAAAAGCATTGACTGATAAACCAGTTTTAATTCAAACGGCTACCTACTTAAAATCAGTTGCCGATAAAACCAAGAACCAAATTATGGTTTATACCATGGTTGATATGGATACCAATAAGGATGGAAAATTAGATACGAGTGATATTAAAGCTTTATATCTTAGTGAAATAAGTGGGCATAAACTCACTAAAATATCAGATAATTTTCAGGAGTTGATCGATTGGAAATTAATGGAATCTAAAAACTGTTTGTATTTTAGAACTGTTGAGGATACTAATAAAAATGGACAATTTGATAATAAGGATGTAGTGCATTACAACTATATCGATTTGTCTAAAAAGGAATGGAGAGTAATTAGTTACAAACCAGTTTAAAAAGCCACTACGGTGTAGAACCAAAAAACAGGCATGATATTAAACACGAATTTCACTAATGTGCACGAATTAATAAGTACAATTAGTGAAATTCGTGTTTAATTTTAATTAAAAATCAGTGTAATTCTGCTTAATCAGTGTTATCTGTGTCTCAAACTAGTGTTCAGAATGTTGATCTAGACCGTAGGTTTAAAGAGTATTATTTAAATTAAAATATCACTTTCTAAATCGGATTTTTCAATCTCAAAATTAAAACCTAACTCGGAAACCAGTTGAATTACTAAGTTTTTGTACCAGTTTTCAGATTTTGGATGAATATAAATTTTTTCGATTAATTGGTTGATATCAACATTGATTTTTAAACCTTCATTAATTTTGATATCATTTTCGGCAATATCAGTGATGATTCGGACTTCTCGCTCGTACTGAAAACTTTTTCGTTTAAACAGAAAAGGGAAGAACATATCGTCAAAGGGAATGTATTCCTTTTTGTAATCGATATAATTAACTTCGCCGATGTACTGTTTATAAACTTGCTCTGGTTGCAGCGCGTTTTGTAGTCTGCCAATCGTAGATTGAATCGCTAATCCTTCACTATTCTGTGTGAAAATTTGCCACATTGCAAACGATTCATATTCATTAATGTGCCAGCTGCTGATAGCCACCCTTTCTCGATGACTTTTGTAATAATTCAAAAAGTCAGGATTGTCAATGGATAGTTTCCTGATTTCTTCAAATGTGGGTTCGCTAAAAGTGCCTTCGTACTGATCCTCAAATTTATCTGAACGGGACATGAATAACTTTTGAGACATCAATAAATCCAAAAACTTAGACAAATCCAAGTATTTCCAAACGATTGTGTTTGGATTTTCGGGCAGTTTTATATTTGAATTATTGAGGTACATTTTTTAGATTTTAAATATTACGATTCAAAAGACTGCATATTTACTAGTTTGCTATAGGTACCATTCATGGCAATAAGTTCATCATGTTTCCCTTGTTCCACAATTTTTCCTTTTTTCATGACTACAATCAAATCTGCTTTTTGAATAGTCGAAAGTCGGTGCGCGATAACAATGGAAGTTCTGTTTTGCATCATGTTTTCTAATGCTACTTGAACAAATTTTTCACTTTCGGTATCCAATGCTGATGTCGCTTCATCCAAAATCATAATTGGAGGATTTTTCAAAACAGCACGAGCGATAGACAATCTTTGTTTTTGACCACCCGAAAGTTTGTTTCCGCTGTCGCCAATGTTGGTATAAATTCCAAGATGCAAGTCTTTGACAAATTCAAAAGCGTTGGCAATTTTTAAGGCTTCAACAATTTCTTCATCCGTTGCGTTATCTTTACCAAGCGAAATATTAGCTTTTATGGTATCATTAAATAAAATACTGTCTTGAGTTACTAATCCCATCAAATCACGAAGAGAATGCAAAGTCATGTCTTTAATATCTATTCCATCGATTTGTATTGTTCCTTCGTTTACATCATAAAAACGAGTCAGTAAATTAGCAATGGTACTTTTTCCGCTTCCGGATTGTCCCACAAGAGCTACTGTTTGTCCTTTTTTTACTTCAAGTGAAAAGTCTTTTAAAACCGCTTCATCTTCGTATTTAAAATTAATATTTTGGATTGTTATAGTGGAGTCAAAAGTTTTTTTGTCAATAGCATTTACTTTTGAGGTGATTTCATTTTCGACTTCTAAAACTTCAAAAACTCGTTCCGCAGCTGCTAGACCGTTTTTAACGGAATAAGAAGCTTTAGAAATGGCTTTCGCTGGCGTAAGAATATTGAAAGCCAAGGTCAGGTAAACGATAAAAGCGGAGCCTTCCAATGTTTTTTCGACTAATACTAAATTTCCACCATAAAAAAGTAGTACTGCAATCGTTGTTATTCCTAAAAATTCGCTTAATGGAGTCGCTAAATTGTTTTTGCTTCCTATACTATTTGATAAATTCAACAATCGCGTCACTGAATCGTGAAACCTGCTTTTGAAATTGCTTTCAGCATTGTAACTTTTTATAACTTTCAATCCGCTCAAACTTTCATCAACAATAGAAATAAGAAAGCCACTTTCTTTTTGAGCCTGCATGGATTGTGCTCTCAGATTTTTAGCGATTTTTGAAATGATTAATCCTGAAATAGGGATGAATACTAAAACAAATAAAGTCAATTTCACACTGATAAAAAACATCGTAACTAGAGCAAATACAATGGTTAAGGGTTCTTTTACCACGAGTTCTAATATCGAGAAAAAGGAATTCTGAACTTCATTGACATCGCCAAGCATTCTGGCCATAATATCTCCTTTTCTTTTTTCAGAATAATAAGAAATTGGCAATTCTATTATTTTATTATACATCGATTTTCTCAAATCCCGTAACACACCATTTTTTAAGTGCATGATGTGGTGCGAAGCAAGATAATTAAATAAATTTTTGAATAAGAATGTTGTAATAACCATTAGAACAACAAATAACAACGCAACTTGAATGCTGTTTTCTTTGGTAAGTTCTGAAATTTTGTAATACATAAAATCCGAACCAAATTGCTTAATATCGCCTATTCCAGTATAAACCGGCTCTTTCAATATCTTTTTAGTTTTGCCAAAAAGCACTTCAAGAACAGGAAGAAGTGTTAGCATAGAAATAGTGCTAAACAAGGCATACAAAATATTGTATATAATATTCCAGGTGATATGAGACTTATATGGTTTTGTATAAGGTATTAATTTTAATAAGCTTTTGTCCATTAGTTCAATTGCATTGCAGTAATTATATTTTTAATTTTTTCATTCAAAATAGCGTCCACTTCGTTGAAATCTTCAACAGATTCCAATTCTGTATTGACGCTAATATAGAATTTTATTTTTGGTTCCGTTCCGCTTGGTCTGGCACAAATTTTAGAACCGTCTTCTGTGTAATAAATAAGTACATTCGATTTTGGAATGTCCATTTTAGTTACTTCATCAGTCAATAAGTTTTTTGCTGTTGAGGATTGGTAGTCTTCTAACATAATCACTCGTTGTCCGTTAATTTCTTTCATTGGATTCTCTCTCATGTCAATCATCATCTGATTGATTTCCTGTAAACCGTCCATTCCCTTTTTAGTCAATGAAACCAAATGTTCTTTATAGAATCCGTTGTCAACGTATAATTGAAGTAATTCTTTGTAAACGGTACTCCCTTTTGCTTTAGCCTGAGCTGCTAATTCACAAATTAATAAAGTAGCGGCAACAGCATCTTTATCTCGTACAGCATCGCCTACCATGTAACCAAAACTTTCTTCACCACCACCAATGAATTCCAGCTCCGGGAAATCCTTTATCATTTTGGCAATCCATTTAAATCCGGTCAATCCCACTTTGCATTCTACGCCATAATTAGTGGCTAATTCCATCATCATAGGAGTAGAAACGATTGTCGAACCTACAAATTGTTTACCATTGATTTTTCCCGCTTTTTTCCATTGTTCCAGTAAAAAAGCAGTCATCAATATCATCGTTTGATTTCCATTGAGCAAAGTCATTTGTCCTTCATTATTTCTAACAGCAACACCCAAACGGTCACAATCAGGATCCGTCCCAATAACAATATCCGAATTGGTTTTATCTGCCAAAGCCATCGCCATAGTCAATGCTTCCGGTTCTTCCGGGTTAGGAGATTTTACCGTCGGAAAATCACCATTTGGCACTCTTTGTTCTTCAACAATATGCACATTCCTGTACCCGGCTTGCGATAATGTATCAGGAACTAATGTTATCGAAGTTCCGTGCAAAGAAGTAAAAACGATGTTCAGATTTTCTTTGGCTTCAGCCGAAGTGTTAAAACTTGCATTTGCAATCGAGGATTTTATAAACGCTTTGTCAATTTCAGTATCAATGTAATGTATCAGATCTTCATTGGCAGAAAACTTGATTTCATTGTAATTTAAGTTTTCAATAGTATTAATGATGGCTTCATCTTCGGGAGGAACAATTTGCCCACCATCTTCCCAATACACTTTGTAACCGTTGTATTCTGGCGGATTGTGAGAAGCTGTAAGAACAATTCCGGCTTGACAACCTAGATGTTTAACCGCAAATGACAATTCAGGAGTAGGTCTTAACTCCGAAAACAGATAAACCGTAATCCCATTTGCCGAGAAAACATCAGCAACTACCTTTGCCAGTGTATCGCTATTATGGCGACAGTCGTAAGCAATAGCAACTTTTAAGTCTTTATTTGGGAACACTTTATGCATGTAATTGGCCAGACCTTGCGTGCTTTTTCCAAGCGTGTATTTATTTATGCGATTGTTCCCAACGCCCATAACACCGCGCATTCCGCCTGTTCCAAATTCCAGATTTTTATAAAAACTTTCTTCCAGTTCTATAGGAGAAGTGGTCATCAATTCCTTGATGGCTATTTGAGTTTCATTGTCAAATGTTGGCGTAAGCCATTCATTTACTGCATCCAAAATGTTTTGTTTGATATCCATTTTATAGATTTTTTTGTTTCTGAATTTTTAGTTTAAAATTTCAAAATAGTCATCTCATTTAACAATTTTGATGTTTTTTAGGAGCTGTTTCCTGCTTTTCGCTATATCTTTTCTAGTCCTGAACTTGTTTCAGGATCCTGAAACAAGTTCAGGACTAGAAAAGGATGCCGCTTCTATCAGGGCTAGAGATTTGTTGTAACGAAAAATATATTCTTTAAATTTCAATTTTTGCAATCAGAATGACAAAAATCGTATAAGTCAATCTTCAAGTTCCAATAGAAATGTATGTTTTATTTGGTGTGAATTATAAAAAATTTACTTCACTTGAAACTTTATAACGTTCTTCATTGTTTTTGGTTCGCAAAATTATTTCACCAAGAAATCCAGCCAAAAATAATTGGGTTCCCAATACCATTGTTGTTAGCGCGATGTAAAACCAAGGATTGCTGGTGACTAAATTATAATACATGTCATTATACATGTGATAGAGTTTTGAAACTCCGATGTAACCGGCTAATAAAAAACCAATGATAAACATCAAAGAACCCATAGCACCAAATAAGTGCATCGGCCTTTTTCCAAAACGGGAAAGAAACCAGATAGTAATTAGATCAAGGAAACCATTGATGAAACGTTCCATTCCAAATTTGGTCTCACCATATTTTCTGGCTTGGTGCTGTACCACTTTTTCACCAATTTTTCCAAAACCGGCATTCTTTGCCAAAACAGGAATGTATCGGTGCATTTCTCCCGAAACTTCGATATTTTTTACTACAACATTTTTATAGGCTTTCAATCCGCAATTGAAATCATTCAATTCTACACCAGATGTTTTTCTCGCGGCCCAATTGAATAATTTGGAAGGCAAGTTTTTAGCAACCACAGAATCATAACGTTTCTTTTTCCAACCGGAAACCAAATCAAATTTACCGTTGACAATCATTTCATACAACCCCGGAATCTCTTCCGGACTGTCTTGCAAATCGGCGTCCATGGTGATGATAACATCGCCTGCCGCTTTTGCAAAACCAGCATGTAAGGCTTGTGATTTCCCAAAGTTTTTCATAAAACGAACCCCTTTTACATTTGGATTTTCTTGGGCAAATCCTTCAATAATATTCCAGGAATTATCGGTACTCCCATCATCCAAAAAAATGATTTCGTAGGTATAATTATTCTCTTGCATCACCTTAATGATCCAAGTGTACAATTCTTTAAGGGATTCCTCTTCGTTAAGAAGCGGTATGAGTATTGATAAATTCATTAATTTAGAAGCTTTGAGGTTTTGCGTTTTTTAGAATTGCTCCTACAATTAGTGAATAAATTAAACCAAAGAAGGAATACATTGCTAGCGTAACTGGAAAAACAAATAATGGATTAGCAAATTTTTTCATCAATGAAACTCCGGTTTCCAATTGGTCGGAAGTCATAGATGGGTTTTGTTTTAGCATCGCTTCTTTACTAATTGCAACCATTTCATTTATAAATTCAGGAAAAATATAATTGAAAATCACGTTAAATAAGGCATAGATAAAAGCAGCAATAAAAGTTATCGAAACTCCTGTTTTTAGGCATTCAGAAAAAGATATAAAACCGTTATTTATATTTTTTTTGTAATTATTACATCCTAAATAAATAAAAAAGATTGGTAAAATTAAATAGTTAGCAAGATTGACTATCAAACCTACGCTAGTTCCAACTAATGATTTCATTCCGACTATATACATAATCACAAATTCTAAAATCATAACTACACCAAACAAAACACCAAATAAAATTCCAGATTTTGCTGGCGATACATTATTTTCCATAAAGAGTTTATTTTTTTATTAATCCACAAATATAACAATTCCCAATATATTCGAGGATAAAAATCGCTTTTTACGATTATATAAAAAAAGTCATGCAAAGATTTGATTATTGGAAAAAAATTGTAAATTTGCAAACTCAAAATAATAATGTAAAACAAAAAGTTATAATAAGTTTATACCTTTTCTGTTACAGGAAAAGCTTCAAGACAAGTTATAATTAACAAATAAAAAAGATTAACAAGATGAAAAAAGGAATTCACCCAGAAAATTACAGATTAGTTGCGTTTAAAGACATGTCAAATGATGAAGTTTTTATTACTAAATCTACTGCAGATACGAGAGAAACATTAACAGTTGACGGTGTTGAATACCCAGTTGTAAAAATGGAGATCTCTAGAACTTCTCACCCTTTTTACACAGGTAAATCTAAACTTATTGATACTGCAGGACGTATCGATAAATTTAAAACTAAATACGCTAAGCACGCTAAATAATAAAAGCTTGTTTTCAAAATATTGCCTTCCTCCCGCAACTTCGGGATGGGAGGCTTTTTTTATTTTTATCTATTTGAAAACTTTGTAACTTTGGAGTCAATATTATTAAAACGGCAGATTGTTAAAATTAATTTTCGATAAAATAAATAACCGAATTAACATATAAATAATTTTTATGAATTACATACTTTTTGACGGACCTGCTAGAAATACCTTATTGCCTTTTACTTTCACACGTCCCGTTGCTGATATTCTTATTGGAATTATGACTATTCGTCAAAAATGGGAAATGCGTTTAGGTTCTACTACGACTACATTGACAGAGGAATATTTGTCTGAAAAATTTCCAATGGTAGAATTAGAAGAAAATGTAATGATAAATGCTTCCTTTCTGCCTAACGATGTTTTGGTGGAAATGGTGAGTAATCTAGAGTCAAATCAAGCTATTTTCAAAGGTGATGAAGTAATTGCTTTTTATACCAATGATGAGCAGGAAGAAGTAGATTTTGATACCTATGAGATTTTAGAATTCAATGAAGATTGCTTAACAGTGGAACATACTTGGGATATTTTTTCTAAAAATGATGCGGCAATACGAGAAGATTTTGAATACTTGACTGAAGACAGAAGATCACAGCCTATTCCCAAAAGTGTCAACGTCATCGCTCCCGAAAATATATTTATAGAAGAAGGCGCAAAATTAGAGTTTGTTACTTTAAATGCTTCAACAGGTCCCATATATATAGGTAAAGATACTGAGATTATGGAAGGGTCCGTAATCAGAGGCCCTTTTGCCTTGTGCGAAAATGCGGTTGTAAAAATGGCTGCCAAAGTTTATGGCGCAACAACTGTTGGTCCGCATTCCAGAATTGGAGGAGAAGTTAATAATTCGGTATTGTTTGGTTATTCGAATAAAGGACATGATGGATTTTTAGGAAATTCTGTTCTTGGTGAATGGTGCAACATAGGTGCCGACAGTAACAATTCGAACTTAAAAAATAATTACGAAGAAGTAAAATTGTGGAGCTACGAAACCGAAGGTTTTGCTAAAACAGGACTTCAGTTTTGTGGATTGATGATGGGAGACCACAGTAAATGCGGAATTAATACCATGTTTAATACTGGAACAGTGGTGGGAGTAAGCGCTAATATTTTTGGAAGCGGATTTCCCCGCAATTTTGTGCCTAGTTTTTCTTGGGGCGGTGCTTCAGGTTTTACCACTTATATAACTAAAAAAGCATTTGAAACAGCTCGATTAGTAATGTCTCGCAGAAACATTGACTTTGACGAAAGAGAAGCAGCAATTTTAGAACATGTTTTTGAGGAATCAAAAAAATGGAGAAAGGAGTGATGGAATTCCTTAGACTTTTAGGCTTATTAGATTGAATTCATATTTTAAAAATTCGATAATTTACATAGATTCTATGTACATTATCGAATTTTTAATTTTAAACAAAATGTATTTGTTTTTTGGATTGTCTAACCGTCAAAAATGTGCAATAGATTTTAAAAATCTAAGAGGTCTAAAAATCTAATTGTGTTGTCCAATTATTTAATTAATCTATCTTTGCAACTTCAAAAAAAAGGTTTAATCGAAAAATTATAACTTTAAATTTTTGAACATTAAACTTTAAACAAAAATAATGATTACAGTTAACGATATTTCCGTGCAATTTGGTGGGACAACGCTTTTTAGTGATGTTTCTTTTGCCATAAATGAGAATGATAAAATTGCCCTTATGGGTAAAAATGGAGCAGGAAAATCGACGCTTCTTAAGATTATTGCAGGACAAAGTAAGCCTTCAACCGGTAATATTTCGGCACCAAAAGATGCGATAGTTGCATATTTGCCTCAGCATTTATTGACTACGGATGGTGCAACGGTAATGGAAGAAACTTCTAAAGCTTTTGGCGAAATCTTTGGTATGAAAGCTGAAATTGATGAAATCAATGAACAATTGACGGTTCGCACAGATTATGAAAGTGATGCATACATGAAATTGATCGAAAGAGTTTCTGACTTAAGCGAGAAATTTTATGCTATTGAAGAAGTAAATTATGAAGCGGAAGTGGAGAAAATTCTACTTGGTCTGGGATTTGTTCGCGAAGATTTTAACCGTCAAACTACGGAGTTTTCCGGAGGTTGGAGAATGCGAATTGAATTAGCCAAGATTCTTTTGCAAAAACCAGACTTAATTTTACTGGATGAGCCTACCAATCACATGGATATTGAAAGTATTCAATGGTTAGAGGATTTCTTGATTAATTCAGCTAAAGCAGTTGTGGTGATTTCTCACGATAGAGCTTTTGTAGATAACATTACGAATCGTACCATCGAGGTTACAATGGGACGTATTTATGATTACAAAGCCAAATATTCTCATTATTTAGAATTAAGAAAAGACAGACGCGTTCATCAGCAAAAAGCATACGACGAACAGCAACGCATGATTGCAGATAATAGAACTTTTATTGACCGTTTCAAAGGAACGTTTTCTAAAACAGATGCAGTTCAGTCGAGAGTTAAAATGTTAGAGAAACTCGTAATTGTTCAAGTTGATGAAGTGGATACTTCAGCATTAAAATTGAAGTTTCCTCCTGCAATTCGCTCGGGTCAATATCCTGTAATTGTGAAAGATTTGTCTAAATCGTACGGCGATCATGTGGTTTTCAAAGACGCTAATATTGTTATTGAAAGAGGCGAAAAAGTAGCTTTCGTAGGGAAAAATGGGGAAGGAAAATCGACGATGATCAAAGCCATTATGAAAGAAATTGAAATTAATGGCGGTAGTTTAGAAATTGGACATAATGCACAAATTGGTTATTTTGCCCAAAATCAAGCCTCTTTATTAAATGAAAATGCCACTATTTTTGAAACCATCGATGATATTGCTGTTGGTGATGTTCGAACAAAAATAAAAGATATTTTAGGCGCTTTCATGTTTCAAGGTGATGATGTGACGAAAAAAGTAAAAGTGCTTTCAGGTGGAGAGAAAACCCGTTTGGCAATGATAAAATTATTGTTGGAACCAGTTAATTTATTGATTTTGGATGAACCGTCGAATCACCTGGACATGAAAACTAAAGATATTATAAAAGATGCGTTACGGGATTTTGACGGAACTTTGATTCTTGTTTCTCACGATCGTGATTTCCTGGATGGATTGGCGACCAAGGTTTTTGAATTTGGAAATAAGAGAGTGGTAGAACATTTTGAAGATATTACCGGTTTCTTAGCACACAAGAAAATGGATAGCATGAAGGAGATAGAAAAATAAAGGGCAGTTTTTTAAACAATAGTAGAAGCAAGAGAATTATCCGTAAAGTATATATCTCTTGCTTTTTTTATAAAAAATATTTTTTTTACTGTTTAAGCGGATTTTAGTCAATTAAATATGTTTTAAAATTGATAATTGCTATTAAATAAAAATAGTTAAATACTTGAATTAAAGATATATAATTTGTTTTTTGCAATTTGTATTGGAATTTAATAGTACTTTTTCATAATTTTAAATTATGAAAAGTTAGTTTTTTCCTTTGTTATCCTAGCAACTGTTTTATTAAGTTTGCCTCTGTTTTCTCAGATACAGAGCGAACCAACTGTTTTACGTTTACCTGCGGATGATTTAAATCTTTACGCTGTATTAGACGTTTTTCAAAAATCGAAAACATTGGAGGAATTTGAAAAAGTATTAAACAGTAGCGATTCGAATATAAATAATATTGATTTGAATAATGACAATAGTATCGATTATATTGACGTGCTTAGTTATAAAGAAGGGAATTTGTATTCCATTTTGAGAATAAATACAAATTCGCTACCACTATCTGCTCCCAAAACGGATAGACTATTCCCAACTAGGAATAAAAATTAATTAGAGATGGTTAATTAATATTAAAAAGCGACAGAATAATAAAGAGACTATGTTTTCAGCATAGTCTCTTTTTTTATAATCGTATTCCGGGAGGAAGCAACTCTTTGTAAATAGTATTTTTTTTAAAGAAAACCACTATTTTAGGGAGAATAGGAACCACTTTAAATTTTCGTTCAATCGCAATTCCCATGATATTTTTGAGGAAATTAGAGATGAATTCCTCGTCATCGAATGATTCAGGTGTGTTTATTTTTGTCAAAAATATTTTTTTTTCCTGAAAAGAATATTCTACTGAAACTAATCCTTCGTCTGCTATAGTTTCAAATTGTCTTGCAAAAGTATTATCTTTAATCTCCATCGTCATATTCGTTTCCATGTATTAATTTGATTTAATTGGTATTTTCACCAAAAGTATTTTTGATTTGGCATTTATTTTGATTTGAAATAGATCAAAATCAATAATTGCTATGGCATTTTTTGCCTTCAATCAACAAAGATAAATTCCGTTTTTAGGAATGCGTATCTTGTCAGTAGTATTGGTATTACTTTCGAAAAATACTAATTAAAAAATGTTTCTTTGGTAGGACTAAAGTGCATTTTTATCATTATTATCTTCGGCCGAAATATTATTTACAAAGATATTGATTTGATTTTCAATATCAAATAATTTTGGGACGTATCTTGGTGTAACTCCTTCTTTGTCAGTAAATATCCATAGTCGCGGCATTACGGCAACCAAAATCAGCTTTGTCTTTGAATTCTATTCAAAATAGTTTTATGGTCATAAATTATTGATAATATAAAGTAGTAAATCTGCTTGATTTCAATAAAAAATCTAATTTTATAAAAATTCGAGCTAATAGATCGGAAGTTATTGTAAAATCGTTAAAAGGAATTATGAGTAAAATACCTGTTTATCTAATGCCGGGATTGGCGGCAAGTACTGCAATTTTTGAACGAATTGTTCTTCCTGAAGATGTCTTTGAAATTCATCTCTTAGAATGGGAAATTCCTCTTGAAAAAGAATCTTTAACGGATTATGCCAAGAGAATTGCGGATAAAATTAAACATCCGAATCCAGTTTTGATAGGAGTTTCGTTTGGAGGTATTTTAGTTCAGGAAATGGCAAAGCATATAGATGCCCGGAAAGTAATTATCATTTCAAGTGTGAAAAGTAATTTAGAATTTCCTCGAAGATTGAAAATTGCTAAAAGCACCAAAGCCTATAAGCTGATTCCAATGAGTTTGATCTTAAATATTGAAAGTTTGGCTAAATTTTCATTTGGAGAAAAAGTAAATCAAAGATTGAAATTGTACGAAAGATTTCTTTCGGTTCGGGATATTGGCTATTTAAATTGGGCAGTCGAACAGGTGATTTTGTGGGACAGAACAGTAGTTGATAAAAATGTAATTCATATTCATGGAGATATGGATGATGTTTTTCCAATAAAATATATTAAGAATTGCATCGTTGTAAAAGGGGGAACTCACCTCATGATTTTGAACAAGTATAAGTGGATGAATGAAAATTTACCAGCTATTATTTTAAATTCGAAGCAGAACACGGACCGATTATTGTAAATATATATAAAATTAAAAAGGAAAATATGGAATTGATAAAAAAAGTTGGAATAATTAGTCTCGTGATTTTTATAAGTGGACTTTTTGTTTTTGCAACCACTTATGATGCAAAGAATGAAATTGTCAAGGAAGGAGTTTCTGATTATTTTCCTGTAAAACCTGATTTTGCAGGAGAAGAAACGCCTTTGAAAATTTCAGATGTCAAAGAACGCTTAGATAGAGAATTACTGGTAAATATTAATTTGCATGCGACAACTATTTTGGCCATAAAAAGAGCCAATCGTGCTTTTCCAGTAATTGAACCTATTTTGAAAAAGAACGGTATTCCGGATGATTTTAAATATTTGGCAGTTATAGAAAGTGGTTTGGTGAATGTCGTTTCTCCTGCAGGAGCACGGGGAGTTTGGCAATTCATGCCGGATACAGCAAAGGAACGCGGAATGGAAGTCAATGAAAATGTGGACCAGCGTTATGATCTCGAAAAATCAACGGAAGCGGCTTGTCGTTATTTTTTGAGTGCCAAAGCAAAATTTGGAAGTTGGACATTGGCAGCAGCTTCTTACAACGGCGGAATGACGGGCGTGAACAAGCAAATTGATATTCAAAAAGTGTCTAACTATTATGATTTATTACTTACTGAAGAAACGTCTCGCTATGTTTTTAGGATTTTAGCTTTGAAAGAGATCATGAAGAATCCGGTAAAATATGAGTTTAATATACTTCCGGGTGATCTGTATGAAATTTTGCCGACCAAGAAAATCGAAATTGACAGTTCGATTACAGATTTGGCGGCATTTGCAAAGGGGCAAGGGATTAATTATAAGATTTTGAAAATACACAATCCTTGGCTCAGGGAAACCAAATTAATAAATGATACTGGTAAAAAATACCTAATTGAAATTCCTCTGAAAGGGTATTAACTATTTTTTAAACGATATCAGGCATTTAAGAAAATATAAGTGGAGTTATAAATTGTTGACTTCTATGCATAAACTATAAAAAAAAGGTCAAATGTGTTATCATTTGACCCTTTTTTTATAGTTGTATAAATTATATTTTTTTCATCTGATCTTTCATCATTGTGATCTGATCTTTCAACATATTCTGTTTGTCTAATTTTTTAGCTTCGTTCAATAGGGAAGTAGCTTCTAGTTTTCTGCGACGTGTCATGGCAACGCCGGCTAAGTTTAATTTGGCTACAGCCAAATCCATATCCATTGATAAACCTAGTTCAATCGCTTTTTTGAAATATTTCTCTGCTTGATTAATATTCGTTTGCGAAAGCATGATTCCGTGTAAGTAATTAAAGTATCCTTGTTGTTTTTGTACCAAAGCCGTTTCCGGGTTTTTGATGTATGCTAACCATTTTTTAGCACCCTCAAAATCCTGTTTTCTTAATTTTAAGAAGGCCAATAGGATGAATTCATTTTTGAAGTAAAGAAAAATAGGAATTGCACTCAATAATATAAGGAATATTCCGTTACCGATATTTCCTTCGGTCATTTGCCAAATGCCAGTAGCTATAATAAGTCCGGCGATAATAAGTTTAATATTTCTGTGAAACATAGTGTGATTATTTTAAGATCACAAATATAGTAAAATGAATTGAAAATATTTTTACAAAACTACTTGCGAGAAAAAAAAGTCTTTGTATATTTGCACTCGGTTTTAGAATAACAGTTATTCGAAATAGAAAGACATATAAATAAGATTTTAAAGATACAAAGCAATGAGCAAAAGAACGTTTCAACCATCGAAAAGAAAAAGAAGAAATAAGCACGGATTTATGGACAGAATGGCTTCTGCTAATGGAAGAAAAGTTCTTGCGCGTAGAAGAGCTAAAGGAAGACATAAATTGACTGTTTCTTGTGAACCAAGACACAAAAAATAATGTTTGTATAAACATAAATAAGGCGTTACTTTTTTTAGTATCGCCTTTTTTTATACCTAATCGTTAAAAAAAGAATAAGACTTACGACTAAGGGTTTAAAGTAGAGTAACTTTGATCTTTGAAAAAAAATAACTACACAACACAATAATTACTACACAATGCCAAAAGATACATCCATAAAATCAGTTTTAATAATAGGTTCAGGTCCTATCGTTATTGGTCAAGCATGCGAATTTGATTATGCGGGATCACAATCTGCACGTTCTATTCGTGAAGAAGGAATTGAAGTTATTTTGATCAATTCTAATCCGGCAACAATCATGACTGATCCTTCAATGGCGGATCATATTTATTTATTGCCCTTAACGACAAAATCAATTATTCAAATTTTAAAAGAACATCCTCAGATTGATGCAGTTTTACCTACGATGGGAGGGCAAACGGCTTTAAATCTTTGTTTAGAAGCCGATGAAAAAGGGATTTGGCAGGATTTTGGCGTAAAATTAATTGGTGTTGATGTTAATGCTATCAATATTACCGAAGATAGAGAACAGTTCAAACAGCTTCTAAAAAAAATCGGAGTGCCATCTGCACCGGCAGAAATATGTACTTCCTATCTGAGGGGAAAAGAAATTGCTCAGGAATTTGGTTTCCCATTAGTAATTCGTCCTTCCTTTACTTTAGGCGGAACAGGAGCAGCTATCGTTTATAAAAAAGAAGATTTTAATGAACTTTTGACTAGAGGTTTAGAAGCCTCTCCTATTCACGAAGTCTTGATTGATAAGGCTTTGATGGGTTGGAAAGAATATGAATTAGAACTTTTGAGAGATAAAAACGACAATGTTGTGATTATTTGCTCGATCGAAAATATGGATCCAATGGGAATTCACACCGGAGATTCCATTACGGTTGCGCCAGCAATGACTTTGTCTGATACGACTTTCCAAAAAATGCGTGATATGGCAATTTTGATGATGCGTAGCATTGGAAACTTTGCTGGAGGTTGTAACGTGCAGTTTGCCGTTTCGCCGGACGATAAAGAGGATATAGTTGCGATTGAAATCAATCCTCGTGTGTCTCGTTCTTCTGCTTTGGCATCAAAAGCAACTGGGTATCCTATTGCTAAAATTGCTTCCAAACTAGCTTTGGGGTACAACTTAGACGAATTGCAAAATCAAATTACCAAATCGACTTCGGCATTATTCGAACCAACTTTGGATTATGTAATTGTAAAAATTCCGCGTTGGAACTTTGATAAATTCGAGGGAGCTGACCGAACTTTAGGACTTCAAATGAAATCCGTTGGAGAAGTAATGGGAATTGGACGTTCGTTCCAGGAAGCGTTACACAAAGCGACTCAATCCTTGGAAATCAAAAGAAATGGTTTGGGTGCTGACGGAAAAGGATACACTAATTATGAACAGATTATCGAGAAACTGACTTTTGCAAGTTGGGATCGTGTTTTTGTGATTTATGATGCTATCGCGTTGGGAATTCCATTGAGTCGCATTCATGAAATCACTAAAATTGATATGTGGTTTTTGAAACAATACGAAGAGCTTTATACGTTAGAAAAAGAAATTTCAAATTATAAAGTTGATTCTTTGCCAAGAGAATTGTTATTGGAAGCGAAACAAAAAGGTTTTGCCGACAGACAGATTGCTCACATGGTAGGTTGTTTAGAAAGCCAAGTGCATACGTTGCGAACTGCAATGAACATCAATCGTGTGTTTAAATTGGTAGATACTTGTGCGGCGGAGTTCAAAGCAAAAACACCTTATTACTATTCGACTTTTGAAGCCGAAATAGAAAAAGCGGATGGTACTCGTTATGTTGACAACGAAAGCACTGTTACTGATAAAAAGAAAATAATTGTTCTTGGGTCAGGCCCAAATAGAATTGGACAAGGAATCGAGTTTGATTATTCTTGTGTTCACGGGGTACTTGCTGCCAAAGAATGTGGTTACGAAACCATCATGATCAATTGTAATCCAGAAACGGTTTCAACTGATTTTGATACAGCCGATAAATTGTATTTCGAACCCGTTTTTTGGGAACATATTTACGATATTATCCAACATGAAAAACCAGAAGGCGTAATCGTGCAATTAGGTGGTCAAACGGCTTTGAAATTGGCTGAAAAATTATCTAAATACGGTATTAAAATTATTGGAACGAGCTTTGACGCTTTGGATTTAGCAGAAGACAGAGGACGTTTCTCAGAATTATTAACCGATTTAAAAATTCCTTTTCCACAATTTGGAATTGCTGAAACTGCTGATGAAGCTTCGGCTTTAGCAGATGTTTTGGACTTTCCATTATTGATTCGTCCTTCTTATGTGTTGGGTGGTCAGGGAATGAAAATTGTAATCAACAAACAAGAATTAGAGGAACACGTAATCAATTTATTGAAAACGATTCCAGGAAATAAATTGCTTTTAGACCATTATTTAGATGGAGCAATTGAGGCGGAAGCTGATGCGATTTGCGATGGTGAAAATGTGTACATCATAGGAATTATGGAGCACATCGAACCTTGCGGAGTGCACTCAGGAGACAGTAATGCTACTTTGCCGCCGTTTAATTTAGGTGAATTTGTAATGCAACAAATAAAAGACCATACCAAAAATATTGCATTGGCTTTGAGAACCGTTGGTTTAATCAACATTCAGTTTGCGATAAAAGATGATATCGTTTACATTATTGAAGCGAATCCTAGAGCATCTCGTACGGTTCCATTTATTGCAAAAGCTTACGGAGAACCGTATGTTAACTATGCAACTAAAGTAATGTTAGGGCATAATAAAGTAACCGATTTTAAATTTAATCCGCAATTAAAAGGATATGCCATCAAGCAACCGGTTTTCTCTTTCAGCAAGTTTCATAATGTGAATAAAGCATTAGGACCAGAAATGAAATCAACAGGAGAAAGCATCTTGTTTATTGATGACTTGAAAGACGATCAATTCTACGAATTGTACTCTAGAAGAAAAATGTATTTGAGTAAATAAAAACTTGAATTTGTTATATGTAAAAAGCCCCGTTTGGGGCTTTTTTTGTGGGATATGTTTTTTTGTTAGTGGCTCATTGTTACGGGGTCCGTTTCCGATTAACATATCGGTGCGCAGCGGGAATTATAAGTCGTTACTATCCTTTTTATTATTTTTTTGTATTACTTCATTAAATCTTTTATTTTGATATTCAAGCCATGCTTTTGCTCCAGCAAGTTCCTCTTTTTTCTGCTTTTCTTTTTCCGCTTTAATTTTATAGTGACCGGAAATAAAAATAAATATAAAAAAGCCAACTACGAATATCAAAAAAAATAAATTTTCAGAGATACCTAAATAATGTTTTATAGGTGATTCATTCATTTATTATTAAAATTTAAGTTGATATTTTTCTTAATAAAGTTAATAAGTTATGCCGCTGAATTGTATGCCCCAACTTAAAAACAATTTTAAAACATTTTCTAAAATACTATTACAATTCCTTTTAGGACTGAAATAATTTCTAATATTTCTGGTAATGATAATGGCACGGAAAAAATTTCATCGCTTTCAACTCCGTGACATTTGAGACATTTGCCCAGCGAAAACCGACTAACTCTTAGTAGAGCGAGATGTTGTATCGGCACTTTTTAAAGGAAGACCATTTAAAGGTCTTTGAGTTTCGGATGAAGTATGCAATTTGGATACTATTACCTTTTTTTGCTCTTTTATTTTTCTTTCTGTATTTGGTTTGGGTGTTGATAGAGAATTTATTATTTGAATAGAACTGTAAACCCCTCCAATAGTTGCTAAAATTAAGACTGGCCAAAAACTATAATACTTAAGTTTAACGTTTTGAAACTCATAATGCTGCATTTTGTCTAACTGTAATCTTTGTTTTTCTTTCTGTTCGATATACGATTTCCAACCTCCTGATTGCAAAACTTCTTCACCTAATTTGCTTGGTAAATAAATATTAGGATTAACATGTGGAGATATTAGATAACCTTGACCTTTTAAACCAATTGCAGTTTTTGTATGGTCTGGGTATTGATAGTATGCCTCAAAAGAGCCTCTTTGTAATATTGTATTAAATATTTCTTCGATTATTTCATTGTTCATAATCATTATGTTTTTTGTTAGTTCCAAATGTTATAAAAAAACTATGCTTCTTTTAAATTCATGTTTTCTTTCGAACTGATTTTTTAAGCATTCTATTAACTTTCACTTGCTACAAGAGCTCTGGGACTAAATTAAGATATATTTTTCGGTTAAATACGAATAATTTAAATACGAGACCAACTTTAAATATGCCTAAAACCAAATCTTGCGAAACCTTAGCTGTTGTTTGCAGTTTTTATTTAATTTCTATTGCTTTCCACATTTTGGTTTTACCGTTTTCAATCATTTTTTCTAGATTCATTGAATACATGTCAGGAATACAAAAGTTTCTTTCGGTGTTAGCTAATATCCGCAAACCAACTAAGAATCCGTGAATTTCTTCTTCTCCGTTATCTTCAACGATAAATTTTGAAGCCATTATTGAAAAGATTTGTTTGTCGTCGACAAAGACTTTTTTCTTAAAAATGTCAAACAAAAGCTTTAAAACATTATCGATATCAATTCTATTAATGTAGTTTTTTGAACCTTTTATTTCTACAGTAATTATTGGTTTACTTTTATGTGGCCACGTTTCTTTTTTCGCTAATTCCAATAATTTATTAACTCTTTCTTTAAACTCAATAATCTTTTCCTTGCTTTTAGTTTGACTTGTTGGAACTGGGAAATCATTCATTCGTCCAAATACTTCATCGTAGTAACTACTTTGATAATATGTTATATATTCAGGAATTTCCATTTCTCATAATTTTAGTATTGTTTGTAAAACTGCACACAACAAGAAAGGCCTAATGATTCCGACTTATCATCCCTAAATTGGGTCGCTTTGTCTTATAAACATCAGATTTTATTTATTTTTCAAATATAACCAAATTTCTATCTCCTTTGTATTTATGCAGTATTTTCTTTAAAAATTAACTATAAAAAAAGTCCCAATCAAGGGACTTTCTAAATGTTAAAATATAAATTTATTTGTTCTTCAATTTTTCCTTAAAAAAATCAATGGTTCGTGTCCAAGATAAAGAGGCGGCTGCTTGGTCGTATCTGGGCGTTGTTTTATTATGAAAATCATGATTCATAGAAATAAGCGGTATGTTCTACTTTATTTTTTTTGAGTATGGCTTCAAAAGCGGGGCAACACTCATTTACTTTGGTGTCTAAACCGGCATACTGCGCCATGATGTGTGTTTTTATTTTTTCGGCTTCTTCAGTTGTTGGTTGTCCACAATAAATAAGGAACTGCTGCAGCTAAAGTAGGAATTTTGACCGCCATATCAGGGCGGCCTCCGCGTGACACAATCCGATGAACATATCGGAGCGCGGGGGCTTTTTTTGTGGGTAGATTCACTAATAAACACCTGTTTACTCAATAGTGCGGATTTGCAATCCGTGCCCGTAAATAATATAAAAATATTTCTAATAAAACTACCTCTAATTCACTCTCGAAACTAGCATAATTTCTCGCTGAATCATTCTCTTTGTGGGAACGGATTGCAAATCCGCTATTGTTATCCGAAAAATAAGATATCCGAGCGGTCGGGTTCGTGCGCTAGCGGGGGAAAATATCTCATATCTTATTTTCATGATGATTTTTTATAAAGGCAAACAAGGACATAGAGTTAATAAATGATGTAGCTAAAAAAAGTTTTTTGAGCTTTAAAATTTTCATTATTTCGATACAATATATTTTCTTAAATCAGAGGTTAGAATATCATTTAATTCCTTTTTATTACTGGCTGCACTTTCAATAAAAGCAAATCCAAATACAGGATATTTATTTATATCTAATTCTCTAATTACTATCGGTTTTTCAAAATCTTTAGCAAGACCTGAATAGTTAAATCCTAAAATATCCGAAGGGATTATTCCCGAATTATTATCCAAAATAATGACACTAAATGTTTTATTCTCTTTTCCTTTAAATATAGTATCCCAGTCTGGTTTTTTGTTTTCACAAAAGCATTTGTATTCATTAAATCCTAAAGTTACTCCTAGAAGGTCGGCCGTGGTGCAAAATCCACCAAAGCGTAAAGGGTTTACTTCGATGGGAATTATTTTCCCATTTTCATCTATGCGGACTTCTGCATGAGCCGGAAAATTTTTTAAATGTAACTCTTTACCAATTTTACTTAAAAAACATTCAAGATCAATTTTATACTTTTCAATGATTGCTTTGGATGTTGAATAAACCCGATCACTCGTGTCTGTTCCGGATGAAAAGAGGTGGTGTAAAACGTTTAACAAAACAGCATCTCCATTATTGTCGTAATAATAATCGATTGCATATTCTTCTCCACGAATAAATTCTTCAATAATAAAATTACTTGTGTTTAATACATTTTCAGGAAATATACTTTTAAGTTTATCCGGTTGTAACTCACTTTTAGCTTTTATCCAGTCTTTCTCATTTTCTACTATATGAACTCCTATGCTAAAGAAACCAACAGCAGGTTTAATTACAAAAGGGAACCGAATTTCATCATCGGACAATCGTTGGATTTCTTCAATACTTATTTGCTTGAAATAAAAGTCGGGAAACAGCTCTTTTATAAGTTCTCTAAACTTTACTTTATTTTTTAAAACTTGTAATTGACTTGATAATTCACTTTCTCCATAATATTGATCGATCCAAGCTAATGCGTTCTCTGAATTGCTGTAAAGAGAAATTTCTGGATTATTTTTTAGTAAAGCGATTGCTTCCTCTTCGGCTATCCATGACAAAGAATCATCTTTTACCAATTCTTTTGCTACTTTGGTTGCAATTATTTTATAATCATTATCTTTTATTGTTTTGATAAGAAAATCGGAAACAAATGGCTTGTCTATTAAGAACATAATAGTTAGTTATTTTTTACTTTTTATTTCAATAGTTAAAGCAGGACGTTTGGCACTTTCAGCAATTCTCCATCCGGTTTCATAGATCCACTTTGTCATCTTAGTCAGTTTTAGATAGTCAATTTTATCTGGGCTATCGAAGGGGGTATGGTAGTCAGGGTGTAATAAAGTGGTAAAAAATATTGCTGGAACATTAGCTTGAGCATAGGGAAGATGATCGCTTCGGAAGTACCAATTCTCTGGGTGATCTGCAGCATCCCAAGAAGTATCTACTTTGAAGTTGGCAATACTTTTATTAGCTGCTAAAGTGATAGCTACAAGGTCAGAAGAATTAAGATGAGGTTCTGTTACGCCTAATAGCGCCGCAGAATCTGGTGCATTGCGTCCTATCATATCGCCATTTAAAACAGCAACTATGGAGGGCAGTTTAACGGTGGGATGACTAACAAAATAGCGAGAACCCAATAAACCTCTTTCCTCAGATCCGTGCCACACAAATAAAGCCGATCGCTTAGCGGGTTGTGTACTCCACGCATTCCCTATTGCAAGCATCGCTACTGTTACTGATGCATTATCATCAGCACCGTTCCAGATAGGATCACCGTTAACAGCAGGTCCTACTCCGTCATGGTCCTGGTGACCGCTGAATAAAACATATTCCTCTTTCAGTTTAGGATCAGTTCCATCAACCTTTGCAATAACATTAATAGAAGGATAGTCAAAATTCTCTACCTTCAAATTAGTTTTTAAATAAGCGCCTTGTTTAGAAAATATATTCTTTAACTGTTTACTTGCCAATATAATTGGTACCGTAGCTGCAGTAGAGGATTCGGCACCTTCAATTCCATAACTTCCTTCCTGATAATGAAATCCCGTAAACGAAATAAGTGATTCTACCGTATCATCAGCAATAAAAATGATAGCAGTAACACCGCGGCTGAGGAGTTCTTTTCCCTGCTGGTTCATGGCAGAAGCGGTATAACGATATTGCCAGAGGCTCACCCAGTCTTGAATAATGGGGGTTGGAGGCATAATATTCATAGCTACAATTTTGCCTTTCAAATCGACAGTATTATCCGGTATTTTGTCCAACCAAACTACGGAGCCTTCTAGGGTAGTGTCAACCAAATTAGTTGGCCAAATTTCTTTCCAAAGATCAAGCGCTTTACCATTTACACTAACAGTACTACTATTGGCCACACGGCTGCGTTTCAGATTAAAGAATTGGAAGTAGGTTCCATCTTCGCCTGCAGGTTTAAGGCCAGCTTCACGGGCCTTTTGAGCCACCCAAACAGAAGCTCGCATTTCGCCAAGTTCTCCTCCTCTTCGTCCCCGAAAGGCGTCACCCGCCAGTTCATATAAATCATCTTTTAGATCTTGCTGCTTAATTTTATCTAATTGTGGTGCTGTGCTTTGCGCAAAAAGCGAAGTGGAAATAAATAATATTAAAAGAAGAATTTGTTTGGATTTCATAAGGTTTATTTTTAAAAATTGAAAAGTTTAAAATCGTAAAGGATCTATAAGTATTGGCAGCCTGTCTGTAATCGCTATTGAATAGCCTAGTCTTTCCAAATGTATAGATAATCTTTTATTACAAATCATCAAAATGACTTTTTATTTGCTGAATGCTTTTGGTACTTCATTGACTATGAGTTTTTCTACTATTGCGCTCTAATAATTCCCGAATATAACGTAAATCCGTTTCGTTTACTAAGAAGTGTGTCACATAGCGATTCTATTTGGAACTTTATTTTGTATCCTAGTTTCTTAACCGTTTATTAGGAGCATTAAGGTCGTCGCTCATATCTAAACCTTCTTTTGTTAGTAATAAATTTAATTCAGGGTTCATTTGTTTGATTTCATGTTTCGATTACGCGCAACAGCAAGAGTTTTATTGTTGGTGCTATAGACGCAACGAACTCTAGCTGTTGGCAGTAGTCGGTTTACATAATGCTACATAAATATTTCTCAGCTGTCATAATTGGAATTGTAGAATGCTTAAAGTCTTTTCCGTTTCTAGTTATAATTATTGAGCAGTTAGATTGTAAAGCAGTAAAATATTGGACAGCATCTGGAAAATTTTTAAAACTCGAATTTAACGCTTTGTCTATTGTTTCTTCATTAACCTCATAAACCTCACAGATTATTTTAAACTTTCGAAGTTTATTCAAAATAGATTCTGATATTTCATATTTATTTAAAACGTAATCTATTGTCGTAAATGAAAAAGGAGAAACAATTAAGGTAATTTTTTTTTGATCTGCCAAGGTAGCAACCTTAGCTATTGAATCAAAAAAAGGAACTCTTTCTCCCAATAAATCTAATATTACGTTGGTATCTAAAAAAATTTTGCTCATTTGTATTTTTGTTCTAAATATTCAGCATGCTCTTTTTTGTAATCGTAATCAGCTGGAATGCTAATTCCTAAAGAAAGACTTTTTACATAAGGTGAAATTTGTATGTCATTATTTGTTTTATCTGAAGTCAAAGAATTAAGGTAATTTTCTATAATTCGAGGTAAGCTTAATTTTTTTTCAGACGCATAATGTTTCGCTTTTTCAATTATCTCTTGATTAAGCTTCAATGTGAGTTTAGTATCCATAACGTAAAATATTTATACGTACAGAAATACGAATTTAGGACGTAATAAATATAGAATCCGATTTTTTTTTTGCAATTACTGCCAACGTCAGTTCTCCCGAAATATCGGGATTTTAGACCATTATTTAAATGGAGCAATTGAAGCCGAAGCTGATGCAATTTGCGACGGAGAAAATGTGTACATCATAGGGATTATGGAGCACACGGAACCATGCGGAGTACACTCTGGAGACAGTAACGCCACTTTGCCACCGTTTAACTTAGGCGAATTTGTAATGCAACAAATAAAAGACCATACCAAGAATATTGCGTTGGCTTTGAGAACGGTTGGTTTAATCAACATTCAGTTTGCTATAAAAGACGATATTGTTTATATTATTGAAGCGAATCCTAGGGCATCTCGTATGGTTCCATTTATTGCAAAAGCATATGGAGAACCTTATGTAAGTTATGCGACTAAAGTAATGTTAGGGCATAATAAAGTAACCGATGTTAAATTTAATCCACAGTTGAAAGGATATGTCATCAAGCAACCGGTTTTTTCTTTCAGCAAGTTTCATAATGTGAATAAAGCGTTAGGACCAGAAATGAAATCAACAGGAGAAAGAATCTTGTTTATTGATGACTTGAAAGACGATCAATTCTACGAATTGTACTCCAGAAGAAAAATGTATTTGAGTAAATAAAACTTGAATTTATTAAATATAAAAAGCCCCGTTTGGGGCTTTTTTTGTGCGTGTGTGTTTTTTGAAAGGACCACTTGGTAGTATAATATATTTGTACGTACCACCTTTGAAATTTAAAGATAAAAAAAGCCCAAATGTAAAAATGAGCTTTCTGGTTATTAATAGCACTACTATACTCTGATTAAAAATCTCGTAGAGGTTTTTGTGTTGTTCTGATCATAGACATCAATCATAATGTAAGTGTCCTTGGTAATACCAGTAATTAGGTAAGAGTAAGGATAGTTGTTTTTATTTTTTGCTGTTGTGTCATCAACAATAAATGGTGTTGCACTCCCTTCTTTCGTAAGAATAACTTTTAATAAGGCTACCGAAGAAGTAATTGTTCCTGTAATAGTATATTCTCCATTTACAGCTTTTCCTTCTGCCTGTGTAAATGCAATTGCTGGTGTCGATGTCGGTTCGTCTTTACTACAGCTTACAATTGATAGCGCAATAAATAAAAATGCGAGAATTTGTTTCTTGATCATAAAATGATTGTTTAATTGGGGTTGAATTTTTACCTTTTGTTTAAATAAGGATTAGTTTTCGAATGTAGCTAAATATTAATGGTTGAGGTAATTATCTGTGAATTATGAAAATATAATTAATTTTTATATAAATTAATTTTTCAATAATTGGAATAAAAAAACAAGTAAATTTATTATGGTTGACTTTTCATGAAACTTACCACTCATATAATTTCGCATTTTTCAGTTACCATTCTTAATAAGTATTCCAAAAAGCATCGCGCATTAATATTGTCATTTTTATTCAGGTAGAAAGAGTTGCGAAATTGATGGCCGAAAGACGATAAGTTCTACGAACTGTACTTCAGAAGAAAAATGTATTTGAATAAATAAAACTTGAATTTATTATATTTAAAAAGCCCCATGTGGGGCTTTTTTTGGGGCATAGTTTTTTGTGTTAGTGGCTTATCGTTATGGGCACAGTTTGCAAAACTGCGCTAACGATTGTATTATATTAGCGCTATCGGGTTGGTTAAGGTGGCGGATTTTACCACAAATGTTGATACGGAGAACCGATGTTTGATGAACCACAAATGTTTTTACGAAGCACTGAACCGCCACTTTTGCCAAACAGCTATGAAAGGCAGGCATTTTTCTGTCGTCAACTTGTTTTGTCATTTTGAATCGTCTTCGTGAGCTATGTTGTAGAAATCCACTTTAATTGTTGGTTTATTTTAAACTTTTTCTCTTCCAAATAAATTTATACACCTGAACTAACAACAATGGAATCAATCCCGCTAAAATTGACACGAGCCAAACTTGAGCAGGCAGCACGTCCAAACGGAGTACGGAACGCATCTGAGGTATTGCAAAAACCAATACCATTAGAGCGGTGCAAATTAAAAGAGCTATCCATACAAATTTATTTTTGGTGATGTCATTCACAAAAAAATTTGAATGTGGTGAGGACATATTGAATACATGAAACAGTTGGGCAAAGGCAAGCGTAATAAATGCGACATTGTTTATAATTTTGGAATCAGTTGAAATAGTTTGTTTGCAATAAAACACAGCAACAATTATTGCTAAGGTCATAGCAGCAGCATATAAAGAAATAGTAATCCAATCTCTATTAGATAAAATAAGAAGTTTAGGATCTCTTGGTGGTCTTTCCATAACGGTTTTATCTCCTTTTCCTAAACCGAGTGCGAGTGCTGGAAATACATCCGTTACCATATTTAAGAACAGGATTTGCAATGGAAGTAATGTAGACGCAGGAGCAACAAAACCTAAAGTAGTCACAATAAATATTTCACTCAAATTACAGGAGACAAGATATATCACAAACTTTTGTATGTTCTGGAATATCTCTCTTCCATGCGATACTGCCTGTGCAATGGATTCAAACGAATCGTCTTTAAGAATAATGCTGGCAGTCTCTTTAGCCACTTGCGTACCTCTCAAACCCATAGCAATCCCAATGTCTGACTTTTTAAGCGCAGGCGCATCATTTACGCCATCACCTGTCATTGCTACAATGTTACCTGCTTTTTGATAAGTAGCTACAATTTCAAGTTTTTGTTTGGGAGTGGTACGAGCAAATACGGCCGTGGAAAGTATCTTTTTATTCCATTCATCTGAAAGCGATTCCATATCGGGCATATCTATTCCCGTAATTGCATTTTGTTCGTTTTCATCTACTAATCCTACTTTTTTGGCAATATTAAGAGCTGTTAAAGGGTGGTCACCTGTAATCATTACAATCTTGATACCTGCTTTACGACAAGTCAACATGGCTTCTTTAATATCCAATCGGGGAGGGTCCAAGAATCCAATCATCGCTACATACACTAATGAATTCAAAAAATCATCTTTGTTAATTTCTGCTTCTTCCTTAAAGGCAAAAGCCAGCACCCGTAAACCATCGGCAGCCATCTCTTCAGATTGCGCCAAAATATTTTTTCGGTCTTCCTCGCTCAGGTTTTGTATGGTGTCTCCAGTCTGTATCTTACTACATTTTATCAACAAATGTTCTACAGAACCTTTAGCAGCTACAAAGTATCCGTTTGAATTTTTGTGCAAAGTACCCATGATTTTTGTGTCAGAACTAAAAGGTATCTCACCAGTTCTTTCATATTGTAATTTCAGTTCTTTAGTAGAAGAACCTGATGCGTCTGCGAGGTGTACCAAAGCAATTTCTATTGGGTCACCTATCAATTCAGTTTTGTCATCTCCCTTCTTTGGTGAAGCATTATTACATAACGCACCTATTAATATTAATTTTTGAAATTCAGCTTCACTTTTTTTAATATTCCCTTCTGCAAAACTCAACACATTGTCTTTGATTGAAACTTTTATTTTTTCATTGGGAAAAGAAAAAGTATCTACATATATTTTATTTTCTGTTAAAGTGCCTGTCTTATCGGTCAATATCACATTGGTACTTCCTAATGTTTCTACAGCCGATAATTTTTTAACGATAGCATTTCGCTTTGCCATCAAAAGCATTCCATAAGCCAAAGCTACTGTGGCAACAATAGGAAGCCCTTCTGGAAAAGCCGCAACCGATAAAGCGATGGAAGTCTCTAAAATCAGAACCCAGTCTTTGCCTTGAATAATTCCTGTGATTGCAAAAATGCCTGTCATTGCCAACGTAATCCATATCAACTTTTTACTTAACGCTCCTATCTTTTTATCAAGCGGTGTTTCTTTTTCTTCAGAACTTTCGACTAAAGAGGTGATGGTGCCTAATTGAGTATGTTGAGCAATTCCTGTTATGACAGCTTTCCCGGTTCCATTTGTAACAGATGTGCCTTTGAATACCATGTTGAATTGGTCTCCAAGGGCAATATCTTTCGCAAGTTTGTCTGTATTCTTTTCTGTAGGAAGTGAC
Source organism: Flavobacterium urumqiense (assembly GCF_900108015.1). Taxonomy (GTDB): domain Bacteria; phylum Bacteroidota; class Bacteroidia; order Flavobacteriales; family Flavobacteriaceae; genus Flavobacterium; species Flavobacterium urumqiense. The sequence continues at coordinate 33,252 of NZ_FNVP01000012.1, read as the reverse complement.
TCTCCTGTGAGAGAAGATTCCTCGCACTGCAACTGATTGGATTCTATCAGATGTGCATCACCTGGAATTACATCACCAGCTTCCAACACTATTATATCTCCCGGAACTATTTTTTCAGATGGAATCTCTTGAACTTTTCCATCACGGATAACTTTCGAATGTATTACATCCATTTCCTTCAACGCATTCATCGAATTGCGTGCTTGCAACTCCATTAAAAATCCTATTAAAGCATTTACCATTATTACCACAAGAATGGCTATTGCTTCAATAACATTTTGAAAATAAAAAGTAACAGCAACAGCAAAGAACAACAAATAGACAATTGGGCTCTTGAATTGCAAAAGCATCATAAGCCAAATACTTTTTTGCTTTTGAGCTTGATAAATATTCGGACCAAACTCTCTTGTTCGTTTCTCTGCTTCGGATTGGCTCAACCCTGATTCAGAATCAGTTTGGAATGCGATCACAACTTCTTCTACTGAGAAGGAATGAGGGTACGATTGCGGATACTTAATTTTCATTTGTGAAGTTTCAGGATTTGAAATGTCGTTTTCCTTTATGTTGTTGTTTGTTACTCGTTAACGGAACAATTCAGCATAACGTTCTGATACAAAAGCGGGTTTTGGACTATATTAATCCCTATTTTCGGATCTTCCACCCGAGCGATAGCGAATAGGCGAAGCAAATCATCCCAATTACAAAACCAACTTTCTATTAAGCCAATTGCCCAAATCCGTTTTAGTTGTTGTGTTTGCTTTTCATACACTTCCAATTCTTTAAAGGTAGGAATTTTATCCAGAGGGTGCAAGTCCTTTACCTGCAAGTTGTTGATTTATATTGAGCCGATTAGCACGTGGTAAGCTGGTTTGAAGTGATCCATGCAGTGAAGGAAGCCAAACGGCAAAAGTCTGTACAGAGGAATACAAAGCGCATAAGAGGCTGGCTAAATTGAGTAAGTATGCACAGCAATACGAAGCCTAGAGAAAACAGGTTTGTTTAGTAGATGCATCGGGGATAGACGGAAAGACGAAGTGTTTACCGAGGGAGGTCTTCACAATCACGAGTGGGTCGGTCAAGAAGTCAGCAGAAGTCATAGTACTTGGGGTAACAAGTTACCAATAGAAATGGTACAGGACTCACAAACAAGGAAGGACCTAACGCAAGTGGTTCTCAATTTTCATCAGAATAAAAGTTATAACCCTAGAAAAGCGGAACAGGAAGAATTTAATGTAAAACACCAAGTATGATTGCACAAGTAACACATCCTTACAATCTCCAAAAGGCGCTACGCCAAGTAGTGGTCAATAAACGCAGTGCGGGCGTTGATGGATTAAAAACCAGTCAACTAGCGGATTATTTCCGTGAACATAAGTTTTCATTACTGGAAAACATTACCAATAACCGTTATTTACCACAACCCATTCTTGGCGTTGAGATTCCAAAAGGAGGCGGAAAGTTCCGATTTTTAGGAATTCCAACAGTAGTCGACAGACTGCTTCAACTAGCTGTATCGCAAGCGATGATGCCGAGATTCGAAAAGGATTTTAGTATGAATAGCTTTGGATTTCGACTCAACAAAAATGCCCGCCAAGCGGTAGGCAAAGCCGTCTACTCGATTGTGTGCTTTTTTTTAATAGTATTCAATTTAATCAATGCCTTTGCAATTATATTCTATTCTTGTGAGTTTGAAAGTTCCATATACCAAATCTCTGTCAGGATAACTATAGATAGTCTCAGCATTTCCCATCAGTCTGTATCCATTTATTTCATGGTAATCTTTCAAAGGTGTTGACCAAGGGAATTGTTTTCCTGTATCACCGGCATAGCGATCATCGGAAATAAAGTTTATAAGTTCACCTTTGTCATTAAAATACAGCCATGCAGATACTGTGATGTTATTATTAGTAAAAGATGCCTTCACTTTATTGTTTCCGACCTCTAACCACTTTATTCGTTTGTCGATTAGAGTTGGTGGAGCCACCACGCACATGTCATTAAAAAAAGTAACAGTCTCCGACAAATTCATCTCAGCTCCGTCTAAATATTGCACTGTGAATAGTGAAAAAAGTCTTATGTCCATATATGCCACTCCATTTCTAAAGCTATGATAACCTCCAATTGGTAGACCTTTCATTGCCGCTTTCATAAAAAACAAGCGAGTTGGAGTTTCCATAAAGTTATACTGTTCACAAGTAAATGGCATCCATTCTGATTTTTCGTCCTTTCTAATTTTTCCCTTAAATTCAATTTTAAAATTATTCACTTTGGGTTTACCAATAGAACCTGTATAACGAAGATATTTTTTTACTGGCTCAGGAAGTTGTTGGATATCTGATTCTGAAAGTTCGGAATTTTGAAAGTATTCTTTTTGTTTCAAACCAGTTTTTACATCATTTTTATATTTGCCATAGTAACTCCAAGTGCCATATCCGATGATTGATACAATTAGAATAATTACATTTGCAATTGTTCCAAATTTAGCATCCTGCCAGAATATAACAATTAGGAATTGGGAAGTAACCAATGCAGTAAGTCCAAACATCCACCACCAACTATTTTTGAAGGCAAACATTCCAGCTGCTAAAGCAAAGAAAACAAAGGCCAATAGCCAAATCACTCCAAAAGGTTTTGAAATAGTTTGTGTAAGTTGTTTTACATCTGAAAGTCCGAAAGCTTTGACAAAGCCAAGTAGATGGATAAGTCCATGACCTATGAGTAGTATTAAAAATGTTGTTCTCATCATTAACTGTTTTTTGTTGTTTCGTTGTTCATGCTTGCCGCTAACTAGTATATAGGTCTGATAAAATCAGACTTATCACCCCAAATTTAGAGAGATAAGTCTGACAGCGATCAGCCTTTATTTCATATCAAATGTATAAATATTTTTCTACAAATCATCAAATGGACTTTTTATTTGTTGAATACTTTTTGTACTTACGTAAGTGTAAATTTCGGCAGTTTTACTGCTGCGATGCCCTCATAATTCTTGAATATATCTAAGATTGGTGCCGCTTTCTAGTAAATGAGTAGCGAAACTGTGTCTCAACCAATGTAAAGTTATGGGCTTATTTATACCTGTTTTTTGTAGTGCTTGCTTTAAAATACTTTGCAGACTTTTTTTAGAATAAGATACGCCAACAAATTGTCCTTCAAATAGCAAAGTTTTAGGTTTGTAAATGGTATAATATTCTCTAAGCACGGCTAATATTTTTGATGACAAAGGTGTAATTCTGTCTTTCTTACCTTTGCTTTGTCTGATGATGACAATACCTCTTTTAGAATCTGTATCAGCAGGTTTTAAGTTTAACAGCTAAATTGTGCGCAAACCACAACTATAAATTAACGAAAGCATCATTTTATTTTTGATGTTACTATGGGCATTTAATATCAATTTTATTTCTTCTTTGCTTAAAACATTAGGCAATAGTTTGGCTCGTTTTGGTCGATGAATTTTATCAACTTCAATTTTTGTTTCTAGGATGGTTCTAAAAAATAATTTGATGGCATTGACAATCTGATTTTGATAAAAAGCCGAAAGATTATTTTTTAGAATATACTCGTTGTTATAGATAATCACGTCCGCATTATTGATTTCTATAACTGGTTTTTCTCGATAGAAAATCAAGAAAGATTTCAAGGCTTCGCTATAAGTAGTAATGGTGCTTTCGCTATAGCGCTTGGAACACATCCATTATTTGAATTTTTTTATTTGTGCTATTCCTTCGCTTGAAGGGAGCGAATTTGTCAAGGGTGCTATGTTGAAACGTACTCTGTTTTCCTCTGCGTCTGGGAGGTGCCAAACCGTTTTTTGCTGGCTCCATCGTGCGCCTTATATTTGTTTGATACGGGCGATTAGGTCTTGATTTTTTTCAAAATAGACGGCAATTCTATTTTCATCTTTGTGTTTTATCAGTTTTGCTGCCCAAGTCATATTGTGTTGATTTTGAGATTGAAAGATACTAATTATTTTGATAAATGAAGTTTATTACGGCAATGTGGCTGGTGGAATTATGGCTGTTTCGCGTGAGGGGCAGTAGCGGCATCCTTTTGTGACAAGAAGAATGACTGGCAAAGAAAAATGCAGTGGAACAAAAGATACAGCGGATGACCCGACCTTTTTAGGGCACGCCCAAAATGATTTGGTAAATGGTATTTTGATTTTGGTTGTCGGGAGTATCCCTTTTCATTTCATTTGAAGGAAAATATTTTTTTGATGTGGGTTTCAAATTAACCTATCTTTGCGCACTGAAAAACGCCTATATGAAGTTTGATTTATTAAAAAAAGATCCGCTGTCCAAAGCCAGAGCGGGAAGTATTACCACGGATCACGGTGTGATTGAAACCCCAATTTTTATGCCTGTTGGAACTGTAGCTTCGGTAAAAGGGGTACATCAACGCGAATTGAAAGAAGATATAAACCCAGATATTATCTTGGGAAATACCTACCATTTATACCTGCGACCACAAACTGAAATTCTGGAAAAAGCAGGGGGATTGCATAAATTCATGAACTGGGACCGTAATATTTTGACAGATTCTGGTGGGTACCAAGTGTATTCGCTTTCAGCCAACCGAAAAATTAAGGAAGAAGGAGTGAAATTCAAATCGCATATTGACGGTTCGTACCACTTTTTTACACCAGAGAATGTGATGGAAATTCAGCGTACCATAGGTGCTGATATTATCATGGCTTTTGATGAGTGCACGCCGTATCCTTGTGATTTTCGTTATGCGCAGCGTTCTATGCACATGACGCACCGCTGGTTGGACCGTTGCATCAGCCACTTGGATAAAGTGCCGGTTAAATATGGTTACGACCAAGCTTTTTTTCCTATTGTTCAGGGAAGTACCTATAAAGATTTGCGAAGACAATCCGCGGAATATATTGCCAACTCGAATCAAGTAGGAAACGCTATTGGCGGACTTTCAGTAGGGGAACCGGCTGAGGAAATGTACGCAATGACGGAAGTGGTTTGTGAAATTTTACCAGAAGACAAGCCCCGTTACTTGATGGGCGTGGGAACTCCGATAAATATTCTCGAAAATATTGCCCTTGGGATTGACATGTTTGACTGTGTGATGCCTACGCGTAACGCCAGAAACGGAATGTTGTTTACCGCTAACGGTTCTATAAATATCAAAAACAAAAAATGGGCGGACGATTTTTCGCCAGTTGACGAAATGGGAATCACCTTTGTAGATACCGAATATACTAAAGCGTATTTGCGTCACCTTTTTGCTGCCAACGAATACCTGGGAAAACAAATTGCCACAATCCATAATCTTGGCTTTTATATGTGGTTGGTTCGTGAGGCTAGAAAACATATCTTAGCAGGCGATTTCAAGCCTTGGAAAGAAATGATGGTGAAGAATATGAACCAACGATTATAAATTAGGCATTAGGTTTTGGGTATTAGGTTTTATCTAACAACCCAATACCCAATATCCAGAACCCAAAAAAACATGTTAACAATAATTGACAAATACATCCTAAAAAGATATTTAGCCACGTTTTCGGCTATGTTGTTAATGTTTATACCCATAGGAATTGTTATCGATGTTTCGGAGAAGATTAATTTCATGCTGGAGAATAAAGTTCCCTTTATTGAAATTGCAATCTACTATTATCATTTCACTATTTATTTTGCGAATTCCTTATTTCCGATCTTTTTGTTTTTATCGATTATTTGGTTTACCTCAAAATTAGCCAACAATACGGAGATTATCGCCATTTTGAGTTCGGGGATTTCGTTTACACGGTTTTTAAGACCTTTCCTAATTGGGGCTTCCATTGTTTCCGTTTTTGTTTTGTTGATGGGTTTCTTTGTTGTTCCTAAATCCAGCGAAGGGTTTAACAATTTTAGATATACCTACCTAAAAACAGGAGGAAAAGAGGCGATGAGAGGCGATAACACCGATGTGTTTAGGCAAATTAGTGATACTGAATTTATCTATGTAAATAGCTTTAACCCGTTGTCTAAGATTGCTTTTAATTTTTCATTGGAGAAATTTAAAAACGAGAAGTTAGTATACAAAATTACTGCCAGCAGGATAAAATGGAATCCGAAAGAGCGTAATTATACCATGTATGATTATACCAAAAGAACGGTAGGGGAACTGAATGACCAGATTGAAAAATCCCCAGAGAAAGTCGCTCGTTTTAATTTTGAATTAGAAGATTTAACTCCTGTGATTTATATAGCAGAAACATTGACTTTGGATAAATTAGTCAAATTTATTGACAAAGAAAGAAGTCGCGGTTCCTCTAATATCAATATATATTTAGTGGTTTTGTACAAGAAATTCAGCGTGCCGGTTTCAGCATTTATTCTGACTATTATCGCAGTTTCTGTTTCGTCCATGAAACGTAGAGGCGGTATGGGAATAAATCTGGCTATAGGAATTGCATTGGCTTTTGCCTTTGTTTTCTTTGATAAGATATTTGGGGTACTAGCGGAGAAATCCAGTATTCCACCCATGTTGGCCGTTTGGTTACCAAATATTGGTTTCGGAATATTAGCCGTTTATCTCTTACGAAATGCAAAACGATAAATTAAAAAGTTACTTAAACCTCCATTTTATAGTTTTTATATGGGGTTTTACCGCTATTTTAGGGGCGTTAATTACCATTACTGCCGATGCTTTAGTTTGGTATCGAATGCTTTTTGCCAGTGTTTTTTTATCGCTGTTTATTGTATTCAAAAAGAAATCCTTTAAAATTCCAATGAAATCTTTTTTGAAAATGATTTTTGTGGGCTTATTGATAGCGCTTCATTGGATCTTTTTTTTCAAAGCCATTCACGTTTCTAATGTGTCAATTACACTTTCGGTTTTCTCCTTGGGTGCTTTTTTTGCATCGATACTAGAACCTATTTTTTATGGAAGGAAAGTACTTTGGTATGAAGTGTTTTTTGGGCTTATCATTATTGCCGGGCTGGCACTTATTATGAAAGTTGAAGTGAACTATCTAGAAGGCATGCTATACGCTTTGGTGGCCATAATATTGGGTGTTTTGTTTACCCTTATGAACGGGAAATTAATAGAAAATAACGATCCTTCAGTTATCTCCTTTTATGAATTCTTGGCGGGTGTGTTTTTTATTACTGTTTACTTTTTATTGCAACAAAAATTCTCTTTGGATTTCTTTGTTTTAACGGTCAATAATTGGATTTTGATTCTAATTTTAGCTTCTATATGTACCGCTTACGCTTTTACGGCATCAGTAAAAGTCATGCAAAAACTGACGCCTTACACCGTAATGCTGACAACCAATTTAGAACCTGTTTATGGGATTATATTGGCTTATTTTATACTTGGCGGAAAAGAAAAAATGAGCTTTGAGTTTTATATCGGAGCTGTAATAATTGTAATTACCGTAATCCTCAATGGCGTGATTAAACATTCTAAAAAGGACAATTAGGTCACTTTTTCACTGTTTTTTTTTAAATAGTAGAAGCCACCAAGATTATTTTGACTAGAAAACCATTTCTTTTTTATGTAAATTTAGCTAAATAGTAATATTTGAGTATTATGTCAGTCCTTTGCAGTAGCAAGCAGCCGTGATTGTAAAACGAGAGTAAAGAATTGCAATTTCAGTTTCCATTAAAAAAAAATAAAACAATAGCATGAAAAGAAGTAAAAAGATAATCGGTTTTTTGTTGCTGGCGGTGATTTTATTTTTTGGTGGTAAAGAGATTTATGACATGAATATAAATCATAATTTTGAGACAATTACGGAGGGTAAAGTTTATAAATCCGGTGTTATTCCGCCAGATGAATTGGAAAGTTACGTTACCAAATATCATATAAAATCGATTGTTGATTTGCGTTTTCCAGGAACAACAGATTTAAAGAATAATCCGGAAATTCCTGCTGAATTAACCGCGGAACAGAAAGCAGTGGCAAAGATGAAAGGAGTGAACTATTTTAATAACGGGTCAGATCAGGTTCCGAAACAAGAAAACTTAGACCGGTTTTTTAAAATAATGGATAACAAAGCAAATTATCCAGTGTTGATTCATTGCTATCATGGCATTGGCCGCGCCGAAATGTATTCAGCACTGTATAGAATAGAATATGAAAATTTCACTAACGAAGCAGCGCGTCAAGGTGTTAGACTGTTAATGAAATTTAGTTCCTTTGATGATGGCACTCCTAAGGGGGAGTATTTAAAATCTTACAAATCCAGAAAACAATTAGAGGCAGAAAAAAAATAATTTTCTGTCGTAAAACATTTAAAATTCAAGCTTAGATTTTGAATGGTTTTTGATTTAAAAAAGGAACTTCAGTTGATATAAAGATACTTCCCCTTTTACTACTGCAAAGGAATAAAGATAGTTTCTCTATAATTAAAAAATGATTTTAATTATTTATTAAAGAGCAGTAGGAGACATAAATGAAAAAATACCCTTTTTGAACGATTTAAAATTTTATATTTGCGGTTCGAATTAAAAACAAAAACGTAGAAATCCTATGGAATATTTAGATTTTGAACTTCCAATAAAAGAACTCGAAGATCAGTTAGATAAATGTCTTGTTATTGGTCAAGAATCGGATGTTGATGTAACAAATACTTGCAAACAAATCAACAAAAAACTAGAAGAAACTAAAAGAAAAATTTATAAAAACTTAACTGCCTGGCAACGCGTTCAACTATCCAGACACCCAAGTCGTCCGTACACTATGGACCATGTACGGGCGCTATGTGGAGAAACGTTCTTGGAACTTTTTGGAGACAGAGGTTTTAAAGATGATAAAGCCATGATTGGTGGTTTAGGAAAAATAGACGGACAATCTTTTATGATTGTAGGTCAACAAAAAGGATTTAATACAAAGACGCGTCAGTTCCGAAATTTCGGAATGGCAAATCCGGAAGGATACCGCAAAGCGTTGCGATTAATGAAAATGGCAGAGAAGTTTGGCATTCCAGTCTTGACTTTAATTGATACGCCGGGCGCATATCCGGGACTTGAAGCGGAGGAACGCGGACAAGGAGAAGCAATTGCCAGAAACATTTTTGAAATGGTACGTTTAAAAGTGCCAATTATTACCGTTATTGTTGGAGAAGGAGCATCAGGTGGAGCATTAGGAATAGGAGTTGGAGATCGAGTATACATGATGGAAAACACTTGGTATTCTGTTATTTCTCCTGAATCATGTTCTTCTATTCTTTGGAAAAGTTGGGAGTATAAAGAACAAGCTGCTGAAGCTTTGAAATTGACTTCTTCAGATATGAAAAAACAAAAATTAGTCGATGATATCATTCCTGAGCCTTTAGGTGGAGCGCATTACGACAGAGCGGCTGCTTTCAAAACTGTAGAGCAATATATCATGAAAGGATTCAATGAATTGAAAGACTTATCAACAGAAGAATTAATTGCTCAAAGAATGGATAAATACAGTAAAATGGGTGAATATAAGGAATAAATTCTTACAAATTTAAATTTGATCCGAAGCCTTATTGTTTCGGATTTTTTTTTGGTTATAAACAAAAAACAGTTACTTATGAACAATTATTTGTAACAACTCAATCATTATTTTTTTTAAATTTTAGCTACTTTCGTTACATGGAAAACTTCAGAAATATTAATCCTGTGAAGATTGATAAAACAACTATAATAAACCTGGAAAAAGGAAAATTGCAACCACAGGTTCTCGATTTAGAAGAGGCTGTTCTTGGTGCTATGATGATTGATAAAAAAGGGGTAGATGATGTAATTGATATTTTACAACCCGATGCTTTTTATAAAGAAGGACACAAACATATTTTTGAGGCCATTGTTCAGTTGTTTACAGAAACACAGCCTATTGACTTGTTAACCGTTTCTGCCCAACTTAAGAAAAACGGAAAATTAGATTTGGCAGGAGGGGATTTTTACTTAATTCAGCTTACGCAAAAGATATCGTCTTCAGCGCACATTGAATTTCATTCCAGGATTATACTTCAGAAATTTATACAACGCAGTTTGATTCGTATTTCAACTGAAATTATCGAGGATTCTTATGATGAAACAACGGATGTTTTTGATTTATTGGATAGAGCTGAATCTAAATTGTACGAAATAACACAAGGGAACATAAAGCGTAGTTCCGAAACGGCGCAAAGTTTAGTGTTGCAAGCTAAAAAACGTATTGAAGAAATCGCTGGCCAGGAAGGATTAAGTGGTGTAGCGACTGGTTTTGATAAATTAGATAAGATTACTTCCGGTTGGCAACCAAGTGATTTAATTATTATTGCAGCAAGGCCAGCAATGGGTAAAACCGCATTTGTATTATCAATGGCCCGCAATATGGCAATTGATTACGGAATGCCAGTAGCCTTATTTTCGCTGGAGATGGCATCGGTTCAATTGATCACCCGTTTGATTTCTTCGGAGACAGGTTTGTCATCCGAGAAATTGCGTACTGGAAAACTTGAAAAACACGAATGGGAACAACTGAGTACCAAAGTCAAGAATTTAGAAAAAGCACCTTTGTTTATTGATGATACGCCTTCATTGTCAATTTTCGATTTAAGGGCTAAAGCTAGACGTTTGGTTTCTCAGCATGGTATTCGAATTATCATTGTGGATTACTTGCAATTGATGACGGCTGGCGGAAACGGAAAAGGGGGAGGAAATCGAGAGCAGGAGATTTCTACGATTTCCCGAAATTTAAAAGCATTAGCCAAGGAATTGAATGTACCTGTTATTGCACTTTCCCAATTGTCGCGTGCGGTCGAAACCCGTGGGTCCAGTAAAAGACCCTTGCTTTCTGACCTACGTGAATCTGGAGCGATTGAGCAAGATGCCGACATTGTATCATTTTTATACCGTCCCGAATATTACAAAATTGATGAGTGGGATGATGATGAAGCTTCGCCAACTGCAGGTCAGGCAGAAATTATGATTGCCAAACACCGTAACGGAAGTATAGAAAATGTTCGTTTGAAGTTTATTGGTCATTTAGGAAAATTTGATAATTTGGAAGATTACAGTGGCGGTTATGATGATTTACCATCAAGTATGAATCAAGATGATAATCCTTTTATTACTAAAAATCTGCCTTCGGCTAATGAAGCTTTTGGTAGTAATCTGAATGACGATGACGACGATAGCGATGTGCCGTTTTAGAAAAAAAAAATAAAATTTTTGTTTCTTATATTTATACTATTAAAAAAGCCTAAATCATTAATAATTTAGGCTTTTTTAATAGTATAAATAGTAAATTTGTTTTGTTAAGGTAATATTAATTAGTAGTTTAGCAAATAATTGTCTTCTATTTTAAATTAAGTAACTTATAAATATGTCTGAAGAAAATTTTACCGAAAACCCTCAATTAAATAAATTAACAAACGCAATATCACTTAATGAAGCACAACGTTGGGCTAAGCGTTGGTCTAAAGAAGAGGGTCAATACAATAAACATCATCATGTACATGCTTTTTTAATCCCTAAAAAAGACATTTTGGAAGTATTGGTCGAAGGTATTGATGCAGTAAGAGCGTATATTGGCGTAAATGATAAAGGCGTTGAAAAATTAATGATTGTTGGAACTAAATTGGATCCTTTGACTGGTATTTATGTAGATATGATTTCTGAAGGAGATGGAGTCAACAAGGAAGCGGATGCTATTTATGATTTTACAGAACCTTGTCCTACGGCATGCGATCCTGAAAGTCCAATGTTTAAATAAGAAAACAAGATGTTAAAAATATTTGCAAATATTGGTAATTTGATTTTGATATGTAATTTAATTCTTTTTATTAAAGACTTTCGGTTTCAAAATAAAGAGTTTAAGATTTTTACTTTTTATCTGGCAATTATTCTTAGTATTCAATTGGGATCCAAAATTTTGGTAAATCTTCAGTATCAAAATTTATATCTGTCTCATTTTTATTTTATTGGACAATTTATTATGCTCAGTATCTTTTATAAAAATTTATTCAAAGAGGCATTTCAAAAAAGAATAGTAAACATTGGATTTATTTCTTGTTTGCTGTTATTAGGCATTCAATACGGACTTAATCCCAGTTTGTTTTTTAAATTTAATTTGTTTGAAATTTTCATAACCTCCTTTTTATTGATTATTTATGCCGTTTTTCATTTTTACAATATGTTGAATTCAAAAAAAGAATTTTATTATATCAATATGGGAATTTTGCTTTACTTGTTTGGGAGTACCATTTTGTTTTTAGTAGGTAACCTTATGACATCATTAAGTCCAAAACTAAATAAATTTCCATGGATTTTGAATGCTATATTATTTATCGTTTATCAAGTTTTCATAATAATAGAATGGAAAAAAAGTAACTCTGAAAAGATAATTAATGCAACTTTATGAAGGTAAATGCTTTACATGAAAATGATATAATTGAAATTATTTTTTATGCTTGTTTTGCTTTTTTTTTAATGGGAACAGTAATGGTCTTGTTTTTTTATTTTTCAAGAAAGAAGATTATTCAGAAAGAATTAGAAAAAAAAGATTTAGAAATTCAGTACCAAAAAGAGCTTTTAAGTGCCGTAATTATTACTCAAGAAGAAGAGCGTAAACGTATTGCACAAGACTTACATGATGACATTAGTTCTAAACTTAATATCGTTTCTTTAAACAGTCATTTGCTAAACACCCCTAATTTATCTCGGGAAGAAGTTACTGAAATTACTGCAAATATTATTAATCTTACCACTAAAGCTCTAGATAATTCCAGAAAAATTGCACATGGACTTTTGCCACCCGTTTTAGATAAATTTGGGCTTCACGCCGGAGTTGAGGAGTTATGTTTAGAATTTAGAAGTTCTAAAGTAATTAATGTAAACTACGATAATAAAGTGTTGTTTGACATGGAAGAAAATGACAAACATTTACATGTTTTTAGAATTTTGCAAGAGTTGATGAATAATTCGCTTCGCCACGGAAAAGCAACCGTAATTTCTATCCTTTTTGAAAACACTAAAGAAGGAAAAATTTGTTATTATTCCGATAATGGAATTGGTTTTGATTTGGATAATAATAAAAATCAGAAAGGTCTTGGTATGAAAAATATCCAGAGTAGAGTGGCTTTTTTAAAAGGAATAATTACGATAGATTCCGCTATTAATAATGGAATTTCAGTAGTTTTTAATTTTTAAAGATGAATAACACAATCAAAATAATAGTGGTAGATGATGAAATACTTTTTAGAAAAGGAATTTCATTTTTGTTGGAGCGCGAAAAAAACCTGGAAATTATTTTTGAAGCTTCAAATGGTAATGAACTTATTTCGTTCCTAAAGACAAACAATGATCATCCTGATATTATTTTGATGGATTTGAAAATGCCGATAATTAATGGAGTCGAGGCTACTAAAATTATTCGACAAGATTTTCCTGAAATTAAAATTATTGCACTTACGAGCTATGATTCTAAATCTTTTGTTGCAAATATGATTGATGTTGGTGCAGTTTCGTATTTGATTAAAAATGCTACGCCCCATGATTTGGTAACCACCATAAATGAGGTTGCGTTAAAAGGATTTTATTACACGGATTATATCATGAAAATTATTACAGAAGATGTATTAACAAATAAAAAAGTTAAAAGCAACTTTGACTCTAACTTCCTTACCAAACGGGAAATTGAAGTACTTAAACTTATCTGTTTTCAGAAAAGTACGGTTGAAATAGCAGATCAACTTTTCATTAGTCCCAGAACGGTTGAAGGGCATCGAAATAATTTGTTATTGAAAACTGAATCCAGAAATATTGCGGGTTTAGTTGTCTATGCGATTCAAAATGATATTATGTTGGGCACTATCTCATAAAATGGATGAGGTAAAATATTTAATCAAAAAAAAGCTGGTAACACATTATATAGAAAACGGCTATAAGTACTATTAATAGGGAGATTCCAATGTTTATTGCAAAAATCTTCATATTGAAAGATTTGGTTTTTTTCTTGCAGTTTATTTCTAAATTTTCCATAGATGCTTCTGTTTTTTACTGAGATGTAAATTTATGCACTTGATATAGTTTGTCTATGCGTATATTTACGTGTTTTATGCCTTACTGAATTTGTAGTTTTATTTTAGAGTGAAATTTTTGTCATTTTAATTACTTACGGGCTATCTTTGATAGATAAAAATTTAGAAACAATGTTGCAGCGAATTATTTATATCTTAGTTATTCTAGTTTCTTTTTCCGCAAAAGCTTCTTTTATTTTGTTGCCAATGGATGAAACCACGCAGCAAAATCATCTTAAAGCTTATGGAATTACATATTGGTGTTTAGACAAAAATTATAAAGCGAGCTGGTTACTGAATTATCGTGGAGGGTCTTTTTTATTACCCGATGCTCCTGAAATACGTAAAGAATGCCAAATCCGAGGTGTTAGTTTTGAAATTCTTTCGGATACTGAAGAAGCCACAATCTTAAATGAAATTTCCAGTCCTTCACAAAATATGGAAACGGTTATTCTGGAAAAAGCACCAAAAATTGCAGTTTACACACCCAAAGGGAAACAACCTTGGGATGATGCTGTGACTATGGTTTTGACTTATGCCGAAATACCTTTTACTCCAATTTATGATGAAGAAGTTTTAAGTGACCAACTTTTACTTTATGATTGGCTGCATTTGCATCATGAAGATTTTACGGGTCAATATGGTAAGTTTTTTGGCGCCTATAGAAATGCGCCTTGGTACATCGAGCAAAAAAAAGAAGCTGAAGCTTTGGCTGCAAAATTAGGATATACAAAAGTGGCTCAAGAAAAGGGAGCTGTTGCCAAAAAAATTAGGGACTTCGTAATTGGTGGAGGTTTCATGTTTGCTATGTGTTCTGCAACGGATAGTTTTGATATTGCTTTGGCTGCCGATGGTGTTGATATTTGTGAGACCATGTTTGATGGAGATGCGAGTGATGCTAATTACCAATCGAAGATGAATTATGGAAATACTTTTGCTTTCAAAGATTTTATTTTAGAGAGAAGGCCGGAACAATACGAATTTTCAGATATTGATATGACTTTGAAAAGACGAATTCCAATGGAAAAGGATTATTTTACTTTGATGGAATTTTCAGCAAAATGGGATCCTATTCCCAGTATGCTATGTCAAAATCATACTCAACTAGTAAAAGGGTTTATGGGTCAAACCACTTCTTTTGACCCAGCACTCATCAAATCTAATATATTGGTTATGGGAACCTGCGAATTAAATGGTGAAGTAAGGTACTTTCATGGTGAAAAAGGCAAAGGTATGTTTACTTTTTATGGAGGACATGACCCTGAAGATTTCCAGCATCAGGTGGGCGATTCTCCCACAGTTTTGGATTTGCATCCTAATTCTCCAGGATATCGTTTGATTTTAAATAATGTCTTGTTTCCTGCAGCAAGAAAGAAAAAACAGAAAACATAATCTTATCATTTTAAATGTATTAAATTCTTTACATGAATTACAAAGTCATTTTATAAGAAATAGATATAGAATCTAAAAAACGGCACTCACAAGGGAAAGCTACTTCTTCCATTCCCGAATTAGCTAAAGTAAATCCAGATAAATTTGGCATTCATTTGACTACAATAGAAGGCAAGATTTTAGCATTGGTTATAGTATTAAAAAATTTTATATTCAAAGTATATCGAAAGCCCTGACTGTTGCATTTGATTTTTTTTTTGGATGAAAAAATAGGAAAGCGATTGGTAGTTGAGTCATTACGAAGTGCCATTAATTCATTAGTACAATTAAAATATGAAAAGGAATTGCCCGAAATCCTTTTATTAATGAAGGCGCAATATATGCTTGTGAACCATTTGGAAAACCCAAAACAAGATTTTCTGGATTTTACACGAATGATCTCTGGTAATCCAACGATTGATTTTAATTTAAAAGTAGCACAATCGGAAAAAAGTACTCGTTTCAGGAATATCGTTTTGGCTAATTTTTTAAAATCTTTTAGGAATATAAATAACGATGTGGATGAAGTTCTGGATTTTTATTTCCATTAGTATTCCGTAGAAATGCCGTGTAAAGAATTAGCGCAGTCTTTTTTCTTTCTTGCCAATGAAGGGGAAACTAAAGCTGGAATACCAATTTTAACCAAAAGTTAAGTAAAAAGACTTAATGCTTTAATGCAAACTTGTGGTTTTTATGATGAGTCGGGAGAATTTACTATACAGTGCAATTGCCTGATAAAAGCGGAATTACAGGAAGAATTGCTGGTTTGTATTCTAAGAATTTTGTGGTTGACACTTGGAGTCCGCGACGGAACGAAAAAGGAAATTCAGAGTTGGTGATGAATGCGTTAAAATTATTAACTACGAAAACGGTAATGTCAATTTTATAAAAATAAAGGTATTACGGCATATGAACTATAGCCCTGATTGAACCGATATCCTTTGAGAGGAACGAACAAAGATAAAGGCGAAAGCAGGAAACAGCTACTAAATTAAACCACCATTACAGGGATAAAAGTGTCATACTAAAACGAAAAAAAAGCTACTTGTTACAGTAGCTTTTGTTATTTATTGAAAAAAATTAAACGCTTTCAGGTTCGTTTTCTTTGTCTAAATATTCTTGTACAATATCGATGGCATTAGTTACAACATCACTTAATGCGGTGATAAAACTTCCTTCTTCGGCGCAATTTATAGCATGTTTAATTGCTTCGGTTTCTTTAGGAATAATTTCATACGTAACCGTTTTGCCAGAAGTTTTAATTCCTTCGAGAATTAAATTAATAATTTCGTCTTCGGTTCTTCCTCTCAAATATTTTTCTTGTCGAATGATTATATGATCAAACATTCTTGCGGCAATATTGGCACATTCCCTAATGTCTTCGTCACGACGGTCTCCAACACCGGCTATTATTCCGATTTTCTTAGTTGCATCGACACTTTGTAAATATTCTTCAACACCTTTATAACCGGATGCATTATGAGCAAAATCAATCAGTACTTTGAATTTCTTGAACTCAAAAATATTCATGCGGCCTGGAGTTTGTGCTGCACTTGGAATAAAAGTCTGTAAAGACAAACTGATATCTTCGGTTTTAAAACCCCATAAATAACTTGCTAAAGTTGCCGCAAGTACATTGGCAATCATAAATTTCGCTTTTCCGCCCAATGTTAAAGGTACGTGAGTGGCACGCTCAATTCGAATTTTCCATTCTCCTTTTTTGATGGTAATATAGCCATTTTCATAAACCGCAACTGTTTTTCCTTCAGCGCATAGTTTTTTGATGAAATCACTGTCTTCACTCAAACTAAAATACGCAATATTACAATTCAGGTCTTGGCCTAATTTTACACATTGTTCATCGTCTCCATTCAAAACTGCCCAACCACTTTTCTTGATGCTTTTTACTACTGTTGCTTTGACTCTGGCCAAATCATCTAACGTGTGTATGTCGCTTAATCCCAAATGATCTTCCTGAATATTAGTAATGATTCCAATATCGCAAAGAGTAAAACCTAAACCGGAACGAAGGATTCCGCCACGGGCAGTTTCCAGAACAGCGAATTCTACCGTTGGATCTCTCAAAATATATTCGGCACTAATAGGTCCTGTTGTATCTCCTTTTTCCATCATGTGATTTTGAATATAAATCCCATCAGATGTGGTGAATCCTACTTTGAATCCATTATTTTTTACAATGTGAGCCAAAAGACGAGTAGTTGTAGTCTTACCATTGGTACCAGTAACTGCAATAATTGGAATACGACATGATTTACCGGGAGGATACAACATATCAATCACTGGCGCAGCAACATTTCTGGGCAGTCCTTCGGAAGGGGCAAGGTGCATTCTAAATCCAGGAGCGGCATTTACTTCCAGAATTACACCACCATTTTCTTTTAATGGTTGCGTTAAATTCTCGGCCATGATATCCACTCCGCAGATATCCAGTCCAATTACTCTTGAAATTCTTTCGGCAAGGAAGATGTTTTCTGGGTGCATCATATCGGTAACATCCACAGAAGTTCCACCTGTACTTAAATTAGCAGTGGATTTTAGGAAAACTATTTCGCCAATTCGTGGAATAGTTTCCAATGTATAGCCTAATTTTTCCAACAAATCTTCAGTATCTCGATCCACATCGATTTGGGTCAGCACATTTTCATGTCCATAACCTCTTCTAGGATCCAGATTGGTTGTGTCAATTAATTGCTGAATGTTGTCTTTCCCGTTTCCTATTACATGAGCAGGAACTCTTTTTGCTGCAGCGACAAGTTTATTGTCGATTACCAATATTCTAAAATCGAATCCAGTTATAAATTTCTCGACAATAACGCGTTTACCATATTCTTGTGCGAATGCCAAACCAGAAACGGCGTCTTCCCAATTAGTAACATTAATAGAAGCTCCTTTTCCATGATTTCCACCCAATGGTTTTAGTACGATAGGATAACCAATTTTTTTTATCACTTCCGCTAAACTTTCTTCATCTATACAAATGCTTCCGCTGGCTACTGGGATTGATGCCATCTCCAACATTTTCTTAGTTTGTTCTTTGTTGCAGGCAATATCTACTGCGATACTGCTGGTTTTACAAGTAATTGTTGCCTGAAAACGCATTTGATTAATACCATATCCTAGTTGAACTAATGAATTTGTTCCCAATCTTATCCAAGGAATATTTCTGGAAACAGCTTCTTCTACAATACTTCCTGTACTTGGTCCAAGTCGAACACGTTCCCGTATTTCACGCATTTTCTGTAAATCAGCATCCACATCATATTCTCTTCCGGCAATTAAAGCTTCGGCGATTGCCACAGATGATTCAGCCGCAAAAAGACCAACATTTTCTTCGGTATAACTAAAGACTACATTATAAGTTCCCGGAGTTTTGGTTTCTCTGGTTCTACCAAATCCAGTTTCCATTCCAGCCAAAGATTGAATTTCGAGTGCAATATGTTCAATCACGTGACCCATCCAAGTACCACTTTCTACTCTGGAAAAAAATCCGCCGCGACAGCCTTCAGAACAACGATGTTCAATCATTGTAGGCAACATGGCTTCGATTCGTTCTCTAAATCCGTCTATTTTATTAGTTGGGAATTGTTCGATTTCCTCCAAATCCAATCGCATTTGGATTAATTTTTTTCTTCGTATGCTCCATATATTGGGACCACTAAGGGCTTGTACTTTAATTATTTTCATAAAATGGGGATGTTGTTTTTTGACTTAAATGAATATTTAATTACTTAATTTTAAATACAATAGGCTGTATTTTTTTTAAAAAATAAGATGGTAAATGCTATTTATTTTTTAAATAACAGATAGAACTAAATTAAAAGTAGTTTTTTTTAAATAGGAATCAAAATTTATTTAATAATTATTCTGTTCTAAATTATTGAAAAAAATAATTAAACTTAAAGTGCTGTTTTTATCTTTTTGGTTATTTTTACAAAATGAATATACTAGGAAAACTGATAATAATAGGAGGTGCAGTAGATAAAGGAAGTTTTACTGAAACTAATTTCGATAAAAATGCAACTAACAATTTAAATTTTTTTGAAACTGGAATTTTAAAAAGGATTATTAACGAATCAAAACACAAGGAGAATTCACGTATCGAAGTTATTACAACAGCTTCAGTCATACCGAAGGAAATTGGTCCTGAATATGTTAAAGCATTTGAGTATTTGAATGCAAAGAATATTGATATACTTACGATAGAAAGAAGAGAGCAAGCAGCAGAAAAATCCATTTTGGATCGACTAAAAGCAGCTGATATAGTTATGTTTACCGGAGGAGATCAATTGCGATTGACATCCATTCTAGGCGGAACACCTTTTCATGATATTCTACTGGATAAGTATTACAATGAAGAATTTATTTATGCTGGAACTTCAGCAGGAGCTGCTGCAGCATCAAATAATATGATTTATCAAGGCAGTAGCTCAGAAGCTTTGTTGAAAGGTGAAGTGAAAATTTCTAGCGGATTAGGATTAATAGATGGTGTAATTATCGATACTCATTTTGTACAACGTGGCAGAATTGGAAGGCTCTTTCAGGCAGTTGTTGGTAACCCGAGAGTACTGGGAATTGGTCTTGGAGAAGATACGGGTTTGTTAATTACTAATAATAATAAACAAATGGAAGCGATAGGTTCTGGATTAGTAATTTTAGTTGATGGTCGCGAAATAAAAGACACCAATTTGACGAAAGTAGAATTAGGACAACCTATATCAATTTCCCATTTGGTAACACATGTAATGAGCAAATTTGACACCTATAATCTTGAAACGCATAAAATGCATATTCAATCTTCACATTACTTATAAATCAGACAATAGTTTTCAATATCTAAACGACAGTCTAAAAATAAAATCTGCAACCTATACATTATGAAACTAATCATACACGGAGGTTTTTTCTCTGAATCATCTACCAATAACGAAACAAAAGTTGCCAAACAAAATGCGTTGAAGCGAATAGTAAAAAATTCTTATGAATTTTTAGAAACACATTCAGCATTAGAAACGGTAATTTATGCTGTTTCCCTTTTAGAAGATGATGAATTGTTCAATGCAGGAACGGGTAGCCAAATACAAAGTGATGGAAAAATCAGGATGAGTGCTGCTGTTATGGATGGTGAAACTCAGAAAATGAGTGGTGTTATTAATATTGAAGAAGTTCAAAATCCAATTAAGGTTGCCCAAATATTAATGCAATATGACGACAGAGTTTTGGGTGGCAGTGGCGCAACCAAATTTGCCAGAAAAAATGGTTTTCCTTCTTTCTCAACGGAGATTCCACAACGTAGAGCAGAATATGAATCGAAACTGCAATCACAAGGGACAGGAACAGTGGGTTGTGTGGCTTTAGACCAAAATAGAAAAATTGCCGTAGCCACATCTACAGGCGGAAAAGGTTTTGAAATGGCAGGTAGAATTTCTGATTCGGCAACCGTTGCGGGGAATTACGCCAATGAATTTTGCGGTGTGAGTCTAACAGGAGTAGGAGAAGATATTGTGAGTAATGCAACTGCTGCTAAAATTGTTACTCGAGTAACCGATGGCTTTTCATTAGAGCAAGCCTTTACTAAAACTTTCAACGAATTGAAACCTTATGATGGTTTTGCAGGTGCAATTGCTATTAATAACCAAGGGAATATATTTCATAAGGATTCGCATCCCAGTATGGTTTTTGCCAGTTTTGATGGAAATAATTTGGAAGTTTTCGATTAATTAATTCAAAGAAAATTCAAGCCAGATAGGAATATGATCCGAAATTACCCTTGCTTCTCGAAGCGAATTGAAATTTTTATAAAACGAAATAATTCCTGAATTTATGATAGTGATTTTCGAAGTTTTGAAATACATATTATCAAATTCTGAAGCGAGACATTTACCATTTCTGCATTCTTTTTTTAATGAGGTTTTCTGATTCACTAAGATCGATTGATACCCCATTTTTTTCAGCGGATTAAAAACAGTATGTGATTGCGGACAATTGAAATCACCTGCAAAAATCAAATTCAATGTTGGATATTCAGCTGGTAGAAATTTGAAATATTTAATTTCCGTTTCTGGTTGTTTGTTTTTCGTAATGGCGTGAAAATTAGCAACTGTGAATTGTTTGTTTTCATACTGAAACGTACATAGATAAGGTTCTCTCTCAATTTCTATTTGGTATTTTTTTTCTAGCCAGGCTCTTCCTATTTTTTTAAGCTTACTCGTTTTCCAAATAAAGGCATAGCGTTCTGTTTTGTGGGAGCTGCTGCTCGTTGGATCGCTGATCACATAGTCCCATTTGGCTTCTTTGCGATTGAGTTCTTCTGCTAATCTTGCTACTGCTTGTGCACCGCCGTAACCAGCCACAACTTCTTGAATAGCAATGAGATCATAGTCTCTTAACGAATTTGCAATGTAGCTAATCGTTTTCTCTGATTTTGACTTGCCAAAATTTTCCAAATTCCAAGAAAGGAGTTTGGTTTGGGAAAAAACAACGCAGGAAATGAGAGGGAATAGGAAGGAAAATAAGAATTTCATTTATTTAAATTAGGCAAACTCTAATGATTTTTATTTAAAAATTAGTGCAATTCAAAGTTAACGTAATGTATCAGCAAAAATTTATAAATCAGCAGTTTTTATAAATTACATTTAAACAGAATGTTGAAGTATCCCTTTATTGCTTTTTTGTATTTTATAATTGTAAATCTCTTTTTTGACATCATTTACAATATCTATTGTTTCATGTTTTGATTTGGCTAGTATCTTTTTTTCAATAGTATGTCCATTTTTCAAGCATATTTTTATTCCATACCTTTTATAAGTATTCATTTTTACAATTGTTGTAAAAATTATTAATAGAGATAGAGTCAAAATGATGTTAGTTTGTAGAATCAAGAAAGAAAATGCTGCAATACATATTAATATTAAAATAATTAAGAATTCAGAAAATGGTTTTATTTTATTTACGGTAATATAAATTTCATTTAGTTCTGAATACAAAATTTCTTTTTGGGCTCTTTCTTTATAATTTAAAATTATTCCTTTCTCATCTAAGGTTATTTCTTTAATTTTATTTTTTAAAATCATGATAAATTTTATTAGTATGGTTTTTAATATTAGAATTCGGGTTTTTATTTATTTTTCCAAATTTTAAATAATAAATAAATAATACAAACAGCTCCCATAAACATGACAGCTACTTGTATTGAATACAGTAAATTAAAATTAATTAATGAATCCATAGGTTTAAGGTTTTAATTGATTACAAACCTACCTTCAATAAATTGCTTTTATTTGAGGGAAACCTCATTTAGGGTAATAAAACGCCAAAAAAATAAAATTAGATAATTTGAATTTTGTCAAATATTTTAGGGATAATTTAAATTTGTAGCATAATGTTTTAAGTAAGAACCA
The DNA here is from genome assembly GCF_900108015.1 of Flavobacterium urumqiense. Classification (GTDB taxonomy): domain Bacteria; phylum Bacteroidota; class Bacteroidia; order Flavobacteriales; family Flavobacteriaceae; genus Flavobacterium; species Flavobacterium urumqiense. Next base: position 10,422 of record NZ_FNVP01000012.1, on the reverse strand, counting down.
ATTCCATTTGTGACAATACCTTGGTGAAAATTACTATCAAGATATTTTTCTTTATCTTTTACTGTTTATTTTGATAATTTCATCATCATACTTATAATTCATAGTATTGTAGTAAATTCTTGGCTGCTTCTTTTCTTTTTTTGAAGGAGAATTCGAAAATGTAAAGAGTAAAACAAGACCCATTAGCAGGAATTTTTTCATTGGAAAGTTTTAAAAAATAATATTTATTCACAACAAGTATTAACTATTTTTAGTTGAATTCTTAACACTTTTTTCATTTGCTTATTTGTCAATAATTCCTTCTTTTTAGCTTTATCTAATTTGAGACCTAAAGCTTCCCATTTTACTTTCATATAAGGGTATTTTGATAATGAAATGGAATTCCCTTTCAATGATTTTTTATAATGTGTAATATATTCTTTTACATAATTTTCATAATCATCAACACGTTTGTTCCATTTTTCACATATAGGATCTTTATTTTTTTCTGTATGTTTGATTTCAAATCCTGCGTCTTTTTGTGTCGCCATTTTGTTGGTTTTTTAGGAAAATAAATTAAATATTTATATTAAAACTGAATAAAATTAGAAGAGAATTTTATGCGTAGATGAATGGTAAATTGGATTAAAGTTACGGTAGGCTGTAACAAACCATTTTGTTTCCACACAACAAATCAAAATTTTTAAATCTGATAATGTTGGGATTGTTGGATTCCGTTCTATTTCAAATTTTAATAAAAAGGTATAAATTATATTTTAACCCAGTTACTAGCAATCCAATCTAATAATTCCTCTCTATAGAATTCATTTTCTAAAATGGCGTGCTGTAATAAATTCTCTACTTTTTGAAAACTTATTCTGGTTTGTGGTACGTTATATTTTTGTAAAAATTGATTGCAAAAATGGACTACTTCAAATTCTTCGATTTTATCCACATAAATACGTTCTATAATTTCATTATATTGGAGATCGTTATTAATGTCAACTGTTTTTGAATATCCTGTGAATGCTAAGTCATCGGTAGTAAAATTGGCCATCTTATTAAATTTAAAAGTTTAAAGTCCAAACGTATGACCAATAAAAAGAAGTTTTTTACGGGAAACCGTAAAGTGATCAATTATTTTAAAAAAAAATGTTAATTGGAGGGGTTTAATTTTTTTAACGAATTCAATTACTAATTTTAAGTTTATAGTATAGTTCGCTGAATTGAATTGCGGGCACTATTGGATTTTTGTTAGACTAATCCTAAATCTTTAGTTATTGCGATCAAATGAACGTTATTACTGGCTTTAAAGTACACTTTAAGTTTATTGATTCGTTTTTCAATACTACTACTGCCATTTGGACTTATTCCTGCTTCTTTTAATTCTTTTGCAATTTCATCTAGGATATAACCTTTAGATAATAATTTCAAAAGAGAAATATCATAAGCTTCAATTTCAAAAATTGACTTGCCTCTCAAGGTATGAGACAATTCATTAGAAATTATTTTGTCCTCATTTTCATAAACACGCTGAATTGCGGTTTGAAGTTCAGGCAAACTATTTCGTCCTTTAGAAACATAAGCATTAATACCTAAAGTATTAAAAAGTGATTTTATTCTAAAGGATTTGTCTTCTATAGAGAATACTATTGTCTTGATGTCTGGTTGCACCTTTTTTACGGCTTCGATAAGTTCTTCACCAGAAGTAAGCTTGTTTTCCCGATGGTCTGTCTTAAATGACAAATCACTAATTAATAGATTATAAGGTACTTTATCGAGAAGTGCTTTTTTTATTTTTAAATAAGCATCGTCACAATATTTAGCATGGTGAATTTCAACAACAGAAAGCATTTCAAGCGCTTGAATTACTGCTACACTTATGCTATCTAAATCTTCGGCAATTAAAACTTTATTAAACATAATGATGCTGATTATATTGGGAATAGTATTGTTACTTTAAATCCTTTGTTGGATTTAGTATCAAAAGTAACAGTTCCTTTTATAGCTTGAATACGGTTTTCCACATTCTGTAACCCATTTCTTGATTTTTTTTCATCGAATGTTGCTCCAATGCCGTTATCGCTGTATTCTATTTGTAATTTATTTTCATTTTTTTTAAAAGTTAGCACTACTAAATTACATTGGCTATGCTTTTTCATGTTAACAAGTAGTTCTTGCAGGACTCTATAAATAGTAATTTTTTTATTATTTTCTACAGTTGCCCAATTAATAGAATCTATTCCATTGGTCAATATGTTGACTTCATTAGTATTGAATCCAGACATCATTTCCTTGAGATTGGGTAAAAAGTGAGCGCCAGTTTCTACAATACTGTTTTCTTTAGAAATGTTTCGTGTTCTGGAATAGATCGTGTCTAGGTTGTTAAGTAATACTTCTTTATTATGGCCGGTGGATAAATCTTGAGTTTCGGCAAAAGCCATGGTTTGATAGACATCGTTAGCCAATTCATCATGAAGTTTTTTCGCGATTCGAATCTCAGTATTATATGAGGTTATTATTCTTTCTCTTTTATTTTTGGCTACAAGAAAATTAGATATAAAAATACTGATCATAATAATAATTCCAACAACAAAATATAAGAGTAGATTTCTGTTTTTCTGTTGCTCTAATTGAAGCGCATTTTCTGCTTTTTGGGATTTTAGTTTTAAATTATCTTCTTTTTCTTTTTTGGAATCGTATTTTATTTTAGCAAATTGATTTCTTGCCTTTTGTCTCACTTTATTGATACTGTCATTGATATGGAGGTGCAACATGGAAAATTTTTTTGATTCGTTCCCAATGCTACTTTCTACTAATAATGCTAACGATTTTAAGCGAGTATTTACACTATTTATTTCGGTTGCTTTTTCATAGGCCAATCGCGCATAATTATATGATTTTTTTGGTTTGCTATCTTTGTAAAATTCAGAAAAATGAATATAACTAGCCATGATGCCAAAATTATCTTTTATTTGTTTTCTTATTTTCAAGGATTGATTTAAATAGTCGAGACTTTTTGCATTACCAATTAGGAAATATGAATAACCTAAATTATCGAGTGCTCTGGCATTATTTTCAGCGCCGTTCGGGATCTCTTTTTTTAGCGTTAATGGCAAAAGAATATTTATGGAACGACGGTAATCTTCCTTATCCATATATACTACGGCAATATTATTTTTAAGAACTGCTTTTTGTAATTCATTATCTGCTTGATTATAGGCTTGATTGTAATAATAAACGGCATTATTATAATCGTATAGGTTCTCGTAATTTATTCCTAATATATTGAAAAGAGAACATTTATATGCTGGATTTGTGTCTTTCTGAAATAATAATAAGGCTTCTGTTGCTGTAGTTTCACTACTGGAATAATCTCCTTCGTTTTGTTGAATGATGGCCATTTTTAATAGCGAATAAATTATCTTTTCATTGTCTGTTGAAACATCAGAAGTAGATTTTATTTTATTATAATAGTAGAAAGCACTATCGTTTTTTTGGTTTTCAAAATATTTTTCAGCGAGGGTTATATACTTAGAATAATTCGCAATGCTTTTAGATTTGGGAATATTTTGCTGTTCTTTTTTGCAGGATTGTAATACAAATAATAGCAATAGTAATAAAATGTAAATCGGGAAAAGTAACTTTTTTAGTATCATTTCCCGAAAATACAGAAATTAATTAAAATATTGTAGTATTTGAATTAACAATTTTAATTACGGTTTTGGTGTAATTATAGGAGTTTGACCATTTTGTCCGTCAATTGGATTACTATCAGCATTAGCGGATACTTGTTGTTTATTATTTGGGTTGGTTTCCATTTCGTCATTGGTACAGGAAACCATAGCAAGACATGCAATGATATAACAAGATACTAAAATTATTCTTTTCATTTTTTTGGAATTAAAAATTAGACATAGGTTGGGCTGTCCGATATTCAAATCGAATCTTTGCCGGAATAGGCACGCCGTTAAAACATTTTATTCTTTTGCTTTTTGGGAAGTGAAGTGCGCTGAAACAGAATAGTATTATTTATACTTCCCGAATAAACTTGCCATGCTATTTAGCGACACTTTTTTAGAACTAGTTTTGTACATTTGTCTTGATTGCAATTCAAAACATGAACTGATTCCGTGGCAAAGAAATGCTGTCTTTGTTGAATAATTTGAATGGAATTCCGATGATTCCGCTAATTCCAAAGGTTTCCATAGGATTCCGAATAATTCCAGTAAATGCTTATGAACAAAATTACTTTTGAAGAATACAAGAATTCCATAAGAATAAAATATGAAGTGTCGAAAATTGAAGAAGTTTCAGGTATTTTATTAAATCCTACACCTGCTCAATTACGAAATCTGTGTTTGATGAGGCTTGATAATTGTTTGACAAAAACGGATAGTAGTGTATTTAGAATGTTTTTTAATGTAAAAGAAGAGGAACAGCTGAGGAAGGAAATTGAGAATTTTGATATTGGAAAATTCAAACCTATAATATCATTTTTAAAAGAAGAGAAGGATTTGGATAATGTGACAAGAATAGAAGTGGCAGCCATTCTTGTTGATTTTAATCCAAGACCTTACAATAAGTATTTACTTAATGGAAAAATTATTGAAAGAAGTATTGAAAGAAGTATTGAAAGAAGTATTTTAGACGTTACTCCATTAGTAGAAGAAAAGGAAGCTGATTTGGATTATTTTAGTGAAGAAAAATGGGTTAAAAAAGTAATAGAAACCAAGAATAATGATGGTATAAAGAAAAAGATAGTCATGATTTTGTCTGTGTTTTTATCTTTGTTTTTTATGGGCTATACAGTAAAGAGTATGATTTTCCCCGAAAGAGAATGTATGAAGTGGGATGGAGATCATTATGAAGCAGTAGATTGCAAAAATGAAAGATTAGGGACTGGAAATCTAACATCCGTATTAGTTTTAAACGAAGATTTATTGTCCTTTAAAAAAATTGAGGTTAACACATATACAATTTTCTTCAAAAAAGGGAAACCTATTGTTTGGTATGGGAAATCATTTGGGGGTAAGTATGAATATTTTAATCAGCCAGGCTTACATCCAGAAACGGAGAAAACCTTAAAACCAATATCTGAATACATTATAAAAAAATATATAAATAGATAATGGCAATTCAATTTAAACTTCAACAATTAAAACTTCACAACTACAAGGCTGTACTTAAATTGGAACAACAATAAGCACTATGAATCCTTTGTCAGATTTTGTGATAAAAGTAATTGTCCCTTTTATAGCCTGGATCCGGTTTTCTAAATTTCGTAATCCAATTTTTAAATTTAATTCATCTATTATTCCTCCAACGCCATTATTACTGTAATCTATTTGTTCTTTATTTTCTGTTTTTTTGAAAGGTAGTACTGCTAGACCGCATTGACTTTGATTTTTCATATTGACAAGTAATTCTTGAAGCATACGATAAACTGTAATTTTTTCATTACTTTCTATGGTTATCCAATTGATTGTGTCGATTCCATTGATCAATACAGTCACTTCATTATTATTGAATCCTGACATCATTTCTTTTAAACTGGATACAAAGAGACGTTCTTATTCACTAGTGCTGTTTTCTGTAGAAATGTGCCGTGTTCTGGAATAAATGGTATTTAGATTGGTAAGTACCATTTCTTTATTTTGAGTAGTGGATAAGTCTTGTGTTTCAGCAAAAGCCATAGTTTGAAAGACATCATTGGCCAATTCATCATGTAGTTTTTTAGCAATTCGAATTTCAGCGCTTTTCATTTTTTCTCGTTTGTGTTTTGCTACAAGGAAATTACCAACAACAATACTCATGGCAATAATAATTGCAACCACGAAACACAGGAGTAAATTTTTGTTTTGCTGTTGTTCTTGTTGAAATATTGCTTGCGCTTTTAGTTTTAGATTTTCGTTCTTTTCTGTAATTGAATCGTATCTGATTTTATCAAAAAAGAGGTAGAGCCTTTCCAGCTGTGGCTTCACTCCCAGCATAATCGCCTTAAATTCTTTGTGTTTGAGAAAGCCAACTTGTTGAGTGAATAATTCTGGAAGTGTCTTTTCTTATTTCGGCAGCATATTTGGCTTTGCTGTAGTAATAGTAAGAACTATCAAATCTTTCATTAGCATAATGTTTGTGACCAAGTGCTAGTAGTTTATTTATTTCTGTAACATCGCGTTTTTTCTGAGAATTCTTTTGCGTATTTTTCTCACAAGATTGTATGACATAAAGTAAGGCTAATAATGGTATCTAGATTGTGAAATGGTTTTTTTTGGGGTTTCATTTCTCGAAAATACAGAAATTAATTATGATAGAAGAGTTATCTCATTTGTATATTTTGTGTAGTCATTAATACTCTTAAAAAACAAAAAACCCCAATCTTTCGATTGAGGTTTCTATATAAGTAAGTAATCTAAATTGAGTTGATAAAACGTTTATTTTACTTTATTAAGTACTGCTTTGAAAGCTTCAGGATGGTTCATAGCTAAATCTGCAAGAACTTTTCTGTTCAATTCAATTCCGTTAGCTTTTACTTTACCCATGAATTGTGAATAAGACATTCCTTCCAATCTAGCTCCAGCGTTGATACGTTGAATCCATAAAGCACGGAAATTTCTTTTGTTCACTTTTCTGTCACGGTAAGCGTAGCACATTGCTTTCTCTACCGCATTCTTAGCAACTGTCCAAACGTTTTTACGTCTACCAAAGAAACCTTTGGCTTGCTTCATTATTTTTTTTCTTCTTGCTCTTTTAGCAACTGAATTTACCGATCTTGGCATAATTTTGATGTGTTTTTGTAGCAGGCGGCTTGAATTTAATCAAAAGCACTTAATGGCCGTACTCCAAGGTTATTTGAAATTGTTTTAACCTAAAGAATTATTATATAATTCTTAATTGTTGTTTGATGCTTTTCATATCTGTTTTGTGAACTAGCGCTGAGTGTGTCAAAGCTAATTTACGTTTTTTCGATTTTTTAGTCAAGATGTGACTTTTAAAAGCATGCTTTCTTTTAATCTTTCCAGAACCAGTAACTTTAAAACGTTTCTTGGCGCTAGATTTGGTTTTCATTTTAGGCATTTTTTCCTAGTATTTTAATTTATTCTTACTTACTTATCTTATGTTTAAAGCTTCATGTTTAAAGTTCAAACTGAAAACTGAACACTGCAAACTGTTTACTTCTTTTTCTTAGGTGCAATGAACATAATCATTCTCTTTCCTTCCAAAACTGGCATCGCTTCCACTTTACCAAATTCTTCTAGATCTGTTGCTAATCTCAATAATAAGATTTGACCTTGATCTTTATAAATGATTGAACGTCCTTTAAAGAATACAAAAGCTTTTAATTTTGCTCCTTCTTTCAAGAACTTCTCTGCATTTTTTCTCTTAAATTCATAATCATGTTCATCTGTTTGAGGTCCAAAACGAATTTCCTTAACGACTACTTGTGTAGATTTCGCTTTTAGGATTTTATCACGTTTCTTTTGCTCGTAAACAAATTTCTTGTAATCCATGATTTTGCAAACCGGAGGTTCAGCATTAGGGGAAATCTCAACTAAATCCAATTCAAATTGGTCAGCTAATCTTAAAGCTTCTGAAAGTTTAAAAACTCCAGGCTCAATATTTTCACCTACAAGTCTCACTTCTTGTACACCACGAATAAGACTGTTTATTCTGTGGGCATCTTTTTTTTCTACGCGAGGTTGGTAACCTCTGTTGCTTCTTATTGCTATGACTTTATAATTTAAGTTAAACTGTAAATACTTTTAATGTTTTATTGATTTCCTCGTTTACAATAGCAACAAATTCTTCTATTGTAACGCTGATATTTCCCTTTCCTTCTTGTCCGTGACGACGAATAGAGATGGTACCGTTTTTCTCTTCTTCCTCGCCTACGATCAACATAAACGGGGTTTTTTGCATTTCGGCATCTCTGATTTTCTTTCCGATTGTCTCGTTTCTATTATCAATGAGGGCGCGAATTTCGTGATTTTCTAGCAAATCTAAAACTTTTTTCGCATATATTTCATATTTCTCGCTCAAAGACAATATTATAGCTTGTTCAGGCATCAACCAAAGTGGGAAATTTCCTGCTGTATGTTCTAATAAAATAGCTATAAAACGCTCCATAGAACCAAACGGTGCTCTGTGAATCATCACCGGTCTGTGTAATTCGTTGTCAGAACCTTTGTAAGTCAAATCAAAACGTTCCGGTAGGTTGTAATCCACTTGAATCGTTCCTAATTGCCATTGTCTTCCCAAAGCATCTTTTACCATGAAATCCAGTTTTGGACCGTAGAAAGCAGCTTCGCCATATTCTACTACAGTGTCTAAATTTTTATCTTTTGCGGCATTGATAATCGCATTTTCTGCTTTTTCCCAATTTTCATCACTACCGATATACTTATCTCTATTCTCTTTATCTCTCAAAGATATCTGAGCTGTAAAGTTTTCAAATCCTAATGAACCAAATACATAGAGTACTAAGTCAATTACTTTTTTAAACTCTTCGTCTAATTGTTCTGGAGTACAAAAAATATGCGCATCATCCTGAGTAAATCCTCTTACCCGAGTTAAACCGTGTAATTCACCACTTTGTTCGTATCTGTAAACGGTACCAAATTCAGCATAACGCTTCGGTAAATCTTTGTATGACCACGGACGTACATTGTAAATTTCACAGTGATGAGGACAGTTCATTGGTTTTAATAAAAACTCTTCTCCTTCGGCCGGAGTACTTATAGGTTGAAAACTATCAGCGCCATATTTTGCATAATGCCCTGAAGTTACGTATAGTTCTTTCTGACCAATATGTGGCGTAATCACTTGCTCGTATCCACCTTTTTTCTGTGCTTTTTTCAAAAACTGTTCTAGTCGATCTCTCAAAGCAGCACCTTTAGGTAGCCACAACGGTAATCCGGCACCCACCTTTTGTGAAAAAGCAAATAACTCAAGTTCTTTTCCTAATTTTCTATGATCGCGACGTTTAGCTTCTTCTAGTAATTCCAAGTATTCTGTCAGATCTTTTTGTTTAGGAAACGACGTACCATAAACACGAGTTAACTGTTTGTTCTTCTCATCACCACGCCAGTAGGCTCCAGCAACACTCATGATTTTCATCGCTTTGATAATCCCGGTATTCGGAATATGACCACCACGACATAAATCTGTAAAGGTATCGTGATCGCAAAACGTAATCGTTCCGTCTTCAAGATTTGTTATAAGTTCAGTTTTGTAAACGTTGTCCTTGTATAATGCTAAAGCTTCTGCTTTAGATACGGGACGTAATTTGAATTCATGTTTTCCTCTTGAAATTTCAAGAACACGATCCTCAATTTTTTTAAAGTCAGCATCAGTAATTTTCTGATCTTCAAAATCTACATCATAATAAAATCCATTAGATATTGCTGGTCCAAGAGTTAATTTTATCCCAGGATACAATTCTTCAAGAACCTGTGCCATCACGTGCGAAGTTGAATGCCAGAAAGCTTTTTTACCATCAGCATCATTCCATGTATATAATGTAAGACTCCCGTCCGTCGTTAATTGAGTTGTAGTTTCAATTGTTGTACCATCAAAAGAAGCCGAAATCACATTTCTAGCAAATCCTTCGCTAATGCTTTTAGCAACATCCATGGGAGTTACCCCTGAAGCATACTCTCTAACTGACCCATCGGGCAAAGTAATCTTAATCATTGTTTGATATTTTAAGAATGCAAATATAAAGGATTACGAAAACACATACAATAGATATGTAAGGTTTGTTACTATATAGGTATAAAAACAAAATGACAGTTATTGTAATTAGGTAAAAGAGTGTAATTCTATTAGGAGCTATTTCCCGCTATTCGTTTCAATCTTTTCTCTCGTAAAAAAACTCGAGAAAAGGATTTCCACTGCTATCGGGGCTATTGCGTCATGTTTTATCTTGTTATTTCTTGTTTCATCGACTTTGTCATTTAATAAAAGATGAAATTTCCATTCATGGATATTCATTTGTTACCTCAATATATAGGACTGTAGTTTTTACAGAGTATATAGTATTTGCTACCTATATAATGACATCTGCGATTTTTTATCTGTAAAGTCACCCTTTCCTTCGGAGAGGGCCGGGGAGAGGAAAAATAATTCACTTTCAAAAATCACGTTTCCAGCGAGTTAAAGCGAAGGTTAAGAAAAGATCAAAAAAAGGGGATTAAAAAGCTTGAATAACGGTATAAAGGTGCTAGTTTTGCACCCGCAACAACGCATACGTTCTTTAATAAGCTGACAAGTATTACGAATTAAAGAGAGAATTTATTTTCTAAAAAAGATTCTAAAAAGCTTGTGAGATTAGAAAACGGATGTTACATTTGCACCCCGCAAAAAGAGTAAAGTTCCTTGACAAACTGATAAGAATAAGAGAAGTAAATGGAGATAAAAATTTCCTAAAAAAACTTCAAAAAT
>NZ_FNVP01000004.1 GCF_900108015.1 Flavobacterium urumqiense | reverse complement strand
TAGGAGATGACTACGTTGATAGGCTATAGATGTAAAGGCAGTAATGTCATAGTCGAGTAGTACTAATAACCCGTAAGCTTATGTACGCTTTTCCTCCCGCTACGGCGGGAGGAAGAAACTTTCTCAACACTTTTTATTTTCTTTATCTCAGTATGTTAAGATATTACTATAATTATGAATTGTAAATTATCAATTGTTAATTATAGATAATTGCCCAAAGCAATTATAACCTCTTAAGGTGGTTATTGCGGCGGGGCTCACCTCTTCCCTTCCCGAACAGAGTAGTTAAGCCCGCCTGCGCAGATGGTACTGCAGTTATGTGGGAGAGTATGTCGTCGCCTTTCTTTGAAAACCCTGTTCTAATGAACGGGGTTTTTTATTCATACTTTGCATCATAAGTAAAGTAGAATGGTACCTTAGCTCAGATGGTAGAGCAATGGACTGAAAATCCATGTGTCCCTGGTTCGATCCCTGGAGGTACCACAAAATGCTCGGATGGTGAAATTGGTAGACACGCTGGACTTAAAATCCAGTGAACAGCAATGTTCGTGCGGGTTCAAGTCCCGCTCTGAGTACAAAAGACTTCATTAGTTTAAAACTGATGGAGTTTTTTTATTTATGAAGAGTATGATATATTAGCTATTTACTATAAGAAAATTTAAGTTAAGTTTAAATTGGAGATTCTGTCGTCGCTTTTCTTTAATTTAAATTTATTTCAGATTTTATTAAATCTTATTTCTTTAGTTGAATAGTATTTTTTTGTTTGTAAACGTTTTTTAATATTTAATATTGGTAGGTTTCAACTTTTAAATGTAGTATTTTTAGCTAAAATATTTAAGGTTAAATGAAATTAAAAGTAATTATAGTTGACGATGAAGCCCATGGACGTAGTTTTCTAAGAAAATTATGTAATCTTTATTTTAGCGAAAAAATAGAAATTATTGATGAATGTGACTCCGTTCAAAAAGCAGTTACTTCGATAAAAAAACATAATCCGGATATTGTTTTTTTAGATATTCAAATGCAAGATGAAAATGGCTTTGAACTTTTTAAATATTTTGAAACGATAGCATTTGAAACTATTTTCACAACAGCTTATAAAGAATATGCCATAGATGCTATTAAAAATAGTGCTTTAGATTATCTTCTTAAACCCATTAACATCGCCGATTTTAAATCAGCAATTGCTCGAGTTGAGCAAGCCAAATTGGTTAAAATTAATTTTGATCGTTATAAGTTATTAGCGGAGAACATTGCCAATCAGAATACAGGGAAAGAAAGAATTGTCTTCCCTTCAAAAACTGGTTTTGAAGTTGTGCAAGCCAATACAATTATCTTTTGTAAATCGGATGGAGCTTATACCGCAGTTCATACTTTGGACAAAAATTACTTTACTTCTAAATCATTTAAGGAGACTTGTGAATTGCTTCCTTCGTCTAATTTTTTGAGAGTTCATAGAAGCTTTCTAATTAATGTCAAATTTGTAATTAGCTTCAGATCTGATGAATTTATCTTAGAAATGATTACTGGTGATAAAATTCCTGTTTCAGATAAATCATTTACCAAAAAAGAATTAATTGATGCGATTTCTAAATAAGTTGATCCTTTTTTTCGGTCTATTTTTTTTTCCATATTTACTTTTAGGGCAGTATTATCCCTCCAAGAATTATTCTACTACAGATGGCTTACCTAATAATGCAGTTCGCTCATTGTTTTTGGATTCAAAAAATATTTTATGGATTGGAACTGAAAATGGTGTTTCCAGAATGGAGAATGGTTCATTTTCTACTCTTAATGAAATTGATGGTTTGGGTCATAACAGCTGTTGGGATATTAATCAAGATAGTAATGGAAACATGTGGTTTGCCAGTTATGGAGGTGGAGTTAGTAAATATGATGGTAAAAAGTTTACTGTTTTTAATGTTAAAAATGGATTGCCATTAGATCGGGTTAGAAAATTATTTTCGTATAAAAATAAAATGTTTATTGGAACTGAATTAGGTATTTCTATTATCGACATTAAGACCAATAAAGTTGTTACGACAAAAGGAATTCGTCCTCATTTTGGAGTGTTTATGGTAAGTGATTTTTTTACTTACGAAAAGGCAGTTTATTTTTCGACTATTAACGAGGGTCTGTTTAAAGTTGATTTTTCCAGCTCCATTCCGAAAATTGTACCTATTGTAGAATTTAAAATTACTGGAAATGCCATGGATTCGCACGCTTATAGTTTAGGAAATTTTGATTCTAAACTCTATTTAAGCAATAAAGGATTTATTAATATTATTGAATTAGAACATCTAAAAAAGGGTCTTCTATCTACAAACGCCTTTGGTCAATCTATTATTTGGGACTATGTAAAAGACAACAGAAATAACATTTTAGCTGCTTCTTGGGGCCTTTTCGACAGCGATGGTGGATTGTATCAAATTTCTAATAATAAGATGGTTAATGTTTCAGATCAGTATGGTATTGATTCCCGAAATTTACTCAATGTTGTTTATGATAAATCAAAAGATATTCTTTATGTAGGTTCGAAAGACAAAGGAATTTATGAAGTTCGGTTGAATAAAATGATTGATTATAACTTGTTTGAGGAGAAATCGATTATTGATTTTGAAGTTTTTAATAATCAAAAAGTTATTTTGCACCAGAAAGGGATCTCTATTTTCAATGCTTCTAATACTCTTTTAAGTAGTATTTCTTTATCCGATTTTAAAAAGGCAGAAATAGATTTTATAAAGAAAACTAAAAAACCATTGCCCACACACGCTGATGATTTTTTTGAATTGAATTATAAGTTACCGGCAAGCGGTATCGAATTTTATAGGCTCGTAAAGCATGGTAAAGTCCTTTGGGCTAGCAGTAATATTGGACTTTTTGAAATTAATTTTGAGGGAAAGATAATAAACTATGTTCCCATTCATACTTATGAATTTGGTTTTACTCCAAATAATAATTTTTTTGAGACCAATCCTTATGGTGGAGTTCATATATATGATGATATTTATAATTTGAAAGTACAATCTTTAGATGAAAAGGTTACGGCCATCGTAAAAACTCTCAATTATAATGACAAAACTTATCTTCTATCTGTTTTTAATGGATTGTATGTCTATAAAAATAATCAGTTTCATTCTTACTTAGCAGAAGGAATTTGGAAGGAGAAAAAGCTCAAACATATTACAGTTAATAGCAAGGGACAACTTATTTTGGCTGCCGAATTTGGAAATGTTTTTATTGTAGATGACTCAAAAGCTTTTAAAATTTTAAAAATTATTTCTAAAAAAGAGATTGTAGGTAATACTATTCTGTTTTTAGAATCGTTTAAAGATTTTATTCTCATCGGAACCGAGAAAGGAATCAACCTATACAAGGATGGCGTTGTTCGATTGATTGATAAAGAGCAAGGATTGAAAGATGGCGCGGTTACCACTTCACAAATATTCGAAAATCAATTGTGGTTGGGAACCAAAAAAGGATATTACACAATTGACTTAGAGCGATTAATAGCGCCACAAATGACCGTATCAGAAATGACAATTTCAACAATCGAAATTAACAATGTTCCAATTAGTTTCTCTAATTATAAATGGTTTCATTATAATTCAAAAGAATTAATTTGTGATTACAAAGACAATTCTTTTTCGATTGATTTTATACCAAAAGGGCATGATTTTCCTAATAAATTAAAATTTCGGTATCGTCTAAAAAGTACAAATCGATGGAGTCCGTACAGTGAAAAAACAAACCTGTTTTTACCTTATTTACCGTACGGTAACTATAATTTAGAAGTTGAAGTTTTTGATTCGAATGCAGGGAAAGCAACCATTTTTAAATTATTGGAAATTCATATACGACCTCCTTTTTGGATGACGTGGTGGTTTATTGCTTTAGCAGTTTTGTCTATTTTTAATGTTTTAGTGTATTTGATTTTTAAATCTAAAAAGAAATCCAGAGAGCAGGCAGTGATACAAAAACGTATCGCAGAAACCAAGCTGGAAGCTTTGTTAAGCCAGATGAATCCGCACTTTACATTTAATGCTATGAATGCCATACAGGATTATATTATTAGTAATGATATCGGTAATTCTTTGAAATACATAGGAGAGTTTGCTAAATTAATTCGTCAAACATTAGAAAATTCATCTAAACAAACGATTGCGATTGAAGAAGAGATTGAGTATTTGAAATCCTATATTATGATTGAAAATATGCGTTTTGATAACCGAATTGAAACGGAATTCCATATTGGTTCTGACGTAGATGTTTACCATTCCAAAATTCCTACCATGTTATTGCAGCCTTTTGTTGAAAATGTTTTTGTTCATGCCTTTCACGCTTCGCATCCTGCTCCAAAATTGACAATCTCTTTTGAAATGTTGACTAAAAATATTTTAGAATGCAAAATTATTGACAACGGTATGAGCTTAAATGCTGCTAAAAAAGCGAAAATTCATAATTCGAAAGGCATTCAGTTGACTAAAGAAAGACTTTCCCTTTTACAAAATTCAAATGTCAATCCGATTAACATTCTGTTTACAGAAAATAACGGAACGACAGTGACCATAAGACTGACGGTATAATAGTTGAAATGAATAATTATAAAGGCTCTAATCCAATTTTGGATTGGAGCCTTTTACGTTTACAAACCAATTGAGCTCTTTCATAGCTTAAAAAGTACCTTTCATAAGACGATTTAATTGAGCTTACGGTAAACTTATATTTTTGTTTCAAAGGAGGTAAATCAAAGATTAAATCATATTCAAACGTATTACTGTGAAAATTGTGTTTCTAAAAGCAATAGTGTTGTAAGTTTAATAGAAAAATCATGTGATCGGCATCCTCTTGGAATCCGTAGAGGGAGACATGTATTGTATGATGGTCTAGAAAAAGCGCAATAATTTTGTAAATATTTTGGTGCTATATGTTCTTCTATTTTGAGTTTAACTAGCTTTTTATGTCCGCAACATCCTAAAGGGATTTGTCAAGGCAGGCATTTACTTTTCTTTCAAAACATGACATTATTGTAAAGTAAATAAAACAATTTTAATTATGGATTCTATTTTTTTGCCTTTGCAAAATTTTACCGTTATTTCTTATATCGCCTTTGGCATTGTTCTAATGAGTTTCTTTGTAGAAGCTAAGTCAAATTCGCCTTACAAATCGCTTTTACTTTCTAATATTGGCTTTGGAATATACAATTTCACCTTATTGACATGTTCGGAAATTGATTTTCCAATATATTTTATGCTGCTCAGTTTTTTGATCTGTTCTTGGTTCTTCGTTTTAAAGAATATTGAAGAGGAAGAAGACGAGAATAGAGGATTTTTAAGAAATTATCACTATGATAGTATTGTTGGGTTTAGTGATACTAAAGATGAAAATAATAAGGGTAATTCCTCATTAGAAAAAAGCACTTTATTAACTTTTACACATGTTTTAAGCAAGCAATTATCAAAACTATTTGAAAGCAAATTGATGTTGTCTGTCAGTAATTTTTTAAAAAATGATACGATTCATTATGAACATCCCCAACGAAAATTTGTGCCTGTGTTTACATATCTAATTTTGATTTCCATTTTATTTTCGTTTTTTTACGTTTAAAAGTTTGTTGAAGTATATTTCCATACTAAGAGAATCTAAACTTTAACATTTGTTCCAATTAATAGGTTGCTTTATCTGGTGAAAAAAAACTACTTTAGTTTCTTGTTTAATAAATTGCTAACCAAATAAATAATTTAATCTATGAAAAGAAGATCTTTTTTAACTACTGCAACTCTTGCTTCAGCAGGGTTTACTACACTTTTGGTTACTGGTTGCACCTCCAGCACCAAAAAGAATGAAGATTCAGCACCAATAGAAGATTCTAATGAAGCCTTTGAACTGGATGAAGAAACCATCGGCAGTTTAAGAGAGAAATTAACTTCCGGAAAATATACTTCGGAACAATTAGTACAATTGTATTTGAAGCGCATTGAAGCTGTAGATAAAAATGGACCTCAATTGAATTCGGTTATCGAAATTAATCCAGATGCAGTTATTATTGCTATTGTAATGGATAAAGAATTGAAGGCAGGTAAGATTAGAGGACCTTTGCACGGTATTCCAGTTTTGATAAAAGACAATATCGACACTGCCGATAAAATGCAAACAACTGCAGGATCTTTGGCAATGGCAGGGAATATTGCTTCAAATGATGCTTTTGTAGTTAAAAAACTAAGAGAGGCTGGAGCAATAATTATTGGTAAAACCAATTTGAGTGAATGGGCAAATTTTCGTTCAACCCAATCGTGTTCAGGATGGAGCAGCAGAGGCGGTCAGACTAAAAATCCTTATATTTTAGATCACAATCCATGTGGCTCCAGTGCAGGTTCAGGTACTGCTGTGTCAGCCAATCTTTGCGTAATTGCTGTCGGAACAGAAACGGATGGTTCTGTGGTTTGCCCAGCTTCCGTTAATGGTGTTGTCGGTATTAAACCAACAGTAGGCTTGGTAAGTAGATCTGGAATTATTCCCATTTCAAAAACGCAGGACACTGCAGGGCCAATGGCTAGAACCGTAACCGATGCTGCCATTTTATTAGGAGCAATTGCTGCTATTGACCAAGATGATACTGTAACGCTTGAAAGCAAAGGAAAGGCTCAAAAGGATTATACGAAGTTTTTAGATTTAAACGCTTTGAAGAACAAGCGCATCGGAATTGAGAAAAAACCACAAGGAGATAATAAATATATTAATGCACTTTTAGAAGATGCTATCAACCTTCTAAAAAAACAGGGTGCTATCATAGTCGAAATTGACTATCTGGATAAAATTAATGCTTTAGGTCAAGCCGAATTTGAAGTCCTCCAATACGAATTTAAAGATGGATTAAATAAATATTTGGCTACAGCCAATGCTAAAGTAAAGACTTTGAAAGAAGTAATTGCCTTTAATAAAAGCAATGAAGATAAGGCTATGCCTTATTTCAAGCAAGAAACACTGGAAAGTTCTGATGCAAAAAAAGGATTAGATGACAGGATATATGTTGATTCATTAGCAAAAAGTTTTATAGGAAGTAAAAATATTTTAAATTCGGTTTTCAAAGAAAATAAGTTAGATGCCATTTGCGGAATAACAATGGGTCCAGCATGCAGTATTGATATGATTTATGGAGACCGCTGGGGATACTCCTTGACAACTCCCGCTGCGGCAAGTGGATATCCGCACATTACCGTTCCCTGCGGAATGGTCTATGATTTGCCTGTTGGATTATCCTTTTTTTCAACACCTTATATGGAAGGAAAATTGATAGGATTGGGATTTGCATATGAGCAAGCTTCTAAAAAACGAGTAAAACCAGCTTTTAAGCCTTCTTTTTTATAAAATAGCAATTATCAATTGAAGGTAGAGTGTAATTGACACTTTGCCTTCAGTTTTTTATAATATTCGGAAATTTAATTAATAGGTCACTATTGAAGATTGGTTCCTTTTTTGTAAATTTTTGTACGGACAAAATCACATTTTCTGATTTTTCGTAATGCAATTATAAAGTTAAAATAGAAATCAAATTCTTCCTTTTCTGAATTCCAAAATCACCTTTTGTTTTAATTATATATACTAGGCGTGCATAGTATATTTTGCTATATTTGTTTTAATTAAAAATAACGAATAATGATAAAACCTTCGCTAACTTCCCTTTTGAATATTAATCGTCCATTGATCATGGCACCTATGTTTTTAGTTTCGAATACCAAAATGGTTATTGAAGGAATGAAATCGGGTGTTGCGGGTTGTATTCCTGCATTAAATTATCGCACATTGGAGGAATTACGGGCTTCAATTATTGAACTTAGAGCAGCTAAAGTTGCTGGTGGGAGTTTTGGTTACAATTTAATTGTCAATAAATCAAATATCAAATATAAGGATCAATTAGCTGTATTGTGTGAAGAAAAAGTAGATTTTATAATTACTTCTTTAGGTTCACCTGAAGAGACTATTAAGCAAGCTCATAAGGTAGGAATTAAAGTTTTTTGTGATGTAACCGACTTGGCTTTTGCCAAAAAAGTGGAAAGTTTGGGTGCCGATGCTTTAATAGCCGTCAATAATCTGGCGGGCGGTCACAGAGGTAATTATGGTCCAGAAGAATTGATCAAAGAATTAAATTTGAATACCACATTGCCTGTTATTTCTGCGGGTGGTGTCAGCACTAAAAAAGAGCTTGAAAAGATGTTATCCTATGGTGCGGTAGGCGTATCAGTGGGAAGTCCTTTTATTGCGTCATTTGAATCTGGAGTTTCACAGGAATATAAACAAGCGTGTGTTGATTATGGTGCAAAAGATATCGTTTTGACTGAAAAAATATCGGGAACACCTTGTACAGTCATTAATACGCCTTATGTTAAAAAGGTGGGAACTAAACAGACTTGGTTAGAGCAAACTTTAAATAAAAATAAAACTTTAAAAAAGTGGGTAAAGATGATTCGATACATGATCGGATCAAATGCAGTTACTAAAGCTGCCACTGAAGTAACTTATAAAACGGTTTGGGTTGCAGGTCCAACTATTGAAAATACTACTGAAATAAGCGCTGTATCTAAAATAGTTGATAAATTATTTTTGTAATTTTTTAGCAATAAATTATTTAAGATCCCATTTAATCAATTGCGATTTGATTACATGGGATATTTTTTGAAAATAGTCTTGTAAAAATTACAAATGTCATTAACTGGGCATTCTTCGCATTTGGGTTGTGGTCGACAAATTTCTCGTCCCAAAAATGAAATAGCCATACCAATTTCGCCCCAAATTTCTCTTGGCAATACTTGCATGAGTTGCTTTTCTTCTTTAATTCCATTTTTAGTTTCGGTGGTTAAACCAATTTT
Source organism: Flavobacterium urumqiense (assembly GCF_900108015.1). Taxonomy (GTDB): domain Bacteria; phylum Bacteroidota; class Bacteroidia; order Flavobacteriales; family Flavobacteriaceae; genus Flavobacterium; species Flavobacterium urumqiense. The sequence continues at coordinate 226,048 of NZ_FNVP01000004.1, read as the reverse complement.
GGGTGTCTTGCTGTGACATGCAAATCGGCTATGATACTTTCTGAAGGAATTTTTGCTTCTCGCATAATGACATTGGCGGACTTTCGTCCAATGTCTTTTAAAGCAACTAAACCATCCATCGTCAGTGGAATATTTTTGTCTTTTTCAACTTTTTGAGCAATTTTTTGTAACTATTTGGCTTTATTTCAAAATTCCTGACATTGGAGATATATGGCATTGTGATGGTCTAACGGATGTCTTCGCTCTTAATGCTTCGCCAGAATAGGCTCACGTTTTGTACCCCAAAAAGTTGAGTTTTCCAATAAATCCTTACCATTATTGTTCAAAGTTCACTGATAAGGAATTCACACAATATCGTTGTCCAGTTTTGGTAGGTCCGTCGTCAAATACATGCCCTAGATGACTTCCGCAATTAGCACAAAGGATTTCCGTGCGTTTCATACCAAGTGTAAAATCTGAAATATATTCTACTTTTCCAGCAATGGATTCGTCAAAAGAAGGCCAGCCACAATGTGCATCAAATTTTGAGTTGCTTTCAAACAATGGTTCTCCACAAGCTCCGCAGCAATAAGTTCCTTTTTCAAAATGCAAATTGTAAGTTCCGGTATGCGGATATTCAGTTCCTTTTTTACGAAGAATTCTGTAACGTTCTTCACCTAATTGCTCTTTCCATTCTTGTTCTGTTTTTTCTAAAGGATATTTCATTATTTATTGTTTTTATTGACAAATTATTACGTTTTACTTTTGATCTCTTGTTGGTATTATTCTGAATTTTACGTTTAGTTAAATTACTAAAAATAAGCTACTTATTATCTATAAATTGAACTGTTTTTTCAATTACTTTAGAATTACCCAAGATCTTTCTATGACCTAATCCGTCGGTTACTAATAATTCACCATTTTTCAGGTATTTGTGAATGTGTATCCCCGCTTTTACCGGAACTTCCGAGTCGTTGTTGTCATGTATTACTAAAACGGGAACATCGGTCTCTTTTGCGGCTAAATAAGCAGAATAACTATTCATATCTTCTCCATATTTTTTCTCAAAATGTAAACGCAAAAGCTTGCTTATACTAAGTTTCAATTCTAATTTTGTAACAAAATCATCCATAATATCCTGAACAATATCTCCGCTGCCTATTACTACGGCGCTATTTACTTTGAGTCCTTTCTTTATTGCATTCAAAACCGACATTCCGCCCAATGAATGACCTACAGCAGCTTCAAAAGGTCCAAATTGCTTATCAATTTCTAAAATAGTTGCAATAAAATCAACCATAATAGTCGTTTTTCCCGGGGATTTTCCGTGTGCTGGTGCGTCAAAACTAATGGTGGAATATCTCGCTTTAAGTAATTCATCCGCTATTTTGAATAATTGAGTTCCTCGTCCAGACCATCCATGAACTAATAGCACTTTTTTGTCACTTTGCCCATAATTATAAACCATCACCTCTTTATTAATTGCTGGAACAAAAATTAATTTTTGAATGCTTTTTTGATCCATATCTAATTCTCTTTTAGGAATTTTATGTTTTATAGGCATTGTGAATAATTTTGCTGCAAATAAAGTTACCAGTTTTGGCGAAATAACAGAGAAAAATTTACTTGTTAGTAAGATAAATTTAGGAATTTTCAATGATTGAGTATGAATAGAAGTTTTTTTTGTCATTACAATAAATTTTCGACTGTGTTAATATTTTATTTATTTTTTACTTAATTTAGAAAAACATAAAAGTAGTATTTTTTCTAAAAAAATTAATGAATTCTCAGCGATTACTTAAAAGTTAATAAAATAATTAAATGTACTATTGTTTAAGCAATAATTATTGAATAAAAAACTTCATAAATGGAAATATTTCATATCAGTGCAGAATGTTACCCAGTAGCAAAAGTAGGAGGTTTAGCAGATGTTGTTGGAGCATTGCCTAAATATCAAAATAATGCAGGACATCATGTAAGAGTTATTATGCCTTGTTACGATACAAAATTCAGGCAAGAGAATGAGTTTGAATGTGTTCATTGGGGACATTTGAAGTTAGGAAATTTCAGTTTTCCATTTAATATTCTCAAAGAGAAATCAGATAAGTTAGAATTTGAACTTTATTTAGTGGAAATTCCGGAGCTATTTGATAGAAAAGAAGTGTATGGATATGAAGATGATATTGAACGCTTTTTGTCTTTCCAAATTGCTGCTTTAGATTTGATTATTAGTAGAAACGAGATTCCAGATGTTATCAATTGTCACGATCATCATACCGGATTAATTCCATTCATTATGTTGTATTGCGATAAATATCAAAAATTACGAAATACACCTAGTATGATTACCATCCATAATGGTTTATATCAGGGACAGTTTGGTTTTGACAAATTATATTATTTACCAGAATTTGATTTGGCACACGTCAAAGTTTTAGAATGGGACAATTGTATCAATTCATTGGCTGTAGCAATAAAGTGTGCCTGGGCTGTTACTACAGTTTCTCCTAATTATTTGAATGAAATAAATTATTCGGCCAATGGATTAGAATCTTTATTTAATTTAGTGAGACATAAGTCCAAAGGTATTTTGAACGGAATAGACGAAGAAGTGTGGGATCCGGCAACTGATGGCATGTTAGAAAAAAACTATTCGATTAAAAACTTTGAAAAAGGAAAACAGGAAAATAAAGAAAAATTGTGCAATCTCTTTAATTTAGATCCAAGCAAACCTCTTTTTAGTTTCATTGGAAGATTATTAGAAGAAAAAGGAGGTGATTTATTGCCGCATGCCGCAGCACTTGCATTATCTGAAAATTTCCAACAAATAAATATTTTAATTTTAGGTTCTGGAAATGCAGTTATTGAAAACCAATTAAACAGTTTATTGTCCGATTATAAAGGTAACTTCAACACTTTTATTGGTTATAATGAAGAATTAGCTCATTTGATTTATGCAGGTTCTGATTTTTTATTGATGCCTTCAAGGGTAGAGCCATGTGGTTTAAACCAAATGTATTCTCTACGCTACGGAACAATACCTATTGTGCGACGAACAGGAGGACTGAAAGATACAGTAATTGATTTTGGAGATGATGGAAACGGGATATGTCACGATCAGGCAAGTGTTGGAGACATTTGTTATTCAATTCAAAGAGCAGTAGATTTATTTCAAGATAAAAAAAGTTTAAATAAAATTAGAGAAATAGGCATGAAGACAGACCATTCTTGGGGTAGAGTTTGTCAAGAGTACGTAGAGATATATAATTTAATAATTAGTAAGAAATGAAAGCTAAAAAGAAAAATGTCATTGCAATTATTTTAGGTGGAGGACAAGGTTCCAGATTATATCCTTTAACAGAAACAAGGTCTAAACCAGCTGTGCCAATTGGAGGAAAATATAGATTGGTAGACATTCCAATTTCAAATTGTATGAATTCAGATATTTACAGAATGTTTGTATTAACGCAATTTAATTCAGCTTCTTTAAATGCTCACATAAAGAACACCTATAACTTTAGTATTTTTAGTCATGCTTTTGTTGATATACTCGCTGCTGAACAGACTCCTGATAATCCAACATGGTTTCAAGGTACGGCAGATGCGGTAAGACAATGTATGCCTCATTTTTTGAATCATGATTTTGATTATGCCTTGATACTCTCGGGAGATCAATTGTACCAAATGGATTTCAACGAAATGCTTGAATCTCATATATCGAATGCAGCTGACATTACAATTGCAACATTGCCAGTAAATGATAAAGATGCACCTGAATTTGGGATTTTAAAAACGAATTCTGAAAGTTGTATTCAATCCTTTATTGAAAAACCAGCCAAGGAACTTTTACCAGATTGGAAGTCAGATGTGAGCGAGCAAATGAAAAGAGAAGGAAAAGACTATTTGGCATCAATGGGAATCTACATCTTTAATAAAAAGTTGTTGGTAGAAATCATGTCAAACAAAGAGACTAAAGACTTTGGTAAAGAAATTATTCCGCAAGCAGTAGGTAATAAAAAGATATTAAGTTACCAATATGAAGGATATTGGACAGATATTGGTAATATCGATTCGTTTTTTGAAGCAAATATTGGATTGACAGATGACTTGCCGAAATTTAATTTATTTGATAACGATAATAAAATATTTACCAGACCACGATTATTGCCGCCATCGAAATTCCAAAAGACTATGGTAGACAGATCATTAATTTCTGAAGGATGTATTTTGAATGCCAAAGAAATTAATCGTTCCGTGATTGGTATTCGATCCAGGATAGGGGAAGGAACTATTATTCAAAACAGTTATGTGATGGGAAATGATTTTTATCAAAATATATGTGACATGAATGATGATATAACGGGAGGCAGGCAATTAGTAGGAATTGGCGAAAGATGCTTTATAAGTAATGCGATTGTTGATAAAAATTGTAGGATAGGTAATGATGTTTATATTCATGGCGGTAGTCATTTAGAAGATTTTTCGAATGAATTATATGCCATTAAAGACGGAATTGTTGTCATCAAAAAAGGTGCAGTTATACCGGATAATTATATTATAAAGTAGAGTACCAAACTGTTTTTTATTAAAATTAATATTCTGTTTTTCATCAAATAGAATTAGACAATTATATATGAGTAAAGTTATCTCGCATTCCCTTTTTACAGATTTTGATATTGATTTATTTAAAGCTGGGAAACATTTCCGACTTTACGAAAAATTAGGTGCGCACCTTATTGAGGTTGATGGGGTTAAAGGGGTGTATTTTGCAGTTTGGGCTCCCACGGCTCATTCCGTTTGTGTAGTTGGGGACTTTAATTTTTGGACACAAGGCGAACATCTGTTAGAAGTTCGTTGGGATTCCTCCGGTATTTGGGAGGGATTTATACCCAATATAGAAAAAGGATCAACGTATAAATATAAGATTCAGTCTAATAATGGAGGAATTATGACAGAAAAAGCAGATCCTTTTGCTTTTTATTGTGAAAAACCACCTCATACTGCATCAGTAGTTTGGGATTTAGACTATGAGTGGAAAGATAAAAACTGGATGGAAACGCGTCAAAACCATAATGGTCTGGACAAGCCTTATTCTGTATATGAAGTCCATTTAGGTTCTTGGAAACGTCATGCCGATGGTAATCGTTTTCTAACCTATCTAGAATTTGCCGAAGATTTAGTGAATTATATAAAAGAAACTGGCTTTACTCATGTAGAGTTCATGCCAATAATGGAATATCCTTATGATCCGTCTTGGGGATATCAATTAGTTGGGTATTTTGCGCCAACTTCCCGTTTTGGAAATCCACAAGAATTTATGCATTTGGTTGATAAATTACATGAAGCGGGAATTGGAGTAATTCTGGATTGGGTTCCTTCGCATTTTCCTGACGATGCGCATGGTTTAGGATTTTTTGATGGATCAAACTTATTTGAACATCCAGATCGTAAAAAAGGCTATCATCCGGACTGGAAAAGTTTAGTTTTTAATTATGGACGAAATGAAGTTCGTTCCTTTTTGATAAGCAATGCTTTGTTTTGGTTGCAACATTATCATGCTGATGCTTTACGTGTTGATGCCGTTGCCTCCATGCTGTATTTGGATTATTCTAGAAATGAAGGTGAATGGGAACCAAATATTTATGGAGGTAGAGAAAATCTTGATACTATTAGTTTTTTGAAAGAATTCAATGAAGCGGTTTATTCAAATTTTGAAGGAGTCCAAACAATTGCGGAAGAAAGTACCTCTTTTCCCATGGTTTCAAGACCAACATCTATTGGTGGATTAGGCTTTGGTATGAAATGGATGATGGGTTGGATGCACGATACCTTGGAATATTTTCAAAAAGATACGGTGTACAGAAAGTACCATCAAAATGATTTGACTTTCGCCATGACCTATACTTTTTCAGAAAATTTTATGCTGCCACTTTCCCATGATGAAGTCGTTTATGGGAAAAAATCTATTGCAGGAAGAATGCCTGGGGACGAATGGCAAAAATTTGCTAATCTAAGATTGCTATATGGGTATATGTTTATGCATCCTGGGACAAAATTATTGTTTATGGGAAGTGAATTTGGACAAAGTAGCGAATGGAATTTTAAAGGAAGTCTCGATTGGCATCTATTGCAATATCCGTTTCATAACGGGGTGAAAAAATTGATAACTGACTTGAATCATTTGTATAAAACCCAAACTGCATTGCATGAAAAACAATTTAGTCCTGAAGGTTTTGAATGGATTAATTATTCAGATCATCAAAATGCAGTAATGTCATTTATTCGAAAAGGAAATAACCAAAAAGAAGACGTAATTGTTGTTTGCAATTTTACTCAAGTTGTTCGTCCAAATTATCGTATTGGTTTACCAAGAAAAGGAAAATTAATAGAGATTTTTAATAGTGATGCCACAATTTATGGCGGAAGTGGAGTTTTAAATCCTAAAAAACTATTAATTGAAGCAATGCCTTACGATGCAAGGGATTATTCTACGGAATTACTTTTACCACCCTTGAGTATTACCGTTTTTAAGATTGGATAATTTGTTTTGTATAAATGATAGACTACAATGAGGTTTTAAGATTATGAGGCAGTCACCACAAAATAAACATTAAAACATAAATTCTATACTAATTCTATATTTTTAAATAAAATTAGCTCTTAATCTTTAAGTCTCATTGTTAAATAACTACAACGATTTCGTGAATAAACATCAGAGATACATATGCTTACAAAGTATTTTTTGTATGTTTGAACACCAAAAACTCATTACAATTAATACCAATAAAAATGATTACAAACACCGAATTAGAATATAAAGGAGACCTATATCCAACAAAAATAGTTTCATTTGAGCATGAAGTAGATTCTATAAGTTTTCATACTGATAATAGTGTTATACTAAAAGTAACTGTATTAAGAGATAGTTTAATCCGTTTTAGATTTACCACAAAAGGATATTTCAGTAATGATTTTTCTTATGCTATTGATAAAAGTCATTCTCATGGATATAACTTTCTTGAAATTTCTGAAACAGCGGATTATTATCAGATAAAAACCAGTAAAGTGCAATGTCGAATTCAAAAAGCAGATATGAGGTTATCTATTTTTGATTTGAATGAAAATGTTATATTGGAAGATGAATTGGGTTTTCATTGGGAAGAAAGCTATGAATATGGCGGTAATATTGTCAAAATGAGTAAAGCTTCCAAAGATGGTGAATGCTTTTACGGACTTGGAGACAAAGCAACTCAACTGAATTTGAAAGGGAAAAGGCTGGAGAATTTTGCTACAGATCAATATGCTTTTCAAAAAGATCAGGAACCATTATACAAAGTTGTTCCTTTTTATATTGGGTTACAAAACAAACGATCTTACGGAATTTTCTTTGACAATACCTTTCGTACTTATTTTGATTTTTGTCACGAAAGAAGAAATGTAACCAGTTATTGGGCCGAAGGTGGAGAAATGAATTATTATTTCATTTATGGACCACAAATGCAAGATGTGGTTACGACTTACACTGATTTAACAGGTAAGCCGGAATTACCACCACTTTGGGCATTGGGATATCATCAATGTAAATGGAGTTATTACCCTGAGAGTAATGTAAAAGAAGTTACGGCAAAATTTAGGGAGTTGAAAATTCCTTGCGATGCAATTTATTTGGATATAGATTATATGGAAGGTTTTCGTTGTTTTACTTGGAACAAAGAATATTTTCCTGATCCAAAAAGAATGGTGTCTGAATTAGCGGAAGATGGTTTCAAAACAGTTGTAATCATTGATCCGGGAATAAAAATTGATAAAGAATACGCTGTTTATAAAGAAGCTTTAGAAAAAGATTATTTCTGCAAAAGAGCCGATGGTCCTTATATGAAAGGAAAAGTATGGCCAGGGGAATGTAACTTTCCCGATTATACAAATCCTGCAGTTAGAGAATGGTGGGCAGGATTATTTAAAGAATTAATTTCGGAGATTGGCGTAAAAGGAGTTTGGAATGATATGAACGAGCCTGCCGTTATGGAGGTTCCCAATAAAACATTTCCAATGGATGTACGTCATGATTATGATGGAAATCCTTGCAGTCATAGAAAAGCCCATAATATCTATGGAACACAAATGGCAAGAGCGACTTATCACGGTGTAAAAAGATTTGCGTATCCAAAAAGACCTTTTATTATAACAAGATCTGCTTATTCTGGTGCGCAACGATACACGTCTTCTTGGACAGGTGATAACGTAGCAACTTGGGAACATTTATGGATAGCTAATATTCAAGTACAACGAATGTCTCTTTCAGGAATGGGGTTCACAGGTTCAGATATTGGTGGATTTGCGGAACAACCTTCAGGCGAACTATATGCTCGTTGGATTCAATTAGGGGTTTTTCATCCTTTTTGCAGAACCCATTCTTCTGGTGATCATGGTAATCAGGAACCTTGGGCATTTGACGAAGAGGTAATTGATATAACCAGAAAATTTGTCAACTTGCGTTACCAATTATTACCATACTTATACACTATGTTTTGGCAATATATTGAAGAAGGAATTCCTATGCTAAAACCATTAGTGTATTATGATCAAGAGGATATTCAGACACATTATAGAAATGACGAATTTGTTTTTGGTAATCAAATTTTAGTTTGCCCAATTTTAGAACCTAATTCTTTAGGCAGAAGAATGTATATACCTCGCGGACACTGGTATAATTATTGGACTAACGAAGAAGTTAGTGGAGGAAAAGAAATATGGGTGGATACAAAATTTGATCAAATTCCACTTTTTGTAAAAGCGGGTGCGGTTATTCCTAAATATCCTGTACAACAATATGTAGGAGAGTTAGAATTTGACGAATTGACATTAGAGATTTATTATAAAGAAGGCAAAGAAAAATCAGTAGTTTATGAGGATGCTCAAGATGGTTATGATTACAAAAAAGGGAGATATAGTTTTTTATCATTTCAAACAACCGGAAAAGAAAAAGAATTAATCATACAATTACATAAAGAAGGAAAATATGATACTCGATATTCTAAGTATAAAATAGATTTAATAGGATTGCCATTTATAATAAATACTATAGAGGTGGATAATGTCAAAATTTCATTTGATCATAAATCATTTGAAGATGGCAATTATTTAATCGTAGATAAAGAATTTACAGAGTTGCACATTATTGGCGAATAAACAAAAAAGTTGATACTTTTGAATTTAATTATATAATAGTAAAATTAATTACTATTTGTACTTTTGTCTATCAATTAAACTTAAAATTATGAAAAAACACTTATTATTAGGAGTCTGTGCGCTAGGGCTGATATACTCCTGTGCTACAAATCCTCTTACAGGAAAGAAAAGTTTAAATTTTGTTTCAAACAGTGAGTTGTTTCCATCATCGTTTCAACAATATGGTACTTTTTTAAAAGAAAATAAAGTAATTACTGGAACTGCCGATGCAAGAAGAGTTGAAACAGTTGGTATGCGAATTAAGGCAGCAGCCGAAAAATATTTGACTTATTTAGGACAAACACAATACCTGAATGACTATCGTTGGGAATATAAATTAATAGATAATAAAGAAGTCAATGCTTGGTGTATGCCAGGAGGTAAAATTGTTGTTTATTCCGGAATATTACCTATTACTAAAGATGATACAGGTTTAGCAACTGTGATGGGACATGAAGTTTCACATGCTTTAGCAAATCATGGTGCACAAAGAATGAGTGCTGCTCAATTGCAACAATTAGGAGCAGTTGGAGTTGCAGTTGCAACAGGAAGCCAAAGTGCCGAAAATCAACAAATGTGGCAACAATATTATGGATTAGGCTCTCAAGTTGGAGTAATGCTTCCATTTAGCAGAAGTCATGAAAGTGAAGCTGACAAAATAGGTCTTACGCTTATGGCAATTGCAGGCTACAATCCGGATGATTCTATTGTTTTTTGGCAAAGAATGGCAGCGCAATCAAATGGTCAAGCACCGCCAGAATTTTTAAGTACACACCCGTCTGATGCTACCAGAATTGCAAATTTGAAAGCATTAATTCCAGAAGCGAAAGCAACAGCAGCTAAAGTTGGAATTATTTACAGATAAAAATCATATTAATTAGGCATCTAATTTTTTACAAAAGCTATTCTTTTTTAGAATAGCTTTTTTTTTGAATTCATGTAAAAGAAGGCGAAGGATTCAATTTTTTAATGATTTATTAATATAAGATTTACTACTATTTTTCATAATTCTAAACAAAAAATAAATAAATTCGCAGCATAAAAAAAGAAATATGGCAGATTTACAAAAAGGGAGTAAAAAATTATTGAATGCTTGGGCTTTTTATGATTGGGCAAATTCAGTTTATACACTAACCATTGCATCTTCAGTATTTCCAATTTTTTATGAAGCCTTATTTACAGAGCGAGATCATTATATTGATGTTTTTGGTTTGCATCTCAAAAATTCAGCTTTAATAAGCTTTGTAACCGCTGTAGCTTTTTTATTGGTCGCTTTTATTTCACCATTATTATCTGGAATCGCAGATTATGTGGGAAATAAGAAATCATTTATGAAGTTCTTTTGCTACATGGGAGCTTTGTCATGTATGGGATTGTATTGGTTCAATCTCGAAAATATATACATGGGATTGGCATTTTATTTCTTAGGACTTATTGGTTATTGGGGAAGTTTAGTATTCTACAATTCCTATTTGCCTGATATCGCTTTTTTGGAACAACAAGATAAAATTAGTGCTAAAGGCTACTCTTTAGGATATATTGGAAGTGTAATTTTATTGATTATTAATTTAGCGATGATCATGAAACCTAAATTTTTCGGAATTACAGGAACTGAAGGTGAAGCAGCCATGAAAGCTATGCGATATTCGTTTGTCATGGTAGGAGTCTGGTGGATTATTTTCAGTCAGTATTCTTATTATTTTTTACCCAAAGGAAACAAAAATGCAGAACGTAAAGTGACACATGCTGTTATTTTTAATGGTTTTAAAGAATTAAAAAAAGTTTGGGGTTTACTTCAAGTAGATATTCCATTAAAGCGTTATTTAGGAAGTTTCTTTGTTTACAGTATGGCCGTACAAACTGTAATGCTTGTTGCCACTTATTTTGGAGCTCAAGAAATTACATGGTCATCTAAAGCAGAAAGTACTACGGGTTTAATTATTTGTATTTTAATAATACAATTAGTAGCTGTTGTTGGTGCTGTTCTAACTTCAAAAGCGTCCGAAAAATTCGGAAATATTCCAACGTTGATTGTGATTAACTGTATTTGGGCAGTATTTTGCACACTGGCATTTTTTATTACTTTACCCATACATTTTTACGTGATGGCGTCAGTTGTAGGTTTAGTGATGGGCGGAATTCAAGCCTTATCACGCTCAACTTATTCAAAATTATTACCTCAAACGGAAGATACGGCTTCATTTTTTAGTTTTTATGATGTAGCTGAAAAAATAGGAATCGTAATCGGAATGTTAATTTATGGAATTATTGATCAAATCACCGGAAGTCCGCGATTTGCCATTGTATTTCTTGGAGTGTTTTTTGTTATTGGTATTATACTATTAAAAAGAGTTCCAAAAAAAGGTGTTCTAAATTAATGATCCTCAAAAATTGTCACTAATTAGTTTTGAGCTGATTTTAAATACAAATTAGCACTCTAGTTTTTGCATTTTATAGTGCGGTGTTTCCTTACGTATTAATTCCAAAATTTTCTTTATTTGTAAGAAATGGAATTGATTTGACGTTCACTTTGGCATAATGATTGTCTCTTTTAGGGATGTACAAATTATTAGTGTCATACAACGATTTTATTAAAATTAATACTATGATAACTTATATTTGCTTGACAAATGAAAATTTTTAATGACAAAAAGACTTAAATAAATATATGTCAAATCATAAAATACTTACTATTGACAATCTGTCACTTCAGGAATTTGATACCGAAGCAGATTTAATACCATTGTTGACTCCGGAAGATGAAGAGGAGATGAATAATGAAGCATTGCCTGAAACATTAGCGATTTTGCCATTACGGAATATGGTTTTGTTTCCTGGAGTTGTAATACCTATTACTGCAGGACGTGACAAATCTATAAAATTAATTAATGACGCCAATGCAGAAGGTAAAATCATAGGTGTTGTTGCTCAAAAAAATGAACAGGATGAAGATCCTTCAACTGATGATATCCATAAAATTGGAACAGTAGCCAGAATTCTGCGCGTTTTAAAGATGCCCGATGGTAATATAACAGTTATTCTTCAAGGGAAAAAACGCTTTGAAATTGACAGTGTTGTCTCGGAAACTCCATATATTACTGCAAATATTAAGGAAGTTTCAGAAAAAAGACCTGCAAAACACGACACTGAGTTTGTAGCAATTCTTGATTCGGTTAAGGAATTAGCCATTCAAATTATTAAAGAAAGTCCAAACATTCCAACGGAAGCAACTTTTGCAATAAAAAATATTGAAAGCCAATCGTTTTTGATCAATTTTGTTACTTCAAACATGAATTTGTCTGTTAAAGAAAAGCAAGATTTACTGGCGATTAATGAATTGAAAGAAAGAGCCTTAGAAACATTGCGTTATATGAATATCGAGTTGCAAAAGCTCGAATTAAAAAACGATATTCAATCTAAAGTTCGTTTTGATTTAGACCAACAACAACGCGAATATTTCCTTCACCAACAAATGAAAACCATTCAAGAAGAATTGGGTGGCGTTTCACAGGAAGAGGAAATGGATGAAATGAGTCTGAAAGCCAAGTCAAAAAAATGGGACGAAAAAACGAAAAAGCATTTTGATAAAGAATTAATTAAAATGCGTAAAATGAATCCACAGGCACCTGATTTTGGAATCCAAAGAAACTATTTAGAGTTGTTTTTAGATTTGCCGTGGAATGAGTTTTCAAAAGATAATTTTGATCTAAAACGAGCGCAAAAAATTCTCGATAGAGATCATTTTGGTCTTGAAGATGTCAAGAAAAGAATGATTGAACATTTGGCAGTTTTAAAATTGCGAAATGATATGAAATCTCCAATTATTTGTTTGACAGGACCTCCGGGAGTTGGTAAAACTTCAATAGGAAGATCAATTGCGGAAGCATTGGGTAGAAAATATGTTAGAATCTCATTGGGTGGTTTGCGTGATGAAGCAGAGATTCGCGGACATAGAAAAACCTACATTGGTGCGATGCCTGGTAGAATAATTCAAAGTTTAAAAAAAGCCGGAACATCAAATCCTGTTTTTGTTTTGGATGAAATAGATAAACTTTCAAACGGTAGCCACGGAGATCCGTCTTCTGCTTTACTGGAAGTTTTAGACCCGGAACAAAACAATTCTTTTTATGATAATTTCCTGGAAATGGGATATGATTTGTCAAAAGTCATGTTTATTGCCACTTCCAATAATATGGCTTCAATTCAGCCTGCATTGAAAGACAGAATGGAAATTATCAATATGTCCGGTTATACTATTGAAGAAAAAGTAGAAATAGCGCGTCAGCATTTATTTCCAAGACAATTGAAAGAACACGGTTTGACTTCTAAAGATTTGACTATTGGAAAAAAACAATTGGAAAAAATTGTAGAAGGATATACCCGTGAATCTGGAGTTCGTGGTTTAGAAGCTAAAATTGCTCAAGTGATCCGTAATGCAGCAAAATCAGTTGCAATGGAAGAGGAGTACAACAAAAAGGTTACGGATCAAGATATAATTAAATCACTTGGTGTTGCCAGATTAGAAAGAGACAAATACGAAAACAATGATATCGCTGGTGTTGTTACAGGCTTAGCTTGGACCTCCGTTGGTGGTGATATTCTTTTTATAGAATCGTTACTTTCTCCAGGAAAAGGGACAATGACTATTACTGGAAATTTAGGAACAGTAATGAAAGAATCGGCAACAATTGCTCTGGAATATATCAAAGCCAACACAGAATTGTTAGGACTAGATTCAGAGATATTGTCAAAATATAATATTCACTTACACGTTCCGGAAGGAGCTACTCCTAAAGATGGACCAAGTGCAGGAATTGCAATGTTGACTTCATTAGTTTCTCTTTTTACGCAAAAGAGAGTGAAGAAAAACATGGCTATGACTGGGGAAATTACATTGAGGGGAAAAGTGTTGCCTGTAGGTGGAATAAAAGAAAAGATATTGGCTGCTAAAAGAGCAAACATCAAAGAAATTATTTTATGTCAGGATAATAAAAGTGATATTGATGAAATAAAACCGGAATATCTTGAAGGACTTACTTTTCATTATGTGAAGGAAATGAATGAAGTATTGAAATTTGCTCTGACGGATCAGAAAGTTAAAAACGCAAAAGTATTATAATACCTTTTTTTGTATAATTTAAATTCCAAGTTCATTGCTTAATTTTTTAAGTTTTGAACTTGGAATTTTTATTATAATTCCGTTTTAATCTAAAACTTAGGTCTAAAAATAGGATTATATTTATATTATAATTTTATCTTCGCATTTGCGTTTTACTATACAAAGACAGCTATTCAAGCATGCTCAAAAAACTTTTATTATTCTCTTTATTTTTAGTTTGTTCTGTGTCCCACAGTCAGATAGGAGGGAAGTATATTTATCAGTTTTTAAATTTAGTTACATCACCTCGACAAGCGGCCCTGGGAGGAAAAACGATTACAATATATGACGACGATGTGAATCAGGTCAATTTTAATCCTGCAACATTGAATGTAGAGATGGACAATCATTTGGCTTTGAATTATGGAAGCTATTATAAAGAAGTGACTTATGGGACCGCTTCTTATGCTTACACTTATGATCGGCATTTGCAAACTTTTCACGCTGGTGTAAATTATGTAAATTATGGTAATTTTGAGGGTTATGACGAAAATGGTCAGCCTACATCGGAATTTACTGGAAGTGAAATTGCCCTTTCCCTAGGGTACGCCTATAACATCCCGAATACTACTATTCATTTAGGCGCTAATGCAAAATTAATATCTTCGACTTTAGAAAGTTATAGTTCCCTAGGTGGAGCGATTGATCTGGGTGCTCTTTTTATTGACGAAAGGAATGATGTGAATTGGGGTTTGGTAATCCGAAATATAGGGACACAAATCACCACTTATTCGGGTACATCCGAAAAATTACCTTTAGAAATTATAGCTGGTGTTTCTCAGGAATTGGATAATGTGCCTATTCGATGGCATGTTACTTTAGAAAATTTGCAACAATGGAATGTTGCTTTTTCTAATCCTGTAAGAGCGCAATCGGCAATCGATGGAAGTTCAAGTGATGAGAAAATTTCAGTGGTTAATAATGCCCTGCGTCATGTAATTGTTGGGGTTGAACTTTTTCCTAAAAAAGCCTTCAATCTTCGATTGGGGTATAATTTTCGAAGAGCAGAAGAATTAAGGCTTGAAGAACAGCGTAATTTCTCAGGAATTTCAGTTGGTTTCGGGCTAAAAATGAACAAATTAAAATTTAATTATTCGTATTCGAAATATACGTTAGCTGGAAATACGAGTTTATTTGGATTAACTATTAACTTACAATAATATCATTTTGGATAAAAAAATTACGATCGCAATTGATGGATTCTCTTCAACAGGAAAAAGCACTTTAGCGAAACAACTCGCCAAACATTTAGGATATGTTTATGTAGATACCGGAGCGATGTATCGTGCAGTAACCTTTTTTGCGATGCAAAACGGATATATTAATCCTGATTTTTTTGACAAAGAAACATTACTAAACAGTTTATCTTTCATAAAATTACAATTTAAATTTAATCCTGATTTGGGTTTTGCCGAAATGTACTTAAATGATGTAAATGTTGAAACAGCCATTCGTACAATTGAAGTTTCTAATTTTGTAAGCAAGGTCGCTGAAGTTTCACAAGTTCGAGCCAAATTAGTGGAACAGCAAAAGGAAATGGGTAAGGATAAAGGTATCGTTATGGATGGCAGAGATATTGGGACTGTTGTTTTTCCGGATGCGGAACTAAAAATCTTTATGACAGCAAGTGCAACTACCAGAGCACAAAGACGTTTTGATGAATTGCAACAAAAAGGGGATGATGTGACTTATGAAGCAGTTCTGAAAAATGTGGAAGAGCGTGATTACATTGATACTCATAGAGTTGACTCGCCATTATTAAAGGCGGAAGATGCAATAGAAATTGATAATTCTTATCTGAACCGCGAAGAACAATTCCAAGTTGTTTTAGAATTAGTAAATGATAGTACTAAAACGTTATAATTTTTTGGAAATCTCTTTTTTAATACTAGATTTACGCCCTGTTAATTTTTAAAAATAAAAAAACAACTCATCTTATGGGAATTAAAAATAGATTGGTTTTAATGAACTTTCTTCAGTTTTTTATTTGGGGATCGTGGTTACTAACTATTGGTGCATATTGGTTTAATAACAAACATTGGTCCGGAACTGAGTTTGGAATCATATTTTCAACAATGGGAATTTCTTCGGTTTTTATGCCCGCTTTAACAGGAATTATTTCAGACCGATTTATAAATGCGGAAAAATTATATGGTTTGCTTCATTTTTTTGGTGCAGTAGCCTTGTTTTATTTGCCGCAAGTAGATAATCCGACCACATTTTTCTGGGTTATGTTAGTGAATATGTTTTTCTATATGCCTACAATTTCCTTGTCAATAACGGTTGCTTATAATGCATTAATTGCAAAAGATATGGATGTCGTAAAAGATTATCCGCCTATCAGAATATGGGGAACCATAGGTTTTATTGTTGCACTTTGGGTGGTTAGTTTGACGCATAATGAAACTTCTGCAAATCAATTTTACATTGCAGGTATCGTTTCTATATTATTAGGAATTTATGCATTTACACTTCCTAAGTGTCCTCCAATGTGTAAAGGAGAAAAAGGTGCTTCTTTTACACAAGCTTTGGGACTGAATGCTTTTGAATTGTTTAAACAACAAAAATTTGCCATTTTCTTTATCTTTTCAATGTTGTTAGGAGCTGCTTTGCAATTGACTAATGCCTATGGAGATACTTATATCCATGATTTCGGTACGGTTGATGCTTATAAAGATACTATTGCAGTTAAATATCCTGCAATAATCATGTCGATTTCACAAGTTTCAGAAACCTTATTTATATTGGCAATTCCATTTTTCCTGAGAAAATTTGGTATTAAATATGTTATGCTGTTTAGTATGCTGGCTTGGGTATTGCGTTTTGGACTGTTTGCTTTTGGAAATCCATCGGATGGTCTTTGGATGATCATTATGTCATGTATCGTTTACGGAATGGCTTTTGACTTTTTTAATATTTCAGGTTCTTTGTTTGTGGAAACACAAACGGATTCAAAAATTAGAGGAAGTGCTCAAGGTATGTTTATGATGATGGTTAATGGTTTTGGCGCCTTAATTGGTAGTTTTGCGAGTGGTTATATTATTCAAAAATATTTTACTATGGCTGATGGAAGTAAAGACTGGTTTCATATCTGGATCACTTTTGCAGCGTATGCTTTAGTTCTTGCCATAATTTTTCCTTTTGTTTTTAAAGATAAATTTGGGCCAAAAGTTTTGGGAGAAATTAATCACTAAAATACTTTTTCTTATAAATTTAACCCGATAACTTTTATAGATATCGGGTTTTTTAGTGCTGAAAAATCGCCATAAAACCTAACTATCCCCGATAGAGCCGATATCCTCGTAGCGCAGTGGAGAGATAAAGGCGAGAGCGGGAATTTTGGCTCCAAAAATGCCCCAATAATTCGATTCGAATAGTTAAAATAAAGGATGCTGATTATCAGATAATTATCTTTTGGCTTGTTGTTTATTATCTACACGTAAATATTTTGTCATTTGATATAAAAGTGTTACTTTTGCAGACCTTTTGGTGAATAAGAGTTTCCTTTAGGTATCAATTAATTATACAAACAACTTCTGTTGTTTTCTAGCACATTAAGAAACTCGAGAGAATACAGAATACAAATTTTTAATCAGCATGTCTGAACAAGTAAAATCACAAGAAGAGTTTTTAGCAAATTTTAACTGGCACAATTTCGAAGAAGGTATTGATGCTGTTGATGAGAAAAACTTATTAGAATTCGAAGAACTAGTTTCAAAAACATTTATCGCTACGGATCAAGAAGAAGTGGTTGATGGTACAGTTGTTAGAATTACAGATAGAGACGTTATCGTTGATATCAACGCAAAATCGGAAGGTGTTATTTCATTGAACGAATTCCGTTACAACCCAGCATTAAAAGTAGGTGATACTGTTGAGGTATTAATTGACATCCGTGAGGATAAAACAGGTCAATTAGTATTGTCACACAGAAAAGCACGTACTATCAAATCTTGGGACAGAGTTATTTCGGCTAACGAAACAGGAGAAATCGTTAATGGTTTTGTAAAATGCAGAACTAAAGGTGGTATGATCGTTGACGTTTTCGGAATTGAAGCGTTTTTACCAGGATCTCAAATTGATGTTAAACCAATTAGAGACTACGATGTATATGTAAACAAAATGATGGAATTCAAAGTGGTAAAAATTAACCACGAATTCAAAAATGTTGTTGTTTCTCATAAAGCGCTTATTGAAGCGGATATCGAAATCCAGAAAAAAGAAATCATCGGTCAATTACAAAAAGGACAAGTATTAGAAGGTGTTGTTAAAAACATTACTTCTTACGGTGTGTTCATTGACTTAGGTGGTGTTGATGGATTAATTCACATTACTGACCTTTCTTGGAGTCGTATTAACCACCCAAGTGAAGTGCTGGAATTAGACCAAAAATTAAATGTTGTAATCCTTGATTTCGATGACGAAAAAACAAGAATTCAATTAGGATTGAAACAATTAAACGCTCACCCTTGGGATGCTCTAGATGCTAAATTAGCAATTGGAGATAAAGTAAAAGGTAAAGTAGTTGTAATCGCTGATTACGGTGCTTTCATCGAAGTTGCTGAAGGTGTTGAAGGTTTAATCCACGTTTCTGAAATGTCTTGGTCTACTCATTTACGTTCTGCTCAAGATTTCGTAAAAGTAGGTGATGTTGTTGAAGCAGTTATCTTAACATTAGATAGAGATGACCGTAAAATGTCATTAGGTATCAAACAATTGTCTCAAGATCCTTGGACTGATATCACTTCTAAATATCCAGTAGGTTCTAAACATACAGGTATCGTTAGAAACTTTACAAACTTTGGAATTTTCGTAGAATTAGAAGAAGGAATTGATGGATTAATATACATCTCTGACTTATCTTGGACTAAGAAAATCAAACATCCATCTGAATTTGTAAATGTTGGTGAAAAACTTGATGTAGTAGTATTAGAATTAGATGTTGAAGGACGTAAATTATCTTTAGGTCACAAACAAACTACTGCTAATCCTTGGGATCAATATGAAGATTCTTTCGCAGTTGGAACTATCCACACCGGTGAAATTTCTGAAATCGTTGACAAAGGAGCTACTGTAGAATTCGGAGATGATATCGTTGCTTTCATTCCTACTCGTCACCTTGAAAAAGAAGATGGTAAGAAATTGAAAAAAGGAGAATCAGCTGATTTCAAAGTAATCGAATTTAACAAAGAATTCAAAAGAGTAGTGGCATCTCACACTGCTATCTTCCGTGAAGAAGAAGAGAAAAATGTGAAAACAGCTACTGAAAATACTTCATCAGCTTCAACATCTACAAACGCAGCAGCTGCAACTTTAGGTGATAATAATGATGTATTAGCAGCATTAAAAGCTAAAATGGAAAAGTCTGAGAAAAAATAATTTCTTGATTTTTTGAATATAAAAAGCTCCGCAATTTGCGGAGCTTTTTTTGTATAATCAATTTAGCTAAATAGTTTATTTTAATGATTACATTTTAAAAGTATAAAACTTAAAATCTTATGCTTTCCATTCCTGAAAATCAGGTTCTACATAAAGCCATTTTACTTCGGGTCTTAACGCTCTAAGTTCTTTTTCAAAATTATTAATTAGCAAGCTTATGGATTGTGTATTGAGATTCGGACTGCATTTTATTTTCACGCACACTAAAACTTCTCTTGGACCTTGTTGAATTGTTCTACAATTTATTAGCTGAGTAATAGATGATTCTTTTTTTATTATTACTTCAATAGTTTCTAAAATAATTGAATCGGCACTTTCGCCAATCAGTAATGATTTTACTTCAACAGCAAGAAAAACAGCTACTGAAATTAATACTACTCCAATTCCTAATGATCCCATTGCATCATAACGGCTGTCTCCAGTAAAATAAGAAACCAGTAATGCAAGTATTGCTATGATAAGTCCAAGAACGGCCGCAGAATTTTCTCCAAAAATAACAATCAAATCGCTATCTTTTGTGGTGCGCAAATAACTAAAAAAACTGTTATTTCCTTTTCTTTTGTTGAGTTCAACAATATTTGAATAAGTAGCATAACCTTCTAAAGCAATGGCAAATAATAAAACGCCAATTCCCCATCCGATTTCGTGAACTGGTTCGGGGTTATTGTATTTATGAACACCTTCGTAAATAGAAAACATTCCTCCAATAGAAAATAGGAGCATGGCTACCATAAAAGACCAAAAGTATACAGACATTCCATAACCAAATGGATGTTGTTCATCTGCTGGTTTGCTGGCTTGTTTCATGCCAAATAATAATAAGATTTGATTGGCACAGTCTGCAGTAGAGTGTATCGTTTCTGCCAGCATAGCACCGGAACCGGTCATAAAAGCTGCAAATCCTTTAGAAATAACAATGACAACATTTACTAACAGGCTCTGAATGATATGATTTGAACCATTGGCAGTCTTAGTATGCTCTTTAGAATTTTTATCCATTTTGTATTTAATTTAAAAATATAAAAATAACGATATATTGATTAAACAAATAGGTGTTTTCTTAAAAAAATATCTAATACTACGGTTCGCTTAATAAATATATTTTTTCAATATTTAGGTATGAAAATCAACACTTTAAAAAATATTTTTATTTTTTTGAAACCAAAATCAAACGAACTGCGTAAATGCATTTATATAACTTTAATAATAAATTTTATGAAAACTAAAAAAATTTTATCGATTGCATTATTTGCATTAGTGTTTGGAGCAACTTCTTTCGCTCAAAAAAGTGTTATGGTTGGTGGAGCTGCAATGTATCCAACTAAGAATATTGTAGAAAATGCTCTAAATTCAAAAGATCATACTACATTAGTTGCCGCAGTAAAAGCAGCAGGTTTAGTAGAGACTTTGCAAAGCAAAGGACCTTTTACTGTTTTTGCCCCAACAAATGCTGCGTTTAATAAGTTGCCAAAAGGTACAGTAGAAACCTTATTAAAACCTGAAAATTTAAAAACTTTGCAAACTATACTAACTTATCATGTAGTTGCTGGGAAAATGAATGCTTCGGCAATTGCTAAAGCAATCAAAATGGGAAAAGGAAAAGCAATGTTGAAAACGGTTAGTGGTGGAACTTTGACCGCTTGGATGAAAGGGAAAAATATATATATTACTGACGAAAATGGTAATTCTGCTAAAGTTACAATTGCAGATGTAAATCAGTCAAATGGGGTAATCCATGTTATTGATGCAGTTGTATTACCAAAACAATAAATTATTTGATTTGAGGTTGAGAATTGTTTATTGAAAAAGCCCTGCATTCTAGTTTTTGCAGGGTTTTTTATTTGTAAAAAGATGTCAGATCTTTAAATATCAACACAAAAAATATTATGCTATAGAAATAAAAATTAAAATTTATAAAGCTTTTTGAGGACTTTTTACCTGATTATTTTTAATTGTACGATCAAGGAAACAGAATTTAGTATTTTATTTTTTTGATGCAATAATTACGTTATTTATAAAATTTAGACAGGAAATAGTTTAAATTTGATTTAAAATTAAGAAATTTTTATGATTTTAAAAATACTCTTCCATTCAAAATCCAACTTTTTACATTATGTCATTATCTTCTTGTTATTTTTTTCTGCAATAAATACTAGTGCGCAATGTGCAGGAAGTGATAACAGTATAACTATTTGCAATATTCCGAATTCAAATAATAAATCGATTAACCTTTTTAGTCTTTTAGGAGCTTATACGACAGGTGGTATTTGGACTGATAATTTTTTTTCTGGAGGACTAAATTTAACTACGGGAATTTTAAATGCTCAAATAATCAATAAAAGTGGTGTTTTTACTTATACTTACACGGTTAATAACGGCATAGGTTGCAAAGATTCTGCCGTAATAACAGTGGTCATCGGTGGCTATTCCGGAATATCGAGTCCTAATGTTTCTGCTTGTAGTGATGACCTTAGTTTTAATTTGTTTCAGGGCTTTAATGGAAATTTTCTCAGCCCACAGTCGAATGGAACGTGGTCAGATAATGATGGGACTGGGGCACTAACGGATAATTTTCTTAATGCAGCTAAAGCTGGACTTGGAACACATTCTTTTACCTACACTATGCCAGCACTAGGAACTTGTCCAGCAGAATCTTCAACTGTTATTGTAACTGTATTTAGAGCTCCTGATCCAGGAATTGGAAGTGTTTTATTGTTATGTGATTCTGATTACTTATCATTTGATACCAATTTAAACTTAAATAGTAGATTGTCTGGAGAAGATGCAAATGGCAAATGGATGGAAATTTCCGGCACCTCAGAATTATCAAGCTCTTTTGATTCTACAATAGATGTCAGGCATATCTATGATACTTTTGGTGCTGGAGCATATAACTTCGTTTATTCCGTTTTACCCTCCAACCCCATTTGCGATATAAAAAAGGCAACAGTAACTATTATCATAGAAAAACAAATCGATTTAACTGGTGCTAAACTGGTTGTAAACTCTGATATTTGTGAAAATGAAATTACTACAGCAAACTACAACGTTGTTTTGAATCAAGGGATTCAAAAAATTCCAAATGGCAGTTATTTCGTGACTTATACCATTTCTGGAATTGTGGAACCAATTACCATAATTTCAAATTTCAATAATGGAGTTTTGAGATTTAGTATAAGTCGAATTTATTTTCCGCAAGTCGGTATTTACACTGTTGGTATAATCGATGTTGCCAGAGTTGGTAGTTTAGGTGCTTGTATAAGTAAAATGGGTTCCATTTCTGATGTTTTAAATGTTTTTCCATTACCAAAAATTGACAAAGCAACATTAACTATAGATCCAATATGTAAAGGTTTTGATGCTACGGTTAAAATTTCCGGAGATACAAATTTAACCGAGGGGAATTACAGTATAGTTTATAATCTATCAGACAGTAACATAGCTGTTGCACAACAAGCTTTTTTTAAAGTTGCAATAGGAACCGGAACTTTTGTTATTCCGGCAAGTTTGATTCCTGTTGTTGGTAATATCAGAATTTCAATCACAAAGATCACTAATCTTACTACAGGTTGTACTAATGTTTCAAATATAACTAAAGAATTTGGTGTTAAACCATTGCCTGATTTTGCAAATCTTAAGTTAGATATAAAAGCTCTTTGTCAAAATCAACCTGTTGTAGTATCACTTTCTGGATTGGGGATTTTAGCTAATATTACCATAAATTATAATTTAACTGGCGTAAATAATGCAGCAAACCAATCCGTTGTAGTAGCAGTTATTGCAGGGAGTACAAGTTTTATAATTCCATCTAGTACTCTTGTCAATAGTGGAATTACTTCTCTGGTTATTACTAATATTATTGATAATGGTGGTGGTTGCGGATCATCAATAAATAATGGGACTAAGAACTTTATGATTAATGCCATTCCTAAAACTCCAACAACTAAGGACGAAATATTTTGTAAAAACGATAAAAAAACAATTGCTGCTTTAACTCCAAGCGGAACACAATTCCAATGGTTCAATTCCCCAGCAAATACCACTGTTTTAAGTGCTAATACTCTTTTGGTTTCGGGAAATTATTACGTTAAAGAGGTGAATGCAGCAACTGGCTGTGAATCTGGAAGAGTATCAGCATTAGTTGTGATAAATGAAGTGCCAGCTCCAACATTAAATCAAGACGGACAAAATTTCTGTGGTTTGGATAATCCTACTCTGCAAAGTTTGACAAACAATACCGTTACAAACGGAAATTTATTCTGGTTTGATGATGCTATTAATGGGAATAAATTAATTTCAACAGAATTACTTGTCAATGGTGCTACCTATTATGGCCTCAATTTTTCAAGTAGTACAAATTGTTATTCGGATCCATTAGCAGTTACTGTATCACTAGCCAATTGTGATGTAACTCCTGATTTTTTTATTCCTGATGGGTTTTCGCCAAATGGAGATGCTACAAATGACACTTTCAGAATTCCTGATATCGAGTTTATATATCCAGATTATTCCTTAGAAATCTACAATAGATATGGTAGTTTAATGTTTAAGGGTAATAAAAATAAAGCAGAATGGGATGGGAAAAATTCTGATTCAAATATGAGTTTAGATGGCATTGCTCCTAATGGCATTTATTTTTATATTATCAATTTTAATAAAGGGAACAAACCTCCCAAACAAGGGCGACTTTATTTAAACAGATAAATAAATGCTCTTCATTACGTTAAACTAATTTCAAATGAAAAAAACAATACTATTTGTAAGTTTTTTATTTTTTATAACAAAGGTTTCTGCTCAGCAAGATTCGCAATATACACAATACATGTATAATATGAATGTGATAAACCCAGCTTATGCAACTGGTATGCAATTCATGTTAGATATTGGTACATTATATAGAACGCAATGGGTTGGGGCAGTTGGAGCTCCAAAGACATTAAATGTTTTTGCTCACATGCCTGTTAATAAAAAAATAGAAATGGGTTTTTCTTTACTTTCTGATGATATTGGCGATGGAGCAAAAAAAGAAAATAACTTCTATGTAGATTTTGCATACGTACTTCAATTGAATGATTCGCACCGACTTTCTTTGGGATTGAAGGCTGGCGCCAAATCGCTACAAACTAATTTTAATGGTTTTAAATTTGAAAGTGCCTCTCCGGATTTTGCCTTTGAAAACATAGATATTTTAAAACCAAATATCGGGATTGGTGCTTATTATTTTAATGACGTCTATTATATTGGATTATCCGCTCCCAATTTACTTGATTCAAAACACATTGAAGAGCGTTCTGGAATTAGTAATTATGGTTCAGAAAATGTTCATGTTTTTTTTACTGGGGGGTATGTATTTAATTTGTCTGATTCATTCAAATTAAAGCCTGCTTTTATGTCAAAATTTGTAAAAGGAGCACCAATTGCTGTAGATATTTCTGCGAATGTTTTGTATAACGACAAATTTGAACTTGGAGCTGCTTATCGAGTGGGAGACGCAGTTAGCACTTTGGTAAACATAAAAGTGACTCCGATTATTAGAGTAGGCTACGCTTATGATTATACCATTTCTAATCTGGGCCAGTTCAATTCAGGAACACATGAAATTTTTGTTCTATTTAATTTAGATTTATTAGGCAAAGGCTATGATAAATCACCAAGATTCTTCTAAAAAAAAATGCATGAAAAGAATATACTTCATAATAATCGTATTTTCGATACAATTTATAACTGCCCAAGAACAAGATTTACAAAGAGCCAAACGCTTTTTTGAAAGAACTTTTTATAGTGAAGCGATTCCTATGTATGAAAAAATTATTCAAGGAAATCGTTCAATTGAGGTCGTAAAAAATTTAGCAGATTGCTATTATTACACTAATGATTATGAAAATGCTCAAATACAATATCGGTTTCTTGTGTCGAGATTTAAAACGGGTCTCGAAGAAGAATATTACTTCCGATATTCTCAAACACTAAAAGCAACAGGAAATTATGAAGAATCTAATGCAGTTATCCGAGAATATTTGATTAGTACAAACGATAATGAAGCATTGACAAATTTCGAAAAAGAAAATAAGAATCTAGAAAATGTGACTGCGATAGGGAATAGATTTGAAATAAAAAATCTAGCTTTAAATACTGTTAATTCTGAATTTGGAGCTGTAAAACAAGTGCAAAACCTAGTTTTTTCAGGTGTTAAAAAGAAAGCTGGTTTGTTTGATAAAACATACAAATGGAATAATGAACTTTATCTTGATTTGCTTACAATTCGTATAGAAAACAGGAATTCCAGCGATTCAATTGTAAATTATTTTTCTGATGAATTAAATACATCCTTGCACGAGGCAAATGCTGTTTTTACAAAAGATGGCAAAACTGTCTACTTCACGAGAAATAATTATAAAAAAGGTAAAAGAGTAAAAAACACTAACAAAATCTCCAACTTGCAAATTTTTAAAGCGGAATTAATTAATAATAAATGGACTTCTATTGTCTCTTTACCGTTCAATAGTGATGATTATTCTACAGAACATCCTGCTTTAAGCAATGATGAAAAAACATTATATTTTGCTTCAGATATGCCAAGTACTTTAGGCTCATTTGATATTTTTAGTGTTTCAATAAATGATGGTAATTATGGAACTCCAAAAAATTTAGGTTCTAAAATAAATACGTCTAAAAAAGAGCAATTCCCTTTTGTCTCAAAAGACAATAAGTTGTACTTTTCTTCCAATGGGCATACAGGATATGGTTCTTTGGATGTTTTTGTATCTGAAATAGAGATTAATAGTTTTTCAAAACCATTAAATATTGGACTTCCAGTGAATTCCGGTTTCGATGATTTTACATTTACTATTGATTCAGAATCAAAAGAAGGCTATTTTTCATCTAACAGACCAGGCGGAAAAGGGAATGATGATATTTACGAACTAAAAGAAACAAAACCTTTACTGATCGAAGATTGTTCACAATTAATCGCTGGAATTATTACAGATGTAGATACAAAAATGCCTTTAGAAAATGCTTTGGTAAGTTTGCAAAATTCTGATAAAATTGAAATCCAAAAAGTATTTACAACTTTGGACGGAAAATTCAGCTTTGCCGTTGCATGCGAGATCGGTTGTTCTGTTTTGGCATACAAAGTGGATTATACAAAGGATGCCAGATCATTCAAAATCAACAAAGAAAGAAATAAAAGCAATGACGCTTCCATGTCTTTGAAGTCTGCTTCGATGATTAAAAAAGAAGGGGAAATAGCCATTCAGAAAAAGAAAAATGAGGAAATGGCCTTACTTGAAATAGATAAAAAGGACAAGCAAATTGCTGCTCAAAAAGAGATTGAGATTGCATTAGTTAAGAAGAAGGAAAAAATGGATAACATTATTGCAAATGAAAAAGATGTAATAAAAGATAAAGACCGTTTAATTATCAAAACTGATCCTATATATTTCGATTATAATTTATGGTATATTCGTAAAGAATCAAAACCAATTCTAAATCGGGTTATTGAAATAATGAAAAAATATCCAGCTATGGTTATCGAAATTGGTTCTCATACTGACAATAGGGGAAATGATATTTACAATAGGAATCTTTCTACATATAGAGCTGAAGCAACAAGAGAATATTTCATAAATCAAGGCATAGTTGAAAAAAGAATTATTGCAAAAGGATATGGAGAAACTGTTCAAATCATAAAATGTGAGCCAAGTGAATCATGTTCCGAAGAACAACATGAATTGAACAGACGAAGTGAATTTGTAATTAAAAATTTATAATTATCTGATAAATATTAAGATCTCGTAACAAAAGGTAACCCGTTTTTAGCTTGCCATCGCTATAGCAAATAAAAAAAGCCTAATTCTTGTAGAGAATTAAGCTTTTTTAATAGAAAATAAATGATTTTACCTTAGGCTTGCTCCAAGCTCCGTTTCAAAATTCGTTTGCAATTTGTTCATGATTTTATCGATTTGAGCATCAGTTAATGTTTTTGAATTATCTTGAATGGTAAAGCTTAAAGCATATGATTTTTTCCCTTCAGGAAGGTTTTGTCCTTCATATACATCAAATAAATTAATGTCCTTTAATAGTGTTTTCTCTGATTGTCTTGCAATAGAGTAAATACTGTCATACGTTACGTTTTGATCAATCAGTAAAGCTAAATCTCTCCGAACTTCAGGATACTTAGGAATTTCAGTATATTTTATTTTGGTAGAAATTAATTTTAAAATCAAAGCCCAATTAAAATCCGCAAAAAACACTTCTTGTTTTATTCCAAAACTTTTCAAAATAGATTTTTTCACAATACCTAGTTCTACTATTATTTCCTGACCAAAACCAATAGCAATTCCCTCTGAAAATACATCTGAAGTTACTGGTAGATTTTGTGTTTTTTGAATGCCTAATCTTGAAAGTATGGCGTTTACATAACCTTTAAACAAAAAGAAATCAGAAGGTTTTTGAGCATTAGTCCAGCTTTCTTGGTTTCTGTTTCCAGAAAGAAATAAAGTTAAATGCTTATGTTCTTCATAACCTGATGGAAGATTATGATAAGTTTTCCCAAATTCAAATAATTTTAAATCGGCATTTTTACGATTAATATTATAGGAGATTGCTTCTAATCCGGAGAATAATAACGATTGACGCATTGTTGCCAAATCATTGCTCAAAGGATTAAGCATTGTTACATTATGTGCTGCATTTAATACTTCAGAAAGTTCAACATAAGATGCCGTAGTCAATGAATTAGCCATCATTTCATTAAATCCTTGAGAATTTAACTGAGTGGCAATCGTATTTTGTATTTTGTAGTCTTCATTTCTTGGAGAATTAGTAACTGTAGCGTTTAGTTTTTTAGAAAAATTGATATTGTTATACCCATATACTCGAAGTATTTCTTCAATAACATCTATTTCTCTTTGTACATCAACACGGTAAGCAGGAATTGTTAATCCTAATCCGGCATCAGAAACGCTGTTTACTTTTATATCTAATGAAACTAATATTTTTTTAATGTTATCTTTTGGTAATTCCTGACCAATGATTTTAGCCACTTTACTAAAATTTAAAAATACCGAAAAGTCTTCAATTTTCTTTGGATATACATTAATTACATCCGATGTTATTTCGCCGCCTGCTACTTCTTGTATTAGTAACGCCGCACGTTTCAATGCGTATTCCGTAATAGTTGGATCAATTCCTCTCTCAAATCGGAAAGAAGCATCGGTATTCAACTGGTGTCTTTTGGCTGTTTTACGAATGCTTACAGGATTGAAGTAAGCACTTTCTAAGAAAATAGAATTCGTATTTTCAGATACTCCTGATTTTTTTCCGCCAAAAACTCCTGCAATGCATAAAGGTCCTTTCTCATCACATATCATCAAATCCTCCTCGTGAAGAGTTCTTTCAACATCATCAAGTGTGACAAATTTTGTCCCTGATGGAAGGGTTTGAACGATTACTTTTCCATTAATTTTTAAAGCATCAAAAGCGTGTAAAGGCTGACCTAATTCATGCAAAACATAATTAGTTACATCAACAATATTATTTTTTGGATTTAATCCAATCGCTTTTAAACGGTTTTGCAACCATTCTGGTGAAGGTTTCACCGTTATACCTGAAATGGTAACGCCACAATATCTCGGTGCTAGTTTAGGTTCTTTTACATCAACATCTATTTTTAAAGTTCTTTTGTCCACTCTAAAATTACTTACTGATGGTGTAATCAATTCTACATTCACGCCACTTTGTAACATTCCAGCTCTTAAATCGCGGGCTGTTCCAAGATGACTCATAGCATCAGCACGATTTGGCGTTAATCCAATTTCGAAAACTTCGTCATTTTCAATTTTAAAAACGGTTGCAGCAGGAGTGCCTGGTACTAAAGAATTGTCTAATATCATAATGCCATCATGGCTTTCACCAAGACCTAATTCGTCTTCAGCGCAAATCATACCGTGACTTTCCTGTCCGCGTATTTTTCCTTTTTTAATCGAAAAGGCAACGCCTTCTTTATCATATAATGTAGTCCCGATAGTAGCAACTGGTACTTTTTGTCCCACAGCAACATTACTGGCGCCACATACAATTTGAACAGGTACTCCATCGCCTAAATCAACCGTTGTAATTTTTAGTCTATCAGCATCTGGATGCTGGATGCAAGTAAGCACATGTCCTACAACAATGCCTTCTAATCCGCCTTTTACCGATTGATATTTGTCAACAATTTCTACTTCCAGACCCAAATCTGTCAGCAATGCTGCTGTTTCTTCGGATTTCCAGTCTATTTTAATGAATTGTTTTAACCAGTTGTAAGATATTTTCATCTGTCAATTTTAATAAGATTACTGCGTCAGTTCGACCTGCGTTCTCGGATGCAAATATAAGGATTGCAGGTTGGAGAAAGAAACAATTTTTTTGGTTTTTTATAACTGATTTGTCACATTTTGGCAGTATTAAAAAAAGAGATTTAATAATATTAAACAGAAATAGATACGAATAAATTAATAAAATAACGTTAAAAAAACAGATATTAAAATTTAATGCTATCAGTTGAATGAATTGTGCTATTCTAATGCTGTAGAGGAAAGTATATTTGATGAAATATAAATAGAAAACAATATGGATAACGTAGTAAAAAGACCTGAATTTAAGGCAAAATATGATAATTATATAGGGGGAAATTTCGTTGCGCCAATCGGTGGACAGTATTTTGATGTTTTTTCTCCAATTGATGGAAAAGTATTTACAACAGCTGCACATTCCACCAAAGCGGATATTGATTTGGCTGTTGATAAAGCACACGAAGCCTTTCAAACATGGGGAAAAATATCCGTTACAGAACGCAGTAATTTATTGAATAAAATTGCACAGGTTATGGAAGATAACCTTGAATATCTTGCTACCGTTGAAACTATCGATAACGGAAAAGCTATTCGGGAGACTTTAGCTGCTGATATGCCGTTAGCAATTGATCATTTCAGATATTTCGCAGGTGTAATTCGCGCGGAGGAAAGTTCGATTGCTGAATTGGATTCTCAAACAGTTTCTATTGCTTTGAGCGAACCTTTAGGTGTCATTGCGCAAATTATCCCTTGGAATTTCCCAATTTTAATGGCTATTTGGAAATTAGCTCCAGCATTAGCGGCAGGAAATACAGTCGTTTTGAAGCCAGCGGAAAGTACTCCAATTTCTATTTTGATATTGATGGAATTGATTGGGGACATCCTTCCTCCAGGAGTTATAAATATTGTAAATGGTTTTGGCTCTGAACTTGGAAGACCATTGGTGACAAATAAAAAAGTATCAAAAGCTGCGTTTACAGGTTCGACGCCAACGGGCCGTTTAGTGATGCAATATGCCACTGAAAACATTATTCCTGTAACATTGGAATTGGGTGGAAAATCTCCAAATATTTTCATGAAATCCGTAGGAGACGCTGATGATGATTTCTTTGATAAAGCAATTGAAGGCGCTGTTATGTTCGCTTTAAATCAAGGTGAAATTTGTACCTGTCCTTCCAGATTATTAGTCCATGAAGATATTTATGAAAAATTTATCGCCCGTGTGATTGAAAGAACAGAAGCAATTAAAATAGGCAATCCATTGGACAAAACCACGATGATGGGAGCGCAGACGTCATTAGTTCAAAAAGAAAAAATTCTTTCTTACATTAAATTAGGAAAAGAAGAAGGCGCCGAACTGTTGACTGGTGGTGAAGAAAATCATTTAGAAGGAAATTTATCTGAAGGATATTATATTAAACCAACGCTCTTCAAAGGACACAATAAAATGCGTATTTTTCAGGAAGAAATTTTCGGACCTGTTTTAGCGGTAACTACTTTTAAGACTACTGAAGAAGCAATTGCTATTGCAAATGATACGATGTATGGTTTAGGAGCAGGAGTTTGGACACGTGATGCACATGAAATTTATCAGGTTCCAAGAGCAATTCAAGCTGGTCGTGTTTGGATTAATCAATTCCATTCTTATCCTGCTGGAGCTCCTTTTGGAGGGTACAAACAATCAGGAATTGGTCGTGAAAACCATAAAATGATGCTTGGACATTACCGTCAGACAAAAAATATGCTGATTTCTTATGATAAAAAGAAATTAGGTTTCTTTTAGTAGTTACAGATTATTATTTAAATCTAAACCTGACAGATTGTAGTATTTGTCAGGTTTTATTTTAAAGGAAAATAGTTAAATAAAATAAATTAAAATTAAACACGGATATCACAGATTATAAAGATTTTATAATAAATTATTGCCGTTGAATAGTAATGAATTTGAGAATTAGCGCTAATTTTATTAGTTTAAATATTTTAAAAATATTGCAAAAAATAAAATAAAAAAGGATGACAAAAAGAATTGAAGCTACAGAAAAAGCAATAGAATTGATCAAAATTTTACAAGAAAAACATGGAGATTTGATGTTTTACCAGGCCGGAGGTTGTTGCGAAGGAACTCAGCCGCAGTGTTTTGAAAAAGGCGGATTTTACCAAAGAATGGGTGATGTTTGTATTGGAATAGTAGAAAACACTGAATTCTGGGTGGACAAGGATTTATTCGAATATTGGAAACATGCTCATTTTACATTAGATGTAATTGATGCCTTTGGGGTAGGAGGATTTTCTTTAGAAACGCCGTTAAAAAAAACATTCCGAATTGAATACCGCATTTTTACTCCAGAAGAGGAGCACTCGCTTGAGCCTTTAAAATATATTGAATAATCTAATTTACATGCAATAACTGATATTGTTTTGGAGTTATACCTTCGTATTTTTTAAACAAACGAATGAAGTAATTGCTATCTTCAAACCCAGATAAATAGCAAACTTCGTTAATTTGTATCGTGGGATTTTTAAGTAATTGTTTTGCGCATCTTATTTTTTCGTTTATTACAAATTCAATCGGACTCATACCTAATTCTCTTTTGAAAAGTCTGTAGAAAGAAGCGGTACTCATACATGCTTTTTCGCTCAAATGTTTCATGCTAATATTTTCTTTCAAATTCAATCGGATAAATTCTACAACTTGTGTAATCGGATTTTTTGGATCCGTGAATAAGCCGTCATCAATTGCTTTAGCGGTTTGCGTTTGAATAATTCTAATTAACAATTCCTGCAAAGTCAAATCTGCCAAAGCATCCTTGGTAATCGAAGTGCTCATACATTCTTTTATTAATTTGTTGATGGTTGAAGCTAATTCAATATTATTGTAAAAAAAATAATTCTGGTAATTCAATTGCCAAAATTGTGAATTACCTTCTTTTGGATACCGTTCGTTTAAGAATTGTAAGGTATCACTAATTTTAATTTGGTCTATCGCCAAAGCCAAACACTGTGTGGGATTGCTTTTTGAGGCCTCAGGAAAATCGATTTTCATTTC
The DNA here is from genome assembly GCF_900108015.1 of Flavobacterium urumqiense. Taxonomy (GTDB): domain Bacteria; phylum Bacteroidota; class Bacteroidia; order Flavobacteriales; family Flavobacteriaceae; genus Flavobacterium; species Flavobacterium urumqiense. The sequence continues at coordinate 192,861 of NZ_FNVP01000004.1, read as the reverse complement.
TACATTCGAAGGAATTACCACTGTCTCTCCGGGCAAATAATCAAAGCTTGGATCATCAAAAAGATGCATTACTTTTTTACCTCTTAACATACTTGTCACTACTAAATCATTAAACTTTAGCGGAACCAATGCAGAAGATTCATACGTTTCAAAAAGATTCAGTTCACAATGGTTTAACGAGTAAACTGTTCTATTTTCAACTAATGTTTTTAACGATTTTTCATTTGATAAATGTGGAGGATTTATAAAAGCACGAGTACTATTCATAGTTTTAAACTTAAAGAAGAGAAAGTTTAAATTTAATGAAAATAATTAGAATCAAAACACTGTTTAACAAAATTTAAATTAATTCTTCAACATGTTTTTTTATGTTTTCCGCAATCTTTTTTGTAGGCAAATCATTTTCATCATTCCCAAAAGGATCTTCAATTTCCTCAGCAATTAACTCTAAACTGGCCAAAACATAAAAAATAAAAACCACAACAGGTGCTACATAATAACCCAAACTGAACGAATAGCCAAACGGCAAAGTCATGACATAAAAGAAGATGAATTTTTTAAGAAAAGCACTATAGGAGTAGGGAATTGGAGTATTTTTGATTCTTTCGCAAGCACCGCAAATTTCGGTAAACGATAATACTTCGGCATTTAGAATAATCAATTGGTCTCCCGTAATTTTTTTGGAAACATATAAATCATTAATTTTTTGAAATAATATTTTTGCAACCTGGTTGGGTCTGTGTTTGTGATAATCAATTTCTAAATCTACATCATCAAATAATTGTTTGCCAGTTTCCTCATCTTTTAAGTGTTTGTTTAAAATGGAAGCATAGCTGGGAATTATTTTTCTAAAAAAAGATCGATCTTTTTCATCCATTAAAATTACGGAAAGTTTGATGGCTAAATTACGGCTATTGTTGACTAAACTTCCCCACATTTTTCGGCCTTCCCACCAACGGTCATAGGCAGTATTGGTTCTGAAAACGAGTAATAATGAAATTACAAACCCCAACATTCCATGCATGATGGTAATATTTTTCACATAACTGTCATCGGCAAGTTGCCAATATTCAACTTCTAAGTAACCTATAATTCCTGCGTAGGCACCAATGGCAAGCATGATTGGAAACAAAGTCCGAAAAGTATCTGCTTTGTGAAAACGAAAGATAAAAGTAAACCAGTCCTTAGTATTGTATGAAATCATTTAGGCAAAAATTTTATACAAATTTAAATTAAAAACTAAGACTTCCAGCTAATTCTTTTAGTGCAATTTCAGATAATTTAGCTTGAAATTGGGCATTGCTATAACGAACTTTTGCATTTACGTAATTCAATTGTGCTGTTCTAAATTCTAAGGTAGTTATGGTTCCAATTCTAAATTTATCCAATGTAATTGTTAGATTTTGTTTGGCTATAGTCTCATTTTTTTCTTCCAAGGCAATCAGCTCCAAGTTCGTTAAATAGGTTTGATAGGAAGTTGCTAATGCTGAATTTAGAGCCAAACTTTGCTGATCAATTACCATTTTAGAATTCTCGATTTGAATTGTAGCAATTTTTTCGTTTCGGTTTTGGGCAAATCCGTCAAATAAATTTAATGAAGCGCTAAAACCATAATTAAGTCCTCTGGCAGATGATTGTGTGGTAAAACCGAGACTGGATTGGCTTTCGGCAAAATTATATCCTGTGTTAACTTTTACTATAGGATATCGGGTTGCTTTTATTTGTTTCAACTGTAATTCTGAGACTCTGTTATTAATAATTTGAGCTTCCAGTTGTGGATTTTGTTTTTCTGCCAATGTATTTAATTCCGGAAGCAATAATGTATTGTCTACAGTAATTGAATTAACAACAATGAAATTAGTTTTAGCATCTCTTGCAAGAATTTGATTTAATAGAATTTTAGTATTGGCATATAATTCTTTTTGTCTCAACAGTGTAACTTTGTCCGTGTTTAAATCCACTTGCGCGTTTAAAACTTCTAGTTTTGAGGCTTTTCCAATTGTAAATCGGTTTTGTGCCAATGTCAATCGTTGATTTGAAATTACGATTGTAGAATTTAAAGCGGATAATTGCTGCTGCTGTTGTACCAAATCAAAATAGGTAGCATTTACATCACTTATTTTTGTTATTATGGTTAGCTTTAACTGCGCTTCACCTAGTTTTTGTAATTCTTTTAATTGGTCTAGTTTCGCAAACATTTTGAACCCATCAAAAATCGTCCAATCCAATCCAACGCCATAATTCAAACCATGGTTTTTAGCATTGTCAAGTTTAGTTACCGTACCGTCTGATCGCGTTTGCGAAATATTTTGAATAGCATTATTATCCGTAATGGTAGCGGTAGCTTTCGGTAACATTCCAGCATTTCCGGAACTTACGTTGGTTTTGTCAATTAATAGATTATTAGACGCAATTTTGATTTCATAATTATTTTCCAATGCAATTTTCACGGCATCTTCTATGGTTAAAACTTCTTGAGCGTTTGTTTTTAAAATGCAAAAGAAAAATAAAATCAGACTTTTAAATATATTTTTTGAATTCATCATATTACTTACTTTCTTTTTCATATTCTTCAATGTGATCAAATTCAGGATAATGTTTTCTTTCTTTAGACCACATTAAATACATAGCCGGAATTACAAATAAGGTCAAAACCAATGAGAAAATAGTTCCTCCTACAATAACAACTCCCATTCCAATTCTACTCGTTGAAGCAGCACCAAGCGACATTGCAATTGGAAATGCTCCTAATGAAATGGCTAAACTAGTCATTAATATTGGTCTCAATCGAGCTTCAGAAGCTTCAAGAATTGCATCCATTTTAGATTTTCCTTGTTCGCGAAGCTGATTAGCAAATTCGACTATCAGAATTCCATTTTTGGTTACTAAACCAATTAACATTACTGTTCCAATCTGGCTAAAGATATTCCAAGTCTGGTCAAATAACCATAGCGAGAATAATGCTCCGGCAACAGCCATTGGTACGGTCAAAATTATAATAAACGGATCGATGAAACTTTCAAATTGTGCGGCCAAAATCAAAAATATCAATAGCAAAGCCAAACCAAACGCAAATGAAGTATTTGAACTACTTTCGACAAAATCTCTGGATTCTCCACCTAAATCGGTGGTAAAAGTATCATCCAGTACTTTTGCTTTTATTTCATTCATCGCATCAATTCCATCGCTGATACTTTTGCCTGGAGCAAGACCGGCAGAAACCGTTGCTGACATATACCTGTTATTATGGTATAATTGTGGAGGATTACTTTTTTCCTCAACTGTAACGACATTGTCCATTTGGATTAATTCCCCTTTATTATTTTTGACAAACATTGAGGTCAAATCCAATGGTTTAGAACGATCTTTTTGATCAAATTGTCCAATAACCTGATATTGTTTGCCGTTTCTCATAAAATAACCAAATCGTTGTCCACTCAATGATAGCTGTAAAGTTTGGGCAATATCAATAACAGAAATTCCTAAACTTTCGGCTTTTTCACGGTCAATAGTTACATTGATTTCAGGTTTATTGAATTTTAAATTGACATCACTAACCGCAAAAGTTTCATTTTTGCTCACTTCATCCATAAATACCGGTATTTTTTCCCGCAATTTCTCAAAGTTCGGAGCTTGAATAATATATTGAATAGGTAAACCACCACGTCTGTTTACAGCGATTGTAGGCTGTTCTATTACCGATGTTTTAGCATCTGGATATTTCTTGGTCCATTTGGTTAATTTATCAGCAATTTCTTTTTGAGAATCTTTTCTTTCATTTGGTTCAACTAGCGATACGCGAATAAAACCGCTATTTACTGAGGAAGATCCAAAACCGGGAGAAGTAATTACCAAGCTGACTTTTTTCCCTGGAATGGAATCATCTACCAATTTAGACATTTCTTGCATGAAACGATCGGTGTATTCATAAGAGGAACCTTCTGGAGTTGTCATGCGCATTACAAATCCACTTCGGTCATCATAGGGCGCCGTTTCTTTTTGAATTAAACTGAAAAATAAATAAATCAAACCAAAACAAGCAATCAAAATAGGAAAACTCAACCATTTTTTCTTCATGAAAGATCCCAAAGCCTCAGCATAACCTTTGTTTAGTTTTTGAAAATAAGGTTCTGTTTTAATATAAAAATTTGATTTTTTTTGCTGTCCGCCTTTCATCAAATAGGCGTTTAACATAGGTGTTAAAGTCAAGGAAACAAAAGCAGAAATTAATACTGCCGCACCAATGACGACACCAAATTCCCTAAACAGTCGACCAACAAATCCTTCGAGAAAAATTACCGGTAAAAATACCGCTGCCAAAGTTATCGAAATGGAGATTACTGCAAAAAAGATTTCATTTGAACCCTTAATTGCGGCTTCAATTGGTGACATCCCTTCTTCTACTTTTTTGAAAATATTCTCGGTGACTACAATTCCGTCATCAACTACAAGTCCTGTGGCAAGAACAATTGCCAATAATGTCAAAACATTTATAGAAAATCCAAAAAGCCACATTATAAAGAAAGTAGCAATTAAAGAAACGGGAATATCTATCAATGGTCTAAAAGCAATAGCCCAATCTCTAAAGAATAAGTAAATAATTAAAATAACCAGAATGATTGAAATTCCCAATGTTTCTGCTACCTCAATAACTGATTTTTTTACAAATATGGTATTGTCAATGGCAATATTTAATGTAATATCTTTCGGTAAATCTTTTTTTAATTTTTCAAATTCTTTGTAAAATGCTGTCGAAATATCCAAATAATTAGCACCTGGCAACGGGACAATGGCAACACCAACTAATGGCGTTCCGGATTGGGTCATTTTAGTTTCTAAATTTTCAGCACCAATACTAGCTGTTCCAATATCGCTTAAACGCACTATTTTCTCTCCTTCGGAGCGGATAATGATATTATTGAACTCTTCGGCTGTAGAAAGATTTCCAACTGTTTTTACTGTCAATTCAGTATTGGCTCCTGTCAATTTACCGGAAGGCAACTCCACATTTTGTTTGATCAGTGCTTCACGAACTTCTGAAACCGTACATCCATAAGACGCTAATTTTACTGGATCAATCCACAAGCGCATGGCATATCTTTTTTGTCCCCAAATTTGGACACCGCTTACGCCGGGAATCGTTTCTAATCGCTGCGCAATTACGTTTTCGGCATAATCACTTAGTGCCAGTGCATCTCTGGAATCACTTTGTACCGTCATCGAAATAATAGCATCACCATTGGCATCAGCCTTAGAAACTACTGGCGGTGCATCAATATCTTGTGGCAAATTACGAACGGCTTGAGAAACTTTATCACGGACATCGTTTGCGGCTTCTTCCAGATTTTTATCCAGATTAAATTCGATTGTAATATTGCTGCTCCCTTGTGCGCTTGACGAAGTTACATTTCGAATTCCGTCAATTGAATTGATTGCTTTTTCAAGAGGCTCCGTGATTTGAGATTCGATAATATCTGCATTTGCTCCTGTATAATTAGTTCTAATTGAGATTTGAGCAGGATCTATCGAAGGAAATTCTCTTACGCCCAGGTAGGTATAGCCAATAATTCCGAACAATACTATTGCCAAATTAATAACAATGGTAAATACGGGTCTTTTTATGCTTAAAGTAGATAAACTCATTTTTGTTGAATTATGAGTTATAAGTTATGAATTGTAAGCTACCAGTGTAAGCTTCTAATTCATAATTCATAACTTTTAAAATTATTTGATTTTCACTTTGACCGGTGTTTCGTCTTTTAAAGTCATGACTCCACTAGTTAAAACAGTGTCACCAGCTTTTAAACCAGAAAGAATTAAAATTGAAGCATCCGTTCTGGTGGCAGTTTCTACCATGACTTCTTTGGCTTGACCATTGGAGGAAATGAAGACTTTTTTTCCGTTTTGTACTGGAATAATCGCTTCGGTAGGAACTACAATTGCATCCTTAATGATATCCAAAGGCAATTCAACATTAGCAAATGTACCCGGCAATAACTTCCCGTCTCTATTTTCTGCGATTGCTCGAACTTGTAACGTTCTGGTCGCTACTTCAATTCCAGGTTCAATAGCATAAACCTTAGCCGAATATTTTTCAGTAGATCCGGCAACTGTAAAAGTTAAATTAGTGTTGGTTCTTACTTGATTGGCATATTTTTCAGGAATTGAAAAAGTGATTTTTAGTTTGCCTACATTTACCAATTTGGCAACTAAAATGGTTGGGGTGATATAAGTTCCAGGCGAAATTGAACGCAAACCTATTTTTCCTGAAAATGGTGCTCTTACGGATGTTTTTGCGATTTGTGCTTTGATCAATTGGCTTTGTGCCTGTGCCGATTTCAAATCTGCACTTGCTATATCGTATTCTTCACGGCTGATGGCCTCTTTTTGAAGTAAAAGTTTAGCTCTTCTTTCGTTTTCCGAAGCTAAACCTTCTTTGGTCGCAGTTTGTCTCAATTGTGCTTTTAACTCTAAATCATTTACTTTAAAAAGCACTTGACCTTTACTAACATTACTTCCTTCCTGAAAATAAATGCCTTCGACGATACCGGAAACTTCACTTCTAATTTCTACTTGTTCATTGGCTTCGATTGAACCGGAAAGCGATAGATTGTTATCAAAAGTTTGCGGCTGCACAATAATTCCATTTACACTCATGGGCTTGCTTTTCCCATCTTTTTCTTTAGAATCGCCGTTCTTATCACTGTTAGCTGAAATTCTATAAGCAATAAAACCAACTATGCCGGCTAATAATAAGGTGTAAACAAGATATTTTATTTTCATATTTATAAGTTATAAAGTAGGATTAAGCCTCAGTAATTTTAGTTAAAAAACAAATTTAGGTTATAGAATTGGGATTAGCGGATTTGTTGATTTTTATTTAACGTTTGTACATACAAATATTAATTTAAAAAAACAAACAATCATAAAACGTAACAAATGTCCACAATTATAGTGAAAATAAGACTGCTGAAAAGGGAAATGGTTTAATCGATAATTGAATTTTTTTTTTGGGAAAATTTATTCGAATTTAGAAATAATATAGAACTATGGGAAACACATAAGAAATAATGCAGCCTAACTAATATAATTCCAAATATTCTTCTTCTTAGTCATTTCTATAAAGATAGCTCTCAAAGCAGCATGCTCTGGTTTTTGCATGCCCGCATCTTCCTTGAGTAATTTTAAAGCATAATTTCTGGCTAATGCCAATATATCTCTGTCTCGAACCAAATCGGCAATTTGAAGATTGAGTACGCCGCTTTGTTGTGTTCCCATTAAATCTCCAGGTCCTCGAAGCTTAAGATCAACTTCGGCAATTTCGAAACCATCATTAGTTTGTACCATCGTTTCCATTCGGGTTTTACTGTCAGAGCTTAATTTGTGGCTCGTCATCAGGATACAATAACTTTGTTCCGCACCACGACCCACACGACCGCGAAGCTGATGCAGTTGCGATAATCCAAAACGTTCCGCACTTTCGATAATCATTACACTGGCGTTTGGAACATTCACACCGACTTCAATTACGGTTGTGGCGACCATAATATTGGTTTTCCCTTCCGAAAAACGTTTCATTTCAGCATCTTTATCCGCCGGTTTCATCTTACCGTGAAGTATGGAAATCGAATATTGCGGCAACGGAAAATCTCGGGAAACGCTTTCGTAACCGTCCATTAAATCCTTAAAATCCATTTTTTCCGATTCTTGAATTAACGGATACACAATATAGATCTGTCTACCCAAAGCGATTTCGTCCCTAAGAAATTTCCAAACCTTTAATCTGTTGCTGTCAAATCGGTGCACGGTCTGAATGGGTTTTCGTCCCGGAGGCAATTCATCAATCACTGAAATGTCTAAATCGCCATACAAGCTCATCGCCAAAGTTCTGGGAATAGGCGTGGCGGTCATCACCAAAACGTGTGGAGGAATCGCATTCTTCTTCCACAATTTAGAGCGTTGTTCTACGCCAAAACGATGTTGCTCATCAATTACAGCTAGTCCTAAATTCTTAAATTTTACTTTATCTTCCAGTAAAGCATGTGTTCCGATGAGAATATGTAACGTTCCGTTTTCCAGTTCTTCATGGATAATTCTTCGCTGCGCTATTTTGGTGGAACCTGTTAAGATTCTGATATTTATATTTAGAGTTTCTGCTAATTCGGATAATCCAATAAAATGCTGGTTGGCGAGGATTTCCGTAGGCGCCATCAAGCACGCTTGGAAACCATTATCGAGAGCCAAAAGCATACTCATAAAAGCCACAATTGTTTTTCCCGAACCCACATCACCTTGCAGCAGTCTGTTCATTTGGGCGTTGCTGCCCATGTCGCTTCGTATTTCTTTAATGACTCTTTTTTGGGCATTTGTCAATTGGAAGGGCAAATGATTTTGATAAAAATCATTGAAGTATTCGCCAACGGTTGTAAACGGATGTCCTTTTATTTTATGTTTTCGAATCAGGTTTTTCGTAATTAGTTGCAATTGGATAAAGAACAATTCTTCAAATATTAATCGGAATTTGGCTTTCGCCAAAACGTCAGCGCTTTTTGGAAAATGAATGTTGAATAAAGCCGCTTTTTTAGGAATTAGCTTCAGTTCGTTGATTAAATATTCCGGCAAAGTTTCCGTGAACAACGCTTGCGTTTCCAGAAATAATTGTTGCATGAGTTTATTAATCACCCGGTTCGTAATTCCGCGATTCGTCAAGGTTTCTGTCGAAGGATAAACGGGTTGCATTGCCGAACGCAGACTTTGTTCATGCTCGCTCATCAGTTCAATTTCCGGATGCGCCATATTGAAAGCATTCCCAAAAGACGTGCATTTCCCAAAAATAACACAAATTTCATTGAGCTTTAAACTCTCCCGAATCCATTTATGACCTTGAAACCAAACGAGTTCCATTTGGCCGGTATCATCCACAAAAGTCGCCACCAATCGTTTTTGGTTTCTGCCAAATTCTACGGTTTTGATATTGATGATTTTACCGATGATTTGAACTTCAGCACTATTATTTTGCAGTTCGTTAATCTTGTAATAGCGCGTTCTGTCAATGTATCTGTTTGGAAAAAAATTAACCAAATCCACATACTTATAAATTCCCAATTCCTTACGCAGCAATTCGCCCCGATTGGGACCAACGCCTTTGAGGTATTCTATGGGAGTAAGTAGGAGATTTTGCATTTAGATTTTTTTGGACACGGATAAAACGGATTTGCAAAAGCAAAACGCAGATTAAAACGGATTTTTAATTTGATGGAGCGAAGATAGTTTTTTGTTTGGAAATTTGGAAATGGAGAAATAGGGGAATTTGAAAATGAACTTTTAGTATAAAACTTACTTACTTCAAAAAAAAAATGTTAATTTGCGATGTGGAAAAAATTGGATTTATAGAAATTAGAATTACGGGTTCAAAAGGAAATATTGAACTATCACCCGATAACTATGATATACGGGAGATAATTTCTATTCTCGAAAATGCTGAAAATTTGCTTTATCCTGGAGATAAAAAAGATAGACCCACAATTAGTTATAACATTCAACAAGGTTCTGTAAAACATATACTAAAAACATCAATCCAATTTATTATTGGTTTTAATGCAATAATAGGTCAGGTCAATGAAGTTGAAGATATAGATTTTCTAGATATTTCTACTGCAAAAGCTTTTGAGAATATACAAAATATAGCGATTAAAAAAGATTATACTTTTAGTATTAAAACTTCTTTAGAAAATACTAATGAAGTAAAAGTAGATAGAACTACTCGATATTTTAGAACTGAAGCCATTTGGGCGGATGCGGAATTTTATTTCTATGGAAAAGTGACTAATGCTGGAGGAAAAGATAAAGCTAATATTCATATTTTAACATCTGAAAGTGGTACGATTCGAATACAAACTCCTATTAGCTTCTTGGAAGAGTATGAAGAAAATCTTCTTTATAAAACTTTAGGAATTAGGGCTATGGGAAAACAACATTCCTCAACAGGTGAAATTGATACAAGTACATTAAAATTCATTGAATTAATTGATTACCATCCTAAATATGATGATTCATATCTCAAAAATTTAAGAGACAAAGCTAGAAAGTCTTGGCTTAATTCAATTGATCCAGATATTTGGTTAAAAGAAATAAGAGGAGGATATGATGCATAAATCCGTTTTACTTGATACAAGTTTTTTTTTGCGCTTTTTAAATGAAAGTGACCCACTATTTAAAAATGCAGATGGTTATTTCCGTTATTTCATAAAAGAAGAGATAACAATGATGATTTCAACTATTTCAATAGCAGAATATTGTGTAGGTGGAGATATTCATGAATTACCGCTAAGAAATTTACAAATTATACCCTTTAATTTAGATCATTCAAAAAGAACAGGAGAATTTGCTCGAATTGTTTTTCATAATAAAGGGAAACTAAAGCTTAATGAAAGAAATATAATTCCAAACGATACAAAATTATTTTCTCAAGCTGATTGTGAAAAATCTGTAGAATTTTATGTTTCTTCCGACAGTGAAAGTTTTAAAATTTATAATTTATTAACTATTGAATCAAATCCAAAATTTCAATTTATTGACTTAAAAGTTCCACATTACGAAATTTTTGGATTACTTGATATATAAATAATTAATTCTTAATTATATAGATTTTATAATGTTCACTTTCAATATATTTGAGATATCTATTTTACTCTATAAATTAATTTATTCCCTATTTTTATAATATCAGTGCATGTCCTAGCCAATCTTAGTCAAAATCCCTATAATACTAAACCCAAATTTTACTCCAAACACAATATCTTCGCAAAAATAAAAAGCTTAAAAAATGACAACTCATCTCGCATTACTCCGTGGTATCAATGTTTCCGGTCACAGTATGATAAAAATGGAGGCGCTAAAAACGACTTTGGAAGCCATTGGTTTTAAAAATGTTCAAACCTATATTCAATCTGGAAATGTTTTTGTGGATACCGAAGAAGAAAGTCCAGCTGCTGTTGGATTCAAAATAAAGCAGGAAATTTTTAAGGCTTTTGGTCATGAAGTGCCGGTTGTAGTTATTAGTTCAGCAGATTTAGAAGCGTGTTTCAAGAACAATCTTTTCTTGAAGGAAAAAGATATAGATACGAAGAAGTTATACGTAGCATTCATTTCAACCACTTTGCAAAGTACCAGTATGAATGATTTGAGAATTAGTCAGTTCAAGCCAGATGAAGCGAGCATTGACGGCAGCAGAATTTTTATTAAATACGCTGTTGGAGCAGGAAAAACACGATTTGATCAAAAATACATTGAGAAAAAACTGAATGTAACCGCCACAATCAGGAATTGGAATACGGTGACGCAGTTATTGAAAATGTATGAAGAGCGGTAAAGAATTATTTAAAAAATTAACCATCAATAAAGCCAATTCACATCTTTAAAAACGGACACATGAAACATCTCATAATTCTTATTGCTTTTCTTTCTGTTTTTAATTCCTGTTCAAAGGATCTCGTACCAACGGATAATACTGGTTATTATGGAAAATGGACTTTGATAAAAATGTCGGGTTCTATGGTTAACTCGGAAACGACGGGTGCAGCTATGGAATGGCAAGAATTCTATTTGTTCAAGATTAACAGAACATTTATAAAATTCAGAGAACGAAATGGAATTAAAACAACCATTTCGGGTACTTACACAACTACAAATCATCCAGATGGATTTTATTTTGAATTAACCTATCCCAATGACAGCGAAGTTATAGGAAGCTGTTACGGAAATCTAAAAGAGGAACTTTATATTACAGAGAGTAATATCTTGTCAAGTACATGGAAAAACTGTGATGGTCCCGGATTAGAATACAAAAAATAAATTATAAGTACACACAACATATTTGGTTATAGATTCTAAAACTACTAACAATCCTCCAATTAAAAAGTTTTATTATAAACTCAAAATTTTTTATATTTACCTCTAATTATTAAAGAATAGCATTGTATTTATTATTTACTTAACCCATATATAAATGAATTTCAAATTTTCTTTTATCCTAACTGTACTTTTTGTCTGTTCTTCAATTGCTCAAAACGGAATTCCAACTGATTATTTGTCGGCTCAATTTCACAAAGAAAGAAGAGAAGCATTACGGGCTAAAATGCCTAAGAATAGTGTTGCAGTGTTTTTTAGTAATCCCATTCGGAACCGAGCCAATGACGTAGATTTTATCTATCATCAAGACCCAGATTTTTATTACTTAACAGGGTATAAAGAACCAAATTCTGTTCTGGTTATATTTTCTGGTAATCAAACTAAAGGGGGAAAATCATTTAATGAGCTACTTTACGTTCAGGAAAAAAATCCAAAAGCGGAGCAATGGACCGGAATTCGTTTAGGAACAGAAGGTGCTAAAAAGGATTTAGGCTTTGAGGTGGCATTGAATGGAACAGAGTTCCTCAACTCAGGAATAGATTATGCAAGTTTTAGCAATGTTCTGTTTAAGGAATTCGAAGAAGATACCCGAAATTCAAAGCGAGATAAAGCTGATTTATATAAATTATTTGAATCTTTTAAATCCCAAATTGGTTACAACGAAAAAGCGAAACCACAAACGGATTTGAATATGCAAAATGAAATTAATCGTAAAAAAAGTATCACTTCAAAAAAGGTGACTATTGATACCAAATCGATTTTAACCTATATGGCCAGTTTACGTGAGATCAAATCTAAAGAGGAAATGCTTTTACTGACAAAAGCGGTTAGAATTTCGGCAATGGGGCAACGTGAAATAATGAAAGCGATGCATCCTGGAATGTCTGAAACGGAGATACAGGGAATTCACGAATTTGTCTATAAAAAGTATGGCAGTGAGTTTGAAGGTTATCCGTCAATAGTGGGAGCGGGTAATAATGGCTGCGTATTGCATTATATTGAAAACAGCAAAATGAAAGTTGAAAATGACTTGGTTTTGATGGATTTAGGTGCTGAATATCACGGTTACACTGCCGATGTAACCCGAACGATTCCTGCTAATGGAAAATTCTCTACTGAGCAAAAGTTAATTTATGATTTAGTTTATGATGCGCAAGAAGCGGGAATTGCTACTGCAAAAGTTGGAAATAGCTTTAGCGCTCCCGATGTTGCGGCACGTAAAATAATCAGTGATGGTTTAATGAAATTAGGAATTACAAAAACACAAGAGGAATCCAGAAAATATTTCCCTCATGGGACTTCGCATCATATTGGATTAGATGTTCATGATCCTGGTTTATACAACAATTTTGAGGCCGATATGGTTGTTACGGTAGAACCGGGAATTTATATTCCGAACGGAAGTGATTGTGATAAGAAATGGTGGGGAATTGCTGTGCGAATTGAAGATGATATTTTAATAACGGCTAGCGGACCAATGAATTTATCTGGTGAAGCACCAAGAAAATCAAATGAAATTGAAGCCCTCATGACTGAAAAAAGTGTTTTGGATGGTTTTACTTTACCAAGTTTGGATTAATATTCTTTCAGATTCTAAAAAAAAAATAAAACTCGGTTGTCTTCTATGACTTCGGAGTTTTTTTTTTATTTTGTAACCAAATCACAATACCAAAACCCGAAATCAAATGCATCGGAAGCGCTAGTGTCGCCAGCTGTATCTGAGGAATTTTCTTTTTCTGGTTTTTCATATTTGCGGTATACAATTTCGCCAATTTCAAACTCAATTGGTTTCGAGAAAATGGGACCGTCAAATGTAAAGGTGTGAAACTCGCCATTTTCTCCACAAACATCTACATTTTCGGGTAAATCGTTTATGAAATTCTGGTCAATCACGCGACCAACGAAGCTTTTGTCCATAAACCGTTCGTTTACACAAACGACAATCGTTTTAAATCCTAAATTTATAAATTCCTGAATCAAATCTTGAGTTGGAATTTTCCAAAGCGGGAAAACACCTTCGAAACCTATTTCTGCTAATTTATCTTCCCGGTATTTGCGCAAATCTTCCAAGAAAATATCTCCAAAAATAGAATGCGTAACACTTTTATCTTTTAGTTTTGCCAATATTTCGCGCATCACGTTTTCATAAACCTCCATTGTTGGCATTTCTGGAATTTGCATGATTTCCAAAGGTAATCCGATACTTTTGGCTTGTTGTTCAAGTAATTCAATCCGAACACCATGCATCGAAACACGTTGATGTTGTTGATTTATACTAGTTAGCAAACAGGTAATTTCAAATTCGGGATTTTGCAACGTTTTGTATAAGGCAAGGGCAGAATCTTTTCCGCTACTCCAATTAAATAGGGCTTTCTTTTTCAATGGGATTTTCTTGAGGTTTTCTGGGGGTAAACTTACAAAATTTGTACTAGTAGTTTGGTAAACCTTTGTAACTTTGAAAATCGCATTATAAATCTTTACAATCCATGAAATATTTATTCCTATTACTATCCACAATAACATTTGCTCAACAAACTCAATTCGTTGATTTTAAATCGGTTCGTGGACAAATAACAATTAATCCACAAGATAAATCGGTGAGAGGAGCAGTTAGTTATTGGTTTGATGTTTTGAAACCTACAGATACCATTAAAATCGATGCGCAAAACATGGCTTTTACTGATGTTGAATTGAATCAGAAACAAATTCAATTTACTAGTAATGGTAAACAAATTCTATTGATTTCCTCTTTCAAAAAAGGAACAAATAATATTAGTTTTAATTATGTTGCCAAGCCAAAGCAAACCCTGTATTTCGTAGGATCTGAAACAAATGATAATCTGCAAATTTGGACGCAAGGACAAGGAAAATATACCAGTAATTGGTTTCCAAGTTTTGATGATGTCAATGAGAAAGTTATTTTTAGTTTGGAAGTAGTTGTTGATTCAAAGTACCAAGTGATTTCTAACGGAATTTTAAAAAGTAAAGAGAACAATAATTCGATGATGTATTGGCGATTCAATATGCATAAACCGATGAGTTCTTATTTATTAATGCTTGCCATTGGAAAATTTGAAAAACAAACGCAGCAATCAAATTCGGGAATTCCTTTAGAAATGTATTTAGAGTCAAAAGACGCAACTAAATTTGAACCAACGTATCGAAACTCAAAAAGGATGTTTGATTTTTTGGAAAAAGAAATAGGAGTGAAGTATCCTTGGGAAATTTACAGACAAGCTCCCGTTCGTGATTTTTTGTATGCAGGAATGGAGAATACATCGGCATCGCTTTTCAATACGCGTTATGTTGTGGATTCGGTAGGTTTTGAGGACAGGAGTTACACGAACGTTAATGCACATGAATTGGCGCATCAGTGGTTTGGGAATTTAGTCACTGCCGAAAGTGGGAAACACCATTGGTTGCAGGAAGGATTTGCAACTTATTATGCATTGCTGGCTGAGAGGGAAATCTATGGCGAAGATTATTTTTATTCCAAATTATATGAATCGGCGCAACAATTAAAGTTTGCCTCCAGAACGGATACCATTCCTGTTTTGAATGCCAAAGCCAGTTCGTTGACTTTCTATCAAAAAGGTGCTTGGGCTTTGCATGTTTTACACGAAGCAATAGGCGAAAAGGCTTTTAAAAAAGCTGTAAAATGCTATTTGAAAAAACATTCCTTTCAAACGGTAAATACACAAGATTTTTTTACTGAAATTAAAAAAGTATCATCTTATGACTTGACTATTTTTAGTAAACTATGGCTTGAAACAACTGTTTTTAATACACAACAAGCTAATGCTTTATTAAATAAAAATAAGTCAATTCAGGTATTGTTTGAAATAGAAAAATCAAGAAATAAACTTTTGTCGGAGAAAGAAGATTTTTTTATAAAAACAGTACAATCGGATGTGTATTTTTCAGTCAAAGAAGCAATTGTTAATCAATTGAAATCAGAAAAATTTGAAGATAAAGTCACACTTTTAAACTTGGCTATGAATACTAAAAACATACAAGTTCGTCAAGCCGTTGCGGCTACACTAAATGAAATTCCCGAAAGTTTTAGAGCGCAATACGAAACTTTATTGGATGACAAATCCTATCAAACACAAGAAATAGCATTATTTAATTTATGGAATAATTTTCCGGAGCAACGTGCTCGTTATTTGGATAAATCAAAAGATTGGATCGGCTTTAGTGATTTTAACCTGCGAACATTGTGGTTGTCGTTAGCACTGTCAACATTCAATTATTCAATAGATAAAAAACAATTGATAGATGAATTAATAAATTATTCGTCAATCAATTATGAAGAGAATACAAGGCAAAATGCCTTAGAAAAATTATTAGCTTTTAATATGGTCAATGATGAAGTATTGCAAAATTTGGTTAAAGCTACAACTCATCACATGTGGCAATTTTCGAAATTTGGAAGGGATAACATTAGAAAACTGCTGAAAAATAAGGAAATGAGAGTTTCTTTCGAAAGGATTTTACCTAATTTAAATGAAGGCGAACAATTTCAACTGAATCGGCTATTGAAAGAATAGCGATTAAATATAGAATTTTGGGAGCTATTTTTTTGATTAAATAAGCTTATATGCCTTATATGATTGCATTTTTCAAAATATAAGCCCTATAAATTTAAGTAGGAAATGCATTGAGTTTTTTACCACAATTGTCCCACTTCGTTTTTGATATAAGCCAAAGCCGCATTACTTGGAGATTGTTTTTCCATTAGATCATTCAAAAGCACTTCTCGCAATTTATCAGCACTATCAACACGATCACTCCTATTTGCCTTACGAATCATTTGGATAGTAGCATTTTTAGCTGTCACAATAATGGTCCAACATTCATCTGAAACGTATATTTGCTGTGATAAATTGTGCTCAAATTCCTGTTCGATTTGTGCAATTATAAGGTTTTCATAATCATTTTTATCTTGCGAAAGAGGAATAATTCGAATCAACAATTTTGTAGGATTGATGCGTTCCATGTACAAAGTCATGCGCTCAAATGCTTGTAAGCGTAGGGGTAAAGCGCTTTTTTGTGCTTCTTTATGTAATAAATAACGGCGTCTTCCTTCTTCGTTTTTAATATGGAGATTAAAAAAATAATAGGCCACAACTCCTGTAACTATTGCCGGTAAAGTATAACTTAGTAATTCTATGATTGGTATTGATTCCATTTTGGTAATAATGTTTATTAAAGCAAAAATATACTTTTTTCATTACAAATCAACTTGAAATTATTAGCAATAAATCAATTCTAATAGTATTTTTACCATTTATATCTGAATATTTAAGCTCGATTATTAAAATGGAAACGTACGTATTGGTTTTACTTTGTTTAGCTGCTTTTGCCGCCGGATTTATAGATGCAATTGTTGGCGGTGGCGGTCTGATACAAACACCTATGGGGTTGATTTTATTGCCTAATTTGCCAGTTTCAACAGTTATTGGAACCTTAAAAGTTCCGGCTTTCAGCGGTACCTCTTTTGCGGCCTATCAATATCTTAAAAAGGTCGATATGAACTGGAAATTATTAGGAATTATGATGCTTTTGGCTTTTCCTTCGGCATTTTTAGGCTCTACATTGTTGACCTATGTTAGTAATGATTTTATGAAACCATTGTTATTAGTTGTTCTTTCGTTTTTAGTGGTTTATACCTACGCAAAGAAGAATTTTGGACAACATATTGAAAAAACGCATTCTCCCAGAACACAAATCCTGAATGCGATTTCAATCAGTTTTATAGTGGGTTTATATGATGGATTTATTGGGCCTGGAACAGGTAGTTTTTTAGTGGTTGCGTTTATCGCTATCATGGGATTTGATTTTTTACACGCTTCCGCAAATGCAAAAATGGTGAATCTGTCGACTAACTTTGGTTCCATTTGTCTCTTTATTTTGAAAGGCAAAATTATTTGGGCAATAGCAATACCAATGGCAGCCAGCAATGCTTTTGGTGGCTGGATTGGTGCAAAATTAGCGATCAATAAAGGGAATGGTTTTATTCGGATTTTCTTTTTGGTGGTTGTAATAGGTACATTAATCCGATTTGCTTATGATGTGTTTTTTAAATAAAAAATACAGAATGTCTTATTAAAATCAACAGCTATATGAATTATCTAATTGTTGTTTTATAGTGCTTAAAACCTCATTGAAAATCGCTATTTTTGCGTAATATAATTTAAAAATTTCCATGCATAAATATATCGATCAACTGAACGAAGCGCAACGCGAACCCGTTTTACAAAAAGACGGTCCTATGATAATTATTGCAGGTGCAGGTTCTGGCAAAACGCGAGTGTTGACAATTAGAATTGCTTATTTGATGAGTCAGGGAGTGGATGCGTTTAGCATTTTGTCTCTGACTTTTACCAACAAAGCAGCTAGAGAAATGAAAAAGCGTATCTCTGATATTGTTGGTGCTGGTGAGGCCAAAAATCTTTGGATGGGAACCTTTCACTCGGTTTTTGCTCGAATTCTTCGGTCAGAAGCGGAACATCTGGGCTATCCTTCGAATTTTACGATATATGATTCTCAAGATTCACTTCGTGCAATTTCTGGAATTATCAAGGAAATGCAATTGGACAGAGATGTATACAAACCAAAACAGGTTTTAAGCAGGATTTCTAATTTTAAAAATAGTTTGATTACTGTAAAAGCTTATTTTAATGATCCCGATTTGCAAGAAGCAGATGCGATGTCTAAAAAACCTCGAATGGGAGAAATTTATCAAAATTATGTTGATCGATGTTTCAAAGCAGGAGCAATGGATTTTGATGATTTATTATTGAAAACCAATGAGTTGCTGACTCGTTTTCCAGAAGTTTTAGCTAAATATCAAAACCGTTTTCGTTATATATTGGTGGATGAGTACCAAGATACGAATCACTCCCAATACTTGATAGTTAGAGCCTTGTCAGATAAATTTCAGAATATTTGTGTGGTTGGTGATGATGCGCAGAGTATTTATGCATTTCGTGGAGCAAACATTAATAATATCCTGAATTTCCAGAAAGATTATGAAGGGGTGAAAACCTTTCGATTAGAACAGAATTACCGCTCGACAAAAAATATTGTGGAAGCGGCGAATACTATCATCGATAAAAATAAAGTAAAACTGGATAAAATAGTTTGGACTGCGAATGATTTTGGTCCAAAAGTAAAAGTACACCGCAGCTTAACAGATAACGAGGAAGGGCGATTTGTTGCGAGTACCATTTGGGAGCAAAAAATGCAAAACCAGTTACCTAATGGAGCTTTCGCTATTTTATATCGTACCAATGCACAATCTCGGGCGATGGAAGATGCATTGAGAAAAAGAGATATTCCGTACCGAATTTATGGTGGTTTGTCTTTTTATCAAAGGAAAGAAGTAAAGGATGTATTGTGTTATTTGCGATTGGTTATAAATCCAAAAGATGAGGAAGCATTAGTTCGTGTGATTAATTATCCTGCGCGTGGAATTGGGAATACAACAATCGAAAAATTAACCATTGCCGCCAATCATTATAAGCGTTCGATATTTGAGGTGATGCAGAATATTGAAAAAATTGACTTGAAATTAAACTCAGGGACAAAACAAAAACTACTTGATTTTGTCACGATGATTCAGAGTTTTCAAGCCATAAATGAAAATCACGATGCCTTTTATCTCGCTGATCATGTTGCTAAGAAAACGGGGTTGGTACAAGAATTAAAGAAAGATGCAACTCCTGAGGGAATGGCTAAAATTCAAAATATTGAAGAATTATTAAACGGTATTAAGGATTTCACCGATGGACAAAAAGAAGTTGATGGCGCTCGTGGCGCATTATCTGAGTTCATGGAAGATGTAGCTTTGGCAACCGATTTAGATAAAGATACCAGCGATGAAGATCGTGTGGCTTTAATGACTATTCACTTGGCTAAAGGATTAGAATTCCCTCATGTTTTCGTGGTAGGAATGGAAGAAGATTTATTTCCAAGTGCCATGAGTATGAGTACGAGAAGCGAATTGGAAGAAGAACGTCGTTTATTTTATGTAGCTTTGACAAGAGCGGAACATCAAGCGTATTTGACCTATGCGCAATCGCGTTACCGTTGGGGAAAATTAACGGATAGTGATCCTTCCCGTTTTATTGAGGAAATTGACAGTCAATATCTAGAATATATAACACCACCTGAAAATAATTACCGTTACAAACCGATGATTGACAGTGATATTTTTGGTGATGTGGATAAATCCAAAT
Source organism: Flavobacterium urumqiense (assembly GCF_900108015.1). Taxonomy (GTDB): domain Bacteria; phylum Bacteroidota; class Bacteroidia; order Flavobacteriales; family Flavobacteriaceae; genus Flavobacterium; species Flavobacterium urumqiense. The sequence goes on along the minus strand of NZ_FNVP01000004.1, from coordinate 172,708 downwards.
TGCGTCTGGCAAAGCCAATAGGAGGTACGCCGCCAAAACAGGTTACGGATAACGAACCCAAATCGGATATAAATGTTAGGAAACTGAAACCTGTTTCCAATAACGGAGCTTCTTCGGGAAGTGCAAATTTATTTGATAATAAACTCGTTGCAGGAAATATTGTTATGCACGAACGATTTGGAAAAGGACAAGTCGTTAACATGGAAGGAATGGGTGCTGATAAAAAGGCTGAAATTAAATTTGAAGTTGGCGGAATAAAGAAATTGTTATTGCGATTTGCAAAACTGGATATTATCGGGTAAAAATTTGTTACAGGTTTAAAGTTGTCTTTTAGAAGACTTTGAAGCTTAAATATTTTAACTTTAAAATCAAAAAAATGGCTCAGTTTATAAAAATATACGAAGATAAACCAAACGAAGCGGCAATTGCCAAAGTGGTGAAGGTGCTCAAAGATGGTGGTTTAGTGATTTATCCAACGGACACCGTTTACGGATTAGGATGTGATATTACAAATACCAAAGCTTTAGAACGAATTGCGAAGATTAAAGGAATCAAGTTAGAAAAAGCAAATTTTTCATTCATTTGTCAAGATTTAAGTAATTTATCTGATTATGTAAGACAAATTGATACGGCAACTTTTAAGATATTGAAAAGATCTTTGCCTGGTCCTTATACCTTTATTTTACCTGGAAATAATAACTTACCTAAAGAATTCAAAAAGAAAACAACTGTTGGAATCCGGGTTCCCGATAATGCAATAGCTTTAGAAATTGTAAAACAGTTAGGAAATCCCATCATTTCAACTTCGATTCGTGATGAAGATGATGTGATAGAATACACCACAGATCCGGAGCTAATTTTTGAAAAATGGCAAAATCTCGTCGACTTGGTTATCGATGGCGGTTATGGGGACAATATGGCTTCTACTATTATTGATTTGTCTGGAGATGAACCTATTGTGTTAAGGGAAGGAAAAGGAAGTTTGGATATTCTTTAAGGAAGTGTTCAATGTTCAGAAAAATAGTCTTCAGTTGCCGCAGCTTCAAAATTAGTGTTCAGTAATAACTATAAAAAAACGTCCCGATTGCTCGAGACGTTTTCTAATTTGATTTAAACTGAACATTAACGACTGTTCACTAAATACTTTTTTACTTTTGTTGTTTTTTCATTTCTTTTTCAATCATTTCATAAAACTGATCGATTTTTGGTAAAACAACAATACGAGTTCTTCTGTTACGAGCTCTGTTTTCAGCAGAATCATTAGCAACTAACGGAACATAAGAACTTCTTCCTGCTGCAATTAATTGTTCTGGTTTAACACCTAACTGATTTGTTAATACACGAATTATAGAGGTAGAACGTTTCACACTCAAATCCCAGTTATCAAGTAAAACACCGTTTCCAATGTAAGGAACGCTATCTGTATGTCCTTCAACCATGCATTCAAAATCAGGTTTGTCGTTCACGACTTTAGCTACTTTCGCTAATACTGCTTTTGCTCTGTCGGTTACATCATAACTTCCAGTTTTAAATAATAATTTGTCTGCAATAGATATAAATACAACTCCTTTTTCAACATTTATTTCGATGTCTGGGTCAGAAATTCCAACAGCGCTTTTTAAACTAGTAACAACAGCAAGGGTTACACTGTCTTTTTTAGTTAATGCGTCTTGCATTCTGCTAATTTTTAAATCTTTCTCTTTGATAGATTCTAAAGCTTTTTCAATATTTTCAGCGCCTTTTGTAGACAAGATAGTCATGTCTTTAGAAGTGCTTATTAAACCTGTATTTTGCTCTTTCAAACCAGCTACAGTAGCCGTAAGTCCTGCTTTTTCTTCTAAACAAGAATTTAATTTTACTGTACAACTATTTAATAAATCTTGAGTTTCTTTATTTCTTGCTTCAAGATCTGTATATTTCTTTTTAGAAACACAAGAAGTTAAAAGTGCTAATACGGATAAGGCGATTACGATTTTTCTCATAAAATATTTAATTTAATTAGACGTGAATTACAAATTTAGTTTTTAATATTTAGTTAAGAGTTAAATAAATGTTTAAATATTCTGACATTTTTAACGAAGTATAGATAAACGATGCTTTTTGCATTATAGTATTTTTCCGATTGAAATTTGTCCCTTTTTTTATAATGAATGGAAAAAAGGCGGTAAAAAGAACCATGTGCTTTTAAAATTGCAGCAAAATGATTAAATTTTCCTTGCAAAAGAAATTGTAATCCTGCAATTGCATCTAATACCATTCGACAAAATAATATCCAATACAATTTATCTTCTGGTAAATTTTTGGTCAGCATTAACAATGAATTTCTAAAATTCAGATACGTTTTTTTCGGGTTTCCCTGTTGCAAAGTAGCTCCACCAACATGAAAAACCACTGATTCCGAAATGTATTTTATTTTGTATTGCTTATTGAAAGCGCGCCAACATAAATCAATTTCTTCCTGATGCGCAAAAAAGTCAGCATCAAAACCTTGCAGTTCCTTATACACCGAACTTCTAATGAAAAAACAAGCTCCCGAAGCCCAAAATATCTCTCGATTGTCATCATATTGTCTGCTATCTTTTTCTAAAGTATTAAAAATGCGCCCTCGACAATAGGGGTAACCATACTTATCGATAAATCCGCCGGCAGCACCAGCATATTCAAAATATTCTTTACTTTTAAAATCTAATATTTTAGGCTGAATAATAGCCGTTCGAGGTTCGTTTTCGAAAGTTTTAATGATGGGTTGCAACCAATTTTCGGTAACTTCAATATCGGAATTTACTAAAGCATAAATTTCGGCATCTATATGTTTTAAAGCTTCATTATATCCGCCCGCAAAACCTAAATTGGAATCATTTTTTACCAATTTAACCGAAGGAAAATTGACCATTACAAAGGAAATGGAATCATCCGTCGAATCATTGTCTGCTAGGTAAACAGTAGCTTCTGGCGAGTGTTTTACTATCGATGGCAAAAATTGTTCTAATAATTGTACTCCGTTCCAATTGAGTATGACAACAGCTATTTTCATTTAGATTATTGTATTTAAATATTGGTAAACCATTGTCGACTTTCTTTAGCTTATATTATTTCCGTTAGCACAAGATTATGGTCAGATATTTTTCGTTCAATCAATGTCATTTTGTTTTCTGTTTTTTTGCCAATAATAAAATCTTTGTTAACGACGATGTGTATAGCGCAATTTTCATTTTTACATGTCAAATTCAGTAAATTATTTTCATCGAAATATTCATTAATTTTATTTATTGTTTGTTTATCGGGATATGGAATCCCTGAAAATGAAATATTGAAATCTCCTGAATAACATATATTTCCATTGAGTTTGATAATATCTATTTTTTGATTTTTTAAGTCATTTTTAAAATGAATGTCCCTTCCTCCAAAACTTCCAATTATACTTCCATATAAATTTAATTCTCCAAATTCAGTTTTTACTTTTCCACTAACGCTTGTAAACTTGTCATAAGTTTCGTAAATATTTACAAATTTATACTTACTAAAAATTGTTACTCTATTTTCTCCTTGTTCGTACTTTTGATTATCGTGAATTTTTGGTAATTCTTCAGATTTTATTGTATAATACTCATTTCCAAAATCAATTATTGAATTTGTTTCGGTTAAAAATATAATGTCAGGTTCTAACAAATTAATTTGTTCAATAATAAATTTATTTTTGGCTAACTTTTTATCAATTTTTGGTCTTTCAATATTCCAACTTATGATTTTCATTTGTTTTTTATTACATTAGTCGAGTACTAATTTTGTCAATATTTTAAGCTGTTAATATATTCAGGCAATTCTTTTAGGAACTGATATTTTTCATTTTCAAAATCCATTTGGCAAAAGTAATGATTCAAACCATTGGTCACCATCAAAAATTGGGACTTCATTGTCATATTGTAGCGGGCAATTTGGTCAAAAGTGGCTTGGGCTATTTTTATAGCGGGGGCTTTACATTCGATTAAAACAAAAATAGAACCGTCAGAATTAAATACAACAACATCATATCGTTTTCGTAATCCGTTCACCATTAAAACTTTTTCTACATTTATTAATGATTTAGGATATTTTTTTTCTTCCAATAAAAATTGGACAACATGCTGACGAACCCATTCTTCGGGTGTGAGAACGATAAATTTTTTCCTGATTTCATCAAAAATGGATACTTTATTTTCGCTATTTTTGAAACGGAAAGTATAAGAAGGAAAATTCAATTGCTGCATTAAGCAAAAATAGTTATTTAGTTTAAAGTTTAAGGTTTAAAGTTTCATACGATTCAACAAACTGTAAACTTTAAATTATAAACAAAAATGAAAATGGACGAAGTATTAAAAATTGTAAATGATATAAAAAGCGGAAACATCAAACCGATCTATTTTTTGATGGGTGAAGAACCTTATTATATTGATAAATTATCCGATTATATTGAATCAAAAGTTCTTACCGAAGAGGAAAAAGGTTTTAATCAGACAGTTTTATATGGTCGTGATGTTTCTATCGAAGATATTATATCGACCGCCAAACGTTATCCTATGATGGCAGAACGTCAGGTAGTAATTGTAAAAGAAGCGCAGGATTTAATTCGGACGATTGACAAACTGGAGAGTTATGCTGAAAATCCAATGGCAACAACAGTTTTAGTTTTTTGTTATAAATACAAAACTTTGGATAAGCGAAAAAAATTAACCAAGTTGTTAGCTAAAAATGGTGTCGTTTTCGAAAGTAAAAAACTGTATGAAAACCAAGTTGGTGATTGGATAAAACGTGTTTTAGCAGGCAAAAAATATGCAATTGAGCCCAAAGCATCTGCGATGTTAGTGGAATTCCTAGGAACGGATTTGAGTAAAATAAACAATGAACTCGAGAAATTGCAAATTATTCTGCCTGTTGGAAGCACCATTACTCCAAAGCATATTGAGGAAAATATAGGATTTAGTAAAGATTTTAATGTCTTTGAATTGCGAAAAGCACTTGGAGAACGCAACCAATTAAAGGCCTATACTATTGCCGAAAATTTTGCGCAAAATCCAAAAGATAATCCAATGGTTGTGACAACAAGTTTAGTCTTTGGTTTTTTTATTCAGCTGTTAAAATACCATGGATTGAAAGATAAAAATCCTAAAAATGTGGCCGCTGTTTTAGGAGTTAATCCTTTTTTTCTAAAAGAATATGATGTGGCACTGAAGAATTATCCAATGAAAAAAGTAAGCCAGATTGTGGGAGCTCTAAGAGATATTGACGTCAAAAGTAAAGGTGTTGGTGCTAATGCTTTATCTCAATCTGATTTATTAAGAGAAATGCTTTATAAAATATTTAATTAAAGCGTAAAAAATCCCGATATTTGCAGCCTTGAAACTTCGGGATTAAAAACAAAATACCACAATTATGGGAATGAATAAAAACACTATTTTAGGATGGGCAACTTTAATAATGATTCTAATGGGATTACTCTTAATAGGATTAGGTGCATTCCGTTACAGCGATGTTTCAGGTTGGGGTTTTGTTGCTGTAGGTGTTGGATTTTTAGCTAATGCGTGGGTATTTAGTTCACTTAAAGGTAGGTTGTGAAATATCAAATTAAATATCAACAAAAAAAAACACTATTTGAATAGTGTTTTTTTTTGCTGATAACAATACATTTATAAAATAAAATTAGAAGTAGTTATGTGGAAGAAATTATCAATTAAATTTCAGTTAATATTAATTTTGCTAATACCGTTTTCAGGATTAATTTATATTACTATTTCAAATATAAATTTCTCGTTGGAAAATTATAAAAATATTGAAGAAAGCGTAGAAAAGATTAACAACATAGCTATGCTTTCTGAAGGTATTAAGCTGATTGGTAATGAAAGAGGATTGTGCAATTATTCATTTTTTGATGCATCAATAAAAAAAGGATATTTAGAAAGTAGACAAAAAACGAATGAATGGTTTTTAAGAAGTAATATTAAAGACACTTTAATTTCAAATGATCTTAAAAAACTTTATGCCACAATCTTAAATATTCATGAGAATATTGACAATAAAGTGGAAACTCCAATAAAATCCTTTGTTAAGTACTCTGCAATTAATGAAAACCTAATTAATTTAATTGAACGGGAAGTAGTTTACAACAAGTACCCTAAGCTTACTACTCTCGCAAATAATTATACGAATTATGTGCTTTTGAAAAGGTCTGCTTTGTTAAAAAGAGGTGTTGTTATGCAAAGCTTAATTGATAAAAAAAACAATGATACGTTAGTAGACTTGTATTTTCAGTCAAAAGTGTATGTCAGAAGTGTTGATTTTAAATTATCACATTTTAAACTTGATTCAATAAATAGAGGGCTTTATAAATTCAAAAATTCAAAAAATTTTAACACTTTTAATGGTAATGCGCAAGATATTATAGACAAGAAGTTGAATATGTCTCCTGAGCTATGGTGGATAAATTCTACAATGATAGTAGAAAAGATTACAAAACTAGAAAAGGATAATTTAAAGCACATTGTAAATTTTGCGAATATTGAAAAAGAAGCTGCATTGAGAAGTGTGATAATTTTAGTGGTGCTACTTTTATTGTTTCTGGCCATCACTTTTATTTTATTGTATATTTTAGTCAATAACTTATCAAAATCGCTAAATGTAATATCCTCAACTGTAAAGAAAATTTCACAAGGGAAAATCATACGGAATCCTACTATTTACGGAAACTCAGAATTTGTTGATATTAGCAATTCCTTCGATCAGTTATTGGACGGAATAAAAGAGCAATTTGATTTATCGCTAAAAATAAGCTCAGGTCATTATGGTGCGAAAATTAATCTTAGAAGCCCCAATGACACTCTTAATAAGTCAATGAATAAAATGTCTCTAGAATTGAAGAGAATGAACGAGGAGTATTTGGAGCGAAGTAAAATGAGAAAAAGTATTAGCGCAATAAATAATTCTATTTTAGAATCAAGCGATTTGGAAGAATTTGGAAATAATTTTTGCCACACAATCGCAGAGCAAACCCAGGGTTGTCAGGCCAATTTTTACATTATCAATTCCTCTTTAGATAAGAATCAGTTATATAAAATTGGGGGTTACGCTGATCATAAAAATTCTCCCGCTGCTATTACGATTGGTGAAGGTTTAGTTGGAGAAGTTGCTAAATCAAACCAACAAAATTGTTTCAATGATTTACCCAATAATTACTCGTATTTATCATCTTCTCTGGGAGAATTTCCTTATTTTAATGTTTTAATCACGCCTGTCTCCTATAAAAATAAAGTAATAGGAGTGGTCGAAATCGGATCTCTTAAAAATTTTAATGAAGATCATAAAATTCTGTTAAATACTATTTCGGAATCTATAGGAAGTGCCATTGAGGTTTATATTAGTAATGAGGACCTGAAATTTTCCGTGAATGAAATAAACCGCAAGAATAATATTCTTCAAGTCCAGGAAGAAGAACTTAGACAAAGTAATGAGGAGTTGAACAAACAATCTATGATGCTGCAACAATCTGAGGAAGAACTTAGAACCCAAGCATCCGAATTAGAACAAACCAATGCGTATCTCGAAGAAAAAAGTCGGGAGCTTGAAATTAAAAATAATGAAGTTGTTGTAAAGAATGAGGAATTGGTTATTGCTCAAGAAGCGTTAAATCTAAAAGCCGATGAAATTGCCCAATCAAGCAAATATAAATCGGAATTTTTGGCTAATATGTCCCATGAATTAAGGACACCTTTAAACAGTATTTTAATACTTTCGGATCTATTAAAAGAAAATAATTCAGGCAATTTAACTAATCCACAAATTGATAACCTTTCTGTAATCAACTCTTCAGGAAAAGATTTATTAAATCTCATCACCGATATCTTAGATATATCAAAAATTGAAGCTGGGAAAGTCGAAATTTACCCGGAAGATTCTATCGTAGAAAGAATTTATTCGGATATGGATGGCCTATTTAGGGTTCAGATGGAAAAGAAGAAGATTGAGTTTATTATGACCATTTCTGAAGATTGCCCAAGAAAATTACATACCGATATTGGAAAACTGGAACAAATCATTAAAAACTTTTTGTCTAACGCATTGAAGTTCACTCCAGAAAACGGGAGAGTTGCAGTACGCTTTTCATCGAGTATATATAAGAGCGATTTTGCAACGGAAACATTGGCCAAAGTAAATTCTGATGAAATTTTGTCTATTCATATAGAAGACAATGGAATTGGAATTTCGGATGAGAATAAAAAGAAATTATTTCAAACATTTCAACAAGCAGACAGTTCTACCAGTCGTAAATATGGTGGTACAGGCTTAGGCTTATTTATTTCGAAAGAATTAGCGATACTACTGGGTGGGGAAGTTCAATTTGAAAGTGAGCTCAACAAAGGAAGTGTTTTTAGTGTTCATATTCCGGTTACTTTTCAGGATCATAAAATGGAGCTTAAAGAATCGGTGGCATTTGCGGCTAAACAAATGGTAGCAAAAATAACTGAAATACCAAAGCCTTCGGAAGCAGTTCTGGATTTATCTGAAAACCTCAGTGATGATCGAAATTTGGTTTCTGTTGATGATAAAACTATCTTGATAATTGAGGATGATGCTTCATTTGCAGATATATTGTTGCAAGTAGCGCACGATAATGGCTTCAAGGCAATTGTTGCTTATCAAGGAGAAACGGGCTACCAATATGCTAAAAAATACAGACCAAAAGCTATCATTTTAGACATGAAATTACCAGGTATTGACGGCTGGACGGTTTTAAAATGGTTAAAAGAAGATAAAGAACTGCAACACATTCCTGTGCATGTAATGTCTGGCATGAACAGGGAAAAATTAGCCAAAGAAATGGGGGCTTTTGATTTTTTGATTAAACCTATAACAACGGATAAATTAAAAAATGCTTTTCAGTCAATTGATGCCCAAATAAACAAAGTGTTTAAGAAAGTATTGATTTTGGAAGATGATGTAAGCCTAAATTATTCAATAAAAGAATTAGTTCACAATTGCGACAGAAACGTAATCTGCCTGCAGGCGCATACATTCAAAGAGGCAGAGATTATCCTGATGAATGATAGCATTGATTGTGCTATTATGGATATAGGTTTACCCGATTCTATGAATATTGCAAACATAGCAGCACTTAAAAAAATATCCAAAAATGATAAGATTAATATTATTGTAAATACCGGAAAATCGCTGACAGAGGAAGATCAATTAGAATTGCAAAATAGTGCCGATGGTATTGTTATTAAAACCAGTAATGTTACGGAAAGATTAAAAGATGAATTGCTGTTGTTTCTCGATACAGTAGAGATGAATACAAATAATAAAGTAAGTAAAACAGTCCAAAACCTATTGGGAGGAGAAGTTCTTAAGGATAAAAATATTTTGATTGTTGACGATGATATTCGAAATATATATGCGCTTTCAAGTGCGTTAACAACAAAAGGAGCTTCGATTTTAACAGCCTTCAATGGTGTTGAGGCACTCGAGGTTTTAAAAAACAATACAACTATAGACATTGTGCTGATGGATATTATGATGCCGGAGATGGATGGATTTGAAGCAACTAGAAAAATAAGAGGAAATCCAAAATGGAAAAACCTTCCTATAATTGCACTCACGGCAAAGGCAATGAAAGGAGATCGCGAAGAGATATTAAATGCAGGCGCATCTGATTATCAGTCAAAACCAATTGATATACAGCAGCTTATTTCATTAATCAGTATATGGGTGTATAAATAAATGATAGAATTTAGCGACCTTGAAGAAATACTTGTTTTAATTCAAAAACAATATGGTTATGACTTTTCCGGATACTCCAGGGCTTCTTTACTCAGGCGTATCAATCGCTTTATGGAAATATCTGATATAGGAACGATTGTCCATTTAAAAAATCAATTGGTAAATGATCCTGATAAATTCAATGGATTCATAAATGAAATAGTGGTGAATATAAGTGAATTTTTCAGAGACCCTGATTTTTTCAAATCATTATTAAATAATGTTTTTCCCTATTTAGAGAGTTATCCCAAAATTAATATCTGGACTGCAGGTTGTTCTTTTGGCGAAGAAACTTATTCCTTGGCCATACTTTTAAAAGAAATGGGATTAATGCAAAAATCCCGGATTTATGCTACAGATATAAGCGCAAAAGCCTTGGAGAAAGCAAAAAAGGGAATATTTCCCAATAATAATTTCAAAGAGTATTCTAATAATTATTTTTCATGCGGTGCAAAGGAGTCGTTTAATCAATATTTTGTTTCTGATGGACAAAAGTCAATAATCAATTCAGAGTTAAAAAAAGACATTTTATTTTCCCGACATAACTTAGTCACAGATGGAGTTTTCAAAGAATGTCAGCTTATTTTATGCAGAAATGTTTTAATCTATTTTGATGAAGAATTGCAAAATAAAGTATTGCAATTATTTTATGACAGTTTACCGGTTTATGGTTTTTTGGCTTTAGGAAATAAGGAGACATTACGTTTTAGCGCGGTTCACGATAAATTTAAAATTATAGATAAAAAAGAAAAAATTTACCAAAAAATAAAATAGTATGAAAATGATTATTATTGGTGGTTCAGGAGGATCTTTTGATCTAATACTATCGATTCTTCAAGGATTAGATAAGGAGATGAACATGCCTATCGTGATTATTTTGCATAGACTAAAAAACACAAAGGCTATTCTTGAAGATTTTTTACAATTGCATACGCATTACACCGTGAAAGAGGCAGAGGATAAAGAATTTTTAAAGACAGGGTATATTTATACGGCACCGTCAGATTATCATTTATTATTGGAAGAAAATTTTAGATTTTCACTGGATACATCCGAAGAAGTCAATTTTAGCAGACCATCAATAGATGTGAGTTTTGAATCCTTTTCGCGTGTTTTAAAAGAAAATTGTTGTGGAATAATACTGTCGGGAGCTAATCAAGACGGGGCAATTGGGTTGCAAGTAATAGGTAAAAATGGAGGGGAAACAATAGTCCAGGATCCTAAGGAAGCAGAATTTACAGCCATGCCAGAAGCTGCAATTGCTAAATATAAAAACCATTCAGTGTGCGCACTAAATAACATAATAAAAAAATTGAACTACTATGCAAAATAAAAAACATACTCTTTTGCTAATTGATGATAAGCCCGAAAATTTATTGGCTTTAAGGAGTATTCTTGAGCTTCCGGACAGGGAAATCATTAGCTGTTTATCGGCAAATGAGGCATTGCAAATATTACTTAAAAAGAGCGTTTCTTTAATACTTGTGGATGTTCAAATGCCCGAAATGGATGGCTACGAATTTGTGGAAATAGTAAAGAGCCATCCCAAAACAGCCAGTATTCCCACTATTTTTGTCACAGCAATTAGTAATGAGCAAATACATTTGACAAAAGCGTATGATTTAGGGGCCATAGATTTTTTATCGAAACCTTTAAATACTGAGATAACCAGAAAAAAAGTGGAATCTTTTTTAAAAATATGGGATTATGATCAAGAGCTTAAATTATTAAACGAAAAATTAAGTCAAAAGAACGAGGAATTAGAGCAATTTGCCCATATTATCGCTCACGATTTAAAAACACCGCTCAGTAATATTCAAACTTTAATAAATGTAATTGAAGAGGATCATATTCTGGATCTGGATGGTGATGTGGCGCAATTATTTGAAATGGTGAAATCTTCATCTAAAAAAATGTCTGGATTGATTGACGATTTATTGTATTACAGCAAAACTGTTCAGGATAATGAAGGAAAAGAAGAAATTAATATCGCAGCGGCTCTCGATGAAGTTTTAAAACTTATAAATCCCTCCATTAATGTTCAAATTGAAAAGGTAAATTTGAATCACAACATTCTGTTTCAGCCTTTGGCGTTTCATCAAATTGTATCAAATCTATTATCGAATGCCATTAAATATAACGATAAAGTAGTTTCTAAAATTAGAATCTCTTTTAGTGAAGAAAATTTTTCTTTGTCAGTTATGGATAATGGTCCCGGAATTGACGAAAAATACCACACTAAAATTTTCGAAATGTTTCATACACTGGGAAAAAGTTTCAATGGGGAAAGTAGTACTGGTATTGGGTTAAATTTGGTTAAAAAACTCGTGGAAAGAAATGATGTGACTATTGATGTTAAAAATAATACTGATATTGGATGTCAATTTATAATTTCAAACCTTGAAATGGTAAACAATAATGTGAAAACCGCTAGCGAAATTGCATTAGAAACATTGTAACCGTTCCATTTATTCATTGCAGTTTTAAGAGGCTTTTTTTACGAAAAAAACAATACCTTTGCATTTAAAATTTCATTAATTTTGTGTGCTATAGCTGGATTTAGAAATGTATTTAATTGCAATTCAAAGAAGTTATAAGTTCATTAAAACAATTAAAAATTAATTTATGGCAGACGATAAAAAAGTGATATTCTCAATGTCAAAATTGAGTAAAACCTATCAAGGAGCAGATAAACCAGTGCTAAAAAATATTTATTTGAGTTTCTTTTATGGGGCAAAAATTGGTATTTTGGGTTTAAATGGTTCAGGAAAATCTTCTTTATTGAAGATTATTGCAGGAGTTGATAAAAATTATCAAGGCGATGTAGTTTTTGCGCCCGGTTACACTGTTGGTTATTTAGAACAAGAACCTATTCTAGATGATAGTAAAACGGTTATTGAAATTGTAAGAGAAGGTGTTGCGGAAACTATGGCAGTTTTAGATGAATTCAATAAAATCAATGATAGTTTTGGTTTACCTGAAGTTTATGAAAATGCAGATAAGATGGAGCAATTGATGGATCGTCAAGCGCTTTTGCAGGACAAAATTGATGCATTGGGTGCCTGGGAAATTGACACCAAATTGGAAATTGCAATGGATGCTTTGCGCACTCCAGAAGGAGATACTCCAATTAAGAATTTATCTGGTGGAGAGCGTCGTCGTGTAGCTTTATGTCGTTTATTGTTGCAACAGCCCGATGTTTTGCTTTTGGATGAACCTACGAATCACTTGGATGCGGAAAGCGTTCTTTGGTTAGAACAACATTTAGCACAATATGCCGGAACTGTCATTGCAGTAACCCACGATAGATATTTCTTGGATAATGTTGCCGGTTGGATTCTAGAGTTAGACAGAGGGGAAGGTATTCCATGGAAAGGGAATTATTCTTCTTGGTTGGAGCAAAAATCTGGTCGTATGGCACTTGAAGAAAAAGTAGCTTCAAAACGCAGAAAAAACTTAGAACGTGAATTAGACTGGGTTCGACAAGGTGCCAAAGGTCGTCAAACCAAACAAAAAGCGCGTTTACAGAATTACGATAAATTATTAAATGAAGACCAAAAACAGTTGGATGAAAATCTGGAAATTTATATTCCAAATGGGCCACGTTTAGGTACGAATGTAATTGAAGCCAAAAATGTCGCTAAAGCTTTTGGGGAAAAATTGTTGTATGATAATTTAAATTTTACTTTACCACAAGCAGGAATTGTTGGAATTATTGGTCCAAACGGCGCTGGAAAATCAACTATTTTCAAAATGATAATGGGTGAGGAAAAGCCAGATTCGGGAGAGTTTTTAATTGGAGACACGGTAAAAATTGCGTACGTAGATCAAGCACACTCTAATATAAATCCGGAGAAATCTATTTGGGAAAACTTCGCTGATGGCCAGGAATTGATTATGATGGGCGGAAAGCAAGTGAATTCTAGAGCTTATTTGTCACGTTTTAATTTTGGTGGTGGAGAACAAAACAAGAAAGTCTCTATGCTTTCTGGAGGAGAACGTAATCGTTTGCATCTCGCGATGACTTTGAAAGAAGAAGGAAACGTATTATTGCTGGATGAGCCTACGAATGATTTGGACATCAACACACTTCGTGCATTAGAAGAAGGATTGGAAAACTTTGCAGGTTGTGCGGTAGTTATTTCTCACGATAGATGGTTTTTGGACAGAATTTGTACTCACATTCTAGCTTTCGAAGGAAACTCTGAAGTGTACTATTTTGAAGGTGGTTTCACTGATTATGAGGAAAACAAGAAAAAACGTTTGGGTGGTGACTTAACGCCAAAACGATTAAAATACAGAAAATTAATTAGAAGTTAGTTTTTGTAATTACAATTTTATCAGCAAGAGGATGTCCAATAAGATATCCTCTTTTTTTTACAGCTATTCTATTTTTTTATCAGAGTTCATCAAAAGTAAAACTGTGGTGATCAGTCCTATGATTACAAACCCGAATAAGACAACCATTATAAATGTTACGATATCCCAAGAAAAAAGTGTAGTGTCTTTCATGATAATTTAAATTTAAGTTTGTTCAAATTTATACTTAATGCCTAATAAATGGAATGATAATTATCATGATTGTTATTTTATTCTAAAAACTTAGCTTTGATTTCCTCGGTTGGAATCAGACAAGCGTCCTTTTTTCCATACCATCTGTAACGGTTTTTAGCGACATAATCATAAATATAGTTATTAAAGGAAGTCGGTAAAATCGAAAACAGTTTCGCAAAATAAAATATTTCTCCTAAATTTTTAGCTATTTCTAGAGCAGCTTCCGATTTATAATAATAAGCGATTCCGGGCTGGTAGAGAATTATACTATCAATGTTTTTAGCATCGATTCCAATGTATTTAATGATTTCTTTCCCTAAATTAGATTGCAGCGCCACAAACCTGAAAACATCTTTTTTATCATGTTTAATGATGAATTGTACAGCCGAATCGCAGAGATTGCAAACGCCATCAAAGAGGATTATTTTTTTGTCTTTAGGGAGGTTTTTCATTTTTTTGTTATTGCGAGGAACAAAACAATCTTATTGAGTTGCTCAATTTTAGTTGCTCAATTTGTATCCTTATTAGTGTTATTGCTTCGTTGCTCGCAATGACTTGTGTTAATCTTGCGAAAGTCATGCCGCCATCATATCCTTAATTTCTTCAAATAAATTTTTTCAAGTCGGATTCATTGAACGAATTATTTTATTTTTTTTCTTTTGAACCTGATTTTATTTTCGTATCTCGTGCTATGGAATCAGCAATTTATTGAAATTGTTCATAATTTACAAATACATTCACTTTATAATGTGTAGAAAATGAATTGGGATATCATTTTTCTTTGTGTTTCTAGAATTCTTTGTGGAAGATTTGAAGCAGCCCCTCTACAAATTATGGACTGGTCTTTATTAATGTTTATATAGATTAATCGAGATTTGATAGTTATTTATGCTTTGTCAGTGCGAGGAATGAAGCAATCTCATTTCGTTTATCTGCTTTAATAATTAACAAAAGTTGCTCATGTTAGTGTGCTTGTTTCGTTTCTCGCAAAGACGCTTTACGACTGCTAATAGATCATTTCTTACCCGCTTCTACGAATTCAAGTGCTTCAAGACTTACTTTGGAAGTGAACACTCCATAATTGACCAATGCTTTGGTTTTCTCAATCTTATCAATACTTCCTACTGCTTTTCCATCGAACATTCGGACGCGATCACCTACTTTAAGTACCGGTTTTGGTTTCTCAATTACTACTTTTAATTTCTTCTCTTTCTTTTCTTTTCTAATTTCTTCAACCTGAACAGTAACCTCTTCGATAACTACTTTTTTCTGCTCTATCAGCGCTTTAGTTTCTTTGGGCGTCGCTTTTCTTCGTTTTGAATTTTCAATTTCAATAATTTTCAAAAACTCCCCAAGTAGGTCTTTTTTACTTTTGTTGTTAAAATATTTCTCGGCTATGTCTTCAATTTTTTGGCCAATGTAAATCGTTTTCTGATTGCTGTCGTACAATTCCTGGTAGCTTTCCAGTTTTTGTTTGATTTTTACATTGATAGTTTCCATTTTCTTTCCCTCTTCTCGCGCTTTCTTTTCCTCTTCTTTTAGCGTTTGTGAAGTTTTCTCCATTTTCGAGCGCTCTTTTTGAAGGGTTGCAATAGTTTTATCAAAACGTACTTTTCCAACTTCAATTTTCTTTTTGGCACGATTAATTAAACTGAATGGGATTCCGTTTTTTAAGGCAACTTCAAATGTAAAAGAACTTCCTGCCTGACCTAAAACCAATTTGTACAAAGGTTCTAATGTTTTTTCGTCGAATAACATGTTTGCATTAGTAGCATAAGGCAACTCATTTGCGAGAATTTTTAAATTGGAATAATGAGTTGTAATAATCCCAAAAGCTTCCCGATGATAGAACTCTTCCAAAAATATTTCGGCTAATGCACCACCCAATTCAGGATCAGAACCGGTACCAAATTCATCAATTAAAAACATCGTTTTTTTATTGCACTTCTTTAGAAAGTAGTTCATGTTTTTTAATCGGTAACTGTAGGTACTTAGATGATTTTCAATAGATTGATTATCTCCAATATCCGTAAGTATTCGATCAAATAAAAACGTTTCGCTACGTTCATGAACTGGGATCAGCATACCAGATTGTAGCATTAATTGGAGTAATCCAACGGTTTTTAATGAAATGGTTTTTCCACCTGCATTGGGTCCTGAAATAACAATAATCCTACTTTCCTGATTTAATTCAATGGTTTGCGGATGCGTGATTTCGTTTTTTTGTTTATTATTTAAGTACAAAACAGGATGATAAGCATCTCTAAAATAAAGTCGGCGATTTTCGGTAATTGTGGGTAAAATTCCATTTATTCTATTGGCATATTTTGCCTTTGCGGCAATGACATCAACATCACTAAGAAAATCCTGGTACTTGATTAAAAGTGGTAAAAAAGGACGAATATAATTGGATAACTGTTTTAATATTCGGTTGATTTCTTCTTTTTCCTCGTATTCTAAATTACTCAATTCACGCGAATATTGTAAGGTAGCTTCTGGCTCGATATAGGCAATGCTTCCCGTCTTAGAACTGCCCATGATTGATCCTTTTACTTTACGACGGTACATGGCTAAAACTGCTAAAACACGTCTGTTTTGAACAAAACTTTCTTTGATGTCGTCTAAATATCCCAACGCATTGTATTGCGTCAATGCTGTTCCAAAGCTTTGGTTAACTTTCCCTCGAACGGCATTCATACTCCTGCGGATGTTCAATAAATCTGGTGAAGCATTGTCTTTTATTTCTCCATATTTGTCAACAACTTCGTCCACCATTGTAATGATTTCCTTGGTCAGTTCGACTTGATTCGCTCTTGCATTTAAATTTGGATAATAATCCTCAAATTTTCTCAAAAAGGTCAATAGGAAATTTACCGTTGAAGAAATAGTGGCGATTTTTCTAAAACTGCCCACTTCAAGAAAACTGTCCTCAATTGCCAGAAATCTAATTTCGTGTGTGATAGCATCAAACCCATGATTGGGAATTGCATTATTATTTTGGAAAGACGAAACATACTCTGACGTTTGCATTAATGCCTGCATCAAGGTTTCTTTATCCTTAAAAGGGGTTATTTCAAAAGCTTTTTGTTTTCCAATGTCAGTATTGCAAATGGTTGAAATGGTTTCGAGTACAGTAGGAAATTGTAAATCTTGTAATGTTTTTTCAGTGATGGATATCATTTATCTTATAATTCTTTTCAAGACAAAAATAGCTAATAGTTAAGATAATTTAACAGACTTTCACAAAGAATTAAAGAATGTTTAGTATCCTTTTTTTGATTTAAAAAAAAAATCCCGCTGTATCTTTGCTTTCTAATACCTAATTATGCAAATCAGTCTTAAACCGGAATGGCAATCCATTTTATCAAACGAAATTCAGAAACCCTATTTTCCAGATTTATTGGGATTCGTCGATGATGAATACAAGAATCACACATGTTATCCTCCTAAGGAATTGATTTTTTCGGCATTTGAATATTGCAGTTTCAAAAAGGTAAAAGTGGTTATTATTGGCCAAGATCCGTATCATGGAAAAGGCGAGGCCAATGGTTTGTGCTTCTCTGTAAATGACGCGGTTCGAATTCCACCTTCTTTGCGGAACATATTTCGGGAACTGAGTGATGATGTGGGCTCTATTTTTATGCCCGTTTCAGGTAATTTAGAAACTTGGGCAAAACAAGGCGTTTTGCTGCTGAACGCTTCTTTAACGGTAAGAGAAGATAATCCGAATAGTCATAAACATTTAAAGTGGAATCTTTTTACTGACGCTGTAATTCAAAAAATTTCAGACGAAAAAGAGCATGTGGTGTTTTTACTTTGGGGAAATTTTGCGCACAAAAAAGGAGTAATAATTGACCGCAATAAACATTTGGTTTTAGAATCGGGACATCCGTCGCCTATGAGTGCTAATCAAGGAAAGTGGTTTGGCAACAAACATTTCAGCAAAACAAACGGCTATTTAAAACAAAATGGAATAGAGGCCATCAACTGGATTTCAGACGATGTTTTCTAAAGGTATAAATACTTGATTTGTAGATTGCTCCGCGTGAGTGATGGTAGTGAAGCTCTTTTTTTGAGAGGTGTTTCAGCCACTCAAAAAAAAGCGGGAACGTACAGCACGACCCAAAGTTTTTACGCAGGGTCACGCCCAAATTGAAATCATGTTATTACTATAAATAACAATTTTTAGAATGTTTATTTTTTTATAATATCTTCTAATACCGCTTTATCGCTGTAATTAATCACTTTAAGCGTGATTTCTTGTTTTTTTATAGTTTGTCCTTCAATAATATACAATTTCCCTTTTTTAATTTCCATATTGCTTTTGTCGAAATCAACATCGCCAAATTTTAATGTGTTTTTAATATCTGTGGTGTCAATCCATTTTTCAGCTAATATTTGGGATGCTTTATCGGAATAATAGAAAGGTTTATTTCTTAAATCATTCAAAACTCTGGCATTTGGAAAATAATTACAACGGGTGTCTTTCCCACTAAAGATAGCTGCTACGAAAAACAATCCCATAATTAAACCAACAAGGTAATAAGCAAAACGATGTACAAATTTCATGAATTAAATTTTTGGCAAAGGTAAAAGAAAGTTTGCTTAAAAAACAATTAAATTGATATCCTTATCAGGTAAATTAAACCAGTCGCCAATGGCTTTGTTGGTAAGAATTCCGTGATACAGATACACTCCGTTTTTCAACCCTTTATCACAACGAATAGCGGGCTCGATACCGCCATCTTCAGCGATTTGCATGAGATAAGGCGTAATGATATTACTTATGGAAAGAGAAGCTGTTTTTGAATATCGGGAAGGAATATTGGGAACGCAATAATGTAAAACATTGTTTTTGATAAATGTAGGTTTCTCATGAGAGGTCACTTCCGAAGTTTCAAAACACCCACCGGTATCAATGCTTACATCCACAATTACGGCACCATTTTTCATGTGTTCGACCATTGTTTCGGTAACGATAACCGGGCAACGTTCTTTTCCTCTCATAGCTCCAATCGCTACATCGCAACGTCTCAACGCTTTTAACAAAGATTTTGGCTGAATGGTAGAAGTAAAAATTCGTTGGTTTAAATTGTTTTGTAAACGACGTAATTTTGTAATAGAATTGTCAAATACTTTTACATTGGCACCTAGACCAATTGCGGTTTTCGCTGCAAATTCACCCACAGTTCCTGCGCCCAAAATAACAACATCAGTAGGAGGGACGCCGGTAATATTACCAAATAACAATCCTTTTCCAAATTCATTGGTAATCATCAATTCCGCTGCAATTAATATGGATGCAGTTCCGGCTATTTCGCTCAATGATTTTACAGCTGGGTAAGTCCCATCTTCATCTTTTATGTATTCAAAAGCAAGAGCGGTGATTTTTTTCTTAGTCAAAGCTTCGAAATAGGCTTTTTTTCTGGTTTTCAATTGAATTGCTGAAATCAGAATCGTTTCCGAATTCATCATTTGAATTTCGGCTATTGTAGCTGGCTCTACTTTTAAGATCATAGGACAGCTAAAAACTTTCTTGGTGTCATTTGTAACTTCTGCACCGGCATCACAATATTCCTTATCCGAATAACTGGAACTTTGCCCGGCACCAGCTTCAATCATTACCCTGTGTCCGTGAAAGGTCAACGAATTTACAGCATCAGGAGTGAGACAAATCCGGCGTTCCTGGTAGCTGTTCTCTTTAGGGATACCAATGAAAAGTTCGCTTTTTTGTCTCGCTATTTCCAATTTTTCTTCTTGAGGTAATAGCTGTTGCTTTGTGAAAGGAGTTATAGTAATTGACATTATAATTGTTAATTTGTGGCACAATTTACGCAAAAGTTTTAGAAAAACGCAATTGTAAAGATGATAAGTAAAGTAATAATTGTATTAAAATTTAACGGATGATTTTTTCCATTTTTATATCGGCTCTTTCATAAATCCCTTCTTCTAAAGATATTTCTACGAAACCATATTTTTGATATAAATGGATAGCGGGCAGTAAACTTCTATTGGAGTACAAAATAAGTTTATAAATGCCTTCCTTTTTGGCAACAGCCAAACAATGTTCCATTATTTTTTTACCAATTCCTAAACCCTGAATCGTATTTGTAACCGCCATTTTACTCAATTCAAACGTGGAATCATCTATTTTTATCAATGAAACGGTACCTATTATTTGATTATTGTATTTAGCATAAAATATCATTCCGCCTTTATCAATAATTTCACCTTGTGGGTTAGAAAGTACGATTTCGTCTTTGGGCTCCACTTTGAAATATTTCTTCAGCCATTCTAAATTCAGTGTTTTAATATGTTCCTTTAAATTTGTTGAAAAAGGAATAATTTCTACGGTATTTTCTAAACTCATAATTTATTTAACTTAATTCTAAGGAACGTTTTCCATCGGCAAGCAACTCAATGGTAATTGCAGAATGTGCTTCAGGAATTAGATTTGGAATTTTTTCGGCCCATTCAATAAAACACCAATTCCCCGAATAAAGGTAATCATCAATTCCCATATCCAAAGCTTCAATTTCATTGTTCAATCTATAAAAATCAAAATGGTAAACAGTTTGATTTTTAGTAGTTTGATATTCATTAACTAAAGAAAAAGTTGGGCTGCTTGTGGCATCAGTAACACCAAGCGATTTACATAATTGTTTGATCAAAGTGGTTTTTCCAACACCCATTTCTCCATGAAAAAGAATTACTTTATTGGGATTCTCCGCTATGATTTTTTGCGCAACTTCCTCGAGTTGATCTAAAGAAAAAGTAATATTCATAATTGTAGTATTCAGTGGTCAGTTTGTAGTGTTCAGTTATTTCGGATTTTTGCAAACTGAACAGTACAAACTAACCTTTTTTTTATTTCGGGTTAAAAACTAAGAAAGGAATAATCATTTCTTCTAATGATATTCCGCCGTGCTGATAGGTGTTTTTGTAATAACTCACATAATGATTGTAATTATTGACATACGCCAAAAACAAATCATTTTTTGCAAAAATATAAGAACTGCTCATATTTATGGTAGGCAAACCAATATTTTTTGGTTCTTTTATGGCATAAACATCTTTTTGTTCGTACGTCAGACTGCGTCCTGTTTTGTAACGCAAATTCAAACTGGTGTTTTTATCACCCACCACTTTCGATGGATTTTTCACGTTTATAGTTCCGTGATCTGTAGTTAAAATCAATTTGAAACCTAATTTTTGAGCCTGTTGAATAATTTCCAACAATGGAGAGTTTTTAAACCAACTTAATGTAAGCGAGCGATAGGCTTTATCATCGGAGGCGAGTTCTTTTACCACGTCCATCTCAGTCTTGGCATGCGAAAGCATATCCACAAAGTTGTAAACCACCGTAACCAAATCATTGTCTTTTAAAGATTTAAAGTTTTCAACCAGTTTTTTGCCACCGGCTAAGTTGGTAATTTTATAATAGTCTTGCTTGATGTTCAATCCCAAACGTTTCAATTGTGCCGTCAAAAACTCGGCTTCATATAAATTTTTCCCGCCTTCTTCCGGATCGTTTTTCCAATATTGCGGAAACTGTTTTTCCATTTCAAGAGGCGTTAGACCAGAGAAAATTGCGTTTCGGGCATATTGCGTGGCTGTAGGCAAAATGGCGTAATACGGAACTTCTTTTTCCAGTTTATAATAATTGGCCACCACGCTTTCAAAGGTTTTCCATTGATCATAACGCAAATTATCAATCACAACAAATAGAATTGGTTTGTCTTTTTTTACGATTTCCGGCACCACTAATTCTCTGAATAAAGTATGCGATTGAATTGGTTTATCCGCTTTTGGTGCAAACCAGTCTTCATAATTGCGCTCTATGAATTTTCCAAATTGCGAATTGGCTTCGGTTTTTTGGGATTCCAAAATCTCAACCATACTTTGATCGTCAATATTTTCCAATTCCAGTTCCCAAAAAATCAATTTCTTGTACAATTCTATCCAGTCTTCATAGGAATTCACCATCGCCATTTCCATGGTTATTTTTCTAAATTCCTTCTGATAATCCAACGTTGTTTTTTGCGAAATCAATCGGGAATGATCCAGATTTTTCTTTAAACTCAACAAAATCTGATTTGGATTCACGGGTTTGATCAAATAATCGGCAATTTTTGAACCAATCGCTTCCTCCATAATATATTCCTCCTCACTTTTGGTAATCATAATCATGGGAACCGAAGACTTTTTCTCTTTCATCTCTGACAACGTTTCCAGACCACTCATTCCGGGCATATTCTCGTCCAGAAAAACAATATCAAAATTGTTTTCCTCAAAAATATCAATCGCATCCCGACCGTTATTACAAGTAGTTACCTCGTAATTTTTCTTTTCCAGAAATAATATATGTGGTTTCAAAAGGTCGATTTCATCATCCACCCAAAGTATTTTTATTTTATCCATAAGTCGTGTTAACAAGTATTCTAAAGTACTAATTGAAAGCGCCAATTTACTGATTTTTGCAACGGTTCTTTGCTAATATTATGATAATTTTTAGTACAATAGCAGCTTGTATTGCGAAACCAAGATAAGAATTTTATTTTGTTTAAACTTGTTTTTTGGGCGTGACCCATCCTCCGTAAACTCCGTCCGGGTCGGGCTGTACGCTGTATCTTTCCTTTTTAAAGAAAAAGGAAAGGATGCCGCTTCCATCCCTCACGCGGTTGCGAGAATTATTGGTTTTTTGTATTACTATTTAGGTAAGAAAAGTTTTCAGAAAATAAGTTGTGCGTTTGATGATTTGTATGAAAAAATAAATATATTTGAAGGAACATAAAACGAAACAAACTTTCGCTAATCTGCCCATATTTGGGTGTATTTACGAAGGTTAGTTTCGCCTGTATGTAAATTAGGCATAAAAGTTAACTCTGTAGAGAAAAACTATCAATTTAGAAGATAATTATGAACAACATTGATTATAAAAAGGTATTCTCAAAATTAAGTCACATAAAAGCACTGTCTCATGACCAAAAATTTGATCAGATAGTTCAAAATCTTATCACCCATACTTTGAATCAAAAGTATGGTGATAATCCTAAAAATGAAACGCAACTTGCAGATAAAATAAATTCTATCTACGGAATTTCAATAAGAAGTAATATACTTTTATCAAACATAGACAAACTATTAAGTTTAAATGAAGTTGTCAGGGATCAAAGTACTAGAGAATATTTGGTTACGATTGACGTTGCTAAAAGATTGAATAAAAGATTAGAAGAAGCATCTGATCTTGAAAAAACCGTAAAAAATAAATGGTTTCAAGAATTAAAAATGCTTTTTGAACACCTAAATGATAAAGAAATTGAAATTCTTTGGGACTGTTTAAAATCATATTTATGTAGTGTTTTTGAACAACATGGCATTCAAACATTACAGATATTAAATCCTAGTTCAAAAATAAATGACGACGATCAAAAGAGCTTAACAGCAATCATAGAAATCATTGCAAGTAGACAGGTTAAAATAATTAAAAAAGAAATTATTATAGCGTCAATAAATATATTTATCACAAATGCTGATGAAGAAAGAACGATCTATATTTCACAACTTGCAGACTCTTCATTCACAAGTTTCGCACTAACCTCAGACGCCGAAACTGTAAATTTTTTGAATCAACGCTACAATAATTTAATAATATTTTTAGATACCAATTTCATTTTTGGAATTTTAGATTTACATAAAAACAGTGAAGACGCATCAGCAAGAGAGATATTAGAGGAAGTGAAAAAAAATAAACTTCCATTCAAACTAGCCTATCATCCCGAAACCTTATCAGAATTCAAAAGAGCATTTGACGCAAGAGCGATGCATATTAGAGCATCAAAATGGACAAGAGAATCTAGTCGAGTTGCGATTACTGTAGATGGTCTTAGTCCACTAGAAGAGTTATTTCATCGACAAAATCTTGATGATGAAATAGACCCATCTGTGTTTCTTGATAAATATGATCATGTTGATTTAATGTTAAAAGATTTAGGGTTAATAGAATACAGTCCACATGGCTATACTAGTGATGAAGAACATGTTGAAGTTGAAGGTGATGTTGAAAAGTATCAAATTTTCTATGAAAATCTACCAAGTAGAAAATTCAAATCATATTTAGGGTTCAAACATGATGTAGTTGTAATTAGAGAAGTTCGAAGATTAAATCCTAAGAAAACCAAATTTTTGGAAAGTAATGCTTTCTTTATTAGTTCAGATTATATTTTAGCAAAATTTGAAAAAATACATTACAAAAGAAATTGGGAGATTAATTATGTTGTGAGTCCGAGCGTGTTTCTTCAATTAATCAGACCTTTCATCGAAAACGATTACACCTCAAACAAACGTTTCATCGATACATTTTCTATACCTGAATTTAGATCATTTGATATTGATTATTCTGAAACACGATCAAAAGCGCTTCAAATATTAAACGATAACTATCATCACACATCATTTGAAACTAAAGTTAAAATCTTAAGAGACCAAGTTATTTTAGAAAAGTTGGATAAAGTAAATGAAGACTTTGACAAACAGATACAAATTATTGAAAATCAAATCGCAGTTGAAAATCAAATACTAACATCTCAGAAGGCGGAAGCTTTAGCTAATATTGAACAAATTAAAACAGATAAAGATAACATTGAGAGCGAAAAAAACACAGCTATTTCAGAAATTAAAACTAAAAATGAAGAATTAGATACAAAAGCTGAAGAATTAAAAACAAAAGACCAAGAAATTATTGATAATCAAATAAAATATAAAGAAGATTTATTAGAAATCACAATCAAATCAATCGATGATTCAGAAATTAGACATATACCGATAATGAAGATTATTGACAAAAAAGTAAAGGCTAATACTTTTTATTTATCGCTAATACCAATATTGTTCTTTTCGATTTTAGTTTTTTTAATATTTAAATTGACTTGGAATGTAATGGAACCTATTACATACTTATTTTCCATTATCAGTATCATAGCTGGATACTTATTCTTAGCAATTCAAGGGGAAAGTTTTAATCCTGTAAAATATTTTGAATTATTCAAAAAAGGAATAAAGACTAGAACATATGATGAGTTTAAGTTTGATAGTGAAGAACTTGAAAGACAAAAAAGACAAAAGACAAATTTGGTTAATGAAATAAATCTATTGAAAAAGAAATAAAGCAATAAACGTCATATGCCTAACAAATTCTTAGCTCCATTTTTCTACCGTTGGCGCAACACAGAAAAATGGCGCAAATCTGCATAACGCTATTAAAATACTCAACAGAGAGGAATTTTATTCCACGCAAACAAAGATTGAAAAGACACAAACAAAAAATATGAAATACACGGAATACAGTATCGATAACGATAAAATTGAATTTTTAAACTCCATTTTAGGAAAAGAAACGGTTGTAGTAAATGGCGAAAAAGTTTCTGAAAAATTCTCAGTTACTGGAACGGAACATCATTTTAACATTAAATCAAATCATTTTATTCTTAAGTCAAATTATGAATTATTTAAGGATAGAAAAATTAAAATTCAGTTGATAAAAAATGACGAGATAGTTGATTCAAAATTAGTCAATATGAAAAGTAATCAAAGAGTTGTATGGATAGTTTTTGGGTTACTAGTGGGATATTTGTTAGTTAAATATTTGTAAACGGAGTTATGTATTGTCTAAAGATTCGCTCGCATACTACCTTGACATTTAAATAAAAAAAACATTTTTTTCTCTAAATGTAAAACCAAACGATTTTATTCTAAATTTATACTTTTATCGAACCAAACCAAATATTTTATGAAACCGAATACAATTAGAACCTATTTTTTAAGCATCACTTTATTTTCAATGACCGTTGCAATGGCGCAACACGATTACGTGAATACGCCGCCGCTGGTAACACCAATGGCCATGAAGCCTGAAATGACTGAAATTTGGGAGCCGCAGGTAAAAGTAATTACTCCTGCTAAAAAAATGGGAGACGCACCTTCGGATGCTATTGTTTTATTTGACGGTAAAAACTTAGATCAATGGGTAAGTCAAAAAGATATCACAAAGCCAGCTCCATGGAAAATTGTAGATAAGGAATATATGGAAGTGGTAGATGGTTTAGGGGCAATTCAGACCAAAATGCAATTTGGAGACTGTCAATTACATATGGAGTGGAGCGCACCGGACGTTGTTGTTGATGGAGGACAATGGAGAGGTAACAGCGGTATATTTTTACAAAACAGATACGAACTTCAAGTTTTGGATTCCTACAATAACAGAACGTATAGCAACGGGCAGGCAGGAAGTATTTATAAAGATCATCCACCTTTGGTTAATGCGATGAAAGCACCTTTGGAATGGAATACATACGATATTATTTATACCGCTCCGCGATTCAAAACGGACGGAAATATCGATGCACCGGCAAGAATAACAGTACTGCATAATGGAGTTTTGGTCCAAAATAATGCGACTATTAATGGATTAACACTTTATATTGGTTTGCATAATTATCCGTCACCACACGGTGAAGATGTAATTTCTTTACAAGAACACGGCTGCAAAACTCAATTCAGAAATATCTGGCTTAGAAAACTGTAAAACAAATAAAGGAGAGCTTACGACTCTCCTTTTTTTTGTTATTGAAATAACAAAAAGTTAATTTATTTGATTCCAAAATATAGTAAAAAATTCGATCATAATTCTAAATTTAGAAGTTTTCACAGTATTCGATTCCCAATTTAAAAAATGTAATTTCAGATGATTGAATAAACAAACGGAAATGTAGTTCATTCTTTAATTGCCAAATATAAAAAAGCAATAAAGAACTGCAGCACGAAATTCAAGATATCTCAGAAACGAACTTAGTATTTGTGATAGATAATGAAATTATGAATCCAGACTGCAAATCTGTTCAAACGGTACTTTCACATATTGTAAATTCAGGATATTCGTAATGTCTTTACATTCAAAAATCGAAAAACATAAATAGTAAAAGACCCAAAAAAGTGAATCGGACATCAATAGTTGAATACGCAAAAGATTTGGATGATGATCTTGAATTTACTTCTAATATATTTGCTACTTTAAGTGATACTGATCTGGAAGAGCTAGACAATACTAAAAAAAAATAATCAATTCTTGGGGACAACTTTATGATATTGAACAATTAATTGATAATGAACAAGAGCTTGACTTTATGCAATGATTGCTACTGCTTTTTGGTTTTTAATCATAGGATAACATTCTTAAATTTTATTATTTTTATCTTTATTTAACTTTATTAAAAACTAAAACAATGGAAATAAATTGGTTTATTGTAGCTGTATTTTTGGTAGGTGCAATTGTTTTACTTTTATATTTGATTAAAAAGAATCAGAAGGATAAAAAAGACGTAACCAAGTTTTTTAATATGGATACTACAATCAGAAAGGAATCAGAACCAGATGAAGACGATGAGTACTAATTACTTTTAGCTTTTGTTGTTTTAGAAGGTTCAATATTGATATATTTATTGAATTTAGATTTTAACACCACTTAAATTAAAAAAATAAATTTGTATTATAATTCGTAATGTAAATACTTGTTAAACTATTTTTTTTAAAAAAATTAGCGGAGAATAAAAAATAAGTATTTTAGCGTTTTATCAATATTATTTGCAAGTATTTATCTGAAATACCTTTGTATATTTATCCTTCTTTTGCAAAAGCTTAAGTTCAACCAAAACCAGAATGTTTAATTAATATTTATTTATGTAATATGAAAAAAATAATCTTGCCTGTTTTTCTGATGCTCGCCTTAACAGGTCAGGCACAAATGAAAGCAGATGATGTAAAAACCTTTACCCTGAAAAACGGTATGAAATTCCTGGTAGTGGAAGACTTTTCCATTCCCAATGCCAATATGTATTTATTTTACAAGGTAGGAAGCCGTAACGAATATCAAGGAATTACCGGACTTTCACACTTTTTTGAACATATGATGTTCAATGGAGCTAAAAAATATGGTCCTAAACTTTTTGACCGAACAATGGAATTTAACGGAGGAGCCAATAATGCGTATACTACAGAAAATGTGACGGTGTACACAGACTGGTTTCCGGCATCAGCCTCAGAAATTATTTTTGATATGGAAGCCGATAGGATTTCGAGTTTAAGCATTGATCCAAAAATGGTTGAAAGTGAAAGAGGTGTGGTTTTAAGCGAGCGACGTACTGGATTGGAGAACTCTCCATGGCGACTTTTGTCCCAATCTGTGCAAGCAACTGCTTTTCAAGAGCATCCTTATCATTGGCCAGTTATTGGTTATGAAGACGATATGAAAAACTGGACACAACAAGATTTGGAACGTTATTTCAAAACCTACTATGCTCCAAATAATTGCGTAGTTGTTGTTTCAGGAGCAATCAAATTAGATCAGGTGAAACGATTGGCCGAGAAATATTTGGAAGCAATTCCGGCACAACCAGCACCGCCCGTTGTGCATATCGTAGAACCTGCGCAAACCGGAGAACGAAGAATAACCGTGAAAAAAGAGGTGGCAACTCCGTACTTAATGATTGCTTATCATACTCCTGAGTCCAAAAATGAAGATTATTATGCATTGAATATTCTTAGTTCCGTTCTTTCAAGCGGAAAATCATCAAGATTGTATACTGCTTTGGTTGATAAACAACAATTAGCAACGCAAGTATCTTCTGATTTTGGAGATAGTTTTGATCCTAATCTTTTTAATTTTTATGCTGTTGCCAATAAAAATATAAATGAAACAGATCTAGAAAATGCGATTTATGCTGAGATTGAAAAAATAAAAACCAATGGCATTAGTGAAACGGAACTTCAAAAAATAAAGAATCAGAAACTAATGGAGTTTTATTCTCAGGTTGAAACAATTGATGGTAAGTCAAACAATATAGGTACTTACGAAGTGTTTTTTGGCGATTACAGAAAAATGTTCAATGCCCCAGCCAACTATAATAAAATTACAGTTGCTGATGTGCAGAACGTAGCCAAAAAATATTTTATAAAAAGCAACAGAACGGTAGGTATATTAAAAACAAACGTAGAAAATTAATTTTATGGAATCAATCAAAAAAACAATACTAGCTACCTGTTTACTAATATTGGCACATATAAGTCTATCAGCACAGAGTTATAAATTACCCGATTACACTACCTTTAAATTATCTAATGGACTTACCGTTTACCTGATGGAACAGCATGATGTTCCAATAATCAGCGTATCAGCTATACTGCCGGCAGGCGCAATTTATGATAATGACAAAGCCGGACTTGCATCATTAACTGCTACGGCTCTGAAGCATGGTACTAAAAATTATACAAAGACAAAATTAGACGAAGAACTTGATTTTATTGGGGCCAATGTAAATACATACGCTACCAAAGAGTATGCAGGTCTTTCTTCGAATTTTGCTGCAAAAGATAAGGTCAAAGTGCTTTCTATTATTAAAGATTTATTGCTCAATCCTGTTTTTGATCCTGCAGAATTTAACAAAGAGAAAAGCCGCTTATTGGTAATGCTTGAACAGCAAAAAGAAAGCCCTCGATCAGTAATAGGGTCATATTTTGATGCTTTTTTGTACGGTAATCATCCGTATGGGAATGTAATTAGTGGTATAAATTCCACAGTTAGCAAATTGACGGTTGATGATTTGATGAATTTTTATAAAACTAATTATAAGCCTAATAATTCTGCCATAAGTATAGTTGGAGATTTTAATACTAAAGACATGAAAGGGGAGCTAACTACTTTATTTTCAACTTGGACAAAATCAACAAAAGAAAAAGAAAATCCTGCAACAAAAACGATTAGCATTCCTACGGAAAACAGAGTGTTATTGGTTAATAAAAATGATGCTAAGGAGACTACATTTTACATAGGAGCACCTGGAATTAGCAGAAATAATCCTGATTTTGTAGCCATAGAGGTTGTAAATACTCTTTTTGGCGGACGATTTACTTCTATGTTGAATGATGAACTACGCGTGAATTCCGGTTTGACTTATGGTGCATCAAGTAGATTTAATACTTTAAAAAATGGAGGTTCTTTTGTCATTAGCACTTTTACTGCCAATAAAACGACCGAAGCTGCAATTGATAAAGCTTTAGAAGTCATAAAGAAACTGCATACAAATGGTCTTGATGAAAAATCATTATCCTCTGCCAAAAATTACGTCAAAGGACAATTTCCTCCACGTTACGAAACCGCAGGTCAATTATCCGGACTGATGACACAAATGTTCTGGTATAATTTTGACAAATCTTTTATCGATAATTTTGAGAAAAATGTGGATGGTCTTGACTTGGCAAAAGCGAACCAAATCATTACCAAATATTTTCCTAATGATAAATTCCAATTTATCTTAGTGGGCAAATCAGCCGAAATCAAAAAAATTGCTGAAAAATACGGTAAAGTCACCGAGGTGGATATAAAAGACGAACAGAAGAAAGTGTTTTAAAAAGCGAAAAAGCGGGGATGGTATTCCCGCTTTTTTATACATATTTTTTAAAGTTTTCAATTCTTTAATCTTAAATTCAAGAAGTTTTCAGCATTATAAAATCACTCCGATTTGATGAAAAATACACCATATATCGCGCTTAACTGTTATACAATCTAATTTGCCTATATTTGTTCACCAAAATAAAGTTATAGTGAGTCAAATCAATAAACTAAAAATATTCAATGATCCCATTTACGGGTTTATTACCATTCCTAATGCCTTAATTTACGACTTAGTTCAGCATCCTTATTTTCAAAGGTTGCGACGCATTTCCCAAATGGGATTGTCATATTTAGTATATCCTGGCGCAAATCATACTCGTTTTCATCATGCTTTGGGCTGTATGCACCTGATGCAAAAAGCAGTTGAAGTATTGCGTTTCAAAGTCGTTTCAATATCTCCCGAAGAAGAAAATGCCTTGTACATTGCTATTTTACTACACGATATCGGTCATGGTCCTTTTTCGCATGCCATGGAAAGAAGTATTGTAGAAGATGTACATCATGAAGAAATTTCGCTTTTATTTATGAACCAGTTGAACGTGGAATTTAACGGTCAGTTGAGTCTCGCAATTCAGATTTTTAAAGGAGAATACGACAGGAAATTCATGTTGCAGTTGATTTCTAGTCAATTGGATATGGATCGAATGGATTATTTAAAACGGGATAGTTTTTATTCGGGTGTAGCAGAAGGAAATGTCAATTCAGAGCGACTGATTCAAATGATGAATGTGGTAGATGATTTCTTGGTGATTGAAGAAAAAGGTATCTATTCGGTAGAGAAATTCCTGATGTCCAGAAGATTAATGTACTGGCAAGCGTATTTGCATAAAACGAGTTTAGTAGCGGAGTTAATTTTGACGAAAGTCTTAAAACGCGCCAAAGAATTGACTATGAAAGGAGTGCAATTACCGTGTAGCGAACCTTTATTGTTTTTTATGAAAAATAAAATCACAATGGAAACGTTCGACACTTCTACTTTAGATTTATTTTCACAATTGGATGATTTTGATATTATTAGTGCTTTAAAAGCATGGCAAAGACAGGATGATTTTATATTGTCTTCCCTTAGCAAGATGATTGTAAACAGGGATTTATTAAAGATAAAGTTGAGTAGTGAAAAAGTTTCTTTAGAAGAACTACAGCCATTGAAAGAACGTTTTGCGATGGAAAATAATATTACCTTGCTGGAAACTAATTATTTTATTTTTAAAGGTAAAATAAAAAATCAAGCGTACAGTAAAGAAGCCGAACCAATCCGAATTTTGAAAAAAGACAGAACAGTGGAGGATGTTATTGAATCTTCTGACCAGTTGAATTTAAAATCATTATCTAAATTGGTTACTAAATATTACATCTGTTTCCCAAAACAACTGATAGAAATGAACATTTAAAATCTATTTTTTTATATTTTTGTCGCAATGAAATTTACAGCAGAACAAATAGCGGGTATTTTGGAAGGTGAGGTTGTTGGGAATCCCAAAGCTGAAGTGAATCAATTGTCCAAAATTGAAGAAGGAAAAGACGGTTCATTGACTTTTTTATCGAACCCAAAATACAATAACTTTATTTATACAACAGAGGCTACAATTACTATTGTGAACAAAACCTTTGTTCCTGAAACAGAAATAAAAACGACGCTTATAAAAGTAGACGATGCTTATTTGTCTTTTTCTAAATTATTAGAATTTTACGATCAGGCAAAAGGAAATAAAAGCGGAATTGAACAGCCGTCGGTTATTTCTGAAACAGCTAAATATGGAGAGAACGTATATTTAGGCAGTTTTAGTTACATAGGTGAGAAAGCCGTACTGGGTCATAATGTAAAAATTTATCCTAATTGTTTTCTTGGAGATAATGTTGTAATAGGTGATAATGTAACTATTTTTGCTGGTGCAAAAATTTATTCAGAAACTATTATAGGTAATAATTGTACGATACATTCTGGTGCAGTAATTGGAGCAGATGGTTTTGGTTTTGCACCAAATCCGGATGGAACCTATTCTAAAATTCCTCAAATAGGAAATGTAATTATTGAGGACAATGTAGATATTGGATCTTGTACGACTATCGACAGGGCTACAATGGGCTCTACAATTATTAGAAAAGGAGTGAAGCTGGACAATCAAATTCAGATTGCCCATAATGTTGAGATAGGAGAAAACACTGTAATTGCGGCTCAAACAGGAATTGCGGGTTCTACTAAAATTGGAAAAAATGGAATGATAGGAGGTCAGGTAGGAATAGCAGGACATTTGACTATTGGAAACAATGTCCGTATTCAGGCGCAATCCGGAGTTGGAAAGAATATAAAAGATAATGATATTTTGCAGGGAAGTCCAGCATTTGGATACAATGATTTTAGTAAGTCGTATGTTCATTTCAAGAATTTCCCAAAAATTATAGCAGAAATAAAAGAATTAAAAAAACAAATATTAAACCAAAAAAATGGAAAAAATGGTTAAACAGAAGACCATCAAAACGGAAATTTCACTAACTGGAGTTGGATTACATACAGGAAAAGAAGTGAAAATGACTTTCAAACCTGCTCCAGTAAACAATGGTTTTACTTTTGTTAGAGTAGATTTGGAAGGAAGTCCTATTGTTGAAGCAGATGCAAATTATGTTGTAAACACTCAAAGAGGTACCAATTTAGAGAAACTTGGTGTAAAAATACAAACTCCAGAACACGTTTTAGCAGCATTAACAGGATGTGATTTAGACAATGTTATCATTGAACTAAATGCTTCAGAATTGCCTATTATGGATGGTTCTGCTAAATATTTTGTTGAAGCGCTTGAAAAAGCAGGCGTTGAAGAACAAAATGCAAAACGTAATGTTTATGTAATAAAAGAAGTAATTTCTTTTACCGATGAAGCTACCGGAAGCGAAATATTAATCATGCCAAGTGAACATTATTGTGTAACTGCTATGGTTGATTTTGGGACTAAAATTTTAGGAACCCAAAATGCTACTATGAAAGGTATTTCTGAATTTAAAACAGAAATATCTGATTCCAGAACTTTTAGTTTTTTGCATGAATTGGAATCCCTTTTAGAAAACGGATTGATAAAAGGAGGCGATTTAAATAATGCTATTGTATACGTTGATAAAGAAATATCAGCAGCTACAATGGAAAATTTGAAAGTTGCTTTTGGTAAAGAAGAATTGACAGTGAAGCCTAACGGAATATTAGACAATCTAACTTTGCATTATCCTAATGAAGCTGCAAGACATAAACTTCTTGATGTCGTTGGGGATTTAGCTTTAATTGGAACAAAAATACAAGGTAAGGTTATCGCCAATAAACCAGGACATTTTGTAAATACACAATTTGCCAAAAAAATGGCCAAAATCATAAAAATAGAACAAAGAAATTATGTTCCCGTTTATGATTTGCACCAAGAGCCATTGATGGATATTCATAAAATTATGGCTGTTCTTCCTCATAGACCACCATTTTTACTGATTGACAGAATCATTGAAATGTCTGAAAGTCATGTTGTAGGTATGAAAAACGTTACAATGAACGAAAATTTCTTTGTTGGACATTTCCCAGAAGCTCCGGTTATGCCAGGTGTTTTAATTGTGGAGGCAATGGCACAAACGGGAGGAATTCTTGTATTGAGCACGGTCCCGGATCCAGAAAACTATTTGACTTATTTTATGAAAATAGACAATGTCAAATTCAAACAAAAAGTATTGCCTGGTGATACTTTGATTTTTAAATGTGATTTAATAACGCCAATCAGAAGAGGGATTTGTCATATGCAAGCGAACGCTTATGCAAATGGAAAACTAGTTGCTGAAGCGGAATTAATGGCTCAAATTGCCAAAAAGCAGTAATTTTTTTGTTGATTTGATTAATCGTTTATTCGGTTAATAGATTTAACAGTTAAACGATTAAATATAGAATATGAATCAACCACTAGCATATGTTCACCCAGGCGCTAAAATCGCTAAAAATGTAGTCATTGAGCCATTTACAACCATTCATAATAATGTTATTATTGGTGACGGAACATGGATCGGTTCAAATGTCACTATTATGGAGGGGGCGAGAATAGGTAAAAATTGTAATATTTTTCCAGGTGCAGTAATTTCAGCTGTACCACAAGATTTGAAGTTTGGAGGAGAAGATTCTTTAGCAATAATTGGGGACAATTGTACCATTAGAGAGTGTGTAACCATAAATAGAGGGACTATAGCATCAGGGCAAACAACACTGGGTAAAAATTGTTTGGTAATGGCTACGGCCCATATTGCACACGATTGTCATATTGGCGATAATGCCATTATTGTTAACGGAGTTGCTCTCGCAGGACATGTTACTGTTGGTAAATTTGCAGTGATTGGTGGGTTGGCAGCAGTACATCAATTTATTCAAATTGGGGATCATGCCATGATATCTGGTGGTTCATTAGTTAGAAAAGATGTTCCTCCATATACAAAAGCAGCGAAAGAGCCATTATCTTATGTTGGTATTAATTCTGTTGGCTTAAGAAGACGAGGATTTACAACTGAAAAAATTAGAGAAATTCAGGATATATATCGAATTCTTTATCAAAAAAATTACAATACAACACAAGCTTTAGGAATTATTGAAGCGGAGATGGAAGCAACACCGGAAAGAGATGAGATTATTGATTTTATCAGAAATTCATCAAGAGGAGTAATGAAAGGATATTCCGGAAACTATTAAGATTAGGAATCGCTTTTCAGCTAACACAAAATAAAAATATTAATAAAAAATAAACAATATAATGGCATCTACATCAGATATTAAAAACGGATTGTGTATCAAATACAACAACGATATTTACAAAATTATTGAATTTCTTCACGTAAAACCAGGAAAAGGACCTGCTTTTGTCAGAACAAAATTGAGAAGTTTAACAAACGGAAAAGTATTAGATAACACCTTTTCGGCAGGTCATAAAATCGAAGAAGTTAGAGTAGAAAACCATAAATTTCAGTTTTTATATCCGGAAGGTGATGATTTTCATTTTATGAATACTGAAACTTTCGAACAAATTACTTTAAACAAAAACATTTTGGATTCACCTGATTTATTAAAAGAAGGAGAAAACGTAATGGTAAGCATCAATACCGAAACTGATTTACCGCTTTCTGTAGATATGCCGGCTTCAGTTATTCTTGAAGTAACATACGCTGAACCTGGAATTAAAGGAAATACTGCCACTAATGCTACAAAATCAGCAACAGTAGAAACTGGTGCAACAGTAAATGTTCCTTTATTTATAAACGAAGGTGATAAAATAAAAATCGATACTACAACTGGTTCTTATATGGAACGAGTAAAAGAGTAAATTACAGTTTTCAGAATTCAGTTTATAATCAAACTGAATTCTGAAAGTTGAATACTGAACACTAAATTTATGAAATTCCAAAAAGTTTACTCTTTAGAAGAAATTGCCAATATTATCAACTGTGAATATGTTGGTGATCCTAATTTTACAGTATCTGGAATGAATGAAATCCATGTTGTTGAATCAGGTGATATTGTTTTTGTAGATCACCCTAAATATTATGACAAAGCATTAAATTCGGCAGCCACAATAGTTTTGATTAATAAAAAAGTGGATTACCCGGAAGGAAAAGCACTTTTAATTTCTGAAGATCCTTTTAGAGATTTCAATAAATTAATTAATCATTTTAAACCTTTTCAATTTTCGAATGTATCAATAGCTGCTTCAGCTAAAATAGGACAAGGAACTATTATACAGCCAAATACGTTTATTGGAAATCATGTCGTTATTGGAAAAAATTGTTTAATACATTCTAATGTTTCCATTTATGATTACACGGTTATTGGTGACAATGTAATGATACACGCAGGTACAATTCTTGGAGCGGATGCCTTTTACTATAAAAAACGTGCAGAAGGTTATGATCAATTACTTTCCGGAGGACGTGTGGTAATCAAAGACAATGTTGGTATTGGTGCTCTTTGTACGATTGACAAAGGAGTTACGGGTGATACAACAATTGGGGAAGGTACCAAAATCGACAATCAGGTCCATGTTGGGCATGATACCGTAATTGGAAAAAACTGTTTAATTGCTTCACAAACAGGAATTGCAGGATGCGTAATAATCGAAGATGATGTAACGATTTGGGGACAAGTTGGAACTACAAGTGGAATAACAATTGGAGCAAAGGCAGTTATTCTAGGTCAAACTGGAGTTACGAAATCTGTAGAAGGAGGTAAGTCTTATTTTGGCACTCCAATCGAAGAATCAAGAGAAAAATTGAAACAACTGGCTAATATCAAGAAGATTCCAGAAATCCTTAATAAATTAAAATAATATGTCTGCTAAAGAAATTGTTCAAAAATTTTATAAATCAGATGCACTGATTGATAGCGATGTCATGAAAGAATTTTTGCATCCTGATGTTCTTTTAGATTGGAATAGCAGTAAGGGATTTTTACAACTGAACTATGATTCATTACTGAATTTATCTCATGATTTAAGTAAAGCTTATGTTCGATCTAAAATAAGAATAAGCCAAATAATTGCAGAAAATGATACGATTTCAGTGCGGTATTCGCATTTTGTAAAAACAATTGAAAACCCAAGAGAAGAAATGCTATTAGCTCATTTTATGGCGATATGGCAAATAAAAGACAATAAATTGTTCAGAGGGTATCAAATGAGCCAATTATCATAATTTATTTTGACAAAAAAAGACTCGGAAATAATTTCGAAAGCCTTACTTTTGCTACACAATTTTAAAAACTACATAAAATATATATCATGAGTGTTTTAGTTAATAAAGATTCCAAAATAATTGTTCAAGGATTTACAGGAAGCGAAGGAACTTTCCACGCTTCTCAAATGATTGAATACGGTACAAATGTTGTTGGTGGTGTAACTCCGGGAAAAGGAGGAACAACGCACTTAGACAGACCAGTTTTCAATACGGTAAAAGACGCTGTTGAACAAGTAGGAGCAGACACTACTATCATTTTTGTTCCGCCAGCTTTTGCTGCTGATGCAATTATGGAAGCTGCTGATGCAGGTATTAAAGTAATTATCGCTATCACTGAGGGAATTCCTGTTGCTGATATGATTAAAGCGAATAGCTATGTTAAAGAAAGAAATGCCAGATTAATAGGACCTAACTGCCCAGGAATAATTACTCCAGGTGAAGCTAAAGTTGGAATTATGCCAGGATTTGTTTTCAAAAAAGGAACTGTAGGTATTGTTTCTAAATCTGGAACACTAACGTACGAAGCTGCTGACCAAGTGGTAAAACAAGGTTTAGGAATTACTACAGCAATTGGTATTGGAGGAGATCCAATCATTGGAACTACTACAAAAGAAGCGGTAGAATTATTGATGAATGACCCAGAAACAGAATGTATCGTAATGATAGGTGAAATTGGTGGACAATTAGAAGCGGATGCTGCTCATTGGATTAAAGCTGATGGTAATCGTAAACCAGTTGTAGGATTTATTGCAGGAGTTACCGCTCCAGCAGGACGTACAATGGGACATGCAGGTGCTATCGTTGGTGGATCTGATGATACTGCTGAAGCTAAAAAACAAATTATGAGAGAATGTGGAATACACGTTGTGGATTCTCCAGCTGAAATTGGTAAAAAAGTGAAAGAAGTTTTAGGTTAATCTAAACTCTAATTAAATATTTTAAAAGCCTCACAATTTGTGGGGCTTTTTTATTATAAATTGAATTAAAGAAATATCTTTGCACTTTATTAAAATTCTTTGGTTTATCCATTTAATAATAGTAAAAGCAAACGTAAACGAATGGTTTTCAGTGATCCTCATGATTTTGTGAGGTAATTTTTTTTTAAAGCCAATTCAAATAAAAATAAAATAGTATGTACAAAGAGTTAAAAAAATTCAAAGTTACCAATCAGTTTTCATTTACTACAGACGATAGTTTAGAAGAAGTTTGTAATGCTTCAGAAGGATCTGGAGTATTTTTAGTTTATTCAATAGGAGATGAGAAAGAGTTAATTATGGTTGGTTCTACTGGAACTGTTCAGAATGACGGAACTTTGAAAATTAAAAATGGTGGTCTTAAGGACAAAATTGTTGAAGGACACCAATTTGCAAAAACTGGAAGAAAATATTCTTGGCCAGCACAAATGAAAATCGAAGACATTAGTACACTTGAAGTAGTTTGGTATGAGACATTCAATGATAGTACTAAAGTAATTCCAACATTTGTTGAAGGACAAATTTTACAAAACTTTCTTGACGAAAATGGAAAATTGCCAAAATGGAATGTAGCTTTTTAGTACATCTCAAAAATTTTAAAATATAATATTAAAAAAGCTTTACTTCGGTAAGGCTTTTTTTTGTAAAAAAAAAGATAGGTATTAATTGACTTTTATTGATGTTATTGGTTTGTAATTTTTTTTCAAACCACAATTATTCCTATATTTGACGGGTGGAAAATAGCCCTGATAGTAGTGGAAATCCTTTTATGTTTTTCATAAAACATAAAAGATTGAAACGGATAGCAGGAATAGCTTCAAATAAAAATTAAATTAATTTTAGAACATGAAATTACTAGAAGGAAAGGTTGTCATAATTACTGGAGCAAGTCGCGGAATTGGTAAAGGAATTGCAGAGATTTTTGCGAAAAATGGTGCAAATGTTGCTTTTACGTACAGTTCATCCGTTGAATCAGCTTTGGTTCTGGAGAGTGAATTGAACGCACTTGGAATTAAAGCCAAAGGATATCAATCAAACGCTGCTGATTTTAACGAGGCGCAAACTATGGTTGATGCAGTAATTGCCGAATTTGGAACTGTTGATGTTTTGATTAATAACGCTGGAATTACCAAAGATAATTTATTGATGCGTATGTCTGAAGCCGATTTTGACCAAGTAATTGATGTCAATTTAAAATCTGTTTTTAATATGACCAAAGCGATTCAACGCACTTTCTTGAAACAACGTTCAGGATCTATTATTAATATGAGTTCTGTAGTAGGAGTGAAGGGTAATGCGGGTCAAACGAATTATGCGGCTTCAAAAGCAGGTGTTATTGGATTTACAAAATCAGTAGCGTTAGAACTAGGTTCTCGTAATATTCGTTGCAACGCAATTGCACCAGGATTTATTGAAACTGAAATGACGGCTAAATTAAGTGATGATGTGGTTCAAGGTTGGAGAGACGGAATTCCATTGAAACGTGGTGGAACTACTGAAGATGTTGCAAATGCTTGTCTTTTCTTTGCTTCTGATATGAGTGCATATATAACCGGTCAGGTTATGAACGTTTGTGGAGGAATGCTTACTTAGTATAATTTCATGATTTAAAAATTATTTATTGAATATTTGTTTTTAAATTCTTAAATTATTCAATCTTTTAATTCTGGTATATGACAACAGCAACTATTTTATTGATTATACTTTCATTAGTTGTAGCAGGCGGTTTGTCATTTTACCAATATTTATACAATGTCAAAAACAAATCGAAAGTCAATTTGTTTTTGGCATTTTTACGTTTTGCCTCTTTATTTTTGATTTTATTATTGCTCATAAACCCAATAATTACTAAAAACACCTTAGAAATTGTAAAAACGCCTTTGGCAATTGTTGTTGACAATTCCAGTTCTGTTACTTTTTTGAATGCTAAAGAAAAAGCATTGGAATTGTATAAAAAAATTAGCTCAAATGGGGCAATCCGAGATAAGTTTGACTTGCAATCCTATCAATTTGATACTGATTTTGAGCCAGCTTCCACGTTTAATTTTAAAGGAACGCAAACGAACCTTGAAGTTATTGCCAAAAATTTAAAGAGTATCAATCGAAATGTAATCTTCCCTACAGTTATTATTACTGATGGAAATCAGACTTCGGGAAATGATTATGTATATAGTTTTGATGCGGCTAATAAAGTTTATCCCATAATATTAGGTGATACCACAAAATTATTTGATTTAAAAATCAATCAACTGAACGTTAATAAATATGCTTTCTATAAAAATAAATTCCCGATAGAAGTTTTTTTACAGTATTCAGGAACTAAAAGTGTCTCTGCTGATTTTAATATTACGCAAGGAAATTCAGTAGTAAGCAAACAACAAATTTTATTTTCTCCTTCGAAAAAAACGGCAATACTAAATATACTCTTGCCAGCCAATAAAGTAGGTTTACAAGTTTTTAAAGCTAGTATTACATCCAGAGAAAATGAAAAAAACAGCTTCAATAATACCAAGAATTTTGCTGTAGAAGTTATTGATCAAAAGACAAATGTGGCCATAGTTTCAGCTATAAATCATCCTGATGTTGCTGCTTTGAAACGTGGCATAGAAAGTAATGCACAACGTAAAGTTACTATTGTTAAGCCAAACGATATCAGGTCATTACAAGATTATAATGTTTTGATTTTATACCAGCCAACTATCGAATTTAAGTCGGTCTTTGACACCGCTAAATTAGCGGGAATCAATACTTTTATTATTACTGGAAACAATACCGATTTCAATTTTTTGAATGAAAACCAAAGCAGTTTAACATTTAAATTGAGTGGACAAAAAGAAGATTATTTGTCGGTATTTAGTTCTCAGTTTAATCTTTTTGCGATTGATAATATTGGTTTTGAAAATTTCCCACCGCTGCAAAATCCTTTTGGAACTGTAACTGCTAATGGTAATGTATCAGTCTTACTATCGTCAAAAATCAGAAATATAGAAACGAATGCTCCATTACTCGCTTTTACGGAGAATCAAGGAAAACGTACTGCTTTTCTATTAGGTGAAAATAGCTGGAAATGGCGGTTACAAAGTCATATCGATAATCAGTCGTTTGCAAAATTTGATATTTTTATCGATAAGATTATTCAGTTTTTGGCTTCCAATAACTCCAAAAAGTCATTGGTTGTAGAACACGAAAGTTTTTATAATTCAGGAGAAGCAATTGAAATTTCCGCACAGTATTTTAATAAAAATTATGAATTTGACGAGAAAGCAAGATTGACAATTGCCGTTACCAATACTAAAACCAAGCAAACTAAAAACTACGATTTATTAAAGGGAAATAATTCTTATACCGTCAATCTTGACGGACTTTCTGCAGGAAGTTATAATTTTTCTGTAAAAGAGTTAAATTCAAAAACCACCTATTCCAGTCATTTTGAAATTTTGGATTTTGATATTGAAAAACAATTTGTAAATCCCGATGTAGAAAAATTATCTCAATTAGCATTGGAAACTCATGGAAAAGAGTATTATCCCGACCAGGCAGATGTTTTGATAAAATCGCTTTTAGAAAATGAGGAGTACAAATCAATTCAAAAAAATAACATGACCAAAATGCCTTTAATTGATTGGGTTTGGTTGTTAGTTTTGATTTCCATTCTTCTTGCAACGGAATGGTTTGTTAGAAAATATAATGGATTGTTGTAATACGTTACCCAAATAAAAACGGAAGCATGGATTTTAGACTGAAAGTATTCTACACTGTTGCCAACAGATTGAGTTTTACAAAAGCGGCAACGGAATTGTTTATTACGCAACCTGCCGTTTCCAAGCACATTCAAGAATTAGAAGAACAATATAAAATTAAACTTTTTGATAGAAATGGTTCCAAAATTTCGCTTACAAAAGCAGGTGAATTGCTGTTAACACATACTAAAAATATATTTGAAATTTATCGTGAAATAGATTTCGATTTAAGTACGCTAATTAATCAACAGCAGGGAACGTTACGATTGGGAGCCAGCACGACGATTTCGCAATATATTATTCCACCACTTTTGGCCCTTTTCCATCAAAAAATGAAGGATATCAAGGTTAATTTGCTCAATGGTAATACAGAACAAATTGAGAGCGCCTTATTGAACAAAGAAATTGAAATAGGAATTGTAGAAGGGCAATCTAAAAATCAATCTATTAAATATACCAAATTTTTAAAAGATGAATTAGTGCTAGTTTGCAATAGTAAAAATCCATTAGTTAACAAAGAGGAAATTACAAAAGAAGATTTTAAAAACATGCGATTTCTGACGCGAGAACAAGGTTCAGGAACACTGGAAGTTATCGAATATGCTTTGAAACCTTTTGAAATTAAGCTTTCTCAACTAACTGTTGAAATGCAGTTAGGAAGCACCGAAAGTATAAAATCATATCTGATGAATTCTACTTGTGTTGCTTTTATTTCCATTCACGCCGTAAACAAAGAACTAAAAAACAATGAATTGACAGTTATTGATGTCAAAAACTTAATGATTGAACGTTTTTTTTATATCATTACATTGCAAGGAAAAACAGATTCACTTTCAGAATTGTTCATTAAAAATATCTCCAGTTACTATAATTTAAAGTTATAAGGCATTATGTTATACAATTGGTAACTATTGAATTATCTATACACCTTTGTAAAATAATAATTCAACTGCTTTACTTTGGAAACGAATCAATATTCCAGCTTTAACTTATTAAAAATCAATCCAACATTGCAACAAATCATTTTTGCTGTTTTGTTATTGGTTTGTATGACTTCATTTATTTCCCCACCAATTGCTTTATTTTTAGGTTTAGTTTTAGCAAATCTTTCGGGGCATCCTTTTATACATCTCAACCATAAAGCAACGAATATATTGCTGCAAATTTCGGTTGTTGGGTTAGGTTTTGGTATGAATATCACTACCACTTTATCAGCGGGAAAGGAAGGATTTCTATTTACAGTCGCATCTATTTTTAGTACTTTAATTTTAGGAACTTTTCTTGGCAGGTGGTTTAACATCGAAAAGAAAACTTCCCATTTAATTTCTTGTGGAACTGCTATTTGTGGAGGAAGTGCTATTGCTGCAATTGCACCGATAATTCAATCAGATGAAAAGCAAACATCAGTTGCTTTGGGAGTTATTTTTATTCTGAATTCGGTTGCACTATTTTTGTTTCCTGCTGTAGGTCATGCATTGAATTTATCGCAAAAAGAATTTGGATTATGGTGTGCCATAGCTATTCACGACACCAGTTCTGTTGTTGGCGCTGCTAATAAATATGGTGCTCAAGCTTTACAAATAGCAACTACAGTAAAATTAGCCAGAGCTTTATGGATAATTCCAGTTGCTTTAATCACTTCAGTTATTTTTAAAAATAAATCCAGTAAAATCAAAATCCCATATTTTATAGGACTGTTTATTTTGGCCATGATTATGAATACTTACACAC
The DNA here is from genome assembly GCF_900108015.1 of Flavobacterium urumqiense. GTDB lineage: Bacteria > Bacteroidota > Bacteroidia > Flavobacteriales > Flavobacteriaceae > Flavobacterium > Flavobacterium urumqiense. Next base: position 128,687 of record NZ_FNVP01000004.1, on the reverse strand, counting down.
CTCAAACTGCCATAATAGCGCCGCATTTAGTATCAATTGCTAAAATAGGCCTTACGGTAACTTTGTTTTTAATTGGTGCAGGCTTGAATCTAAATGCATTAAAATCGGTTGGTTTCAAACCTTTATTGCAAGGTATTTCACTTTGGATTTTCATCGCAATTGGCACTCTTTCGGCAATAATTTATTTCAATTAGTTTTATGATGAAAGGTTTTTCTTTTAATAACATGAAATTGAAGTCTGATGTAATCATATAAAAGTGCCACCAAAAGAAAGAACGCGGATACAAAAAGTGTTTTCATTTCCAAGAAAATATACATAAAACCTCCCGAAAAGCATCCTAGAAAGAAGAAAATTATAATCGATAATCTTAGATAAATACTGATCTTTAATTTTTTTGTTTCTTCCGGTTTTTTATAGAAAAAAAGTTGGGACAGTTCTATTCCTAAATCAGTAAAAAGTCCTGTCAAATGGGTAGTTCTGACCGTTGATTGCGAAATTTTTGTTACCAATGAATTTTGAATTCCCATGGCAAAAAGCAGAGAAAAAGCAATCCATTTGCCTTCAAACGAAGATAATTCCGATTGTCCTCCGAAAATCCCAACACCAATCAAAACAATTATTTCTAAGGTAATGGGAATAACATGGGATAAATTTGGATGTTTTTTCGAAATTAATTCGGCTAAAAAATTGGATACAAAAGAACCGATTAGAAAGAAAATTGTAAAAATAAAAAAAGTAATTGCAGCGGAATAATGATGCTTCATAACCTCTTCAGCAAAATAGGCAAAATGACCTGTGACATTCGTTGTCAAAGTTTTTATCGATAAAACTCCTGTGACATTTACAATTCCCGCCACAAATGACAATAATGTGGCCAAACGTAAATTATGAATAAAAGTTCTGTTTTTTCCTTGATGGCGAAACATTTAGATAGATTTTTTTTTTAAAATTAACAGAATCTTAAACTAGATTTTTTTTAATAACGATTTAAAGAAATACATTTGTCCTTCAAAAAAAATAAATTTAATGAAAAATTTTAAAATTAGACCTACACTTATTGCGTTATCTGTAATAAGCATTACTTTTTTTCTTTTATCATGGGGTATTGTCGGACATGAACGAATCAACAATGCTGCAGTAATGGCGCTCCCAAAACCATTACAGACTTTTTTTTATAATCATATTGATTTTATTACGCAGGAATCAACTGTTCCAGATTTAAGAAAATCTGTTTTAAGTGACAAATCGGAAGGTCCTCGTCATTATTTTGACATGGAGAATTTTGGTGCTAAAGACAGTTTTCCTAAAACTATGGAAGCTGCCAAGAAAAAATATGATGAGAAATTCTTGTCGAAAAACGGAACATTACCTTGGTACATTCAGGAAATGATGGGCAAATTGACGAAGGCTTTCAAAGAAAAAAGAAAAACAGAAATTTTATTCATTGCTGCTGACCTAGGACATTATATAGCCGATGCACATATGCCATTACATACTTCAGACAATCATGATGGTCAAAATACTAATCAAAAAGGAATTCATTCTTTATGGGAAAGCCGTTTGCCTGAATTATTTGTAAAAGATTATAAATTCAATGTAGAGGAAGGTAAATATATTGAAAATGTAGATCAAGCAACATGGGATATTATTTTAGACACTCATAGTTTAGTGGAACCATTATTGGCTATTGACAGAAAATTAAGAACTGCAACTCCTGAAAATAAAATGTATGTCATGGACGAAGCTGGGAAGATTGTAAAGAACAAATATGGTGGTGTTTTATATTCAGATGAATATGCAGGGAAACTTCACACAGCTTTAGACGGCATGGTTGAAAAACAAATGAAAAAAGCGATTACTGCAACCGCTAGTTTTTGGTACACTGCTTGGGTAAATGCTGGAAAACCGGATTTAAGTAACCTTGATAATGCGGCACTTACAAAACGCAATAGAAAAGGACTAAAACAGGATTTAAAATCATTTAAAAAAGGAGATCTTTTTGGTTTAGAAAGCGAAAAAGAATAAATTATTTTCAGCAATTATTATAAATAAAAACGGGTGAGACTAATATCTCACCCATTTTTATTTAGTTTACATTCTGATATTTCTTTTTCTTTAGCATATCCGAAGCCGTTTGATAATACGAAATAGTTTGTTTTACTAAATCGGTTCTTTCCTTTACCAATGGAATTTGGTCGTAATAGATTTGAAAATCTGGCGCTGTTTTTTGCTCTTTTTTCAAAGTCAATTTAAATTGTTTTACTTGTTGTTTAGGTGAAATAACAGTTAAAACATTATCTTTTATCAACCCCAAATCCTGATAGGTAGCTATTAAAGCTCTGGGTTTATAGTCTGGTTTTAAAACGTCCTGACCATAGAATTTACTTTGGTAATTAAAATTTAATAATCCAAATAATGTAGGCATAACATCTATCTGAGACATCAAATTCGTGTACTGTTTTGGTTGAATATAACCCGGGCTGTAAATCATTGCCGGAATTCTGTATTTATCAACCGGAAGTTCAGTTTTTCCCGCGCTGGACGCACAATGATCTGCGAGAATGACAAAAACAGTATTTGCAAACCAAGGTTGTTTACTCGCCATTTCGAAGAATTTCTTCATGGCAAAATCTGTATATTTCACGCCACCATCACGAGATTTTGCATCTCCAGGAATATCAATTTTATTATTTGGATAGGTAAACGGTCTGTGATTACTAACCGTCATAATATGGTTAAAGAAAGGCTTATTTTGCTTTGCTTCATCATTCATCACCTTAATTGCTTTGTTGTACATATCCTCATCACAAACGCCCCATACATTCGCAAAAGTGATTTCTTCAGGAGTAAATGTTTTTTTATCTACAATTCCATAACCGTTTCCAGTATAGAAATCTTCCATGTTATCAAAAAAAGCATCACCGCCGTAAAGGAATTTTACATTATAGCCTTTTTGTTTGAAGATGTTTCCTGTTGAAAATTTGTTCTTATTATCTTCTCTTTTTACGACACTTTCACCAGCAGTTGGAGGAAAACACAAAGTTACTGCTTCAAGACCTCGAACAGTACGATTCCCTACTGCATAAAGGTTGGTAAACAATAAGCTTTTTGTTGCCAAACTATCCAAGAACGGAGTAAGATTTTGCTCATTTCCGTATGTTTTCATAAAATCAGCGCTGTAACTTTCGATGGTGATTAATACAACATTCTTGTGATTCTCTGTAGCTTCACTTTGAATTTTGTGCAGAGAATTTTCTCCTGAAATTCCAGGAATTTGCTCTCGCAACAAGGCATAAGCTTCTTTTTCAGGTAATGTTTTATAGAATTTGAAATAGTCTAATTCACTATTTTTAAAGGCTAAAAAGAATTTATATATTCCGTTTGCTTCTAATTCATTGGCAAAAATATTTTGAGAATTTTCCTGAGCCGCTAAAATTGGTATTACGGATAAAGAAAGTCCAAAAAGGAGAAGATATATTCCAGACAATTGTATTTTTTGTACAAAAGTAGGGATGCTGTCAATATAACTTCTGGATCTTCTAACAATTAGGTAAGTTATTAAACCCGCCACAATAAACAATGCACCAAATATTGGAATAACAGGGTAGGACTGCATAATATTTCCGATAACTTCATTGGTATAAACTAAATAATTTACGGCTATAAAATTGTATTTTACACCAAATTCATTCCAGAAAAAGTATTCGCTGATTCCATTTTGCAAAATTAAAACGACGTACAAGAAAATGACAAAGGAAAACAACCAGAATCGAATTTGACTTCGGTATTTTGGTAAAAAGAGCAATAATCCAAATAAAATTGTTTTTATGGCAATGAAAGCAATTCCAATAGTAGGTAAAGCGCCTCCATATTCATTAAGAATGGTGTTACCAAAGGAAACATATAACAACAATGCAACTAATAGTCCGAAAAATAGGTAACCGTAAGGTTTAAAGTATTTTGAATTCGAAATAAAAATCAGGTACAACCATAAAAACCCGCTGACCAATACAAAAATGAAAAAATCAGAAATCAATCCAAAACCGAATATTTTGACAATATCGATAAAGCCAAATGAACTTTGGGTAATGGGATGCAGTAGTAATACTATTCTTAAAACGATGCTTACAATAATATAAAAAAGCATAAGATTGTAAAATGGAGAGAACTTTTTTGAAATCGTCATTAGGAGTTGTTTTTTTACAAAAATAGTAATTTGAAACAATAAAAGCATTAAGGATTAGATGTATTCCATTCTTAATTTTGGCTTAAGAACGTTTAGTTTTAACAATTTTCGTTTATATTTAGAGTTAATTTGCAGAGAAGAATAGTATTAATAAAAAAATAATTAATAGGAATAGAAAAGAATTTTTTTCAATAGCAGGGTTTGGAGTCGCGGCCGCATTACTGCCTGCTCGCATGGCAGGATTAGCTTTAAGTTGTTCTAGTGACAATTCCTTATCAGCAACAACAACTCCGCCTCCAACTGGAGTAGATTTTGCACTTGATGTAAGTACGGGTTCATTAGCAATAAATGGGAGTTTTTTAGTCACAAAAGGTATTGTAGTAACAAGAACTAATTCAGGAACTTTTATTGCTGTATCTTCATCCTGTACACATGAAGGGATACTGTAAATTACAACGCTTTAGGAAATAATTTTATTTGTCCAAATCATAATGCACAATTCGGCAGTACGGGAGCGGTTACACAAGGCCCGGCAAACACTAATTTAAAACAATAGAATACTTCTTTGACAGGAAATTCTCTTAAAATATATTCATAATAAACGATTATAAAAATGAAAAAAATAATGTTATCTATGTTACTTTTTATAGTAACCATTGGTTATTCGCAAGAATGGAAAACTAATTTTGAGGTTGCAAAAACGGAAGCAACTAATCAGAATAAAAATATTTTACTTGTTTTTTCAGGTTCAGATTGGTGCGGGCCATGTATTAAGTTAGACAGAGATATTTGGAAATCGGCTTATTTTATGGAATTTGCAAAAAATAATTTAATATTAGAACGTGCTGATTTTCCAAAGAAAAAACAAAATCAATTGACTCCGGAAATAAAAGAACTAAACCAAAGTTTGGCAGAAAAATATAACAAGGATGGAATGTTTCCATTAGTTGTTGTTGTAGACAAAAATGGAAAAGTACTGGGCAAAACGGGTTATAAAAATGTTTCTCCACAAGAATATGTTAACATTCTTAAATCATTTTTAAAATAAAATCAATGAGATTAAATATTTTTATCGCCATTTCTTTTCTCTTTACAGCCACTTTAGCATCTGCTCAGGTCACACAAAAAAGGACTTTATCTATGTTAGGTAGCCCTTTTGAGATGACCGTTGTGGCAAAAGATATTCCAGAAGCCGACTATTATATCGATATGGCTGTAGCCGAAGTATCTCGTATTGAAAACCTAATTTCAGATTGGATTCCAACAACTCCAATTTCACAGGTAAATAAATATGCAGGAATGAAACCCGTTAAAGTTCCACAGGAAGTTTTCGATTTAGTGTCACGCTCGATAAAAATATCGGAACTTACTTCTGGTGCTTTTGATATCAGCTATGCTTCTATGGATAAGATTTGGAAATTTGACGGAAGTATGACTAAAATGCCAACGCCAGAAGAGATAAAGAATTCGGTATCAAAAGTGGGATACAAAAAGATAATCTTAGACCACAAGAATAGTACTATATTTTTGAAATTCGAAGGCATGAAATTGGGCTTAGGTGGAATTGGACAAGGATTCATTGCAGATAAAATTAAATTTTTGCTTACTTCCAAAGGTGTTGTGGCAGGAATAGTAAATATTTCAGGAGACATTAATACTTGGGGAAAACAAACCAATGGCGAAAAATGGAAAGTTGGAATTAAAAATCCATTAAATAAAAATAAAATTTTTGCTACATTTCCTTTAGATGATAGTGCGGTTGAAACTTCGGGGAGTTATGAGAAATATGTAACTTTTAATGGGATAAGATATTCACACATAATTGATACGAGAACAGGTTATCCGGCAACAGGAGTTATCAGTGTATCTGTATTTGCAAAAACTACAGAATTAGCAGATGCTTTAGCAACAGGTATTTTTGTAATGGGTGTTGATGTTGGGTTAGATTTAGTCAATCAATTACCTGGTGTAGGTTGTATTTATGTGAATGATAGCGGAAAAATATTTTCGTCAAAAAATATTGATTTAAAAAAATATAAAAATGAATAAAATAATGCTTTTTCTTGTTTTAATCCTTGTGATGCAATCTTGTGTTGCCGTTAAAGAATACGATAAGCAATACATTAATGATCCAGATATGAAATTAAGTGCAAAAACTGCAGAACGATATGAAACTACATTTCAAGTCTATCGAGAAGCTGCGGCAGGTGCAAATGGAGGAAAAACTGGAGGTGGATGTGGCTGTAATTAATAAGTTATGAGAAAAATAGTATACGTAATTGTTTTGTTGATAAACGTGGTGGCAATTGCTCAAACTCAAGATACTACAACAACTTTTAAAAAGCGAGTTTTAGAAAATACAGAAATTGATTTTTTATTCAGTTATTATAAACAAGACGGAGTGCATTCTCCTGTTGCAGGTGGAATAGGTTCTGAAAAACTAACTGATATTGCCTCAAATATTGTTGTAGCCGTTCCATTAAACGAAGATGATGTTTTGACTTTTGATGTTGGAATTTCCGCTTACACTTCGGCATCGTCAAGTAATATCAACCCGTTTAATGCAACAGGCGCCTCTGGAGGGGGTGGGAAAGATGACAAACAATGGAATAATAAAGCTACTGCAGCTACAAATCCTTACGGAACGCCTTGGCAAGCTTCATCAGGAGCTTCCGGAAATGATCAATTAGCCTCCGTTGTGGCTAATTACAGTCACAGTTCAGATGATAGAAATACAATATGGAATGGAGATGTTTCGTTTTCGAATGAATATGATTATACTTCAGCAGGCTTTGGAGGAGGATTAACAAAATTATTCAATCAAAAAAATACAGAGATTGGTTTAAAAGTAAATGCTTACTTAGATCAATGGAGACCAATTTATCCAACAGAATTGCATGAATATTCATTATACGGCAGTAATTTCCAAAATCAAGGTTATTTTTCCGGAGTAACTGTTTTAGATCAAAATGGGAATGTATCAAACGGTTATTTGCCTACTGCTTTTACAACTTATAATACCAAAAACAGGAATTCATATTCGGCTTCCTTATCCTTCTCACAAATACTTTCAAAAAGGATTCAAATGTCAGTATTTGTGGATGTTCTAAAACAAGAGGGATTACTGGCTACGCCATACCAAAGAGTTTATTTTGCAGATAAATCAAATTATTATATTGGACAAGCGCAGTATATTCCTGTTTACGAAACGACAGAAAATAAAGGAGTTTATAGACTTGCTGATGATATTGAACGATTACCAAATACTAGATTTAAAGTTCCGATCGGTACAAGAATTAATTTTTATATAAATGAATATGTAGTTGCCAAGACGTATTATAGATATTATGAAGATAATTGGGGTATTCAAGCGCATACCGCTTCTATTGAATTACCGATAAAATTAGGTCAAAAGTTCACAGTTTACCCAATGTTTAGGTATTATGTACAAACAGCTTCCGATTATTTTGCCCCTTTTGAAAAACATGTCTCTACTGAAAAATATTACACTTCAGATTATGACTTATCAGCATTTAATGCCCGTCAATATGGCTTTGGTGTAAGCTATTTAGATATTTTATTAGGTTCTAAAATTTGGAAATTTGGATTAAAAAACATAGATTTCAGGTATAATCATTACGCTAGAAATGATGGTATGACCGCCAATATTGTATCTTTAGGAATTAAATTTATAACGCAATAAATGATGCATATATTAATTGTAGAAGATGAAGTTGGCATTGTTCAATTCCTGAAACAAGGATTGGAAGAGGAAGGTTATAAAATTACCTGCGCAACGGATGGTTTGAAAGGATTTGAATTAATTCAAAAAGAAAAATTTGATCTTATATTATTAGATTGGATGCTTCCAAAAATGACCGGACTAGAACTTTGTAAAGCAGTGCGATTGAAAGATAACAATTCACCAATTATTTTTCTAACAGCAAAAGATACCATTCAGGAAACAATAGAAGGACTGAAAGCTGGTGCCAATGACTATATAAAAAAACCGTTCAGTTTTGACGAATTGACTGAACGAATTAAAATTCATTTTAGAAATCAAAAAGAACAAGAAATTTTACACCTTGGGACGATTGAAATTAATATTTCCCAACATCGTGTTTGGGCAAATGGTATTGAAGTGCCCTTGACTCATCGGGAATACGAATTATTGTGCTATTTGGTAAAAAATAAAGGTAAAGTTTGTACCAGAACTCAAATTATTGAGGATGTTTGGGATATTCATTTTGACTATGACACCGGGGTAATAGATGTTTTTATGAATGCCATTCGGAAAAAATTGAATTTAAAAATAGAAGAAGACTATATTAAAACCGTCCGCGGAGTAGGCTATATCGCTAATGACTAAATAAAAAATGCAACAACTTTCTTTTAAAAACAGAATCGCTTCTAATTATATTATCACCACAGCTTTATTGATTTTTGTGGTTTTTTTTGTGATTTATTCCATTGTAAAACTTAGTGTTTTTGGACATATAAATTATGACATAAGAAACGAATCTCAAAAGCATTTATCAGAAATTGAAATCGAAGGGAATAGTTTTCATTTAATTCACGAGGAGGAATGGAAAGAGAGAGAACACAATACCATAGATGTAAATCCTGTTTTTGTTCAATTTGTCGACGGGATTGGAAATGCAGTTGAAAAATCTCCAAACCTAAAAAACCGTACCTTAAAATTTCATTCGGAAATTATTAAAAATGAATTATTCGATACAAAGTTGGTCAATACAACCATTCGACAAATTCAAGTTCCAATATATAAAGACAGCAAAATTATAGGTTATGTCATCGTGGCAATGTCATTAGATGATGCCATGATGGTCTTGAACAACTTATTTGAAGTGCTGATTATTGCTTTCCCACTAATCCTAATTGCTCTTTTTCTAATTGCCCGTTTTATAGCCGGAAGAAGCATAAAACCTATAAGCTCAATTATTCAAACCTCTAATATTATTACAAAGGATAATTTAAAATCCAGAATTCCGTTGCCAATCAATCGCGATGAATTATATATTTTGTCCCAAACAATCAATAATTTATTGGATAGAATTGAAACTGCGGTTGAAAGAGAAAAACAATTCACTTCGGATGCCTCACATGAATTAAGAACCCCTTTGACGGTTATTAAAGGAACGTTGGAAGTTTTAATACGAAAGCCTCGAAATCATGAGGAATATGAAGAGAAAATAAATTTTTGTGTCACTGAAGTCAATCTTTTGAATCATCTAGTAGACCAATTACTTTTACTTGCAAGATTCGAAAATCAAAATCAATCGTTGAAAATAGAGAAAGTACATTTGAATGCATTAATTCTGGACTCAATTTCTCGTTATTCCAATGCAATTCAATCTAAAAACATACATGTTTGTACTGAATTTTCAAAAGAGTATTATGTGAATAGTGATAGTTATTTATTATCAATTATAATTAATAATTTAGTCGCAAATGCGTTGAAGTATTCCAATGAAAAAGCAACTTTGACTATAATCATAACGGATACGGACAATAAACTGGAATGTCACATTATCGATTCTGGAATGGGTATAGCTGCCGAAGATCTATCTAAAATATTCAATCAATTCTATCGTTCTAAATCTAATGAACATCCTGAAATTAAAGGAACAGGCTTAGGTTTATCAATTGTCAGAAGATTAGGTACTTTACTCAATATTGACATTGCTATTTCCAGTGCAGAGCATATTGGAACTAAAGTGATATTAAGGTTTCATTAAGGAGACCTTAAGCAGTTCTTAAGATGACTATTACTACTAAAATCTTATCTTTGTATTATAAAATAAGATCAAAATGTTGGAGAAAATCATTGCTTTTAGTTTAAAAAATAAACTTATTATTTTACTCTTTACTATAGGAGTTTTTTTATTCGGATTATTTTCTGTTTTCCAAATTTCCATAGGTGCCGTTCCCGATGTTACCAATAATCAAGTTCAGGTAATTACTACTTCTCGTAACCTTTCTACACAAGACATTGAACAATTCATTACGTATCCAGTTGAAATTGAAATGGCTAATTTACCTGGAGTTAAAGAAATTAGGTCTATTTCAAAATTTGGATTGTCAGTTGTCACCATAGTTTTTGAAGACGATTTAGGGACTTATCTTCCCAGACAATTAATCGCAGAGAAAATAAAAGCGGCAACTGAAAAGATCCCAGAAGGTTTTGGAATACCGGAAATGGGACCAATTACGACAGGATTGGGAGAAATCTATCAATATACATTGGAAGTAAAACCTGAATTCAAAAATCGATACTCTGTTACTGATTTAAGAACACTTCAGGATTGGGTGGTGAAACGACAATTGTCAGGAATTAAAGGCGTTGTAGAGATAAATACCTGGGGTGGTTATCTAAAACAATACGAAATTGCCATATTGCCTTCCAGCTTAAAAGCAATGAATATTACTACAGGTGATATTTTTACTGCATTAGAAAAAAATAACAGTATCGCTGGTGGTGCTTATATCGAAAAAATAAATCAAAGCTATTTTATTCGCGCTGAAGGTAAGGTAAAATCCATTCAGGATATTGAAAATATCGTCGTTAAGAATGTAAATGGTTTACCTATTTATGTCAAAAATCTAGCACAAGTTCGTTACGGAAATGCCAATCGTTTTGGAGCAATCACGGGAAATGGAGAAGGTGAAAAAGTTTTGGGGCAAGTCATGATGCTAAAAGGAGGTAACTCAAAACAAGTTATTTCAGATGTAAAAGACCGTGTTGCAGAAATTCAAAAACATTTGCCACAAGGTGTTTATATTAACGGTTTCTTGGAAAGAGGCGAGTTAGTAGGGAAAACTACTTTTACGGTTGCCGAAAATCTTATTTTAGGATGTCTAATTGTGATTTTTGTAGTGGTTTTATTGTTAGGAAACTGGCGTTCCGGTTTGGTTGTGGCTTCTGTAATTCCATTGTGTTTACTTTTTGCAATTTCATTGATGAATATTTTTGGGATAGATGCTAATTTGATGAGCTTGGGTGCAATTGATTTTGGAATTATTATAGACGGAGCCGTAATTATTGTTGAATTTATTGCGTTTCAAATTGCTAGTAAATCGGCAAATCTCGGAAATTTGTCCAAAGAAGAGCGTCAGCTGGAAATTGACCAAATCACGTATAAAAGTGCTTCCAAAATGATGAATTCGGCTATTTTTGGTCAATTGATTATTCTGATTGTTTTTATTCCAATTCTTTCTTTATCAGGAATCGAAGGTAAAATGTTCAAGCCCATGGCGATGACGTTCAGTTTTGCTTTGGTTGGCGCCATGATATTTTGTTTTACGTATGTTCCTGTAGTTTCTTCGTTGTTTTTAAAACCAATAATAGAAAATCCGAATTCCTTTTCAAACCGATTAATCCAAAAATTAAACTCCTTTTATGTGCCAATAATTACTTGGGCTTTGGCCAATACCAAAAAAGTAATGTATGGTGCAATTGGGTTATTATTTCTGGCAATCGCTTTATTTACAACAATGGGTGGGGAATTTGTACCAACTCTTGACGAAGGTGATTTTGTGATTCAGCCCGTTCTTAAAATAGGAACTTCATTGACAAAAACCATTGCAACAACGACAAAAATCGAAAAAATAATTCTGAAAAACTTTCCCGAAGTACAACAAGTAGTCAGCAGAATTGGTGCTGCGGAAGTCCCAACAGATCCAATGTCTATGGAAGAAAGTGATGTTATTGTGAAGTTAAAACCAAAATCAGAATGGGTTTCAGCTTCCAGCAAAGACGAATTGGCAGACAAGATTAAAAATGCTATTGAAAAACAAATTCCAAATATGGATATTGAGTTTACGCAACCCATAGAAATGCGTTTCAACGAATTAATTTCAGGAACACGCTCAGATGTTGCAATTAAAATATTTGGAGAGGATTTAAATGTCTTGGCTCAAAAGGCACATGAAATTAAAGTTGCTATTAAAAATGTCGAAGGAGCATCTGATATAATTGTCGAAAAGACAGAAGGACTACCTCAGATGGCTGTAGTTTATGATCGTTCCAAAATTGCTCGTTATGGTTTGAATATTGCCGATTTGAATGAAACAATTGCGCTTGGTTTCGCAGGGAAGATAGTTGGAAATGTCTTCGAAGGAGAAAAGCGTTTTGATATGGTTATTCGTTTGGACAAAACAAAACGTACTGATATTGAAGACTTAAGGAATCTATATGTTGCAACCGGAAACGGAGAACAAATTCCGTTGAGCGAATTAGCATCAATTGAATACACAGAAGGTCCTGCCAAAATTTCCAGAGACAATACCAATCGTAGAATTGTTGTGGGTATCAATGTTCGAAATCGGGATTTACAAAGTGTAGTGGCAGATATTCAAAAAATTGTTGACACAAAAATCAAACTTCCTGTGGGTTACTCTGTAAAATATGGTGGACAATTCGAAAATCTTCAAAGTGCAAAAGCCCGATTGATGATTGCAGTTCCTATTGCCTTGTTGTTGATTTTTATTCTTTTGTATTTTGCTTTTGGAACCATCAAAGAAGCATTAATGGTTTATACTGCCATACCGCTTTCAGCTGTGGGAGGCATACTGTTCTTATGGATTAGAGATTTACCTTTTAGCATCTCGGCAGGGGTTGGTTTCATTGCACTATTTGGAATTGCGGTACTGAATGGAATTGTACTCGTCGAGCATTTTAAAGAATTAAAGCACAACGGAGAAATAAAAGATATGGATGAACTGATTCTAAAAGGAACAACCGATAGATTGCGTCCGGTATTATTGACCGCTTCCGCAGCAGCATTAGGTTTTTTACCAATGGCTATTTCTTCATCAGCAGGAGCAGAGGTGCAACGTCCATTAGCAACTGTAGTTATTGGCGGTTTGTTTACGGCAACTATTTTAACCATGGTCGTTTTACCAATTTTGTATAAAGTTTTTGACGGAAAAGAATTTAAGAAACCTAAATTCAAATATAAAAAATCAACTTATATGATGCTGTTTTTGTTAGCTTCATCAATGGCTTTTGCTCAAAATTCAAATACTAATGAACCAGAATTGGAAAGTTTAATCACTAAAGCAATCGAAAATAACAAAGGTTTGAAATCAGCCCAATTGCAGGTGACCAAAATGAAAGAGAACATAAAAACAGCTTACACATTTGACAAAATCAACATTTATTACAGTTATGACCAGAATAATTTAGCTTTAAACAATGAACCTTTAAAAGTCTTTGGAGTACAACAAAGATTTGCTTTTCCAACGGTTTATGGAGCACAAAAAAAGCTATATTCAGCTGAATATGATAAAGAAAAAGCCAATTTTGATATTCAAAAAAACAAACTGGCTTTTGGAGTTTCAAATCTCTATTATCACATTGTTTATTTACAAAACCAAGCTGTTTTATACCATTATTTAGATAGTTTGTACCAAAATTTTTCTAAAGCTAGTGATAGGCGTTTTGAATTGGGAGAAACAAATTATCTGGAGAAAATTACAGCTCAGTCTAAATTTAGAAAAATTAGAACGACGCTCATTCAAATTGAGAATGATAAAAAAGCGCAGTATGAATTATTGCAATTTTTGGTGCAAACAGAAGAAAAAATTGAAATAAAAAATAAAATAATAACACCAATTAATAATTTAACTAACGGAATAAGTAAATCGTACTATACTGCTTATTTAGAAAGTGTTACTAAAAATTATAAAAATCAAATTAATTTACAAAAACAACACTGGCTGCCTGATATAAACGTGGACTATTTTCAAGGAAAAAATAACGGTTTGTCTCAATCGCTGCGTGGCTTTCAAATTGGCTTGGCTGTACCAATATTATTTTCCGGGAATGTTTCTAAAACGAAAGTTGCCCAGTTAGAATTACAAAGTTGGGAACAACAAAAGCAAAATGAAGAGCTAAAAATCGATCAGTATACAGCTCAAAAAAATAATGAATTAGCTAAATACCAAGAAGCCATTAATTATTACAATCAATATGGTAAAAAATTATCTGATGAAATTATAAAAGTTGGAAATAATAGCTACAAACAGGGTGAAATTGATTTTTTCCAATACATTCAGAGTTTAGAAAATGCTATTACGATTCAGGTAGATTATTTGGACACTATTTTACAATTCAACAAGACACAATTAGAATTAGAATATCTTAATTTTTAATATTTACAAATGAAAAAATCAATTTATATTGTCGCTTTATCCTTTATTTTATTCTCTTGCAAAGAAACCAAAACGGAAGAGCTAACACCCAAGGACGACGGTTTTGTAACAGCAACAAAAGAACAATTTCAATCCTCAGGAATGGAAATTGCCAGTCCTACGGAACACGACTTTGATATAACAGTTAAAGCTTCGGGAAAGATTGATGTTCCACCACAAAACAGAGCAAAAGTAACTACTTTTATTGGAGGTTATGTAAAATCAACTAAACTTTTAGTTGGCGACAAAGTAACTAAAGGGCAAGCTTTATTGACATTAGAAAACACGGAATTTTTGGATATTCAAAAAGATTATTTGGAAGTGGCAGAGCAAATCAAATATTTAAAATCAGAATATGAACGTCAAAAAACATTGTATGATGAGAAAATTACCTCACAAAAAAACTACTTAAAAGCAGAAAGCGAGTACCGACGTGCTAAAGCGATGCATCAGAGTTTAAAGGCTAAATTAGTACTGCTAAACATTAACCCATCTCAGGTGGAGAAAGGTAAATTAACTTCAATCATAACTATTTTCTCCCCAATTTCAGGAGATATTGTGATTATGAATGCCAATGTGGGAATGCTTATGAGCCCATCGGATGTTATTTTGGAGATTGTTGATACAGACCATTTGCATTTAGAATTAGCCGTTTTTGAAAAAGATATTTTGAAAGTTAAGATAGGACAAAAAATTAAATTTCAAGTACCTGAAGCATCAAAAGAAGAATTTAATGCCGAAGTACATTTGGTTGGAAAATCAATTGAAGGAAATGATCGAACTATTAATATTCATGCACATTTAGAAGATGCCATTAAACAAAAATTACTAACGGGAATGTTTGTCGAAGCTGAAATTATAATAGATTCTAAAAAAGCTTTAGCACTACCAATCGAAGCAATTATAACTGAAAACAACAAAAATTTCGTACTTTTATTGAAAACTGACAGCAACAATAAATATTCTTTTAAAAAGACAGCTATTTCGATAGGAAAAAAATCTGGAGAATTTGTTGAAATTTTAACTAACAACACTATTAATTCATCTTCAAAAATATTGACAAAAGGAGTTTTTGATTTAGTCAATTAAAATTAATAAATATGGATTTAAACAAACTAAAAGATCAATTACAAACGGAAGTAGATACTGCTTTTTTGTATGATAGTATTGCAGCAATTCAATCAGATGACAATCTTACGAGAGTTTTACGAGGATTATCGGAAATAGAAAAAGGGCATGCTAAACACATGCTGGATAAAGTATTAACGTTCGAGCCAAATTACAAAATGCCTTTGCCTTCAGGAAGAGCAAAATTTCAACTGAAACTAGGTAAATTTTTTGGTTACACTTCTATTATTAGCAGCCTTTCAAACATAGAAAAACAATTTGCAGTTAATGCAATAAAAAACAAAATTCAAAGCGGAGAAAAGCCAACAGGTTTTGAACACAATCACCTCAATATTATTGAAGCCGTAAACAATAATGCCGCACTAAATGTATCTGGTGGTTTTTTATCTAAATTCGAAAGTAGGCATAAATCAGTTGGCGGTAATGCTTTGCGAGCAGCAGTTTTAGGTTCTAATGATGGATTGGTGTCAAACATGAGTTTGGTCATGGGAGTTGCCGGTGCTGCAGTTTCTAATAATACGATATTGTTAACCGGGATTGCAGGACTTATGGCGGGAGCAATATCAATGGCTTTGGGCGAATGGCTTTCGGTGCAAAGTTCCAGAGAATTAAATCAACGCCAAATAGACTTAGAAACAGAAGAACTGGAAGCATCACCAGAAGAAGAAAAAAAGGAGCTTATATTGTTGTACCAAGCTAAAGGAATGAATATTGAAGAAGCTAAAAAATTAGCTGAAAAGGCATTTGAAAGTCATCAAACAGCCATAGATGCAATCATTACGGAGGAATTAGGTATCGATAAAAAAGAATTAGGAGGCTCGGCCTGGGAAGCAGCTATAGCTTCTTTTGTGTTATTTTCAATTGGAGCGATTATTCCCTTATATCCTTTTATGTTTTTAGATGGGAAAAATGCAATTCTATTGAGTGTAGGAAGCAGTGTAGTAGGGCTTTTTGGAATAGGTGCTGCAATAACCTTATTAACAGGAAAAAGTATTATGTTCTCCGGACTTAGACAAGTATCTTTCGGGTTGGCTGCAGCTGCAGTAACGTACGGAATTGGTTCTTTAATAGGTGTTTCATTAGCAGGATAAAACGAATAATTATGTTTCGAATAAAATCGATATATTGTACTAAATTTTAAACATTAAACAAATTATATTATGAATGATGCTCACTTACACATGGTCGTTAACCATTTTCCTATTATCGGAACCATTTTAGGACTTGGAATTTTAATAGTTGGAATTATTTTAAAGAATAATTCGGTAAAAAATACCGCTTATGCTTTGTTTATTGTTGCTGCACTTTTTGCACTTGCAAGTATAGCTACAGGAGATGGAGCAGAAGAGTTGGTTGAAGATATGCCAAATATTGGGAAAAGAATAATTCATGAACATGAAGAAATAGCCGAAAAACTGGCAATTGTATTGTATTTACTTGGAGCCATTTCAATTTTAGGAATAGTTTTAAATTTAAAAAATAATTCTAAAGCTAAATTTATTTCTTTTGTAGCGGTTATTGTGGCAATTGTAGGTACCTATTTAACAATTTTAGCTGGAACTTCTGGTGGTGAAATTCGTCATACAGAAATAAGAGATGATGCCATTACGACCAAAGTAATTCCTAATAGTTCACCGACAAATGAAATAAACGAGGGTGATGGTAAGTAATTTTAACAATTTTACGTTTTTAAGTTAAATTAAAAATTGCTTTTTAAATAATTTATCTCTTATCTTTGCATAAGAATTAAAATAAACACAAATACAAAAATGTTTACAAATCAATTGCATCATCATCATTTTCATTATTGCTTTCAAGCGATGTGTTAATGGTATGTGTGTAAATCAACATATTCTAAAAACCCGTTTGAGTACATCAAACGGGTTTTTTATTACCCAATATTTGTACTCAATCAAAATATTTTAATCAAAAAACAAAAAAGACAAAATGAGTACATTAAAAATTGCAATTCAAAAATCAGGACGTTTAAACGAGGACAGCATTCAAATTCTTAAGGATGCAGGTATTTCAATCGATAATGGAATCGACCAGTTAAAAGCTGAAGCATCAAATTTCCCTTTAGAGGTTTTATATTTAAGAAATTCTGATATTCCTCAATATCTAATAGATGGAGTTGTAGATATTGCTATTGTTGGCGATAATTTATTAATTGAAAAAGGAAACAATATTGAAGTAATTCAAAAATTAGGTTTTTCAAAATGTAAAGTATCCGTTGCTGTACCCAAAGCATTCAATTACAAATCGGTTCAAGATTTAGATGGTATGCGTATTGCAACATCATATCCTAAAACAGTACTTGATTTTTTTAATTCTAAAGGCGTAAAAGTAGATATTCACCAGATATCAGGTTCGGTAGAAATAGCTCCAAACATTGGCTTAGCCGATGCTATTGTTGATATTGTTTCCAGCGGTAGTACTTTGTTTAAAAATAATCTAAAAGAGGTTGAAGTTATTTTTAAAAGTGAAGCAGTTTTAGCCGTTTCTCCAAAAGTAAGTCCTGAATCTCAAAAAATAATTGATATATTAAAATTCAGAATTGAATCTGTTTTAAGAGCAAGAAAATCGAAATACATTTTGATGAATGTTCCAAATGACAAAATTGATGCTGTTGGAAAAATTCTTCCTGTCTTAAGAAGTTTGACCGTTTTGCCTCTCGCACAAAAAGGATGGAGCAGCGTACACTCTGTAATAGACAAAGATACTTTCTGGGATGTGATTGATCAGTTGAAAGAAGCTGGAGCCGAAGGAATTTTGGTTTGCCCAATTGAGAAAATGGTGTTATAAGAGTTTTATATTATAAGATTTAAAAGTGAAATCTTTCAATTTTTAAATCATTTAATCTTTGAATAAAATTAAAAATGAATAAAATATACAATCCAAAACCCGAAAGCTGGGCTTCCATTTTAGAAAGACCTACAAAAACTGTTGATGATATTGAAGCGACAGTAAAAGAAATTTTCAAGGAAGTGCAAAAAAAAGGTGATGTTGCTGTTGCAAAATATACATCGCTTTTTGACGGTGTATCAATCGAAAAATTAGAAGTTTCTAAAGCTGAAATTGATGCGGCTATCGCGTCTATTTCTTCCGAACTAAAAGAGGCTATTCAATTAGCGAAAGCAAATATAAAAAAATTCCATTTCGCTCAAAAAACCGAAAGAGTAGAAGTAGAGACTATTGAAGGAGTAAATTGTTGGCAGGAAAAAAGACCAATCCAAAAAATTGGTTTATACATTCCCGGTGGAACTGCGCCTTTATTTTCCACAGTATTAATGCTTGCAGTTCCTGCAGCAATTGCAGGCTGTAACGAAATTGTTTTGTGTTCTCCTCCAGATAAAAACGGAAATATAAACCCTGCCATTTTATATGCTGCAAATTTATGTGGCGTAACAAAAATTTTGAAAGTAGGAGGAATTCAGGCTATTGCAGGTATGACTTTTGGAACGAAAACGATTCCTAAAGTGTATAAGATATTTGGACCTGGAAATCAATTTGTGACCGTGGCTAAACAATTGGCAACGCAATTTGGCGTAGCAATCGATATGCCGGCCGGTCCATCAGAATTATTGATTGTGGCGGATGATACTGCTGTTCCTGCTTTTGTAGCTTCGGATTTATTGTCTCAAGCAGAACATGGAGCGGATAGCCAAGTCATTTTGGTTTCAACATCAAAAAAAATAATTGATGCTGTAGAAATAGAAATCCAAATTCAAATGGATTTTCTTCCAAGAAAAAATATTGCGAAAAAAGCCATTGCTAATTCTAAATTAATTTTTGTAGAAAACGATACAATTGCCTTAGAATTAATCAATGAATACGGACCAGAACATTTTATCATTTGTTCCGAATTTGATGATTTTTACAGCAATGGCGTTCAAAATGCGGGCTCTGTATTTATAGGAAATTATACACCTGAAAGTGCTGGAGATTATGCTTCAGGAACTAATCATACGTTACCAACCAACGGTTATGCGAAGAATTATAGTGGTGTGAATCTGGATAGTTTTACTAAAACAATGACTTTCCAAAAAATATCCCAAAAAGGAATACAAAACATCGGTAAAGCTATCGAAATTATGGCAGAAGCAGAAGGTTTACAAGCACACAAAAATGCAGTTTCATTGAGATTAAAAGCGATTGAAGATGGAAAATAATTTTGATATAAATAATTTAGTCAGAGAAAACGTAAAGCAATTGAAACCTTATTCTTCGGCACGCGATGAATTTGAAGATTTTGATACTGCAGATATGATTTTTCTGGATGCTAATGAAAATCCTTTTGAAAATGGTGTAAATCGCTATCCGGATCCACAACAAATGAGTGTAAAAGCAATTTTGGCAAAACAAAAAAATCTCAAAACGAATCAAATTTTATTGGGAAACGGAAGCGATGAAGTATTAGATCTATTATTCAGAGCTTTTTGTGAACCAAAGAAAGACAATGTAATCACATTGCCACCAACATATGGAATGTATAGTGTTTTGGCCAATATCAATGCAGTAGAAAATAAAGAAATTTTGCTTTCAGAGGATTTTCAACCACAAATTGAAAAAATTATGGAAGCTGTTGATTCAACTACTAAAATCATCTTTTTATGTTCTCCAAATAACCCAACCGGGAATTCATTTTCGGATGAAAGTGTGGCGTATCTTTTGCAAAATTTTAAAGGTTTGGTTGTGATTGATGAAGCGTATATTGACTTTTCAAAAAAGGAAAGTTGGATTAATGAATTAGACGAATATCCAAATTTAGTCATTACGCAAACGCTATCAAAAGCGTACGGTTTGGCAGGAATCAGATTGGGTATTTGTTATGCATCCGCAGAAGTAATTTCGGTTTTAAATAAAATAAAACCACCGTATAATGTAAACGAATTGACTCAAAAAAGAGCTTTAGAAAGATTGGGGGATACAGATAAAATAAAATCTGAAATTGAATCTATAATAACACAAAGAGAAGAGTTACTTAAAGTATTACTTAATGTTAAATTTGTAGATAAAATTTATTCGACAGAAGCCAATTTTATTTTGGTAAAAGTAGATGATGCCAATAAAAGATACGCTAAATTGATTGCTAAAGGAATCGTAATTAGAAACAGAACAACCCAACCGTTATGCGATAATTGTTTGCGTCTTACTGTTGGAACAGAACAAGAAAACATGAAATTAATTGAGGTGTTAAAACAACTTTAAACCTTAAACCTTAAACTTTTTTTAATGAAAAAAATACTTTTTATAGATCGTGACGGAACAATGGTTTTGGAACCAAATGATTACCAATTAGACAGTTTTGAAAAATTAGAATTTTATCCCAATGCTTTTCAATATCTTGGAAAAATAGCTAAAGAATTGGATTTCGAATTGGTAATGGTGACCAATCAGGATGGTTTGGGAACTGACTCTCATCCAGAAATTAACTTTTGGCCCGTTCATAATTTAATCATGAAAGCGTTTGAAAATGAAGGAGTGATTTTCAAAGAAGTATTAATTGACAAAACGTTTCCGCACCAAAATGCACCAACTCGCAAACCAGCAATAGGTTTACTGACAAAATATATTAATAGTCCGGAGTATGATTTAGCAAATTCATTCGTAATAGGCGATAGAATAACTGACGTTGAATTGGCAAAAAACCTAGGCTCAAAAGCTATTTTCATCAACACGGACGAAGCTTTGGGAGGCGACGAAATTGCATCAAAAAGAGAGGAATTGGATTCCGTTATTGCTTTACAAACTACAGATTGGAAAGTAATTTATGAGTTTTTGAAATTAGAAGAACGTTCTGCTTCTATTGAAAGAAAAACAAACGAAACCGATATTTATATCAAGTTGAACCTTGATGGAACCGGAAAAAGTAAAATTGAAACAGGAATTGCATTTTTTGACCATATGTTGGACCAAATTGCGCGTCATGGACAAATGGACTTGGAAATCCTTGTAAAAGGTGATTTAGAAGTAGATGAACACCACACGATTGAAGATACAGCAATTGCGCTTGGTGAAGTTTTTGCAAAAGCATTGGGAAATAAATTAGGAATAGAACGTTACGGTTTTTGTTTACCAATGGATGATTGTTTGGCACAAGTTGCGATTGATTTTGGAGGCAGAAACTGGTTGGTTTGGGAAACCGAATTCAAACGCGAAATGGTTGGAAAAATGCCAACAGAGATGTTCTATCATTTCTTCAAATCTTTCTCGGACGGTGCGAAAGCCAATATTAACATCAAAGCCGAAGGAACTAACGAACATCACAAGATTGAAGCCATTTTTAAAGCTTTTGCAAAAGCAATAAAAGTAGCCGTAAAACGCGATACGGAGAAGATGATTTTGCCAAGCACGAAGGGAATGCTCTAAAAAATTATGAATTATAAATTATGAATTATTAGGTGTTAAATCCTTAATGAAACTTAATTTCTTAATGGTTAAAAAGAATGAAAATAGTAATCATAAATTACGGCGCAGGAAACATTCAAAGCATTATGTTTGCTATCGAAAGATTAGGATTCAAAGCGGTTTTGAGCAATAATCCTGACGAAATAAAGGCCGCCGATAAAGTTATTTTTCCCGGCGTTGGGGAGGCAAGTTCCGCAATGAAAATGCTTTTAGAAAGTGGTTTGGAGACTTTGATTCCAAACTTGAAACAACCTGTTTTAGGAATTTGTTTGGGTATGCAATTGATGTGCAACAAATCCGAGGAAGGAAATACAAAAGGTTTGGGGATTTTTGATGTTGATGTGATCAAATTTACGCCAAAATTAAAAGTACCACAAATGGGATGGAACCAAATTTATAATCTAAAATCGCCTTTATTCGAAGGAATTAATGAAAACGAATACATGTATTTAGTACATAGTTTTTATGCGCCAAATTGTCCAGAAGCGATTGCTACAACAGATTATGATGTAGAATATGCCTCAGCTTTGCAGAAGCATAATTTTTATGGAACACAATTTCACCCCGAAAAAAGTGGCGATGTTGGAGAACAAATTTTAGCTAATTTCTTAAAATTAAAGGATTGAAAAATTCAAAGATTGAAAAATTAAAGAATCAAATATTTTCTTTAATCAACATTCCCAATCTTTAAATAATTCAATTTTTAAATCTTTAAATTAAAAATAAATGAGAATAATACCCGCAATAGATATCATAGACGGAAAATGTGTTCGCTTGTCAAAAGGCGATTACAATACTAAAATTATATACAATGAAAATCCGCTTGAAGTAGCGAAATCATTTGAAGCACATGGAATTGAGTATTTGCATTTAGTTGATTTGGACGGTGCAAAGTCAAGCCAAATTGTTAACTATAAAATACTGGAGCAAATAGCTACACAAACCAAATTGAAAATTGATTTTGGTGGTGGATTAAAATCGGATTCGGATTTAAAAATTGCTTTTGAAAGTGGAGCGAATCAAATTACCGGCGGAAGTATTGCCGTTAAAAATAGAAATCTATTCGAAAAATGGATTGCAGAATATGGTGCTGATAAAATTATTTTGGGGGCAGATGCTAATAATGAAAAAGTAGCCATTTCGGGTTGGTTAGAAGATTCTAATGAAGACTTGATTCCTTTCATACAAGATTACCAAGGCAAAGGAATTCAGTATGTAATTTGTACGGATATTGCCAAAGACGGTATGCTTGAAGGACCTTCTTTTGAATTATACGCTAAAATTTTGGCGGAAGCCAGCAGCATAAAATTGATTGCTTCAGGAGGAATTTCTACTTTTGATGAATTACCAAAGCTAGCTGAATTGGGTTGTGAAGGAACAATAATTGGTAAGGCCATTTATGAAGGACGAATTTCGTTGAAACAATTGGAACAGTTTATAATTAGTAAATAGTCAACTACAAAGCTTAAATTATGATAACTTGCTACGTAAAATATATTATTGACCCTTTTCAATTGGATGTTTTTGAAGATTATGGTAAAAGATGGATTAAATTAGTTAACCGTTTTGGAGGACAGCATCATGGTTATTTTTTGCCGTCTGAAGGTGCTAATAACATAGCGTTTGCAATGTTTTCATTTACTAGTTTATCCGAATATGAAAATTACAGAAGACTAATTTTAGAAGATCAAGAGTGTATAGAAGCGTTCAAAATTGCAGAAGATTCAAGATGTATATTAAGTTATGAACGAACTTTTTTGCGCCCAGTATTTGAATAATAAGACTTTTAACAACAAACAGAAATGCTTACAAAAAGAATTATACCCTGCCTTGATATAAAAAACGGAAGAACTGTAAAAGGTGTTAATTTTGTGGACTTGCGTGACGCAGGAGATCCGGTGGAATTAGCCAAAATATATTCGGATCAAGGCGCGGATGAATTGGTCTTTCTAGATATTTCAGCAACCGAAGAAAGAAGAAAAACCTTAGTTGATTTAGTTCGAAAAGTTGCTTCGACGATTAATATACCATTTACTGTCGGCGGTGGAATTTCATCCGTTGAAGATGTCGAAATTTTATTGCAAAACGGAGCGGACAAAGTTTCCATTAATTCATCGGCTGTGAAAAACCCACAGTTGATTAATGATTTGGCACAAAAATTTGGTAGTCAATGTGTCGTTGTTGCGATTGATGCCAAACAAATTGACGGTCAATGGATTGTTCATTTAGTAGGAGGAAAAGTACCTACAGAATTGAATTTATTTGATTGGGCCAAAGAAGTGGAGCAAAGAGGCGCAGGCGAAATCTTATTCACGTCAATGGATAATGACGGGACTAAAAACGGATTTGCCAATGAAGCTTTGGCAACACTCTCGGACTTAGTTAATATTCCCGTTATTGCTTCTGGAGGTGCTGGAAATATACAGCATTTTGTAGATACTTTTCTAGAAGGAAAAGCTGACGCAGCATTAGCAGCAAGTGTATTTCACTTTAAAGAAATTGAAATCAAAACATTAAAAACAGCGCTTAAAAATAAGAATATCGAAGTTAGGATATAGAAACAGATAATAGATTAAAGGAAAAGAAAATCGGATTAGATAATCTTAGAATCTTTAATTTTTCAATCTTTAAATTAAAAACATGAATATAGATTTCTCAAAAAATACAGACGGACTGATTCCTGCCATAATTCAGGACAGCGAAACTAAAAAAGTTTTAATGCTTGGTTTTATGAATGCCGAGGCGTATCAAAAAACGGTTGACACTAAAAAAGTAACTTTTTATAGTCGTACGAAACAAAGGCTTTGGACAAAAGGTGAGGAAAGTGGTAATTTTCTAAATCTGATTGACATCAAAAATGACTGTGATAATGATACTTTATTGATTCAGGTAAAACCAGAAGGACCAACATGTCATAAAGGTACAGCTACGTGCTGGGCTGACGAAAACAAAGCTGATTATGGTTTTATTTCGAATTTAGAAGATACAATCCAACTTCGAAGAGAAAATGCGGATTCTGAAAAGAGCTATGTTGCTTCCTTATTTAAATTAGGGATGAACAAAATTGCCCAAAAAGTAGGTGAGGAAGCGATTGAAGTGGTTATTGAAGCCAAAGATGACAATGATGATTTATTTTTGGGTGAAAGTGCTGATTTACTTTTTCATTACCTTATATTATTGCAAGCCAAAGGATTTAAACTAAATGATGTTGTGGAAGTCTTAAAAAGTCGAAAAAAGTAAAATTCATCAAATAATTTTTACTACTACAAACCCAATAGGAAATTCATTTGCTATTGGGTTTTCTTTTTTCTTTTATTTCAAATTGCAATCCATTATATTTACTATTTATTTTTAAAATATAAGCAGCATAATGCAAGTGATCAATTCAGACAATACCACCTTTACCCAAGAATTAAATAATCCAATATTAAATACTGGTTTGTATATAATCCTTACGACCGATGAAGATGATTCTCGACCTGTTTATATTTCAGGAAATTTTAATCAATGGCGCACTCAGGACAACGAATTCATAATGGAGAAAATTGGTATTGGTTTGCATCATTATAAATTTTTACATGATTTTGATTATCCTGCCGAGCTTTTGTATAAATTTACTAAAGGAGATTGGAGTGAAGTAGAAATTGACAGCCATGGAAATCGTACCGAAAACCGTTCAACACACAATCACACTGGTATTCAAAAAGAACATGTAGCGAGATGGAGAAAAAACTGGTTGCCGTTTAAGCAATCTTTTTTACCGCAAGTTCAGTTAATTTCAGATGAATTTATAATTCCACAACTCAATAAAACCAGAAAAATTTGGGCCTTGTTACCCCATGATTACGACAGTTCAAGTGAAAGTTATCCGGTTATGTATTTGCAGGATGCACAAAATTTATTTAATGAAGCAGCTGAATTTGGGAATTGGGAAATTGACAAAAAATTGGCAGTTATGTCAGAATATAAAATTGGAAAAATTATAATTATTGCTATAGAACATGCCGAAGAAGATCGAATAAAGGAATACAATGTTGGCAAAACAGTTTTAGGGAAAGGACAAGGCAAAAAATACATTCGTTTTGTAACAGATACTTTAAAACAGTATGTGGACAGTAATTTTAGAACTAAAAAAGAACGAGAATTTACTGGAATAGGAGGAAGTTCCATGGGGGGATTGATTAGTATTTTTAGTGGATTGAGAAACCCTGAAGTTTATGGAAAATTAATGATATTCTCGCCATCACTTTGGGTAGTTCCAGAATTAAAAATCAATGCTAAAAAAGCCAATTCAGCCGATACAAAAATCTATTTGTATGCTGGTGGAGATGAAAGTGCAACAATGATTAAGCATGTGAAAAAGTTTCAGGAAGATTTAATTTCAAGTGAATTTGTAAATGACAAATCAAAAATTAATTTAAGCATTAATAGACGAGGGAAACATAGCGAAACCTATTGGAGTGATGAATTTCCTAAAGCAATAGAATGGTTATTTTTTAATATAAAATAAACGTAGGGACGCAATTTGTAGCGTTTAAAATAAATAAAGCATAATGCTTTTATATTGAATTCAATCAATAAGCGAAAAAAAATTAAAAGAACAAATGAAAACAAATACGGTAGTAAACTTAGATAATTTTTCAGGAACAATTTTAATTCCGGCTTTTGAAACATACTCAAAAAGTATTGTTCCTATTACTTTTAATGGATTAGAAATTACTTCTAAAGTTTTTTTTGGTAAAAAAGACACCCATTATTTAGCCGAAAAGGATAACAATGCTTATATTTTTATTGGTTTAGGAAAAGTCATTGACTATAAATCATTAAAAACTATTTTTCGTCGAATTTCATCAAAACAAAAGGATAATTTCAGTTCGAATATTGCTTTAGTTATACCGGAACAAATCAATCAGGATCAGGTTGAAGCCATGGTTTCAGGTTTGCTTTTAGGAACCTATGATTTAGGTCATTTTAAATCAGATAAAGAGGAACATCCTATTTTAGATCCTGATTTTACTTTAAATCTGGTTTCTGAAAAAGATTATTTGGCTACTGCCAAAAAAGGAATTAAAATTGCTAAGGCACAATTGGCAACTTATAATTTAGTCGATTTACCACCCAATACAATTAATCCAAAATACTTGTCGAATTGGGCTAAAGAGACTGGAGAGAAATATGGGTTTCACGTAGAAGTTCTAGGTTATGAAGCTTCGAAAATTGCAGGTCTTGGCGCCTTTTTAGCGGTAGGAAAAGGAAGTGAAAATGAACCTCAATTTATCATTATGAATTACACGCCAAGAGCCGAAGTGAAACACATAAAACATGTTGGATTGGTGGGGAAAGGAATAACCTTTGATACCGGTGGAGTAAATATAAAAACCGCAGGAATGGTTCACATGAAATGTGATATGGCTGGGGGTGGCGCAGTACTAGGAGCCATGCAACTTATAGCAGATTTGCAATTGCCAGTTAAAGTAACTGCTATTGTTCCTTGTGCTGAAAATTCCGTAGATGCCAAATCATTTTTACCTAGCGATGTGATTCACAGTTATAGCGGACATTCTATAGAAATAATTGATACTGATGCTGAAGGCCGACTCGTTTTAGCCGATGGATTATCGTATTTAATTAAAAATTTCAAACCGGAATATATTGTTGACATCGCCACACTTACAGGAAGTAGTATTGGTACTTTTGGTTATGAATGTGGTGCTTTGTTTACCAATAATGAGGAAATATCAAAGAAATTGCAAGAAAGCGGAGACGAAATTGGTGAGCGTTTATGGCCTTTACCACTTTGGGATGTTTATAAATCAGACATTGAAAGCGATATTGCCGATGTCAAAAATTACAGCGGAAAACCGGTTGCCGGAGCAATAAGCGCAGCTAAATTTTTAGAATATTTTACCCAAGAGCATAAAGCTTGGGCACATCTTGACGTTGCAGGAGTGGCATTTGGCGATGATGAATTTGCTAAAAGTAAGCATGCTACAGCATATGGAGTTCATTTATTAACTAAATTCATAGAAAATTTGTAACGTATGGAAAACTCTAAAACCTTCCTCTGTATTTCAAATTATTTTAAGGGTGCTGATTTTTTAATTAATTTAAAAAAGTTAGGCAACAAAGTTTATTTAGTGACGAGTGAAAAACTGAGAGACAAGCCATGGCCACATCAATATATTGATGAGATTTTTTATATGGAAGGGCAAGATGTCGATTGGAATTTAGAGCATTTATTACTGGGTGTTGGCAATTTCATGAAGTCCACGAAAATAGATGCCATTGTAGCTTTGGATGATTACGATGTAGAAAAAGCAACTTATCTCAGGGAAAATCTTCGTATTGACGGAATGGGACAAACCACCGGTCGCTATTTTAGAGATAAACTAGCTATGCGCATGAGAGCGAAGAGTTGCGGTATTTCAATTCCTGCTTTTTGTTCCTTATTTAATGATCATGACATCAATTCTTTTGTTAATACAATTCCAGCTCCATGGGTTTTAAAACCACGTTCTGAAGCTTCGGCAACAGGGATTATAAAAGTAAATGATAAAGAGAGTTTATGGATTCACATTAATGAAATGGGGAATAATAGATTTAAATATTTATTGGAGCAATTCAAACCTGGCGATGTGTATCATTGCGATAGTTTAATTTCGGATAGTAAAGTAATCTTTTGTTTGACTTCAAAATATTTGGCTACACCAATGGAAATTTCACAAGGCGGAGGCGTTTTTCGTTCTGCCAATATTCCTTATGATTCTGAGGATGATAAGGCCATCAAAAAAATAAATCAACAAGTATTGAAAGGCTTTGGATTGAAACATGGTGCCGCTCATACTGAATTTATAAAATGCAAGGAAGATGGACAAATCTATTTTTTGGAAACATCATCCCGAGTAGGGGGAGCGCATTTGGCGGAAATGGTTGCCGAAGCTTCCAACATTAATTTATGGAAGGAATGGGCGGCAATTGAAAATGCTTTGGTAAAAGAAACCAAATATGCTTTACCAAAAGTAAAAAAGGCTTATGCCGGAATTGTTCTGACTTTATCTAAATTTCAGCATCCTGATTTATCTTCGTTTTCAGATTCTGAAGTTTGCTTCAGGGTTCCTCTCGAATACCATGCAGGAATGATCGTAAAATCGAAGAAACAGGTAAAAATTTTAGAGCTCTTGGAAGATTATGGCAATCGTTTAGCTGCAGATTTTACAGCAGTAGTAGAACAAAAGTCAGTTTTAAAATTGCATTAATGTTTTATTATTGGTATAAATCAATTCATCTTTTATTTCTAAGTTCAAATTCATGAAAAAATATTACAGTATTATTTTTATCACATTTCTTGTTTTTAATAGTACTAATGCACAAGGGCTTCTTGGACAGAAAGGACAAGTTTTTACCCGCCAAGATTCATTACGGGGAAGTATTACAAAAGAAAGAGCTTGGTGGGATGTAAAATATTATCACTTGGACGTTAAAGTAAATCCTGCAGATAGCACTATTACAGGTTCTAATACCATAAAATATTTAGTATTAAAAGAATACAATACCATGCAAATTGATTTGCAGAATCCAATGATGATATATAAAGTCATTCAAGATGGTATTGCTTTAAAATACAAAAGAGATGGAAATGCTTTTTTCATTGAATTGATAGCTCCTCAAAAAATTGGTTCAACGAAAGAACTTACAGTGTTTTATGGTGGAAAACCTAAAGTTGCCGTAAATCCACCTTGGGACGGTGGCATAACTTGGAAAAAAGACAGCAATCGAAATGCTTTTATAGCTTCTTCTTGTCAAGGCTTAGGTGCTAGTGTTTGGTGGCCGAACAAAGACCATATGTATGATGAAGCAGAAAGCATGCTAATCAGTGTAAATGTTCCAAAAGGTTTGATGGATGTTTCCAATGGTCGTTTGCAAAGTGTAAAAGAAATGAATGATGGATCGAGAACATTCAATTGGGTTGTTTCAAATCCCATCAATAACTATGGAGTAAATATTAATATTGGTGATTATGTCACTTTTTCGGAAAAATACAAAGGAGAAAAAGGAGATTTAGATTGTACTTATTATGTATTGAGAGACAATCTTACCAAAGCGAAAAAGCAATTTCAAGACGTGCATCGAATGTTGAAAGCTTTCGAACATTGGTTTGGACCTTATCCATTTTATGAAGACAGCTACAAACTAGTAGAAGCGCCTTATTTAGGAATGGAACATCAAAGCAGTGTAACGTATGGGAATGGTTTTAAAAATGGATATTTAGGAAGAGATTTGAGCGGAACGGGATGGGGTTTGAAGTTTGATTACATCATTATTCATGAATCAGGTCATGAATGGTTTGCCAATAACATAACTTATAAAGATATTGCTGACATGTGGATACATGAAAGTTTTACGGATTATTCTGAAAGTCTTTTTCTGGAATATTATTATGGTAAGGAAGCAGGGTATACTTATGTAAGGGGAATTAGAAAAAATATAGCAAATGATAAACCAATAATTGGAAAATATGACGTGAACAATGAAGGCTCCAGTGACATGTATTATAAAGGGGCAAACATGTTACACACTTTGCGTCAAATTGTAAATGATGATGCGAAATGGAGAACTATTTTAAGAGGATTAAATAGTACTTTTTACCATCAAACAGTTACTACAAAACAAATCGAAGATTACTTAAGTGAACAAGTTGGAATAGCGTTAAATCCATTCTTCAACCAATATTTAAGAGATATCAGAATTCCAACATTAGAATATTTTTTCAAGGATAATCATCTTGGCTATCGTTGGACCAATTGTGTTGCTAATTTTAATATGCCACTTAAAGTAACTTTGAATGGTAAAGAAGAATTACTGAAGCCAGAAACAGGATGGAAGAGCATTCCAGCTGAAACTGAAAATGCTAAACTGGAAACAGACAAAAACTTTTATATCGCCAGTTTTAACATAACGGAATAATTCCAAAATTTAATGTCTAAATTTTATGATGGTATGTTCAATTTTAAAAAAAGAATGAAAACTATTAATTATACTTGTAGTGTCAGTCAACTTTTATGATTTTCACAATAAAATTAAAACTGCAGAACTGAGTGCGTTGTGTAAAAAATTATTAAACAATAGGAATTATAAATAAAAAAGGGATATTTAATATATCCCTTTTTTATAATTATTTAATTAAGAAAAATTTAGATTAAATTTTTCTTAATGTAAGTAAAACTTGTTGCTGCAGATTCTATTGGATTAGGTTTGTAATTAGATTCGTGTTCCAAAAAGAAACGTTTCATTCCAGAAAGTTCAGCTTGAGCAAAAATCGATTTGAAATCTATTTTTCCACTTCCTATTTCCGCATTCCAATCCGGATTAACTTTATCCATATCTTTTACATGCCACATTTTGAAACGTCCAGGATATTTTTTGAACAATTGCAAGGGATCATTTCCCGAACGAACTACCCAGTATAAATCCATTTCAAAATCAACTAATTTTTTATCGGTTTCATTCAATAAAATCTCATATCCATTGGTTGATCCGAATTTTGTAAATTCAAAATCATGATTGTGATACGCTAATTTTAAACCTCCCGCTTTACAAAGCTCTCCAACTTTATTTATTTGTAAAGCTAGTTTTTTGTAATCATCTCCACTTGTTCCTCTTAATTCAGCTACTATGTATGGAATTGTTATATACTCACTTCCTAGATGATTCGCAGCTTCAATGTATGGTTTTACAAGATCAGTAGAACCATCTTTAATCATCGAATTGAAATCGAAATGATTGCTGGTAGCTTTTAATCCATTATCATCAAGCATCGATTTAAAGTCATGTAACGAAGTACCAAAAAATCCTTTGTATATTGAATAACCAAAAGTTTCTACTTCATTAAATCCTACTTTTCCAACTTGCGCTAATACACCTTTGACATCTTTAGGTAAAGTGTCTCGTAGCGTCCATAATTGAATTCCAATAGGTCTCTTTTTTGAATTAAATGCTAATGAAGGCGCAATAGCTAATGCTCCTAACGCTAAACCAGCATTAATTAAAAATTCTCTCCTTTTTATCATGAGTTATTTTTTTAGATTAATTTAAATATCACAAATTTTGATAGCCTGCTTCAATGAAACCAGTTTGTTTGAGTTTTTAGGAATAAATTCCTGACCTACAAATCCTTGGTAACCTGTTTTGGCAATTGCTTTCATTATTGCAGGATAATTTAGTTCCTGTGTTTCGTCTATTTCATTTCTACCTGGAACTCCCGCAGTATGAAAATGTGCAATATAATGATGGTTTTCATTTATGTTTCTAATAACATCACCCTCATCAATTTGCATGTGGTAAATATCATAAAGAAGTTTAAAGTTTTCTGAGCTTAAGCGTTTTGCTAATTCTACTCCCCATGATGTTCTGTCACATTGGTAATCTTTATGGTCGATTTTGCTATTTAACAATTCCATTACTAAAATCACATTATGCTTTTCAGCCAATGGGATTAGTGTTTGTAAACCAACAACGCAATTATTCCAACCTTCTTCATCTGTTTTTCCTCTTCTGCTTCCGCTAAAGCAAATTAGATTTTTATAACCGGCTTTTGCTACAAGAGGAATCATTTCCGTATAATTCTTTATGAGTGTTTCATGGAATTTGACATCATTGAAACCATCAACTAAATTAATTTCGGCTCCGTTGCACATGGTAGATACTAAATCATATTTTTTCAATGTAGGCCAATCGTTAGGTCCAACTAAATCAATACCAGTAATTCCCATTTTTTTCACTTCGCTACAAAGTTGCTCTATATCAAAGTCATTAAAACACCACCGAGCCACAGAATGATTTATATTTCCCTTTAAAATAATAGTGGTAAAATCTGTTTCTTTTTTTTGCATAGCCAAAGCAGAAAAACTAGTTGGAATTGCCATTGCGGCTGTACCGGCAAGTATTCCTTTTATAGCAGACCTTCTATTTAAATTAGTGCTCATCTTTTTGTATTATATAGCGGAAGTGGTTTCTTCCACTTTGTTTTTTTCATTGAATAAGAGTGCAAAAAGAACAAATACAGCAAAAGCAATTCCGGCAGGAATAATCCAAACCATTTCCCAGTTTATTGTACCTTCTACCGTTTTATAATTATCCGTTATCCAACCAGCAACTGCAAAACCGATTAACATTCCAACTCCGTAAGTCGCTAATGTTATTAGTCCTTGAGCAGCACTCTTATATTTTTCTCCTGCTTTAGAATTGGTATATATTTGACCCGAAACGAAGAAGAAATCATAGCAAATCCCGTGTAATGCGATTCCTAAAATAAGCATGAAACTTAAATCTCCTCCATTACCATAAGCAAACAACACATAACGGATGGCCCATGCAAGCATACCAACAAGAATTGTTTTCTTAAATCCAAAACGACTGAAAAATACTGGAATTAGCAATAAAAATAAGGCTTCAGATATTTGACCAATTGCCATTTTTCCTGTAGGATTTTCAACTCCGGATTCTGTTAAAAATGGATGTGCATTTTGATAATAAAAGGCAAGAGGAATACAAATAAGGATAGAAGAGATGAAAAAGACAGCGAAATTTTTATCTTTTAACAGCTTTAAAGCATCAAGGCCAATAATATCTCCTATTTTAATTTTTTCATCACTTACTTTTGGTGGGGTTTTAGGCAGTGTAAAACTAAATATCCCTAAAACGAAAGCCGCTATTCCTGCCAAAAGGAATGTGTTTTTAAGCATCCCACCTGAAATAGCTGCCGCAGCATCCCAATGGAAAATAAAACTGATGGACAACCCCGCTAAAATCCAGCCAATAGTTCCCCAAACCCGGATATTTGCAAATTCTTTCTCCGGATCTTTCATCTGATTAAACGAAACTGAATTTACTAATGCTAGCGTTGGCATATACAGAATCATATAACTTAAAACGTAAGTATAAAACATTCCAACCTCTTCAGACTGGTACATTTGGTACATCAAAAAAGCTCCAATTAAATGTAAAATTCCTAAAATTTTCTCCGCATTAAAATAACGATCTGCAATCAAACCAATAATAAAAGGAGCAATAATAGCACCCCAAGATTGTGTCGAAAAGATAGCCGCTGTTTCTGACCCAGAAGCTTTTAGATTATTTCCTAAGAAAGTACCAAGGGTAACAAACCAAGCGCCCCAGATAAAAAATTCCAGAAACATCATTATTGATAATTTTAGTCGGATAGTTGTATTCATACCTTTTTTTGGTTTATTTTTTTAGTGGATAGTAATTATTCGCGATGTGATATTTTAAATACTACATACCATTTTCACATCCTGTCGTTACATTCATTGAATTCCATTCTTTTATCATAATGTTTCTGAACCACACATTATTTCCGTGGTCTTGTAATGCAATTTTACCTTTTTTGAAAGCGGCAAAACCTGGCCAAGTAGCGAATTTACTTCCCGAAACTAAAGATTTAAAATTAGCATCCCAAAGTGTAGTTTCAACTACTTTTACACCATTAAGCAACATGGTTAGTTTACCAAATTTGCATACAATATCAACAGAGTTCCATTCCCCTACAGCTTTTACCGGCTCTGAAGAACTTTTGATTAAATCATATAAGTCACCTGCACGATGTTTTGTTATTTTTCCGTCAGGATGCCCATCATTATCCAATACTTGCATCTCCAAACCAGTTTCATATGTATTTTTGAATTTTGTTAAATCCTCATTCACGTAGAAAATAATACCACTATTTGAATTTGCTGCAACTTTCCATTCTAATTTTAAATGAAAATTTGAATATTCTGTATCGGTAACGAGATCTCCGCCCTGACCATTATTGGCAGCAGTAGGGTCAAAATGAAGCACGCCGTCTTCTACTTTCCAGGCAGAACCTCCAACAGTTTTTCCGTAGGAATGCCATCCGGTTGTTGTTTTTCCATCAAATATTGATTTGAATCCCTTAGGAACTGCTTGGGCATTTACTGTTTGAATCATTATTATTAGAATTATTGAAGTACAAATATTTTTAATCATCTTAGTATTTTTAATTTTTTAATTTATAGAGTTAATGCTTTCCAACCGTAACGATACTCCCGCTTAATAAATTGATTGACATCATCAAAATTAGTAATTCTCATATTGTTATTATCCCACAATAATTTTGTAGAACGTCCTGGATACACTTCTTCTCCCAGTTCTTCTTTTTTAATATCGTACCCTCTTATGGCTAGATTTGCCATTAGCAAAGCTTCGGTTAAAGGTCCTGCGATTTCAAAAGGAGAACTTAATTCTTTTTTTCCATATCCTGCAATAGCAGCTTCAATCCATTGGCTGTAATGACCATCAGCACCGTCTTTTACTCGGGCATATTTCTGAGCAATATTGATATTTTCATTTTTGTTAAGAGGAAGTAAACGAGGATTTAAACCATAAGTATCGCACATCATTTTCCCTTTTGTTCCGGTAAATAATGTTCCATTGCCGCCATCTCCAAAAATTTCATTTGGACCTAACTCAGAAGGTCTTTCCGGTTGAATCCCGCCATCCATCCAATGTACTGTAATGTCTCCGTTTGTTTTCTCCGTTTTTGGAAAAGTTAATGTTACATGACTCGAAGGTGGGCAACTTTCCGGGAAATAGCCTCTTTTAAATTCATCTACGTAAACAGAACCAACGCTGCACTGGACATCTTTTGCATATTGCAAATTTAATACACTAAAAGGAGCCTCAAGTAAGTGGCAACCCATATCTCCTAAAGCACCTGTTCCGTAATCCCACCATCCGCGCCAATTGAAAGGCACTAGTTTATTTACATACTCCTTTTTTGGAGCTGTACCCAACCATAAATCCCAATCTAATTCTTTAGGAATTTCTGCAATATTAGCTGACCAAGGAATGCCTTGTGGCCATACCGGACGGTCAGTCCAAGCGTGAATGGTGTGAACATCGCCTATTAGACCTGCTTCATACCATTCTTTCATTATTCTGGTACCATCATTTGAGGCACCTTGATTTCCCATTTGTGTAACCACTTTATATTTTTTAGCTGCTTGTGTCAAAATACGAGCTTCATAAATATCATGTGCCATGGGTTTTTGCACATACACATGTTTTCCTAATTGCATGGCCGCCAGTGCTTGAATTGCATGGTTATGATCAGGAGTCGATACCGAAACGGCATCGAAGTTTTTGTGTTCCTTATCTAGCATTTCACGCCAATCTTTGTAAAATTTGGCTTTTGGAAATGCAGTGACACTCTCCGCAGCTCTTCTGGTATCAACATCACATAAAAATGAAATATCGGCTTTTCCGCTTTTGGCAAACATGGCAATATCAGATTTTCCTTTTCCGCCAACACCTATGCTAGCAATGGATAAGCGATCACTTGGCGCGACAAATCCTCTGCCTAAAACATGGCGGGGAACAATCATAAATGCAGCTGCGGCAATAGCAGTTGTTTTTATAAAATCACGACGATTATTCGTAATTTTCTCAACTTCTTCTTTTTCTTTCATTTAATTTAATACGGTTATTTGGTGGTAATAAAATGAACTAGTAAACGAGTGGGTGTTTATAAATAGCAACCTGAATTATAGGCTTAGCTTGCTTTTTTTAGAGATAAAATATAATTCGCCATTGATTTAGCATCATTCTTTTTTAATGAGGAATGCGCTGCCATAGGAATTGTTCCCCATACTCCAGCTCCGCCTTTTATTATTTTGTCAGACAAATAATTGAGATTTTTTTCATTAAAAGCGTATTTTTTTGCAATATCTAAATAGGAGGGACCTATCAGTTTTTTATCTAATTTATGACAACCTACACAATCAGATTTAGCAATTAATTTTTCACCAGCTGATGATTGAAGAACTGAATTCGATTTTTTAGTCGCTATACTATATTTTGTATCTAAGTTATCATTAGAAAATGAGGTCAAGCTTACCAAAGCTACCCCAAAAAATAAATATTTTAATTTCATTTGTATTGTAATTAAGTTTTATAATCCTAAGTTTTTTCTGTTAAATTCTCGATTCGTTTCGATAGCTGCAAAATCATCGAATGCTTTGTCTGTGACTTTAATAATGTGGTTTTTAATAAATTCAGCTCCTTCACGGGCTCCATCTTCTTGATTTTTAAGACAACATTCCCATTCCATAACGGCCCAGCCTTTATAATCATATTGTGCTAATTTGCTAAAAATAGTTTTAAAATCAATTTGGCCATCTCCAGGGGAACGATATCGCCCCGCACGATTTATCCAGCTTTGATAACCCCCAAAAGTTCCTTGTTTTCCTGTTGGATTAAACTCGGCATCCTTTACGTGAAAGGCTTTTATGCGTTCATGATAAAAATCGATATATTGTATATAATCTAACTGCTGCAATACAAAATGTGAAGGATCATATAAAATACAAGCTCTGGAGTGATTATTTACAGCTTTTAAGAACATTTCGTAGGTTTCTCCGTCAAATAAATCTTCTCCAGGATGAATTTCGTAACATAGATCAACACCATTTTGATCAAACTCATTTAGAATGGGCATCCATCGTTTGGCTAATTCAGCAAAACCATCTTCTACTAAACCAGGTGGTCTTTGAGGCCAGGGGTGAAAATATTGCCATAGTAAAGAACCGCTAAAAGTGGCATGTGCATTTAAACCTAAGTTTTGGGATGCTTTTGCAGCATATTTCAACTGTTGTACTGCCCATTCTTGCCTTGCTTTCGAATTTCCATGAACGTTTTTTGGGGCGAAAGCATCAAAAAAATCGTCGTAAGCTGGATGAACTGCCACTAGCTGGCCTTGTAAATGCGTTGATAATTCGGTGATTTCTAATCCGTAAGAAGCGATTTTGCCTTTCAGTTCATCAGCATAGGTTTTGCTTTCTGCTGTTTTTTGTAAATCGATAAATCGAGTATCTAATGTTGGCATTTGAATGCCTTTAAAACCTAAATCAGCAGCCCATCTACAAATTCCGTCTAAAGAATTAAAAGGAGCTTTATCACCAATAAACTGAGCTAAAAATACTGCCGGTCCTTGTATTGTTGTCATTTCTTATTTTTTAAATCTTAAAATCGAACCATTTTTGCTCTGATTTTCCTGATGCTATTACATTTTCTATGAAAGCCATTCCTCGAACTCCATCAGCAACCGTCGGAAAATCAATCATTTCTTCCGTGGGTTCTTTTCCTTCGGATTGGGCTATTAAAGTCAAAGCAAAATTTTTATATAAATTAGCGAAAGCTTCCAGATAACCTTCTGGATGACCACTCGGGGTGCGGGTATTAAACATTGCACTATCAGATAAATAGTTATTTCCTGTACGATAGATTTGAGTTGGAGCATCCGGCCATTTTACCAATAAAGTGTTGGGTTCCATTTGATGCCATTCTAAACCTCCCTTTTCACCATAAATTTTAATTTTTAAACTATTTTCTTCTCCAGAAGCAATTTGTGATGCTACTAAAATACCATTAGCTCCATTATCAAATTTTAGTAATACGTTACCGTCATCATCAAGTTTTCTTCCTTGAACAACGATATTGATATCAGCGCATAGCTTTGTAATCTTTAATCCAGAGATATATTCTGCCAATTGTGATGCGTGGGTTCCAATATCTCCCATACAACCGCTGATACCGCTTTTTGAAGGATCAGTTCGCCAAATTGCTTGTTTATTTCCCTCGCTTTCTGATAAAGTACTCAACCAGCCTTGCGGATATTCAACCATTACTTTTCTAATTGCTCCAAACTGATTGTCAGCAACCATTTTTCGGGCTTGTTTTACCATCGGGTAAGCGGAATAAGTGTGTGTGAGACACAAAATCAATCCTGTTTCTTTCACTTTTTGTTGTAATTGTTTGGCTTCGTCAAGACTTAGTGTCATTGGCTTGTCAATAACAACGTGAAAACCATAATCTAAAGCCATCATTGCCGGGGCAAAATGAGCAAAATTAGGCGTAACAATGGTTACGAAATCCATACGTTGCTCTTTTGGAATGCTATTTTCTGTTGCAAACATTTCAGGATAAGATCTGTAACATTTTGATTCTGGCAGAAAAAATTCTTTTCCTGAAGCTATTGAAGTTTCTGGGTTGGAACTAAAAGCACCACAATGCAATTCAATTAATCCATCAATATTGGCGGCAATACGATGAATCGCTCCGATAAAAGCATCCTTTCCACCACCAACCATTCCCATTCTTAATTTTCTCATAATGATGGACCTAAATATTGCCTTTTTTTAATTCTTTTACAGCATAATCACAGGCTCGAGCTGTCAAGGCCATAAATGTAAGTGAAGGATTTTGGCAAGCGATAGAGGGCATGCAAGAACCATCTGTAACAAATACATTACTTACTTCGTGCAGTTGATTCCATTTATTTAATACAGAATCTTTAGGATCATTACCCATTCTGGCCGTTCCCATTTCGTGTATAGCCATACCTGGATAACAATCATTATCGTAGGTTTTTACATTTTTGATTCCGGATGCTTCAAGCATTTCGGCTGCATCATTCATCATGTCTTCACGCATTTTTGCTTCGTTCTCCTTGTATTCACAATCTATGGCTAAAACAGGTTGTCCCCATTTATCTTTTTTGTTGTGATCGATATACACTTTATTTTCGTAATACGGTAGCATCTCACCAAAACCGCCTAAGCCCATACTCCAAGAATCAGCAGGAAGTGACATGCTATCTTTGAAGTCACCACCAAAGGCTAATTCAGCCACTTCTTTATGCCATAATCCTCTACTTGCTCCTCCTTGATATCCAAAGCCTCTTAAATAATCTCTTTTATCATTTCCTACGTTTTGGTATCTTGGAATATAAATTCCGTTGGCCCTTCTTCCATAAGTATATTTATCTTCAAACCCCTCGGCAGTTCCTTCAGCACCACAACGGAAATGATGGTCCATTAAATTATGTCCTAATTGTCCGCTGGCATTCCCCATTCCATTAGGATGCGCCTCTGAAGTTGAATTTAACAAAATAAAAGTTGATCCTAAAGTTGAACCATTTACAAAAACAATTTTAGCATAAAACTCCATGGTTTCGTTTGTTTCTGCATCAATTACCATTACGCCTTTTGCCTTTTTTGTGTCTTTATCGTAGATAATATGATTCACAATAGAGTACGGTCTAACGGTTAATCTTTTAGTTGCCATTGCCGCCGGAAGTGTAGATGATTGCGTACTGAAATAAGCTCCAAAAGGACAACCCCGACTGCATAAATTTCTATATTGGCAACTACCACGACCATTGTGAGGTACGGTTAAATTTGCTGTACGCCCAATGGTCATAATTCTTGACTTATTGTAGTGTTTCTCGATTCTTTCCTTTACTGATTTTTCTACACAGTTCATATCCATTGGCGGCAGAAAATGACCATCTGGTAATAATGGCCAATTTTCATTTTGACCACTTATCCCCGCAAATTTCTCCGCGTAATCATACCATGGAGAAATATCTTTATAACGGATAGGCCAGTCATTTCCATGACCATCTCTAGCGTTATCTTCAAAATTATGGTCACTAAAACGGTAACTCTGACGTCCCCACATTAATGATTTTCCACCTACGTGAAAACCTCTGTACCAGTCAAAACGCTTGTCTTCAGTGTATGGACATTCAATATCATTTACCCACCATTTTTCAGTTGCTTCATTATATGGATAATCTCTTGTTTGAACCGGATGCGTTGCTTTTTGCTCTTGGGAAAGTTTACCTGCATGCTGAAATTCCCATGGATCCTTCATTGCAGATTCATAATCCTTAACATGTTCAATGTTCATTCCGCGTTCTAACATCAAAACTCTTAATCCTTTTTCGGTAAGCTCTTTTGCAGCCCAACCGCCACTAATACCAGATCCTACAACAATAGCATCGTATGTGTTTTGTTTTTTTAAGTCAGTATTTATATTCACGTGTAATTTTTTTTTGATTTTTTAAAATATTTTTAGGAAGCCTTTATCAACAAGCAATTAGTTTGTTGCCCAAGCTTTTTGTCCTGGTGTATATTCCGCACTTCCATCATATCTACCAGGAACAGGAAGGTATTCTCGTGCTTGTGTACAACCAATTTCTGATGAAAAATAACCTAGAATAGTCAAATCTCTTGCAATCAAAAAGAAAGAAGGTGCCTTATCCGCCGCAATGGTTTCCTCTTTAAGAATCACCATTAATTTCTGACGTTCTTCTATTGACATAGTCATAAAATCTTTGTTGAAGTTTTTAAAACATTTTGCTTGCATATCTTTCATTCCTTCCGCAAACATTTTTTGCATTTCTGCAGGATAACAGTCGCTAACTATCATTGGAATAAAAGCTCCAACTCCCGCAGCTTTTGCACCTGGTGACGATGCTGTAGTTGGAATAATGATGTCGGCAAACTCCGCCAAAATTTCTTCATCGTTAGCAGAAAATGATACGTGATTTTTTTCTGTTTCAGGTAAAGTAAAACTTTCA
Organism: Flavobacterium urumqiense; assembly: GCF_900108015.1. Taxonomy (GTDB): domain Bacteria; phylum Bacteroidota; class Bacteroidia; order Flavobacteriales; family Flavobacteriaceae; genus Flavobacterium; species Flavobacterium urumqiense. The sequence continues at coordinate 87,290 of NZ_FNVP01000004.1, read as the reverse complement.
AATAAAACGCCCATTGAGGTTACTGAGATTGCGCTTCCCATCAAAAATGCAACGCTTTTAAGTGCTTCTCTTCTATTCATGTATCAAATTGTTAGATATGTCTATTATTTTAAACAAAATATGTAATTATTACAACCTTTCAATATTACTAAATTTACTACTATAATCGTAATTTTTTGTACTTCGGAATACAATAATTATCAAATTAGTATTATTTTTTGATAATTTTATATATATTTTTATGATTTTTGTTTGTATACAAATTTAAATTGCTATTTATTCAAGTAAAATAAAATAATAGAGTTATTTAAATCACTAAAAAAGACTTCATAATTAAAATAATATATATATTTTCTTGTTAATTATTTTAAAAAATCAACAAAACACAAACTCATTGCTTGAAAAAGAAACAATAGGACTAGTATTTAATGAAAGACATTAGAATAGAAGAATCTTGTAAAGTAATAATCCGTTGGGTGTCATTAATTTTTAATAATAATTTTCATCATTTTGAGCAGTATAAAATACAAAATTGAATTAAAAACTAGAATTAAAAACAGACCTTCAATACATACATTTACTGTCCAATGATACACCCATAAAAAAATATTTGAATTGAAGTTTTGAATAATTACACCCGACGATTTAAAGTAGTGGTTAAAATAGTTCATCAGAAATGAAAATCTTAAAAAAAACAATGGCAAAAGTATAAAAGCAATGCGATCAATTAGTACAAAATGAAAACGTTGATAATTAAAAAACAACTTTATCTTTCAAATAGTCCCAATGTGCCGCCAACCCAATCTTTGTCCTTATTAAATTTAACACCTATCATTTCCCCCCGACTCAATCGCACTAAATTACAAAGTAGAGTAGGAGTAGTATTCTCTTTTTTCCAAACACAAAGTACGCGAACTTCGGCTTTTACTTTTCCTTCGAGAGATTGAACAATCGGAATATACTTTACTTTTTTCTGAAGAATATAAAGCTCTTTTTCAACCACCGCTTCGATATCTTCTTTTTTTACGTGAAAAATCACGCCTGTTCCTGAAAATGAGAATAAAGGTTTAAGTACATAATTTTCTAAATCTTCCGGAATTTCTTTTAAATCACTTAACAAAGTGGTTTCTATGAAATATTTTCCTTTTAAGAAAGGCAAAATAAACTTACTGATTCTGAAAAACCAATTAGGATGCCCAGCCCATTCTACATCTAAATCATCTGAAAAATGGAAGTTTAGTTTCAAATCAGTTCTCAAATCTAATTCATCAAAAATAACGCGATTATAAATTCGTTTTACCAGAATTTCAACACCATTTTCATTTTTATAGAATAGCTTTTTTTCTTTTTTTATGATTTCGGTGACGCAAACTATTGGAATGCCAATATCTCTTCGGCAGTAATAAAAGTCAATTTTTGTGTTTTGCTTTTCCGGTTCAATTTCAAGCAGAATAACATTTTCTTTAGGATGCTTGTTACAAATAACTTCTTCCAACATATTGAGATATTCCTGTGGTTCAATTTCGTTGATGAAAGGTGTTAATTCGCTAAGAAAAGGATAATGATTCTTAAATTTCTCATATAAATTAAACTGATAATTATATAAAGATGGGAAGCCTTGTACTTCAATTAATTTAGGAATAACTACACCATCTTCTTCACAAATTCCAAAATCAATAGCTAAAAAGGAAGTGTGTTCATCTTCGTTTGGAACTTTATGATTTAACTCTAATGCTTTATCAGTAAGATTTTTAAAGCTATCTTGTTTAATTAAAGCTATAACTTCATTGCATCCTTCAACCAATTGTTCTTTTAATTCATTTGATATAAAAAAAGGCGTTTCGGCTAATCGAAAAGTAGGTAAGTAATTAAAATCGGAAGCAATATCATCTTTAAATTCTTGATATTTTTCATCTGTAAATTGAGTATTAAATAACTCCCGATATTTTGAAATCATACACTATTAAATTTACTAATTAGATAACATTTTCTTTGTTTTCATCAAATCATTTATGGCGATCTTAAGAAAGTTAGGAATTAAAGTTTCGTTGGTTCTGTATATTTTATCATCATCCATTAAATCTTCAAGCATATTTCTAAACTTCTTTTTGCCTTTCATATTTTTGATCTTTTCTTTGGCTTCTTTATTTCTCAAGTGTGAAACGAAGCTTATCGGATCAGCTTCCGGGTGAAATTGCGTACCTACAAAATAGTCCGTGAATCGAACTGCCATAATCGCGCGTTCATATTGTATATTATCTCTTATTTTTTCTAAAGAAATAATTTTGGCTCCTTTTTTAGCAAAAACACTCAACTTAGGTTGTACAACTTGATAATCTCTGGAATCGATTCCATAAAAAGGATCTGCTAATCCTTCAAATAAGGGGTCAGTTAATCCTTCTTTGGTTTTGTGTATGGTCATTACCCCAAAAGAAGTGTCGTTTCTTTTTGTGACAGTAGCCAAACCAAAATGTAGACATGCCATTTGAAAAGAATGACAAATAAACAAAACATGTTTTTTTACACTATTTTCTGTATTCCACTTAGTCAAAGAATCAATAAATTCATAATATTTTTTATCCCATTCTCCATCACCTAGCAATGGATTTCCTGGGCCTCCGGTTGAAATATAAATGTCGAATTTTTTAATTTCGGGTAATTCACATTTAACTCTGACATCAAATATTTCGAAACTCACAACAGAATTAAATCTGCTGATAATATCAATAATACAACGCATTCCCTGATTTGGAACTCCATTGTACATATCTAATAGTGCTATTTTTACAATTTTATTGGACATACTTCTACATTAAAAAATCAATCGGCAAAGGTAATTTTTATTTTACAACCCTTTGATAAATTCCCCGGTAATAAAATCAACCACCTTAGAAAGATTGCCAGTTTCTTCAAAAACTGCCAACTGTTTATCGGCTCCAGTTCCGGTTTTTAAAATTTCATGGACATAATTAATATCTTCGCGACTTCCTAATTCATCTACAACATCATCAATAAAGTCAAGCAATTCCAAAATCAACATCTTAGTTTCTACCTCTTTTTGTAATCCAAAATCAATCATATTGTTATCAATTCCGTATCGGGCTGCACGAAATTTATTTTCTTTAATCAAGGCTAATCTGTAGATATTAAAACTAGTGTTATTCATATTAAGTTTATACAACTTGGCCACAATTGCCTGAATAATTGCGACGATACAAATTGTTTCATCCACTGTTAAGCACATATCACAAATCCTGAATTCGATGGTATTGTAAAACGGATGCAAACGTAAATCCCACCATATTTTTTTAGGATTGTCAATACAATTGGTTTTAACTAAGGTGTCTAAATAATTTTGGTATGCAGCAACCGAATCAAAATATTCCGGCAATCCGGTTCGTGGAAATTTATCAAAAACTTTGGTTCTAAATGATTTGTATCCCGTTTTTCGACCTTCCCAAAATGGAGAATTCGTCGAAAGAGCAAAAATATGAGGCAAAAAGTAGGTCGCCTGATTCATCAATTGCAATCCAATTTCCCGATTTTCAATACCCACATGACAATGCATCCCAAAAATTAAATTAGAGCGCGCTGCATCTTGCAATTCATTCACAATATCATGATATCTGGGATCATCAGTAATGGGTTGGTCTTGCCATTTAGAAAATGGATGTGTTCCGGCACCGCCAACGATTAGATCCTGTTTATCGGCTAATTCAACGATTTTGGAACGTAAAAATTTAATTTCACATTTAGCTTCAGCAACACTTTTACAAATATTGGTTCCAACTTCTACAACAGATTGATGCATTTCTGCCTTCACCTGCTCGTTTAATATTATTTTGGCACCATCCACAATTTTAGATAAATGCGAGCGCAAGTCTCTTGTATCAGGGTCTATAATTTGATATTCTTCTTCAACACCTAGTGTAAAAACTGGTAATTTTTTCATTATTTTATTTTTTTAGGAGCTAATTACTTCGTCAGTTCGCTGCGCTCGTGTCCCGCTTTCCGTTACAATCTTTGTAGGCCTTAAAAATCAGGCCCACAAAGGATTTCCACTTTAATCGGGGCTAGGGCATTTCGTACTTTATAAAATTTCATTTCCCAGCAACAGCATCTTTAATAAAAGTTCCCCAAACGAGATTCATTTTACCCGGTTTTTGCTTTTTTGCGGCAGCAATTGCCATTTTTGCAGATTCTTCAACTACCCATTCAAAGTTCTCGGCACCAACTGATGTCAATTCGGCATCAGGAGCAGGATTTCCAAAATCTATTGCATAGGGAATTCCATCACGGACGGCAAATTCAACCGTATTAAAATCATATCCCAATCCTTTGCAAAGTCGTAAAGTATAGTCTTTTATAGTTGCTAATAATTTTTTATCTGTTGGTGGTCCATCGATTACATAGCGTAAATGATGAGGATTTCTTGGTTCATATTGCATTATTCGCACGGCTTTACAACCCAAACAATATACTCTGAAATATTCTGTAAAAACGATTTCTTCTTGTAACATCATCACTAATTGTCCAGTTTCCTGATGCTTTTCCCAAAATTCTTCTTTACTTTCTAAACGATATACATTTTTCCAACCGCCTCCGGCATAAGGTTTCATATAAGCAGGAAAGCCTATGTAATCGAAAATCCCCTGCCAATCCATAGGATATTTCAAGTTTCGGAAAGATTTTCCAGTCGTATCAGTAGGATGTTCCGCTGAAGGGAGAATTACGGTATTAGGCAATGGAACTCCAAGCGTATCAGCTAATGAATTATTAAAAAATTTATCATCTGCACTCCACCAGAAAGGATTATTAATAACGTTTGTTCCTGTTAAAGCAGCGTTTTTTAAATAGGCGCGATAAAAAGGAACATCTTGTGAAATTCTATCAATAATCACAGCATATTCGCCATCTATATTTTGAACTACTTTATCAATAGCAACCGCTTCGGCAATAATTCCTTTTTCATTTTTCGAGTTTACTCTGTCAATAAATGCTTGTGGGAAGGTATCTTCCATTCCAAATAAAATTCCAATTTTTTTCATCCCCTAATTTTTTAATTACATAATACTTGATTCTCGCAACTTTATAATTTTAAAAAAATTTAATTCTTGATATATAATGAGGAAACATTTCTTTCCAGATTGGCCAATCATGATTTTTATCTTGACGAATATCGAGCCAGTGGTGAATGTTTCTTTCACTTAAAACCTTGCTTAATTTTAGATTAGCATCAAAACAAATATCCCAATTAGAAGTTCCCAAAACGATATCCATATTCCATAATTCCTTATCGTTTAATCCAAATAAATAATCTTCGGGACTGTTATAAAACACATCATCATTATGAAAACCATCCATAAAGCTCTTAATATTAAAAGCACCGCTCATAGAAAACAGATGGCTCACATATCCAGGATGACGAAAAGCAAAATTTGCCGCATGATATCCACCAAAACTGCAACCAGCCATAGCTACTTTGCCTGAAGCAGTGTTATTTTTTACTTTTTCAACAATTTCATGACAAATCATTTTATCATATTTAACATGATTTTCTATGCGATGTTTAGGATGAATATTTTTATTGTAAAAACTGTCTTTGTCAATACTATCGGGACAAAATATTTGGATTAAACCTTGCTCAATGAACCATTTTGCGGAATCAATCAACCCCATATCCTTATTTTCATGAAAACTCCCCATAGATGTGGGAAATAGAATTATGGGATATCCCGCATGTCCAAAAACCAACATTTCGATATCTCTACTTAGATGTGGGGAATACCATTTGAAATATTCTTCCTTCATAATTTTAATTTTAATAATTATAATAATAAAAATCGAGTAAAAATCATAAAAGATTAAGCTTAACTTATAATTATTAGATAAAGCAAAAAATAGTACTAAATGGTAATGAAATTATAATTCTTATATAAATTAGGACTCCTTTTTTAAACTTTACGCAAAAAAAAATGGGACCATATACATTGATTTTTTAAATACAATGTTTAGAAGAGGGTAAAAAACTAAAATTTAGTTCCTAATCTGTTCTTCATCTAATAAAATAGCCAAATGAAGCTTTTAACAATCATTACAATTAAAGTTTATGAATTAACATTTGTCTCCATTATTTTCACTTGACTTTTTAATCTTTCGATAAGCATACTCATCATTCTTTTGTTGAGACTGGAAGAATTTTTTTTATATTCTGCGTACTCATCGGTAGTGAATAATCCGATAATCATTCCTTTTAAGGAATTTCTGAATTTGATGTCTTTTTGGATTGCATTTTCTATTGTCGACATTTTCTTTTCAGTCGTTTGGGAATAAAAATCAGTTTTATTCTTTTCAATATAATTAATGAAGGAAGCTGTAAACAAATCGTTTTGCAACTTTAAAATAGGTCTAAGCACTTCATTTTGAAATAATTCGTCAGTTGAAGATTGATTGGTTACGGATCCTAATGTCTGTCCTCTAAATTCTTTTAAAAAAGTATCGCGTTCGCTCATGATTTTTTTTCTTTAAAAATAAAGAAAATCGCCATAAGAAAAGTTTATTTTTGCGGATATAAAGAAAAATTATGCAATTTCACAATAGAAAATGGGCGAAGCATAAAGATCTAGACGCTAAAGGACCTTTATTTGGAGGAAAATTAGTGGCTTGAATTGATGAGGAATGCGCATTAAACACCATTATCCAACTAGAAAACACCAGAATTGTAACCAAACACATTTCGGAAATCAACTTGAGAAGCTTAGCAAAACAGGGTGCTGTTATAGAAATTGGTATTGATGGTTTAAAATTTAAAAATACTTCGCTTAAATTTAGAATTGAGACTTGAAATATTCTACAAAAGCTTAAAAAATTATTCCGCTATAAATTTATCCTGAGAAGGTAATTCAAAAATTTCCAAATCAAAATAAGGAACTGATGCAATTATATGATCAAATATATCTGACATGATATACTCATAATTCTCAAATCGTTTGTCATGTGAAAATGCATAAACCTCAAGTGGAACTCCATGTGAAGTAGATTGCAATTGACGACAAAGCATCAACATATCTTTATTTAATCCGGGATAGTGATGAAGATATTCCGTAATATATTTTCTAAATAAACCGAGATTAGTAAGATTACGACCATTAATAGCAATTGACTTATCAATTTTATGACCGGAATTAAAATTGTCAATTTCTAATTTTCTAGAATCAATATAATCTGAGATCAGCTGAATTTTTTTTAGCTTGTTTAATTCATCTTCTTCCAAAAATCGAATGCTGCTTGTTTTAATAAGGATATGTCTTTTTATCCGTCGTCCATCAGAATTAAGCATTCCTCGCCAGTTTTGAAAAGAGTCAGAACTCAAACTATAAGTTGGAATCGTAGTGGTGGTATTGTCAAAATTTCGAACTTTTACAGTCGCCAGATTAATTTCAATCACATCTCCGTCTGCACCAAATTTATCCATTGTAATCCAATCGCCAATGCGAACCATGTCGTTTATAGAGACTTGAACGCTGGATACAAAACCTAAAATTGTATCTCTGAAAATCAAAATTATCACCGCAGATACGGCTCCTAAAATGGTTAAAAGCTCTTTTTGGTCAATATCAAATAATTTGGAGATAATTACTGTAATTCCGACCATCCAAAGAGCAATCATAACTACCTGAATAAAGCTGTCAATGGGTTTGTCACTGTATCTGGGCTTTAGTTTTAAATAATCTCTTAAAGCATTAAAGATGGTTCGAATAATCCATAAAACCAAGATGACAATATAAATCCCTACCAATTTCCCAAAAACACCTTCCCAATATTCATATCGCTCTAAAATTATTGGAACTGATTTATAAATAAACAATAACGGGATTAAATGGGCTATGTATTTTGCCGTTTTATTGGTTACTAATAAATCATCAAATTTAGTTTTGGTTTTCTGAGCTATAACCATCATTACGGTGACTAAAACGAGTCGGAATACGTAATAAATCGCGTAAGCCAAAAGGCAGAGAATGGCAATATTTAAAAGTAAACTCAGGTAAGAGGCTAAATTGCTTCCTAATCCCCATTTTCTATATATTGGATATAAAAAAGTGAATAATTTCTCTATGAATTTATACATTTTTTAGGTATTTTTTATCTACATAAAAAGTGCCTAAAGGAATTAAAGAGGCAATTAGAATAATGATAAAGTTTTTAAAATCCCATTTTTGAGATTTTTTCAATAAAAAAGCCAATATAATATATCCTATAAATAGTATTCCATGACTCATTCCTATAGGATATAGCAATGTTTTGTAAAGTGCTAAATTTGTAGGCTTGATAAAAAGCATATTCGAAAATAAAACTAGATAAGATATTCCTTCCAGAATTGCTGTAACCTTGAAAATCTTGAGCATTTACTATATTTTTGATTGATAATGTACAAAAATAAGTATTATCATTGATTTTTAATCTATTGAATCCTAAAGTAATTTACTTTTGTATTCTTAAACTTTGATAATGAGCAAGCGCGATTTAAAAAAATATTTAACAGAATTGAATAAAGAACAACTTGAAGAACAAATTATCGAATTGTACGAGAAATTTAGCCCCGTCAAAGTGTATTATAATTTTGTTTTCAATCCAAAGGAAGAAACCCTTTTACAGGAATGCAAACTAAAAATCTCAAATGAATATTATCCGGTAAAAAAAACAGGAAGACGAAGCAAACCAAAAATGAGACGATCCGTTGCTCAAAAATACATCAAGCATTTTATTCTTTTGGGGGTAGATCCTTTTATAATTGCTGATGTAATGCTCTACAATATTGAAATTGCACAAACTTTCTCCTCCGAACATCTTATAAAGCAAGAATTATTTTTCAAAAGTATGTTCAATTCCTTTGAACAAGCTGTAATATTTTTGATTGCTAACGGAATTATAAACGATTTTAAGACAAGAATAATATCCATTCATAATCAATCCATTAAACAAAAATGGCACAATGAACCCGAGTTCAATGCGATAATAGAACGATTGGAATACTAAGTTGTTGCATAATTCTATTTTATTTAATGACTCCTCTTTTTTTTTAATTAAAATTGACAATAAAACTGTTTTTTAGGCGTATTTTTGCAAAAATCCAACAATAAGCAATGTCCCAAAACACTTTAGAAATCGAAATCGAAGACAAAAAAGAACTTTATGCCTACCAAAAAGGGGACATAGATGCTATCTTTGAACGTATCGACAATGGACCTCGTCAACATCATTTGTTGTACCAACTGCCCACTGGTGGAGGGAAGACAGTAGTTTTTTCTGAAATCGTGCGCCGCTATTTGTCAAAACATGACAAAAAAGTAGTTGTTTTAACACACAGAATAGAGCTTTGCAAACAAACTTCAAAAATGTTGAAGGGTTTTGATGTGAAAAACAAAATCATCAACAGCAAAGTAAAAGAACTTCCAGACCAAAACGATTATTCTTGTTTTGTGGCGATGGTAGAGACTTTAAAAAACCGAATTAATGATGAAAAACTACATTTGGACAATATTGGTTTAGTAATTATTGATGAAGCGCATTACAACTCCTTCAGAAAATTATTAAGTTCTTTTAAAAATGCTTTCATATTAGGGGTTACAGCAACGCCTTTGAGTTCGAATATTAAATTGCCAATGCATGAAAGTTATGATGAATTAATTGTAGGAGATACCATTAGTTCATTGATTGATCAAGGCTTTTTGGCAAAAGCAATTACCTATAGTTATGACGTAGGATTGACCTCGTTGAAAGTAGGTATAAATGGAGATTACACCGTAAAATCATCGGATGATTTATATACCAACATGGCCATGCAGGAAAAATTATTGCATGCCTATACGGAGAAATCTTTAGGAAAGAAAACTTTAATTTTCAATAATGGTATCAATACCTCTTTGTATGTTTATGAAACTTTCAGAGAAGCAGGTTATGAAATTCGCCATCTTGACAACACCAGCAATAACGAGGAACGAAAAGATATTTTACACTGGTTTAAGAATACTCCGGACGCTATTTTAACATCGGTTGGAATTCTTACCACCGGTTTTGATGAACCTACAGTAGAAACTATTATTTTGAACCGAGCGACAAAATCTTTAACACTTTACTATCAAATGATTGGTCGCGGTTCTAGAAAACTGCCTAATAAAGATATATTTAATGTTATCGATTTAGGAAATAATGCAGCCCGATTTGGGTTGTGGAGTGAACCAGTAAACTGGCAACATATTTTTAAATCACCGGAGTTTTATCTAGAAAATTTACGTGATGATACGGAAATAGAATTGTATTTCAAATATTCAATGCCTCCGGAATTACGAGCTAAATTTAGTAAAACAGAAGTAGTAACTTTTGATGTGGATGAGGAACATAAGTTAATCATTGCATTAAATTTACGCTCAAAAGAAGTGCTGGAAAAATCATTGGAACAGCACGCTGCCATGTGTGTTGATAATTCTGAAACCTTACAAGAAGCCAAAGCATTGGGCAAAATGTTAGATGATGATATCGATTGTCGTATCAAGCGCTATTCAAAATGTTTAAGTCAGTGCAGTAAAAATTACCGCGAGTGGCTTGTTGACGATTACAAATTAAAACTGATATTGCTGACAGGGAAAAAATATCGTGAAAAGATAATGAATGAACCTGATGAAGATTAATATTTTCTTATTTAGGAGCTAATCCCACTGTACACTATATCTGTTATGGCGAACACCGCCACAACAGGATGCCGTTTCCATCGGGGCTAAAAATCACGTTTACAAAACAACTATTTTTATAAAATTATAAAATCCAAAAAAATGTCAAAACAATTCTCTGATTTAGGAATTTCTAATCCCATATTGAATGCACTTTCTGATTTGAATATTGTTATACCAACAGAAATTCAGCAAAAAACAATTCCATTACTATTATCAAACACAACTGATTTTGTAGGTCTTGCCAAAACTGGAACTGGAAAAACAGCGGCATTTGGATTACCATTATTGCAATTAATCGATACTGATTCACCTGTTATTCAAGCAGTAATTTTAGTACCGACACGAGAATTAGGACAACAGATTTTCAGAAATTTGGAATCTTTCGCAAAATACCTGCCTGAAGTTTCAATTGCGGCAACTTGCGGCGGAATCCCAATAAAACCACAAATAGAAAGACTGCTATTGCCTACTCACATTGTAGTAGCAACTCCTGGACGTTTAATAGATTTGATTCAGCGTAAAGCGATAAACTTAAAAGAAACCAAATTCCTCGTGCTTGATGAAGCCGATGAAATGGTTACCATTTTGAAAGAAGGTTTAGACGAAATAATTGCCGAATTACCTTCATCTCACAAAACCTTTTTGTTTTCAGCTACTATGCCTGGAACCATTAAGCAACTTATTCAAAATTACCTGAATAACAACGTGGTACAGGTTAGTGCCAACATGGAAACGGTAGGAAATCAAGGAATTGATCACGAATACATTGTAGTTAATCCTATTGAGAAACTCGATGTTTTGATGCATTTTCTAAATTCAAAAGAAGGCGAACGCGGTATTATTTTTTGTAAAACTAAAGCAGCGGTCAATAAATTAGCTAAAAATCTGGCAATCAACCGCTTTTCATCTGGAGCATTGCACGGCAGTTTATCGCAAGGAATTCGGGATAGAATCATGGAGCAATTCCGTGAAGGACATATCAATATTTTAGTAGCAACGGACCTTGCCGCGAGAGGAATTGACGTAAAGGAAATCTCTTATGTCGTGAATTACCATTTACCGGACGTTTATGAAACTTACGTTCACCGTAGCGGAAGAACTGCCAGAGCAGGAGCAAAGGGGCTTTCCTTGACTGTTTTACAAGAAGAAGAAGTTTTTGAAATTGCCGATTTCGAAAAAGAGTTAGGAATCAAATTCACTCAATTCAAAAAGCCAACTGTCGCGAGTATCGAAGAAAACAACACCCTTTTATGGGCAAAGCAAATCTTTAAAACGAAACCCAATCACGATGTTGATTCGGAACTTAAAAATAAAATTAAAACCGTTTTTCATCATTTGACTAAAGATGAATTAATAGAAAAATTATTGGCTAATTATTTGTTGCAAAACAAAAATGAGCCATTAGAAAAACCAGTTAAAAGACAAAAAATGAACTAAATTTTATAAGTTTTTTAATACTTGTTATATTTTATTGCATTCATAAATACAGTATATTTACTGATGTTTTTTTGTATTATAAATAGCACGATATGGAGATTATAATAATTGGCGGTGGATTTGCGGGATTGAATCTTGCTAAAGAACTTTTAAATCAAAAAGGGATTCATGTTACACTAGTTGATAAAAACAATTATAATTTCTTTGCGCCTCTTATATATCAAGTAGCTACTGCTTTTTTAGAACCTTCAAGCATCAGCTATCCTTTTAGAAAGTTTTTTGCCGGTAAAAAAAATCTACAATTCCGCCTGGGCAACTTACTAAAAGTAAATCCTTCCGAAAATAAAATCATTCTCAGTAATGGTGAATTAAAATATGATTACTTAGTTTTTGCCACTGGAGCCGAAACGAGTTACTTTGGAATGGAAAACGTAAAGAAAAATGCCATTCCAATGAAAACGTTGAATGACGCAATAGTAATGCGCAATACATTGCTTAAAAACTTAGAAAAAGCAGCGATTTGCAAAGACATTCGCGAACGCAGAAAATTATTAACTATTGTTGTTGCCGGTGGTGGTCCAACAGGTGTTGAAGTTTCGGGTATGCTTGCAGAGATGAGAAAAAATATTCTACTAAAAGAATATCAGGAATTAAGTACTACTGCAAGTAATATTTATCTTGTTGATGGAGCCAATGCTGTATTGTCCCCGATGAGTAAAGCTTCACAGGAGGATACACTAGAAGCGCTGACGAAATTAGGTGTTGTAGTAAAATTAAATACGACAGTTGTTGATTACATTGATGATACTGTATATTTTGGAAATGGAGAAACAATTCAAACAAAAAATTTAATTTGGGCTGCGGGAGTTTCTGCAAAAGTTTTCGAAGGAATTCCTTCTGAAAGTTATGGTCGCGGAAAAAGAATGGCTACTGATGCTTTTAATAAAGTTAACGACACTGAAAATATTTTTGCGATAGGCGATACTTGTATTCAACTTACAGATGCAGATTTCCCAAATGGTCATCCACAAGTTGCACAAGTTGCGATTCAACAAGGTCTAAATTTAGCTAATAACTTTAAATTAATGAACCAAAACAAGCCATTAAAACCTTTTAACTACAATGACAAAGGATCTATGGCCATTATTGGAAAAAATAAGGCTGTTGTTGATTTACCAAAACCAAAAATGCATTTCAAAGGATTTTTTGCTTGGATAATTTGGTTATTTATTCACCTTGTTTCATTGATAACTTATCGCAACAGGATAAAAACATTCTTCAACTGGATGATTGCTTATTTAGCAAAAGATCAATCTTTACGGATGATTATCAGACCAGATAAAAAAGTAAAAACAGAAACAAAATAACAATAAATAAACGCTATAATTAATGAACTATTGCAATTCCCTCATCATGAGAAGTTGTAATAGTTTTTTTTATGTTTCGTTTTCCAAGAATTAAAATCAATAATGCCAAAAGTGTTGTAAAGGTCATAATCACAACATTAGGCAACATAGAATCTTTCACAAAAAATACCAACTGCAAAAGATGCCAAAGCTCCCAGCCCTAACTGAATAGCGCCCATCAAAGCAGAGGCACTTCCTGTATTTCTTGAAAAAGGAGCAAGGGTAAGTCCTGCCGTAATAGGGTTAGATATTCCCAAACAGGCCAGGAATAGAAACAACATAGTAATTGTTCCGTACAAGCTTAACAAACTATTTATGGACAGTAAATAATAATGAATTGAATTAAAGAACATTCATGAGTAATATTAAGAATTGTGATAAATTGATTTTAAGCGAAATAAAATAAATAAGAGGTATAATTGTAATTGTAAACATAAATATAAGCTACATTTATGGCTTTTAAAATTTTAAAATGGCCATAGAAAACATACCTGAAATATATTTGAAAACAAATAAATCAAAAAAAGATTTATTTGTTTATGACTTTAAGATGACTAATAATGTTGTTAAAAGCAAGGTCAATTTAAGTATGAATATGTTTAGTTTTCTACAAGTTGGTAAAAAACAAGTCCATTTTGCCGACACATCAATAGCCGTAAATAAAGAACAATCGTTGTTACTTAAAAAGGGAAACAGTCTTTGGACAGAATTATTGGATAACGAAGATATATACTACTGTAAGCTCTTGTTTTTTTCTGAAAATAAATTAATCGATTTTTTAATTAAACACACCAGTAATATTGCTTCTAATAAAGAAGAAATTCCCTATTTTGTTATTGAAAATGATACTTATATTTCGTCTTATTTAAATTCTTTATCTGCAATAAGTGGTTCAGATTCTATTTATATGGAAAATTTACTTGCTGTAAAATTTGAAGAAATAATGCTTTATCTTATTAATAAATACGGATCTAAATTTGAATTGTATCTGTATTCCTTAATTTCAAAAGAATCTTTTTCATTTAAAAATATAGTAGAGAGCAATATCAATTCAAATTTAAAGATTGAGGAAATTGCCTTTTTATGTAATATGAGTCTTTCTACTTTTAAACGCCATTTTATAAATGAGTACAGTATGTCTCCCGGGAAATGGTTGCAGGATAAGCGGTTACAAAGCGCAAAAAAGACGTTGCAGGAAGGAACTTTAAAACCATCAGATATTTATTTAGATTGTGGGTACAACAATCTTTCCAATTTCAGTGTTGCTTTTAAAAATAAATTTGGAATAAGTCCAAAGGAAATTAAATAATAGATTTTTTTTATGCTAACTAATTGTAATTTAATATTTTAAATATTAAAACAAATGATTTTAGTAGTATCATAAAATATATTTGAACCTTTTTAATAAGTATTTGAACTGTATCGGTAACTCCATGCAGCTACTCTCTCCTTAAATTTGCAATGTAATTTGATACCTGGTTTAGGTATTAAATTATAATTGTTTAATTTAAAAAAATAATTATGGCTAATGTAACAAAACCAGTTTTTAAAGAAAAATATGGTAATTTTATTGGAGGTAAATTTGTAGCACCTGTTAAAGGTCAATATTTTGACAATGTGTCGCCAGTTGATGGAAAAGTATTTACTCAAGCAGCACGTTCTACTCAAGAAGATATTAATCTTGCGTTAGATGCTGCACACGAAGCTTTTCCTTCTTGGAGTAAAACTTCTGCAACACAAAGAAGTAATATGTTGTTGAAAATTGCACAAGTAATGGAAGACAATTTAGAATATTTGGCAACATTAGAAACCATTGATAATGGAAAACCAATTCGTGAAGCTCGCGCAGCTGATATTCCTTATTGTGTTGATCATTTCCGCTATTTTGCAGGTGTAATTCGTGCTGATGAAGGTAGTATTTCTGAACATGATAAAAACACAGTAAGTATTGTTTTACATGAACCAGTAGGCGTTGTAGGTGAAATAATTCCTTGGAATTTTCCATTATTAATGTTAGCATGGAAAATTGCTCCTGCTTTAGCAGCAGGAAATACAGTGGTGGTTAAACCAGCAGAACAAACACCAACGAGTGTTATGTGTTTAATGGAACTGATTGGTGATATTTTGCCAAAAGGTGTATTAAACATTGTTACCGGATTTGGTAATGAAGCAGGAACCGCATTAGCAACTTCAGATCGTATTGCTAAACTATCCTTCACAGGATCTACGGAAACCGGACGTAAAGTATACCACAATGCTGCCGAAAATATAATTCCCGTAACAATGGAATTAGGTGGTAAATCTCCAAATATTTTCTTCCCATCAGTGGCGGATCATGATGATGCTTTCTTCAGTAAAGCAATCGAAGGTGCCCTTATGTTTGCCTTGAATCAAGGTGAAATTTGTACTACTCCATCACGAATTTTAGTGCATGAAAGTATTGCTGATAAATTTATCGAAAGAATGTTGGAACGAATCAAAAAAATCAAAGTAGGAAATCCATTGGATCCTGAAACGATGATTGGCTCTCAAGTTTCTAAAGGTCAAATGGATAAAATACTTGGATACATCAATATAGGGAAAGAAGAAGGAGCAGAAGTGTTATCAGGTGGTGCCGCTGGAAATCATGAAGGCGATATTGCTAATGGATATTACATTCAACCAACGATCTTGAAAGGAAACAACAAAATGCGTGTTTTTCAAGAAGAAATCTTCGGACCAGTGGTAGCTTTGACTACTTTTAGTTCTACTGAAGAAGCTATCGAAATTGCAAATGATACCATTTATGGATTAGGTGCCGGAGTTTGGAGTAGAGATGCTCATGAATTATTTCAAGTACCAAAAGCAATTCAAGCGGGTAGAGTTTGGGTAAACCAATACAATACTTATCCTGCTCACGCACCATTTGGTGGAGTAAAAAAATCAGGTTTTGGTCGTGAAAATCATAAATTAGCATTAGACCATTACCGTCAGGTAAAAAACATGTTGATTTCTTACGATAAAGAACCAGTTGGTTTCTTTTAATCAATATTTAGATTATAATTTGTAGATAGACCCCGGACTTGTCCGGGGTTTGTTGCTTTAAAACAAGATGCTAATTTTACATAATTGCTATTTTATTTAGCAATAACATGATTGAAGATATTAAAAGCAGACCATCATAATGTTTTTTAAAGAACAGCATTTAATTATAAATGCAATTTATAAAAAAAGGTATAACATAGAGCGCGTTTTATAATTTGTAACGAACAAAAGGATTGACATATAAGGCTTTTTTATGAATCATTATTTTTTCCTAAAACTACAATTGGAGCAAATAGACCAATAATTAAAACAAATTTTTTTAAAATTGGAGTTATGAAAATGTTTGTTTCTTTGAATAAAGATAAACAGTCCTATATTTCAATGTAGTTTATTGAACTATAATTTATATTATGTAAAATAGAATAATACAGATTATTTAAATCATTAAAGCTAACTAAAATAAAAAAGCACTACTTCCCAGTAATGCTTTCAAAATTATAATACTTTACCATAAATTATTTAACTGAAAATGGGATGTTCCATTTTTCCCAACTTAAAACAATGTTATCATTATTTATTATGTAAACTAATTTTTCAGTCATAGTAGCAGTACCTTTTTGTTTTACTGTAACTCTCAACTGATCTTGTTTAGGATTATATTTATAAGCGCCCCATTGTTTAGGTTCTTTATTAAAAATGATAACACATTCCTTTTCGTTTGGAATAACAAAAAAAGAATATTTTCCTGCAGGTAATTTTGATCCTTCAATTATTAGCTCGTTATCTGTTTCAAATGTGGTCGCTTCATTCGCACCAGCGCGCCAAACTTCATTATATGGGACTAAAGCACCCCAGATTTGTCTTCCCTTAACAGATGGACTACTGTAATTTATGCTAATTGTAGATCCATTAATTTTTCCTGTAACAACGGCTGCAGGACTAGCTTTCTCTTGAGCATTTAAGAAATTCACAAACAACAAAGCCAATGCTAAAAATGATATTTTTCTAAGTAATCCCATGATTTAAAATGTTTTAGTTATAAATGCAAACTTAAATAACTTTATTAAATTAATAATAAATTCTTACTAATTTTAAGAAAAAAATAAGGATTGTATAAATTATTATTTTTACTATAAAATTGACCTTATAGTAATTATTTAATTTGTTATTTTTACAATCAATACTTTATTTATTTGTCGAACTATGAATTCAATTGCTGAACACATTGCTGATTTCTTAAAGGAATACCCACCGTTTAATCATTTGACTTTTCAAGAATTATCTGAAATAGCTACAAGTATTCGCGTTGTAAATTTAGAAAAACACAAAATATTATTTCAAATTAATGATGTTTTACATGACAGTTTTTACGTTGTGGCTTCTGGTGTAATCAATTTATCTGTTATAGCTGATGCGGAGGAGACATTATTAAACAAATGTCATGTGGGAGATATTTTTGGTTTACGTCCGTTTTTTGCCAAAAATAATTATATGATGACTGCTAAAGCTAGAGAAGAAAGTATTGTTTATGCTATTCCTATCGCCACTTTTCGTCCATTTGTTGCTAATAATTCAGAAGTTTTAAATTTTTTACTGCAAAGTTTCGCAACAAATACACCTAATCCAAAAGACAAAGAAAACTCAAGAGGAAAACTGATTTCAGATAATGTATACTATTCAGATCAACAGTCTGAAATGCAGTATTTTCAATCACTAAATTATAATAATTCTCCTTTAAAAACAATAATAACCAGTACAGTTATAGAAGTTGCTCAACTCATGACCGAGACATTAATGAATAATGTAATTGTATGTGATAACAATATGCCAATAGGCATTGTTACCGATACTGATATGCGTTCAAAAATTGCAACTGGTAGATTTCCCCTAACGGCATCCATAGACAAAATAATGTCGTCTCCAGTGATAACAGTTCAAGAGAACGTTTCTTTAGCAGAAGCTCAATTGCTTATGCTAAAACACAATATGACTCATTTATGTGTTACTCAGGATGGTACAAATAAATCTGCTGTAAAAGGAATAATTTCAGAAAGAGATTTAATTATTGCACAGGCCAGTAATCCGGGTGTTTTAATAAAAGAAATCAAACGTTCCCAGTCTCCAAAAGATTTAAAACAAATACGGGAACGATTGGCTGATCTTATTCAAAATTCGATTTCTAAAAATATTCCTCTTTCTCATATAAATAATATTGCCAGCGAAATTAATATGGCTCTTATTAAACGTGCAGTCGAATTATCAATTTTAGAATTAGGTTCCCCTCCTGCCCGTTTTGCATGGTTAAGCATTGGTAGTCAAGGACGAAAAGAACAGTTGTTGCTCACAGATCAAGACAGTATTTTAATTTTTGAGGATGTAATACCGGATAAATATAGAGACGTAAAAGACTATTTTCTAAAATTAGGAAAAAAGACTACTGTAACGTTAGAGAAAATAGGTTACGAGCTATGTCCAAATGGACATATGGGAAGTAATATGCTTTGGTGTAAATCATTGACAGACTGGACTAAGCAATACAACAGCTGGATGAATACTCCAGGTGAAAACAGCAATGATTTAAGTAGTATTTTCTTTGATTATGAAATTGCCTTTGGAGAACAAAAAATTGAAGAAGCGATAACTAATACCGTTTTCAAAAATGCTCAAAACAACACTTTGTTCTTTGATTTTTTAGGAAATGATGCCCTAAGAAAAAATGCTCCTTTAACTTTTTTCAAAAATTTCAATGTAGAAGAAGAAGGACCAAACAAAAATAAATTTGATATAAAAACGCGTGCTTTAATGCCATTAATAGATGGCGCTCGTTTATTTACTCTAAATTATAATATACGAGGAATTAACAATACCTACCTTAGATTCAAACAATTAGCAATAACTGATGTAAAAAATTCAGAGATTTATCTTAATTGCGCCGAAGCTTTTTTGATTTTGTCAAAATTTAGAACTTTAGAAGGTTTGAAAAATGATGATTCTGGTCAATTTATAAATTTGAATGAATTATCAAAAATTGATAAAGAAAAATTAAAAAATGCACTGAATCCAATGAAAGAATTAGAGGAATTAATAAAAAGTAAATTTCAACTTACGCAATTTTCATAAAGTATGATCGACTGGCTGAAAAATATTAATAAAGAACATCCTGAATTTTGGAAAGAGTACCTTTCTAAATTTGATAAAAAATCAAAACGATTTGTAATTTTATCTACCGAAACTTCTGGTTTAAATCCTGTAAAAGACGTTATTTTATCGATTGGCTCTTTTGCAGTAATCGATAATAGCATTGTTATTGGAGATAGCTTTGAAGCCGTTTTGTTGCAGTATAAATTTCTTCACGATAATGGACTTTCAAACGAATTTATCGTAGAAAGTAAAATGAAAAAATTAGGTGAACCCGAGGCTCTAAAATTATTGATCGGTTACATTGGTAATGCAGTATTAGTAGGGCATCACGTTGATTTTGATGTGGAAATGATCAATGCTGCATTAGAAAGATTAGACTGCGGCCGTCTAAAAAATGAAGCTTTAGATATTGATGTTATGTACCGTAAACTTCAGGATATTAATAATAAACAATTCTCGTTAGACGAATTATCCACCATATACAATTTACCCAAAAGCGACCGAAATTCTTCCTCGGAAGACGCCTATAGAATTGCATTACTATTCTTAAAATTAAAGTCTAGATTGGGGATGAAGTAATAACCGGAGTGTTAAATTCTATTGTAATTCCTTTCCAAAAACGCCCGTGATGAGAAATCGATACGGGCTTCGCAATTTTAGTAAATTCATCAATTATAAAAGGAATTGCGTTCGTTTTACAGATTTTAGCATCCGAATCTAAATTCTTTATCTGGATAAAATAATCTTTTTCTGTAACTGCAATTGTATAGATGAATTCACTTGAAACCGTAGTTTGTGTACGATAGAAATTTCCATTGCAGCAAACTGTTCCTAAAGTCTCACTTTCATAAAAACATTCTAGTTGCAAAGGAAAATACCCACGAATATTCGTCTGCCTATTGTAAATTTTATAAGCTGCTTCCTTTCTACTCCATAAATTCCAAACCATCACTTCAGGGTTTATGTCTTTATAGATCAGATCTTGCTCGTTTTTCGTAAATATTTTATCTAAAAAACCTTTGCGCTGCCAGTTGCTTTGTTTTTTGGCTAAAGCCAAATCTACTATGTCATTTCCAATCACTTTATCACACTATTTTTAAAGATTAGGGACCTTATTCTCTTTCTGATAATTTAGTTTCAATAATTTCCATTGCTGATTTTACATTGATCATTCGTTCCATTGATTCATTATCAATTACAATGTTGTATTTTTCTTCTATATCTAAAATGACATCAACCAAATTGGCAGAGTTGATTTTCAAGTCATTGATAAAATCAGTTTCTACCGTCAGTGCGTCAAATGCTTCCTGATTTACAATGTAGGGTTTTACGATATTTTTTAATTCGTCAATTGTTTGTTCTTTATTCATATTTCTTGATTATTTAGTTTACAGCTATTAAAAAACGTGAAAATCAATATTTTAATAGCTAAATTCCAGTTTTTAATTATTGATTTTCGGATTTGGCTCCTTTCCCTTTGGAAAGGGTTAGTGGATGACATTTAAATTTCTTAAAAATTACGCAACCATTAATATCTCCAAAACCAAAACTTGCCTTTGCAATGATATTTAATTCTTTTTCAATTAATTTTCTTGGGATTCGCGACTCATCAATGAGCGCTGTAATTTCGGGATGTAAATCTTCACAATTTATATTAGGAAAAACAAATCCGTGATGTAATTGCAATACCGAAGCCACGCTTTCAATACTTCCCGCCCCTGACAGACAATGGCCTACCATTGATTTTAACGAATTGATATAAGGAAAATCAGTTCCTTTTCTTTCTAAAGCTTCACTCCAATTCTGAATTTCTAAACTATCTTTAGATGTTGCTGTTAAATGTCCGTTAATTGCATCAATTTCATTTGGATGAATTCCTGCCTTTGCAATGGCACTTTTAATACATTTCTGAACTGCCACAGGATTTGGAGCCGTCATAGTTCCTAATCCGCGTTGTCCACCAGAATTTACATTTCCACCCAAAACTTCAGCGTAAATTTTTGCCCCACGAGCCAGCGCAGTTTCTAGATCTTCTAAAACCAAAGCTCCTGCTCCACTTCCAGGAACAAATCCTGAAGCACTTGCACTCATAGGCCTCGAACCTTGTTCTGGCGAATCATTATGTTTAAAAGTACAAACTCGCATTGCATCAAATCCACCCCAAATATAAGGACCTGAATCACTTGTACTTCCTGCCAAAATACGTTTTGCCTGACCGGACTGTATGCGTTCATAGGCCATCAATATACTTTCGGTTCCTGTAGTGCAAGCTGAGGAATTAGTTGTAACCTGGTTTCCTAAACCCAATTTTCCTCCTAAATAAGCGCTAACACCACTATTCATAGTTTGTGCTACAGCTGTACTACCTAATCTCCGGGTTTGAAAATCGTCTATTTTATAAATACTTTCGCGAAATTTATCAATTCCGGAAGTTCCAGTGCCAAAAATGGTTCCGCTATCCCAATCCGGCTCTTCATTTATTTCTAAGGATAAACCTGCATCTTTCCATGCGTCAATTCCTGCAATCACGCCATACAAAATACCAGTGGAGTTAAAATTTCGTAATTCTAATTCAGAGAAATACTGCAATGATAATTCAGTAGAAATTTCAGGTTTTCCTGCGATTTGACAAGAAAATTGCAATCTTGCTAATTCGGGATCTTTTTTAATACCTGAAATCCCATTTTTGATGGCATGAGTAAAAGCATCAAGCCCTACTCCATTTGGAGCAACTACACCAAGTCCCGTTATTACAACACGTTTGATCATATAAAATTTAATTTCAATGACATTTTCAACAAATTATTTTAATCCAGTTTTGGCTCCCTTCCCTGTGGGGAGGGTTGGGGTGGGGATACCATCATTCCTGCAATTATTCCCGTGCAGACAACTTCTCCTTTTTCATTTTTCATCATGACTTTACATTTTAGTTTTCCAAATCTAAAATATATTTTTTCAGAAAATACTTTTACTTTTTCATTTGGAAAAATAGGTTTCAAAAATTCAACATTAGTCGATGTTAAAGCAATTGAATTATTTTCACTAAATGTATTATTCAATAAAAATATTCCCAGACAAACGACTCCAATTTGAGCCATAACTTCCGTTAAAATGACACCTGGAGTAACTGGAAAATCTTTAAAATGCCCCTTGTAAAAATCTAGATTTTCATCAAAAGTAAAATTGCCTTCTACTCCATTTTCATCAATATGACTTATTTCCTCTACAAACAGAAACGGCTTAGAATAGGGTAATTTTGATATGATTTCTTCTTTTCTCATAATTTTCTATTCCCCTATTTTGGATTTAGGTTGTTAAAATTGCAATAAAACTCGTTGTGCCGAAAATCCAGGTCCAAAACTAAGCATCAATCCTTTCGACCCTTTTTTTGGATTATCATCCATAATTCGTTCTAGAACATATAAAACGGTAGCGCTTGACATGTTCCCGTACAAACGTAAAACTTCTTTAGTATCATTTATATTTTTTCCTAAATCAGAAAATAAAGCTTCAACCGTTTGTACTATTTTCTTTCCACCAGGGTGAAAAATCAAATGGTCGATATCCTCCATTCCCAAATTGTTTTTTTCTAAAAAAGGATGTATGATATCCGGAAAATGAGCGGCTATCGTTTCAGGAACTTCAATATCTAAAACCATTTGCAAACCTGAATTGCTGAGTTTGAAGCCCATCATATGAATATTATCATAAAAATGGTACATTTCTTCTGCTAGAATCTCGGGACCTTCGTCTTCTTCATGGGAAGAAAGTAAAACACAAGCAGCTCCATCACCAAAAATAGCCGCACTTACAATATTCGCCATCGAAAAATCATCCAATTGGAATGTTGCTGTAGGACTTTCTACCGCAATTACGGCAGCCCGTTTCCCCGGATTAGCCTGCAAGAAATTTTTAGCGTAAATAATTCCAGAAATTCCTGCTGCACAGCCCATTTCAGTGACCGGAAGCCTAACAATATCCTGACGCAATTTCAATTTATTAATTAAATAGGCATCTAATGAAGGAATCATAATTCCTGTACAACTTACGGTAATGATATAATCCAAATCTTCAGGATTCCAATTGGCTTTTTTTAAAGCTTTTTCGAGTACTTTTTCACCTAATTCAATGACTTCACGTATATAAATATCATTCCTTTCTTCAAAAGATGTTTTAGTAAAAACAGCAATGGGATCCATAATAGAATACCGCTTATCGACTGCGGCGCCTTCAAAAATTTTCTTAACTTTTCTAATAAAACGTTCCTCCTGACCATCTAGCCAAGCATCCAGAAAAGGAATAATTTCGTCTGTATTTCTTGAATATTTGGGTAACTGTTTGGTTACTGTTTTTATTTTTACACTCATATTTTTGAAATTATCCATTGGTATCGGAAAGCCCATTTCCAGTGGATTTTATAGTTGCTAAAATTTATTTTTTTTGAAAAATTTACTAATTCTACTTTTTTAAATCCTCGTAAAATTGAAATTAATCCATCTTCACGGGACATTTTATTTAATCGAAAAACAAAACATAGTGCTTGAAATAGGCGATATGCAATTGGGCTCCTCTGCAAGTCATTAACAACAATACCCACTTTTGAATTAGCATTAAATACATGTAATAAATGAATTATTTCGTTGTCTTTAAAGTGATGTAACGTCAAAGTACACAGAACAATATCGTATTTTAATTTGGCGAAATTTTCTTCAAATATGTCCTCACATTGATATCGAATATTTGGAAAATGCCGAGATAAATGTTGAGCGTGATTAATTGTGAAATTATTAGCATCAATTCCTATCAATTGAAAGTCTAAATTATTTTTCAACCCATAATCGGCCAAGGTTCGCAACATATCACCATTACCACAACCTACATCGACTATTGTAATTGTTGTCGTTTTAGAAATGCTTCTTATCAATCCCTGAACACCTCGTAAAGTTAGCTGGTTTCCTCCTAAAAGCTGGTTGATTTTAGCAATTTTGTCCAAGGCATCCCGCAGTATTTCTCCTTCCATAGTAAAATCATCCATGGTTTCAGGTTCATCTGTTCTATATTTGGTATTTATAAGCATTTATAAGTTTAAAATAATAGGTTTTCCGTGTGTCTTTTTTATAATTTTTGGTAATAAAAAAGGGAATATAATTAATATTCGCATCACAACAACAGATAGTTTTTGCTTTTGTAAGAGGGTCGATAAAAATCTTCCCATTTTTAACCTATTTTTAAAATTAAAATTCCATTCCTGAATGTATTTTTCTTCTAGTTCGGTTCTGGATTTTATTTCGTTGTTGCTATATTTATCAATTAATTCTGAAACAATTTTAGCACTATGGATTGCCATTGCCATTCCATTTCCGCATAAAGGATGGATTAATCCGGCCGTATCACCAATCATCAGAATATGATTTTCAACAGCTTGCTTTTTCTCAAAACAAATTTGACTAATCGTTAAAGGTTTTTCAAAAACGAGTTTACTTTTTTCAAAAATTACTTTTAAATGTGGATTCTTAAAAACTACTTTTTCTTGGTAGTCATCAATATTTTTAAATTTTTTAAAAGTTTTATAATCTGCTAAATAACAAATATTTATGGTATCATTTTCTACTTTGGAAACCCCGCAATACCCTCCTTCAAAATTATGTAAACCAACCAAATGATTGGGAAAACCTCCTGAATAATGCGCTTTTACAGCCAACCATGGAGATTTTTTCAGAATAAAATTACGATTTAATTTTTGATCAATATTGGATCGTTTTCCAAAAGCACCAATCACAATCTCCGCTTTCAAAATAATTTTATCCGAAGTCGTTACGGTAAATTCTTCCTTATCAAAAACAATCGATTCTACTGTAGCTCTGATTATTTTGCAGCCATTTTCAATTGCTTTTTTAAATAAATATTCGTCAAGAGTATAGCGGCTAATTCCAAATCCTCCAAGAGCTAAATTGTTTTTAATTGTTTTCCCTGAAACTGTTGAAAATTCAAGATGAGTAATATTTGTTGGATTTAATTCTGTAATACATAAATTTAACCAATTGAGATATGGCAAAACTTCATTCGATATATATTCGCCGCAAACTTTGTGTTTTGGAAATTCATTTTTTTCAACAACGGTAACTTGAAATCCAATTTTGGATAAATGAATGGCAGCAGTCAATCCTGCTAAACCACCGCCAATAATTAAGACTTCCTTATTTTTCATACAAAAGTAAATTTATGGATTTGTTTGAGATTGTCGCTATATTTTTTAAAATAAAACTTACATAATTAACTTAATTATTTTTAACATCCAACAAGTAGTCCAGTCTAAAAAAAAAGCTGTTTTAATCAAACAGCATTTAATTTCATTTACAATTTCCCTTGTATTATTTCCTCAATAATCTCAGGATTTAATAAGGTTGATGTATCACCAAAGTTTGAATAATCACCCTCAGCAATTTTACGTAGAATCCTACGCATTATTTTTCCAGATCTAGTTTTTGGTAAACAAGAAACAAATTGAATTTTATCCAACTTGGCAATAGGACCAATATGATCGGCTATATGCTGATTAATTTCTTTGATCAGATTTTCTTTATTTCTGGTTTCTCCAGTTTCTTTGAGCGTTACAAAACCATATAAGGCATTTCCTTTAATATCATGTGCAAAACCTACAATAGCTGATTCAGCAACTGCCGGATGCTCGTTAATGGCATCCTCAATAGGGGCAGTTCCCAGATTGTGTCCAGAAACAATAACTACGTCATCTACCCTACCTGTAATTCTGTAATACCCAACTTCGTCCCGCAAAGCTCCATCTCCTGTAAAATATTTACCTGGAAAGGTAGAGAAATAAGTGTCTTTATATCTCTGATGATCACCCCAAATTGTTCTGGCAATTCCAGGCCATGGAAACTTAATGCATAAACTTCCTACCACTTGATTTCCTTCTATTTCATTTCGTTTTTCGTCCATCAAAACAGGTTGAATTCCGGGTAATGGCAAAGTAGCATATGTTGGTTTAGTTGGCGTAACAAATGCAATTGGTGAAATCATAATTCCCCCAGTTTCAGTTTGCCACCAAGTATCTACTACGGGACATCTTTTATCTCCTACATGGTCATTATACCAATGCCATGCTTCTTCATTTATTGGTTCTCCAACAGATCCAATGACTTTTAATGATTGCAAAGGATATTTTTGCACATATTCTAAGCTTTCTTTTGCCAGAGCACGAATTGCCGTGGGAGCAGTATAAAATTGAGTGATTTTGTGTTTTTCGATAATTTCCCAAAATCGACTAAAATCAGGATAAGAAGGAACTCCTTCAAAAATAACAGTTGTACCACCATTCAACAAAGGACCATACAAAGTATAAGAATGTCCGGTAATCCAGCCTATATCAGCGGTACACCAAAAAATGTCATTTTCTTCGTGATTGAAAACATTTTTAAAGGTATAAGCGGTATAGACCATATAGCCTGCTGTAGTATGCACCATTCCTTTTGGTTTTCCAGTAGAACCGGAAGTATAGAGAATAAACAATGGATCTTCGGCATCCATTATTTCGGCTACATTATTATCTGATGCTTCCTCTAAAAGAGGTTGCAGCCATTGGTCGCGTCCTACTTTCATAGTGACTTGCGTGTTTGTTCTCTTAACAACAAGTACTTTTTCTACTCCGGGGCAGTTCACTAATGCGTCGTCAATTATTCCTTTTAGGTCGATCGTTTTATTCCCTCTAAATCCACCATCTGAAGTAATGACCATCTTGCAATCACTATCGTTTATTCTTGTCGCTACAGCCGAGGAGGAGAATCCTGCAAAAACAACCGAATGTATCGCCCCAATTCTGGCACAAGCCAAAGTAGTAATGGCTAATTCAGGAATCATTGGTAAATAAATACAAACGCGATCCCCTTTTTTTATGCCTTGTTCACGCAAAACATTTGCCATTTTACAAACGCGTTGGTGTAATTCATTATAGCTGATATGTAATGCTTTTTCACTAGGATCATTAGGCTCAAAAATTATTGCCGTTTTATCTCCTCTTTTATTTAGATGTCTGTCAATACAATTTTTTGTAATATTTACTTTAGCTTCAGTAAACCATTTTACTTGAGCTTCGGCCATATTAAAATCAACAACTTTATCCCATTGTTGGTACCAAGTAAAGTTTTCTTCTGCTATTTTTCCCCAAAATTTTCTTGGTTCACGAACTGATTTGTTGTAATGTTTAAAATATTGCTCTAAATTTTCAATTTTATAATAGCTCATGTTTTAATTTTTTATAAAAGTATCAAATCTCCCGCTATTCTTAAAATTATTAAAATATTAGTTTCTATAAAAAAATCATTATCACATAAAAAAATATCTTTTTACCAAATATTTGTTGGTTTTTTTGTGGTTTTAGATAAAAATGTTTGACATAAAAAAAGCGAGATAGATTTTTTCTACCCCGCCTTCTTTTAACAAAATTTGACAACAAATAATTTTAGTAATAATGAACAATATTTTCTAAATATATTAACCAAAATAATTTAGATTTTATAACAAAATAGATATTACTAAACATTTAACAATTACACCATTGTAAATTGAAAAAATCAAAATAGATTCAATTATTATATTTTAAAATAAAGGAAATACTTCACTTAACTCGCAATTCGTTTTGGTGTTAAGTGAATTTAAAATGCATTAATATCCTGTTTTCTCTTAATAATTGTTACTAATTCAAAATACTAAAGATTAACATGATATAATGCAAATTCCAACACACCCTCATGTGTAGTAATTCCTAATTTTTGTTATCCTATTTTTTTCATTGCAGTCATAGATTCTCTCAACCACTCTCCTACCTCTTCAATAGGATGCTGACGAATATTTTTATTTACTGCAATAAGTACGGCATTATCTACTCCGTTTGAAGTTGAGAATGGTTTTCCAATTACGTTTGTATCAACAGTTTTCATAAACTCTGTCAATAGCGGCTTACAGGCATGATCAAATAAATAGCAACCGTATTCCGCAGTATCAGAAATGATTCTGTTCATTTCATATAATTTTTTTCGGGCTACTGTATTAGCTATTAAAGGCAATTCATGCAAAGATTCGTAGTAAGCAGATTCTTCAATAATGCCAGATTGTGTCATCGTTTCGAAAGCCAATTCTACGCCCGCTTTAACCATAGCAATCATCAAAACACCATTATCAAAATATTCTTGTTCTGAAATATAAGCCGATGTTGGTGCCGTTTTTTCAAAATTTGTTTCAGCAGTTGCTGCTCTCCAAGTCAATAAGTTGATGTCGTCATTAGCCCAGTCAATCATCATGTTTTTTGAAAATTCACCAGATATGATGTCATCCATATGTTTTTGGAATAATGGACGCATGATGTCTTTTAAATCATCTGCTAATTCATACGCTTCAATTTTTGCAGGATTTGAAAGACGGTCCATCATATTTGTAATTCCACCATGTTTCAATGCTTCCGTTACTGTTTCCCAACCGTATTGAATTAATTTTGAAGCATAAGCAGGCTCGATTCCTTTTTCGACCATTTTATCGAAAGATAAAATTGAACCGGTTTGTAACATTCCGCAAAGAATAGTTTGTTCTCCCATTAAATCCGATTTTACTTCCGCTACAAATGACGAGTTCAAAACTCCAGCTTTGTGTCCTCCAGTAGCAACTGCATATGCTTTTGCTTGCTCGAAACCTTCACCATTAGGATTATTTTCCGGGTGAACTGCAATTAATGTTGGTACACCAAAACCTCTTTTATATTCTTCACGCACTTCGGATCCTGGACATTTTGGCGCACACATAATTACAGTGATGTCTTTACGAATTTGCATTCCTTCTTCAACGATATTAAACCCATGAGAATACGCTAATGTTGAACCTTTTTTCATCAAAGGCATGATTGCTGTAACGACAGCAGTATGTTGCTTGTCTGGCGTAAGGTTACAAACCAAATCAGCCGTTGGAATTAATTCTTCATACGTTCCCACTTTAAAACCATTATCAGAGGCGTTTTTAAACGAAGCCCTTTTTTCTGAAATTGCATCTGCGCGCAAGGCATAAGAAATATCTAAGCCTGAATCTCTCATGTTCAAACCTTGGTTCAAACCTTGTGCTCCACAACCGACGATGACTACTTTTTTTCCTGATAATGCTTTAATTCCATTTTCAAATTTAGATTGATCCATGAATTCACAAACGCCTAATTGTTCTAGTTGTAATCTAAGTGGTAATGAATTGAAATAATTTGCCATTTTTTATTTTTTAATGATTGTAAAATTTAATAATTAATAGGTTTAGTAATTGAAAATTAAACAGCTTCTTGTTTAAGTTCTTCTAATAATGTTGAAATTTCCATTTTTGCTTTGGAAACCGATATTCTTCCGGAACGAACAAATTGCATGATTCCAAAAGGTTTTAATTTTTCGTATAACGATTCTATTTCAGCACGTTGTCCCGATTTTGAAATTACAAAAAAGTCTCTTGCAACCGTAACTATCTGGGAGTGGCTTTCTTTAATTATATTTTGAATTTGTTTTTCATCAAAAAGCAAGGTCGATTCAATTTTGAATAATGCATTTTCCAAGAAAATAGTTTCTTCGTCAATATGATAAAATGCTTTAATAACTTCGATTTGTTTTTCGATTTGTCCAACTATATTGTGCACCCATTTTTCGGTTGTATCAACTACAATGATAAATCTTGAAACATTTTCAATTTCAGATTCGGATACATTTAAACTCAAAATATTGATGTGGCGTTTCAAGAATATTCCAGATATTCTGTTTAATAAGCCAACGTTGTTTTCTGAATAAACAGAAATGGTGAATGTTTTATTTTCCATTTTTTTATTGTTTAATTGGTTAACCGTTTAATCGATTAAAAGATTAACCATAATAACTATTTTAGCACAAACGAATGTCTGAAACTGAGGCTCCTGTTGGAATCATTGGGAATACATTATTTTCTTTTTCTACCATAACTTCAAGAAAATACGATTCTTTTGAAGCCATCATTTCGGCAACAGCTGCGTCTAAATCTTCTCGTTTCGTTACTTTTTTTGCTTTAATATAATATCCCTCAGCAATAGCGATAAAGTTTGGATTGATCATTTCAGTAGAAGCATATCTTTTATCAAAAAACAATTGTTGCCACTGACGTACCATTCCTAAAAACTCGTTATTAAGCACTACAATTTTTACAGGAACTTTAGTTTGGAAAATAGTTCCCAATTCCTGAATCGTCATTTGAAAACCACCATCACCAATGATAGCAACAACTTCACGTTCTGGCATTCCCATTTTGGCACCAATGGCCGCAGGTAAAGCAAATCCCATCGTTCCTAAACCTCCTGAAGTCACATTACTTTTTGTCGAATTGAATTTGGCATATCGACAAGCAAACATTTGATGTTGCCCCACATCCGAAACCATAATGGCGTCTCCTTTAGAATGTTTGTTAATCATTTCAATCGTTTCTCCCATAGAAATGCCTTCTTTTTTGGGTTTTAACTCGTCATTAATTACTGCTTCTAATTCAATCTCATATTTAGCTTTGAATTCATTGTGCCAAGATTCATGGGTGTTACTTTCGATAAAAGGAAGTAAAGCGGTTAAAGATTCTTTTAAATCGGCTAAAACTGCCACGGTAGTTTTCACATTCTTGTCTATCTCAGAAGGATCAATTTCAAGATGAATTACTTTGGCTTGCTTTGCATAAGTAGCTAAATTTCCCGTAACACGGTCGTCAAAACGCATTCCGAGCGCAATTAAAACATCACATTCATTCGTCAAAACATTAGGACCGTAATTTCCGTGCATTCCTACCATACCTACATTTAATGGATGATCTGTTGGTATCGCTGAAAGTCCTAAAATGGTCCAAGCGGCCGGAATTCCTGACTTTTCAACCAAAGCTTTTAACTCCGCTTCCGCTTCACTAAGAATTACTCCCTGTCCAAAAATGATGAATGGTTTTTTAGCCGTATTAATAAGTTTCGCTGCTTCTTTTATTTTTTCCAGATTTAAAGTCGGTTTTGGATTGTAACTTCTAATACTGGTACATTTTTTATAACTGAATTCGATCTTATCAAACTGAGCATTTTTTGTAATATCAATTAATACTGGACCAGGACGACCTGATTTTGCAATAAAGAAAGCTTTGGCCATAATCTCCGGAATTTCAGAAGCCTCTGTAATCTGATAATTCCATTTGGTTACCGGAGTCGAAATTCCAATAATATCGGTTTCCTGAAAAGCATCTGAACCCAATAAATGTTTTCCAACCTGACCTGTAATACAAACCATTGGGGTTGAATCGATTTGAGCATCGGCAATTCCAGTAACTAAATTTGTTGCGCCAGGACCTGAAGTAGCAATTGCGACACCCACTTTTCCTGTTGCTCTTGCAAACCCTTGAGCCGCATGCGTTGCCCCCTGTTCATGACGGACTAAAACATGGTGCAATTGATCTTTAAATTTATATAACTCGTCATAGACCGGCATGATTGCTCCACCTGGATAACCGTAAACCAAGTCTACTCCTTCTTCTAATAAGCATCGAATAACGGCTTCCGCGCCAGATATTTTATTTGTTCCCATGGGTACGTTTATTATTTTTTAATTTGAAATAGCAATTATAAATCTCTTTTTAAAAATGCAATAAATTTTTCAAATTTATTTTTTTTGATAAATTATTTATCGGTTACGCAACCTGTTGAGGCGCTTGAAACAGACCTAATATATTTTAACAATACTCCTTTATTCACTTTCAATTCAGGCTGAATCCATTCTGATTTTCTTGCTGCGAATTCATCATCCGTTATTTTCAAATTAATGGTATTGTTTACGGCATCAATTGTAATAATATCTCCATTTTTGACCAGTGCAATTCCACCACCGTCGAAGGCTTCTGGAGTAATATGTCCCACTACAAAACCGTGCGAACCTCCAGAAAATCTACCATCTGTAATAAGGGCTACCGATTTTCCAAGTCCAGCTCCCATAATTGCGGATGTAGGTTTTAACATTTCTGGCATTCCAGGTCCTCCTTTAGGTCCACAATACCTGATAACGACTACATTTCCAGGTTTTACGTTTCCATTTCTGACTCCTGCAATGACATCAAATTCATTTTCAAAAACTATCGCTTCCCCTTCAAAAAAATCACCTTCATTACCGCTCATTTTTGCAACACATCCCTCTTCAGCAAGATTTCCGTATAATATTTGTATGTTTCCCGTAGCTTTCAAGGCTTTTTGGATTTCATGAATCACGTCTTGTCCATCATTTAAATCAGGTAATGCAGCTAAGTTTTCAGCTATAGTTTTTCCTGTAACAGTCAGACAATCTCCATGAAGTAATCCAACTTTTAATAAATATTTCATTACTGCTGGAACACCACCTACTTCATGTAAGTCTTCCATTAAATATTTACCACTTGGTTTTAAATCGGCAAGCAGCGGTGTTTTATCACTAATAGCTTGAAAATCATCTAACGTAATTTCGATATCTACGGAATGGGCCATCGCAATTAAATGCATTACTGCATTTGTCGAACCTCCAAGCACAGCAACTATAGTAATGGCATTTTCAAATGCTTTACGAGTCATGATGTCTCTTGGTTTAATATCTTTTTCCAATAATATTCTGATTGCCTTTCCGGCATCAATACATTCTTGTTTTTTCTCATCGCTCAAAGCAGGATTAGAAGAACTATAGGGCAGGCTCATTCCTAATGCCTCAATAGCAGATGACATTGTATTTGCCGTGTACATTCCGCCACAAGCACCGGCACCTGGACAAGCATTTTTTATAACACCTTTAAAATCTTCAGGAGTAATGGTATTACTGAATTTTTTTCCTAAAGCTTCAAAAGCCGAAACAATATTTAATTTTTCATTTTTCCAACGTCCTGAATGAATTGAACCTCCATAAACCATTAGAGAAGGGCGATTTAATCTGCCCATTGCAATTACAGATCCTGGCATATTTTTATCACATCCTGGAATTGCAATTAATCCATCGTACCATTGAGCACCCATTACCGTTTCGATAGAATCGGCAATTACGTCACGCGAAACCAAAGAATAACGCATTCCGTCTGTACCATTTGAAATACCGTCACTTACACCTATTGTATTAAAAATTAACCCGACTAAATCAGCATCCCAAACTCCTTTTTTGACCCCTTTAGCCAAATCATTTAGATGCATATTACAAGGATTTCCATCGTAACCCATACTTACAATTCCTACTTGTGCTTTCTTCAAATCTTCTTCCGTTAAACCAATTCCGTATAGCATCGCTTGAGCCGCAGGTTGTGTTTCGTCTTGAGTGATGGTCTTGCTATATTTATTTAATTCCATTATATTTTAATTTGTTTACGTATTTTTTGTTTTGGAACTTTGAAATTACGCTTCTATTAAACGATTGTTGATTGTCCTATTTTGATGTTATCAATTTTAAAATATAAATCATCTTTACTTAAAATGAAGTTTGCAACAAAATCACCCACTTCATTGGTTCCAAATTTTGAGTCCGTATTTAAATCTTCTGTAACAACATTATACTCGATGGCTTTTTCTACCGCTTCATATACTTTTTTAGCTTCTTTATTTAGTCCAAAATATTCTAATAACATTGCAGCAGATAAAATTGAAGCAATAGGATTTGCAATATTTTTTCCAGTAGCTTGTGGGTAGGAACCATGAATAGGTTCAAAAAGTGCATTTGTTTTTCCTAATGATGCCGATGCTAATAATCCAATAGATCCAGTAATAACACTAGCTTCATCAGATAATATATCCCCAAATAAATTTTCAGTTAATAGCACATCAAATTGTCTTGGATTAAGAATAATTTGCATCGCTGCATTGTCAACAAAAAGAAAATCTAAAGCTACATCAGAGTAATTTTCACTTACTTTTTTCACTACTCTTCTCCATAATCTGGATGTTTCAAGAACATTGGCTTTATCAACCATAGTCAATTTTTTTCGTCTATTTTGAGCACTTTTAAATGCTAAATGGGAAACTCTGGTAATTTCTTCTTCTGAGTATTCGCATAAATCTGAAGCGATTGTTCCAGCTTCGTTTAATTTTTTTTCACCAAAATAAACACCTCCAGTTAGTTCTCTGAAAATTATAAAATCAGCGCCTTGTATTATTTCTTTTTTTAAAGGAGAGGAATTCAATAGAGAAGCATAAGGTTTTATCGGCCTGATATTAGCAAATAATCCCAATGATTTTCTTAATTTTAATAAACCTTGTTCTGGACGCACTTTAGCATCCGGGTTATTATCGTATTTTGGATCACCGATAGCTCCAAATAAAACGGCATCGGTATTAAGACAAAGATTCAATGTTTGTTCTGGAAGTGGATTTCCAGTTTTTTCAATGGCAATTGCTCCAACAAAGGCATCTTCAAAAACAAACTCATGGTCAAAAACCAATCCAATAGCATGTAACGCTTTCTTCGCTTGTAAGATTACCTCTGGTCCTATTCCGTCTCCTGCTAATGCTGCTATTTTTAAGTTCATGAGATTGTTTTTTAAAATTGTGTGCTAAAACTTTTTATCTAAGATTTGTATTAACTTCTAATTAATTCACTTTGTATTTTGCAAACTTCAATAATTTGATGAATATCGTCATCTAAAACTTCTTTTTTGATATCTGCAAATCTCAAAAACTCTACATATACAATATCCAATTGTACTTTGGTAAGTTCATAACCTACCTTTTTGGCTCTGTAAGCCAATGCCGCTCTACCGCTTCTGGCTGTAAGAACTATTGAAGATTCATTGACACCGACATCTAATGGATCCATAATTTCATAAGTTGCTCTGTTTTTTATAACTCCATCTTGATGAATTCCGGAACTGTGTGCAAAGGCATTAGCGCCTACAATAGCTTTATTAGGCTGCACAATCATTCCCATACTTTCTGAGACTAAACGACTCATTTCATTCAATTGTTTTGAATCGATATCGGTATACAGATTCAAATATGGATGTTGTTTGAAAATCATCACTACTTCTTCAAGTGCTGTATTTCCTGCTCTTTCTCCTATTCCATTAATGGTACACTCTATTTGTCGAGCTCCATTCACCGCACCAGCGATTGAATTGGCAGTAGCCATACCTAAATCATTATGACAATGGCAAGAAAGAATTACATTTTCGATTCCTTTTACGTTTTCTCTAAGGTATTTAATTTTCGCGCCATATTCATCAGGCAGACAATATCCTGTTGTATCTGGTATATTAAGTACAGTAGCACCTGCTTTTATTGCCTCTTCACATACTTTTGCCAAGAAATCATTATCGGTTCTACCGGCATCTTCTGCATAAAACTCTACATCTTCTACATAAGATTTAGCATGTAGAACAGCAAATTTTGCTCTGGCAATAACATCTTCTCTCGTTGTGTTTAATTTGTGTATTATATGAGAATTTGAAGTTCCAATACCGGTGTGAATACGAGGTTTTTTTGCATATTTTAAAGCAGCAGCGGCAACATCTATATCATTTTTTACCGCTCTGGTCAAACCACAAACCGTAGCATTTTTTACAATTTTGCTTATTTCTGTAACAGATAAAAAATCACCAGGGCTAGAAACCGGAAAACCAGCTTCAATAATGTCTACACCCATTTCGTCCAGTCGATTTGCTATAACAAGTTTTTGTTTGGTATCTAGTTTACATCCAGGGACCTGTTCTCCATCTCTTAACGTGGTATCAAAAATTTGGACTTTCTCTCTATTCATTTTCATTTATTTAATGTAATTTCACATCCTAATAACAAAAATAGATTCCAACACTTTAAATATAAAATTCATTTTAACCAATTATACTGCTTATAAAACAACTAATAAAGACTTAAGTTGCTTATTGACAGTGTTTTACACTTCTATATTTTACAATGGCTAACCATCAAAAAGATTTTTTATTTGTATTAATAAAATCCCTTTCCAAGTCTGAAAAGAGACAATTTAAGATTTTTGCAAGTAGATTGGAAACAAGTTCAAATACAAAATTCATCGAATTGTTCAACATTTTAGACAAGTCGGAAATGTATGATGAGAAACTCATTTTGAAAAGTGGTATTATAAAAAAAGTGCAATTATCAAATTTAAAGTCATATTTATACAAACAAATATTAGTCAGTATTCGGTTGAATATTCCTAGTCAAAACATTCGGTACCAATTGCGGGAACAAATTGATTTTGCAGCCATACTATACAATAAAGGTTTATACAAGCAGAGTTTAAAAATCTTGGATAAAACAAAAATTTCAGCTTTAGAAAATGACGAAAAACTCATGGCCTATGAAATTGTTGAATTTGAAAAGCTTATAGAATCACAATATATCACACGAAGTATTCAAGGACGAGCCAATGAATTAGTTGTGCAGGCTAAAGAATTAAATTATCGCAATACTATTTCCAGTAAATTATCCAATTTATCCCTGCAATTGTACGGAATAATGCTTAAAACTGGTTATGTAAAAAGTGATGAAGAATATAAATACATTGACGATTATTTCAAAAAACATATTGCCAAATTAGATGAGAAAAAATTTGGATTTCGGGAGAAATATTGGTTTTACAATGCTAATCTTTGGCGTAGTTTTTTAGTACAGGATTTTTTAGCCAGTTATAAATATGCTTATAAATGGGTCACTCTTTTTTATGATAATCCAAATATGATTTATTTGAATCCTGTCTTTTTTTTAAAAGGAAATCATTATTTACTTGAATCTTTATTCATGTTAAAATACAAATCAAAATTTAAAAAATATTTGTTTCAACTGGAAGAAACTATTAATGATCCTCGTTTTCCCGTAAATGATAATATTGCTTCCTTATCGTTCTTGTATTTATATAACAACAAATTAAATTATCATATTCTGGAAGGCACTTTTGCTGAAAGTGAATATCTAATTCCAGAAATTTTAAATAAATTAAAGTTACATAGCGAGCATCTTGATGAACATCACGAAATGTTGTTTTACTATAAAATAGCTTCTATCTATTTTGGTAACGAAAAATATAATGAATGCATCTTTTACTTAGAGAAAATTATAAACAACAAAAATCTTTCCATGCGACAAGATTTGATGTGTTTTGCCCGATTACTGAGTTTAATTGCTCATAATGAATTAGGTAATGATTATTATTTAGAAAATCAGTTAAAAAACACCTATAAATTTTTATTGAAAATGAATGATTTGCATGAAGTGCAAAAAGAAATCATTAAGTTTTTGAAAAACTTAAATTCTATATATCCTGGTGATATCAAAAAGGAGTTTGTAAAAATGAGAGAACGATTTATCGAATTAGAAAAGAATACCTATGAAAAAAGAGCATTTTTATATCTTGATATCATCTCTTGGCTGGAAAGCAAAATCGAAAACAGAAAAATCAGTGATATCATTAAAGAAAAAGCAAAATTGAGTAATCGGTAATACTAATACTAACTCCGTTGTATTAAAATAGATAAAATGCATTTTGTTACGTAATCAGAAAGAAAAGAATGTATGAGGAAGAAATCGCTTTGATTAAGATAATCTTTCTGGAATTAAATTAAAGTGCGGCATTCAAAAAATATTTATTACTTTTAATGAATGCTTAAAAATTTAAACTTATGAATGGTTTCTTTAAAACAATACTCGCAGGTTACGGCGCCAAAAAACTAGGCGGCGGTTGCTTTGGTACAATTATACTATTTATAATTATCTATTGGATATTAGGTTATTTTTAAAATTAAAACTTTAAAAATAACCTAATTGTATTTAATCTTGGGATTAGTATTCTAACAATTCTTGCAAAGCGATTTCAAATCTCCCTTTCGGCAAATATTGATCTTCTAATGCTTTTGTAAACGGAATTGGACTGTCTAAACTTGCCACACGTTTAACCGGCGCATCAAGATATTTAAAGCAGTTTTCCATAATCATCGCCGAAATATCACTGGCAATACCACCAAACATACTGTCTTCCTGATAAATAATCACTCTTCCTGTTTTCTTTACCGATGCAAAAATAGCTTCGGTATCCAAAGGTTGCAAGGTTCTTAAATCCAACAAATCAGCTGAAATTTCAGGATTTTTTGCTAAAGTATCCAAAGCCCAATGCACCGCTGCTCCAAACGAAATAATAGTAATATCAGTTCCTTCTTTCAACAAAGCGGCTTTTCCTAATGGAATAGTATAATAATCTTTGGGTACATCTTGATATATACTTCTATACAATTGTTTGTGTTCAAAGAACATCACTGGATTTGGATCGTTAATTGATGCATTTAATAAACCTTTGGCATCGAACGGAAATGCTGGATACACTACTTTTAAACCTGGTGTTTTAGTAAACCAAGCTTCATTAGTTTGGGAGTGAAAAGGTCCTGCTTGCGTTCCTCCGCCGCAAGGCATACGAACCACAACATCGGCATTTTCAAGCCAACGATAATGTGATTTTGCTAATAAATTAACAATAGGATTGAATCCGGTGGAAACGAAATCGGCAAACTGCATTTCTACAATGGCTTTGTATCCATTTATAGACAAACCCATTCCTGCAGAAACTACTGCACTCTCGCAAATAGGAGTATTGATAACTCGTTCTTTACCAAATTGAGCTACAAAACCATCAGTAATTTTGAAAGCACCACCATATTCAGCAATATCCTGACCCATTATTACAGAGTTTGGATGTCGTTCCATCGATTCACGCAAACTGTTTGAAATGGCATCTATAAAACGAATATTTTCTTTTTCTTCAGATGGATTAACTAACTCAAATTGAAAGGGTTTATAAACATCATTTAATTCTTCACTGTAAGAAGCTTCAATTTCAGGTTCTGCATTTGCAAGAGCCAAGCTCTCATCAATTTCCATCTTGATTTCACTTCTTAAAGCCGCATTAAATTCTTCGGAAAGGATTCCGTTTTCAGACAAAAATTTTCTGTAATTATCAACAGGATCTTTAATCGCCCACATATCCATTAATTCTTGAGGAACATATTTGGTGCCACTCGCCTCTTCATGTCCACGCATTCTAAAAGTTTTAAATTCTAATAAAACAGGACGTGGTTTTTCGATCATAGAGGCTTTCAATTCGGATAACAAATTAAAGACTTCAAGAATGTTATTCCCGTCTATAATATGACTTTCTATTCCGTACCCTATTCCTTTATCAGCAAGGTTTTCACAACGATATTGCTCATTTGTAGGAGTTGATAATCCATAACCGTTATTTTCTATAATAAACATCACAGGCAATTCCCAAACCGAAGCAATATTCAATGCTTCATGAAAATCACCTTCACTTGTAGCGCCTTCTCCAGTAAATACTGCTGTAATTTTACCGTTTTTTTTAAGTTTATTGGCTAGAGCAATTCCGTCAGCCACACCTAACTGCGGACCAAGATGAGAAATCATTCCAATAATCTTGTATTGTTGGGTTCCAAAGTGAAAACTTCGGTCACGTCCCTTTGTAAAACCATTGGCTTTACCTTGCCATTGCGAAAAAAGACGATACAAAGGAATATTTCTCCCTGTAAAAACACCTAGATTTCTGTGCATTGGCAGTATGTATTCATCACTATCTAAAACTGCCGTAACTCCAACAGAAATAGCCTCCTGGCCAATGCCAGAAAACCATTTTGATACTTTTCCCTGACGAATAAGTATCAACATTTTTTCTTCTATCAGTCTTGGTTTCAGTATTCTTTTATACAAATCTAATAGTTGATTGTTAGTAAGATTTTTTCTGTCAAAGGTCATTTTCTCTGTTTTTAATGTGGTTCAAAGATAAAAAAATATAACAGTTTTGATATAATTTGTTATATTTTTTATTTTAATGCTAACTTTTAAAATTTTTCGATTAAAATTATTCTTTATCTTTGTCTCTGCAAGATTTAAACCTTGTAATTTTATAAAAATATTTAAGTATGCAAAACATTCCTAGTGTTGACTTGCGTGATTTCCTTTCGGATGACCCGAAACGTAAACAAAAATTTGTAAATGAAATCGGAAGTGCATTTGAAGATATTGGCTTCGTAGCACTCAAAGGGCATTTTTTAGACGACCAACTGGTTGATGAATTGTACGGTGAAATTAGAAAATTTTTCGCTTTACCATTAGAGATAAAACACAATTATGAAATTCCTGGAATTGGAGGACAAAGAGGTTATGTTTCTTTTGGAACTGAACATGCCAAAGGCAGAAAAGAAGGAGATTTAAAAGAATTTTGGCATTTTGGACAATATGTATCCAAAGATTCGAAATACGCTTCAGAATATCCTGAAAATGTTGAAGTAAAAGAATTACCTCGTTTCAATGTTGTAGGTAAAGAGGCGTATCAAATGCTGGAAAAAACAGGCGTTTACGTTCTGAGAGCTTTAGCGATTCACCTTGGTTTAAGTGAATTTTATTTTGATAATTATGCAAAAGATGGAAACTCTATCTTACGACCTATTCATTATCCACCTATTACCTCAGAACCTGCAAATGCAATTCGTGCCGCAGCGCATGGAGATATTAATTTGATTACCTTATTGATGGGTGCTCAAGGAAAAGGGTTACAAGTGCAAAACCACGATGGAGAATGGATTGATGCAATCGCTGAGCCTGATGAATTAGTTATTAATGTTGGTGATATGTTATCGCGCCACACTAACAACAAATTGAAATCTACCATTCATCAAGTGGTAAATCCACCAAGGGAATTATGGGGAACTTCACGTTATTCTATTCCGTTTTTTATGCATCCTGTGAGTGATATGAAATTGGATTGTTTGGAAAATTGCATTGATGCAGAACATCCCAAAAAATTCGAGGACATTACCGCTGGAGCCTATTTATACGAACGATTAGTAGATTTAGGTCTTATTAAAAAATAATTCTTAATTTATAGTTCAAGGAAGACATCGAGTTCGCTTGATGTCTTTTTGTTTTTTTACCATTAAGAAATTAAGGTCCATTAAGAGCATTAAATACTTAATTTTCTTAACTTCTTAATGGTTTAATAATCAATTAATTTTTAAAAAATGGACTTACAAGACCAACTGAAAAACCTTTTCCCGGATCACGAACCATCGCCTGAAGAATCTATTGAAGAAGTGGCACATGAATTATACGTTCAAAAAGAGCCAATGATTTGTAAATTTGAAAAACGAAAAGGAAAAGCTACAACTATAATTGAAGGTTACGAAGGTACGGACGAAGATTTTAAAATTTTGGCTAAAGAAATAAAAACAAAATTGAGTGTTGGTGGAACTTTTAAAGACGATTCCATTATTATTCAGGGCGATTATCGTGACAAAATAATGACCATTCTAAAAGCTAAAGGTTTTAAAGTAAAACGTGTTGGAGGCTAGAAAAAGTAGTCAGTGTTCAGTAATTAGTGCTCAGTTGAGCAACTTTAAACCTTAAACTTTAAACAAAAAAACAATGATACAATCATCAGAATTAATACTCAATCCGGACGGAAGCGTCTATCATTTAAATTTAAAACCAGAACAGATTGCCCATGACATCATCTTTGTTGGGGATCAAAATCGGGTAGAAAAAATAACTCAATTTTTTGACACTATTGAATTTTCAACACAAAAACGAGAATTCAAAACCCAAACGGGGATTTACAAAGGCAAAAGAATAACGGTGATGTCCACAGGAATTGGTCCTGATAATATTGATATTGTTATCAACGAACTGGATGCTTTGGTAAATATCGATTTAAAAACACGTAAGCCAAAAGAAATATTAACTTCATTAAATATCATTCGAATTGGAACTTCGGGTTCTTTGCAAGAGGATATACCGGTTGATAGTTTCGTGATGTCAAAATTTGGTTTGGGGTTAGATAACATGCTTCGCTCCTATTTAATTAATGAAGTTTCGAATATCGAAATGGAAGATGCTTTTGTAAAACACACCAGTTGGGATTTGCTAAAAGGGAAACCATACGTGATTGCTTGTTCCGAAAAACTTGAAAAAATGATAGAAAGCGATAAGATGCACAAAGGAATTACGGCAACCGCCGGAGGTTTTTATGGTCCACAAGGACGTGTTTTGCGTTTGAATATTCAAGATGAAAATTTAAATTCTAAAATGGACAACTTCAAATTTGAAGAGAATCGCATCACTAATCTCGAAATGGAAACCGCTGCTATATATGGTCTTTCATCACTTTTAGGACACAATGCCTTGTCTTTAAACGCCATAATTGCCAATCGTGCTTCGGGGACTTTTAGCGAAGATCCGTACAAAGCCGTTGATGAATTGATTGCGTATACGTTGAAGAAATTAGCTGACCAATAATTGAACACTAATTTTATTTTGGAGCTAATTCCTGCTCTGCACTGTATCTTTTGTACTGTCTAAAAAATTGCTTCGTTCCTCGCAATGACAGAACAAAAGGATGCCGTTTCGATCAGGGCTAAATCGTTCACCATCAAATTTTCAGTAAAAAACATGAATCTTATTTTAGTAACCAACAGATTGATTTTAAGAGAAATGAAACTTTCTGATGCCGAAGCTTTATTTGAAATGGAAAGCAATCCTAAAGTTCATCACTATCTTTGGAACAAACCATTGCGAAATACTAGTGAAGTACATTCCTATATAGAATTTGTTAGAGCACAATACATCCAAAATAACATTGGACGATTTGTTGTTATTTTGAAAGAAACCAATGAATTAATTGGTTGGGCTGGATTAAAATACAACACCGAAATGATAAATAATAAAGTTGATTTCTACGATATTGGCTACCGGTTAAGTGAAAAATTCTGGGGCAAAGGATATGCCAGTGAGGCCAGTTTTGCTTGGTTGGATTATGGTTTTAAT
Organism: Flavobacterium urumqiense; assembly: GCF_900108015.1. Lineage (GTDB taxonomy): Bacteria > Bacteroidota > Bacteroidia > Flavobacteriales > Flavobacteriaceae > Flavobacterium > Flavobacterium urumqiense. Next base: position 43,698 of record NZ_FNVP01000004.1, on the reverse strand, counting down.
GTAATGAAAATAAAACTTCTTGAAGCTGCAGCGCATGCGGATAATATCGCCTCAAACAGAATATTACAAAAAATTGGACTGAAAATGACCGAACAATATATGGAGGACGGCGTTTCTTGGAATTGGTACGAATTAAAAAATCCTAACCTGTAATGAAAACAATAAAAATAGCTGGCGTTCCGGAACATTTCAACTTACCTTGGCACTTGTCAATAGAAAATGGAGATTTTGAAAAGGAAAATATCGATTTACAATGGACTGATGTTCCCGAAGGAACGGGAAAAATGTGTCAAATGCTTCGAGATGTAGAAACTGATATTGCCGTAATCTTAACCGAAGGAATTGTGAAAGATATTATTGGTGGAAATCCAAGTAAAATTGTTCAAATTTATGTCGAAAGTCCTTTGATTTGGGGGATTCATGTCGCAGCAAATTCCAATTATAAAACAGTATCTGATTTAGAAAATAAGAAAGTCGCTATCTCCAGATTAGGTTCTGGTTCACAGTTAATGGCCTATGTCAATGCAGATAGTCAAGGTTGGACAACTGATAATCTTCAGTTCGAAATCATAAATACCATTGATGGAGCAGTCGAAGCATTCACTAATGGAACTGCCGATTATTTTATGTGGGAACGCTTTATGACTAAGCCATTAGTCGACAAAGGAATTTTTCGCAGAATTGCTGTTTGCCCTACTCCTTGGCCTTGTTTTGTAATTGCAGTCCGTGATGAAATTCTGGAGAATGAACCGGAAATAATTGCGAAAATTCTCAAAATCATCAATAAAAAAACATCGGAATTTAAAGGGATTCTAAATATTGATGAAATTTTAGCTTCAAATTACAATCAAAAAATTGAAGATATTCAAGAATGGCTGTCTTTAACAGAATGGTCAAAAAAATCATTAACTGAAAAAATGTTAAACAATGTTCAAAATCAACTATTTCAGTTAAAAATTATAGATAAAAAAGTTACTTTTGATAAAATTGTAAAAGCAGTCTAGATTTCAGCTTTTATTGTTACTATGATAAAAATAAAAAATATTACTTTTCAAGGTATTAAACAAAAATTTCAGGTCAAAAAACCATGGGACGACGTTATTATTTTTATTTTAAATATATTAATTGCTGTACCGGTATTTATAATTGTACATCAAAATTTATATAATCCTAATTGGTTTTTTAATCTTGACAGAGTTGTTTTGTTTATACTAATCGTAGTGATCATTCAACTAATTCTAAGGTTTTTGAGGACTATTATACTAATTTGTATTGCCTTATATTTATTGGTCCTATTTTACGGCTCCGTTATTGGTGATTATGGTTTTAACAGTGTTTATGAAGATTACAATTCGATGATGTACACCATGTCTGACAATCCGTTTCCTCAGGATATAATCATAGCGAAATTACTACCATTTCCAAACAAATCAAAAATCATAAATGCGATTGAATATCAGAATCCAAAAATTAGAAATTTTGCGGTTATGGCTACTTCAAAATATTTCAAAGATATTAAGGGTTATTCTGATTACAGAACCATTATTCAATGCTTTGCTGTATTTAAAGAAATAAACCACAGATGGAACTATGTAAGTGACCCAAAAGAAGGAGATTATATTGCAACGGCAACAGAATCCTTACTTTATTTTTCCGGTGATTGTGACGATCATTCAATATTAATGGCAGCAAGCGTAAAGGCTATAGGCGGAACTCCTCGGTTAATTCATACAAAAGGGCATATTTACCCCGAAATATTAATTGGTTCCCATATTGATTTAGAAAAGGTAAATTATCTCATAAAAAATGTTCTGTTTGTGAATGAAAGCGATCAAAAACAACTTCATTATCATGTGGACGAACGCGGTCAAATATGGCTAAATCTAGATTACACCGCTACTTATCCCGGAGGTCCTTTCTTATCTGAAGAAATCTTGGGTGCTTTGACTTTAGATTAATTATTTTTTAAATTTCCAACGATTTCGTAAGAACGTAGTCTAGCTTTATGTTCAAAAACAGCAGTTGCAATCATTAGTTCATCTACTTTAGTTTTATCAAGGAATTGTTGTAGCTCTCTTTTTACTTTTTCTGGTCCGCCAATAAAGGTATAAGCAATCATTTGTTGCAATGCAGCTTCCTCCATAGGATCCATAAAATTTTTATCAGGGATAACGGGAGGTTTTAATTGTTGTCGATTTCCTGTGATAATGCCAAGGAATAATTTTTTGAAAGAAGTTGCTAATCGTGAAGCTTCTTCATCAGAATCAGCAGCAATCACGTTGACACAAGCCATCACATAAGGCTCTTTGAGATGCTCTGAAGCTTTAAAATTGTTACGGTAAATAGCTATAGCAGTATTTAGTTGTGCTGGTGCAAAATGACTTGCAAAAGCATAAGGCAATCCTAAGGCAGCAGCTAAATAAGCACTGTCAGTACTGGAACCCAAAATCCATATCGGAATATCTAATCCTTCACCAGGAATAGAGCGAACACGACCATTTTTATTGGATGCAGACAAATACATTTGTAATTCCTGTATATTTTGGGGAAATTCCATTGCAGCGTGTTCATCACGGCGCAAGGCTGCAGCAGTAAATTGATCTGTTCCTGGGGCGCGACCCAAACCTAAATCGATTCGGTTCGGAAAAAGCGTAGCCAATGTGCCAAATTGTTCGGCAACTATTAGTGGTGCATGATTGGGAAGCATAATACCACCCGACCCGACTCTTAAAGTGGTAGTTCCTTCAGCTATATGCCCAATCAAAATAGAAGTTGCGCTGCTCGCTATCCCTTCCATATTATGATGCTCAGCCAGCCAAAATCTATTAAAACCCCATTTTTCTATGTGTTGAGCGAGATCCAAACTGTTTTTAAAAGTATCTGATGTTGTACCTCCTTCCCTAACTATTGCAAGATCAAGAACGGATATTTTTGTTTGTGAAAGACTATTTTTATTCATTACGAATCAGTTGTGATTTAATGGCAAAAATAAGGATAGTAATTTTGGTTTTGGTACAACCAACTATTAATAAGAAGTTAAAATAGCAATCCAAATTGATATTTAATTAGTTAAGCTAAAAAATAACAAGACATAATTTAATTAAAAAATATAAGACATAAAAAAACTCCATTATTTCTAATGGAGTTTTTGTGGGCGATGAGGGGTTCGAACCCCCGACCCCCTCGGTGTAAACGAGGTGCTCTGAACCGGCTGAGCTAATCGCCCTAGTACAATTTAGTAATTTTCATTTCCTTATTGCGTCTGCAAATATACACCTAGAAATCGTATTTGCAAGTGAAATATTAAAAAAATAAAATAAAAAATAACAATAATTCTCTTTCGTGCTCTCTAATAGCGCTTTAAATACAAGATGAAACCGTACTATTTTTTTGTATTAAGTTGTTATAGTCTTACATTTGTGACATAAATTATAAATAATGGCCAGGTTCAAAGAAAACGATTTACCAAAATCAAAAATTACCGCAAGTTCACTTACTAAAGCTACTCTAATATTCCAATATGCAGGAAATCATCGTTGGAAATTTTATGTTGGTTTGTTTTTTTTACTGCTAACAGGTGCGACGGCGTTAGCTTTTCCTAAATTAATGGGAATGCTTATCGATTGTGTGAAAAATAAAGATAATGAACAGGCTAATTATATTGCGTTGGGATTAGTTGTTATTTTATTTTTCCAATCTATTTTTTCCTTTTTTAGATTGTCTTTATTTGTAAATTTTACGGAACATACGTTAGCAAATCTTAGATTAGCATTGTATAGCAATTTGGTAAAGTTGCCTATGTCGTTCTTTTCGCAAAAGCGTGTTGGCGAATTAAACAGTAGAATCAGTTCTGATATAACACAAATACAAGATACTTTAACCTCTACAATAGCTGAATTTCTAAGACAATTCATTTTAATTATTGGTGGTGTTCTTTTGTTGGCAAACGAGAGTGTCAAATTAACCTTATTGATGTTATCTGTTGTTCCGCTGGTAGCTGTTGCTGCTGTTATTTTTGGACGATTTATTAGAAAATATTCGAAAAATGTTCAAGATAAAGTTGCAGAAAGTCAGGTTATTGTTGAAGAAACCATGCAAGGGATCACTATTGTTAAGGCTTTCGCCAATGAATGGTACGAAATCGCTCGTTACAATGGAAAAATAAAAGAAGTCGTTAAAATAGCCATCAAAGGAGGAAAATACAGAGGATACTTTGCTTCATTCATTATTTTTTGTCTTTTTGGAGCCATTGTTGCCGTAGTTTGGTTTGGCGTTCGTTTGAGCATTAGTGGAGAGATGAGCGTTGGACAATTAATTTCATTTGTATTATACTCCACATTTGTAGGTGCTTCTTTTGGAGGAATCGCTGAACTGTATGCACAAATTCAAAAGGCAATTGGTGCAACCGAACGTGTTTTTGAATTATTGGATGAAACTCCCGAAAAAATTAATTCAGTTCAAGATGCAGCTGAAACCCCGAAAATAAAAGGCAATGTCACTTTCAAAAATGTTGCTTTTAGTTATCATTCAAGAAAAGAAATAAAAGTATTGAAAGATGTCAGTTTCACCGCTAATTATGGTCAAAAAATTGCCATTGTAGGACCAAGTGGAACAGGAAAATCGACCATTGCTTCTCTATTATTGCGTTTTTATAATATAGACGAAGGGGAAATAATTGTGGACGGGAAAAATATTTATGATTATGATTTGGAAAATCTTCGAGGAAATATGAGTATTGTGCCTCAAGATGTGATTTTATTTGGTGGTACAATCCGAGAAAATATTGCTTACGGAAAACCAAATGCAACCGAAGCAGAAATTCTTACTGCTTCAAAACAGGCTAATGCTTATAATTTCATCGAAAGTTTTCCTGAAAAATTTGAGACTATTGTAGGGGAAAGAGGAATTAAACTTTCGGGCGGACAAAGACAGCGTATTGCGATTGCAAGAGCATTGCTAAAAAACCCAAGTATTTTGATTCTAGATGAAGCCACATCATCATTAGACAGCGAAAGTGAAAAACTAGTTCAGGAAGCGCTAGAAATTTTAATGGAAGGAAGAACAAGTATCATTATTGCGCACCGTCTTTCGACTATTCGCAGCGCAGATCAAATTTTAGTTCTTGATAACGGAAAAATCACAGAGCAAGGAACACACCAGGAACTTATTGCTCTAGAAAATGGAGTGTATAAAAACTTAAGCAATTTGCAGTTTAGCAATTCTTAATTCTAATTTAATGACATAAAAAAATCCATTTGTTTTACGCAAATGGATTTTTTTATGTCATTAACTTTTTAAAATGATGCAATATTAAAAACGGATATAAGATTATTTTATTTCCCTTTTCTTCTGTTGCGTTCCGCTTTTATCATTGATAATTCACGACTGGTTTGTCCGGCAACTGATGTGTTTTCTTCGGCACGACGAATCAAGTAGGGCATCACATCTTTTACAGGACCAAAAGGCAAATACTTAGCTACATTATAACCGTGAGCAGCTAAATTATAACTGATATTGTCACTCATACCATATAATTGACCAAACCAAATTCTGTCATCGTTTGTTTTGATGCCGTTATCTTGCATTAATTCCATGAGATTATAAGTGCTTGACTCATTATGAGTTCCTGCAAAAACAGACATTGAATCTAAATGTTCAACCATATATCGAACGGCAGCATTATAGTTTTCATCTGTATCTTCTTTTGAAGAACAAATTGGAGATGTGTATCCCTTCTCGTTAGCTCTTACAATTTCTTTTTCCATATAAGCTCCACGAACCAATTTCATTCCTATAAAAAATCCTTCTTTTTTGGCTTGCTCATGTAATTTTTTCAAATAATCTAAACGATCCCAACGATACATTTGCAGCGTATTGAAAACAATAGCTTTTTCTTTATTGTATTTGCGCATCATATCAGTAACTAAATCATCAGCTGCATCTTGCATCCAACTTTCTTCACCATCGATAAGAAGTGCTACATTTTTAGAATGGGCATCTTTGCAAACCAAATCAAAACGTGCCACTACTCTATTCCATTCCGCTTGTTCTTCAGTTGTTAAGGTTTGTTTTTCTCCCAATTTCTCATACAACTCAAAACGTCCAAAACCAGTTGGTTTAAAAACCGCAAAAGGAATTGCTAGACGTTCTTTGGCAAATTCTATCGTTTTCAAAGTCATTTCAAGGGCAGCATCAAACTGTTCTTCTTCTTCTTTTCCTTCTACAGAATAATCTAATACAGAAGAAACACCTTTAGTATACATATTATCCACAACAGAAAGACAGTCAACTTCATTTACTCCTCCGCAAAAATGATCAAAAACTGTAGCTCGAATCAAACCTTCAACAGGAAGATTTGCTTTCAAAGCAAAATTAGTAACAGCAGTTCCTATTCGAACTAAAGGCTGATTGTCAATCATTTTAAAAAGAAAATAAGCTCGATCCAGTTCGGTATCACTTTTTAATGCAAAGGCAACTTGTGTATTATCAAATATTTTTTCCATTATTTGTTGAATTTTTGTACAAATATAGAGAGAGTTTTGAATATTATTTAGTAAAAAATGCCTTATTTTGCGATTCCAATTAATCAAGAAAGATGCAAACGATTCAAGCCAATAATTACCCAATCTATTTCAATGAAAAAGGATATGAAGCATTAAACCTTCATTTAAAAGAAAACAAATATTCAAATCTATTTATTATTGTAGATAGTAATACAAATGAATTTTGTTTGCCAAAATTTTTACCTTTTTTAGAAACAGAACTTACTATTGAAATCATCGAATTTGAAGCAGGTGAACAAAATAAAAATATTGAAACTTGTGTGCAAATATGGAATGTACTCACTGAACTTGGCGCCGACAGAAAAAGCCTTGTGCTTAATTTAGGTGGTGGTGTCGTGACTGATTTAGGTGGTTTTGTCGCTTCAACTTTTAAGAGAGGAGTTGATTTTATTCATATTCCAACTACCCTATTATCCATGGTTGATGCTTCAGTGGGCGGAAAAAATGGCGTTGATTTAGGAAATTTAAAAAATCAAATTGGGGTCATTAATGTACCAAAAATGGTTCTTATTGACACACAATATCTTGATACTTTGCCACAAAATGAAATGCGCTCCGGACTTGCCGAAATGTTAAAACACGGATTAATTTATGATAAAAGTTATTGGGAGAAATTTTTGGACTTGAAAGCTATAGATTTTGCTGATTTTGACGAATTAATATACCGATCAGTCGAAATAAAAAATGAAATTGTATCGCAAGATCCAACGGAAAAAAATATTCGCAAATCGTTAAATTTTGGTCATACACTTGGTCATGCCATAGAAAGTTATTTTCTAGCGAATGAAAACAAAACTACGTTATTACATGGAGAAGCGATAGCGGTTGGAATGATACTGGAAAGCGCTATCTCATTGAATAAAAAACTAATTAATCAAGAGGAATATATTCAAATAAAATCTGCCATAAAGAGTATTTATGAAGACATCCTATTCGAAGAAAATGACATAGAACCTATTCTGGAACTACTAATTCATGACAAAAAAAATGAATATGGTAACATTCAGTTTGCATTAATTGAAGGAATAGGAAAAATAAAAATTAATCAATCTGTTGAAAATGAATTAATTCTTGAAGCCTTCCAAGATTATAAATCATAATTACATTTTTAATAAAAAGGATTGCATTACGTATATAATATTTTTTACATTTGCCACGATGAAAAAAAGTCAAAACAAAATAAATTATAGTTCCAATAAAAACAAAAACAACATGTCTTTTCTAAGAATGCTGAAACGTTTTTATTCCATCAAAGGAAACTTTAGTTTTGATATTTTCCAATATTTGAAAGCAGATCATGAAAAGCTTCAAATTATTTATGCAAATATTCGGGTTTGAATTTTAGATTAGTTTATTTTTACATTAAATTCAATCTAAAATATTAAATATCAAATGAATACAAAATATTCTGATTTAATAAATCAAAACTATTATTTCCCTCAAGAAGAATTTACATTAAACAAAGATAATCTTCAGTTTCACAATATCGATTTGATGAAACTTGTTGAAAAATATGGTACCCCATTAAAATTTACCTATCTGCCTCAAATTTCCAATAACATTAACAAAGCCAAAAGCTGGTTTCGTAAGTCAATGGAAAAAAATAAGTATGAGGCAAAATACTATTACTGCTATTGTACAAAAAGCTCTCATTTTGAATTCGTAATGAATGAAGCTTTCAAAAATAACATTCACATTGAAACTTCCTCTGCTTTTGATATTAACATTGTCGAAAATTTATTGGCAAATGGCAAAATAAACAAAAGTACCTATGTAATTTGTAATGGTTTCAAAAGAGACCAGTACATTGAAAATATTGCCCGAATAATCAATAATGGACATAAAAATGCAATTCCAATTATTGACAATTATGAAGAACTAGATCTCTTACAAGAACAAATAAAGGGGAAATTCAAAATCGGAATTCGTATTGCTGCCGAGGAAGAACCTAAATTTGAATTTTACACTTCTCGGTTGGGAATTGGATACAAAAACATTGTAAATTTTTACAAAAAACAAATTCAGGAAAATAAAAAATTGGAACTTAAAATGTTACACTTTTTTATCAACACAGGCATAAATGACAATGCTTATTATTGGAACGAATTAATAAAATGTATCAAAGTTTATATTGCGTTAAAAAAAGAATGTCCTACGCTTGATGGATTAAATATCGGAGGTGGTTTTCCTATCAAAAATTCATTGGCATTTGAGTATGATTATCAGTACATGATTGATGAAATTATCAATCAGATAAAAATTGCTTGTGACGAAGCGGAAGTAGATGTTCCAAACATTTTTACGGAATTTGGTTCTTTTACAGTAGGAGAAAGTGGCGGTGCAATTTATCAGATATTGTATCAAAAACAACAAAATGACAGGGAGAAATGGAACATGATTGATTCCTCTTTTATTACAACTTTACCTGATACATGGGCAATTAACAAGCGTTTTATTATGCTGGCTGTCAACCGTTGGAATGAAACATACGAAAGAGTATTATTGGGCGGAATGACCTGTGATAGCGATGATTATTACAATTCAGAACAAAATATGAATGCCATTTATTTACCAAAATACAATAAAGAAAAACCATTATATATTGGGTTTTTTAACACCGGAGCCTATCAGGAAACTATAGGCGGGTACGGAGGTTTACATCACTGCCTGATTCCTGAGCCCAAACATATTCTAATTGATCGTGATGAAAATGGGATTCTGGCAACCGAAGTATTTTCAGAACAGCAAACATCCGACGATGTGTTAAAAATTTTAGGTTACGATAAAAATAAATAATTAAATACACAATTAGTCAATTTAAAAATTCATTATATTTGAATATACGCATTGATTCAAATATAGTGAACTTTTAAATATTTAAATCCAATAAAATGAGTAAAGGACCTATCAGTCAGTTTATTGAAAAGCATTATTTGCATTTCAATTCTGCATCTTTAGTTGATGCTGCAAAAGCATACGAACAACAATTAGCAAATGGTGCCAAAATGATGGTGAGCATGGCTGGTGCAATGAGTACAGCCGAAATTGGAAAGATATTTTCTGAAATAATTCGTCAGGATAAAGTTCATATTATTTCTTGTACAGGTGCGAATCTTGAAGAAGATATTATGAATTTAGTAGCTCATTCACATTACGAAAGAGTACCGAATTATAGAGATTTGACTCCACAAGATGAATGGGATTTATTGGAAAGAGGACTAAACCGAGTGACCGATACTTGTATTCCAGAGCATGAGGCTTTCCGTCGTTTGCAAAAACATATTTACAAAATATGGAAAGATGCCGATGACAAAGGAGAAAGATATTTTCCACATGAATTTATGTACAAAATGTTACTTTCAGGAGTTCTTGAAGAATATTACGAAATTGACTTAAAAGACAGTTGGATGTACGCAGCTGCTGAAAAAAACTTACCTATTATTGTACCAGGATGGGAAGATAGTACAATGGGAAATATTTTTGCATCGTATGTTATCAAAGGAGATCTGAAAGCTTCTACAATGAAATCAGGTATTGAATATATGGTTTTCTTATCAGACTGGTACCCGAAAAATAGTACCAATGGTGTAGGTTTCTTCCAAATTGGAGGAGGAATTGCTGGTGATTTTCCGATATGTGTTGTTCCAATGTTATACCAAGATATGGAAATGCATGACATTCCTTTTTGGAGTTATTTTTGTCAGATTTCAGACTCAACAACCAGTTACGGTTCATATTCTGGAGCGGTACCGAATGAAAAAATTACTTGGGGTAAATTAGATATAAAAACTCCAAAGTTTATTATTGAGTCCGATGCTACAATTGTAGCACCTTTAATTTTTGCTTATTTATTAGATTTATAGAATAACTTTATGAAAAGAGTAATTGTTGATTACGCAAAACTTACCAATGAAATTTTGAACCTTTTGGTTGAAAAATTTCCTGATGGTTATGATGATTCGAACATTGTACGTTTTAGAAATGCTAAAAACGAATTAATTGAAGCTGTAGAAGTACGAACTGAAGATACTATTTATTTAGTAAAAGTCAGTACAAAACTCGCTGACAGAATTGAAAATTATGATGAAGATGATGAAATTGACAACGTTTTAGAACCAATTAGCGGAATTGAACTTGATGACGATGATGCAATTGAAGAAGATGATGATGACGATGAAAACCTAGATAAGCCAGATACGGATTCAGAAGACGGGGACGATGATGATGATAATAAAAAAGTATTATCAGATGAATTTGACGACGAAGACGAAGACGAGGATTAAAACATTAGATGTAAAAAACATAAAAGGAACTCTCAATGAGTTCCTTTTTTTTTAATTTAGAATTCAAAATACAAAGCCAAAATGACAACGTCTATTTTACATGCCACGCTTAAAGAAAACTTTGGTTTTGAAAAGTTCAGACCCAATCAGGAAGACATCATAAATTGTATTCTCAATGGTCATGATACATTGGCAATTATGCCAACTGGTGGGGGGAAATCAATCTGTTTTCAATTACCCGCATTGATTTTGCCCGGAATTACAATCGTAATCTCTCCCTTAATTGCTTTGATGAAAGACCAAGTCGACAGTTTGAAAGCAAATGGTATTCCCGCCTGTTTTATCAACAGCAGCCAAACGGAAGAGGAACGCCAATTTTACATTGAAAGCTTAAAATCGAACCTAATTAAATTAGTTTACATTGCTCCTGAAAGTTTATCATATCTGGATAATATTTTCAATAGTTTAACTATAAGCCTCATCGCTATTGACGAAGCGCACTGTATTTCAGCGTGGGGACATGATTTTCGACCTGCTTATACTAATTTGGGTTATCTGAAAAAACGCTTCCCTTCTACTCCAATCTTAGCTTTAACTGCCACAGCGGATAAAGCTACACGCAAGGATATTAGCGAACAATTAAATTTAATAAATCCTAAAACTTTTGTAGCTTCATTTGACAGAAAAAATTTAAGTTTAGAAGTGCGTCCCGCTTTAGACAGAGTAAAACAAATTATAGATTTTATTAAAGAGAAACCAAATGAGTCGGGTATTGTTTATTGCTTAAGCCGCAAAACTACCGAAGAACTTGCTGAGAAACTACAGAAAATTGGCATCAATGCAAAAGCATATCATGCCGGTTTAGATAATAAAATTCGTTCCAAAACTCAGGATGAGTTTATTAATGATGATTGTCAGGTAGTTTGTGCTACAATAGCTTTTGGAATGGGAATTGATAAATCGAATGTGCGCTGGGTTATTCATTATAATTTGCCCAAAAACATAGAAGGATATTACCAGGAAATTGGTCGTGCAGGTCGGGATGGATTACCATCTGAAACGGTACTGTTCGAAAGTTACGGTGATGTAATTCAATTGCAAAAATTTGCATCTCAAGGTCTAAATTCCGAGGTGCAACTGGCAAAGTTAGAAAGAATGAAGCAATATGCCGATGCGTTGAGTTGCCGAAGAAAAATTTTACTATCCTATTTCGGGGAATTAGTTATAGAAAATTGTGGAAATTGTGATATTTGCAAAAATCCGCCCGCTTTTTTCAATGGAACTATAATTGCTCAAAAAGCATTGTCCGCGATTTTTCGTTTGCAAGAAACCGAACCGTTGCCTGTTATTATTGACTTTTTGCGTGGGTCAAAAAATGCTTATATTTTTGAGAAAGAATACCAAAATCTAAAAACCTATGGAATTGGTATAGACCTTTCTTGGTTTGACTGGAATCAATATTTAATTCAATTAATTAATTTAGGCTATTGCGAAATTGCTTTTCATCAGCAAAATAAAATTAGGCTAACCCCATTTGCAAAAAAAGTTTTGTTTGAAGGTGAAAAAGTACAATTGACAACTGTGCAGAAAATCAATATTGATAAATCTGAAATCAAAGAAGTGAAAAGCAAAGCTGTTGCTAATTCTCTTTTTGAAACTCTTAGAAAATTACGTTACGAAATTTCTAAAGAAGAAAATGTTCCCGCTTATGTCATCTTTAGCGATGTGGCTTTGCGCCAAATGGAAACTGAAAGACCAATGAGTGACGAGGAATTAATAGCTATTGACGGAGTTGGGAAAGCAAAACTCGAAAAATATGGTGATATATTTATAAAAGCTATTATTGATTTTCAGAAATCTAAAAGCAGTAAAAAAAAGAAAGAAGCTACAACTTATAAAGAAACTCTAATTTTGTTCCAAGATGGTCTTTCTGCAGAGGAAATTGCGACCAAAAGAAAATTAGGTCTTACCACAATAATTTCGCACTTAGCCAAATTATATGTGGACGGACATGAAATCGATTTAAGCAAATTTGCATCGCAGGATGAAGTCTCTAAAATTAAGAAAGCACAAATTAAACTTGAATTCCCTGCTACATTAAAACCTTATTTCGATTTTTTTGAAGAACAAATTTCCTATGATAAAATTAGAATAGGTTTAGCCATAATCGAAAAAGAAAAAAATATTTTAATTTAACATGATAAATTCATTCCCTCCCTTTGTAAATTCTTCAACTGAAATTTTGATTTTGGGAACTATGCCTGGCACAGCTTCTCTAGAAAAACAGGAATACTATGCCCATCAGAGAAACCATTTCTGGAAAATAATGCACACTTTATTGGAAAAATTACCAATTTCAGAAATTTTTGAAGAAAAAATAAAATTACTCCAAACCAATAAAATCGGATTATGGGATGTGTTAGAAAATTGTGAAAGAAAAGGGAGTTTAGACATCCATATCAAAAATCATAAAGAAAATGATTTCGAAACTTTATTCAAGAATTTTCCATCAATAAATAAAATAGTTTTTAACGGAAAAGAAAGTCACAAATACTTTTTGAAAAAATTCGGACAAATAGAAGACATTACTTATTATGTAATGCCTTCAACAAGTCCTGCTAATACTATGACTTTTGAAAATAAATTAAAAATTTGGTCATCATTTTTAGATTAAATTACAAATACCTTTCTTGAAAAACTTTTTGATGGTGTTTTTGATGTCCAATGATTATGAAACCAATGGCTCGAACAGAAACATCTACATTAGAAGCAACTCCCATTCTTTTTAATTGTTCCTCTGAGAAACTTTTAAAAAGCAACAAAGTAGATTGTCGTACGGCAGAAAATTCAGTCAACAAATCCTGAATACTTCTAGCGTTTGCACTTGTGTTATCTACATAATCATTCTCCTCAAAACCTGGCAAAGGGGTTTTATCATTTCTTGAAATTCGAAGGGCGCGATAACTAAAAATACGTTCGGCATCAATAAGATGCTGAATAATATCTTTGATTGTCCATTTGCCTTCAGCATAACGAAAATCAAATTTATCCATAGGAATGTTTTGCACAAATTTGATAAAATCGTGTAAACAAATTTCTAATTCTTCAATTAAAACTACGTTACCTATAGCATTAATATAAGGTGAGTAAAATGCGGCATATTCGTTTACCGGTAATTGATTTGATTCCATATTTTTATCTTAAGCTGAATTTCTACTTGCGTTTGTATTTCCAAAAAGAGAACGAGTTACAATTTTTTCGTACACTTTAATTAAGTCTATATTCGGGTTTTCTTCTTTATTTATTTCATTGATTCTTAATAAAGCATATTGTTGTATTGTCAACAATGGCAGTACTATACGTTCTCTAATATCAATTGAAGCTTTACCATCAGGATAATTTTCCATAAGTGTTTTATGACCCGCAATTTTTAGCAACAATCTTTTTGTTTCTAAAAATTCATCATAAATAATTTGCCAAAACTCTCCAAATTCAGGATCTTTTTTCATGTAAGCCGTTAGCGGAAAAAATGATTTAGCCAAAGACATCATACTGTTTTCGAGAAGCGTTTTGAAGAATAAGGAATTATCATAAACACTTTGCACTTTATCCCATTGATTGGTATCTTCAAAATGTTTTAAGGCAGAACCTACACCAAAAAAACCAGGTACATTTTGCTTTAATTGACTCCAAGAACCTACAAACGGAATTGCTCTCAAATCAGCAAAGTCTAAACTTTCAGATTTACTTCTCTTTGAAGGTCGACTACCAATATTTGTTTTGGCATAATATTTCAAAGTACTCATTTGTTCCAAATAAGGAATGAACTTAGGATGATTCTTGAAACTTAAATACTTCTCATAACCCAATTCTGCCAATTGATCTAAAATTTCTTTTTCATTGATTGTCAGTTCATTTTGACCTTTATTAAAAACCTGATTCGTAACACCTGCACTTAATAAATTCTCCAAATTATAACGACATGAATCTAAAGTTCCAAAATTAGAACTTATCGTCTGTCCTTGAACCGTAACCTGAATTTCATTATTTTCGATGTTTGGACCCAATGAAGCATAAAATTTATGTGTTTTTCCACCACCGCGGGCAGGCGGACCACCACGACCATCAAAAAAGATGGCTTTTATTCCATATTTTCTAGAGATTTCGGTAAGCTCTTCTTTAGCTTTATAAATACTCCAATTTGCCATCAAATAACCTCCGTCTTTCGTACCATCAGAAAAACCAAGCATTATTGTTTGCTTGTTATTTCTATTTTTAAGATGTTCAGCGTAAGCAGTATTGGTATATAACTTTTCCATTATGGCATGAGCATTTTGTAAATCATCAACTGATTCAAAAAGAGGAATAATATCAACTGATGGTTTTTCCCAATTGCTCAATTTGAAAAGGGCGAAAGTTTCCATTACATTAAGCGCACTTTCATTATTACTAATGATATAACGGTTTGCACCAAATTCACCGTTCTTCTCCTGTATGGTTTTTATGGCTTGAATAGATTCAATAGTAGAACGTGTCATTTCATTTTCGAATACATTCGAATCAAGAGCACCGCTAACAGTAGAAACCACTGCAAACTTTTCTTCTTCTGTTAATTGAAAATAATTCTCAGGAAAAACAGAGGGATTTGAATTCAAATAATATTTCACGACATCATTAAAGACCGCGTCATGTATTTTACTGTTTTGACGAATATCTAAAGAAGCAAAATGGAAACCAAATAAGTTCACCTTAATAAGAAGTGCATCAACTTCATCTAGATATAATGATTGATGTTGATCTATAATAATTTGCTTTATTTTATTTAATTGAGCTTTAAACTCATTCAAAGTGATGAAAATTTCACCTCGAGAATAAAACACGGACCTATAAAGTTTATATTCAAGTTCAGATACCAAAATATCTACACCTGAAAAAGTTAACTTTCTTTTTAAATTTCTAATTTCAATATAATAGCATTTCAATATTGAAGTTCTCAGACGCTCCGCAACTTTCAATGTGATTTCTGTAGTTACAAATGGATTACCATCACGATCACCACCTGGCCAAAATCCAAGATTAATTAATGGATTATTAATCGAATTGCCATGAAAAATATTCTTTTGAAGGTATTGTACTATTTCTCCAGAAGTTTTATAAAATACATTCTCAAGATACCAAATTAAGCTTACGGCTTCATCAAAAGGATTGGGTTTTTCATTTTGAATAAAAGGAGTTTTTCCTAATTGAGCCAACAATTGCTTGATATCAAGTAAATTATTTTTACGTATTGCATCTGTTAAATCATTAATTATACCCAATACAGCTCCGGGATAAAACTGTGTCGGATGAGCAGTCAAAACCGTTCTTACATTAAAGTTCTCTAAAAAATCAATCAACTCCTCTTCCTTATCTTTAGCGTCAGCTTTCTCTTTTATATCTCTTAAAGAACCTCTTCCTTCCATATTGTTAACTACTGGAAAAGCAGCATCTTCAATAGCATCGAATAAAACAATTTGACGTTCAATATATTGAATAAAACGAAACATGAGATCAATTTTGTCCGATTCTGAAGCGCTGTGTAAATATTTTTTAGCAAAAAAATCTAAAATTTCTTTCGGAGTCTCCTGTTTTTTAAAACCCGTATCACAAACATCTGTAAATAAAGGAAGTAAAACCCCTGTATTATCTATAGAATCGAAAGGCAATGTTATAAAAACACTATTATAAATGTGGTATTTTGAAAGAACGTCTTGATTGAAACGTTCAATTTTTGGTAGTGTATACATAATTCAGTTGTGGTTGGTTTAATAGAAAAATTTGTTTTAAAAAAAACCCCAAGAATTAACTTGAGGTTATATTTTAAAATATAGCATTCAAGATTATTTACATATTTTTAAAAATAGTATGCATTAACCGCTTCTTATCATTTATACTTTCTTCCAGAGAAATCATAGTTTCAGTTCTGTAAACACCATCGATATCATCAATCATAAAGATTACATCTTTAGCATGTTTAGTATCTTTAGCTCTAATTTTACAAAAAATATTAAATTTACCTGTTGTTACAGAAGCAACTGTCACGTAAGGAATTTCATTAATTCTTTCCAAAACAAACTTCGTTTGAGATGTATTATTTAGAAAAACACCAACATAAGCAATAAAAGAATACCCAAGTTTGTCATAATCAAGAACTAAAGAAGATCCCATTATAATTCCTGCATCTTCCATTTTTTTAACTCTGACATGAACCGTCCCTGCAGAAATTAGCAATTTTTTTGCTATATCTGTAAATGGAACTCTTGTATTATCGATTAACATATCTAATATCTGGTGATCTACTTCATCTAAACGAAACTTACTCATAATTCTTTAATTTTTATTACTAATCACTTTTACAAAGTATAAAAATATACATAAAAAACAACAAAAAGACTTAAATATTATATTTTTATCATTCCGTTAACAAATTTTATGTCATTATCTAAATAAAAATCAGCTTTTTGATTTAATTTCGGAAAGTTATTATATTCATCTTTATATTCTGCTCCTTTAGCATCATACTCAAAATGACCGAAATGATTTTCTAATTCACCTACTTGCACTATGTAAGCATTAAAGCAAATCTGATTTTCAATTAATTCTTCTTTGTATTGTGATGCAAAATTGGTGATTATTTCAATACCATCATAATTTATCTTGATATTTTTATACATAAAATCATAAAAAACGACTTTATTTTGAGGAATATTCAAATATTTGTCAATTCCATTGCTAACTATATCGTTTTCGCTAAGTATCGTAAAACTAGAAACTAACGCCATGAAAACATATTTTCTCGTCTCTTCTCTTTGATAATCACCCTGAAAATGCCCTGCTTCAAACAATAAAGTAGGCACACCTAAATATTGAAAAGTATCTCCAATACAATTAATATTAAAAGAATCATCAAAACGCCCAATCTGATTTGGTAAATACTCCTGCAAAACATCGTTTATTCCTGCAATCAAGTTAATTGCTTTCAATCTGGATTCATTTATTTCACGTTCTTCATTGTAAGAAGGCGCTAAAAAGGACAATGTAGCCGGCTTACTAGTATCACTTACTCCAAAGATCGTACGCTGATCATGAAGGTTAAAACAATAATTAGGGGCAAAATCCTCAAAAATAGCTCTTAAAACCTTACTTTCCGGCTGAGATAGATTTTGAGAATCCCTATTCAAATCAACTTTATTCGAATTTTCACGCGTATATAAAGATGCCCCATCAGGATTTAACATTGGAATACAGCAAAAAGTGAATGCTTTCAGCAATTGTTTTGCCAATTCTGAATCACCTTTTAACACGTTTAAAAAATCAAAAAGCGCTTTAGTTGTCGTGCCTTCATTTCCATGCATTTGTGACCAAAGAAAAATTCTAGTTTTTCCACCCCCAATTTGATACGAATAAATTGGTTTTTCAAGTACTGATTTTCCAATAATTTTAAGTTGATTATCTGTGTTTAATTTCTGCAATAAAGGCTCAATTGAATCTAAAGTAATATAGCGACCTTGTACAGATTCTTCTTTAAATTCTTTAAATAACTCTTCTAAATTCATACCACATTATTTGATTTACAAAAGTAAACATCTTTATATTTACATTTGTAAACAATATTATTTTGATTTATTTTAGATATGTAAACAGTTTTACTGACTCGCCAAGCTTCATTAAACTTGTAACTATTAACAATTGTTATCTATTTAATTTAGACACAACAAGAATCACATTATCAGTTATTTATGCTATTATCGTTAAATATATACTTTATTATGATTATGCTAGAAAAACTTCTTTACACTTGTAATTTTGGGGATTTCATTTATTTTGATTACATTTGTAAATAGCTTATTTTTAATTACAATTTACAATGGTAAACATAGAGGATTTTATAAAAAGATTAGAGATCATCTTGGACTATTATAGTCTAAATGCTTCTTCATTTGCGGATAAAATTGGGGTACAACGTTCTAGTTTGTCTCACCTGCTTTCTGGAAGAAACAAACCAAGTCTGGATTTTATCCTAAAAATTTTAGAAGTTTTTCCAGAAGTAGATTTGTATTGGATTTTAAATGGCAAAGGAACATTTCCAAAAAACGCCATTTCTATTGAAAAAAGAGAAAATCAAGTGGAGAAAGTTTTTAAACAAAATACTCCTACTCCTTTTACAGAAGAAAAAATTTCCGAAAACTTATTTTCGGAAATACAAAATCCATTAAAGACAAATGCATTGGAAACAGAAAAAATGGAAAATAAAAATATACCTAAAGAAGCATTTTCGGGTGAAGTGGAAAAAATTGTATTCTTTTATAAAAATGGAACTTTTAAAGTATTTAACCCAAATTAAAGAATTTAACTTTTTTTTCAAATCTGAAATTTATTATTTAAATCCTTTTTCAGGAATTTTTTCAATCACACCAAGAAAATGTTTGTTCAAAATAATTAGGTCCTCATCTAAATTACCAGTTGCCATTAAAGTTTTCCCTAAATTGACTACTTGTTTTTCAAAATCAAAAGCTAGTTGAATTATAAGAACATTTGCTTTCAGAGACAATTAGTAAAAACCTGTTTTTAATTCCTTTACTTTTTTACGATTTCCCTCTGGAGCAACGGCAAGATGAAAAGTTTATTTTTCTTTGAAAAATAGCGGCAATCGAATCTACTTTATTCAATCCTCCTGCTCTATCAAATGGATCTCCTACCATGTACCTATAATAAAAACCTAATGGAAAGCGCAATAATTCTTTTTTGCCTACCAAATTCATTTTTAGACCTGTTATTCCCGTGGTAAAAATACCCAAATAAAAATTATGTGCACTCGAGTGAGGCAGACCATCATGACCCTTTATTATAGATGGATTTATTGAGCCTTCAATTTTTCAACCCATAAACCTGAAAAATATCAATTCGTCCAATTGATTCTTCATTCTTATATTTATTTTAATACAAAATGAATAATTTAAATGCTATTTTTGAGAAAAACCGTTACTTATGATTAAAAAAATTTTCAGTTATCTTATTCCTATAAAAATTTATGAGGCAAAATCAACTATAAGTAAATCTATAGAAGTGACTTGGGCAAATGGTGAGTTGGTTTTAGATTCGGAAAATACTAATTATTCGTACGGCAGTTTGCAACGTATTTTAAAAGTTGGTTTGAAAAATATTGGTTATAGTAAAATAAAGGCCATGGATTCAATTTTAGTTCTGGGTGTAGCTGGAGGTAGTGTTATAAAAACATTGGTAGATGAAATTAAATTTGAAGGAAAAATAACGGGTGTAGAACTAGATTCTGAAATAATTAAAGTAGCTAATAAATATTTCAAGCTTGATGAAATTAAAAACTTCGAAATTATTATTGGAGATGCATTTGAATTTGTTTTAAAAAACAAAAACAAATACGATCTGATAATAATTGATATTTTTCAGGATACTACTATGCCGAACTTTTTATTTGAAACCTTTTTTATCAATCGTATTTGTTATCATTTAAAAAATAAAGGTTTTGTACTTTTTAATACTATGATTTTAAATGAAAGTCAAAATTTAAGAAATAAAAAATATGTATCTGATTTTTATGAGCATCAATTCAAAATCAGAACTATTCCAAGAATTGAATTTCATAATGAGTTGATCGTAATCGAAAAATTGAATTAATTAATAAATCTTAAATGTTCTTTCTAAAATTTGCAATCCAATAGTCTTAAAGAAACACAATTATTTTGTATTCATATTAAGGTTATTTAATACTCTGCTGTAATGAAAAAAATTATAAAAAAATTATTGTTAGGAAAAACGTCAAAAGGTTTTCAACCAAAGTTTAATCCCATTCAAAAAAGGATTCAAAATATTCAATCTATTTGGAATAACGACCATCAGGAAGACAATGGGATTGAAAAAATAGTGCGGTTATTTCTAGCTTCCTCTCAATTACTTTTCCCTGGAATTTACATTAAATATTGGGCAAGCAAAAAGGGAATCGAATATCAGGATTTAGCTTTGGATTTTTATGTTTTGCTAAAAGTGGTTTTTCCAATATTGATACTAATAAACCATTGGCAAAGCCACGTATGGATAATTTGGATTCTCGTTTATGTTTTTTTAGAAACCGTTTTGTATATCCCGACTTTGATCTTTGCTTCCGATTTGTTTTCAAAACCCCGTTCTTATAAAAGGTCGATGCTATTACTTTTTTTTAATTATTTAGAGATTGCATTTGTTTATGCCGTGTTTTATTCTTGTGATAATTACTTGAACAAACCTTTCTTTCACTGGTTTGATGCAATTTATTTTAGTATCGTAACTTCCTCTTCCATCGGTTATGGCGATTATTATCCAATAACTACTATCGGGAAATTTCTAGTAACTACGCAAGCGTTATTGTTTCTGTTTTTCATTGTGCTTTTCTTGAATTTCTTCTCCACCAAAGTAAAAACGAAAGGCTACTTTGATCATGAAAATCTGGAATAATTACAACATCTTTCTGGCTTTTTCTAAATCTTCCGGAGTATCAATCCCGATTCCGACGTGAGTAGTTTCCACCATTTTGATTCTTTTTCCAAATTCTAAATAACGCAATTGCTCGAGTTTTTCGGATGCTTCCAAAGATTGCATCGGTAAATTGTAAAAATCTAATAATGCCTGTTTTCTAAATGCGTAAATCCCGATGTGTTGAAAATAGCGAACACCTACATTTTTCTCTCTTGCATATGGAATTACTGAACGCGAAAAATACAACGCGAATTTGTTTTGATCCACGACCACTTTTACATTATTGGGATTATGGATTTCGTCCTCATTTTTTATTTCACGCATCAAAGAAGCCAAATCGACTTGTTGAGTAGCATCATGTCTGAAAATTTCAATCAGTTTTGCTAAAGGTTCCGCATCAATAAAAGGTTCGTCTCCCTGCACATTAACTACAACAGACACATTAAGATGTTCAATTGCTTCCGCAATTCGATCACTTCCTGATTCGTGTTCCTTGATGCTCTTGATGGCTTTTCCTCCATTAAAAATAATTTCATCATAAATGATATCCGAATCTGTAACCACAAAAACATCATCAAACAATTGGGTATTTACTGCTGCTTCATAGGTTCTTACAATGACGGTTTTACCTCCTAAATCCTGCATCAGTTTAGCGGGAAATCGTGTGGAAGCGTAACGTGCGGGAATAACAGCTATTATTTTCATTGTATTAAATTGCTAAGGGAAAAAATTAGTATTAATTAAATTTTAAATTTATTATATGGGTATTTAAACTTTCCATTGTCTTCATTTCTTTGAAAGGACTTTTAATTAAAAACGAAATTATCATATTTTTGGTAATTTCGAATACTTCCTCTAAGTCTTCAAAATCAATTTTTGCATTTGAACCATGAGCTATGCTAGATCTTTTTTTATAAATATCTTTAAACTTTCTTGACATTTTTTTTCTTTCTTCTTTTTCATCAGTTATTATAAAGGCTAATGAATCTGCTAATTGACTTACAATAGATTGATTTATAAATATTTTTTCATCATATTGGAGCATTCCTTCAATTGCAAATACAAATTGGATTAAAGATTTTGAATTGTCTCTATCATTTATTGCTTTTCCTACCCATTCAATAGCATTCAATAATCTTTTTTCAATTTCTGATTTATCTTTTTTTGTTATTAGAAACCAAACTTCATCATTACCCAATTCCTTATTATTAAAATAACTTAAATAATTATGATCGAGGTTCAAACCTAATATTACATCACTTTTTCCATTAAAACCTATTCCTGAATTACTTGAAATTATTTTTCCCATAGTTGAAAAACCTCTAAAGTTAAATATCCCTATTCTTTTATCATTTGATAAATCTCCTAGTACATAACTAAAAACATTTTCAAATGACATGCAGTATTTATCCGCAATTTCAAATGCTTTATCACTCTCTCTAGCTTTAATTTTTATACTAATTAATAGGTCAGATTTTATAAGTTCAAAATATAAATCTTTGTCATTAGTTGTAAAAGATTTTTCATTCAAAAGTTCTTTACATTTTTGTTTATCATAGATAGTAAAATCTCCAAATTTTAGCAAATCTGAATTCATTTGCGCTCCATAAAAAGGATAAAAAATTTCATGTTCAATTATTTCAATTCTTATTATGTCATCAATAATTTCATTTAAATTTTCAGCTTTACATTGTGTTTTTTCAACTTTTAAAGTTCTAATTAATTCTATTATTCTATCTTGAAATTTAAAAAAGCTAAATGTTTCACAAATTGATTTATTTGAGGTGTATAGTTTTTCTATAGATAGTTTATATTTACTAATATTTATTAAACCTAAAAATGAAATATTTTCTTCATCAAATCCAAAAGACTCTGAAAATTTATCATTTTGTTGATTCTGATAAACAACTTGAGAAATTGTAATTAATTCATTTATTAGTTTGGCTTCATTTGTGTATTTCATATAATATTTTACTCTTTTAAATTATTGCCGCTGAATTAAAACACAATCCCTATTATAAAATTTATTATCAATAGCATTAACCAAATATAAGCTTTATTCTCACAAAACCATCCTACATAATCTTCACCGAAGTCATGCTCAAAGAACCTGCCAATAACTTATCATTAAATAAACTCAGTTCTTCGGATTTTCCTTTTAATCCCAAAGTATAAATCAAAGGTAAATAATGTTCTGGCGTAGGAATCGCTAATTGAAATGCTTTGTTTTGTTTTTCAAAATCAATCAGCGGTTGGAAATTTCCATGCAGTAAATAGTTGTTTACGTTTTCCTTTACTTCTATCGCCCAATCGTAACCGTAATTGTCTTTGTCAAAATTATGAAAATCTACTAATCCCAAATTATGTACGATATTCCCACTGCCAATAATCAGGATTCCTTTGTTACGCAACGCACTTAATTTCTGAGCCAAATCAAAATGGTATTGCCCAGATTTAGTATAATCAATACTCAACTGAATTACAGGAACATTGGCATCGGGATATAAATGCTTGATTACACTCCAAGCACCATGATCTAAGCCCCAATGTTCGTCTAGTTCGACTTCTGTGGGCAGCAATAATTCTTTGGTTTCTAATGCTAATTCTGGGCTTCCTTTTGCAGGATATTCCACTTCAAACAACGCTTGTGGAAAACCTCCAAAATCATGAATCGTTCGTGGCATTTCCATTGCTGTAACTT
This sequence comes from Flavobacterium urumqiense, assembly GCF_900108015.1. Taxonomy (GTDB): domain Bacteria; phylum Bacteroidota; class Bacteroidia; order Flavobacteriales; family Flavobacteriaceae; genus Flavobacterium; species Flavobacterium urumqiense. Next base: position 19,624 of record NZ_FNVP01000004.1, on the reverse strand, counting down.
TGGTTCCTTTAGTAAACCAATGCGCCGATATACACAAAATGGCATTTGGCTGCGGTAACGTTTTGGCCAAGTTCCGAAAACCTGCTACAAACTGATTTTCCTCAATCGCGTTCATCGGACTGCCATGTCCCAAAAAAAGTGCAGGCATTTTTTCAGTATTCGAAAAAGAATCTGAAATTTTATGTAAGTCGTTTAATGTTTTCATAATTTATTAGTTCAAAAAAAATTGAAACATTTAAGTCATATAAGTAAGCAAGGCAATAAATTTAAAACTTATATGACTTATATGTTTATGAAATTTACTCTTCAAAACTTTCATCCTTAAAACCTATTAAATATAATTTATTTTTTGCTCTGGTCATCGCAGTATACAACCAGCGGATGTAATCTCTATTGATTCCGTCAGGCAAATACGGCTGTTCTATAAAAACGGTATTCCACTGACCACCTTGTGACTTATGACAGGTTATAGCATACGAGAATTTAACTTGTAGACCATTGAAATATTCGTTGGCTTTTATTTTTTGGAATTGGTTGAATTTAGTTTCTCCTTCATAATCTTTCAATACTTCCTGATACAGTCGGTTGGATTCTTCATAGGTTAAAGAAGGCGATTCGCTTTTTATGGTATCCAATAATAAAACGGTTTCAAACGGAATCTGGCTTGGGTAATCGACCATTCGTATTTTTACTTTGGCAAACTTAAAACCATACAACTCTTTCATATTAAAAATTTCCAACACTTCAATAATATCGCCATTGGCAATAAAACCAGCTTCATCAGAATCTTTCAACCAAAAATAATTATTTTTTACCACCATCAAAAAATCGCCGGTAGACAATTCACTTTCTTTATCAAGGATTTTGGTTCGGATTTGCTCATTGTATTGATTTGCTCTTTTATTGGAACGAACAATAAATGCGGTGTCTTCGATACTATAATTACTGTACGCCGAATTAATCGCATCCTGAATATCATATCCATCAGTAAGTCGAACGATATCTTTATATTTTCGAACATTAAATTTGAATTCCGTGATAAATGAATCTTTCAATAATTCCCGAAGTTCTGTTGCATTATGCAAGATTCCCGAATTTTCTTCCTGACGCATTACTTCGTCTAGTTCGATATGTTCTACTTCTTTATCGTAGTTCATGCCTAAAGTTTGAATATCTAATGCAGGACTAATATCTAAATTCACCGGAGGCAACTGAGCGGTATCTCCCAATAAAATCATCTTACAATTAGTTCCTGAATACACATACGAAATCAAATCGTCTAATAAAGAACCGTTTTCGTATAACTTAGAATCTGAATTGGTATCTGAAATCATCGAAGCTTCATCGACGATAAAAATCGTGTTCTTGTGTTTGTTTTGTTGCAACGTAAACGAAACACCGCCACCGGAAGATTTCTTGGGAAAATATATTTTTTTATGAATCGTAAAAGCCGGTTTATTCGAATAATTGGCAATTACTTTGGCCGCACGGCCTGTTGGGGCAAGCAAAACATATTTCTTATTAATGTCTGCCAGATTATTTACAATCGTCGAAATCACAGTCGTTTTGCCGGTTCCTGCATATCCTTTTAGCACAAAAATGGTTCTATTATCGGGCTCTGTTAAAAAAATAGCAATTTTCTGAAAAAAAATATCTTGTTTATAGGTGGGTTGAAAAGGAAATTTTTTCTGTAAAAGACTGTAAAACAAGGAGGAATTCATGTGAAGTGGATTGCTATAAATGAACATCAAATATAAGTATGAAAATCGAGGGAATCGCATAAATTGACATTAGAATAAAAAAAAATTGTAAGTTTGTCAACGCTTTTAATCCTTTCAAGTTTTTAAGGAAGAAATGGAATATAAATCCAGATATGTCAACACAAAATACAAACATAACCGAGAAGGTATATAAAAAACTTTCCATTCAGGTTTCCCTGACTGGGCTTTCGTTTTGCTGCTTTGATACGCTGAATGATACGGTTATTTCCTTTAATGAAGTGCATTTTGACACCTTTCATAAAGCCACAAAAATTGAGGATTTATTTGCCGATGCTTTTCGCGATTATCCCGTATTAAAGGATTCGTATGATGAAATTCTGGTGATTCACAACAACAATCTTTCTACGTTTGTTCCTGCGCCTCTTTTTGACGAGAGCTTTCTAGGAAGTTATTTGCAATACAACACTAAGGTTTTTAAAACTGATTTTTTTGCCTTTGACGAAATAGCAAATTATGAAATGAATGCAGTTTACATTCCGTACGTGAATATCAATAACTTTTTTATAGATCAATTTGGAGCTTTTGATTACAAACACGCCAACAGTATTCTGGTTTCCAAACTATTGATCGCATCCAAAAATAAAGATGAAAAGAAAATGTTCATTCATATAAATTCAGAACATTTTGAAATAATCGTGGTTCAAAACCAAAAATTACTTCTTTTCAATTCTTTCGATTACAACACACCGGAAGATTTCTTGTATTACATATTATTCACTGCAGAGCAATTGAATCTAAATCCCGAGAATTTTCCATTGAAACTAATCGGAAATATTGATACTGAAAGTGATTATTTCAAAATAGCTTATAAATACATTCGCAACGTTTCCCTTATTGACGTAAACGATTTGCGATGGAACAATTATTTTTCTGAGACCGAAAACAGAAATCATTTTATACTTTTCAACTCATGAGAATCATTTCAGGAAAATACAAAGGAAGACGCATTTCTCCTCCAAAAGGCCTGCCCGTTCGTCCAACCACAGATATGTCTAAAGAAGCATTATTCAATGTTTTAAATAACCATTTCAGTTTTGAAGGACTTAAAATATTAGATTTATTCGCTGGAACAGGAAATATCAGTTATGAATTTGCCTCCAGAGGGAGTACGCCTATCACATCTGTCGATGGTGATTTTGGGTGTGTAAAATTCATTAAGCAAGTGGCAACTGAATTCGATTTTAATATTGCCGCCACAAAAAGTGATGTTTTTACTTATTTAGAAAGATGTAAAACATCTTACGACATTATATTTGCTGATCCGCCTTACGCTTTAGATCAAGCCACTTTTGAGAAAATTGTATCATTAATTTTCGAAAAAGAATTACTTAATCAAGACGGAATGATGGTAATTGAACATTCTAAATACACCAAACTGGATCACATGATTAATTTCTCTTTTAAGAAAAGTTATGGTGGTTCTATTTTTAGTTTTTTCGAAATTGAATCGGATTCGGATGAAGATGAATCGTCGGAAAATGATGGTGAAGAGGAATAATCCTTACAATTATTTAATTAGGAATTAAAACACTTGATAATTTATCTAATACCATTTGGTAAGTTGGTGTTTCAATTTCATATTTAACACCTTCATTTACAACAAACTCAGTCAAAGAAAAAAGTTCTATTTTTCGTCCAGCTATCAAATCCCGATGCATTGATGAAGTGGCATCATGAGGAGTTTTCTCTAATTTAAGAATTGTTTGTAGGATAATGTCTGCAGGTAAATTGTGTCCTTTTACGGCCGCAATCATGGTAATTTCGTTTAATAAGGAAACATATACTGCTCTACTCGATTGGCTGTTTAAAATCTCCCCGATATTTTGATTCAAATAGGATGTGGCGGAAGCCAATGCCGAAATAAAGATGAATTTTTCCCAAACGGTCTCTTCAATAGTGTCCACCAAATAACTTTCGATTGAAGCTTTCTCAAAAATGGATTGCAATTTATTTAATGCAGTAATTGAAGCTGTTCTTGATCCAAAAAAGAGTTTTTCATAAGTCCCAATCTTTTTAATAACACCGGAAGATACAATCATCGAAACAATATAAACACAACCTTGTAAAACTTCGTTGTCGGGAAATAAATCACTAATTCGTTCTGGCGCATCGACACCATTATATAAAGGAAGAATAATCGTATTCTTGGTTATGTTCTTTTTAATCGAAAGAAGACTCTCTTCTATATCATAGGTTTTTGTTGCACAAATAAGGTAGTCGAGTTTTCCAATTACCTTGGAATTGTCTGAAACGATACTAGGAAAAACAGTTATTTCGCTTTCGTATAACCCGAGCGATAGCGAACTTGCGGAGAAAATAATTTTCAACCCGTTTTGTGCTATTGCCTTTTGGGTTTCGCCACGAGCAATAAATACGATTTCAACAGAATCAGATTCGGTATATTCTTTGGCTAATAATCCACCAAAATAGCCGCCTACTCCACCCATCCCTAAAATTCCAATTCTTGTTTTCATAAATACTTATTTAAAAATAAAAATTAAACCATTAAGAAATTTAGAAAATTAAGCCTTATGACTTAATGAAACTTAATTTCTTAATGGTTCTCTTTTAGATTTTACAATCCTAATTTTATTAATCTTTTAATAAAAAAATGCAGACCTATAAGCCGGATTCTGTCTCCGAAAAATCGGAGCCTTATCATTTATCTAGATCCCGCATTACTGCGGGACTCAAACTATCTACCCTTCAACAACGGACGAGAAGTCCTTAAATGCTGATATACTTGATATTTCACCGCATAGAGTTTACCTGGTTTCACTACAGCATTACCTGTACATACTTTCTGTTGCACTTGTCCTAATTCGATTTCTCGAACCGACGGGTGTTACCCGCTATGCTTCCCTATGGTGTCCGGACTTTCCTCCCTCCCGATAAATCGAGACGACGATAAGGCGGTCTGCGATGCGAATTTACGATATTTATTCCTGTTTTCAGATTTTAGATTAGTTACTTTAACAAGTCTTTGACAACAAATTCATAATAAAATAGTTACCTTTAATAATTAACCATAAATCTTCTATTATGTCAAATATGTATCATTATGCCACAGTTTCTAAAGCCTTAGATGATTTAAATGAAAAAGGATATACATTTGATTTTAATCTCCATACAGATGATATTATAAAAAATCCGCATCGCTACGAAATCGAGCACATATATCGATACGAAGGCGACAGTAATCCTGATGACGAAGCAACTGTTTATGGCATAAAATCCAATTCTGGTAAAAAAGGCGTTTTTGTAGCTGGATTTTCTGCAAATTCCGAAAATGATGCTGCTACAGTTTTGAACGAAATCAGCATTAAAGGAAGAAAAAAATAATAGTTGTTTGAGTTGTACTTTCTGAGTTATCGGAAAACTATTTTTATCCTATTTTTTGAGAGAAAAAATCAAGATTTAATTCCTAAATTCTATGTTGCTTTCTGGAATCATAATAGAACGAATCAAAAAAGAAGGTCCATTGTCTTTTAGGGATTTCATGGAAATGGCATTATATTATCCAGAACTTGGCTATTATAATTCTTCACAAAACAAGATTGGGACAGATGGTGATTTTTACACCAGTGCCAATCTTACTGCTGCATTTGGGGCTATGATTGGCCGTCAAATTGAAGAAATGTGGCGAAATTTAGAAAAAAAGCCTTTTAAAATTGTGGAATATGGTGCCGGAACTGGTTTATTATGTCATGATATTTTAGATTATCTCAAAAATAATATCTCTTTATATAACAGCTTAACTTATTCTATTATAGAAAAAAGTTCTAGCATGCGAGAAATTCAAAAGAAACATTTACATGAAAAAGTAAGTTGGTATAACTCCATTCAAGAAATTACTGAAATTAACGGCTGCATTTTATCTAATGAATTGATTGATAATTTTTCCGTTCATCAAGTAATTATGGAAGATCAACTTAAGGAAGTATTTGTAGATTATAAAGATGGTTTTATTGAAATTTTGAAACCTGCAAAACAAGAACTCGCCGATTATTTGGCTACATTAAATGTACAATTGCCTGAAGGATTTCGAACCGAAATTAATTTGGAAGCTGTATCTTGGATAAAAGACATTTCTAAATCCTTGAAGAAAGGTTACGTGATAACCATAGATTATGGATCATTATCCGCTGAATTATACAGCAACCGCAGGAGTTGTGGTACACTCTTATGTTATTACAAACATCAAAAAAACGACAATCCTTATCAATTTATCGGTCAACAAGATATTACAACCCACACCAACTTTTCTGCGATATCACATTGGGGTTCCCAATACGGAATGGATTGTTGCGGAAGTGTGGATCAAGCTCAATTTTTATTGGCATTGGGCATCAAAGAATATCAAAATTCAGCTTTAAATAATAACCCGAATAATCTGGCGCAGGCAATGCAGGAATCACTTATTAATTACAGATTATTGATCGATATGGGAATGAAATTCAAAGTATTAATACAACAAAAAGGTGTCCCCGAATATCCGCTATCAGGATTGAAATTTATAAATTCTTCAAAAGCCGTTTTTGGCTAACAATTCGATCAGATTTCGAAATATTTAATATTTTTGAAATTACAATTTAGTAGTAGCTAATTCCAGCTATCCGTTGCAATCTTAATCGCCGAAACCCGGCTCATAAGGATTTACACTGCTATCCGGGCTAAGGAATTTGGGAATTAAAAACCATTTGAAAAATTATAAAATCTTTCAATCCTTAAATTTTTACATCTTTAAATTAAAACCTATATTTGCTTTCGAATTAAAATTTTATGGAACAATTTGTAGTATCGGCGCGTAAATACCGTCCTCAAACATTTAAAGATGTTGTAGGGCAAAAAGCCATTACCAATACTTTATTGAATGCCATAGAAAGCAATCACCTTGCTTCTGCCCTACTATTCACAGGACCTCGTGGTGTTGGAAAAACGACTTGCGCTCGTATTTTGGCTCGAAAAATAAATCAGCCAGGTTATGATGATCCAAACGAAGATTTTGCTTTTAATGTTTTCGAGTTAGATGCTGCTTCCAATAATTCCGTTGATGATATCCGCAATCTGATTGACCAAGTCCGAATCCCGCCACAAACGGGACAATATAAAGTGTATATTATTGACGAGGTTCACATGTTGTCTTCAGCAGCTTTCAATGCATTCTTGAAAACACTAGAGGAACCGCCAAAGCACGCCATTTTTATATTGGCTACGACCGAAAAACATAAAATTATTCCAACGATACTTTCTCGTTGTCAGATATTTGATTTCAAAAGAATTACTGTAAAAGATGCCAAAGAACATCTAGCCGAAGTTGCGACCAATCAAGGTGTAAATTATGAAGATGATGCTTTGCATATAATTGCTCAAAAAGCGGATGGTGCCATGCGTGATGCCTTGTCTATTTTTGATAGAGTAGTTTCTTTTTGCGGAAAAGATTTAACACGTCAGGCCGTTACTGAAAACCTGAATGTTTTAGATTATGAAACATACATTTCCGTTACCGATTTAATTTTGGAAAATAAAATTCCAGAATTACTATTGGCTTTTAATGATATTCTTTCTAAAGGATTTGATTCGCATCATTTTGTATCAGGATTAGCATCGCATTTTAGAGATTTATTGGTTTCTAAAACTCCTTCCACTTTATCATTATTGGAAGTTGGTGAACAAGCGCAACAAATGTATGGTTTGCAAGCACAAAAATGTAGTCAAGACTTTCTTTTGAAAGGAATCGAAATTGCAAATGATTGTGATTTAAAATACAAAGTAAGTCAAAATCAGCGATTACTTGTTGAGCTTTGTCTGATGCAACTTGCCTCTATCACTTTTGATGGAGAAAAAAAAAAGTTGACAAATTTATAATCCCACCAACTTATTTTAGAAAGAACGATTATTCAATAACAGTTCAAACTAAAACTGAAGAATCGAAACCGATTGCTCAAGTTATAGAATCAGTTCAAGAGAATGAGCCTGAGGCTATAGTTATTGCGACAACAATTCCAGTTCCTGCTTCTATAGTAAAAATTGGTATTCCAAATTCAAGTGAAACAAAAGTTTCTGCTTTTTCATTATCAAGCATTCGCGCCAAAAAAGCATTGGAAGAAAGCAATAAAGGAATTGTAAAAGAAGTGCTTCATTTGCCTACAGAAGCTTTCACGGAAACAGAAATGTTACTATTTTGGAATAAATATGCCCAACGTTTAGGGGATAAAGGCTATAGAATAATGGAATCGCTGCTATTGATAAACGATCCAAAACTCAATGGAACTGCCATCACACTAGAATTGCCAAATGAAGGATCTAAATTAGATTTTGAAAATGAGAAAAACGGTCTTCTAGGACATTTGAAAGGTCATTTACACAATCATGATATTACGATAGAAGTTATTGTAAATGAAAGTATTGAAAGCAAGAGAAACTTTAACGACCAAGACCGATACAACAGGCTTCTTGAAATAAATCCAAATATTGATTTATTGCGAACTACTTTTGGACTTGATTTGAATGTTTAAATTGAAGAAATAGATTTGAATTGAAACACTGCAATAGTTATGTTTACAATTTAAAATAGCTATTCTTCATGTAGATTTATTGTTTTTTGAACTGGATTTATTTATTTTTCAGGTGGATCTGTTTCATGTGAATTTTTTTTCTTTCAATCTTTTTCTCTCGCTTAAACCATACTATGGCAACCAGTATATAAATGAAACCAGCAATCCATTCATTTAAAAACGAAAATACTGTCGCTAAAAAATATAAATAAAGAATGATTTTTCCTTTCGTATCTTTCCCTACAGCTTTTGCCCGCAATGAATCTTTTCCTTCGCTTATAATAATTACACATTGGAGAATCCAATAATGAATGAAGCATAAAAAGAAAAATATACCATATAAAATTATTGCGGCTTTGGCAAAAAGATGTGTTCCCGTCCATTTAATAAAAATAGGATTCAATGATAATCCGAATCAAAAATGTAAATTAGCGCATACTATTGTGCCTTTTATTTTAGAAATACTTTTTATTAAATGATTAATTATTTTTTCATTAAATTCCTACAAATACAAAACTTAGTACATAACTAATGAACGAGGTAATCAAATGGTATCAAATCACTGAAATTGTTCCCTATCGGAACTTTAATTTCCAATATCATGATGGTGATACTATTGCCAAAACATCATCACTGAACAGCTTTAATCTACGCTTGTCTATTTGGATATTTTTACATAAAGCCGCTCCAATATTTAATTAATTAATTAATTGAAATTAGCTATTTAACCTATATTTTACCGTAATACATGGCCTTTACAATACCATCTGAAAGACCAATTTTAGGTACATAAATATTTCTTGCTCCACTCCATTTCATGGCGTTAAGATAAATTCTTGTTGCTGGAATAATTACATCGGCACGATCAGGATTCAAACCTAATTCTGATATTCTTTGTTCGTAGGTAAGCGTATTTAAAAAAGCATATTGTGAATTCATATAAATATAAGACAAAGGCTTTTCTTCTATTTTTCCTGACATTTTGAATAATTTATTAATATTCCCACCAGAACCTATTAGTGTAACTTCATCATAATCTTGGGTATTTATCTTAATCCATTTTTCAATTTCATCCCAAACAACATCGCAAACCATACCATTTAACAGCCTTACTGTCCCAGCTTTGAAAGATCTGGAATTTATCATTTTACCATTCGAAAATAAGGTAAATTCAGTGCTTCCACCACCTACATCAACAAAAAGATACGTTTGATCCGATTTTAATAAATGATGCAAATCAGTTGAAGCTATTATTGCCGCTTCTTTTTTTCCGTCGATTATTTCTATTTTAATATCTGCTTTTTTCTTGATAAAGGCAACAACTTCTTTACCGTTATATGCTTCTCTCATTGCCGAGGTAGCAAAGGCCATATAGCGCTCCACTTTATGCACTTTCATTAACAGGTAGAACGCTCTCATCGCATCACACATTCGCTCCATATTCTCTTCAGAAATTTCACCTACAGTAAAGGCATCTTGCCCTAAACGAATTGGAACACGAACTAATGAGCTTTTATTAAATTGAGTTTCCTTTCCGTCCTGCTCAACAATATTAGTAATTAACAAACGCATTGCATTTGAACCAATATCAATCGCTGCATATTTTTTAATTTTAATCATTATTATATTACGATATGAAATTTATTTTTAATTTTTATTAATGATAAAATACCACTAAATAGCTTTTTCTGCCAGGACTTCAACTTTATTTTGATAATATTTATAAGTTTCCCATTGGGCCCTAAAAATAGGATCATGATTTCTTAATTTATATTTATTATCCAATATATAAGAATGGTAACGGGCTTTTACATTTCCTTTCCATCCCAAATTGAAATTGTCAATGAGTTCATTTTTAATTTCTTGATCATAAATTGGGCAAGTAACTTCAACTCGCCCATCAAGATTTCTGGTCATAAAATCAGCAGATGAAATGAAGACTTCCGTTTGCCCGGCATTACCAAATATATAAATTCTGGAATGTTCGAGATAATTATCTACTATACTTATCGCTTCAATGTTTTCACTCATTCCAGGAATTCCAGGTATCAATGAGCAAATTCCTCTCACTTCAAGTTGTATTTTCACACCAGCTGTGCTTGCTTCATATAATTTATCAATCATTTTAAAATCAGACAAACTATTCATTTTTAATTTTATGAATGTTTTTCTACCTGCTAATGCATGTAAAATCTCCCTGTCTATTAATTTATAAAATCGAGATCTGGTATAATGAGGGGAAACGATAAGATGTTTGTATCGATGAACTCTGTAATTGATGTCGAAAAAATCAAATATTTTTGTGATGTCTTTTAAAATTTGTTGATGACTTGTAAAAAGGGTGACATCCGTATATACTTTTGCCGTAGATTCATTAAAATTTCCGGTGGAAATGAAACCGTATCGTTTTATTTTATCTTTTTCAATTCTTTCAATAACACATATTTTACTATGGACTTTTAAGCCTTTTATTCCAAAAATGAGTTCGATGCCTTCCATTTGCATTTGCTCCGCATAAGAAATATTTGAAGCTTCATCAAAACTTGCTTGTAATTCTATTTGAACAGTTACTTTCTTTCCGTTTTTGGCAGCATTTATAAGAGAACTAATGATTTGAGAATTTTTAGCCAATCGGTATAGAGTAATTTTTATAGAAGTTACCTTTGGATCAAGAGCTGCTTCACGCAAAAATTTGGTCAAATAAGAAAAAGACTGATAAGGTGCATTTAATAAATAATCTTTTTTGCTTATTTTTCCCAACATACTCCCTTCCAAGCTTAAACCGGGAATCGGTAGCGGATCATTTGTTTTATATAATAAATCAAATCTGCCAAGATTTGGAAAATTCATGTAATCGCGTCTGTTATGATATCTACCTCCAGGTATAATACTATCTGTAGAAACAATATTCATTTTATCAAGAAAAAACTGAAGTGTATCTTTCTCAATTAATTGATCATAAATAAATCGAACGGGTTCCCCTATACGTCTATCTTTTACACTTGTGGTAATTTTTTCAATCATACTTTTACTCAAATCACTATCAATATCTAACTGTGCATCTCTAGTAATTTTTATCATATGCGCTGAAATACTTTCGTAATCGAAAATATTAAAAATACTACTCAAATTATGCCTTATCACATCATCAATTAATATGACATATTGTTTTTCATTATCTGAAGGGAGAACAACAAAACGATTTAATGTTTTTGGAATTTCAATAATTGCATACCGTATCTCATCATTTAGTTTCATAATAAGTTTTATCGCCAAATATCCCGAAGTATCTTTCAATAATGGAAATTCAGCTAAATCATTTAATATGATAGTGACTAATTCTGGACTTAATTTTTGAATAAAAAAATCTTTTAAAAAAATTTCCTGATCAATAGAAATTTGATTCTCATTAATAATAAATATATTTTTGGATTCTAATTTAGTCTCAATAGTGCTTAAAATCCTTAAACTTTCAGATTGCTGCTGTATTACAATTTCTGTTATATCTTTCACTAATTCTTGAGCCGAAATACCACCCAAATACTTTTCGCCTGATATTCCCGAAAGACTTAATCGTCTGATAGCTGCAAAACGAACTCTAAAAAACTCATCAAGATTATTAGAAAATATCCCTAAAAATCTGAGCCTATCTAATAAAGGAACTGAATCATCTGCCGCCTCTTGAAGAACTCTTGCATTAAATGCTAACCAACTTTTTTCTCTATCAATATACTTGTGTTCTAACATCTACTTATTTTAAATCTTTTGGAAATATTATTTTTTTTATTTTGCCTGTATCAATTTTTGTCCAATCGTCCGTTTCAAATTGTAAGGATACAAACCCAGTTGTGGGAACATTTTCAATACTGACATCACCAAATCTATTAACAAAATTTGTAACAGCACCATTATGTCCAAAAAGAATGATATTATCGAAAAGATTATTGCACGATTTTATAACTTTCTCTAATTTTTTTTCATCAAAGGTATAAAGGTCGTCTTTATAAATGATACATTCTATGGGATAGGAAATGTTTTGTGCAAAAATAATTGCCGTATCCGAAGCTCTTTTAGCTGAACTGCTCCACACCACGTATGTTTTAGGAAGAACATTTTTGACTTTTGAAGAAACAAGATGGGCATCTTTGATTCCATGATGTGTCAAAGGTCGGTCCTTATCATGCAAAGGAGCATCCCAACTTGATTTTGCATGTCTAATTAAAATTAAATTTTTCATAAGAAAATAATCATTTAGAAATTGAGGAAGTAACAAATTTCAATCAGTGAAATATTCTACTACAATTTACAAAAGAAAAGATGATTTTTTATTTTTTTTAAATGTTTTTTAGTACTAATAAAACAGTCATAAAAAATTATTTAAATATTTACTACCCAAAGCTTAGTTCAAATAGTACTAAATTAGTATTTCCAAATTCTTCGATGTCTGCCAATAGTAAAAAATATCATTCAATAGTTTTTTACTTATTCCATTTTTTATTTTAACTATAGACCTAAATTACATAGTTGTCTTTGTAATTTTTTTTGTATCAAAGAAAAGTGAATTTTTTTATTCAAAAAAATACATTTTAACGATTATTTAAGTAATTCGTAGGAAAAAAAAATCAATAACAATTATTATTCTTAAATTTGAATATGCGAATTAACAAACTTTTATTAGTAGTTTGAAAATTTAAAATAATATTGAACCTAAAGAAAAAGAAATTCTTTCAGCCCCAAAAAAGGAAAATTTTCTTCTTTATAAATCTAAACCAAAATTGGTTTTAGATTAAAAATTTACATTTTTAAATTGTTTAAAGTTTAGAAAAAAGGAAAGTCACCTGCAACTGAAAATGTTCTTTAACCCCAAAAAAGAAAATTTTCATCCTTAAAGAATCTAGAATAATTCTTGAAACAAAGATTTAAAAAATCTATTTATTAAATTGTATTAAATAAAGGCAAGACACCTGAGACTGAAAATATTCTTATACCCCAAAAAAAGAAAATTTTCATCATTTAAAAAAAGCTAGAATCATTTTTTGAAACAAAGATTTAAAAGTTCTATTTATTGAATTGTATTGAAAAAAGGGTCTTCACCTGCGAGTAAAATATTCTTTAACCGCAAAAAATAATCTTTAAAAAAATACAGATCATATTTATCAGCATTTTTAGTTAATACGATATCGCTCAAGCAAATATATTTTTAGCAGCCTTGATTTTTTTATAATAATTATACTGATATAATTCTAAGGCCATATCAATTATGGTAAAATTGAATTATTTTTTTAATAAAATAATAATTTAATTAAGAAACAAAACAACGTTTTATTAAAAATCTAAATAATTAAAATACAAGTTTATTGCATACAAACAATAGTTTATTATTTAAAAAAGAATATTATGACAACAAAAATTACTTTACATACCCCAATTTTTATCCTATTAACTTGTACTGAAAATTTTGAAATTAAGACTCCTAAATATTGGAATGATTTAGTTCAAAATATGATATTCTTTATTAAAAAATGGTCTCAATTTGTCCGTTTTTTAATCATTCATTTATTTCTATAAAAATAGATTTGATAACTATGAAGATTCATGACTTGAACAATCTTATGCAATCTTCAATATACAAAAAACCCAAGAAGTAATTTTTACTATTAAATTTTACTTCACTTTCTAACGATTTAAAAAAAATCAATATGAAATCAACTTTTACTAATTCGACAAAACTATTTACGCTTTTTCTATTAAGTATATTCAGTTTCCCTTCCATTATTCTTGCCCAAACAATTGGTCCGGGTATTGCACCAGTAAATTCACCAACTGGGGGAATTAATATCGACGGTTCGCTTTTAGCCAACTCAAATACTGGCGATTGGGTTGACGGAACTGGGACTGGCGGTTATATCCTTGCAAACTCAGGAATACCTTTAAATTTAGCAACAACTTATCATTTATATGATCCTTATGGCAATTCTACCGATAATATATTTGGTGGAGGTAATAAAGTAGATGATAATCCAAACAGTTGGTCTTGGGTGTCTGGCACCGCCAACAATAAAACCGACATGAACAATGCATTAATTCATTTTACAACTGATGCTAATGGTAACGTATGGGTTGTTTTTGCCGCCGACCGTTTAAGTAATAGTGGTAATTCCTATGTCGATTTTGAATTTCTACAAACTGCTATCACTAAAACTGGCAGTGGATTTTCTACTTCCGCTCTCGCATCAACTGGTGGACGTACAGCAAATGATTTTTTGTTGACTGTATACTTTCAAAACGGCGTTGCAAAATTTGATATTCAAAAATGGGAACTCAATGGAAGTATTTGGGAATATAAAACGTATTTTACATCTCTTCCACTCAACTCAGCATATGCCGCAGGGAATACAACTAATGTTCCTGTTCCCTTTCAGGCATTTGGTGCAAATAATTATCCTCAAAATACTTTTATTGAATCAGCTGTTAATTTAACAGCGGTATTAGGATCAATCGATCCCTGTGCGAGCCTTAAAATAAAAACTGTTTTTGTTAAATCTAAAACTTCTAATTCTCCATCTGCGGCAATTACGGATTTTTTTGATCCACTTGCTATTGACAATCTCACACTTGGAAGTGCTGATGCAGGACATGATGATAATGTCTGTTATGGATCTCCTTATATGCTTCATGGAATAGCTATAGCAAGTCCTGGTTATCAAATTATATCTAAAAATTGGTCATTTGTAGCTGGATCAGGTACTATTACAGACCCAACAGATCTAAATTCAAATGTGAGTATAAATGGAAGTTCTGCTACACTTCGATTAACCGTAGTGACGGGACCAATAGCAGGTATAGGATCACAATGTTCAGTATCAGACGATGTAGTTATTACTGTTAAACAGCCAACAACATGTTTGATTACGGGTCCAAATGGACCATTATGTCCATCATCTTCAACTATTTATTCAGCACCTGTATGTGCTACATATGCATGGAGTATAGCAGGAAACGGAACAATAGTTGGAAACTCCAATTCTTCAACCGTTTCTGTAACTGCAGGTTCAAGTTGTAGCGAAACATTTACTTTATCATTAACAATTACAGCTGCAAACGGATGTATTTCAACTTGTACAAAAACAGTAAATGTTGTAGATGACATTAAACCAACGGTTACAAAAGGTTCTATCGGTACTTGTTATGCATCGGTAGCTTTAGCGGAGGCAGCGGCCAAAGCAGCGACCACTTCTTCTAATAATTGTATTGGCACTTTGACAACTGCTGCCAGTACCGCTGGCGATTGTGCCGCTGTCATTACGGTAAAAGTAACGGATGGCTGTGGCAATTTCGATGAAGTAACGTATAACACGCGAATTGATAATACCAAACCAACGGTTTCAAAAGGTTTAATAAATACTTGTTATGCATCGATAGCTTTAGCGGAAGCAGCGGCTACAGCAGCAACTACTTCTTCTGATAATTGTGTTGGCGCTTTGACAACTGTTGCCAGTACCGCTGGCGATTATGCCGCTGTCATCACGGTAAAAGTAACGGATGGTTGTGGCAATTCTGATGAAGTAACGTATAACACGCGAATTGATAACACCAAACCAACGATAATAAAAGGTTCTATCGGTACATGTTATGCATCGGTAGCTTTAGCGGAAGTAGCGGCTACAGCAGCAACCACTTCTTCTGATAATTGTATTGGCACTTTGACAACTGCTGTCAGTACTGTTGGAGATTGTGCCGCGATAATTACGGTAAAAGTAATTGATGGTTGTGGCAATTATGATGAAATAACATATAACACGCGAATTGATAATACCAAACCAACGGTCACAAAAGGTTCTATCGGTGCATGTTATGCATCGGTAGCTTTAGCGGAAGCAGCGGCTAAAGCAGCAACTATTTCTTCTGATAATTGTATTGGCACTTTGACAAGTTCTGCTAGTACTGCCGGCGATTGTGCCGCTGTCATTACTATAAAAGTAACGGATGATTGTGGCAATTTTGATGAAGTAACGTATAACACGCGAATTGATAATACCAAACCAACGGTTACAAAAGGTTCTATAAATACTTGTTATGCATCGGTAGCTTTAGCGGAGGCAGCGGCTAAAGCAGCAACCACTTCTTCTGATAATTGTATTGGCACTTTGACAACTGCTGCCAGTACCGCTGGCGATTGTGCCGCTGTCATTACTATAAAAGTAACGGATGGTTGTGGCAATTATGATGAAGTAACGTATAACACTCGAATTGATAATACCAAACCAACGGTCACAAAAGGTTCTATAAATACATGTTATGCGTCGGTGGCTTTAGCGGAAGCAGCGGCTAAAGCAGCAACTACTTCTTCTGATAATTGTGTTGGCGCTTTGACAACTGTTGCCAGTACCGCTGGCGATTATGCCGCTGTCATTACGGTAAAAGTAACGGATGGTTGTGGCAATTATGATGAAGTAACGTATAACACTCGAATTGATAATACCAAACCAACGGTTACAAAAGGTTCTATAGGTACTTGTTATGCATCGGTAGCTTTAGCGGAAGCAGCGGCTAAAGCAGCAACCACTTTTTCTGATAATTGTATTGGCACTTTGACAACTGCTGTTATTACAGCTGGCGATTGTTCCGCTGTCATTAAGGTAAAAGTAACGGATGGTTGTGGTAATTCTGATGAAGTAACATATAACACGAGAATTGATAATACCAAACCAACGGTTACAAAAGGTTCTATAGGTACTTGTTATGCATCGGTAGCTTTAGCGGAAGAAGCGGCTAAAGCAGCAACCACTTCTTCTGATAACTGTATTGGCACTTTGACAACTGTTGCTAATACCGTTGGCGATTGTGCCGCTGTCATTACTATAAAAGTAACGGATGGTTGTGGCAATTATGATGAAGTAATGTATAACACGCGAATTGATAATACCAAACCAACGGTTACAAAAGGTTCAATCGGTACTTGTTATGCATCGGTAGCTTTAGCGGAAGCAGCGGCTAAAGCAGCAACCACTTCTTCTGATAATTGTATTGGCACTTTGACAACTGCTGCCAGTACTGCTGGCGATTGTGCCGCGATAATTACGGTAAAAGTAACTGATAGTTGTGGCAATTATGATGAAATAACGTATAACACGCGAATTGATAATACTAAACCAAGCGTTACAAAAGGTTCTATCGGTACTTGTTATGCATCGGTAGCTTTAGCGGAAGCAGCGGCTAAATCAGCAACCACTTCTTCTGATAACTGTATTGGCACTTTGACAACTGTTGCTAATACCGCTGGAGATTGTGCCGCGATAATTACGGTAAAAGTAACGGATGGTTGTGGCAATTATGATGAAGTAACGTACAACACACGAATTGATGATACTAAACCAATTTTAAATGTACCTTCAGAGATAACTGTTGAATGTAGTTTATTACCTTCTGATGCAACTGCTGCAACTGCTACCGCAAGTGACAACTGTGATTTAACACCTTTGGTAACTTATCTTGGAGAAGTAAAAACAAATGGAGGTTGCCCAAATAACTATACTTTAACTAGAACCTGGAAAGCGGAAGACACATGTGGTAATTTTACAACAAAATCACAAACAATAGAAGTACAGGACACAACAGTTCCTACATTTACGCCTCCAAAAACTTTAATAATACTTGAAAGTGATAAAAATTGTGAAGCAGATTATAGCATTACAGGACCTGCTGGTACTATAACTGACTTAAAAGACAAATGTGATCCCCACCCGACTGCTACTCCTGAAGATGATTCTTGTTTTGGTACTGAACCAGAACAGAATGTAAATGCTCGCGGTGATTATTTCTCTTTTACAGTTGCTGGATTTGATAACCTAACTGCCAAAGATATTAGAAAAATATCTTTAACTTTCGAAACAAACCAAGGTAAAGGAAGAGCTGAGTTTACACTTATTGCCCCAAATGGCGACAAAATTATACTTGTAGGTCCTTATTGCGTAGAAGGTAATTGCAATGATAATTCTCCAGCGACTAAGGAAGTATATGAACCTACATTCTATCCTTGCAGTTCTCCATATCAAAAATACGATAACAATACTAATTTCGCTCCGGGACCTGGTAACTTCATCCCGTGGGGAGCCACAATAGGGCAACTCGGTGGAATTTATGCTTCTTGTTTTGATCAATTGACTGGCCCGATGAATGGGGAATGGAAAATATTTTCACGCAAACAACAAAGTTCAAATGGAGAGATTAAATTCAAGAAGGTTTGTTTGACTCCTGATGAGGGATCATGTACAAACAATAAAGTCATTGTTAGACATTGGACTGTAAGTGATGCTTGCAGCAATACTGTTAAATTTGATCAGGTTATTCGAATAATAGATAAAATGGTGCCTACTTTAACGGGTACTCCTTATAAGGGAACTTCCGATTCCAATTCATGCAAAGTCGATGCAGTAACAACTGCGCCATTTAGTGCAACTAATGCAATATTGGGTTATACTGATAATTGCGGTGGAGCAGTTACAGCAACTTTAACTAATACCGAAGTAGCCGGTAGTGATTGTGCTTGGACTATTACTTATACTTTCGATGTGAAAGATGGTTGTAATAATACTCTCACAGGTCAAAAATACTCTAATACGGGTAAAGATAAAACAGCACCAACTTTAACAGGAACTCCCTATGCGGGAACTATTAATTCCAATTCGTGTAAAGTCAATGCGTTAATTACTGTACCATTTAATGAAACTAATGCAATACTTGGTTATACCGATAATTGTGGTGGTGCTGTTACAGCAACCGTAACGAATACCGAAATAACTGGCACTGATTGTGCTTGGACTGTGACCTATACTTTCGATGTGAAAGATGGATGTAATAATACGCTGTCAGGTCAAAAATATTCTAATTCTGGGGGAGATAAAACTGCACCAACCTTAACTGGTGCACCTTATGCTGGAACTAAAGATTCCAATTCATGCAAAGTCGATGCGGTAACTTCATCCCCATTTAGTGCAACGAATGCAATATTGGGTTATTCCGATAATTGCAGTGGCCAAGTTACAGCAACTTTAACTAATACAGAGGTAACTAGTACAGTTTGCGCATGGATTGTGACTTATACTTTCGATGTGAGCGACGGTTGTGGTAATATTCTAACAGATCAAAAGTATTCTAATTCGGGTGGAGATAAAACTGCACCGACTGGAATTGCTCCTGCAAACCTAACGGGTTTACAATGTAAAGCTGAAATTCCAACTGCCAACATTCTGGATGTAACCGACGAAGCAGATAATTGCTTAGGAG
>NZ_FNVP01000016.1 GCF_900108015.1 Flavobacterium urumqiense | reverse complement strand
GAACCGTAATCACTTGGATTTTTGAAGAACTGTTTGATGCTACATCGGTAGCTGTCCAAGTTCTGGTCAACGTGTAGTTGTTGGTTGAGGCTCCGTTAGTTCTTACTTCAGCGTACGTTACAACTGGCGCTGCATCACAATTGTCTGTAGCGGTCAAAGTAGCCGCTGCAGGAACTGCATCACATTCTACTGTTGCGTCAGCAGGCACAGTACTCAATACTGGTTTGGTCGTATCTTGAACCGTGATCACTTGGGTTTTTGAAGAACTGTTTGATGCTACATCGGTAGCTGTCCAAGTTCTGGTCAACGTGTAGTTGTAATGTCCTATGCCTGTTGGAGTTTGTGTCTTGGTTTCTACCAAGGCGATCGAAGGACTTGCGTCACAAATATCGCTTGCTGTTACAATTGCAGCAACCGGGATTGTATTACAACTTGCTGTAGCGTCTACAGGAACTCCTGCCAATACTGGAGCTGTTATATCTAATACAGTTACCGTAAAACTACAACTGGCCGTGCCACATGAATTAGTTGCAGTAATAGTAACAGTCGTGACTCCTTTATTAAAAGTAAGGCCGCTTCCTGTACCAATGCCGCTTCCTGTTGTTGCACCGAAAAATACATAAGTAAGTGTCGCTGTGGGCGTGCCTGTTGCTGTAGAGGTATAAGTTACAACGGCATTACAAACACCTGGATCTGTGTTTTTTGAAATATTTAAAGGACATATAGTAAATGATGGCTCTTTATTGACAGTTACAGTTGCAGTAATCGGAGGGCCTGGGCATCCTCCGATAGTTGGTATAATAGTAAAAATCGTTGACTGGGCAGTAGTAGTTGTATTACTGAGTATACCTGAAATATTTCCCGTGCCGCTACTACTTATACCAGTTATATTAGAACTATTATCACGCGTCCAGTTAAAAATGGTTCCCCCTACACTTCCTGATAAAACAATTGCTGTTATAATATTGCCTGAACAAATGGCTTGGATAGTAGGAGTTGCAACTGCATTTGGTGTTGGGTTTACTACTACAGTAGCAGTGATCGCAGTTCCAATGCATCCATTTGCTGTAGGCGTAATAGTGAATGTAACAGTTTTGGTCGCTGTAGTGTTATTAATAATTACAGAATTGATATCTCCACTTCCAATTGAAGGGACAATATCAACATTTCCAGTTACGCTGCTTGTCCATGCGTAAGTTGTGCCACTTATGTTAGAATTGGTCACAATTGCAATTATAGCATCACCAGAACAAATTGTTTGAGTTGAAGGAGTTGTTGTAGCAACCGGTACCGGTCTTATCGTTATCGTTCCTGTTGCATTTAAACTGCTACAACCTCCTGTTAACGGTAGGCTGTAATTAAATATACCTGATGCAGTCGGTGTTCCGCTGATTGTAATTGTATTAGATGTAAAGGCAGCAGCTACTCCCGCAGGTAAACCCGTTGGACTACCGATACCGGTTGCACCAGTTGTAGTATGTGTAATATTCGTTAATAGAGTATTAATACATAAAGTTGGTGTTGATGATGCAGCTCCTACTGTATTGTTTGCTTTTACAGTTATCGTTCCTGTTGCATTTATACTTCCACAACCTCCCGTTAATGAAATGGTGTAATTAAATGTGCCTGATACAGTCGGTGTTCCACTTATCGTAATTGCATTGAATGCAAAGGCAGCAGTTACTCCCGCAGGTAAACCCGTTGCACTTCCAATACCGGTTGCACCGGTTGTAGCATGTGTTATATTCGTTAATACTGTATTAATACATACGGTTGGTGTTGACGAAGCTGCACCTACAGAATTATTCGGCGTTACTGTTATCGTTCCTGTTGCATTTGCACTACTGCAACCTCCTGTTAAAGGTATGCTGTAATTAAATGTACCCGATGCAGTAGGTGTTCCGCCTATTGTAATTGTATTAGACGCAAAGGCAGCAGTTACTCCCGCAGGTAAACCCGTTGGACTACCAATACCAATTGCACCAGTTGTAGTATGAGTAATATCCGTTAGTATTGTATTAATACATAAAGTTGGTGTTAATGATGCAGCTCCCACAGTATTGTTCGCTTTTACAGTTATCGTTCCTGTTGCATTTACACTGCTACAACTTCCTGTTATTGGTATGGTATAATTAAATGTTCCTGATGCCGTCGGCGTTCCGCTTATTGTAATTGCATTGGATGCAAAGGCAGCAGCTATTCCCGCAGGTAAACCCGTTAAACTACCAATACCGGTTGCACCAGTTGTAGTATGTGTAATATTCGTTAACACTGTATTAATACATAAAGTTGGTGTTGATGATGCAGCCCCTACTGTATTATTTGCTTTTACAGTTATTGTTCCTGTTGCATTTATACTTCCACAGCCTCCCGTTAATGAAATGGTGTAATTAAATATGCCTGATGCTGTCGGTGTTCCACTTATTGTAATTGTATTGGACGCCCACGCTGCGGTTACTCCCGCCGGTAAACCTGTTGCACTTCCAAGACCTGTTGCTCCAGTTGTAGTGTGACTAATATTAGTTAATGCTATATTAATACAAGAGGTTGGTGTAGATGATGCCGCACTTACTGTGTTATTCGGCGTTACTGTTATCGTTCCTGTTGCATTTACACTGCCACAACCTCCTGATAATGGTATGGTATAATTAAATGTTCCTGATGCAGTTGGTGTTCCGCTTATTGTAATTGTATTGGATGCAAAGACAGCAGTTACTCCGGTAGGTAAACCCATTGGACTACCAATACCAGTTGCAACAGTTGTAGTATGTGTAATATTCGTTAACACTGTATTAATACATAAAGTTGGTGTTGATGAAGCTGCTCCTGCATTATTGTTTGCATTCAAGGTTACAATTGGCTGTGAGGCAATATTTGTTAGTGTCCCGCCATTTTGTTTTGTTTGAGTTGTGAATGTATATATTGTATTAGTTCCGACAGTTGGTACAGTCACTTTTGTACCTCCACCTTCATATGTTATAATAACAGTGCTTCCTGCACTACAAGTCATAGTAATTGTAATCAACGATCCACTTATAGAATATATAGATTTTGCCGAAGCTGTACCTGAAAGACTAATGAATCCGGGGTTAGTAGAAGTTGTATTCTGAGGAGTTGTCCATCCAATAGGTACTAACAAAGTTAATTCAGACACAGCATTAAAATCTTTTCCATTAGGAGCAGTGAAAGTAAAAGTAAGGCTATTTCCAGTACTTCCGGAACATTTAGAAGTAGGAGCGGTTAAAACCGTTATTGTTCCATCTCCATCATTTGCATTTCCTGCATCCGTAAATGTCCACTGCGCATGCGCACCACTTTGACTATCAGCAGTCAAAAGAAAAGTTGCTCCAAGAGCATCACCTTCTTCAACAGTCGGAACATACCAAGAGGTTTGAATATTTCCAATGCTGTCAGCAACAACTGTCCACGGTTGGTGATACTGCGGATCAGTTCCTGCAGGTTCTTCCCCAACATGTTCTACAAGTAAAATAACTGTTTCACCTGCCTGAAATCCAGAACCCGTAATAATAGCCGTTGATCCCGGTCGATAATCCAGTAAATCAGTTGATACCGTTGCCTGCCCAAAAGCCACACTTGCAAAAAACAAATTGGTAAGTAAAAAAATAATCGATAAAAAATGGGATTTGTGTAAAAATGTCTTCATAACTAATTGAATTAAAATAATAAATTAGGGGCTACTACTTTATTTAAAATTTAGATGGGAAAGGAACTTCTTTGATTTTATCGCTTTAACACAATTTTATAAAATTAAAGTCTTTTTAAATAAAAAATCTTACAGCAAGTAGCTAAATTTCAAATACTTATAGACTAAGTTAAATAATTAAGAATACATTAGTATTATTTTTTAGACATTTCCGATGAACAGAATAAAAAAAACTACTAACTACATATATTGCATTTTCCAGGATAATAAAAAATAAATCGAATAGGAATTCATCACCTTTTCATCCCATATTTCCTTTCAAAAAAATTGAAATCTAATTTGAAATTATATAAATGGAACTTTTTAACTTAAAAATGAAATGCTTATTTTTTTAAAATCCATACATTATTTAGAGTTATTTATTCAAAAAAATAGACTAGAATAATACTGTTAAATAAGACAATAGGAATAAGAACAATAGTGCAAAACACGGTTAAAATAAAGTCGCTATTGTACTTCATTTAAATCGTTCACATAACATTTAAAAATAGGATGCAAAATTATGTACACCGTAAAAAAGAAATAAAAAAAACCTGTCCAAAGAGTTGAACAGGTTTTGAATATTTTAAAAAAATATTTTAAGATTCTATTTTTTGAATTGAGAGATTCCAATTTTTAGCCAACTTGCATATTCATCCACTCCAACATAACTAATAGTAGGCTTTTCTTCATTTAAACTTTTCCCTTCTAAATCTGTTAAAACATACAAAGGCTGGGTATTGGTTTTGTATTTCGAAATCATAAAATCAGTCCACTTATCTCCTGTAGTTTCAATTTCGGCTCCTGTTGTTTTCGAAACAAATTGTTCTTCTTTAGGCAATTCTCTTTTATCATCTACATATAACGAAATTAATACTACTTCATTTTTCAATTGGGATAAAACACGATCAGCAGACCAAACATTATTTTCCATTTTTCTACAATTCACACAAGCATAACCTGTAAAATCAAGCATTATGGGTTTGTTTACCGTTTTGGCGTAAGCCAAACCTTTTTCATAATCATCAAAAACCACTAAACCGTGAGGTCCACTTTTTGCCCCATCCGGTAAAACAACTGCCGATTCCTTTACTCCGGAACCTACAAAACCCATTGGACTTTCGCTATATTCCATTGGTGGCGGAAAAGCATTAATTAATTTTAGTGGTGCTCCCCAAAGTCCGGGTATTAAATAAATGGTAAAAATTAAAACAACTAACCCAAAAGCTAATCTTCCTACAGAAATATGTGGTAAAGGACTATCGTGTGGCAAAGTAATTTTTCCGAATAAATAAAAGGCCAAAGTTCCAAAAACAGCGATCCAAATCGCCAAGAAAACTTCTCTTTCCAATAAATGCAATTGCAAAACTAAATCAGCATTCGATAAAAATTTGAAAGCCAAAGCCAATTCCAAAAAACCCAAAACTACTTTCACCGTATTAAGCCATCCACCTGATTTAGGTAAAGAATGTAACCAACCTGGAAACATGGCAAATAGCATGAATGGTAAGGCTAATGCCAATGAAAAACCAAACATTCCTATAATTGGAGCAATACCTCCTTTAGAAGCAGCTTCTACTAAAAGTGTTCCTACAATAGGTCCCGTACAAGAAAATGAAACAATAGCAAGTGCCAATGCCATAAATAAAATTCCAACTATTCCTCCTCTGTCTGCCTGACTGTCTACTTTATTAGCCCACGATTGAGGCAGCATAATTTCGAATGCACCAAGAAATGAAAATGCAAAAACAATCAATAAAAGAAAGAAAATGATATTAAACCAAACATTGGTAGACAACGCATTTAATGCTCCGGCACCAAAAATCCAAGTCACTAAAAACCCTAATACAACATAGATAAATATAATCGAAACTCCGTAAATAAGTGCGTTTTTAATCCCCTTGGCTCTTGATTTACTTTGCTTGGTAAAAAAACTTACGGTCATGGGAATCATCGGAAAGACACATGGCGTAAGCAAAGCGGCAAATCCTGA
The DNA here is from genome assembly GCF_900108015.1 of Flavobacterium urumqiense. GTDB lineage: Bacteria > Bacteroidota > Bacteroidia > Flavobacteriales > Flavobacteriaceae > Flavobacterium > Flavobacterium urumqiense. The sequence continues at coordinate 44,308 of NZ_FNVP01000016.1, read as the reverse complement.
GAAAAAAGCGATGAAAAATATAGACCAAAGTCCTCTTTTATTTACCGGATTAGCATCAGGAATATTGACTTTTGCAGGAATAACAGTCGCTGTACCTACTTCGGTTTTTACAACCGTTGAATCTGATCTTACACTATCTGTAACAACAGCCTCTTTTTTAACGGCATCAACAGAGTTTTTTAAAGGTGAAGGAATCGCAAAAGTGAATTTTTTTTCCAAATTAATACACGCCTCTTTGCAGACCTGATAATTCAAATCAACTTCAATTGTAGTAAGCTTTGGATTTGTGATAATAACTTGTTGCTGAATTTGAGCTTTATCGTGAAAAAACGTTTCATTAACACCAAAAACATCATTAAAAGCAGTTGTAGTTTTACTTTCTTTGGCTTTGCCAACTAAGGTAAAATTACCTTTTTGATTTTTGAAAATAACTTCTAATGCCAGTGGTCCGCCATCTGGTGTAAATTGAGAATACATATGCCAGTCTTTTTCAATGACAGCATTAAAAGTCAACAAATATGTATTCTCCGATTTTTTCTCAATTTTGGTGGTCCATTTTGCGGGATCCAGAATTTGTGCGTTTCCTTTGGCGAAAGCCAAAAAAACAAGTAGTAAAAAAATAATTTTCCTCATTATTCTAATTGTATTTTAAGTATATTTTCTGCTTTATTTTCTATTCTAAAACGTTCATCCTGCCGAATCCCAATAACCCAAACGATTTCATTATTGGAACATAAAAGCCATGCATTTTCTTTATCGATCAATGACAATTTTTCGTCTTTAAAAAGCTTGCTCACTTTCTTAGATTTGCCTCCCATTCCAAAAGGCTGAAAAACATCTCCTTCATTCCAATGGCGTAAAACCAAAGGAAATTGTAATTTATCAGTAGCAACAAATATAGTTGTATTCGAAACTAAACTAATGTCAGTTACTTTACAAAATGAAAGATTTAAGGGAATTTTAACTTCTTTCTGATTTTCTTCAATTAAAAATTCCTCCTTTTCAGTTATTAAATTTATCGGACTTAAAATTAAAGAATTTCTGTCTTTTATCAATCTAAATTCAAGAGAAAAAACCTGTTTACCAGATTGACTTTCAACCAAATCATATATATCTTCCCATGCCGAAAATCCAAATTCATGAAGCCATTGGTACAAATACGATTTGTAATTTGGTAATTTCCTCAATTGATTCAAATCAAAATGAATGTCGTCACCTTCTTGCTTTGCCACTTGTTGATAAACTATTATTGAAGCATCTTCAACCATGTCTTGTGCTTCCTGCAAATAGGTTTGCGTTTTTTGAAAAGAGGTGATAAAATTTGGATTTAACGCTTTTAATATCGGAACTAAATGATGCCGAATTTTATTCCTCAAATATTTATCGGAAGCATTACTGCTGTCTTCTCTCCATTTTATATTGTTTTCTTTTGCATAATTTTCAATTTCTTGTCTTGAAAACAACAATAATGGCCGAATTATATTTTCATTTTTCTCCGGAATTCCGGTTAAACCTTCTAATCCAGTACCTCGACTAAGATTAATGAGAAAGGTTTCTAAGTTATCATCGGCGTGATGTGCAGTCAGAATATAGTCGTAGTTTTCTGTTTCCAAAAGCTCATAAAACCAGTTGTATCTTAATTCGCGAGCGGCAATTTGAGTAGATAATTTGTAGTCTTCTGCAAAAGCTTTAGTATCAAATTGTGTTAAAAAAAGAGGTGTCGAATTTGTATTAGCATATTCCTGAACAAAGTTCTGATCTTCAAAACTTTCCATTTCTCGGAGTTGAAAATTGCAATGCGCAATAGCGATTTCATAATTTAACTTATGGAATAAATCAGCCATAACCATACTGTCTAATCCTCCGCTTGTGGCAAGAAGCAACTTTTTTCCATTCAAAAACTGGAGATTTTGGCTAAGATGATTTTCTAATTTTTGCTTCATTTTTAAAAGTAATTAATTCATTCCACTTTTACTTAAAACTTCAAGCATTGCTTTGGCTTTAAGCAAACATTCCTCATACTCCTTTTCAGGAAGAGATTGTGCCGTTATAGCACTTCCCACTGAAAACGAAACGTATTTCTTTTCTTCATTATACAAAATACTTCGAATAACCACATTGAAATCGAAGTCGCAATTTGGTGTAAAATAACCCACGGCACCGCTATACAAACCGCGTTTTGTTGCTTCCAGTTCTTCAATAATTTTCAATGCTGAAATTTTAGGCGCTCCAGTCATACTTCCCATAGGAAAAGTAGTTTTTATAGCTTCAACAGCGGAGTATTGGTTATCTAATTTTGAAGTAACTGTAGAAATCATTTGGTGTACTTGCATAAAAGAATAAATGGCACACAACTCCGCTACTTCAACAGAACCTTTTTGAGCCGTTCGAGACAAATCATTCCGAACTAAATCAGTAATCATGATGTTTTCAGCGCGTTCTTTTGGGTCTAAAGCCAATTGATTTCTTGATTTTTCATCTTCAATTGTATCCAAAAATCGCTTGGTAGTTCCTTTAATGGGTTGAGAAATTAATACTTCTGCTTCTTTCCTTAAATAACGTTCCGGTGATGCTGAAAGTAAAAAATGTTTATTGTTTTTAAAATAAATTGCAAAGGGAGGCTGAGAAATTGCATTGAGTTTTACAAATTTTTCCAACGGATTAATAATCGCATTTTCAGCAAAAAATTCCATACAAAAATTAACTTCATAAATGTCACCCTGATGGATATGATCTAATATTTTGGATGCTTTAACAAGATAATTTTCTCTTGAAATTCGTTGTTGAATTTTGATTTGTGAGTTCTGAACATTAAATATTGAAGACTGAATATTTATTTCTTCTAAATCCTCCTCTATTTCATCATCACACATATTGAGATATTGAATTTCGAGTTCATTTCCTTTCAACAAAAATATTTTTTTGGGTTGAAAGAAAAACAAATCAGGAAAACCCAACCCATCAAAATTACTTGATTTTAAATGCTCAACATCATTTTTTAAATCGAAAGATAAATAACCAAAAAGCCAATCCTTAGTGATTTGCTGATATTGTTTTAAATCTTCGAAAGCGTTATGATCGTCGGTTTTTATGGAAGTAAAAGCATCTACAGCGAGAATACAATCATAACTGGAATACTGTTGTGGATATTCGTTGCTATCCATAAAAATGATTTCACGGAATTGTTGTCCCCAAAATAGAAGCTGTTGTTTAAACAACTTTGGATCCGAAATTTGCTTAAAAATTGAAGTTCTCAATTACTATATTTCTTTAAAATTCAAAATTACAATAAAAAAAATCCTTCGATAAGAGATTACTGTAAAAATTAGCTTGTTTTTTTGTAAATTTGTTATAGTAGATTGATTTTAAATTCCTTGATAATGTCCATAAAAAAAGGGAAAGTTTTGATTGCCATTGATGCCGCAAGAAAAAGAATATGAAATGGTTAATAATACTGTTCATGATGGTAGTTCAATTTATAAAAAACTGCAAAATCATAACTAGATGTACGAGCATCGTTTTGCTGATTTATCAGTACACAAATGGGAAATTTACAGGGATGAAAGTACTATCCTAAATAGGATACTTAAGATGTAACCAATAAAACCATATACCATGAAAATTGCAATCATCATTGTTAGATCTTTACTAGGACTCCTTTTTCTTTATACCTCAATTAGTTTTTTTTTACATCTATCTCCTGAGGCTGAAACGACTGGAAATTTCAAAGCATTTAATGTCGGTTTAATGGCATCAACTTACTTGATACCTTTAGCAAAATCTTTGGAATTTCTTTGTGCAATTTCATTTATTACCGGTCGGTATGTAACCTTGGCTAATCTTATCATTTTGCCGGTTACTTTAAATATATTACTAATTAATTTTTTCCTAACGCCAGAAAACTTACCAATAGCTTTATTTGTATTTTTTGGAAATATCTTTTTAATCTTTAGCCATTGGGACAATTATAAAAGTGTATTTGTCGCTAAATAATTTTAGTTCATATATTGAAAAACCCGTCTTCTATTAAAAGGAGACGGGTTTCTTTGTATAAAACAATTATTTTTTTTCTATTTATACGTGCAGTGCTCTATTATCTGTAGCGGCAAGTGCTGCTTCTTTTATTGCTTCTGCAAATGTAGGATGCGCATGAGACATTCTTGAAATATCTTCAGCAGACGCTTTGAATTCCATAGCAGTAACAGCTTCAGCTATTAAATCCGCACAACGCGCACCAATCATGTGAACTCCCAGAACCTCATCGGTTTTTGCATCAGCAAGAATCTTTACAAATCCGTCTAAATCTCCACCTGCGCGAGCACGACCTAAAGCTTTGAATGGGAAACTTCCTGATTTATAATCTATTCCGGCAGCTTTTAATTGCTCTTCCGTTTGCCCTACTGCAGCCACTTCTGGCCATGTATAAACAACGCCAGGAATCAAGTTATAATCAATATGTGGCTTTTGGCCTGCTAATATTTCAGCAACCATTACTCCTTCTTCTTCTGCTTTGTGCGCTAACATTGCTCCACGAACAACATCACCAATTGCATAGATATTAGGAACTGAAGTTTGTAAATGGTCATTTACTTCAACCATTCCTCTATCAGAGATTTTCACGCCTGCTTTATCAGCATTCAATCCATCAGTATACGGACGACGACCTACAGAAACCAATGCATAATTCCCTTCAAGCGTAATCGTTTCACCCTTTGCATTTTCGGCTTGAACAGCAACGATATCACCATTTCTTTCTACTGACTTCACTTTGTGTGAAACGTAGAATTTCATGCCTTGTTTTTTTAATACTTTAGTCAATTCTTTAGACAATGAAGCATCCATTCCTGGAATGATTCGGTCCATGTATTCCACTACAGAAACTTGTGCTCCCAATCGTAAATATACCTGACCTAGTTCAATCCCAATAACTCCACCACCAATAATAACCAAATGTTTTGGTACTTCTGGCAATTTCAACGCTTCAGTAGAAGTAATGATTCTTTCTTTATCGATTTTGATAAATGGTAAAGAAGATGGTTTTGAACCTGTAGCGATAATGATATTTTTAGCTTCGATAGTTTCTGAGGTTCCATCCGCTTTTGCAACAGCAACATGTGTAGCATCAACAAATGAACCTAGTCCTTCGAGAACAGTAATTTTATTTTTGTCCATCAAAAATTTCACACCACCTGAAGTTTGATCTACAACAGCTTGTTTGCGTGCAATCATTTTTTCAAGGTTCACTTTTACTTCTCCAGAAACTTCAATTCCGTGATCTGCAAAATGAGCAATTTCACTGTAATGGTGCGAAGAAGCAAGCAATGCTTTTGAAGGAATACATCCTACATTCAGGCAAGTTCCTCCAAGAGCGGAATATTTTTCGATAATTGCTGTTTTGAAACCTAGTTGTGCGCAACGAATTGCTGCTACATATCCGCCTGGGCCAGAACCTATAATGACTACGTCAAATGAACTCATAGTTTATTTATTTTGTTGTGTTTTTCAAAAAAATTTAGTACAAAATTAAGGAATTTTGTTTATAAAGAAGGTTCTTTATTTAGTAATTTCAATAAAAAAAGACAGCCAATATCTTGACTGTCTTTTAAAAAAAAATTGAATGAATATTTATTATTTTTTTGATGGCATTTTCTCAATTCTTTTTAGAATATTTTCCATTGACTTCATTTCAGGTTTTTCGTCCATTTACTTCGCATTTATGTACATACTTTAGCGCAATGTACGCTTGTACTGTTTTCATCATTTCTTTTTTACTGAACACTTAAACCTGAAGATTTACGGAAAAAACCACAATAAAAGTAGCTACAAAAATTATCTTTTTCATAACAATATATTTTATTGGTTATAAAAATATTGTTATTGAATTTTATTTTAAAACATTAATAATCAATTGGTTTTGATTACAAAATATATGCTGTCGTATTTTTTACTTCCCCAATCATAAAGGTGCTGTGCGTACTTCCGATATGCTGTAAGGTGGTTAGTTTGGTCACCATAAATTCTCGGTATTCTTGCATGTCTTTCAAACAAATTTTGAGAATGTAATCGTAATCACCACTAACGTGAAAACATTCCAGTACTTCATCGAGTTGAACAACTTCTTTCTCAAATTGTGATATAAATTCCTTGGTGTGTTGCATCAATTTGAGATGACAGAAAACAACAAATCCTTTTTCTATTTTATTCCGATTCACTAACACTATATATTTGTCAATAATCCCTTCTCTTTCTAATTTTTTGATCCGTTCATAAACGGCAGTAACAGAAAGATTAAGTTTTAAGGAAAGTTCCTTGGTTGTTTTTTTACTGTCCGATTGCAATAAAAAAAGCAGTTTTTTATCGATGGCGTCTAATGTCATTTTTATTAAAATTTGAATTGAAATAAAATCTATATAAATCCTATTTAAGAAGCTAATTTAGAAAATTAAATTACATTACTCTTATTTTATAGATTTAAAATCCAATATTAAACAGTAGAATTGATTATTAATCTAAAACGCTGTTATTTTGATTGGATTTTTTAAAGACCTAAATCCCCTAGCCCTGATAGAAGCGGCATCCTTTCCAGTGCTGAACTTGTGAAACAAGTTCAGCACTGGAAAGATAGAGCGAATAGCAGGAATAGCTTCAAACAACAATAAAAAACAATTATGAAAAATTTCAATCCCGCAGACAACATTCAGGATTTACAGTACTTTGGAGAATTTGGTGGTGTAAACCCTTCAATTTCTGACTCATCAACTTATACTTTTCTTTCGGCAAAAACAATGTTCGATACTTTTGAAGGAAATATGGAAGGTTGCTATTTATATTCCCGTCATTCCTCACCAAGTAATTTATATTTAGACAAAGCCTTGGCAGCAATGGAAGGTACAGAAACAGCCAATGTTTCGGCTTCAGGAATGGGAGCGATTACCCCTACGCTATTGCAATTGTGCGGAACGGGTGATCACATTGTTTCTAGCAGAACCATTTATGGTGGAACGTATGCTTTCTTGAAAAATTTCACTCCAAGATTAGGTATCAAAACCACATTTGTCGACATCACAAAACTTGAAGTGGTTGAAGCTGCAATTACTCCGGAAACTAAAGTTTTGTACTGCGAAACGGTGAGTAATCCTTTGCTGGAAGTTGCTGATATTTCTGGTTTGGCTAAAATTGCGAAAAGGCACAATTTAAAATTGGTGGTCGATAATACTTTTTCGCCATTATCTGTTTCTCCGGCACGATTAGGTGCTGATATTGTGATTCACAGTTTGACAAAATACATCAACGGAAGCAGTGATACTGTAGGTGGTGTAACTTGTGCGTCACAAGAATTTATCGACAGTTTAAAAAACGTAAATAGTGGTGCCAGCATGTTACTTGGGCCAACAATGGATAGTTTGCGTTCCGCTAGTGTGATGAAAAACTTACGCACATTACATATTCGGATGAAACAACACAGTTATAATGCGCTGTATCTTGCGAAACGTTTTGAAAAAGACGGACTAAAAACTGTTTATCCGGGATTAGCTAGTCATCCAAGCCACAAAATCTATAAAACAATGATTAATCCTGAATATGGTTTTGGAGGAATGATGACATTGGATGTTGGAACTTTGGCGAAAGCCAATGAATTGATGGAATTGATGCAGTCGAAAAACCTGGGTTACCTAGCGGTGAGTTTAGGATTTTACAAAACCTTGTTTAGCGCACCGGGAACTTCTACATCTAGTGAAATTCCTATGGAAGAACAAATAGAAATGGGGTTGACTGATGGTTTAATCCGATTCTCTATAGGTTTAGACAATGACATTGAAAGAACCTATCAGATGATGAAAACCTGTATGATGGACTTAGAAATCCTGAAAAGTGACTCTATAGTAATGGTATAATATTTTTTTAGTTTTTTTGTTAAAAGCCGTTTGAATGCCATTTCGAACGGTTTTTTTTGGTTTAAACCAAAAAAAACCGTCTTGAATAAACAAGACGTTTTACGTTATATAAATCTTTAAAATTAAGCTTCGATCGTATTCAACTTACTGTTATTGCGGCTAAAGCCAAAATAAATTACCAGACCTATTAACAACCATATGGTAAAGTAAATCCAGTTCCAAACACTTAGTTCTGCCATCATATACAAACAGCAAATCAATCCTAATAATGGAATCAATGATAAATTTTCTTTGAAAGACCACACGGATAATCCAACCAAAACGATTAGAAAAATCCACATTGGAATTTTGTGTTTGAATAAGCCAAACCCACTTTCGTATTTAATGGATTCCGCAACTGGTAAACTGGCAATTACACCAGCATATTTAAGATCATCTTGTTGGTACTGACTTAGTAAAAGTTCTAAATCAGGCGTTCCAGTTGTGGCATTTTTAGCATCAACAGTTACTAAATAATCATATACTTTTTGAGTTTCTTCTTTATTCAATGATGTAATGATATCAGCTGAATCATTGATTTGAGTTTCATTAGTTATGAAGTCTATTGTGTTTTTTTTGTTGTATCCAAAAGAAAAAACCAATCCCACAATTATTAAAACTGGCATGATAAATTTTGAATTCACATAAGGTGTTTTGAATTTTCCACGAGGAATATCGGTTCTGTTTTGCAAAGCTAAAACTCCCGCACAAACCAATACAAAGGCAAATAAAGTTCCTATACTACATAAATCTGTAACCATAGTCAGATTCAAAAACAAAGCAGGTATTGCTACAACAAAACCGGTAACAATTGTAGCATAAGAAGGCGTTTTGAATTTAGGATGTACTTTAGAAAAACGTTTTGGCAATAATCCATCACGACTCATACTCATCCAGATACGCGGTTGCCCCATTTGAAATACTAATAAAACACTTGCCATTGCAATTACCGCACTTACTGCAATAATTCCCGACATCCATTTTAAATGCAATTTATCAAATACGAATGCTAGCGGATCCCCAACATTCAATTCGTTGTAGCTTACCATTCCTGTTAAAACCAATGCGATAGCTATATATAAAATAGTACAAATAATAATTGCCCACATCATTCCTTTTGGCAAATCACGTTGCGGGTCTTTACATTCTTCCGCAGTTGTAGAAATAGCGTCAAACCCAATATAGGCAAAGAATACAGCCGAAACCCCTTTTAAAACTCCTGAAGCCCCATTAGGTGCAAACGGATGCCAATTATCAACATCTACATAAAAAATCCCTACAGCAATGACCAAAAGTACAATACATAATTTCACTACAACCATAATATTACTGGCATTACGAGATTCTTTCATACCGCGATATACTAAAGCAGTAATCAATACAATGATTAATAAAGCAGGCAAATCAGCTACAAGATGAAAAGAACCAATAACCGGCGAAGTTGTCCATGCAGTATAAGCGCCTTGTGTTGCTAAACTTAAATTTTCAAATGTTTTTCCACCTTGCATCAAAGCAGTGGCGTCTTTAAAACCCGTGGAGGCAGATAGATAATCCATTTGGGCATATTGTGGAAGATGAATCCCCATACTATCAAGTAATCCTGTAAAATAATCACTCCAGGATATGGCGACCGTTATATTTCCCACAGCATATTCCATGATTAATGCCCAACCAATAATCCAAGCGATTATTTCTCCAAAAGCAACATAGGAATAGGTATAAGCACTTCCGGATACTGGTACCATCGAAGCAAATTCAGCGTAAGCGAAGGCAGCAAAACTACACGCTATTGCTGTAAACAGGAATAAAAAGATAACGGCAGGACCTCCATCAGCACTTGCTTTACCAATAGTGCTAAAAATACCAGCTCCAACAATTGCTGCAATTCCAAAAGCAGTCAAATCACGAGCGGTCAAATGTTTTCCTAGTGCATTATGTCCATCTGCATTATTTTTTTCAACTTGTTTTAAAATATCTTGGACCGTTTTCTTTCTGAATAAACCGTTTAATGCCATTTTGTAAATTTTATCATTAAAAATTATTATGTTGTAAATTTTACAATTTTTAGTTGTAATTAGTGTGAATTATATAAAAAAAACCAAATATATAAAACAATTTCAATATTCGAAGTTTTAAGAAAATAATTTTATCAATACTTTTATCTCTTATTCCATATTTCCTTTTTTTAGCTTTAAAAAATTAATAAATCAATATTAAAAAACTGTATTTTTTACGAAATAATAGATATTAAACAAAAGATTTAAACTAAATTCATTTTTTTACAAATATTGCACATTTAATGTTCCAAAACAAGTACAAATCTACTTTAAATATGACTTTAAAATAGATACCGGATGCAAGGCTTTTCTACGGGTTCCATCAAAAATCTGGTGACGACAACTTGTTCCTGCTGCAGCAATAGTTACAGTTTCATCGGTCGTCCTAATTTTTGGAAATAAAGTATCTTCTCCCATTTGCATGCTAATATCATAATGTTCTTTCTCGTAGCCGAAAGATCCCGCCATGCCGCAGCAACCTGAATTGTAAATGGTAACCGAGCTGTTTTTTGGTAAATTCAGCATAGTAAAAGTCGCTTCTACGCTACTCAATGATTTTTGATGACAATGTCCATGAATTTTTATCGTTTTTTTAATATCGGAAAATTGTCCGGAATGAATTTTTCCTTTTAGGATTTCATTCTTAAAAAACTCTTCGATAGTAAATACCTGTTGTGCTAGTTTTTTAGCATTTTCTTTGTCATCTGCTAAACGAATATATTCATCTCTAAAAGTCAATATCGCTGACGGTTCTATTCCTACTAAAGGAACATCTGCCGAGATAATTTTCGAAAAAACAGCAACATTTTTATTTGCAATATCTTTTGCTTCTTCCAGAAAACCTTTGGATATAAAAGCCCTTCCGCTTTCCTCATGTTCAATCAACAGTACTTCATAACCCAAATTCATCAATAGTTCATAAGCATCTATCCCAACCGAAACATCGTAATAATTAGTAAATTCATCACAAAATAAATAGAGTTTTCCATTCGTAAAAGAATTAGCTAATTGTTTGGACTTATTTTTTTCAATCCATTTTCGAAGCGTCATTTTTGCTAATAAAGGAATTTCTCTTTTTGACGCAATTCCCATTACATTTTTTATCAATGGAATATTTACTAAAAAATTAGTTACTGATGGAGCGATACTTCCCAATTGATTCAATTTAGAATTGTAAGCAAATATTTTATTCCGCAGCGAAAATCCATTTGCTTTTTGATATTGGTACAAAAACTCCGATTTTAAGGCCGCTACATCTACATTACTGGGACATTCACTCGCACAAGCTTTACAACTTACACACAATTCAAATACTTTATATAATTCTTCATGATTGAACTTGTTGTCTTTTTCTGAATGCGTCAAATATTCTCTTAGTGCATTGGCACGAGCCCTAGTGGTATCTTTCTCGTTGCGTGTCGCTCTATAACTGGGACATAAAATACCACCTGCAGAAGGCAATTTCCTGCAATCACCAGAACCATTGCATTTTTCAGCCAATCTCAAAATCCCCATACTATCTGAGAAATCCTGAATCGTTTGGATATCCGGTTCTACTCTACCCGCTTCCACCCTTAAATTTTCATCCATTTTGAAAGCATTTACTATTTTACCTTCATTCAAAATAGTATTAGGATCGAAAGCGGCTTTTATTCGTTTTAATAATTCATAATTCTTTTCTCCAATCATAAATGGTAAAAACTCGCCACGAACTATTCCGTCACCATGTTCTCCACTTAGTGAACCTCTATATTTTTTTACTAAATGTGCCACTTCAGTAGCAATGGCTCTAAATTGATGTAATCCCTCTTTTGTTTTTAAGTTTAATATGGGACGCAAGTGAATTTCGCCAGCACCCGCATGAGCATAATATATAGCCTCTTGACCATGACTTTTCATCATTGCCGAAAAATCAGCAATATAATTAGGTAAATCACTTAACTCAACGGCAGTATCCTCAATAGAATCAGCTGCTTTATCATCTCCAACAATACTTCCTAAAAGGCCGAGACCTGCTTTTCGTAACTCGTTTATTTTATCAATATCTGATCCATAAATTTTAGGCAAAGCATATCCAAAATTGTTATTTTCAAGATCAACAATTAAAGCATTGGCCTGAAATTCGGCATCTTCCATACTAATAGGAGAAGCCACTTCGAGCATGATAACTGCCTTTGGTTCCCCTTGTATGAAAAACCTGTTTTTAGCTTGTTCTCTATTAGTTTTGGTACAATTCAAAATGGTGTCATCCATCATTTCGCACGTATACAAATGATGTTTCATCGCTATGACCACCGCTTCTAAACTTTCCTGAATGGTATGAAAATGCGCCACGACCATAATATTATTCGCAGGCGGCAAATCATCTACTTTCAAAGTAATTTCGGTCGTGAAGGCTAAAGTTCCTTCGCTGCCGCAAAGCAGTTTTCCTAAATTTATCGTTTTTTCAGTACCTGAAAATAATTCTGATTTTAATAATAAATCAACTGCATAACCTGTATTTCGTCTATGAATTTCTGGTTTCGGAAACTCTTTTACAATCTCTTTTTGGTTTTCTGTATTCGAAAGTTCTTCGTAAATTGTTTTATAAATTTTACTTTCCAGTGAATCACCTTTACTCTTTTCTATAAATTCTGTCGAAGAAAGTTCCTTAAACACCGCTTTCGATCCGTCACTCAAAATAGCTTTAATTTCTACTATTTTATCACGAGTGACTCCATAACGAATTGAGGTTGTTCCGGAGGAATTATTCCCTACCATCCCTCCTATCATGCATCGATTAGATGTAGAAGTATTAGGTCCAAAAAACAAACCATGAGGTTTTAAGTATAAATTCAGTTCATCACGAATGACTCCTGGCTGAACGGTTATTGTCCTTTTTTCTGCATCAAAAGAAACAATTTTGGTGAAATATTTAGATACATCTACAATAATTCCGCTACCCACAGTTTGCCCTGCTAATGAAGTCCCTGCAGTTCTGGGAGTAAGCGAAATTTTATTTTTATTGGCAAATTGTATCAGTTTAATGATATCATCTTCGTTTTTAGGAAGTGCTACAGCAAGCGGCATAATCCTGTAAGCGGAGGCGTCTGTTGCATAAATCGTTTTGTTAAGTTTGTCATATAAAAGTGTTCCTTCTAATGACTCTGACAAATGCTTTAATTGAAGAGCGGTCAACATGGCTGGTATATTATTTAAAAAAAAACTGTTACTACAGCATTATGTGACAAATATAAATATATAAGGGATTAAAATTTAAAAATTCAAATAAGAAAAATCCAAATTTATAAATAGTGTATTTCCTTTCAATGAAAATTTAAAAAACGGCAAAGAAATTGCAACAGTAAAATAAGTCAAATTTTATCTGGATTTTAACGGATTAATTTCACTAAAAAAACTATTTTTGAATACTTTATAAACACAATAATAATGAAGAATTACAAGCATATAGGATTTATAATTTTGTTCTTTTCACTTTCAGTTTTGAATTTAAAAGCACAAATACAGGTTACAAATCCTAAAAATGAGTTTAGAGCCGTATGGATTGCTACTGTTGCCAATATTGACTGGCCTAAAAGCAGTATCGATAATGTAGCAAAGCAAAAAGCTGATTTTATTGAAATTTTAGATACCTATAAAAAATTAAATTATAATGCTGTAATTGTTCAGATTCGAAGTGTTGGAGATGCTTTTTATCCTTCGCAATATGCCCCTTGGTCCCGATTTTTAACCGGTAAAGAAGGGAATGCACCAAAACCTTACTTTGACCCTTTAGCATGGATGATTGCCGAATCTCATGCCAGAGGTTTTGAATTTCATGCTTGGTTAAATCCGTATCGTGCAACAATGGATTTAAACACCGCTATTTTAAGTCCACAACATGATTATTTTAAGCATCCGGAATGGATGATTAAATACGGTGATAAATATTACTATAATCCAGCACTTCCAGAAGTAAGCGATCGTTTGACAGCCGTAGTTGACGAAGTGGTTAAAAATTATGATATTGATGCCATTCACTTTGATGATTATTTTTATCCTTACAGAATTAAAGGAGAAGTTTTTAATGACATTGATTCCTACCAAAAATACGGAAATGGACTAAGTATAGAAAATTTTAGACGATCCAATGTAAACAACTTGGTGAAAAACATTTCTATTTCCATAAAAAAAATAAAACCTTGGGTGCAATTTGGCATTAGTCCATTTGGCGTTTGGAGAAACAAATCGGTTGATCCAAAAGGTTCTGAGACAGAGGCTGGCCAAACCAATTATGATGATTTATTTGCCGATCCAATAGCGTGGATGGACAATAATTGGATCGATTATCTTGTTCCACAACTGTATTGGAGTGTGAATCATCCTAAAGCTTCGTACTCAAAACTGTTGCGTTGGTGGTCAGAAAACTCAAAAAACACGGCGATCTACATCGGAAATGGTTCCTATAAAATAAATGCAGATTCGGATAAAAAGTGGAGCAATCCTAATGAAATTCCAGATCAGATTAACATTACCAGAAGCTATAAAAATGTGCAGGGAAATGCTTTTTTTAGTGCAAAATCATTTTTGAACAAAAATCAAAATGTGACTAAATTATTGCTGGAGAATCAATACAGATATCCTGCGCTACCTAATGTGGTCCCAAATTCGGTAAAAAAGATGGCTATCGTCCCAACAGCAAATAATATTCTTATCAACCCAATTTCTTCAAGCTTCAATGTCAAATATCCTTTGTACAGTAAAGTACGTTACGTAATGGTTTATGGTGCAAAATTCAACTCGAAAATTGATGTGAATGATCCAAGTCAAATTATTGATAAAATAGCTTTTAAAGAAAATATTGATACTGTCGCAATTGTGATTCCTACTTATAAATTAGACAAAAACACAACCTGCGCCATTACATTTATTGATTTTTATGGTAATGAAAGCGAACCAACACTTGTAAACTTTACACTATAAAATTTGAATATTATCCCATCTTAAATGAGAAAAGACAATAGCCCTTGGTTTTGGATTCCGTTATTAAATTTTGCATCGGGATTTCCGTATGCCATCATCATATCCGTATCGGTGATTATGTACAAAAGTTTGGGTATCAGCAATGAAGACATCGGAGTTTATACGAGTTTATTATACTTGCCTTGGGTTCTTAAACCATTATGGAGTCCTTTTATAGATTTATATGCAACTAAAAGGAAGTGGTTTCTAGCCATGCAGTTGGTAATTGCCGTTGCCTTTTTGATTGTAGGATTAACCATTCCTATGAGTAACTTTTTTGTACTCAGTTTGGCTATATTTTGGATAGCGGCATTTGCATCAGCTTCAAATGATGTGGCCAGCGATGGTTTTTATATGTTGGCTTTAGCCAAAGAACAACAATCTTTTTTCCTGGGAATTCGAAGTACTTTTTACAGACTTTCTATGCTTACCGCCAATGGATTAATCGTGATTCTAGGTGGTTTTTTGGAACAGAAATACGGAGACAAAAGCAAAGCATGGTCCTACACCATGATAATTGTGGCTTTGCTTATGGTTTTTTTAACCATCTATAACTTTTTTAATACTCCAAAAGTAGAAGAAACGAAAATTACAACTGAAAGAGAAAACAATCAGAGTTTCGGAGTTGTTTTTAAAACCTTTTTTCAAAAAAAACAAATTGGGCTTGTATTAGCTTTCATATTACTATTCAGATTGGGGGAATCCCAATTACTAAAAATGCTAACCCCTTTTTTAATAGATGAAAAAATTAAAGGTGGTATGGGATTAACGACGGAAGATGTGGGTATTATTTATGGAACATTTGGAGTTGCGGCACTGGTAATTGGTGGAATTCTTGGTGGAATTGCAATTTCGAAAGGAGGACTTCGCAAATGGATGTTACCGATGTTTTTAGCCATGCACTTACCTATTATTGGTTTTATTTTACTTTCTAATTTTCATCCTGAATCTGTGTACTATGTTTATGCGACGGTCATTGCGGAACAATTTGGTTACGGCTTTGGTTTTGCTGCCTTTATGATGTTTTTAATTTATGTTGCCGATGGCGAATCTAAAACGTCCCACTACTCTATCGCAACTGGATTTATGGCTTTGGGAATGATGCTTCCGGGAATGTTGAGCGGATTCATTCAGGAATATTTGGGTTACGGAAATTTCTTTATTTGGGTGTTTTTAGCTACAATTCCTGGATTAATACTTTCCAGATTTCTAATCTTTCCTGCTGATTTTGGTAAGAAATTAGAACAAGAAAAAACAAACTAGTTTTTTTTAAACCATAGAAGTCACATAAGTTTATTTTAGTAAGGTAGATTCTCTTAAAATAACCGTTTTTTTTTACAACCTTTTTTATGTAATTATTTATTCTATGTATAATTTAACTCACATGACTTATATGTTTAAAATTATTATCATATTCATCTCAAAATGACATTAGAACAAAAAATAGGACAATTTTTCTTCCCGGCCGTTTTCATAAATGATACTGAAGAAAACATTCAGGAAACCGAACGATTAATCCGTGATTATAATATTGGTGGATTGACCTTTTTTCACAGTAGAGCTAGTGCTGCCACTAATTATGAAAGCAAGAAAAAAGTAATTCTAAACGACGATAGCTGCCAAAAGCTAAAAGAACTTATTGTACGTTATCAAAAATGTGCTTCTACGCCATTGTTAATGAGTATCGATGCAGAATGGGGATTAGCCATGCGTGTCGAAAAAACACCGCAATATCCGTATGCCATTACACTTGGCGCATTGCCGTACAGTGAAAAGCACTTGGTTTACGAGGTAGGAAAACAAATTGGTTTAGATTTGAAAACGGTTGGAATTCATTATAATCTGGCGCCATTGGCTGATATTAACAACAACCCCAATAATCCGGTAATTGGGTATCGCTCTTTTGGTCAAAATAAGAAAAAGGTGGCTCGATTTGCCCTCGAATACTTAAGAGGAATGTCAGACGCTGGTATATTAGGTTGTCTGAAACATTTTCCGGGACACGGAAATACCAACGTAGATTCACATTTGGGATTACCTATTTTAGAAGAAAATTTAGACCAATTACTTGAAAATGAATTGTATCCTTTCATAAAAGGAATCGAGAATAATGTGGATTCGATTATGATTGGTCATTTGGCTGTTCCTGCTTTAAACGACGGCAAAAACACCTCGGCAACATTATCAAAACCCATAATAGAAACACTTTTGCGAAAGCAATTAGGATTTGATGGTTTAGTAATTTCTGATGCGTTGAATATGCGAAGTGTTTCGAGTTTGTATGATAAAAAAGGACAACTGGAAGGGGAGGCTTTTAATGCTGGAAATGACGTATTGTGCTTTGCTGAAAATGTTCCTGAAGGGATTCAGGAAATCCTTAAAAATGCTTCGCCAGAACGCATCGAAGAAAGTTTTAACCGTTTACTGAAATGCAAACAAAAAGCAGGGATTCTAGATTCGAAAGTTCCTTTGACAATTCTTTCTGAAAACGATTTTGATTTTGAAACCACTTCGACTTTAAACAGCAGAATTGCAGAAAATTGTATTACAAAAATAAAAGACAATCACAATGCTGTTACCGTTTTTGACGCAAAAAATAGAGGAGATCTTGCTAAATTAAGTTTGTATAAAAGCACGGATAATACCTTTTTCAAAGAACTGGATATACTATTACCCTCTTCAGAATTCGCTTATGAAAATGGTGGTGAAGCAGCAGTAAATGAATTAAACAAAAGTTTAACCAAATACGACACCGTCATTGTCTCTTTATTTGTTCCAAAAGCGAAGCCGTTTCATAATTTTGAGATGGAAGACAGTGTCCTTCAATTTTTAGGTAATTTGTTTGTTTCTAAAAAATGTGTTTTATATATATTTGGAAATCCATATGCCTTGCAAGTTATCCCAAATTTAGAATACGCATCAGGAATTGTTCAAATGTACCAGGATTTCGAAGAATTTCAAAAAGCAGCGGCATCCCAACTACTGGAAAATTCAGAATGCAAAGGAACTTTACCAGTGATTTTAAGCGGTATCTAATTAAATAACATAGCAATAATCAAAATCAATAAGAAATATTTATTTTTAAATAAATATTTCTTATCAAAATTTACAACAATAAACCTCTTATTTAAGCTACTTTTGCACCATTAAAAAAAATAATTTAAAATAAAGAATATGTCATTAGTAGGAAAAAAATTCCCAAGTATTGCAGTTGACGCCATCTCTGAAATGGGAGATAATTTAAAAATCAACATTTTCGAAGAAGCTACAAAAAACAACAAAAAAGTACTTTTGTTTTGGTACCCTAAAGATTTTACATTCGTTTGTCCAACTGAATTACATGCTTTTCAAGCAGCTTTGCCAGAATTTGAAAATAGAAATACAATTGTTATAGGTGCATCTTGCGATACTAATGAAGTGCACTTCGCGTGGTTAAATACTCCAAAAAACAATGGTGGAATTGAAGGGGTTACCTATCCAATTCTTGCTGACACGAACAGAAATTTATCTAACATTTTAGGAATTCTTGATATTGAAGAAACTGGTTACAGTGAAGAAACTGATTCTATCATTATTGAAGGTTCTAATGTAACTTACAGAGCTACTTACCTTATCGATGAAACTGGAAAAATTTTCCATGAAAGTGTAAACGATATGCCGTTAGGTCGTAATGTAAATGAGTATTTACGTATGGTTGATGCTTACACACACGTTCAGGAAAAAGGAGAAGTTTGTCCTGCTAACTGGGAAGCTGGAAAAGAAGCAATGAGTGCTGACAGAAATAGTACTGCAGAATACTTAAGCGCAAACTAATAAAGTATAAGACTAAGATACTGAGGTTATATGGTTTAAAACCAACAACCTCAGTATATTAGTAGATTAGAACCTCAAAAAATAAAATTATGTTAATTGAATTAAACGAAGATACATTAGCAGACTTAATTTCAAAAAACGAAAAAGTTGTAGTTCAATTTTCGGCATCATGGTGTGGAAACTGTCGTATTATGAAACCAAAATTCAAAAAATTGGCTTCAGAAAACGAAACTATTACTTTTGCTTTTGTTGATGCAGAAAATTCTCCAGAATCTAGAAAGTTAGCTAATGTGAGTAATTTACCAACTTTTGCTACTTTCGTAAACGGAAAATTAGTGAACGAAACACAAACCAATAAACAAGAAGTGTTAATTGAATTAGTGAACGAAATTGTTTAATTTTTTTTTAGTTTAAAGTTGAAAGACTTAATAATAAAGTCCATTATTAAACTTTAGTACCAAATTTTCAACGGCAATCTTGAAACCTTAAACTTTTTGAACATTAAACTTTAAACAAATAAATATGAAATTACCCGTAATCAAGCATTTAACACAATTCATAGAAGATAATGATCAGGATTATGTGATAGAAGCAATTGAAGTTTTAGAGGCAATGACTGAAATTTCGTCCTTGAAAGATGAAGAATTAGACGTAATTGGTGAATTGATTTCTAATATGTATGGCGCATTAGAAGTGAACAAATTGGTAAAAAACGGAACCGATAAAAAAGAAGCTTTAAATACCTTTATGAAACGCGTTCTAGGTTCTATAGACAAATAATTTTCCCGAAAAAACTATCAAAAATAGGATTCTAGCGACTCAATAATTAAAATATCAGAAAACGTACTCGGCAATGGGTACGTTTTTTTATTGGACTCCAATAAACGAGAGAGTTATTTATTGAAGTTTGTTTTAGTTCCAAAATGATGAACTTTATCCCGAATTTTCGAGACTAAATCTTAAATAATTTTCATACTTTTGAACCTCATTAAAAAACATTTATTATGGCTTCAATAACATTAGGCGGAAATCCAATACATACATCAGGAGAGTTACCAAAAGTGGGGACAAAATTATCCGATTTTAAATTAGTTAAAACTGATCTATCAATCGCAACATTGGGAGACTTTGCTGGAAAAAAACTAGTCCTTAATATTTTTCCAAGTATTGACACAGGAACTTGTGCTGCTTCCGTTAGAAAATTTAACGAAAGTGCGAGTAATCTAAAAAACACTAATGTATTATGCATTTCCAGAGATTTACCTTTTGCTCAAAAACGTTTTTGTGGCGCTGAAGGACTTGATAATGTAATTAATTTATCTGATTTCCCAGAAGGAAGTTTTGGTAAAACAAATGGATTGGAAATCACTGATGGTCCTTTGTCAGGATTGCATTCAAGAGCTATAATTGTTGTTGATGAAAATGGAATTATTACCCATACGGAGCAAGTGCCTGAAATTGCAGATGAGCCTAATTATGAAGCTGCTTTAGCGGTACTTTAATACTCACGAATGGAATTTCAAAAAGATAATACGTTCTTTACCGGAAGACTAAAAAGTGTCACTTATGCTTTTAAAGGCGCTGTAAAATTAATTACCACTGAACACAGCGTAATGGTTCAATTTTCGCTAGGAATAGTGATGGCTATTGCTGGCTTTTATTTTGGTATTTCAAAAACAGAATGGCTTTTTCAAACCTTTGCAATTGGTTTAGTAATGAGTATTGAAGGCTTAAATACTGCTGTAGAAAAAATGGCAGATTTCATTCATCCTAATTACCACGAAAGAATTGGTTTTATTAAAGATATTGCGGCAGGAGCAGTGTTTTTTGCTGCATTGACAGCAATCGCAATCGGTTTAATCATATATATACCACTATTATTTTAGGTATCATAAAAATCAAGAATGGCAAAAACGACAAAAAAAGAACCTTTAGACAAAAAAAATAATTCTAAAACGGAGGTAAATAAGCCATTGCAACTGACCAAACAGCATAAAATAGTTTTGGGTTGCCTTTTGGTGTTATTTTCTATTGCTTTATTACTCGCATTTGTTTCCTTTTATATTTATGGACAACAAGATCAAAGTGCAGTGGCAGAATTGACAGACAGATCTGAAGTTGTTCGTAATTGGTTAGGAAAATTTGGCGCTTTTTTAGCTGATTTGATCGTATATAAAGGTTTTGGACTTGCCGCATTTCTATTTGTCCGTTTATTTTTCCTAACTGGGATGTATATGGTTCTTGGATTGCCTTTAAAAAAATTGAAGAACATTTGGTTCTGGGATTTATTCGTAATTATTATCCTATCCGTTTTATTTGGTTTTTTCGCCACTTCAGTTCCTGAATTAGGTGGAACGATCGGATATGAATTGAATTCCTTTTCGCAAGATTACATTGGAAAGACTGGAACTTTGTTAATTTTATTTTTTGGATTAATTATTTACGTAATTTTTAAACTGAAAATATCTCCTGAAAATATTCAATCTTTTTTTGACAGCACTAAAAAAGAAATCAAAGCTGAATTAGCGACTAATGCAATCAGTAATAATAAAAACAATTATAATTTAGAGGAATTTGCAGTTGTTGAAGAGGAATTGGATGAAATACATTTAAAAACAAATGGCTCACAATTCGAAATTAACAAAGAAGCATTAAAACCAACTATTAATAATTCTTCGGAAATTAATTTAGATCCTATTGCAAAACCATTAACAATGGTAGTAACGCCTCCTCCATTTCCAGAAAATATTTCAACTCACAAAGAGGAATTTGTAATTGAAACTGCTCCTGAGGAAGATATTATAGAAGAAAATTTAGCTTCAAGACTCGTTGCTGATTTCGGATTATTTGATCCTACTTTGGATTTATCCAATTATAAATTCCCTACAATTGATTTATTAAAAGAATATTCAACGGGAGGAATTACTATAAACCAAGAAGAATTAGAAGAAAATAAAAACCGAATTGTAGATACGCTTCGCAATTATAAAATAGAAATCGCTCAGATAAAAGCGACTGTTGGTCCATCGGTTACTTTATATGAAATTGTACCGGAAGCGGGAATTCGTATTTCAAAAATTAAAAGCTTAGAAGACGATATTGCGCTGTCACTTTCGGCATTAGGAATTCGTATCATCGCTCCTATTCCTGGAAAAGGAACAATAGGAATCGAGGTTCCAAATAAGAATCCCACTATGGTTTCTATGAAAAGTGTAATTGGCTCCGCCAAATTTCAGGAAGCCGAGATGGAATTACCTATCGCACTTGGAAAAACAATTTCGAATGAAACTTTTGTTGTCGATTTGGCCAAAATGCCTCACTTATTGATGGCAGGAGCAACTGGTCAAGGAAAATCAGTTGGTTTGAATGCCGTTCTGACGTCGCTTTTATACAAAAAACATCCAGCCGAAGTCAAATTTGTATTGGTCGATCCTAAAAAAGTAGAGCTAACGTTATTTAATAAAATTGAAAGACATTATTTAGCGAAACTTCCAGACATGGATGACGCTATTATTACTGATAACGCAAAAGTGGTCAATACTTTGAATTCCCTTTGTGTAGAAATGGATAACCGTTATTCTTTGTTGAAAGATGCAATGGTGCGTAACATAAAAGAATACAACGACAAATTTAAGGCTCGAAAATTAAATCCTGAAAACGGACACCGATTTTTACCTTATATCGTTCTTGTGGTAGATGAGTTTGCCGATTTAATCATGACTGCCGGAAAAGAAGTAGAAGTACCAATTGCTCGATTGGCACAACTGGCGCGAGCCATTGGAATTCACTTAATTATAGCAACACAAAGACCTTCTGTAAACGTAATTACAGGTTTGATAAAAGCCAATTTCCCGGCCAGAATTGCTTTTAGAGTTACGTCAAAAATTGATTCAAGAACTATTCTTGATACTCAAGGTGCAGATCAATTAATAGGACGTGGTGATATGCTTTACACAAATGGAAATGATGTAGTGCGGGTACAATGTGCTTTTATAGATACACCCGAAGTAGAAAAAATAACTGAATTTATTGGTTCTCAAAAAGCGTATGCAACTGCCTATTTACTCCCGGAATTTGTTGGGGAGGAAAGTGGCATTAATCTTGATATGGATATTTCCGATAGAGATACTTTGTTTAGAGAAGCCGCTGAAATCATTGTAAATGCACAACAAGGATCGGCATCATTGTTACAAAGAAAACTAAAATTAGGCTACAACAGAGCAGGTAGATTAATCGATCAACTGGAAGCTGCAGGAATCGTAGGTCCTTTTGAAGGAAGTAAAGCACGCAGTGTAAATATTCTGGACATGAGTTCTCTTGATCAATTTTTCAACAATGAACAAAACAATTAATACCATGAAATCAACGAATTTAGAATTCAAAAAAAACAATATAAAAAACATGTTTAAAAAATATATTTTAATCACAGCTTTACTTTTTTTTAGTTTTTTGACTCAAGCACAAGATAAAAAAGCGAAAGACCTTTTAGACCAAGTAACTGCAAAAGTTAAAAGTTATGATACAATAATCATTGATTTTAAATACTCTTTAAACAATGCTAAAGAAAACATCAATCAGGACAGCAAAGGAAATGTAATCATGAAAGGCAATCAATATGTATTGAATTTTATGGGGATTACTAAAATTTTTGATGGGAGTAAAACCTATACAATTGTTCCTGAAGACGAAGAAATTACCATTTCTAAAGTAAGCGAAAAAGACGACAATGCTATTACGCCTTCCAAGATGCTTACTTTTTTTAATATCGGTTACAGATATTCTATGGATATTTTACAGGATATAAAAGGCAGAAAAATTCAATATATAAAACTCATTCCTACGAGTGGTAAAGACCAAAGAAAAGAAGTGTTGTTAGGCATAGATGTACAGACAAAACACATCTATAATTTGATTGAAATGGGTAAAAAAGGCACAAAAACTACTTTAACGGTTAATTCTTTCAAAACGAACCAACCATTGTCAAAAAATCAATTTACCTTTGCCCAAAGTAAATATCCAAATTACTACATCAATAAATTAGATTAATTCTTAGGTGAAAATTCTTGACAAATACTTATTAAAAACATTTCTGACTACATTTACGACAGTATTTGTAATACTTTTTTTCATATTCATACTTCAGACCATTTGGTTGTTTATAGCTGAATTGGCTGGTAAAGATTTGGATCTTCCAATGATTATCAAATTTTTAGCTTTTTCGATGCCACGAATTATTCCATTAGTATTACCGTTGTCGGTTTTGTTGGCTTCTATAATGACCTTTGGTGATTTATCGGAAAATTATGAATTAGCTGCAATGAAATCTGCGGGTGTTTCGCTGAAAAGAGCGATGAAAAGCCTAACCGTTTTTATACTATTATTGAGTATTATCGCTTTTTTATTTTCAAATAATGTAATTCCTTTTGCCGAATATAAGTTTATTAATTTCAGAAAAAATATTGCACAAGCAAAGCCTGCTCTAGCAATTACAGAAGGACAATTTAGCGATGTTGGTTTTTATAATATTAAAGTCAATAAAAAATCAGGGGAAAATGGAAATACGCTAACCGGAATTACTATCCATAAAAAATCTGATTTTGGTGATGGCAGTAAAACGGTAATCAAAGCCAAAGATGGCCTGTTGATCAGCAATGAAAAATCCAGCATTCTACAATTAGTATTGAATAATGGGTACTATTATGAGGACATTACTCCAAAAAAATATGAAGATCGCAGTAAAATGCCATTTGCAAAAAGCACCTTTAAAAAGTACATTATTAATATCGATTTATCAAAATTGAATAAAACGGATACTAATGATCAAAGTATTGCTAACACAAACACAATGCTTAATATCAGCGAATTAAACTACACATTGGATTCACTTCACAAAACCTTTAAAACCGATATCATTTCGTTTTCAGAAAATATAAATCAACGAATTGGAATTCCAAAAGATAATAAGATACAACCTGCCAAAAAAAATAAAAACCTTCCTGATAACATATTGTCTTTGTACAAAAATGATCAAAAAGTAAAAATACTAGATATTGTTATTAGTAATTTAGCGAGTACTAAATATTCAATAGATGCCAGTAATACTGAATTTAAACTCAAGCAAAAAAACATTAATAATCATATATTGGCATTTTATGACAAATTTGTAATCGCATTTGCTTGTTTTTTAATGTTTTTTATTGGAGCACCTTTAGGAGCTATTATCAGAAAAGGAGGATTAGGGCTTCCTATCATTTTTGCTGTGTTAATATTCATCACATTCCATTTTATAAATACTTTTGGTAAAAGAATTTCACAGGAAAATACTATGTCTCCATTTATGGGTGCATGGATGTCTTCCTTTGTTTTGACACCATTAGCAATTCTCTTGTCCTACAGGGCTACAAATGATATTGGATTAATCAACATGGATGTTGTTTTAGCTCCATTTCAAAAACTATTAAAAAAAATATTTCCATCTCAAAAATAAATACCAATCATGGTTACAAATAAAATACAGCTCAACACTATAGAAGAAGCGATTGAAGATATTCGTCAAGGTAAAATTATTATAGTTGTTGATGATGAAGATCGAGAAAATGAAGGTGATTTTTTGGCTGCAGCCGAAAAAGTAACACCTGAAATGATTAATTTCATGGCAACACACGGACGTGGATTAATTTGTGCACCATTGACAGAAAGCCGTTGTAAAGAATTAGGCCTGCATGTTATGGTTACTAACAATACGGATCCAATGGAAACTGCTTTTACAGTTTCGGTAGATTTAAGAGGAAATGGAGTTACTACAGGAATATCAGCAGCCGATAGAGCTAAAACTATTTTATCACTGGTAGATTCGAAAACCAAACCACATGATTTAGCACGACCAGGACATATATTCCCTCTTATTGCTAAACAAGGAGGCGTATTAAGAAGAACAGGACATACAGAAGCTGCCATAGATTTTGCGCGTTTAGCAGGTTTTAAATCGGCGGGAGTCATTGTAGAAATCATGAACGAAGATGGTTCAATGGCTCGCTTACCCCAATTAGTAAAAGTGGCTAAAAAATTCGATTTAAAATTAGTTTCTATTGAAGATTTAGTTGCTTACAGAATGCAACATGATAGTTTAATTGTCAAAAAAGAAGATTTTGATCTGGAAACCCGTTTTGGTACTTTCAGATTAAGAGCCTATCAACAAACAACCAATAAACAAATACATATTGCTTTAACAAAAGGAACTTGGAATTTAGGAGAATCTATTTTAACCCGAATAAATTCTTCTCAGGTGAATAATGATTTATTGGGTACTTTGACAAACAATGCCGACCAGCAACTTGATGACATGTTTAAAGTAATTAATGAGCAAGGAAGAGGTGCTGTAATCTTTATTAATCAAGATATGCAATCTGTCAATCTTCTTAGTCGCATTTCTGAATTGAAGAATTTACAGGCCGAAGGTACAATGAAAGCACCAAAAATAATTATTGACAGTAAGGATTTTGGAATTGGGGCTCAAATACTACATGATATTGATATCTCAAAAATTAGATTAGTATCCAATGCTGAGCAAACCAAACGGGTTGGAATGATAGGATACGGGTTGGAAATAACCGAATATGTACAATATTAAATCCTTTTTAAATTATTTTTTAAAAATAATTTTATTGTAAAGCGAAGTAAATGAAACATTTAAAAAATAGTCATAAAAATAGATGCTTTTTTTATAAAAATAGATTTGCATAACCAAAAAAGGTTCCTATATTTGCACTCGCAATCAGACAACGAAAGCGATATACTGGAGAAATGGCAGAGCGGTCGAATGCGGCAGTCTTGAAAACTGTTGACTGTTACAGGTCCGGGGGTTCGAATCCCTCTTTCTCCGCGGAATTAAAACCCTAGCTACTGATTATCAGTGAGTTAGGGTTTTTTGTTTTAACTATTAGCCCACATTTAGCCCACGGTTCATTTATTTTACTTTTTTTATTAATTTTATAATAGAAAAAAACAGAAATTATGAACGATACACCCTCTATCAAACAAATTGTAATTGATTTCATCTACATCAGAGAGCAATTAAAAATATTATTCAAAGATAAAATAGAATACCAACCCATAGTGGACTTCATACTTGCCAAAGATTATTTAGATGATAATCTAGAAATACCTTTTCCAAGAATGAAAGATATTGAAGAGGCAACTGGATTAAAAAGTCATATACTTAGAAAGCTTTTGTTACAAATGCACAATCATATATTTGGATTCACTAATAATTTGAAATTAAGCTTCAATAAGGTATTATATCATTTTACTATTAACTATTATGGCAAGAACTGTTATTTCATTATGGACAAACTTGAACATCTGCCTAGAGTTGGAGAAAATATTAGCTTACCTTTTGTCAAAGCGATAACAAACATAAATTGGTTTTATGTTGAAGAAATACAACACGAATTTCAGGACACAACACAAAACATTCATATAACTCTTAAGGTTGGAAGTTATAATTCATTTTGGCATTTTAGAAAAGACCAAGCGCTAGAATTAAATGAAGTAGGATTTAGGGATTCATTAGATTTAAGTGATTCTCAATTGAAAAAGAAAGTATATTCTAATAACCATTGGCACAAATATAAATAGCTCACCCTCCACCTTCGGTAATATTTTGAAATGAATCTGTATTTATTAAAAAATATCAAACCCATTTCTAACCAATAATCAATAACTCAACCTGGTCTTGTTTTAGACTGGTGTACTGGCAAAACTCTTCTATACTTACAAACTCATTTTGGAGCTTATTTAGCTCCTTTCTGATATTGTGCAACAATCTAATGCTTTGACGATAACTTTTACCTGTAATGCGCTGTATGTCCTTTGGATAAATACACAGTCTCTTATTTTCGATTTTCATACACTATCTATGCCTTTGCCTAGGCTTTGAGTACTATTAAAACACCAATAACATTATTTCTTGTCAGATTATAAAATTAGTAAATATATTCTTTCCATTTAGAATGAAATTAATGTTTATTTATGACATCTATATCCTTATGGTACAAAGTAATGAAACGTTTCTTTTATACTAAAACTTTAAATAACATATTTGTTACCAATTCAATCGAAAGATGTTGCAACAGGATGATGATTGAGCGAATTTAAAACAAATTATTAATTTAAATTTTAGAAATTATGGCAAGGCAAAAAGGCATAATTAAGTTGAAAGGTACTATCGGAGATATTACTTTTTACAAAACCAAAGACGGGCATTTGGCACGTGAAAAAGGCGGAATTGACGCTAGTAGAATTAAGAGTGATCCTGCGTTTCAAAGAACACGTGAGAACGGTGCTGAATTTGGAAGAGCTGGTAAGGCCGGAAAGATTTTGAGAACAGCAATGAGATCTTTACTCTTGAATTCTGCTGATAGTAGAATGGTGAGTAGATTGACTCAAGCAATGATTAAAGTAATCCAAGCGGATGTGACTAGTGAGAGAGGACTGCGTAATGTAATTGATGGTGAAGCAGAATTGCTTTCTGGCTTTGAATTCAACATTAGAGGAAAACTGGGCACCAGTTTATTCGCTCCCTATGTTGGGGTTATTGATCGAGGTAGTGGTGTGATTTCTGTTGATTTGGATTCTTTTGTTCCTTCAAATATGATTGCTGCACCTAGTGGAACTACGCATTTTAAAATCATTTCTGCAGGTGCAGAAATTGATTTTGAAGCTGAAACTTTCACTGAAGCACATTCTGAAAGTGATATTCTTCCTTGGGGACAAACTGCAACAGCAGTGATTAACCAAGCAAACACAGTGACTCCAAACAGTACTAAACCCTTGTTTTTGGCTTTAGGATTAGAGTTTTACCAAGAAGTGAATGGACAAATGTACGCCTTGAAAAATGGCGCATACAACCCATTGGCATTGGTTTCAGTGAGCGGATTGTAGAATGGTTATCCAACTACAAAGAACTTATTTCCCTAACGGAACTAACGGAAAACTCGAATGTGAAGGTAAATTTATATGTTATACAATTGAATTGCCTTGGAAGGAAAACGAGAAAAGGGTTTCCTGCATTCCGGAAGGGAAATATTTTATAAAAAAGCGATGCAGTAATAAGTTTAAATGGCATTTGGAAGTTACAAATGTGGTGAATAGAAGTTTGATTTTATTTCATCCAGCTAATAATGCTTTATTAGAATTGAATGGCTGTATAGCTCCAGTAACAAAACTTTCAGGACCTGGTTTAGGTCTAATGTCTAGAAAAGCATTTACAAGATTAAAAGACTTGGTTTATAAAGCTTTGGACAATAATGAAAGTGTTGAATTGATTGTTAAATTTTAAATTTATAATTATGAATATTATAAAAAGAGTAAAAGCACCAACTCCGAAGTTTTTCAAGATTTTGAGAGGTATAGGTTTGGCTTTATTGGCCATCAGCGGAAGTGTAATAGCTGCTCCAATAGTTTTACCCACAGCAATTATAACTACTGCCGGATATATGGCAGTTGTAGGAGGTGTTATATCTGCAGTTAGCCAAATGACAGTAGTTGAAGAGAACCTAAATAAACCTAGAGATGGAGACTAATATTTCCCTCCGAACCGGAACCGTATCAGGAACTTTTATGAGTGTTTTGCCTAATATCCTTTCAGAGGATATTGTAAAAACAATTTTCCTGGCAATCGTTGGTGCCATTGTAAGTTTTGTGGTTTCTCTCCTATTGAAAATCTTAATCAAATTTAAAAATAAATAACACTGCTTTGATTGACAAAGATTTCCATATTAACTGATCAAGCCTAGTCTAACAACTAGGCTTTTATCGTTTCAGTAATATTAATTACCCATTCCTTTTGTTTATTATAGGTTTGAGGTAAAGGGTGATAATAGGCATACTCCTCCCCTTCCTTTTTTAGACCAGATACGTTTACCAGTCCAATTCTTTCTTTTGCTAATGCTGCCAATTCAAAAAGATTTCTATTTACACCCCAGGCAAAAATTACAGGAATATCTTTAATGAATAGTTTATTAAAATCTTCTTTTCTCTCCTCGCAAAAAATAGAATGATGTATATTTTTAGTCTCAAAATCATCCATTTGATTGTAAAATTTTCGACTTTTCGGTTCTCTAAAATCTGATAGATTCAAAATTCTTGCATAATTAAATTTACAATTATTCATCAATACCATTATCTGATCCTGCGTTCTATCCGGGATTGTTTCAGTTTCAATTTTATAATCATCATATCCATTAATTGGTCTTGATCCTCCAGGATTCATCATTACTACCATCAAATCAGGAATTTGACAATTTGAATCCTTCTTTACAATATTTAAAAATTTTCTGAATTTGTATCCTTGATTTTCATAAAACAGCCCAGTAATATTAAAGTCCTCTCTCATAACAATTTAGACTATCTGTTTTTATAACAATACTCTTTTATTTCTTCTATTTGAGAAATGTAATCAACAACCGCATTTACAACATTTCGGGATTCAATATTATTTACATCATTAATATTAGATGCTTTTAAATTAATATCAAGAGTTGCCCATATAGAATCATAATGTCTATTTCTTCCTCTCATTATCTCAAACACCAAATTATTTTTATCCAATTCATCTGCAATTGAATTAGCGTATTCATATTCACTACCGGAAATAATTCCAGTCATTCGCAAAGTATTTCTTTGATATTCGTTCGATATAAAAACTTCATAATTGTTTGAGGAAGTTTTGAAAAATATTTTATTTTCATCTTCGAAGGCGTTAATTTTTTTAAATTTATCCCTCAATAAATTAAGCAATCTATCTTTCCAATCATCATTATGATTATCATCATTAGAACTTAAAAAATTTCTTTTTAGATACGTCTCATAAAAATCAATCAATTCTAAATATTCTTCTTTAGTACTAGTCATATAGCCTAAGTCCAGAGAATTAATTTCAGAACTTAGCAACAAATTCATCGATGTAACTATTGCGGTTTTTTCATTGAGATATACTTTAGCGTGCAAATTAGGGATGCAAATTGGCACAATTCCTATTTTCAACACTTGTTCTAATGTTTCTGGTTCATTATCTCTTATGTAAAATTCAATTTCAATATTTCTCGATTGTAAATCCTTTAATTTCTTAACGAGTTTATACCATTTATCGAATTTACAATAAGGAGAAACAATAATCACTTTTTCTTTAGCCTCGTCCAACAAGTTCATAATTTCGCCCGAAACGCTATTTGGTTTTAAAAATTTCATAAACTTTATCTAGTAGGTAATATTCTATAAAAATATATAACTTATTCCAGGTAAATTATTTTTTGAAAAGAAAAAAGAGAAAAAAAGAAAGCCATTATACGAAGCAGTAATGACGAACGGGAATGGAGGAAGGCACGACCGACTGGAAGTGAGGAATGAATGCTAAATTTGCTGGTTTTTTTTCTCTTTCTTTTCAATAAAATGCACCATAGTTCTCGTGAAAGATTTTAACACCCCCAAGCACCGCAGAAAATGATAATTGAAGCGATAGCGGAAATTATTGTTTTTCGAGGAGCGCAGTGGCGGGGTTGCGGCAATCGAACAGCCACGCTAGACCGAGAATGAAACGCAGCCCTTGCGAAGTGGAAAGAAGGGATAGCAGCGTGAAACGACGGGGGAAATATAAAAGCCAGCCTCTGGCGTTCCTTTATTTAGGGCAAAGTAATAACGGAGCCAACCCCGATGGCTGTGCGAAGGAGCAACCGCTGAAAAAATAAAGGGCGGCAGACATTATACTGCTGGAATGTAGTGAAACGTAGCCTGCGGAGTGTAACGAAATGAAGCTGTATTGTGGATGCATAAGCCCGACCGAACGCAGGAAGTGACCGTGTGAAGATGAGGAACGAGCAGCCTAAAAAATAAGGCTGCCTATTTTTTGGCTGCCTTATTTTTTTATGGGCTGCGAAGTGTCTGTGGAACGGAGGAAGGAACGACCGACTGGAGCTGCCGAACGGAACAAAGAGAACGACCGAAGAGAGACCGCTTGATTGCAAGTATTATTTGGATGACTAAATATTGTTGATTATCTGTAATAATTATTTTGTTGTTTTGGTTTATGCAATTCCTCTTTGTCATTTTCGTTTAATAATTCGTCTTCTCTCTTTGTAAAAGGATCAAACCAATCGGCTTTTTCATTAGCCCATTTTATCCAATCTTTTAATACGGATGTTACGTTATTTTCTTCGATTGCTTTTTGTTCTGTGGCCTTTATAAACCTACGGTAAACTGTTGCTTTTTCGAATTTTTCTGCATCAGAAAAAAGCTTTTTAATTTTAATTATTTCTTTATCTTTTCGTGCAAGAAATTCTTTTTTTATTCTTTCCTCTTCTGCTCTTTGAATGGCTGCTATTCGACATTCTTCGCGCCATAATATTTCTTTTTCTGCTAGCAATTCTAATTTAGCGACAATTTTGACCAATTGATTTTCTAATTTCACACTGCCATCTTTCCATTCAACAGCTGTTATACTTTGTCCAATTTTCAATACTAATTTCCCTGTTGGAAGATAAGTTGAGCTATAATGCAATTTGTCAGCAGGGATTCTTTTTTGCACTTCTCTTAAGTAAAAAGAAAATTCAACGTCTTTTATTACAATATGTGGACCGAAATTATTGCGGTCTCTTCTGAAGGAGTGACCTCTGTATCTTAATAATTTAATAAAAGCATCCATTATACGTAGTGCTCTGGCTAAATTTGCATCGTCTACATTTATTGCTACATAATCTACTTTATCATCGCGATAAAAGCGTTCTTTTTTTTGTTTTCTATATATTTCTTGCGTGTTTTGAATTAAAATATCAGGTTTTGTAAGATTGTCAGATACAATTACTGGTGCATTAGGGTCATTTTCTATTTCCTGGATAAGAATAGTATAAGGAGACCGCTCGTAACTAATTGTATCCTCCTTTACGCTACTGGTTAATTCAATTAATTGAGAAAAAGATGAATCTTCAGGAAGTTTTTCAATGACAACAGGCTTATTAAATTTTACCTTACTCCAATATCCATTTTGTGGAAGTGGAATATTACTATTTTTACAAATACTTTTAAGCCCATGGGAAGTTAATGCATATTTCTTAGCAAGTGAAGTTATTGATTCCTTCCAAACTAAATCGTAAAGTTCTTGTCTTTTTATAGTTGAATTTTCCATTTCCTATTATTTTAATTTTATTGAAAATTAAAGTTAAGAAATAAATTAAAGCAGCATTCTAGTTATGCTCTTCCCTTTTTAAAATCTTTTATTGGTCGATATGGGAATTTGAAAGGAAGATATAAAACCAATAGTAATTAAGACTCTAATACTGCTTATTAAATTAAAATGTAGTTAAGTAAACATCAGACTGACCTTCCAAAACTGTATAACCTAACAAAGTGAATGACCGTCTTGAGCCCGCTTGATTGCCCGTGATGTTTTTATCTGAAACATAAATGAAATAACACTACAAGAATAGTATCAAGAAAAGGAACTATAATAATAGCCAATTATTAATTTTGATAATCAATTCTTCTTTAGTTAATGACTGAACTTCCTTGAATAATTTAATTTTAATGCCATTATATTTTTCACCTACAACATCGCCATTTAAATATTGTCTAATCATATTACTATCAACAAACCAGTATTTTTCGCTACTTTCTTCTCCCAAAACCCAACGCATATTTTCTTCAAAATAATCTGTTGCGGTTATTAGAACTTCAGGCTGAAACCCACCACCTTTACCGTGACCAAACCCTAATCTACCGTGATTAGGTTTATGGTATTTTACTTCAATAAAAAAAAGTTTAGGGTTCACCCCATTTCTAGCAATTAGAATATCAACTGCTTTCTTGAAATTAAATAATTTGTGATTATTGTCTTCAGGAATAGCAAATGGCAAAATATCATTTCTTAAATGATTTTCAAACTGTGTTTCACTTAAAATACCTACCATTAAACAACCATTGATTTTTCCATTAGTTTATTCAATCTTGTTTGTTTTCTAATAATTTCTAAAAACACTTTATTTCTTGCTTCTGCGTCTTTAATAAGAGTTGTAGCACTTATAACAAATATAGAAATTCCAGTTTCTTTATAAAATCTATGAAAAATTGGATTTTCAGTTGAAAACAAAGGTGTATAATCATCTTCCCTAAGTCTCACTTCTAATTTATGGTCAATTTCAGTTATTAAAAATGCAGAAACTTCATCGATTTTGTCCTTTGCTTTAAATGCTTTGACATAATCTAATAACTGTTGAATTCCGGCAAACTTTTTACGATCAGGTTTTGAACTATAGTCAAACGGTTTTATTTCTATCAGTACCGATTTTAATCTTTCTGGATTATTCGGATTATGTGAGAAGAAAAGAGACAAATCTGGTTTATCATCTAATATTTCAGTATCACCATTTCCTTCATCAATCCCTTTCAAAACATCGCGGATTCGTTTATCACTCGCTGCATAACTATATGTTGTATAACGATCATCTAAAAGCCAAAGATTATTTTTACCAACACTGTAGTAATCATCATCAGTACGCATTTCCATAAAGAGATTATGAATAATTTTTTCAACACGTTCACTTTTGGTAACAAATGTTTTGAGTCTTTCAATGACTTGAATTCTATCATTTATATAGGATACTAATTCATTTTGAGCGAGCTGTATCGCTTCATTTAATTCTTCATCTGAATATTCATCTTTACCAGCATTTACAAGAACCTTTTCCTTTACAATATCAAATCGCTTTTTGGCTTTTTCAATTATGTGTTTTTTATCTAAAAACCCTGCCATTTCAATATCCTCATCTTCAATATAATTCATCAAATATGGTCTTTCTTCCTGAATTTCCTCTAATTTTTCAATGTTTCTTTTTTGAGTTTCTGGAATTCCCGCCTTCACTATTTCACTAATTTCCTTTTTTAAATTTGTGTTAATCATCTCCCAAGACAATGTCGAAAAAACGTCAATTTTAACTGGATAAATATCGAAATCATTACGTTCATTATTGGAGTGTTCATTAAGATAATCAGATTCTAATAGCATAAAACCGGAATAACCATAAGGCATTGCAATTTTCAAATCCTTTTCACTAAACTCGCATACTGTCCTATTATTTGCACAATAATAAGCGTTTAGATTACCGGAATCCTTTATAATTTTATGATGCAGGTTGAATTTGAAAATATTACCATCTTTATTTTTGACTTCAAAAATATTTTCTTGAAAGTCAGGAATATCACTAGAACTTATTTTGTTATGTGTCGTATCGAATTCGTTATGAAATGTAATAGTTATATTTTTTCCTTTTTGCTTATAAAAAAACAAAGTAGGAATAAGATTCATTAACACTTTTTCTCTAATTGTTTCAATATCTAATTCAATCCTACGATCAATTTTTTTGGTGTCATCATAGTATTTAGAAGTTAAACCTGACAAAGTAAGTATTGTTTCATTGCTTGCAACGACTACTGTTTCTTTTACCAAATCATCAGTGTCAAAATTAAAATCAAATTTGAATTTTCTTTCCTCTGACTCAGTTTTTAATCTACTTTTATAATTAACATTTTTGAAAATCTTAAGAAAAACAAATCGACCAACACCTTTGCAACCCAATTCCTTTTTGTGTTCCGTACGATATGTGGAAAAAGAGGCAAAATTTTTATCGGTCAAGCCATCGCCATTATCGACAATTTTTACTGTATCTATTTTAATTGACCCAAGTTCATTTTCACCTTCTTTAAGTTGATTATCGACTGAATTTAGGTAACATTTAATCTCAGTAGCATTGGCGTGAATAGCATTTGTAATTGCTTCAAAAAGCACATCATATTGAGTAACTCTTGGGCTAATATCACCATTTACAATTCTGCTTATATCCGCTAACATTTGACTCATAACACTACTTTTTAAAATCGTTTAATTTTGTGTTTCTTATATTTCTACAATAACACTTAATTTCAAAATATTCTTATAATATCTTGAATTGAAACAATCGTGATATTAATACTAAATATCCTTTATTAGATTTAGAAACTCTTCTAATTTATAAGCACCATCTACATTCCTTCTTTCATAAACCATAAAATATCGGTAATCATTACCTGACTTACTTGCCCAAAGCCCACCCAATCTAATTTTTTGTTCAGCATCTAAATGATCTCCTTTTGTTTCAAGTACTATTGTTTTACCACTTTTAGTTTGGATTATGAAATCAGGGTAATGATTTACAAAACCATTTATTCTAAATCCTTTCCTTTCAATATTTCTCGTCCAAAAAGCAATATTGGTCATATTCCCAATTTCATTGATAACTCGTTCTTCATAACCATTCATACTTCCTTCTTTTTCATAAAGGGATTTGGTTATGTCTTTCGAAGTTAGTCCTGGGGTAATGTTTTTTGGCAACTCAAATGATGGTTTAATAAATACTTTATCAATATCTAAAAAGTCTTTGAATTTTTGTTCTGCAAATGCTTCTGACAATGATTTTATTTTACTTTTAATTTTATCCGTATAGGTATATTCATTATTTGCAAAGTCACTAAACTGTTCATCACTAAAGTCTTCTAAAATAAGTTTTAAATACTTCTCAATTTCTTTATCAGGTATAGGATACATATTCCCAATAATATCCATAATTCTCTTAGTGAAATTTTTAACTCTAGTATCTTTTCTTGATGGGTCAAGGATATAAGCCATCACACTTTCCTTAACAAGTCCGTCTAGTCTAACGAATGTTGGTGTGTGTTCTTTCTTTGTTTCATCAAGATCAATCTTATAAAGTTCTGATGATATACTTGCAAAATCAATTTTCCTTTCCTCTTGACTAAGTTTAAAGCCTTCTAGTAGATTTTCTTTTTCTAAAGGCAATTCCTCTTCTTTTTTTCCAAATAAATCATTCGATGGAACTTTTAAAAAGAACTGTGGTAAATTGATTTGTGCTGCTTGATCAATAAAAATATCTTTAATACTATATGTTTTCACAAGTTTTTGTATTTCGTTTGGTAAAACAATTTCATTATTAGTTTCCATATCGGAAACAGTTTTTTCAAATACGTCATTTTGTTGAATAGCTGTTTGTTCTATGTTTGCAACAGTTGTATTTGGCAAGATAGAATCTGAAGGTATTGAAATTCTGGTTGTATCTATATCAGCAGTAATATCTTCTGATATTTCTATATTATCTATATTTTTAATAGTTTCAAATACATTAAGTTGTTGCAATGGATCTTGTTTTTTAGACTCTTCAAGCATAACAGGATTGGCCAACTTATAATCTTTATCACTAAAACCAGCTTTGTTTAAACCTTTAACTATGTTATCTAAGGTTTCCAAAAATTTTGACGAAGCTGTTAAAACATAACTCAAATTAAGTAAAGGAAAATTATGTTTCATTACGTATGGCTGTCTTAAAACCCTACCTAAAATTTGTTCAACATCAACTGCTGAGCTCTTATCTGCTAAAGAAGATAATATATATGCGAAAGGGCAATCCCAACCTTCTTTTAATGCATTAATAGTAATTATAAAACGTACTTCACATTCTTTACTCATCAAATCTTCATTTTTGATTTCGTTAATGTTTGCCGTTTTAATTTTAATTTGGTTTTCCGGAATCTTAAGTTCAATTAGTTTTTCTTTGAGTTTTTGAACATTTGATTTTTCTTCTTCCTCGTTTAAAAAATCTTTACCGTTTTTTGGTTGTGCTTGAAACAATACAATAGGCCGTATATATTTACCACCTTTCTTTTCTTCTTCGATGGATTGTAACTCTAACCGTCTTTGTAATTGCAATGACGAATTTATTACTTCAGTTTTGTCCTGGTGATTGTAGACAATAACAGGTAGTTTTACCATATTTTCCTTTTTCAACTCCAATGCATCAATAAAACTAATTATATTGCTATTATTTCGAGGAGTTGCAGTAAGGTCCAATATAAAACAAGGATTTATTTCCTTTAGCATATCAATACTCAGATCACTTTCTGCGTTATGACTTTCATCAACAATCACTAGTGGATTTAAGTATTTAATAACAGCTCCTAATGTTATATCTGTATCTTTTCCTAAAACAGTTTCAAACGATTGTAAATTTCCATTTTCTTGAAATACTTTTCTATCTTCTTTATTCTTTGCCCTTAAACTATCAAAACTAAAAACTAATATGTTTAATTGTTCTTTGATGGATGTTGCATTAAAACCACTTCCTTGTAATAAAGCTGCTTTGTCAAACACTTCCACTTTATTACCAAAATGAGAATTTATTTTTTGTCTGTATGGATGTGACGGGTCTTTTAAGTTTTTGATTGTCTGGTCTAAAATTGTAATCGATGGTACTAACCAAATCACTGCTTTTGGTTTCTCTAATAGAAATGAATCGAAAATTGTTTTAATTGCATTGCAAGCAATAAATGTTTTCCCCCCTGCAGTTGGCACTTTTACACAAATATGTGGTACTCTAGGAACATTATTTTTATAAGGTTCTATCGCGGTTCCAACAAATGGAAACAAAGGAGTTTTTGGGTGTCGAGACCAAAAATTATAAAATGCTTCTTTCACGTCTTTGGTTTCCTGTACTTCTTCCAAAAACAATGATAGATCATTGATTACTTGTTGTTGATAGGGTTTTAATTCCATTTTTTAAAATCTTGTTATACCTCTAGGTATTTTTTTGAAAATAATATTGTGAGTTGTCATAAATATTTCATCAAGACTAACATTATCTGCATAAATTATATATTGCTCAGCTTTGGTTTTCATTGTTGCCAAGAACGCATGATTTAAAGTTGTTGTCTCGCTGGGTTCATATAAAAAATAATATGATGTGTCATTATTTTTGTCAAGAAAATATTTATTATCAAGATGTTTCTTTTTATTTAATACATTTTTTGTTTCTGTATAGTAAACATAATTTCTAATTTTGTCAGTATCTACATTTTCATTTAAGTTCCCATCATGATTAAATAATGATTGTTCTAATTTATAAAAGTCAAAACATCCTCCTTTACCTTTAACATCGGAATATCCACTTATAACTTTCTTTATTCTTTCGGAAGTTATACTTTCAACATAATCCATTAACTCAATGATAATAAATTTTCTATTTTTTCCGTCTATATCATTTAAATTTAACACCGCTTGAGCGGTTGTGCCAGATCCAGCAAATGAATCAAGAACAATAAAATTTTCTCCATTCACAATACTGATTAAATATTGAATTAGGTTTATTGACTTTGGGTAGTCAAAATCAATCCCCATTTTTTTTAATTCACTACTCATGTTTTGCGTACTACCCATATTAAAAAGAGAACTTACAACATGACTTGCTTGAGATCTTGATTTTATATTCTCAATAGCGCCAGTTTTGGATATGGTAAAGGTGGTTTCTTGATTTTTACTGTCTTTTACTGAATTAAATTCATTTTTAATAAAAGCCTCAAAAATTCCTTTAGAACTCCATCCACTTTTTACAATTACTTCATTTGTTAATTTATAGTCTTCTATTTTTGCATCAGATTCATAATGAGGCCAAGAATTATTTCTTTTTTTTATTACACCACTTTCAATATCACAAGGAAAACCTATTGGAAGTTTGACATCACTTATGGGATTTTTCGGGCCATTTTTAACAATTGTATTTCTAATTTCGGTTTTAAATAATTTACTATCTATTGAAATATTTGGATCAACAACTTTTGGATATTCGAAAAAATCTATGTTTTTAGAATAGCATAGAATATATTCATGGTTAATTTTAATTTTTGCTTGATTATCAAAATTACCATCTGTTCTCCAAGTAAAATTTGTAATGAAATTATTTCTTCCAAAAATCTCATCACATATATATTTTAAATTTTGATACTCATTATCATCGATAGAAATAAATATCAAACCATCATTGGAAAGTAACTTATGAAGTAATTTTAATCTCGGATACATCATACAAAGCCATTTATCATGCCTCGTTAGATCATCACCCTCTTTACCTACAGTTTCTCCCAACCATTTTTTTATTTTTGGATGGCTTACATTATCATTGTATTTCCAACCTTCATTACCTGTATTATATGGTGGATCAATATATGTGCATTTAATTTTCCCTTCATATTCGGGTAATAAAGCTTTCAGAGCTTCAAGATTATCACCATGAATTATTTTATTTCCGCTCTTGGTTTCTTTATCGGTTTGTACACCATTATCAAAACCATAGGAATGCTCCAATACCTTGAAAGGTACTTCTAGGTGATGGTTAACAACTTTGTCTTTACCTATCCAGTTTAATGTTGGCATATATTTTTATTATAAGTGGTCACCAATATGACCAATTAAGATTCTGTTTTCTTGAATATTATTAATTCCTTCGTGAAAGTATATTCTTCTATCATTTGAATAAGACGCATCGCCTGGGTAGAAATCGTTATGGCATAATTTTAAATGTGGTTCGCAACAAATATTTACAGTTTCTTTTTTATCGTTTAAGAAACTAAATGTTAATATAGGTTTTCTTGCCGCATTTCCCTCCAAAGATGCTGTTGCGTCTAAATTAGCATTAATGCTAAAATGCTCAAGTATTTGTGATCTATTCAAATGAGTAGCATCTGTATCTCTAAATTTATCATTTAATGCGGTTAAGTGATAAACAATTTTTTTTGGGCAATTGTGTAAAATTGCTCCAATGGTAGTTTTATTTCTTTCGTGAAAATATAAATTTGGAAAATATTTTATGCATTCATCAATAAAAAACACACTATTTTTCGGATAAATTTCTAAATAATATCTCCTGAAATCTAACCATCCATTATGATTATAAACAACTTGAAATTCTGGATGAACACCAGTTACAGTATTAAATGCTATTAAGCCATGACATAAATCTTGATTATGCTCAGGTAATAATACTTCAATTACTTCCTGACTAGTAATGTTTTTAGTTTCTGTTTCAATAACAATTTTTTTGAGCATATTTCTTGCATCTCTATCTAAGTTATTATTTGCTATTTGATCATTGAATAGTAAATCTGAAATTGACACCTCGTTAATGAAAGGTATATTATAAATATCAGGGTTTATAAATAATTTATTAGTTTCCTTGTGTTTTCGAATACTTACAAAGTCATTTCCC
Source organism: Flavobacterium urumqiense (assembly GCF_900108015.1). GTDB lineage: Bacteria > Bacteroidota > Bacteroidia > Flavobacteriales > Flavobacteriaceae > Flavobacterium > Flavobacterium urumqiense. The sequence continues at coordinate 3,370 of NZ_FNVP01000016.1, read as the reverse complement.
AAAGCTTCAATTTTAGTTTCAATTTCTGCTTTAGAAGCAGTTGTATTTTGAGCAAATGATTCTGCTATGATGTAAAATTCTGCTATCATAGCGATTATCTTGTATATTTAAAAATATCCGCAAAATCTATTTCCTGCTGGTCAAAGAAACCATATGGCCAATTAGGGATTTTACCTTTTTCATCCATAGTTAATTTTACGGAATCAAAAGATTCATCAAAATAGTGTACTGCTAATTCATTGAATTTAATATCAATTTCAGGATTTAATGCGCTAACTCTTAGTCCGTTTAAAATATGCTCACTATGAGATTCAATGAATACTTGTACGCCGCATGAAGCTACTTTTGAAAAGAACTCCGCAATTTTTGATTGAGCTCTAGGATGAAGATGCGCCTCAGGGTTTTCTATTATTATTGTTTCACCAGGTTTGGCAATAAGTCCTGTAACAATTAATGGCAAGATATAACTATACCCAAAGCCAATGTTGGCAGGTTTATATGCATAAGAATTATTCCTATTGTTCATAAGCATATAAAGTACACTACTTTCCTTTTCTTTTCCACCGATTTCAATTTTAGCACCCTCTAATATATAACTTAACCATTCTATAGTTTGTTGAATAAGAGAGTTTGCATCATTCCCCTTGTAAAGAATTTCATTGATAACTGGCAAATTAATTGAATCCGCTAAAATATTTATAGTGTGTTCACCTCTAGGACCTACATGAATAAATTCTGGTAAATTAGTTTTTTCCATAAATTTAACGGGACCAAGTCTATCGGCACTAACAAAATGAATTTTCTTAAGCACCTCGGAAAACGTAATGATTATTTCATCAACTTCTTTATCAAAATGATTAATAACAATGTTTTTTCCATGTGAGGTAATATCCAATTTAACAAAATCAGCCTCCAATGGTTTATCCGGATTTTCATCGAACTGTATTTTTGCTTCGTCAATAAAAGGATTGTCAAATTTTATATTGAAGTGTATATTTTCGCCTCTAGGAGTTTCACTATTTTTAATATCATCAAAATTTCCGAGATTGATTAATTCATCATTAATAACAAGTTTTTTTAAATTACTGTTTCTCCATGCTGATTGAGACAATATCAAAAATGATTGTAAAAGAGAGGATTTTCCTCTCCCATTAATTCCTGTAAGTAAATTTATTTTTGAAAACTCAAAAGGTGTTGAGTTACTGAAACATTTGAAGTTTTGGATTTGTAACTCTTTAATCATAATGTATTTTGATTTAAAATTTCATTCGCTAATCTGAAACGATCTAATACTTTTGCTTTGTTACCTGTTGATTTAGTTACAGCTTCGTAATATGTTGTATTACGAATTAACGATCTATAATTATTTTTTATTTTACTTTTATTAGTTGCAACAAAACTTTCACTTGTATTAGATAAATAATTACAAACTGTTTCAAAAATCGCAATATTAATAGTTCCCTTAGTTTTATCAGTAGGCATTCTAAAATTTTCGTATTTCCAAATAGAAAATGACAACTTCATCACTTTATGAAAATCATCTTTAATAATCTGAATATCCTCTTCACTTTTTTTATTTATCTTTTTCATTGCGCTTTCCACAAAATCGCTCATATCTCCTGAATATAAATTCTCGTAATCAAACCATCTAAATGCAAGATATCTTAAAATAACTTCTCTATCTTTCATTCTTTTGTCCGAAACACCAGAATTAATTGCCTGCTTAAAATATTGTTGCTCAGATAATTCCTTTAGTAACTGAGTAGATTTTCCAATAAAAATACAATTTCTAACTTCTTGTCTATTTAATTGGGTACCACCTGTATTAATACGATTGAATAAATCATAAATAACAACCATAGGTGTTGATGGCTTTAATATAAAAACAGTTAATTTTTTATCTTCAAATTTGGACTGTAAAACTTCAGGCAAGTCTTTAAATTTACGCCCATTGTATTTTGGTAAAGCCTCGATTCCGGTTAAAGCATATTCACCTTTATAAAATTGTTTTAAAGCAGTGGAACGTTGGAGACCATCAATTACTATATATGTAGATTCTTTAGTTTCATTAAGATAAATTGGTGGTAAAGGAAAATTTAAAATAATAGATTCAATAAATTTACTCTTTTGTTTTTTATCCCAAACTTGATTTCTTTGAAAATCTGGTTGAATTAATATTTTACCTTTATCTAATTGCCTTAAATATTCGTACACAGAAAAAGGGTCTTCTCCAATTTCTATATTTTCATAAGCCGGGTCATAAGGATAAAGTCCACCATCATTTTTATCCTCAATTGCAGTGTCTTCATCGGTAACAATTAAATCTTTATTTTCTTCGTTCATTTTTGATACTTTGCTTCTTTATTTTTCAAATATAATTAATAAATTTATAAGATAAATATCTATATTGATAATACATTTATATATAATAAAAAGTATCACCCAACAATATTTGTAAAGCACTTAAAATTTCTAAAAAAACATCACTTTTGGCATTCCCTTATAATCCCTTTTCTTTATGTTTTCAGGTTAGTTCGCTTGACAAAATAAAAAAGAGGATAAACCGTGTCAATTAACTGCATTCTATAATCATTCTTGTGATAAACAATATTATCATTCAAATCATTATATTTATGAATAGACATCAATAAAGGAATATCCATATTAATATCTTCGTAATTCTTTTTAAGTTTTACGAATCCTTCTTTGTATGCTGCAGTCTTTAATCGTGAAGCTGTCGCAATAGATATTTTAAAAATCTTACTTACACCAATAACAGAAACAGGAGCCAATTTTTTTTTATAGTTGAATGAAGGAGACGGAAAATTATAGGTACACCCTTTTATTTGTACGCTTTTCTTTCTCTTCACTTTTCTCCAAAAATCCTTGTGGAGATAACCATAAATAACTGCCCCTGTAACTGCTTGTATTTTATTATAAGTATTGTAATCTATTGGAAATGCTAATCTAACTTCCCAACCGTGAAATTGTCTTATTTTGTCAAATGAATTGATTGTATAATTGGAAAAACCGGTCAAATTGACCACCCAATTCCAGTGCAAATTGACCACCAGTTTCGGAGCAAACTGACCACCACTTTCCAGTTCAAATTGACCACCTGAATTTGAGGTAAAATTGGACATTAAAAACTACTGACTTTTTCATGTTGTTAGCACCATACATTCGTTTAAAAAAACACGGATTATGGCAAACAAAATAACAGACATGAGTAAAATTAGAAAAGCAATTAAATTCTACTGTAACGGCAAAAGTAAGTTATTCATAAGTAAGTACTTATCTCTTTCCAGGAATACAGTAAAGAAGTATATTTCTTTATTTGAAGTGCTAGGATTAAGTTTTGAAGTAATTA
>NZ_FNVP01000011.1 GCF_900108015.1 Flavobacterium urumqiense | reverse complement strand
CAATCGAATTACTACAGAACTGGAAACACTTTATAAATACAATAACTTCTGATAATGGAAAAGAGTTTGCGCAACATCAAGAGATTAGTTTGGCACTTGAAATAGATTTTTTCTTTGCCAACCCTTACAGCCCTTGGGAACGTGGTGCAAATGAAAATCTAAATGGATTAATAAGACAATACATACCCAAATCATCATCATTTGATGAAATAACTCCAGAGAAAATTATAGAAATACAAGAGAAATTAAACAATAGACCAAGAAAAAGATTTAATTTTGAAACACCTAATTATATGTTTAATCAAAAAGTTGCATTTATAACTTGAATCCTGCATTAAAAAAAAGTAATGATATGAAAAAAAGAGACCCTGTTGAGCCTCTTTCGGTGGATAATAATTGATGTTAACCGGAAATGACGTCGGTTGCTGTTTTGGTTTAGGAATGTATTAAAGTGTTTTAGAGCTTTAGAATCAGGAATTTAAATGAGAAAATTTTCTGACCATTTACCAATTTCAGTAGTAATGGTTTTCCTATTTAAAGCAAATGCGGTAATGATTTGAGGTTGAATAAAAACCGAAGAATGAATTCTGTCGTTAGAAAAAGTTGAACTGGATTTTTCTAATTGATTGGTTTTAATACAAGTTTTCTCTTTCGTACATGGGACTAAAAAGCTATTGAAAATCCAATAAGAATAACGATTTGCCAAATCCAATTCATTTTGTAATTTTATAATATGTATTTAACTTTGTGTACATTATTCTAATAAATGAAAGTTAAAATTTAGATATTTTTTTACATAAAAAAACCTCTACATAGAATATATATAGAGGTTTAATTTTAACTTTTTTTGAAATTTTATTCTTGTTTCAAATTTCTCAATTGTTTTAGTTTTTCTTTCCAAACATCTAAAGTCTCTTTGTGTAACGCGATATTTTTACGAACTTCTATAACTATAGAATTTTCTTTTTTAGCATTTCTGGTATTGGTAAAAAACTGAATGTTATTTTCTAGTTGAAAAATTTCATTCTTAACTTCTTCAATTTTACGCATTAAGAAAATCTTTTCATTATCTAATTTTCTTGTATCGTTACTTTCTGATAAATGGTCCATTCTATTAGAGAAACGTAGCATTTCAGTGTCTTTTTTACTTAAACTCAATTTTTCAAAAAGGGCATCAAGGATTTTATTAAATTTACCTTCGATATGTCTTCTGGGAAAAGGAACTTTTCCGAAATTTTTCCAGGTTTCAATATGTAATTTGATAGCATCCAAATCCGTTTTATGGTCTCCTGTCAATTCGTATTCACGCAACGTTTCCAAGTAGGCTTTTTTATTATTGAAAGCTTCCACTTCGTCGACATTTTCCTCGTTTTTTTGCTCTTTTAGTTTTTCAAAATAGTGATTACACGCATCTTTAAAGTCTTTCCAGATTTTATCAGAATATTTTCTAGGAACATGACCTATTTGTTTCCACTCCTCTTGAATTTGCTTCATTATTGGTGTTGTGATAGCAAAATCGAGACTTTCCTGCAATTCTTTGGCTTTGGCAACAAGAGCATTTTTTTTGTTTAAATTGTCATTTTGATCTTTTTTAATATCTTTATAAAAGGCATTTTTAAAAGTATTAAAATTTTTGACAGCAGTTTTAAAACTAGACCAAGTTTGTTCATTTACATCAGAAGGTACTTTTCCCGCAGAAAAAAAAGCAGTACGTAATGCCTCTACTTTTTCAATTTGAGCGAGCCATTGCGAATGAGTATTTACTTTCTCGGTTTTTAAAACTTCAATTTTAGAAATAATTTCTTTTTTCTTTTCTAAATTTTCAACTTCAGTTCCTCTTAATTTTTCAAACAGAACTTCGCGTATATCGTGCATTTTTTTAGTCAAGTCGCTAAACTTGTTCCAAATTTCATCACGATGTTCTTTAGAAACTGGACCGATGTCTTCTTTCCAAATTCTATGTAAATCTTGTAATTCACGAAAAGCTTTGTTTACATCAGCCTCATTTACCAATTCTTCAACTCGAAGAATAATTTTCTGCTTTTGTTCTAAATTATGTTTAAAATCTAAATCGCGCGCTTCTCGGTCTAAATGTAAATAATCATAAAAATTTTCAACATGAAAGTGAAAATTATTCCAAACGTGATTGTACTTGTCTTTTGGGATTGGTCCTGCATTTTTCCATCTTTCTCTTAAATCATTAAAATGTTTTAAGGTGTCTTTGATGTTTTCTTGCGGATTGATTAACTCTTTTAATTCCTCAACAATCGCTAAACGATTTTCTAAATTAGTTTTTAGATTCGTTTGTAAACTTTTAAAATGTGTATTTTTTGCGTCTCTAAAAATAGAGTAATATTTATCAAAATTGCTTTTTAAAGGAGAATGATATTGAAATTCTTCGTTCGGATCTTGATTTTCAGCAAGGAACTCTTCTTTTTTCTCTTCTAAAAGATGGTTGTATTTCGCTAAGAATGATTTTTTGATTTCTTCAATATGATCTTTAGCCGATAGCACTTTTTCATTGCTCACCAGATTTTTTAATTCATCTACCAATGATTCCAATGATAGTGTATCATAATCTTGCATAGGAATGTCATGACGGTCTTTAAGAGTCTCGTCTTCACTTTCTTCTGCGTTTGTATTTGCAATGGCGTTAAGAGCTGTTTGGTTATCAGTTTCTGAAGCAGCGTCGGTAAATGGTAATTCTTTTTTTGGAATTACAACATTATCTTCTGCAGGCACATCAATTGGTTCAGCTACAGGTTTTGTCTCCAATACTTCTGTTTCAGATTGATTTGATTCAGCTGAATCGTGTGCTAAATTTCCATCTGTCTCATTTTCGTGACGGGACAGGTTATCATTCATTTCTTCTAACATTTTTTTCAATGTTTAAGGTTTTTATTTTTTTCCGAGTGCGAAAGATAGTGAAAGCAGTACTAATTTACAAAATAAATCCTTTGATAATCTATTAATTTTATTGAAAATTATAGATTTAAATTCGTTCTGAATTATATATAATAATCCGTTGGGTGTAATTATTTGAAAAAAAATAAATGGATTAGATCTTGATCAAGACATTGAAATTTAGTATTTTGAACTCGCAAAATAACCAATTTACACTTCGAATACAGTAAAAAATTATTTTAGAGTTTTAGAAATTATTAGTTTTTTAAGTTGTGAGTTAGAAAATAAATCAGAGTTATTTAGAAAATAAAAAATGTATGATTTACAAGTAGTTGCATTAAGTTTAACAATTGAATTTATGTCTATTGACAGTGCGGATTCTCTATTTAAAGAGATTTATAAGCAACAAGTTCCTAATTTTAGGGAGCGAAGTCAGTTTATTGAAAGGAGAAGAAAATTGTTTTATTCGTGTAAGAAGTAAGTACAAAATTGCCTCAAGGTTTTTAGAATTTGAAGATTATTATATTGTCGATACTATGCCATTGGCGATATGCAAATTTGCTCGGCATAGTAGAATTAAAATCTGTAAAAATGAGTTTGAAACGGCATTTTCAATAGGGTTTACTGCTTCTCAAAACAAGTGGTTTTATGGGTATAATCTGCAAGGAATTTGTTCAGTAAATGCAATTTTTCAGTCCTTAGATAGTACAAATGCAGAGGTTCATGAGGTCGTTTTTAAAAAAATATAAAACAACAGATGTCAGATTGTGTTTTGCTTGGGGACAAAGTTTACTTATCTTAAAGCATTCAGTTAGATTTATTTCAAATGTTAAATTAGAAACCTCGAAAAAAAATCAAAATGACTATAAATCACGATCTAATATTTTCAGAAAATCAAGGAAAACAATCGAAACATTGTTTTCGAAATTATGTGATCAATTCATAATTAGAAACAATTATGCTAAAAATCTTGAAGGTTTTGAAACAAGAATTTTAGCAAAAATAACAGCATTGAAATTGGTAGAATAGATCAATAAATTTATTTTTAATAGACCACTAAATAATATCAAAAATCAAATCAATTAATTACATTCAACGAGTTGAATTTAGGTATTTTGTGTATTTATTATATTTTTAAGAAGTAAGAATAATAGTTTTTTTAATTTTACTTTAGTAAAAAAAATTCTAATATTTTCTAATAAAAAAACGTTTTAATTAGAAATTTCTAAAATAAAGACAATTCTTAGGGATCTTTTAGTATGAAAAAAATACTTATAGTTCAAAATTAATTTTATTTTTGTCGATGTGTGTGATTCTTAATTGCTACTGCTTTGAAAATAAGTAGAAAAGAGTTGTTAGATTATCATAGGAATCAATTATTGCTACAACTAAAAAAGAGTAAGCCCCAATAAAATGAAAATACCACTATTACCGTTGAATGAATCTGACCGACTTACAGCTCTTGAAAGCTATTCAATCATGGATACTTTGCCTGAAAAAGAGTATGACGCAATAACACAGCTGGCCTCATATATTTGCGGAACTCCAATAGCTTTAGTTACTTTGTTGGATAAAGATCGGCAATGGTTTAAATCAAGTGTTGGTTTAGGAGTATCTGAAACACCCAGAGAGATTTCTTTTTGCCAATATTCCATTATGGGAGATGACGTATATGAAGTTAACAATGCATTAGAGAATAAATTATTTGCGGATAATCCGCTGGTTACCGGGAACCCTGACATTCGATTTTATGCTGGAGCCCCTTTGCAGAACTCCGAAGGGTTTAACTTAGGATCCCTTTGCGTTATTGATACCATTCCAAGGGTATTGACTGAACAACAAAAAAATGCATTAAAACTGTTGGCAAACCAAGTTGTTTTATTACTGCAATTGCGTAAAAAGAATGCGGATTTAAATACTACTCAAAAAGAGTTTCAAAATTTTACTGATTTGTCAAAAGATTTGGTTTGCATTGCAAATGTAAATGGACTGTTTTACAAAGTGAATCCTGCTTTTACAGCTGCACTAGGATATTCAAAAGAAGAATTAGAAGGTACACCTTTTGTTAATTTTGTTCATCCGGATGATTTAGATAAAACCTATAAAGAATTTGCTAAATTAGCAGAAGGACACAAAACAATCAGTTTTGAAAATCGGTACCGCTGTAAAAATGGAGAATATATAGTGTTAAGCTGGAATGCATCCCCTGACCCAGTTTCTGGAAATTTATATTGTATTGCCAGGGAAATGACTTTTGAAAATAATCAGAAAGAGACGCTTGTTAAAACTACGAACGAATTGTCTGCCATCCTTAACTCTGCAGAGTTTTCAATAATTGCGACTGAGCTTGACGGAACAATAAAACAATTTAATAGAGGAGCTGAAATATTACTTGGATATACAGCAGATGAAGTTGTAGGCAAAAAAACTCCCGCTTTTATTCACGTTATCGAGGAAGTGGTCAAGCGAGCTGAAGACCTGACTATTGAACTTGGTGAGAAAATTGAACCTGGATTCGATGTATTTGTTATAAAGGCAAAAAAATTCGGGATAGCCGATTCCAATGAATGGACCTATGTCAGAAAAGATGGCGGTACATTTCCAATAGTTTTATCAGTTACGGCGATAAAGAATATTCAGGGAGAACTAACAGGTTATTTAGGTATATCTAAGGATATTACTAAAGAAAAAGAGGCAGAATCAAATTTAATAAATAGCAATAAGTTATTAGACGAATCGCAAAGTATTGCCAAAACTGGGAGTTGGAAATTTGATTTAGTCACGAAGGATTTAGTTTGGTCAAAAGGAAATTATAAAATCTTTGAATTTGAAGAACTACCTGCGAACAAGTTATTTGATGCCTACAGGAAAATACTTCGTCCAGAAATAGTAGTTCAGATGGATATTGCTATTGAAAAAAGCATAACGACGGGGCAAGATTTTGAGTTTATGAACAGTATCGATTTTCCTGACAACAGATTAAAATATGTTTTAACATTGGGTAAGGTTATTAAAAATGAATTTGGAGAAGTAGTTGGTGCTCAGGGAAGTACTCAGGACGTAACTGAGAAAAAACTCGCCGAGCAAAATTTAATAGATAGCAATAGATTATTAGATGAATCTCAAAGTATTGCTAAAATTGGGAGTTGGAAATTTGATTTAGTTACCAATGATTTAGTATGGTCGAAAGGGCATTATAGTATTTTTGAAATGGAAGAGTTAAGTTCTGATAAACTATTTGATGCCTATAGGACAAGAATATTTCCCGCTGATTTACAGGTTTTAGATAATTTAAATAGTGATGAAGATTTTACCACTAATTATAGGATTTTACTTCCGGATGGCAGGATAAAATATATATCAGAAATAGGAAGCCCTTTTAAAAATGAAAAAGGAAAAATAATTGGATTGAAAGGTTCTATTCAAGATATTACCGAAAAAACACTTGCAGAACAAAAGATAGTAAACAGTAATACCTTATTAGATGAATCACAAAGAATCGCTAAAATCGGGAGTTGGAAATTTAATTTAATCACAAAAGATCTTATGTTGTCTAAAGGACATTACAGCATCTTTGAATTGGAGGGTGTGCCTGAGGATCAATTGTATAAATCCTACCGCAGCAGAATACATTATGATGATGTAACGATGCTGGATGAATTAGATGAAAATAGTATAAAAACAGGGGAAGATTATAAAACAAATTATAGAATTTTATTTCCTGATAATAGAATAAAATATATATCAGAAATTGGCCAACCATTTAGAAATGAAAAAGGGGAAGTTGTTGGTTTGCAAGGTTCTATCATGGATATTACTGAAAAAACACTTGCAGAGCAAAAAATTGTTGAAAAAGCAAAAGAAATAAATGATATCAGATCCGCATTAGATGAATCTACAATTGTAACAATTACAGATCAAAAAGGAGTAATCACTTTTGTAAACGATAAGTTTTGTTCCATTTCCAAATATTCGAAAGAAGAACTTCTTGGGCAATATCATTATGTAAACAACCCTGAATACCATTTAAATAAATTCATAAAAAATATCTGGAAAACCATTGCCAATGGAAAAGTTTGGAAGGGAGATATTAAACATAGGGCAAAAGACGGCTCTTATTATTGGGTGAATTCCACAATTGTCCCATTTTTGGATAACAAAGGAAAACCCTATCAGTATATTGCTATAAGTTCTGATATAACGGAACAAAAATTAGCCAAGCAAAAATTAGATAGCGCGCTAGTAGATCTTGAAAAAACGAATAAAGAATTAGATCAGTTCGCTTATATTGTTTCGCATGACCTTAAGGCACCATTGCGTGCCATAAACAATCTTTCAGAATGGATTGTTGAAGACATGCCTGAAATGCCTCCGGAAGTAAATACTAATTTCGGATTATTACGTGGCCGAATTTTGCGCATGGAGAATTTAATTAATGCAGTATTAGACTATTCACGTATCGGACGAACAAAAATAGAAAAACAAACAACTGACTTAAAAAAAATGTTATATCAGATTGTTGATTCAATTGTTTCAACGGAAGGATTTGAAATTTACATTGCCGACAACATTCCTGAAATTAAAATTGCAAGAATATTGTTTCAACAGATATTTAGCAATCTTATCAGTAATGCTGTAAAATATAATGATAAACCAATTGGGAAAATAGAATGTCTCTATGAATCTTTGCCTGATTTTCATCAGTTTACAATAAAAGATAATGGTCCTGGGATTAAGGAAGAATATCATAAAAAAGTATTTAAAGTTTTTCAAACCATTGAAGCGCGAGACAAAAAAGAAAGTACTGGTATCGGATTGTCAATCGTTCAAAAGATAATTGACGAAGCCGGAGGTACCATTCGTATAGAATCTGAAGAAAATAAAGGAGCGAGTTTTATTTTTACAATTCCTAAAGAAAGCTAAATGACAGAGTCAGCACAAAAATGTCAGGAAGAGCTCTCAGCTCTTAAAAAAGAATATGAAGATTTTGTTTATATTGTTTCTCATGATATAAAAACACCCATGAGAGCAATTGCTAATATTGCAACATGGATTGAAGATGATTTAGGCCCCGATATAAACATAGATATTTTAAACAATTTCAGTTTATTAAAAAATAGAGTCGCACGTCTCGAAAACATGTTGAACGCATTGTTGGAGCTCTCTAGAATTAATAGAACTGAAATGGAAGAGTATGAGGTGAATATTCCAAAACTTGTGAAGGAATGCATGGCAACTTTGGATAATAAAACAAATGTTAAGTTTCATGAAAATTATAATTTGTACAATGAAAACTGTATTACCTTAGGAAAAAAATTGAACAAAGTTATTTTTAATTTACTAGACAATGCAGTTCGATTTCATGATAAACAAATTAAAAATGTGTTTATAGATATTAGTGAAAATGAAACAGAGTATCAAATAAAAATAAGTGACGACGGTCCTGGAATTGCAGAAGAGGTAAGACAGAAAATTTTTTCTATTTTTTACACCGTGAATTCAAAAGACGTTTTAGATTCGACAGGCGCAGGGTTAACAATTAGCAGCAAAATAGTAGCAATGGTGGGTGGAGCGATTCAATATACACCGTCAGTAAATAATGGTTCAATTTTTCAAATTAATTGGCCAAAAATAATAAGCGTAAAAAATTAAAATTATGATACAAAAATTGGTGAATATTTTATTGGTCGAAGATGATGAGGTTGATGTAATGAATGTAAAGAGAGCATTTACAAAAAATAATATCAAAAATGAACTTTTTGTTGCTGGTAATGGCGTGGAAGCATTAGATATGTTACGTAGTTCGATTATTCCATTACCCAGAATCATTATTTTGGATATTAATATGCCAAAGATGAATGGAATTGAATTCCTTAAAATCATTAGAGAAGACGAAAATCTTAAAAATATATCCGTTTTCGTAATGACCACTTCTAATGAAGATAGTGACAAGATTAATGCTTATAATCTGAATGTTGCGGGCTATATTTTAAAGCCATTGTCTTTTGAAAAATTTATTAATTCAGTTGCTACACTAAAGAATTTTTGGTCTTTATGTGAGATGTAATTTTTAAATCAATATGATCTATGGTAGCCGCAAACATTTTAATTGTAGATAACTGTAAAATTTTCATTGAAAATACAGTAAATGCTTTTTCTCAAATTGGTATTAAATCAACTTTATGTTTTGCCGAAAATGACAGCAAAGCATGGTCAATGCTTCACGGTAAAAATAAATTATTGCCACTTCCAAAAATTATGTTGATTGATATTAATGCTGAAGGCATCAACGGAATTGATTTAATAAATAAAATCAGATTTGATTTTGAACTAAAATCAATTTTAATATTTGTGGTTAGCAACATAGATGATGTAGAAAAAAAATGTGATGCTTTAAATTTGAATATTGCAGGGTACATGCATAAACCATCTGAAAAAGGAGAAATTGTTGCTTTTTTTTCCATTTTGAATGATTATTGGAATAGTATAGAATTTTCGAGGTAAAACAAATAAAAAACATGGCTGTTACTTTAAAAATATTAATTATTGATGACGACAAAGTTGATACGGTCACAATAATTCGTTCGATATCACATTCCGGAATTGTTGCAGACGTTGAAAATGCTTTTTCAGCTCAAGAAGGTATAGAAAAGATTAAATCATTTAATTATGACTTAATATTTTTAGATTATATGATGCCGGACAGTAACGGAATTTCTTTTCTAAAAAAACTGAGGGATTTGGGTATTGAAACCCCGGTTATTTTTGTGACTTCTCAAGGAGATGAAAAAATTGCTAGCCAAGCTATTTTAGGAGGCGCCTCTGATTATATTCCAAAATCTTTATTAACTCCTGACGGTATTTCTCAAAGTATTAGAAATGCACTTAAACTCCATGAAAGTCTTATTCTTCGTAAGAAGACGGAGTTAGCTTTGAAATTAAATGCGAATAGACTTTTTGAAGCGCAGCAATTGGCTAAAATTGGGAGTTGGGAAATCAATCTAAATGACGGAGAAGTTTTTATTTCGGATCAATTCTATACTATTTTTGAAATAGAAAAAAATAATTTTCCAACTATCGATCTTTTAAAATCACGTTTGATCAATAGGGAGGATGTATTACTATTTGAAAAAAATCTTAATTATGTCAAAGAAAATAATTCAGAAGTACAGTTTACCCATAGCTTAATCAGTAGAAATGGAACAATTAAATATATCAATGAATATATAAAATGTATGAATGGGGAAAACAATGAACCAGTCAAAATTTTAGGTACTATTCAAGATGTAAGCAATCAGAAAGAAATTGAAAGAGAATTAATAAAAGCAAAAGATTTAGCAGAACAATCAACTCGTGTAAAAGAACAGTTCCTCACTAATATGAGTCATGAAATTCGTACACCTATGAATGGAATTATTGGGTTTGCTAAAATACTGGAGGGTACTAATTTAGATTCAGAACAGAGACAAAGTGTAAATGCAATAAAGAGAGCCGGTAATAATTTAATGGTTGTTATTAATGATATACTTGATTTCTCTAAAATAGAAGCCGACAAAATGATATTTGAAGAAGTGAATTTTTCTTTGTCAAATAATATAAAAGCAGTGATAGAACTTCTTTCACCAATTGCTACAGATAAAAAAATAAAATTAATTTTTGATATTGACAGTCAAATAAATGATTTTTTGATTGGAGATCCTACAAGATTATCACAAATTTTGATCAATTTGATTGGGAATGCCGTGAAATTTACTGATAAAGGATATGTCGAATTAATCGTTTCGCAAGTGAAAGAAACGGAAACAGCAACTTTTTTACAATTCGCAATAATTGATAGCGGTGTAGGTATTCCTCATGATAAAATTGATTCTATTTTTGAGAGTTTTAATCAAGCTTCAAATGAAATGACCAGAAAATTTGGAGGTACAGGTTTGGGGCTTACCATTACCCGAAGACTTATTGAATTGCAAGGAGGTTCAATATCGGTAGAAAGTGAAATTGGAAAAGGAAGCAAATTTTCATTTTTAATTCAATTTAAAAAGGCCCAAAATGGAATTGTTAAAACGGTAAAAATAGAAAAAGAGCTATCATCTACAGATTTCTTGAAAGATATTAACATCCTTTTGGTTGAAGATAATGAACTGAACCAGCTTTTAACGGTTAAAGTATTTGAGAAATTTGACAAAACAATTGATATTGCCGATAACGGGAAAATTGCTATTGAAAAAATTGAGAAAAATAATTACGATATTATTCTGATGGACATTCAAATGCCTGAAATGGATGGAATTGAACTCACACAATATATACGAACAAACTTTGGACCGAAATCAAAAATACCAATAATAGCATTGACAGCACATGCCACATTACTAGAAGAACAGCGATGTTTGGAAAGTGGGATGAATGATTATCTGTCTAAACCTTTTGATTTTAATGAGTTAATTGAAAAAATACATTATAATTTAATGAATACGAACGAGAATATTTTAAGTGATTACGCAAAGCAGGGAGAAAATGTTTTAACACTAGTTGATTTTTCCTATTTGAATGAATTTGCTGATGGAGACGATACTTTTATTCAATCAATGGTAGATTTGTTTATGCACAATCTTCCTGTGTCGCTAGAAATAATATTAAATTCAAACGAAACGGATGATATAAAAATTCTAAAAGCAGAAATCCATAAATTGAAATCTTCTATTAGTTTATTGGGCATTGCTTCGGCATCTAAATCTATTGAGATAATTGAAAATGAGATTAAAATAAACCCCTTTGGAAAGAATAGGAAAGAAGAAGTTGAAAAATTTAATGAAATATGTCTAGAGGTTTTTACAGAGTTGCAAATTCTCTCTGGCTACTCTGAAAAATAATGAATTGTTTTAATTTACAATGGTTTAATTTTGCTTTTAAATAATCAAAAAAATGAAAATACTAATTGCCGAAGATGATGAGATGATGTTAAAAACCATGGAATTTAAACTAATTCGAGAAGGATATGAAGTCATTACATGTAGTGATGGTAAAGAAGCATTAGAGAAAATTGTTTCGGAAAATCCAGACTTGATTATTTCAGACATAGAAATGCCATTTGTTTCAGGACTCGATATAGTAAATAAAGTAAAAATAGAATTGCAACTAGACATTCCAATAATTATTTTATCTGCCGTAGGTCTAGAAAAAACGGTACTTAAAGCCTTTGAATTAGGAACGGATGACTTTATAACAAAACCATTTAGCCCAAACGAGTTGATAGTAAGAGTAAAACGACTATTAATGAATAAGTAATATTCGAATTTGGCCGTAGGTTTCTTGCATTTAAAGCAATAATATTTAAAAAGCGATTATCCAGATATTGCGCTTAATAGTAAATATCTAAAATAATACTTCTTATAGAATTGTAAACTAGTTTTTCAATTTGGGAATAGTAGATTATATTGCCATTGGACAGCCAAAATTTTAGAACTATATTTGCGGCCTTGGTATTTCCGCTAAGATCGATACAAGTTTTTTTATGATGATGAAGAGTGAAATAGATAATAAGAGTGCAATTACTTCAGAAGAGATCGATAAGTGCATCGCAATATTGGCACAATTAAATACGAACACAGACCAAATATTTGATATTCCCGCTACCCAAAGAATAGCGCTGATTAAGGCTGCAGGTCAATTTTCAAGACCAAATCGGGATGAGTTTTCTCGAAGAGTTAAGGACGGTAAACTTGCAACTAAACGCAAATTAGAAAAGAAAGACAAAACGGCTCGTAAAGAAACAGGAATCCGTCATGCCCGCGAAGCAAGTATTTTTGTTGCGCCAAAACTTTTGGCCTTGAACGATTTGGTTAACAAACAGCAATTAGAATTAGAGACGCCCAGAAATTGTTATGTTTGTAAAACCGAGTTTACTAAAATGCACCACTTTTACGATACAATGTGTACTGATTGTGGCGATTTTAATTATGCAAAACGTTTTCAAACTGCTGACGTAAAAGGACAAATAGCGGTTATAACAGGTTCTCGGTTAAAAATTGGATACCACATCACATTAATGCTTTTGCGAGGAGGAGCAACAGTTATTGCAACAACGCGTTTTCCGGTAGACTCAGCATTGCGCTTTGCTAAAGAAGAAGATTTCATGGATTGGGGACATCGACTGAAGATTCATGGATTGGATTTACGTCATATTCCGAGTGTAGAGATTTTTTGCAATTTTATTGAGCAAAAATACGAACGTTTAGATATTTTGATTAATAATGCTGCGCAAACCGTGAGACGTCCAGCCGGATTTTATACACATTTAATGGATAACGAAGACCGCCCAATAGCCTTTTTACCAAAATACGCACAGGATTTATTGCTGGATCATACGGATTGTTTACACGAATTAAAAGTATTGACTACAGGCGTTTCTTCAAATCAAAATATGCCAGTGACGTGGCATGGACCAGAACCAGGAATTGGATTACGTGCTTCTGCCAAATTATCTCAAATTCCTTATAGTTTTGATAATACACTGGTGGCGAATGAAGTTTTCCCGGAAGGGGAATTGGATGCTGATTTGCAGCAGGTAGATTTAAGGAAGACAAACAGCTGGCGCTTAAAGTTAGGGCAAATAGAAACGACCGAAATGATTGAAGTACAGCTCGTTAATTCGGTGGCACCTTTCGTATTGTGTAACCGCCTTTCTGAAGTTATGAAGAAAGACAATACGGGAAAAAAACACATCATAAATGTTTCAGCGATGGAAGGTAAGTTCCATCGTTTTTTTAAAGAAGCTAGACATCCACATACTAATATGGCCAAAGCCGCTTTGAATATGCTTACTCATACCGCTGCAGGAGAATTGGCGAAAGCCGGTATTTTCATGAATGCTGTAGATACTGGCTGGGTAACGGATGAAGATCCGGCGGAATTAGCCAAGAAGAAACAAGAATTAGAGGACTTTCAACCTCCTCTGGATATTGTTGACGGTGCCGCACGCGTTATGGACCCTTTGTTTGACGGTATTAATACAGGGAAACATTGGTGTGGAAAATTCTTAAAAGATTACAATCCTATTCCTTGGTAATGATCGGGAGTTCCTAAATAAAAAAGCTGTAAAACGCAAACAATGGTTTAAACCAATTCAGGAATAAATGAGTGTTTTTTTTATAAAATATTTATTAGTTATGGCTTAGATGCATATTTTATTTCTTTTTTAAAATAATAATTTTCGATGACAATAATGATTGTAATTCCAGCAATGGAAGCTAGTAAATCAATCCTTGAAAAATTAAATAACCATCCAAGAAAAAGATTTAATTTTGAAACACCAAATTATATGTTTAATCAAAAAGTTGCATTTGTAACTTGAATCTAGCTTTTTTTTTGGTTAATTTATAAGCATAAAAAAATCCAATTTGCTTTGACAAATCGGATTATAAGTGGGATCTCTTTGACTAGGTGTAGGAGTCGACAAAATAGATTAGGACAAACCTTCTAACGTTTACTTGATAATGATCCTGTTTTTTGAATTAATAACTTTACTATAAATTGTTTCAACAGCATAGTTTTTAATAAAATTAGGTATCTTTTTTAATTCGTTAATTTGGTTTAGAGTCGAACGTCTTATTGCTTGTGAAATTTTAAGTAAATTATCAGTATTGTCTTCAATTTCCAGCGCTAAGATGGATTCTAAGATTTCTTTTTTCATAATATGTCCCGTCATTCCATGCGCTGTAACGGCAGTCAATTGCTTGAATTTTGCTGCTATTTTTAGATTTTGAAGACCGTGATAGTTATAATTTGGTTCTTTTTGTAAAAATGTCTTTTTCAGTTCTGAAATTAGAGAGTTGTTGGTTGGAGCTGCCTGTTCAGTTTCCACTTTTATTAGAAAAAATTTTACAGCTTTATTTTTTTTGAAATGTAATATAGTATTTATACTTCGTTTAGTGGTTACTACTCTTGAATGGTGTTTTCTAAGCGTTGATTTGTAGCCAGATATACCATAACTATGTTGCATGGTTCCCTCCGTGCAGTATGCAAATAAAACAGACGATTTGCTAAATGATTCAATACTTAGCAAGGTGTCATCAAAAAATGTTAGGCTAACCTGAACAGAAGTAATGCCATTTATAAAGGTAACTCCATCAATATTTCCTTTAATCAAATCGGAATCTAAGGCCAATTTAAATTCGTTATTATTTGAATTTAAAATCCCTTTAAAGGAGGTTTCAAGTTCATTGAAAACTTCATTTATTGTTCCGGTATTTAGATAAATATTTTTCATAGGATGGATATTTAAATAATTATAAAAAGAAAAATGGACTCTGTTTATTTTAACTCTTTTAATATTCAAAGTACGGAATTAGGTGTAAAATTTTTGTTACGAAATTATTTAGAAAAGTTTCATAATTAATAGTAAATATGTAATGAGATTTAAATGTAAATACGCAATGTAGAAGCGGATTAAAGTGCATCTCTAGAATGGAGGACAAAAAAAATCCGACTTGCGAGAGCAAATCGGATTCGGTATTCATTTTTTGAAACGTATCGCAAACAAGCATTGTGGTAGAGACACATTGAAATGCGTCTTTACGTGAGCACAGTCTATAAATGAATTACTTCACCATAGGCATCAGCCACAGCTTCCATAACAGCCTCACTCATCGTTGGGTGTGGGTGAATTGATTTTAAGATTTCATGTCCTGTAGTTTCCAGTTTACGTGCTACAACCGCCTCAGCAATCATATCCGTAACCCCGGCGCCAATCATGTGACAACCCAACCATTCGCCATATTTGGCATCAAAGATTACTTTTACAAAACCATCCGGTGTTCCGGCAGCTTTCGCTTTTCCAGAAGCTGAGAATGGGAATTTACCAATTTTTAATTCGTATCCTTTTTCTTTAGCTTGTTTTTCAGTTAAACCTACTGATGCTATTTCTGGAGTAGCATAGGTACAACCTGGTACGTTTCCGTAATCGATAGGTTCTACGTGAAGGCCTGCAATTTTTTCTACACAATTTATTCCTTCGGCAGAAGCTACGTGAGCTAATGCCTGTCCTGGAGTAACATCACCAATAGCGTAATAACCCGGAATATTGGTTTGGCTGTAATCGTTTACTAAAATTTTATCTTTGTCAGTGGCAATCCCCACTTCTTCAAGACCAATGTTCTCAATATTTGTTTTTATACCAACTGCCGAAAGCAAGATTTCTGCTTCCACAACTACTTCGCCTTTTGCTGTTTTTACAAATGCTTTTACACCTGCCCCAGTAGCATCAATTTTTTCTACAGAAGAGCTGGTCATGATTTTGATTCCTGCTTTTTTCAAAGAACGTTCCATTTGTTTCGAAATGTCTTCATCTTCAACAGGAACAACATTTGGCATGAATTCTACAATGGTCACATCAGTGCCCATAGAATTATAAAAATGTGCAAATTCTACTCCAATAGCTCCAGAACCTACGATTATCATCGATTTTGGCTGAGTAGCCAAAGTCATTGCTTGACGATATCCTATTACTTTTACACCATCTTGTGGCAAGTTAGGCAACTCACGAGAACGCGCTCCAGTGGCAATGATAATATGGTCTGCTTCGTATTCAGTAACTTTTGATTCTTTATCCGTTACATCAATTTTTTTTCCTGGTTTTAGTTTTCCAAAACCATCTATTACGTCGATTTTATTTTTTTTCATCAGGAATTGAACTCCTTTGCTCATTCCGTCAGCAACGTTTCTACTGCGTTGTACTACTGCAGGGAAATCTTTATCGAATGATGAAACAGTCAATCCATAATCAGAAGCGTGTTTTAGATAATCAAAAACCTGAGCTGATTTCAATAATGCTTTTGTTGGAATACAACCCCAGTTTAGGCAAACTCCACCTAAGTTTTCTTTTTCAATTATGGCAACTTTAAAGCCTAATTGTGATGCTCTAATGGCGGTAACATATCCTCCAGGACCACTTCCTAAAACTATAATATCGTATTTCATTTTCGTGTGTTTTTCTAAATTAATTGTGATGGCGAATTTAAGGATTTATTCTGTTTTGAGAAAGTTTCAAAGAAATAAAGTAGTAAAGTAACAAATTTTCAAAAATTCACGCTCCTCAAACTCGTTAATTAAATCTTTGCGCCCTTTGCGGTTAAAAAATTTAATTAGCTACCGAAAACTGGGAATCATACAAGTTTTTGTAATATCCACTTTCGCGGTTGATTAATTCCTGATGCGTTCCTTGTTCTACAATCAATCCTTTATCCATGACCACGATTTTGTCAGCATTGACAATAGTTGCAAGTCGGTGTGCAATGACAATCGAGGTTCGACCTTCGGTAATGGTTTCGGTGGCGCGTTGAATCAATTCCTCAGAATATGTGTCGATTGAGGAGGTGGCTTCATCCAGAATAAGGATACTTGGATTACTCACATAGGCTCTCAAAAAGGCAATGAGTTGGCGCTGTCCGGACGATAGCATAACACCGCGTTCTTTTACGTCAAAATCATAATTATCAGGCAAGCTCATGATAAAATTGTGTACACCAATTTTTTGCGCTGCATCCAAAACTTGTTCGCGAGAAATAGCAGGATTGTTTAAGGTAATATTATTAAAAATGGTATCAGCAAAAAGAAAAACATCCTGTAAAACTACCGCAATTTGATTGCGCAAAGAACTTAAGGTGTAATTTTCGATGTTGTGATTGTCAATATAAATAGAACCGCTATTGATTTCATAAAAACGGTTTAACAAGTTTATAATCGTTGATTTTCCGGCACCTGTAGAACCCACAATCGCAATGGTTTGACCTGCATTTACTTCAAGATTAATTCCTTTTATTACTTCTTCTTCAGGAATATACCCGAAACGAACGTTTTCGAATTTAATATTTCCTTTAAAAAGAGGTGCTTCAATTGTTCCTGTATCCTGAATTTGATCTTGAGTGTCCAAAATATCAAAAACACGATTAGCGGAAATCATCCCCAATTGCATTTCGTTGAATTTATCTGCAATTTGGCGCAATGGATTAAACAACATTCCTATGAACATAGTATAGGAAAACAAATCACCAAAAGTGGTAAAATGATCCCCGTTTAAGATCTTCATTCCGCCATAAAGCACTATGAATCCTAAGGTTAGGGAAGAAATGATATCGGCAATAGGGAAGAATATGGAGTTATAAAGTATGGTTTTTATCCAAGCTCTGTTGTGCTTGTCATTGATTTCTTTAAATTTTTCGAACTCAATGTCTTCCCTGTTAAATAGTTGGACAATTTTCATTCCCGTCACTCGTTCCTGAACAAAGGAGTTCATATTGGCAATTTGCGTACGCACTTCCTCAAAAGCCACTTGCATTTTCTTTTGGAAGATTCGGGTGATGAAAACAAGAATTGGCATGGCAACAATAACAATCCAAGTCAGGGTCCAGTTCATGTAAAACATAAAAATAAGAACAACGAGCATTTTCATCAGATCACTAATAATCATAAATAGTCCCTGACTGAAAATACGGGCAATCGATTCAATATCCGAAACAGAACGCGTTACCAATTGTCCTACAGGTACAAGATCAAAATATTTCATTCTGAAACTTAGAATATGGCGAAATAGTTTGGTTCTAATGTCCTTAACAATGTCTTGCCCAAGCCAGTTGGCCCAAAAGACAAAGAAAAATTGTGAAAATACTTCCAGCAAAAGCACAATTCCCATCAGGATTACATACAGTAATAATCCATGCTGATCTTGCGTTTTTATATAGCCATCAACGGTTTGCTTCAGTAAATAAGGGCGCAAAGCCGCAAATACCGAAAGCGATATGGCAAAAATAATTACGCCATTAAAACGCCATTGGTATGGTTTAGTATATTGTAATATTCGTTTGAATAATCGGGTATCAAATGCTTTTGCTTTCATTTTTTTTTGGAGCTAATTCCTGCTATACGTTGCAATCTTTTTAGTCCTGAACTTGTTTCAGGATCCTGAAACAAGTTCAAGACTAAAAAGGATTTTCACTTCTATCAGGGCTATTTCGTAATGTAATCGTATTCTATTTTGGTTAAATACAAACCATGAGCCGGAACCGAAAAACCAGCTTTGTCTCTGTTTTTGCTTTTTATAATAGCATTAAAATCAGCTAATGTGATCTTGTGTAAACCAATATTTATCAAAGTGCCTACAATGGCGCGAACCATATTTCGTAAAAAACGATTGGCCGAAATGGTGAAAATCAACTTTCCGTTTTCTTGTTTCCAGTTGGCTTCAAAAATCGTGCAATCAAACGTATTTACATCGGTATTTACTTTAGAGAAGCATTGAAAATCAGTGTAATTAAACAATAACTGAGCGGCTTCATTCATCAAATCTAGATCTAGCGACTGATGGAAATACCAACTTTGTTCTTGCAAAAAAGGATCTTTAAAAGTGTTTATGTAGTATTCGTAAGTTCTTTTTGTGGCATCAAAACGAGTATGCGCTTCATCCTGAACGGGAATAATGTCATAAACAGCAATGTCTTTTGGCAAGTAGGAGTTGAGTTTGTGTACCAGATTGGGAATATCAAAAGAAGTTTCTAAATCAAAATGGGCATACATTTCCTTGGCATGAACACCACTGTCCGTTCGTCCCGCTCCCATGAGATTAATCTCGGTATTTAATAAAGTAGAAACGGCTTTGTTCATCGTTTCCTGCACTGACGAAGCATTAGGTTGGCATTGCCAGCCATGATAATGGGTTCCGTTGTATGCTAATTTTATAAAATACCTCAAGTCAATTTTTTTGAAGATACAAAGATACTTATAAATTTTTTTCTCGAACAGGCAAAGGAGTAATGTTTTTGGTCTGAAACTTATTTTTTATTTGGGATCGGAATGTTTAATTTTGCAACAAAATCCTAGCCCTGATTGCAACGGAAATCCTTTTTATACGCTTTTTCGGCGAATAAAAAGATTGAAGAGAAAAGCGGGAAATAGCTCCAAATAAAACTAGTTTGAAAAAAATCCTCTTGCTTTCCGATACGCACAGTCATATTGACGATACGATTTTAAAATATGTGGCTCTGGCTGACGAAATTTGGCATGCGGGAGATATTGGCGATTTGGCGGTGACTGATGCGATAAAAAAACTAAAACCGTTGCGATGTGTTTATGGCAACATTGATGATGCCAAAGCGCGGTTAGAATTTCCATTGCATAATCGTTTTATGTGCGAAGGAGTGAATGTGTGGATTACGCATATTGGCGGATATCCGGGGAAATATAATCCGAATATTAAAGTAGAGATGGCTTCGGATCCCCCAAAGTTATTTATTTGCGGACATTCACATATTCTTAAAGTAATCTTCGATAAAAAACACAATCTTTTACACATGAACCCCGGAGCTGCTGGAAAAAGCGGTTTTCACCAAGTGCGTACCATGTTACGTTTTGTAATTGATGGGGATAAAATAAAAGACCTCGAGATTATTGAAATCGAAAAAAAAGCATAATTTTTTAGTGGACGACGGGAACGACGATAGAAACTACTGTGCCGTTATATAGTTTTGAACTAATGGAAAAAATGCCGTTTAAATTGTTTATCCTGGCTTGAATTTGGTTTAGACCAAAACCCTCAATGAATTCAAACTTTTCAGTGTCAATACCTTTTCCATTATCATTGATATCAATGAACAGTGATTGATTATTTTCTTGAATAGTAACAGTTCCTTTACTGGCTTGACTATGTTTTGTTATATTGTTCAGGAGTTCTGTAATGATGAAATAAATTTTCATTTCGAAATCTTCATTGTAACGTATTTTTGCAGGTATTACACTTGAGTATTTAAAATCAATAGCAGAATTTGAATTTTTTTCACATAAATCTTCCACTGCATAAAATAAACCAAATCGTGCTAAAAGTGTGGGCATAAGTTCATGGGACAAATCACGTACTTTATCGTGTGCTTCTTTTAATAAGGACTTAGTTTTTATTATTTCTTCAGGTGGTGATTGGTTTTGTGAAGTAAAAACAGTTAGATGTAATCCCGCTGAAGAAAGTATGGCGCTAATGTTATCATGTAAAAAAGAGGCGATTTTTTTTCGCTCTGTTTCTTGGGCGTTGATGGAGGCATTGATGATATTTTCTTGAATTTTACTTTGAATATCCTTTAGTTTGCTGTTTTGTTTTAGTCTTGTATTTTGAAAGAAAAAGTAAAAAAGTATGATTATCAATAGTAAAGACGCTATTATAATAACACTTATTTGTTTGTTTTTATATTGTCTTTCTATCAATATTTGTTGTTTTGTCTGGTATTTAGTTTCGATAATGTCAATCTCTCTTTTATATTGATCTAATTCGAGATTTATACCGGCCACATTCGCTTTTTTGAGCTTTTCCTCATTATTAAGTGCAGCAGAAATGGTATTGTAATTATCAAGGTTTTCATACGCTTTTTGATACTGACGATTTTTTAATAAAAATTTAGAATATTCCATATGCGAAAAAGATAAATCTGATTTCTCCTTACCCTTATTTCCTAATTTAATGGCATTCTCAAAAAAACGATTTGCTTTTTTAATATCCATTTTATGCCCGTAATACATTCCATTGAGCATGTTTAAGGCAACGATAGTGCTTTCGTCGCCATATTTTTCATGATGTTTATTAATAAATTGTAAATAGTTGTATCCTTCGTCAAAACTTCCAATGTCAAAATAGGCCCACGTTATATTTAGTTTTGTAAAAACTATTTGACTGATATCGTTTATTTTTTTGCTGTATTCAAGCGATTTTTTATAATAGAAGATTCCTTTTTCGTACTGTTTTTTATCAAAGCAATAGATGTTTCCTAAATTATTGTATAGCCAATTTTTTAATTGATAATTATCGGTTTTTTTCGCATACACTAAACCTTTGTTATAGTAAAAAAAGGCTTTGTCAAATTCTGACATTTCATCAAAATTTGCCCCGATAGTATTGTAAATAGTGGCAATTAGATTGTCATCTTTAATAGCAATGGCAAACCGTAAAGCAATTCTGGACTTAATTAAGGATTTTTCAAATTTACCCTCTTTCATGTCTTGACATGCCTCTTTTGTTAAAACTGTAATTTCTTTTTTAGAAGGCATTTTTTCTTTAGCAAGAACACCCAAACCGGAAATATTTAGTAGTAACAAAAACAATAAAATGATTCGCGCTTGTTGTGGCATAAAAAAGGTAGTAGCTATTAAAAAAAGAATAGGTTATGGATGTGAAAATAGAATTAAAATAAAAACCTAAGACGTGATCAAATTATTTTTAAGAGCGTACTTAACCAAACCGATTATATTTTTTAATTTTAGTTTTTTCATAATATTTTTTCGGTGGGTTTCTACGGTATTAGTGCTGATGAATAATTGTTCGCTTATTTCTTTGCCGCTATATTCCAATGAAATTAAAGTAACGATTTCTAATTCTCGTCCTGTCAGCAGCGAATTTATATTTGAGTTTATCCTATTTAATTTTGGATTGTCTTTTGTGACATTATAAAATATTTTTTCTCTTACGGTTTTGCAAAAATATTCTTCACCTCGATAAACAGCCTGAACTCCTTCAACAATATTTTCTCCGGCACATTGTTTAGTCAAATAAGCATTGGCACCTAATTTCATGATTTCTTTTATCAACTTTAAATCATCGTAACTGGAGAGAATTATAACTTTACATGGAAACCCTTTGTCTGCAAATTCTTTAATGACTGCTATACCGTCTTTCTGGGGCATATTTATATCCAAAATAAGGATATCGGTTTTGTTTTGAATGACCTCGTCAAAGAGATTATTGCCATTTAATGAGAATCCAACCACTTCAAAATCTGGGATGGTTTGTAACAGTGAACTGATACCGTCAATAAGTATTTGATGATCATCGGCTAAATAAATTCTAATTTTTGGCGTCATATTTTTTTTGCTTAAATCAAATTTATAAAAAAATGATGAACATATCATTTAATAAGATTTTTATTATTTTAAATATAAAAATTTTAGGCACAAAAAAACCCGAACTATTACATTCGGGTTTCCTTCGCACTAATAAACTAAGTTTATAGGTTTACCTCAATCTATCCACAGATTTTACAAGATCTTCATCCTTCTTGATGGCTTTATTAGCCAAAACTAATAATACGATAGCCAAGATAGGTAGAAACATCCCAATACCTTTCTCCGAAACCACATGAGTCTCTCCAGATAGATTTAGTGAACGATATACAAACAATCCTAATAAAATCAAATTTAATATGATGTTCAATCTGCCAATAACAAATTGATTTTGTCTTTTTTTATAGGAAACAATACTCAATACAGAAAGCGTAGTACTTAGGCCCAATATAATAACATAAAATTGGTTTTGCATAAAATAGTAATCACTGCCATCATTCATTGTCCATAAAGGAATAAAGAAGGGAAGGATTCCTGTGACTACAAAAGCAAGAAATAAATATATGGTCTGAATTCTCTGTATCATGATTTGAATTTGTTTTACAAAAATATATTTTTCTTTTTAATAAATACTATTGTATGATTAAATTTTATTCGTATTATTGCATGACAATACCGTAAGCACTTCATACTGCGGTTGATTCAAAAAAAAATAGTTTACTACCTATCTTTAAGATTTTCCAAATTAATTAAACTCATAGAACATTCATGTTTGATATTTCTGCATTAAAAGAAATGAAGCTATCTGAGCTTCAAGAAATAGCTAAATCAGCTAAAACCATAAAGTTTAACGGTGTAAAAAAGGAGACCTTAATTAGTCAAATTTTAGAACATCAAACTGCTAGCGTTGATTCGACATTAGATGAAAATAAGGAAAGCAAAGTTGTTTCAATTGTTGATAAAAAAGAAAAAGAAATAGTGGAGGATGATAAGCCTAAAAGAGTGCGAATCATGCCAGTAAAAAAAGTAGCAATTCAAAAAACTCCGACAAGTTCTGTTAAACAAATGGAAGAAACTCCTGCCGAAGAGAGTTCTCCAGCCGAACTAATTATTCCAGAAGCAGGTAATACTCCAGTGGATAGTCCTGAATCTAAAGAACCGATTGAAACTGAAAATAAAGTAGGCAAAATTGTAAAATTTAGTAAATCAGCTTACGAGAAGAAAATTGCCTTAAAAAAGGATAAAGAAGAAGTTAAGGAAACTCCTAAAGAAAGCGAGGAAATTACCGATTCAGTAAATGAGGAAATTAGTGAAGTTCCAGTTGCACCAGTAAAGAAGATTAATCCAAATCAATTGCACAAGCAAAATCCAAACCCTAATCAAAATCTAAATGGGAATGGGAATGGGAATCAAAATCCAAACTTTAAAAACAAGAAAAGTAATTTTAAAGATTCTGATTTTGAATTTGACGGGATTATAGAAAGTGAAGGTGTACTAGAAATGATGCCTGATGGTTATGGTTTTTTACGTTCTTCGGATTATAATTATTTAGCTTCACCAGATGATATTTATTTATCGACATCACAAATTAGATTATTTGGACTTAAAACTGGAGATACTGTAAAAGGTGTGGTTCGGCCACCAAAAGAAGGAGAGAAATTTTTTCCACTTGTAAGAGTGTTAAAAATAAACGGACACGACCCTCAAGTGGTTCGTGACAGAGTTTCATTTGAACACTTGACTCCCGTTTTTCCTTCTGAAAAATTCAAATTGGCTGAAAAGCAAAGTACTATTTCAACCCGAATTATCGATTTGTTTTCACCAATTGGGAAAGGCCAACGTGGTATGATTGTGGCACAACCTAAAACCGGTAAAACGATGTTGCTGAAAGATATTGCAAATGCAATTGCAGCGAATCATCCCGAAGTTTATTTAATAGTTTTATTGATAGATGAACGTCCAGAAGAGGTAACGGACATGCAACGCAGTGTGCGTGGGGAAGTAATTGCTTCTACTTTTGACAGAGAACCGCAAGAACATGTGAAAATTGCGAATATCGTTCTCGAAAAGGCGAAACGTTTGGTTGAATGCGGTCACGATGTCGTGATTCTATTGGATTCTATTACTCGTTTAGCAAGAGCTTATAATACCGTACAGCCGGCGTCTGGAAAAGTATTAAGTGGAGGTGTAGATGCTAATGCATTGCAAAAGCCAAAACGTTTCTTTGGTGCTGCACGTAACGTTGAAAATGGAGGTTCGTTGAGTATTATTGCAACAGCATTGACGGAAACAGGATCTAAAATGGATGAAGTTATTTTTGAAGAATTTAAAGGTACAGGAAATATGGAATTGCAATTGGATAGAAAAATTGCAAACAAACGTATTTTCCCTGCTATTGATCTAACGTCTTCGAGTACTAGGCGAGATGATTTATTATTGGATCAAAAAACATTGCAACGCATGTGGATTATGCGAAAATACCTTTCTGATATGAATCCGGTAGAAGCTATGGATTTCATTAATGACCGTTTTAAGAAAACAAAAAATAATGAAGAGTTTTTAATATCAATGAATGATTAAGAAAATATTTAAGGTTTTTTAGTTTAAGGTATAAAGTTAGAAAAGGATAAAGCTGAAAAATAGCGACAAAAAAAGCCCATAAAAGACTACCGTCTGTACATATCTTTAAAGAGTTTGCAGTTCTGCATAATTGAGGAAAATTTTTGAATACCAATCCCAAAAGTTGTTATTCCTGGTTTCCTTTCAATATGATGGTCTTTATATTTAATTAATTTAGCGTTAATCCCTATATATTGTTTTAAATCAGTCATTTATGTAGGTTTTTCATTTTTTAGGATAATACTGTCATTTTGCAATAAATGGCAAATACTTTTTGCTTAAGAATCGCTACGGGCTAACTGATATTTTAAATAATGATATAAGAAAACAAACGATTAATGAATAAAAGTGCTTTTATTTATTAATCGTTTCTCATTTATCTCAAGAAAGTATCTGTTTTGTATTTTTCTTATGTAAGAAAAAAAATGTGTCCAGAGGGTAGCATGATACTAACTTTTTTTTATTGCAAAACACGATAAACGGGATATTGCAAATGGGCGCTTTCATAATAGACGGAATGCTTGTAAATCCAATCTAATTGTGCTTCAGGTTTATTAATAAGGGCGTTGTCTGTACGCTTTTGTTGTTCAAATTCTGCTTTTAGTTTTGGATTTTCTTTTAGAATTTGGGTTGCCGTATCTTCAAAAACATAATCAGAATATCCTTCTTTTTGCTGTAGCATGGTATCGAAAAAATTCCAATTGAAAAATGAATCAATTGCTTCAGGCTCTAAAGTTTCTAATAAGTATTTGATTCCCTTTTGCTGTGTTGAAATAATATAATCCCCTTTGGCGAAAGCCACCTTTTCTATTTTAGAATTTGTTTTTGTATTTCGATGTAAATAATGACCTTCGTACGCTGATGTTGTCGTTTTAAAATCTGAAATTTTATAACTTTCGACTTCTATTACGGTATCATTTTTAAGTTGGCTGCAGATAATTGTATTGTTCTTTAGCAAATCGATTACAGGCCAAAATCCTTTTGGAATAATATACGCAGTTGGAATAATTATCTCTTTTACAGATTTAAATTCTTTGATGTAAGAAATGTCTTTTTTGTATGGTTTTTTTCGGTCATAAAACAAACGGTTTCCTGAGGTAACATCACTTTTTTTATAAATTGCTTCGTAACCTAAAAACAGAAAAGTTGTCTTTTTTGTGCTATCAATTTCCCATTTTATCGTATATGATTTTTTTGGTTGGTACTGCTCTTCATTTTTCAAACGCAAGTCTTTGATTTTTTGAAAATTAGCATCGGTATAATCAATAGCCGATCTCATATATTCGTAAGTTACTTTCACGCGATCCGCATATTTTTTGAGCATGTGTGTTTCTACAACAAATCCAATGGTATTGAATAGAGAAGTGTAACCGGTTGCAAATCTTGGACTTTCAAAAAACTGACCAAAACCTTTATCTGGTGTATCTGCAAACGAATTGACATAAGGTGTCATTTCTATTTTCTTTTTTTGTAAATCTTTGACTATAGCGGGCATCATTTCGGTATTTAAAAAATTACCCAAAACAGTACCTAGTTTGTTGTGTTGTGTCATGATATACGTTAGTTTGTACTGGTAATCGGAGCCATTGCTGACATGATTATCAATAAAAACAGCTGCATTAATTTTATGAAAAATTTCGACAAAACTTTTCGTATTTCTTGTATCTGATTTGATAAAATCACGATTCAAATCGAAATTTCTTGCATTGCCACGAAAGCCATATTCTTCAGGACCGTCCTGATTGGCTCTTGAAGTGGAATTTCTATTTAAAGCACCACCAATGTTATATACCGGAATACAGACGATTACGGTATTTTTTGGCGCTTTTATCTTTCCTAAAGCCAAATCCCGAAACAACTGCATGCTTGCATCAATTCCGTCCGGTTCGCCGGCATGAATACCGTTATTAATGAGAAGCACTACTTTGTTTTTTTTAATTTCTTCAAAATCAAATTGTTTTTCAGGGTTGAAAGTCACAATATGCAAAGGTTCTCCGCTATCTGTCAAGCCCATTTCCTGCATTTTTATTGTAGGAAAATCATTTGCTAAAAGTTTGTAATACGCTATTGTTTCTTGATAGGTAGCGGATTGATTTCCGTTTCCTTTTTCGAAAAAAGTTTCGTATTTGTTCGTGTTTTGTGCGAATAGCGAAACTGTAAGTAGTACTAGTGGAATAGTAAAAAATCTCATATTTAAGTTTTTAAAAGCAGAATCCAAATATACTATTTTTTTCAAGGTCAATGTAAATGACAATTTCTATGTAAATAATAATAAAAATGAAAATTCATAACTCAAAATTAAAAATTACCTTTGCCCAAATTGAAAAAATGAATAAGAGACACCATTCCAACAATATACTTTTGAATTTAGGCATCGAAAGCCTGAATGAAATGCAGGAATTAGCCCAAGACGCTATCTTGAATGATAATAATGTTTTATTGCTTTCGCCAACAGGTTCCGGTAAAACCCTAGCTTTTTTATTGCCTATTTTAGAAATGTTACAGCCTGAATTTCAATCGGTTCAATGTTTGATTTTGGTTCCATCACGTGAATTGGGGTTGCAGATTGAACAAGTTTGGAAAAAAATGGGAACTGATTATAAAGTAAATGTTTGCTATGGCGGACATTCCATTGATACTGAAATAAAGAATTTAAGCAATCCGCCTGCTGTTTTAATAGGAACACCAGGAAGAATTGCCGATCATATTGACAGAGGAACTTTCCGTACCGATAAAATTCAAACGTTGATTCTGGATGAATTTGATAAATCATTGCAATTGGGTTTCCATGAGCAAATGTCCTTTATTATTGGGAAATTAACGAAATTGAACAAACGTGTTTTGGTTTCAGCAACTTCAGATATTGAAATTCCAAGATATACCAGAGTCGTAAATCCAACAATTTTAGATTTTATTCCAGAAAACGTAGAAGAAACAAATCTTTCCGTGAAAATGGTGGTTTCGAAAGAAAAAGACAAAATAGGAAGTTTGTTCAATTTGATTTGTTCCCTGAAATCGCAATCAGCTATTATTTTTTGCAATCACCGTGACGCTGCAGAACGCATCAGTGATACGTTAAACCAAAAAGGAATTTATTCTACGTATTATCATGGCGGAATGGATCAGGACGAAAGAGAGCGGGCGCTAATCCAATTTCGTAACGGCAGTGTGAGTTATTTAATTACAACAGATTTGGCTGCTCGAGGACTTGATATCCCTGAAATGAATCATGTTATTCATTATCATTTGCCATCCAAAGAAGACGAATTCACGCATAGGAACGGTCGAACGGCACGTATGCTGGCTTCTGGAACCGCTTACATCATTGCTCACGAAAGCGAGAAAAAGATGGATTATATTGATTATGGTATGGAAGCTTTGAAAGTTGAAAATTCTACTTCGTTGCCAAAACCACCTGAATTTCAAACGATTTACATCAGTGGCGGAAAGAAAAATAAACTAAATAAAATTGATATTGTAGGTTTCTTTTCCCAAAAAGGAAAACTGGAAAAAGGCGATTTAGGTTTGATTGAAGTGAAAGATTTTATCTCTTTTGCTGCCGTGAAATTTAATAAAGTGAAAGATTTACTTAATGCCATTAAAGATGAAAAAATGAAAGGCAAGAAGTTTAAAATTGAAGTGGCTAGAAAAGTTATCAAGAAAGAAGAGGAGTAATTTGTGTTCATTTAAAAAAAAGTGATCAGTGATTAGTAATCAGTGTTCAGTTTCTAGTGAGCAGTAAAATAGACTTATAAAAAAATCGTTAATAGTAAGACAATTTTACTGTTAACGATTTTTTGCTATAATGAAGTCACTGATCAGGCTCCTTTCTGATCACTAAAATTGATGACTATGTTTTCTTAACGTATTGTGTAATAATTACAATAGTCTGACCATCTACTTTTCCTTCTATATATTCCGCATTTTCGTGATCTAATCGAATGTTACGCACTGCGGTTCCTTGTTTAGCAACCATACTTGATCCTTTTACTTTTAAATCTTTGATTAAAACTACTGAATCACCATGCTCCAGAATTACTCCGTTGCTGTCACGATGTATAATTTTATTATCATCTTCTTCACCTTCACCAGTTGCTTGAGCCCACGCTAAAGTGTCTTCGTCTAAATACATTTGGTCCAATAATTCTTTAGGCCAACCTGCTGAACGTAAACGACTCAACATTCTCCAAGCGACCACTTGAACAACTGTGTGCTCACTCCATATGCTGTCGTTTAAACATCTCCAGTGGTTTAAATCTACATTATCCGGGTTTTCTATTTGGTCTATACAGGTACTGCAAGCCAATATACTTTCATCTATTCCACCCTTTTTTGTTGGAAGCACTTCATATACTTTTAGGTTTTCAGTTGCTCCACAAAGTTCACATTTTGATCCGCTGCGTTTATTTAATTCTCTTTCTATACTCATGTCTAATGGCTTTTATTTTTGGCAAAAATACGGCTAAATAGCCCTTTTCACAAATTTATATTGAAGTTAGGAAAAGTGTGACTTCTATATTTTTATAAATATAAATCGTTTACTCTTACGGCATCTGGAACAAGCATTTCATATTGTCCGCCATTGCGAATTACATCTCTTACAATACTGGAACTGATATAAGAAGTACTTGCAGCAGTCAATAAAAATACAGTTTCTATTTTAGACAAACGTCTGTTGGTGTGGGCAATGGCTTTTTCGAATTCGAAATCGGCCGGATTGCGCAAACCACGAAGTATGAAATCGGCTTTTATTTTATGACACAAATCAATGGTCAAACCTTCATACGTAATCACCGAAACTTTGGGTTCATTTTTGAATGTTTCTTCGATAAAACGTTTTCTTTCTTCTAAGGGAAACATGTATTTTTTTTCGGCATTGATACCAATCGCAATTACGATTTCATCAAATAACGAAATGCTTCTTTTGATGATATCTTCATGTCCTAAGGTAATGGGATCAAATGATCCGGGAAATATGGCTTTTCTCATTTGTTTTTCTTTGTTATTCCGACGAAGGAAGTAACTTATTGTAGGGATTTATCCTTTGTAAAATGACAACTTTATGCTGAAATAATTATCAATTAAATTCACACTAAAATTATTTAATTTCTAAACAGGCGATTTCGGAATAAGTAATGGAATTTATAAAATCTGTAATGATTGTATTTCTAGCGTTTATAATATTTGCTAGAAAATCAGTTTTTGTATTTCCAAAACGCAACCAAATTATTTTTGGTGGATGGCCTTTAAAATTGGATAAATCAAAAAAATCTGCATCGAAAGTTACAATAGTAAATTTGTTTTCTTTGGCATATTCCCATATTTCAACATCTGAATAAATTTCAATTCCGAGTTGTTTGACTTGTTTTGCTTCAGGGAAATTGAATTTAATTTTAGAGATGATTCTAAAAGAAATATTCTGGTCAAACAACAAGCTCACGATGCAATTTGAATTTTATGTTCTCTATCGGCAGCGTAAGCTAGGCAAGCTTTAATCTGATTTTCATTAAGTTCCGGAAAGTCTTCAATGATTTCATTTGTTGTCATTCCATTTGCAAGCCAATTTAAAACATCAAAAACTGTAATTCTGGTACCAATTATTGTTGGTTTACCAAAACGAACTTGTGAATTTATAGCGATATATTGTTTGTAATCAATCATGATGATTTTGTTTTATACAAAGTTAACGAAATAATCAGTTATTCTGGTAACGCTAATTCTATCGAATTTGTAAATAAATCTTCCAATGAAATTCCGGCAGCTTTGGCTTGTTGCGGAATCAAACTTTCAGTGGTTAGTCCGGGAATAGTATTCATCTCGAGCATGTGCGGTTCACCGTTTACGATGATGAACTCACTTCTGGAGAAGCCTTTCATTTTTAACACTTCATAAGCACGTTTGGCTATTTCGCTGACTTTTTGGGTCATTTCATCCGAGATTCTCGCTGGTGTAATTTCTTGTGATTTACCCAAATATTTGGCTTCATAATCGAAGAAATCGTTGTCGGAAACTATTTCGGTTATGGGTAAAACGGTTATAGTTCCTTTGTAATTAATGACTCCAACAGAAACTTCGGTGCCATCAAGGAAACTTTCTATAATGATTTCGTTGTCCTCTTTGTAAGCTACTTCTATTGCAATTGGTAATTCAGCTGCAGTTTTAACTTTTGAAATCCCGAAGCTGGAACCAGCTTTATTTGGTTTTACAAAACAAGGCAAACCAACTTTGGTCACAATTTCTTCGGTGTTGATACTATCACCTTTATTTAAATAATAGGAAATAGCTGTTTTGATTCCGTATGGTTTTAAGACAGATAGTAAATCGCGTTTGTTAAACGTTAATGCGGCTTGGTAATAATCACATGATGTTTGTGGAATATTCAGCAATTCGAAATACGCCTGCATCAATCCATCTTCGCCCGGAGTACCGTGGATAGCATTAAAAACACAGTCGAAAGTGATTTTAGCTCCATCTACTGTTACTGAAAAATCATTTTTATCAATAGGAAATTCAACATTATTAACATCGACATAAACCCATTTTTCCTTGAAAATATGGATTTGGAATCCGTTGAATTTATTTCTGTCCAGAAATTGATATACGACGTTTCCGCTAATTAGTGAGATTTTGTACTCGCTGGAATAGCCGCCCATGATAATAGCAATGTTTTTCATTGTTTTAGTTTAAGTTTATCCTCTCCTCAGCCCTTTCCAAAGGAGCGGGACAAGAAAACGGATTATTTTAGAATTGGTATAAGAACAGTTTTGTTGCATGCTATTTGTTTTTAGCCCCGATAGCAGTGGAAATCCTTTTTGTACGCCTTTTCGGCGGATAAAAAGATTGCAACGAATAGCGGGAAATGGCTCCGTACTTCGACTACGCTCAGGATTACAAATGAATCACAAATACTATTAAACAAAATTATCATTTTTTTTGAAACGAAATAGGTTTATCTTTGCCACATATAAAAATAAATTTATGAGTTTACGTAAGTATCTTACAAGCCGTGTATTTTTTCTACAAGCATTATCTGCTCTTGCTATTATTGCCGTTTTGGGCTATTTGTTTATTCATTGGTTAACTTTTACGACTGATCATGGTCATGAGATAACGGTGCCGGATTTGAGAAAATTGACTGTGGAACAGGTGGAGGAGAAGCTTGATGCGCTGGATTTAGATTATGTGCTTTTGGATAGCGTAGATTTTAGAAATGAATTTCCTAAGTTTAGTGTGGTGGAGCAGGATCCTTTGCCAGGCGCTAAAGTAAAAGTGGGTAGAAAAGTATATATCAAAATTAATGCATCAGGGTTTTCATCCGTAAAAATTCCGGATTTAATTGAAAAAACATACCGTGAAGCGGTTCCAACTTTGAAAGCATTGGGACTTGAAGAAGGAACGATTACTTATATTCCGAATCTTGGAAAAGATATGGTTCTGGAGATGCGTTACAAAGGAAGAAACTTGAAAGTAGGGGACAGAGTATTGAAATCGTCTAAAATTGATTTGGTTTTAGGAGACGGAAAAGCGAGTTATGTAGATGAAAGTGTAGTAGATAGTGTAGCAACACCAGTAGAAGAACAAGTACCAGCAAATGAACAATAATATAGAAACAATAGATTTAGAAGAGGAGTTATTTGAACATTTTAGATTTGAAGTTCCTAAAGGCCAAGCGTCTTTGCGAATTGATAAATACCTGATGAGTTTGATACAAAATGCGACTCGGAATAAAATACAAATAGCCGCCACCGAAGGAAATATTTTTGTAAATGACGTTATCGTTAGGTCAAATTACAAAGTAAAAGGCAATGATGTGGTACGCGTAATGTTATCGCATCCACCGTTTGAAAATCATATTATCCCGGAGAATATTCCGCTTGATATTGTATATGAGGACGATGCGCTGTTACTGATAAATAAAGAACCAGGAATGGTAGTTCATCCTGGACATGGAAATTACACGGGGACTTTAGTGCATGCTTTGGCGTATCATTTTGATAATTTGCCAATGAACAGCAGCGAACGTCCAGGACTCGTTCATAGAATTGATAAAGATACTTCGGGTTTATTGGTGATTGCCAAAACTGAAGCGGCGATGACGCATCTAGCCAAACAATTTGAAGCCAAAACTTCTGAAAGAGAATATATCGCTTTGGTTTGGGGAAATGTAATTGCTGATCAAGGTACGATTGAAGGAAATGTGGCCCGTCACGTAAAAGACCGTATGCAAATGGCAGTTTTTGCGGATCCGGAAATAGGAAAACCTGCTGTGACACATTATAAAGTTCTAGAGCGTTTTGGGTATGTGACTTTGATATCGTGTCAACTAGAAACCGGTAGAACGCACCAAATACGTGTTCACTTAAAACATATAGGTCATACTTTATTTAATGATGAGCGTTATGGCGGTCATTTGATTTTGAAAGGAACGACGTTTACTAAATACAAACAGTTTATTGACAATTGTTTTAAAGCATTACCAAGACAGGCATTGCACGCCAAAACCTTGGGTTTTGTGCATCCTACAACAGGAGAGTTGATGCGTTTTGATACGAAAATGCCGCAGGATTTTCAGGATTGCATCGAAAAATGGCGAGGATATTCGAAATCCCATAGTACGGAAGAAGACGAAAATTAAAATATAAAGGCATCCAAACTAGAATCGCCCCCAAAAAAGTTAGACACTATTTGGGGGCATTTTTATGGAAAGTAAAATTCAGTACTATTATGAATTTTAAGGCGGCAGTGTTGAAGAAGTTTTAAAAAAAACATTTACCAGTAAGCACTAAAGCCAACAGAATAGCATAGCTGGTTCCAATCTTTAACTTGAAATTAATTACTATAGTAAGAGAAATAAGAAGTTATGAATTATCTGAAAAACCAAATTTTAATCCTACAACTAATACGCTAAAAAAGGCTTTAAGGAAAATATCTAATAATACTTATTTAATATTTCATTCCGATTAAGGCTGGCAAAATCAAATGAAACAAAATTAAATGCGCTAGGAAAAAAGGAGTAGTGCAGGGTATGTCAAGAAAAGGAAACCGTTTAAATACTGCAATGCTATAAAATTTCTTTGGCATAATAAAATCAGAAGTGTTTTATATTACGAAATTTAGAGAAATAAACCATTTAAAATTGGGAATTAAATGGTAATACTATAGTAAAATTATGAAAGAGTAAAAGGAATTTAAAAGGAATAAGCCCGATACAATATCGAGCTCATTATTATAAAAATTAATTATAGATTTATCTGAATTTTTTTTTTAGTCTATTAAGAAGACTTTTTTTACGGGAATAAACCTTAAACCTTTTCTATTTTTGCGGGCATTTCTGCCGCTTCTTTTCTTTCTAACAAAGCCATATAGAATCCGTCAAAACCAGATTCTGAAGCCAATATTTTTTGGTCTTTAACAAAGTTGAATTGTTGACCAATATCGGTAGTTAAAAAACGAGCAATTTGTTCTTGATTTTCTGATGGTAATATTGAACAAGTCGCATATACTAGTTTTCCTCCCGGTTTTACAATTTTAGAATAACTCTCTAAAACTTCCGACTGTACTTTACGAATGTTGTCAATAAATTCTGGTTTTAATTTCCATTTGGCATCCGGATTTCTTTTAAGTACTCCTAAACCACTACAAGGTGCGTCAATTAAAACACGGTCTGCTTTTTCGTGTAATTTTTTAATGATTTTAGTAGAGTCAATGATACGGTATTCAATATTGAAGGCGCCGTCTCTTTTGGCTCTGATTTTTAATTGCTTCAATTTGCTTTCATACAAATCCATTGCTATTAATTGTCCTTTGTTTTCCATCAAAGAAGCGATATGCAATGTTTTTCCTCCGGCGCCTGCACAAGTATCAACAACACGCATTCCTGGTTTTACATCAAGAAAAGCAGCCACCAGTTGTGAATTTGCATCTTGTACTTCAAAGAAACCTTGTTTAAAAGCATCAGTTAAGAAAACATTAGCTCTTTCTTTTAAAACTAAAGCATCCGGTTGATTTTTTAATGTTTCTGTTTCAATGTTTAAATCCATTAAAATAGCACGAAGTGCTTCTCTGGTTGTTTTAAGGGTGTTAACTCTTAAGATTACCTTAGCAGGTTGGTTTTGAGCTGTTATTTCCGTAGCCCACACTTTCTCACCTAATTCTTTAACTCCTAATTCATCCATCCAATCTGGAATAGATTCTTTCAAAGCTCTTACTTTAGATAATTCGTCAAAACGTCCTTTAATTTTTCGTTCAGGAGTTCCTTCCAGCTGACGCCAATCCGGAATTGGGTATCCTCTTAGAACCGCCCATACCGAAAACATTCTCCAAAGATTATCCCTGTCAAAAGGTTCTTTTACTTCAGCTATTTCGGCATATAATCTTTTCCAACGTACGATTTCGTAGATGGTTTCGGCAACAAATTTTCTGTCAGAGCTTCCCCAACGTTTGTCTTTTTTTAAGGATCTTGCCACCACTTTATCAGCATATTCGCCTTCATTAAATATGGCGTTCAAAGCATCGATGGTAGTATAAACTAAATTTCTGTGTAATCTCATTTTAAATAATTGAGGTGCAAAGGTACTATTAATTTGATTGAATGTTATTTTAAATTTTTTAATAAAAAAAACACTGTTTTAAAAAACAGTGTTTTTGTAAATTTTATGTGAAAAAGCTTTATTTTACTCTTGTTAAACCGATATTTTGAGGTGCATGAAATACCATTGGGAATTTCTCCACTTTTACAGAGCTACTATCGAGGCCAAATGCTCTTTCTTCGGATAAACTTAGTTTTTTAATAAAGAAATAAGAGTTCATAATTATTTTTTCATGCCATCTTAAGTCACTGTCATTAGAAAGGAACTTTTCAGATAATACAAATTTGAAATCACCTATAATGTTATTTTTATTCAAAGATTCGTATCTGCTGGTAATATCTACTTCTCCTTTTTTAACCATATCCCTGATAACCTCTCTAAACATCAAATTTATTTTCGTAGGTTCTCTAAAG
The DNA here is from genome assembly GCF_900108015.1 of Flavobacterium urumqiense. GTDB lineage: Bacteria > Bacteroidota > Bacteroidia > Flavobacteriales > Flavobacteriaceae > Flavobacterium > Flavobacterium urumqiense. The sequence goes on along the minus strand of NZ_FNVP01000011.1, from coordinate 64,683 downwards.
CCCAGATTAAAGTCAACACGATATAGATCATCTTTAACTATTTCTGTTACTCTGTATTCTGTCTTATAAGGTTCTGTTAATATATTTACGTGTACAAACCAATATATATCAGCTCTCTTAGGTCTTTTTTGTAAAATAGAATACATTACTTTTTCTTCTATTTCGTCAACTCTGCCGGCGTTAGTCATATAAACTAAATGCGTTGCGTATTTTGGGATTGATAAATCGGCACTTAGTTCAACAAGTACTTTTTTATAATCTTCAATTTTGACAATTTTAGTATAACTTTTATTGATTTTTTTGGCTAAATACCAAATAGTCATAATGGATATTAATATTGCCGCAATAAATAGGGTTACATAGCCTCCTTCTGCAAATTTTGTGATGTTGGCTGCAAGGAAACTAAATTCAATTGCTAAATAAATGGTTATTAATGGAACTATAAAATATAATTTTACTCTTTTTAATATCAAATAATAATTGAGTAAAATGGTTGTCATTATCATACATAATATAATGGCCAATCCATAAGCATGTTCCATATTGCTGGATTCTTCAAAATGTAATACGATACCAACACAGCCAAAGAATAACAACCAGTTTATTGACGGAATATAAAGTTGTCCTTTTAATTCAGTTGGATATTTAATTTTTACTTTTGGCCAAAAATTTAGACGCATGGCCTCATTTATTAATGTAAATGAGCCACTAATCAATGCTTGAGAAGCTATTACTGCAGCAAGTGTGGCAATTATAATTCCTATTGGCTGAAACCAATCTGGCATTATTAGATAAAATGGATTTCCATTTGTACCACCTAAAGATTCCAATGTTTGTCCTTCGTGATGAATTAAATAAGCTCCCTGTCCAAAATAATTAAGAACTAATGCCGTTTTTACAAAAATCCAACTGATTCTAATGTTTTTTCGGCCACAATGACCCATGTCTGAATATAGTGCCTCTGCACCAGTAGTACATAAAAAAACAAAACCAAGCACAAAAAAGCCTTCGGGATGAATAGATAATAAATGATAAGCATAATATGGATTTAATGCTTTGAAAACTTCCATATGCTGTGAAATTTGTACGACGCCAAGAATTGCAAGCATTCCAAACCAGATCATCATCATTGGAGCGAAGAATTTACCAACCAATTTTGTTCCAAATTGTTGAATAGTAAACAACACAAATAAAATACCGATTACAATTGGGATTGTATTTATTTGAGGATAATATGTTCTAATTCCTTCAACGGCAGATGATACAGATATAGGAGGGGTTATAATTCCATCAGCTAATAAGGCACTTCCTCCAATAATTGCGGGGACAATCAGCCATTTAATTTTAGTTTTCTTTACTAAAGCATACAACGCAAAAATTCCACCTTCACCATGATTATCAGCACTCAAGGTGATAATTACGTATTTTATCGTTGTTTGCAAAGTTAGCGTCCAGAATACTGCTGAAATCCCACCTAAAACAATATCCGCGTTGATAATATGATCGCCAAGTATGGCCTTCATAACATATAATGGAGAGGTTCCTATGTCACCGTAAATTATTCCTAAAGAAATTAATAACCCGCCTAATGTTAATTTACTGTGCAAGTCTTTGTGCGATGCGCTCATGTATATTTTTTAAAAAACTCGTCAAATTTACTCTTTTAAAATAAAATAAAGCTGTTTATTTAAAAAAAGGCACAAAAAAAAACACGATCGTAGGAACCGTGTTTTTATAATCTGATTTTATTGCCTTAGGATCTTCTATTATTGTTTCTGTTTTCAGAATTTCCTCTTTGTGATTCTATTCTTTGTGGAGCAGCTTCTCTTGAAGTATTGTTTCTGTTTTCAGAATTTCCTCTTTGTGATTCTGTTCTTTGTGGAACAGCTTCTCTTGAAGTATTATTTCTGTTTTCAGAATAGTCTCTTTGTGGTGCTTGTCTTTGTGGAGCAGCTTCACCAGATGGATTTGTTCTGTTTTGAGAATAGTCTCTTTGTGGTACTTGTCTTTGCGAAGCAGATTCACCAGAAGGATTTGTTCTGTTTTGAGAATAGTCTCTTTGTGGTACTTGTCTTTGCGAAGTTGCTTCTCTTGAAGTATCATTTCTGTTTTCAGAATTTCCTCTTTGTTGTCCTTGTCTTTGCGGAGCAGCTTCACCAGAAGAATTTGTTCTGTTTTGAGAATAATCTCTTTGTTTGCCTTGTCTTTCTGCACCCCCTTCTCTGGAAGAATTGGTTCTGTTTTGAGAATAATCTCTTTGTTGGCCTTGTCTTTCTGCACCCCCTTCTCTGGAAGGATTGGTTCTGTTTTGAGAATAATCTCTTTGTTGACCTTGTCTTTGTGTACCCCCTTCTCTCGAAGGATTGGTTCTGTTTCCAGAATTTGCAGTTTCATTTCGGGAACTTAAATTTCTATTATCTCTTCTTTGCTCTAATTCATAGCGATTTGTTACTTGAGCATTTCTTCTTGAAAACGCATAATTTGGATATTGTCTTTCGTAGCCATTAGAACGGCGAGAACTATATAAATTCAAGGCTATGCTGCTTCTTCTTGAACTAACATAATTATAATTATTATTTATATTCAAGGAAATATTAATGTTGCTTCTGTATCTGTATATTGGGTATGGATTCCATGCATAATAATAGCTTGGATAATAATTCCAGTTCCAAGTTGAATAATAAGGGCGATAATTAAAAGACCAAAAAGATGCATAAAAGAATGGCGTGGTATAATAAACCGGCTCATAAATGTAATTTTCTCCATACAAGAATTCATCCCCTATGACTTGGACATGAACATTATTGTATCTGTCTTTTTCAACATCAATAGTTGCTACATCCTGATACAAATCTTGATCAATAACGGATTGTATAATAATTACGTGAGTTCTATTTTCAACGGATTCAATAACCCGTAAATAATCAACTTCATCATCATTGTTCAAATCTAAATTTGATATTTGAAGTTTAGGATCATTCAATTGTCTTTCAAAATCTTGAAGATCGCGAGAATCACCAAAAATTGATGCAATAGCTCTCAGATCTAAGTTATCGCTAATTTCTGAATTCATTGCGTTTACTGAAGTTCTGCCTTGCGCTTGTATTTGTGTTGCGAAAACAAAAGTCAATAGACTCAATAGTAGTAGTTTGCTTTTCATAATTAATGGAATTAAATTTATTATTTTTTCAATATCCAATTACTGTGCCAATAAATTTGAAGACCCTTTTGTATTCCCGTTATAAATCGTAAATTAGCCTAAATAATTATAATAAATGAAGAATTTTTTTTTAATATCATTGGTTTTTGGTTGTTTATGTTCCTGTAAAACAACTAATTACAACAATAAAAAATCGATAAAAACGAATTATCAATCAGTTCAAATTGATACGCTTTTTCAAGATAAAGTCAGTATTCGGGCCATTGTTATTGATGGAAAAAAAGTTTGGTATGCCGCTGATAACTCAAGATTTGGATTATTTGATTTGGAACAAAATAAAAAGACTGAAAGTACTATTGGCACTGATAAATCGAAAGCAGAGTTTAGAAGTATTGCTCAAACAACAAAAAACATTTTTATTTTAAATGTTTCTAATCCAGCTTTGCTTTATAAAATCTCGAAAGACGGCTTAGAAACAAAATTAGTGTATCAAGAAAATCATGAAAAAGTGTTTTATGACAGTTTGCAATTTTGGAATGATGCGGAAGGAATAGCTATAGGTGATCCAATAACCAATTGTCTTAATATAATAATGACGCACGACGGTGGTAATTCATGGAATAAAATTCCGTGTGATAAATTACCAAAACTTAATGAAGGTGAAGCAGCATTTGCAGCAAGTAACACAAACATAGTAATTAAGGGAAATAAAACTTGGATTGTTTCCGGAGGCAAAAAAGCAAGAGTTTTTTATTCGCCGGATAAAGGAAATTCTTGGGAGGTTTTTGATACTCCAATAATTCAAGGTAAAACAATGACTGGGATTTTTACAGCAGATTTTTATGATGCGAAAAATGGATTTATAGCTGGCGGTAATTATGAATTGCTAAACCAAAATTTCGGTAATAAAGCTTCAACAAAAGATGGTGGAAAAAATTGGGAATTGCGTGCCGAAAATCAAGGTTTTGGTTATGCTTCTTGTGTACAATATGTTCCCAATAGTAATGGGAAAGCATTAGTTACAGTTGGTGCATCAGGTTTGTATTATTCCTCAGATAAGGGGAATTCCTGGAAGCAATTATCCAAAGATTCCAGTCTTTTTACAATACGATTTATAAATAATCATACTGCTATTGCTGCAGGAAAAAATAAAATGATTCGCATTAATTTCAAGAATTAAAAAACCCTAAACGATAAGAAATCTTTTGTTTAGGGTTTTTTTAAAGAAAGAGCTTAATCTTTTCTATGACCTTTATCTCTATATTGGTGCAAAAGTTTCCTATTGAAATCTTCTTCTGATTTTCGGAGTTTAATGATTTTTGTAGCTGGAACAATTCCTTTGAGTGTCGCTATGAAATTTTTTCGCAAAGAAAATAATTCTTCTTCCGTGCTTTCCAGTTGGTTTAAGAATGCAATGGCTTCTTTTTCAGACATTTTATTTAAAGTTTCGTCATTCATTTTACTCCTGAATGATCTCATTTTTTGATGTCTTAATTCAAATTGCCTGTCATCAAAAGAGTTGTAAACTGGCCAAAATTTTTCTGCTTCATTGGAAGTTAATTTTAATTCGGTTGTCAAAAAAGCAGCTTTCATCGCTCTAATTTGTTCTCTCTTCCCTCTCATTCCTTCACCTTGACCGTAAAAGCTGAAAGAAAATAATAATAATAGGATTAGAAATAATTTTTTAATTTTCATTGTTTTAATTTTTCACGTTCAATTTTAATTTTTATTCAGTAAGAAGATGTTCTATATCAGAGTCTGCAGCTAAAATATCTTCAATGACTTTGTCTTCTGTAGAAGAAACAGGTTGCATTTTACTAATATCCTTAGTTTCTAATTCACTAACTAAATCATATTGATTCAAATTAGTTTGATAGGCTAAATAATTTTCCAAAGTGGTTTCATCTAATTCTTTTAAATTTGTTGAAATACTAATATAAATTGGAATCATCAATGCCAGGATTAAAAGGGCTGCAACCATCATGATTACCATTTTTCTTTTTTGAAAAATCGAAATCACTATAGGTTCATTTTCGGGGAATTGTTGTAAAACTTTAGCCGAAAAATGATCAAAGTAATGCTCTGGAGTTTTGAATCCCGACGCTATTTTAGGTTCGTTTTCTAATTTAAATGCTTTCATAATACTCATTAGACTTAATTAGATATAAAAGGTTTAATTTGCCGTTACAAAGGCTTCTATTTTTTTTACTGCATGATGATAAGAAGCTTTTAGGGCACCAACAGATGTTCCTAGAATTTCTGATATTGTTTCATATTTTAATTCTTCAAAATATTTCATTTTAAAAACTAATTGTTGTTTTTCGGGTAAAATGGCAATGGCTTTGTGTAATTTTAGTTGAATTTCGTTTCCGTCAAAAAATACATCAGCTTGTAAATTATCAATAGTTTTGTTTTGTAGTTCTTCTGATGAAATTCCGTTAATTTTTGATTTCTGATTTAAAAAAGTTAGCGCTTCGTTCGTAGCGATGCGATACATCCATGAAAAAAGTTTGCTTTCGCCTTTGAAATTTTTTAAATATTGAAACACTTTTACGAAAGTATTTTGCAAAACATCATCAGCATCATCATGGTTCAAAACAATATTTCGAATATGATTGTATAAAGGCCTTTGATAATCCCGCAAGAGTTCTTTGAACGCTTCGTTTTGCGTTTTAGGGTTCAATAATTTTTTAATGAATTCCTGTTCTTCTTGCAAGGTTTTTTATCTGTTAGAATGGAATTTATCAAATAGGTTTAATCGGATCTTAAAAAAAATTAAAATTCAGAAGGAATCTCTACTTCCTTGACAGGAGTAGGGACGGTCTTTTTTGCTTTAGGGATAACAGCGTCTTTTTTGGCTTTTGGCACAACAACGTCTGTTTTAGTTTTTGGTACTATAACTTCTAGTCTGGCTTTTGGAACAACAATGTCGGTTTTAGGGGCTAAAATAGCTGTCGTATTTGGAATAATTGCTGTTTTATTTGGCACAGCATTTATTGGATTTGCCACTAATGTTGGTTTTGTTGGGTAGTAAATTTCTGTTACCCATTTTGAAGGACTTTTTGTCTCAGTTTTACCAGCAGTGTACACTTCAATATGAGATAGCGAAGGATTAATGGCGATTTGTCGCGAAGCAATATACGCATTAGTTATATCCATTGCTTTTATAATATGTGAATAATCTCCAGTCAAAGTTGTCTTTACGGCTTCGAATGCTTCTAATTTCCCGGTTAAGAGATCGCTTCCCTCACTGGTATAGATCTGATTTTTGATTGGTACACAAATAGATATTTTAGTAAGTCCATTCACAAGATCATAAGTATGGTATATTACGAAAGGTTTTCCTGCTAATGGAAGATTATTTTTTTCGCAGAAAGTAATAATTTTTGGAGTAACGATTCTAAAATTTTTAATGACTTTTGAAATTTCACTGGTGAAGGTTTGATGCAAATAAAAGGTCTCAGGCATTTTTATCAAACCATTAACTTTTACAGTGTAGGTATTTATTTCATAATCGAGAATTTTGTCTAAATTAGCAAGGCTTTTTTCATACATGCTGCCAATAACTTTATTTACGCCGCCATTAAAAGCAGTATAAATTTTGAAAAGAAAACTCATTTTACCTGTAGTTTTCCATGTTACTTTTGTTCCGCCAACCGTGTCCTTAAAACTCCAAAAAACAGTTGAAGCGGTTCCCTCAAAATTCATTTTTTGCGCTATACTATCATTTTCTTTTACAAAAATCGTTTTCATGCTTCCATTTCCTTCTTTTCCTTCCCATGAATAAGAGGCTCCTTTACCAATAGTATTTTGCGGGTAATTTATTTTCATTTCAGGATCTTGGGCGGTCCATGACCCGAAATCTGCCCAATTTTTATAATCATTTACATAGTTAAAAACAGCAGATTTAGGCGAATTAATAACTTTACTTCTTTCTACTGTAAAATCACCTTTTTGTGTTGCTACAAAAATTGACAATGCCACTAAACTCAGTAAAAGTAAAAGAAATAAATATTTTAAAATCTTCATAATATATTGGGTGTTATATCCCGTAAAGTTATAAATTTTATTAATAAAGTAAAGGAACAATAAAATAATAATAAAATTCTTATTTCGAAATAACGATAATTCAGGTTTAGTACTATTTTAAAATTGGCAACATTATTGAAATAAGATTTAATTCTAATTTAGCGAGTCATTTGAGAAAAAGCATAATCCAAATTGATGGGTGCTGTTTTTTAGTTTTAATTTAACAGAAGATAAATCGTGTTTTTTATGTTTTATTTTAAGAAGACGTATATTTGTTGCACAATTATTTATTAAACTCTTAAATATCATTAATAATGAAATTACTTAAAATTGTTGGATTATTTATGACTCTTGCAGTATCTGTTATCTCTAACGGACAAATAGCAAAAACTGCCGAAGCAAAAATTACAGAGAAAGCTCCTTTTGATTACGTTGTAGAGCAATTTGCTGATATTAAAGTATTACGCTACCAAATTCCAGGTTGGGAAAATTTAACTCTTAAAGAACAAAAATTAGTTTATTATTTAACGCAAGCCGGAACATCAGGTCGTGATATAATGTGGGATCAACATTATAAATACAATCTTAAAATTAGAAAAGCATTAGAACATATTTACCAAAATTATTCAGGGAATAAAACTTCTAATGACTGGAAAAATTTTGAAATATACCTAAAGAGAGTTTGGTTTTCAAATGGAATTCACCACCATTATTCGAGCGAAAAAATAAAGCCAGGTTTTTCTGCTTCATACCTAAGCAGTTTGATGAAAGCTACTAAAACAACTTTATCACCTTCTGTTACTGCAATTATTTTTAATGATGTGGATACAAAAAGAGTTAATCTTGATGAATCAAAAGGCTTATTAGAAGGTTCTTCTATTAATTTTTACGAAAAAGGAATTACCTTAAAAGAAGCTGAAGATTTTTACGCTAAAAAAACAAGTCCAGATTCTAAAAAGCCCTACTCTTATGGTTTGAATTCTAAATTGGTTCGAAATGCAAAAGGACAATTAGTAGAAAAAGTATGGAAAAGCAAAGGAATGTATGGTCCAGCTATTGATAAAATTATTTACTGGTTAGAAAAGGCCAAAGATGTAGCCGAAAATAAGAAACAAGGGGATGCATTAGTTTTGCTTATTAGCTATTATAAAACCGGAAGTTTAAAAACTTGGGATGATTATAATATTGCGTGGCTTGTTGCAACTGAAGGAAATATTGATTACATAAATGGTTTTATAGAAGTATACAATGACCCATTAGGATACCGAGGTTCTTATGAAGGAATTGTTCAGATAAAAGATTTTGATATGTCGGCAAAAATGGAAGTTGTTTCAAAAAATGCCCAGTGGTTTGAAGATAATTCACCATTAATGCCAGAACATAAAAAGAAAAATGTTGTAGGTGTTTCTTATAAAACAGTAATTGTTGCGGGTGAATCTGGAGATTCTTCTCCTGCTACGCCCATCGGAGTAAACCTTCCAAACGCGGATTGGATTCGTGCAGAACATGGTTCTAAATCAGTTTCTTTAGGAAATATTATAGATTCTTATGCTAAAGCTGCCGGAAAAGGAAAATTGCAGGAATTTGCAAATGATGAAGAAGAAATTGCATTGGCTCAAAAATATAGTGAATTAGGGGATAAGATGCATACCGCCTTACATGAAGTAGTTGGTCATGCCTCTGGACAGATAAATCCAGGTGTTGGTACTCCAAAAGAATCATTAAAAAGTTATGCTTCTACTCTCGAGGAAGGTAGAGCTGATTTAGTGGGTTTATACTATTCATACAATCCTAAACTACAAGAATTAGGATTAGTTGACGATTGGAAAAAACTAGGAATGGAATCTTATGACAGTTATATCAGAAATGGATTAATGACCCAGTTAGTTCGTTTAGAATTGGGTGCAAATATTGAGGAAGCACACATGAGAAATCGTCAATGGGTAAGTTCATGGGTTTTCGAAAAAGGGAAAAAAGACAATGTAATTGAGAAAATAACTCGTGATGGAAAAACCTATTTCAATATTACCAATTATGAAAAATTACACGATTTATTCGGGCAATTATTAAGAGAAGTGCAACGAATTAAATCGGAAGGAGATTTTAACGCTGGAAAAGCATTAGTGGAAAATTACGGTGTAAAAGTAGATCAGAAATTACATGTTGAAGTTTTAGAACGCAATAAACAATTTGCTTCGGCAGCATATAGTGGTTTTGTTAACCCGGTATTAGTTCCAAAATTGGATAAAAAAGGGAATATTATTTCTATAGAAGTAAAACAACCAAAAACATTTGCTGAACAAATGCTGAAATATTCTAAAAACTTTGGGTTTTTGCCTTCGGAAAATTAGAAGTATAGTGTAAAAAAAAATGTCCACTTTTAGTGGGCATTTTTTTATTCCAAAAAATAAAGATGCTAACGTTTGAAAAATATTTTTATCATAAACAGAATTCCAATAAAAATTAAAAAACCGATTAATATCTTGTAATTTCCCTCGTAAAATATTTTGTGCATTTTTACATCCTTTCGGTAAGCAATTACCATTGCAATAACAAAAGCAACAAAAAAACAGCCCGCAAATATCAATTGTCCTTGACTAAACATAGTTTAAATTATTTGCAACAAAAATAGTTAATAGTTTAGAAATAGTTGCTAATTTGCCTTTTCATTTAAAAAATAAAAAAGATGCAAAAACAAATTGATTCAGTTAAAGTATTTCATACTGCATTTAAAATAGGACATAGCGAAATTCCAACAGCTGATTTGGGAGAAAGCAAACATACCCTTCGTTACAATTTGATGAAAGAAGAAAATGAGGAATATCTTGAAGCAGTTCAAAATAATGATTTAGTAGCAATTGCTGATGCACTCGGCGATATGATGTATATTCTTTGCGGAACTATCATTGAACATGGTTTGCAACATAAAATTGAAGCGGTTTTCGACGAAATTCAACGCAGTAATATGAGTAAATTAGACGAAGATGGAAATCCAATTTATCGTGAAGACGGCAAAGTGATGAAAGGACCTAATTATTTCAAACCTAATTTTTCTAAAATATTAGGTGAATGAGTAGTGGGTTTCAGATCGCTTGTAGTAGGTAAAAGCAATACGATATTTAATATTCAAATCAGATTACAAAAGTTCAGGCAGAATATAAAAAAAGCGGTTTTCGTAATGAAAACCGCTTTTTTTGTAATTGAAATCTAAAATCTATACTTTAACAGTCCAACCAAAGGTATCTTCAGCTATTTTGTTTTGGATATTAGTTAATTTATCTTTCAGTTTTAATGCCATTGAATCTTCATTGTTAGGTAATTCATGATAAACATCTTGATAAGAAAATCCAGAAATAGGACTAACGACAGCAGCCGTTCCAGCACCAAAAATTTCTTTCAATGTTCCATTTTTAGAGGCTTCAACAAGTTCAGAAACTAAAACAGGGCGTACATCTACATTTATGCCTTCACTTTTGGCTAAATCGATTAAAGTCTTTCTAGTCACGCCATCAAGAATTCTTTCACTAACGGGAGCAGTAAATAACGTATCGTTTATTCTAAAAAATACGTTCATTGTCCCTGCTTCTTCCAGTTTAGTATGTGTGGCATCATCTGTCCAAATCACTTGTTGGAAACCTTGTTTGTTAGCCAAACTAGTAGGGTAAAATTGTGCTGCATAATTTCCGGCAGCTTTTGCAGCTCCTATTCCTCCATTTGCAGCTCTACTATAATGCTCCGCGATAAGAACCTTTACTTCACCTGCGTAGTAAGCGCTTACTGGTGATAAAATGATCATAAATTTGTAATTATCAGATGGGTTCGCAATGACACCAGTTCCCGTAGCAATCATAAATGGTCTAATATACATGGAATTTCCTTTACCTCTTTTTATCCATGCTTCATCTAATTTCAGTAATTCCTTCAAACCATTCATAAATATGTCTTCCGGTACTTCCTGCATTGCCATTCTAACTGCTGATTTGTTGAAACGTTTGTAGTTCTCATCAGGTCTAAATAGCCAGATTGCATCATCCTCATCTTTGTAGGCCTTCATACCTTCAAAAATTGCTTGACCATAATGAAAAACTCTTGACGAAGGGTCTAACAAAAAGGGCGCGTAAGGCTTAATGACAGGTTTTTGCCATTCTCCATTTTTAAAATCACATTCAAATAAATGATCTGTAAAAATAGAACCAAAGCTTAAGTTTTCAAAGTCTACTTCATTAATTTTTGAAGTGGCTGCTTTAATTATTTCAATTTTATTAGTTTGAGTTGTACTCATAATAAGGGATTATTTTTTATATTTTTATAATTGATAAACAGGAATATTAAAATCTTTGATTTTTTCACAAGGAGAGCATTTTTATTTGCAAAATTAAATAAAAATCATCGAAATCCTTGTGATAAAACTATTAATTATACGATTTAATTGTGATTTATTTATCTTTTAAAAAATCGAAAAAAATGACTTAAATTTATATCAAATAGATAAAAAATATAGATTTTTATGGGGGATACGTTTTAGTTTTGACTAAATTTGACCTGATCATAGCGCATAAAAACTACTAATAAACTCAATTTATAATTTTGAAAAGAGAAATAATCCAAACTCTTGATGGTTCTACGACTATTCATTTAGGGGAATGGGACGAATGTTATCATTCTAAACACGGAGCAATTCAAGAAGCACAACACGTTTTTATAAAAAATGGATTGTCCTTATTTGAGAATAAGCATATTTCTATTTTAGAAATTGGTTTTGGAACTGGATTAAATGCATTTATCACTTTTTTAGAAGCAAAAAAACTAAATCAGACGATTGACTATGTTGGAGTAGAGGCGTATCCGATCTCTGCTGACGAAGTTCTTTCGATGAATTATGTTGAGGAGTTGAATGCAATAACCGAAAGTTCCATTTTCAAAACCATGCATGAGAGTAATTGGGAGGAAAAGAGCAATTTAAGTACAGATTTTTCATTGACAAAAAGAAAGCAATTTTTTGAAGCAATTGATGATATTGAAAAATTTGATTTAATTTACTTTGATGCCTTTGGTTATAGAGTACAACCAGAATTATGGAGCACTGAAATTTTCGATAGCATGTATAAAGCACTTAAGCCTAATAGCGTTCTTGTTACTTATGCCGCAAGAGGAGTAGTGAAACGAAGCATGATAGAAGTGGGTTTTACTGTCGAAAAGCTCGCTGGTCCTCCTGGTAAACGAGAAATGTTTCGTGCTCGTAAAAAATAAAAAATTGTAAACTTAATTTTAATAGACTTTCTTTTTTAAAAATAAAATATACAAAAGAACGTTAATAAATAAAATTCAATCTATATAAAATGTATTTTTACAAGAGATAAAAATCAAGACCTAACCTATAATATTATTTTAATATGTCAAAAATCATGTTTGATTACACAAAATCAATACTAGAAAGAGTAAGTTTTGATCCAATACTTTTTTGTAAAGAATTAGAAAAAGCTATAAGAACCTTGTTACCGTTTGAAATAGAACAATTACGAGAATGGTTATTAAATTTCACAATTGAAAAACCAGAGTTGAAACAATGTTTACTTATCGTAAATTCATAATAAAAAAAAAGGAACCTTAATCGGTTCCTTTTTTTATTTTTTCTGAACTGGGCTCACAATTTGAACATTTTGGAAAACAATTGCTCCTTTAATAACTCCGGCAATTGTGCTTCTAAGCGCATCAATAATCTGGATTTTTAATTCATTCTTCGGAAAAATTAAACTGACTTCGCGAGCTGGTTTAGGTTCCTTAAAATGGCGTAATTTAATTTTATCGGACTCTTTCAAATCTAAAGTGTGCAGATAGGGTAATAGTGTAGTTCCCAATCCTTCATCAGCTAGTTTTATTAATGTTTCAAAACTGCCACTTTCAATTTGAAAATGATTGAATTCATTTTTCCCCTGACTTTTGCATAAATTCAAAATTCCATCCCGGAAACAGTGTCCGTCTTGTAGTAACAGAATGTCATCCAGATTTAAATCAGAGACTTCAATTTCTTCTTTCTGAAAATTTTGATGACTTTCTGGTATATAAGCTACAAAGGGTTCAAAGTACAAAACAATTTCTTTGATTTTTTCTTCCAATAATGGAGTTGCTGCAATTGCAGCATCCAAGTGACCGTTATTGAGTTTTATTATAATCTCTTCCGTGTTTAACTCTTCGATTATGAGTTTGACTTTTGGATATTTTTTTATGAAATTATTCAAAAACATAGGTAACAATGTAGGCATAATGGTAGGAATAATTCCTAACCGAAATTCGCCTCCTATAAATCCTTTTTGCTGTTCAACAATATCTTGAATTCTATCCGCTTCATTGACAATATTTTTGGCTTGATTTACAATTTTTTGTCCAATATCAGTAAGTTGAATTGGTTTTTTGGATCGATCGAATATCTGAATACTTAATTCTTCTTCTATTTTTTGAATTTGCATACTCAACGTTGGTTGAGTTACAAAACATTTTTCGGCGGCAAGTGTGAAATTTTTGTGTTCGGCGACAGCCAAAACATATTTTAGTTGAGTGATTGTCATTTTTATAGTATTTTCTAATGTAAAGATAAAAACAATCAATTTAATTTATAGTGCAATTTTTATTTTTTCCATAAATTTGTAAGAAATAAAAAAATATGAAAATTAATATTCTAGGATTACCAGTAAAAGAATCAGAATTAATTGTAAAAGAATTAAACATATTATTATCAAATTTTCAAGTTTACTACCAAAATCTGCGCGGAATTCATTGGAATATTCGTGGAAAGCGTTTCTTTGACTTGCATGTAAAGTTTGAAGAATTGTATAATGATTCCCAGTTAAAAATTGATATGATTGCAGAACGAGTGCTTACTTTGGGGGGTACGCCGTTTCATACTTTTGAGGATTATATTAAAAATAGTCAGTTACCAGTGGGTAAAAACATTTCTATTGATGAAAAAGCAATTCACCTTATTGTAAATTCATTAGCTCATCTATTAAAAATTGAAAGGGAAATTCTATATAAAGCTTCAGAAATTAGTGATGAGGGAACCAATTCAATGATGAGCGATTTTATTGCAGAACAAGAAAAAGTAATATGGATGATGCAAGCTTGGTTGGAAGAGGGTTTGTAAAACGTTTAGATTTTAAATGGAAAACCAGATGAAGCAATTTATTCTGGTTTTTTTTTGTTAATTTTTTTTTAAATTCAGTAGTGCTTTTACTCTTTTCTTAAACTTTAATCTATTTTTGCGTTAATGAAAATAACTGCTCACATATTACTATTCGTTTTTATCAGCTTTCTTTTAACACCCACAATTGTGAGTTTAATAGCGGACGATAACGATACGTCTATCTTGGGTAAGTTTTCTGAAGAGGAGAAATCACATAAAGAAATTAAGGCCGTTTTTATTTCCAATGTTTCATTTGAAGTTGAACCTTATTTGAATTATAATTCAAGTCTTATTTTTTCTGAGAATTTATCAAAACAAGATAAAATAACCTCGAAGATATTTATTCCCCCGCCTAACCAGGTTTAATACAATCTTGATTTTTATTATAAAATCAAATCTTTACATTCTTCAATGTGACAAGTTTCTGTATTAAATTTTAGTAAGGTATTATGACAAAAAAAACGAATCTTTTTGCTAACCTTAAATCCGATTTCGCATCTGGTTTAGTGGTTTTTTTGGTGGCTCTTCCATTGTGTTTAGGTATTGCAATGGCTTCAGGTGCTCCTTTATTTTCTGGAATTATTGCAGGAATTATTGGGGGAATAGTGGTTGGATATTTAAGTAAATCGCATTTAAGTGTTTCTGGTCCAGCAGCGGGTTTAACAGCAATTGTATTAACAGCAATTACTGATTTAGGTGCTTTTGATGTTTTTCTGACAGCAGTTTTTATTGCAGGTTTTATACAATTAGCCTTAGGATATATCAAAGCAGGAAGTATTTCTAATTATTTTCCAACGAATGTTATTGAAGGAATGTTAGCCGGTATAGGAATTATTATTATTATGAAACAATTGCCTCATGCTTTTGGTTATGATAGCGATTTTGAAGGGGATCAATCTTTTTTGCAGTTGAATGGGAGCGATACATTATCTTCATTACTGGGCATTTTTAATTATATTCAGTTCGGGTCAATAATTATTACAATAGTATCACTAGTAATACTGATTGCGTGGGATAAAATTCCTTTCTTGAAAAAATTAAAATTAATTCCCGGGGCTCTTGTAGCGGTAATCGTTGGGGTAATTTTAAATGAAATTTTCACTGCTACACAAAGTCCATTAGTTATTGCAAAAGAGCATTTAGTTTCATTGCCGGTACCTACTAGTTTTGAAGAATTTAAAACCATTATAGTTACGCCGAATTTCTCAGGAATAACAAATCCTAAAGTATGGGTCGTTGCCTTTACTATTGCCATTGTTGCTTCGATTGAAACTTTATTGAGTATTGAAGCTGCCGATAGAATGGATGCCCAAAAACGATATACAGATACCAATGTGGAACTGAAAGCCCAAGGAATTGGAAATATGATAAGTTCTCTGTTAGGAGGTTTACCGCTGACATCAGTAATTGTACGTACGTCAGCAAATAGTAATAGTGGTGCTAAATCAAAAATGTCAACGATTATTCACGGTTTTCTTTTACTGATAAGTGTGGTTACAATTCCGTTAGTTTTGAATAAAATACCATTGGCTACCTTAGCGGCAATTCTTTTATTGGTTGGATATAAATTAGCCAAGCCGGCAACATTTAAACATTTTTGGGAAAAAGGAAAATACCAATTTGTTCCTTTTATTGCAACATTATTAGCTATTGTATTTACTGATTTATTGAAAGGGGTGGCCTTAGGAATTGTTATCAGTATTATTTTCGTTTTAAAAGGAAATCTTAAGCGTGCTTATAGTTTTCGAAAAGAAGAATATGCAGATGGTGATGTAATTCATATAGACTTGGCTCAAGAAGTTTCATTTTTAAACAAAGCAGCCATAAAATTAACTTTAAAAGATATTCCACAAAATTCAAAAGTAGTTATCGATGCAAAAGATACCGTTTATATTGCTCATGATATTTTAGATTTAATCCATGAATTTAAAACCACAAGGGCTATTGATGAAAATATAAAAGTCAAACTTAAAGGTTTTAAAAAAGCATATCAATTAGAAAATAGTTTGGAGATACAAAACCATGTTAGTATTGAACATTATTATGATGTTGCTAAAAGAACGTTGGTGAAAAAGGAAATTAAGACAGAAGTTTTTCCAGAATAAAAAAGCAAACTAATTATGTATAAATGTATAAATACTGTTACTTTACATTGTTAAAAGACGATTTTTAAAGTTTTGCAAAATATTAAAAACTAAAATTATGAATGATTTTTATAAAAAAATATTAGATAATAATAAGCAATGGGTCGAAACTTCATTAGCGAGCGATCCAAATTATTTTCAAGATTTAGCCAAAGGTCAAACACCACCTTTATTATGGATAGGTTGTTCAGATAGTAGAGTTCCAGCTAACGAAATAGTGGGTGCTAAACCCGGTGAAGTTTTTGTTCACAGAAATATTGCCAATATGGTCGTGCATTCTGATATGAATATGTTGAGCGTTCTGGATTATGCTGTGAATGTTTTGAAAGTAAAACATGTCTTAGTTTGTGGTCATTACGGTTGTGGTGGTGTAAAAGCGGCTATGGGAAATGATTCTATTGGAATTATAGATAACTGGATTCGTCATATAAAAGATGTTTATCGTTTGCATAGTTCCTACTTAGATTCTATCGAAGACGAAACGGAACGTTTTAACACCTTTGTTGAAATTAGTGTAAAAGAACAAGTATTCAATTTGGCTAAAACTTCGATAGTGCAATCGGCATGGAAAAATAATCAAGAATTGACTTTACACGGATGGGCTTATGGTTTAAATTCAGGTTTTGTTACGGACTTAGAAGTCAATATTAGTTCAAATAAAGATTTGGATGAAGTTTACCAATTGAAATTCTAAATAAAGAAAGCCGCTCGAGAGCGGCTTTCTTATTATTCTATTTCTTCCAGATTTTCATTAAAGGCAGAAGGTAAAAGTGTGGGAATAAATTTAATTAAAATGGGCAATAATAAAGTTCCCCCGGGAAGTAAGAATATTGTCAGTGAAGGGATAGTTTTGCAAATATCCAATAACTGTTTCTTAACTTTTTTCTTTTCTTTTTCGTTTAAATCTCTACGGGTAGAATAGGCAAGTAGTACCATTAATTCTTTGCTTTGGACTATTTCCTTTACTAATCGCTTTTTATTGCGACTTACTAATGTGATAACACTTTGAGTTGTTTGGTCGTAGAAATGCTTGACAGGATTAGAATAATTAAAATACGGAATTTCTTTTTTATGTTTTGTAATAAAGTCATTGGTGCTACTAATACTATCATTGACAAAATGATCTGAAACGGATAAAACTTCAGCCAAAGAATGTAAAAAATAGGCTTCATTATTTTCGATTTTACCATCACTCCATAAAGCCATTCCGGCAATATCAATAAGATAGTATTTCTCAAGATCATTAGTAAAATAATCCAATTGAATGGTTTCTAAATTTTGAACTGAATTTTTAGAAAATTTGCTATAACGAATGGAAGCTTCAAAAAGTTTAATCAGCAAATCATCATATTGTGTTTTATTGGACTTTATTTTCAATGCTAATGTCACTATATTAACAACGGTCTCTTCAATTTTTTTTAGATATTTTTCAGGAATTAACCCGTGTATTAAATATTGGCGAAAAGCAAGTACATCGATAAATAGTAAGGCGTTTGTCACCAGATGGGAAAAGTTTTTACTGATGACTGTATCATTGGTTTGAACACGTTCATCAATTATTTTTTCTAAAGTTAAAGAAGGAGAATTTTTAGGGAGAATTTTTTTTAATAAACTAAATCCTTGAGGATTCATTTGATTGTAAAAAGCAACGGTTTGTTTGATGAAATTTTCAGGATTAATTTCTTTTTCTGTCAAACAAAAAATAGCATATAGTGTATTTAATAAAGCAACTTTAGAAATCTCTCCCTTAAACCAGCCTTTAGTCTCAATTGGACTTCTAGTTTTAAAAGAAATTATATGTCCATATATAAACCCTGTCTCTCTAACTTGATGATAAAAGGTATCAGGAGTATTAGAAACAGTCTCTTTTGAAAATTTTTGTTCTGTAAAAAATTTATCTATCCAACCGGATGCCGAAGGGTTAATCATTGCTTTAATTTGAAGCTACAGAGCTATGTTTTATCATGGTTTTGCAGAAAAGTTTAGGATAAGTTTTAATTATTTAGTAGAAAATATTAATCTCGATATTTTTTATTTTGGGTACAGAAATCTATAATTTTCATTATCCGATTGTTTCTTATTTGTTCTCTTTTAACTTGATTGTGCCAATGAGATGACTTTTTATACAGGAGGCAATAAGATTTTCACAGTTTTCAAATGCAAAACTATTTTTGTTAAAAGCCATTCCTAGATTTGCTTGCATAATCAAATCCTCTACAGCATCTAATAAAATCCAAGAACCGTTTTTTTTACCTGTTTAGATTTTTGCTAATCCACTTTCGTACATCAGATTTTATTCAATGAGTTTTCAATATATGTTTTACTGAGTCTACTCCAAACACTTTTATCTTTTCTTGGTAAAAAAAACTATTTCCGACGCATTTCGTCTATTTTTTTTATTGTTAAATTAATCTAACAAAATATATGGCAACTTTAATCGCTTCTTCCTATCACATATTTTGAAATTCACTACCTACTATGTAGAAAATTACATATATGATCTTTGGGCAGTAATGATTTTCGGTCAACCACTCACGCCATTCTTTTATTTTTTTAAAATAACGGTGTTCTTTTTATTGCAATAAATTTCTTTTAAAAAAACTACTTAATTATAGCAGAGCATGCTACTCTTCCACCGGCATTTCCTGTTGGTTGTGTAACAAAATCATCAGTACCTTGATGAACAATCAGTCCTTTTCCTATGATATCTTTAGTCGCGTCTCCACAACCAATACACCATTCATCTGTTGTTAAAGTAATGGTTCCATTTCCTTTTTCATCAGCGGTAAAGTTCCCGATATCGCCTTTATGATGTTCGCCAACTCCCCATTTCCCGTGTTTTTTGAATGTTGGGTTCCAATGTCCTCCTGCTGAACTTCCATCAGCTGCTGAACAATCTGATTTTTCATGAATATGTATAGCATGAACTCCGGGATTAAGCCCTGCCAATGTGGCAACGAAAGTGACTTTACCGTTTTTTTTAGTGAAAATTGCTGTACCAGAAACAGTACTATTACTTTTTGGCTCAAATGTAAGTGCTAATTTTTTAGTATCATTTGAACTACTACTCGTTTTGCATCCAATGATAACAGATAAAATTAGAGCAATGCTAAGGGTTATTTTTTTCATATTGAGTGTCAATTATAATAAATTTATTACGTAAAGTTACTCTATTTTCTTTAAAATATTACAATGAAAAGATGAAAATTTGAATTTAAGTTTATTACTTTTTAATTATTGTACAACGCCGCTTGTTGGTGTGAATTTTGTAAAATATTTTGTAAATTTCAAGAAAATAACTTTGTAATTTTGATATTGGTATGCTCTATGTTCATTCGTAATTGATTAGAATATAATTTGCCACAGAATACAGATTGAAAAAGAAAACCTAAATTGTTTTTTTGTTTTATCAGAAAGTAAATATTTTTGTAGTTATGAATCGTAAAGAAGCAGCAAAATCAGGTTGGGAATTGTTAAAACGAACATATAAGGAATTTGATGAGGATAACGCTATTAAATTAAGTGCTTCGTTATCCTACTACACCATATTTTCCTTGCCTCCATTGCTAATTATTATTTTATCAATTTTTAGTTTTTTCTTCGGGCGGGAGGCTGTTACCGGCAGATTTTTTGGTCAAATCAATGGAATGGTTGGCAATGAAGCTGCGATTCAAATTCAGGAAACTATTAAAAATATAGAGTTAACGGATAGCAATACCTTTGCTGCAATTTTTGGAGGAATTATGCTATTGATAGGAGCTTCTGGGGTTTTTGCCGAAATACAAAGTTCCATTAACTTTATTTGGGGATTAAAAGCAAAACCGAATAAAGGAATTATGAAATTCATCAAAAATCGAATTATGTCTTTTTCAATGATTGCGTCTGTTGGATTTTTATTGCTGGTAAGTCTCATGGTTAATACAGTTATGGATGTTATTAACGAAAGGTTGTTGCTATATTTTCCAGACTTGACTATTTATTTGTTTTACATTATTAATATTTTAATTTTATTTTCCACAACCACTATATTATTCTCAATTATTTTTAAAACACTGCCAGACGGTTATATCGCTTGGAAAGACGCATTAGTTGGGTCTAGTTTTACTTCATTTTTCTTTATGTTTGGTAAGTTTGCCATTGGGTTTTATTTAGGAAGTTCAACTGTTGCGACTGTTTATGGAGCTGCTGGTTCTGTAATTATCATTTTAATATGGGTATATTATTCAGCTATTATTTTGTATTTTGGAGCTGAATTTACCAAGGTTTATGCCAACGTGCATGGAGATAAAATTATTCCCAATGCCTACGCTGTTGGAATAAAAGTAGAGGTTATAGAAGTGAAAAAATAGTATGTTTTTTTGATTATTTCAGGGTAAGAAAGTTGTAAACTGACTTTTTTAGCAATTATAATTTTATGTAAATCTTAAGTTTTTGATAATATTATTGATGATGCTTTTTCAATATTTTATTTAAACTAAAAACAAAACTCATAAAAAAATAATTTTATCGCTAACTGTCTTATGATTAGCATTTATTTCGTGCAATTTAATTAAAATTCATCATGTTAAAACAGCTACGTTTGAAGGAACTTCGGAATTGAATTACATTACAGTGCACTATCTCCCTTTCTTCGTACAGAAATTATAAACGAATTTTATCATAAGCGAAAGGCCTTTTTTTAGTAGAACTTATATTGGTGTTGCCTATCGTGGTGATGGCGGATTAAATTTTGAAGGAAAAAGACAAGAATATACTTTTAAAAAAAGAAAAGAAAGCATATCAAATTACGGCGGTAGTTAAAGGACAATATAATGTGTATACGATGTATATTTCCATTTTTTTTGATGGCAGCGCTTCACTTTCCATTAATTCAAGTAATCGCAGTGTATTTCCTGTAATCGAGAAATAAGTCCCATAGAAAAGAAGGAAATTAAATAATTTTTAAATTTAAGCTATAAAAAAAACCGTCAGTTATTTCAACTTGACGGTTTTTTAACAAATAAATCAACTAAAAACTATCTTCTAATTAAAAACAATATCCATTTTCAGCTACTAATTTTGATGTAATTGTTTCTCTTAATGCAACAACATTTGGCATGTTAGTGTATTTTGTAAAACGACGTAATCCCATTAACATCATACGTTGTTCGTCTCCTTCAGCAAAAGAAATAACACTTTCTTTTCCTTTTTGAGTAACGATGTCTACTGCTTGATACAAGTATAATTTTGCCATAGCAATTTGCTCTTGTACTTTAGCTTCACCTTCTTTTTTAGCTAATTTTTCCGTTCTAAGAATAGTACTTTCCGCCATGTATACTTCTATCAGCATATCCGAAGCAGCCATCAAAATTTGTTGGTGAGCGTCTAAATCAGTTCCGAATTTTTGTATTGCGCTACCAGCTACCATTAAGAATGCTTTTTTTAAATTCTTAACAATTTCTTTTTCCTCAGCAAATAACTCAGAGTAATCTGGTGTGTCAAATGATGGAATACCTAATAATTCCTCGCCAACTTTTGTTGCAGGTCCTAATAAGTCAACATGACCTTTCATTGCTTTTTTAATCAACATACCTACTGATAGCATTCTGTTGATTTCGTTTGTACCTTCATAGATACGTGCTATACGAGCATCTCTCCAAGCACTCTCCATCGGAGTATCTTCAGAGAATCCCATTCCTCCATAGATTTGAATACCTTCATCAGAACAGCTTTGAACGTCTTCAGAAACAGCTACTTTCAAGATAGAACACTCGATAGCATATTCTTCAACACCTTTTAATTCTGCTTCTTGATGAGAAATACCTTCTGCTTCACGTGCAGTAATTCTGTCTTCAATGTCTTTTGCTGCTCTATAAGTAGCACTTTCACCAGCATAACAGTTAGTCGCCATATCAGCTAATTTAGAACGAATAGCTCCAAATTGAGAAATAGCGGTGTTAAACTGCATTCTTTCGTTTGCGTAAGCAGTTGCATTTGTAATTACTCTACGTTGTGCGTCAAGACAAGCTGCAGCCAGTTTGATACGTCCAACGTTTAAAGCATTCATGGCAATTTTGAATCCGTTTCCTCTTTCAGATAACATGTTCTCAGCAGGAACTTTTGTTTCGTTAAAGAAAACCTGACGAGTAGAAGAAGCTCTAATTCCTAATTTGTGCTCTTCTTCACCCATTGAAATACCGTTATCAGCAGCATTTTCTACAATGAAACCAGTAATGTTTTTATCATCACCAATACGTGCAAAAACGATAAACATGGAACAAAATCCTGCATTCGAAATCCACATTTTTTGTCCTGTAATAGAGTATGTTTTTCCATCTTCTGATAAAACAGCTTTTGTTTTTCCAGAGTTAGCATCTGATCCAGCACCTGGCTCAGTCAAACAGTAAGCACCAAACCACTCACCAGAAGCTAATTTAGGTACGTATTTTTGTTTTTGCTCTTCTGTTCCGTATAAAGTGATTGGCATAGTTCCAATTCCTGTATGTGCTCCAAAAGCAGTTGAGAATGAACCCGTTGCTCCAGAGATATAATCACAAACCAAAACGGTGTTTACAAATCCCATTCCCATTCCACCGTAAGCTTCAGGAACTGCTACGCTTAAGAAACCTAGGTCTCCCGCTTTGCGCATGGATTCTTCAGTTAAGGCATAATCTTTCTTTTCAAAACGGTCTTTATTAGGCCATAATTCTTTGTCTACGAACTCTTTTACAGAGTCACGCATCATTAATTGTTCTTCATTGAAGTCTTCAGGAGTGAAGACATCTTCGCACTTTGTTTCTTTAACCAAAAACTGACCGCCACGGGTTACGTTTTTTTCAATTGTATCTGCCATTTCTTGTTATTTTTTAATATGTTTTTATTTATTATCTAAATCCTCAATATATGGATGTAAATCTTTAACTACAAAAGTTCGTAAATCCCTGCAGAACCTTGCCCAGTTCCAACACACATACTCACAATTCCGTATTTGCTTCCTCTACGTTTCATTTCGTCGAATAATTGAACAGACAATTTTGCTCCGGTACAACCTAATGGGTGTCCTAATGCAATTGCTCCACCATTGACATTGATGATATCAGGATTTAGGTTTAATTCTCTTGTTACAGCTAATGCTTGTGACGCAAAAGCTTCGTTTAACTCAATTAAATCAATATCATTCAACGTTAAACCAGCTTGTTTTAATGCTTTTGGAATCGCTTTTACAGGTCCAATTCCCATGATTCTTGGCTCCACTCCAGCCGAAGCGAAGTTTACCAAACGGGCGATAGGAGTAAGATTCAATTCTTTTACCATTTCTTCGCTCATGATTAGAACAAAAGCTGCTCCATCACTCATTTGAGAAGAGTTTCCTGCAGTTACACTTCCACCAGCTTCAAAAACGGGTCTTAAACCTGCCAAAGCTTCTACAGAAGTTCCAGCTCTTGGACCTTCATCTTTATTTACGATATAGGATTTGGTTTCTTTTTTACCGTTCTCGTTGATAAACGTTTGTTCCACAGTAATAGGAACTATTTGTTTGTCAAATTTACCTTCAGCTTGCGCTTTCAAGGCTTTCATGTGCGATTGGTAAGCAAACTCATCTTGGTCCGCACGAGATACATTAAATTGTTTGGCAACCGCTTCAGCAGTTAGTCCCATTCCCCAATAGTAATCTTCGTTTCCAGCTTTTGCAACAGCATAATCAGGAGTCGGTTTGTAACCTCCCATTGGAATAAAACTCATGCTTTCTGCTCCACCGGCAATGATACAATCCGCCATTCCAGACTGAATTTTGGCTGTAGCCATACCAATTGTTTCTAATCCTGACGCGCAATAACGGTTTACGGTTACACCAGGAACATCTTCGATTTTCAATCCCATTAAGGAAATCAATCGTCCCACGTTTAATCCTTGTTCCGCTTCCGGCATCGCATTTCCTACCATCACGTCATCAATACGCTTTTTGTCGAAATCAGGCAACTCATTCATCATAAACTGAATCGTTTCTGCTGCCAATTCATCAGGACGTTTAAATCTAAACACCCCTTTTGGGGCTTTCCCCACGGCTGTTCTGTATGCTTTTACTATATAGGCTGTTTTCATTTTTTTAGTTTCTTAAAGGTTTTCCTTTGGTTAACATAAATTGGATTCTCTCCAATGTTTTTCTTTCTGTACAAAGTGACAAGAAAGCTTCACGTTCCAAATCCAATAAATATTGTTCGGTTACTAATGTTGGTTCAGATAAATCTCCACCAGCCATAACATAAGCCAGTTTGTTAGCGATTTTTTTGTCGTGTTCCGAGATGTATTTTCCGGCTTCCATTTGGTCCGTTCCTACTAGGAACATTCCCAGAGCTTGTTTTCCTAAAACTTTCACATCGCTTCTGCGAATCGGTTGTGTGTAACCGGCTTCGGCCATTAGTAAAGCGTGTTTTTTTGCTTCAGCTATCTGACGGTCTTTGTTTACCACAATAATATCTTTCCCTTGTTGTAAAAGTCCGGTATCAAAAGCTTCGTATCCAGAAGTGGACACTTTTGCCATAGCAATAGTCAAGAAATATTCTTGCAATACGTTCAACTCAACATCATTTTTATGGAATAAATCGGATGCACGCAATGCCAATTCTTTTGAACCACCACCACCTGGAATTACTCCAACACCAAACTCCACTAATCCCATATACGTTTCCGCTGCAGCGACTACTTTATCAGCATGTAAGCTCATTTCGCAACCACCACCAAAAGTCATTCCGTGTGGTGCAACTATTACTGGAATTCCAGAATAACGCACACGCATCATCGTGTCTTGGAACATTTTGATAGCCATGTTCAACTCATCGTATTCTTGCTCCACAGCCATCATGAAAATCATTCCGATGTTAGCTCCAACAGAGAAATTCGCTGATTGATTTCCAATAACCAAACCCTGATATTCTTTTTCAGATAAATCAATTGCTTTATTGATAGCGGCCAAAACATCACCACCAATAGTATTCATTTTAGATTGGAATTCTAAATTCAAGATTCCGTCTCCTAAGTCTTGTATAATCGCTCCGCTATTGCTCCACACTTTTTTGCTTTCGCGTATGTTGTTCAGGATAATAAAGGAATCCTGACCCGGAACTTTAGTTTGTGATTTTGTTGGGATATTGTAGAAAAAAGTTGCTCCTTCTTTAATAGAATAAAAACTAGAACTTCCAGAAGCCAACATATCATTTACCCAAGCAGCTGGTTCAAGACCTTCTGCTTTCATCATTTCGATTCCTTTTGCAACACCAATAGCATCCCAAATTTCGAAAGGACCATTTTCCCATCCGAAACCGGCTTTCATCGCATCGTCAATCTTATATAATTCATCTGAAATTTCAGGAATTCTGTTCGAAACGTAAGCAAACATTCCAGCAAAACTTTTTCTGTAGAATTCTCCTGCTTTATCTTTTCCTTTCACCAAAACTTTAAAACGGTTAATTGGTTTATCAATCGTTTTTGTCAGTTCTAAAGTTGCAAAAGAAGCTCTTTTAGCCGGACGGTATTCTAAAGTGTCCAAATCCAAAGACAAAATATCCTTGTCTACTTTTTTATAAAAACCTTGACCAGTTTTGCTACCCAACCATTTGTTTTCCATCATTTTGTTGACGAAATCCGGTAATTTGAACAATTCGTGTTGCTCGTCATTCGGGCAGTTTTCGTAGATTCCGTTGGCTACATGTACCAAAGTATCTAATCCAACTACGTCAACGGTTCTGAAAGTAGCCGATTTTGGTCGTCCAATAACCGGACCAGTCAATTTATCCACTTCTTCAATTGTAAGTCCCAATTCTTTAACCAAATGAAACAAACTCTGAATCCCATAAATCCCAACTCTATTTCCAATAAATGCTGGAGTATCTTTTGCAACAACCGAAGTTTTTCCCAAGAATTTCTCGCCGTATATAGTAAGGAAGTCCAACACTTCTGTTGAAGTTTGTGGGCCAGGAATGATTTCGAATAATTTTAAATAACGCGCAGGATTAAAAAAGTGTGTCCCACAGAAATGCTTTTGAAAATCGTCGCTTCTTCCTTCACTCATAAAGTGAATCGGAATTCCAGAAGTATTTGAAGTTACTAAAGTTCCCGGTTTTCTAAATTTTTCAATTTGTTCAAAAACCATTTTCTTTATGTCCAAACGTTCCACTACAACCTCAATAATCCAATCAACAGCAGCAATTTTCGCCATGTCATCGGTAGTATTTCCAGTTGTAATTCTGCTTGCGAATTTCTGGCTGTAAATAGGAGAGGGCTTCGATTTCAGTGAATTAGCTAAATGCTCATTCACTAATCGGTTTCTTACAATTTTGCTTTCTAAAGTAAGCCCTTTTTTGGCTTCTGCTTCGGTAAGTTCTCTTGGAACAATGTCCAAAAGTAAAACCTCAACACCAATGTTAGCAAAATGACAGGCAATTCCTGAACCCATAATTCCGGATCCAATTACTGCAACTTTTTTAATTGTGCGTTTCATACGTAGTTAATATTTATTTTTTTATTTGAATATGGTATCGCCATTCTGAATTATTTTTTGAATCAGGCGATATCATTTTCTGTTTTTTCAGTTTGCTCCATCAGTTCGCTGACGCTCGCGTGATTAAAAATATTTTTGTCCAAAATTAATTCGTTGATGATTTCAGCCACTTCAATAAAATGTTGCAGCTTCTCCTCAGAGATGTGTTGTTTGACGGTTTCATTAAATTTCAAAACCGTATTCTTAGATAACTCTCTTTTTTCTTTACCAAAATCAGTAAGGTAAATCAAAACACCACGGCCATCTTCAGGGTTTTTCTTTCTAATAATCAATTCCTTTTCCTCCATAGATTTCAAGGTTCTGGTCAGGCTTGTGGCTTCCATTCCCATTTTTGGACCCAAAGCCGTTGAGGGCGTTCCGCCATCCTTGTCAATACTCAATAAAGCAAAACCCGTTGCCATACTCGCATCATATTTAGAAGCTTCTTCATTATACATTCTGGCGACCGCTTGCCAGGTAGCTCGTAATATGTAATCTATTGTTTTGTCTTTCATAAGGTACTATATCGATTTCAAATATAATAAAAAATACTATGCACGCATAATAAATTAAAATATTTTTTTGTTAAAAAGCACTAAATATAAATAAATACCACTGAATTTGAGTAAACTGAATGGTTTTTTAACGTATTTTTTTGGGCACGCCCCTCGGTTTTAGCTTCGTCGTTCCTCCTCGCAACTCCGGGTCGAGCTGTTCGTTGTATCTTTTATTCCGCGAAGCTTTATAAAAGGATGCCACTTCCATCTCTCGTGCAAATCCTGCAGAGGAGGAATAATGGAGTTATGAAGTTTGTTTTGTAGGATTATAGGTTTTCGTAATTGTAAGTGGTTTATTATAATTGTATTTGATTTTTAATTTTATCATTTTGAATTCTAAAAATAAAAAAACCACGAACAGCAATGAGGGCACTGAAAAAATCCTCAAATAAAAAATAGAGACAAAATCATGGTAAAAAAATGAAATAAACGCGGTGAGAATCACTTAAGTGAGATTAAAAATAGTTGATTCAAAAATATAAAAAAGAGAAAGGCTTAAACTGATTTAAAGTTTAAGCCTTTTTATTTATAGGAAGTTATTCAGTGCCCTCACATCAATTCGTGGTTTTTTGTAATATGTATTTTGGGTATGCCTTCTTAAACTCCCCATTATCCACATCTTTCAAGAATTTGATCACACCTGGAAAATAGTTTTTCGGATCATCGTATTGTGAAAGATGGCTTCCGTTAGGGCACAACAAGAAGCGTCCGTTTTGAACTTCTTTAGACATCCATTCCATGTGCTTGGGATCCATAGTGTCATATTTGGCACCAATAACCAGAGTGGGAACGCTAATCGTTTTAAGTCTGGCAGTGACATCCCAATTCTTTAAAGAAGCATTTCCTGTAATTCCAAATTCACTTGGCCCTTGCATATAAACATACACATTTGGGTTGATGTGTTTGAAAGCTCTGTTTATAGATTCTGGCCATTGATCAACAGGCATTCTTAAAATGTGTTCCGTATAATAGTATTTAAAAAGCAGTTCTGTGTATTTTGGATTGGTATAATCTTTGTTTTTTTCAAATGTTTTTATTTGATCAAAAACTGCTTTTGGAAGTTTTGGACCCAGCACTTCTTCTGCATATTTGTTGTAAGCAGGTGCGCTAGCCATCATATTTGAAATAATCAGTCCTTTCAGGTTTTTTTGGTATTTCAATGCGTATTCCATCGCGAGGATTCCGCCCCACGATTGTCCCAAAATATAAAAGTTGGTATTATCACAGCCTAAAGCTTTTCGGACCTGTTCCACTTCCTCCACAAAACGTTCGTTTGTCCATAAACTGTTGTCGTTGGGTTGGTCGCTGTAATACGAACCCAACTGATCGTAATAAATGTATTCAATACTTTCGTTAGGGAAATATCCGTCGAAGCATTCATACAATTCATGCGTCAATCCAGGACCGCCATGAAGCAATAACACTTTTATTTTTGGATTATTACCAACAGTTTTTGTCCAGACTTTAAAAGTGCCTTTCGCCGTTTTTATCGGAATCATTTTAATTCCGCCAGTCAACTGATCGTCACGTTTAGAGAAATCTAAATAATTTGCTTTTATCGAATCTACCTTTGTTTTTTCTTGGCAATTAGAGAAAAAGAATACACTTATAACGGAACAAATTAGAACTTTTAGTTTCATAACGAGATTGTTTTACAAAATGTTAGTTGTATATTTTATGGAATAAATCAATGTATTTTTCCATTACTATTTTTCGTTTTAGTTTTAAAGTTGGAGTCAATTGTCCGCCCTCTATAGACCAAACATCCGGAGTCAATTCAAAACGTTTGATTTTCTCCCAATTCCCGAATTTTTTATTAAAAGTATCAATCTCTCCTTGAATTCGTTCGATAACTTTTTCGTTTGAGATAATTTCTTTATTGCTTTTTCCAATATCTAGTCCGTGAATAACAGCCCATTCTTTTAGAAACTCAAAATTAGGTTGAATGAAGGCTGCCGGCATTTTCTGTCCGTCACCAATAACCATGATTTGCTCAATGAAACGGGATTGCTTCATCGTATTTTCAATCAATTGTGGTGCAATGTATTTTCCACCTGACGTTTTAAACATTTCTTTCTTGCGATCGGTAATTTTCAAGAAACCGTCAGCATCAAAAATTCCAATATCACCAGTGTGGAAATAACCGTCTGTGATTACTTCGCTTGTTAATTTTTCATCTTTAAAATAACCCATCATCACGTTAGGTCCTTTGCAAAGGATTTCACCGTCTTCGGCAATTATTACCTCTACATTATCAATTACTTTCCCTACGGTTCCCACTCTGAAACCTTTGTTTCTCATGTCGTTTACGGATATTACAGGAGATGTTTCCGTCAAACCGTAACCTTCCATTACTGGGATTTCTGCTGCTGCAAAAATTCTGGCTA
Source organism: Flavobacterium urumqiense (assembly GCF_900108015.1). Classification (GTDB taxonomy): domain Bacteria; phylum Bacteroidota; class Bacteroidia; order Flavobacteriales; family Flavobacteriaceae; genus Flavobacterium; species Flavobacterium urumqiense. The sequence continues at coordinate 34,710 of NZ_FNVP01000011.1, read as the reverse complement.
ATCTGGGCTGTAAAGCAGCACTTCCCGAAACCATTAAATCAAGATTTCCTCCTAAACCTTCTTTCCATTTACTGAAAATTAATTTTCGGGCAATTTTAAGTTGCATTTCATACCAAAAACCATTTGCTCCATAAGGCTCATATCTTAGCCCTAAATCAATAGCCCAAAAGAAAAGATTCTTTTTAATTCCTGTTAGTTCGGTTCCTTTGGCATATATTTTATCATATACTTTCTCAAGAAGCCTTGGCACAGCGGTAATTACCGTTGGTTTTACTTCTTTAAGATTGTCACTGACTTTATCAATTGATTCTCCAAAATATACCGAAACACCGTAATATTGGTATAAATATAAAATCATTCTCTCAAAAATATGGCAGACAGGCAGGAAACTTAAAGCACGGCTTTTTCCTGCTTCAAAAGGAATTCTTGCCGCGCTATCAATAACATTAGATACAATATTTTTATGTGAAAGCATTACGCCTTTTGGTCTTCCTGTTGTTCCTGAAGTATAAATGATTGTCGCTAAATCCTCCGTTTTAACATTGCTTTTTCGGTCTTCAACATCATTCTGATTGCTGGTGTCTACACCAAGAATCAATAATTCATTCCAGTTTTTACACCCTTCAATTTCGTTGAATGAGTACACTTCTTTTATACTGGGAACTTTAGCTCTAATTAAATTTACTTTTCGAAGTACTTCAGCATCCGATACAAAACAATAAATCGCACCCGAATGATTCAGTATGTATTCATAATCTTCTTCAGAAATGGTTGGATAGATAGGAACAGTTTGCGCTCCGGTTTGCAAAGCACCAATATCCATGATATTCCATTCAGTTCTGTTATTAGACGAAATGATGGCAATTTTATCGTCTTTTTGAATGCCCATCCGCAGCAGTGCCCTGGAAACCGCATTGGCTTTGGCTATATATTCCTGAGTAGAAGTTTTTACCCAAACACCGTTCTGCTTACTTGCTAAGGCATCCGGAATGTTTGTGTATTTTTCTTGCTGATAATAAGGGAAATCAAAAAGGCGAGTGATAGTTATCATTATAAAATAATTGAATTTTGCCGCAAATTAAATAAAATTTAACGATATTTTTTGTTTTTCAAAAATTAATTGGAAAAATTAAACGATGGAGCTGATATTCAGCGAAATCGATTTCTTTAAATACGATTTATGTAATGCGTGTGATACAAAAAAATCATACATAAGAGCATCTAAGTAAGCTTTATAATCGTTTGCAATCTACTTTTTTTATAAGTTAGGTGCATCATTTTGTTTAATATCTCAGCTTTAATTTATACGACAAAAAATAATTTTCACACACATAATTGATTTGCTTAAAACTAAGTCAATTTTTAAAATTTTTCTAGGCTTTTTTGTTTTTGAATCAATTCTTTCATATTCTTTTCTTTTCCATTAGCTCTATTTTGAAGGCAATAGTCAGTATGATAAAAGTGGGATTGAAGGAAATTTATTTGCATCTCGTTCCATTCCTCCAAACTGAGATTGGAATTGTAATGCTTCAATTCCAGATACAGCTTATTTCCTAAGTGCACAAAATTATCCGTTCCCAAATATTCGAGATCAGCATCGGCAAGGATGCATTCTAATTTGGTTTTTGGTTTTTGAGGAATTTCAGTGGCTCTTATCATTCCGACAATGATTTCAATTTCTTTTTTGGTGTATCCAAAGTTCGGTAATTTTTTTTCCGCCAGAAGAACTCCTTCTTCTTCGTGCCCTTCATTATTGTCATTGATAAATCCAGCATCATGAAATAATGCTGCGGTTTTAATGAGCACTATATTCTCCTCAATTATATGCTCTTGTCGTGCAATATATTCTGCTATTTTCAATACATGTTCTGTATGTTTCCAATGGTGATAAATAAGAAATGGAGATAATTTTTCTTGTAAACAATCCATCACATTAATATACAATGCAGTCCAGTTTTTCATATTTAAATGCTATTTAATTTTTAAAAATAGAGCAGGGCCGGAAGGCTCATTTTTAAGATTTGCTGTCCTTATCACAGCTATTTTATTTACTAATGTTTTTGCTTATTCCTTAATATTCCGCCGCTCGCTTCTTTGATGTACTGAATAAACATAAAAGCGTGGGGATCTAACTTCCGTACTTCATCTTTGATTCTGAGTAATTCAAGTCGTGTTACTACCGTTACGATGATATCACATTCTGTTTTCATATCGAAAGTTTCGGGCAGATAGCCACGTTCCCCTTTAATTACTGTAATTCCTTTTCCAAATCTTTTTACAATTAGAGCTTTAATAGCGTCACTTTTGGAGGAAATTATATTTAAGGAAATATATTGTTCCAGACCGTGTGTAATATAATCTAGTGATTTTATAGCCGAAAAATAAGTGACAATAGAATATAATGCTGTCCCAATACCAAAAGACCAAGCTGCGGCCAGAAACAACAAGGTATTCACTCCAAAAATGACTTCTGATACATTGAGTCCGATTTTTCGGGTAGTTAATAAAGCCAGAATTTCTACACCGTCAGCGGCCGAACCGCTTCGAATGCACAACCCCATTCCAATGCCAATTAGACAACCGCCGAACACAGCAATTAAAAGACGATCTGTTGTAACGGCATCGATGTGAGTAAAGGTCATACTGGCAGCTATCAATAAAAAAGTCATCAAACTTTGTATGGCAAACGTTTTTCCCAGCAACCTTTTTCCTAAGAACAAGAATGGTATATTTAACGCGAGCACCAGAAGTCCAAATGGCAAATGGGTAATTTCATGGATTAATATTGAAATACCTATAATCCCTCCATCCAAAAATTTATTGGGTATCATAAATCCCTTTAGTGCCAATGTAATAAATGCGACACCTACTAAATTTAAAACAATATTTTTAGGATGAAATATTTCCTTCCAGTCAATTGGTTGATCGTCAATATTCATAAGGATGAATTTGGATTAAAATCCATTAAATATACCACTTTATTTTAATAAAATATCATTATATTTACCTTGTAATTAGATTGTTACATAAAATATCAATTACTTGGTTCCCCAGCCATTTTTAAATTAATAGTTTTTTAAATTAGAATTTATAAACCTTTAAATATAAAAATCATGGCAGATGTAATCGTTACACTAAATGTTGACACAAGTCAAATTTCAGTACAAAATGTTGATTCCAATAGTAATTTTGGTCAAGGACCAGGAATTAGCAATGAAGATTTTTTAACCCGGGTAAATGCTGGAGATACTGTCATCTGGCAGGGAGTATCCAGTGTAACACCATCAGATACGGTCAATATTATCAATATTAATCATAGTGGCGGCAGTAGTGTTTTTAGTCATGACAATTTACCCGGAAATGGACTTCATCCCGAAAAAGTTTCCGGTGCTGTTCGAAACAACGCTAAAGGAGAAACAGAAAAATATACCATTCAGTTTAATGTTTTTAATAACGGAACAAGACGACCGGGCCTATTTAGCATTGACCCAAAAATACAGGTTAACCAATAATGGGCTTGAGCTTTTTTAAATATTCTTTTAGAGTCTCCCTTTTTGTTTTTTTTATACACATAAGTATTTTAGCACAAGAGCAAAAAGTGGCGGATAGTCTTGTGAAGATTTATCAGAAAGAGAATCTTGAAAATTCTGAAAAATTAGAATTACTTCGGAATTTATCTTTTAATGAAGTAAATAATCTCAAGTTATCCTTAAAATATGCTGAGGAACTTATTGCATTATCAAAGTTAGAAAAAAACAATTTATATCTACACAGGGGTTATTTTCAAAAAGGGAATAAACTCAGAATTATAGGAGATTTGAATAAATCTTTAGATGCTTTTTTCAAAAGTGAAGAGGCAGCAACCAAAGCAAAATATAGTATTGGCCAGGGGACTGCATATTCCTCGATTGCAGATGTATATTCGATGATGGGAAATTCTAAAAATGCCCAAATATACTACAGCAAAGCAATCAAATTATTAAGAAAAACGGATAATTCTGTTGCTTTAGCATCTACTTTATTAAACGCGGGAGATGAATATTCGAAAAATAAAAAATATGATTTAGCATTACGCTATTTTAAAGAATCAGGTGAAATTTTCAATAAAGCTAAATATTTAAGCGGTACAGCCTATAACCTGGGAAATATAGGAATGGTATATGCGGAGCAGGGAAAGGATGTCTTGGCAAAGAACTATATAAGTGAAGCCATAAAAATGCTCGAAGAATTAAAGGATTATTATGCGATTTCAGATTACCTAACCTATATGTCAGATATTTATTTAAAGCAGAATGATTGGACTACCGCACTTAATTATGCACGCAGAAGTCTGGAATTAGCCATACGATATGGATTGAAAGATCAAATCAGTAACTCAAATCTTAAACTTTCTGAACTGTATCAAAAAGCTGGGAATACTGCCGAATCTTTTAGGTATTATAAGAATCATATTGCTTACCGGGATAGTGTTACCAACCTAAAAGCAGTACAGCAAATGGCCGATTTGAGAACGGATTATGAAGTCTCCCAAAAACAGTCCGAAGTCGATTTACTAAACCAAGGAAAAAAAAACCGTCAGATTATGGCCGTTTCATCCGCTGTTTCAGCGGCACTTGTTTTTTTACTTGCTTTCGGAATGTACAGACGCTATAAATTTATAAAGAGAACTAATGTCATTATTGAAGAAGAAAAGAATAGGTCAGACAGCTTGCTGCTAAATATTCTTCCTGCGGAAACAGCTAATGAGTTAAAACAAAACGGGAAAGTACTCGCTAAAAAGTTTGAATCGGTTACCGTATTGTTTACCGATTTTGAAGGATTTACTCATTATGCAGAAAAGCTATCGCCAGAAAAATTAGTAGAAAGCGTAGATTATTATTTTTCTAAATTTGATGAAATCATGGAAAAATATGATTTAGAAAAAATCAAAACGGTAGGTGATTGCTATATGTGTGCGGGAGGATTGCCTTTTCCAATAGAAGATCATGCTTTTAAAATGATGCATGCCGCTTTTGAAATTGCCGAATTTGTTACACATTCAAAAAATAATAATCCTCTGGAGCATACTCGTTTTGAAATTCGCATCGGAATTAATTCTGGACCGGTTGTAGCTGGAGTAGTTGGAACTAAGAAATTTGCTTATGATATTTGGGGCGATACGGTCAACATTGCATCTAGAATGGAATCTAATTCAGAGCCGGGGAAAATTAATGTATCTGAAAATACTTATGAGTTAATTAAAGACGCCTTTGATTGTGATTATAGAGGAGAAATTGAAGTTAAAAATAGAGGAATGATGAAAATGTACTTCGTAAATGATAACAAGAATAAAATGATCTAACATAACTCTCTTTTACTTTTACGAACTGTGAATTTTGTAAATAAATTGAAAAACTATATAAAAGTCAGATGCTTAATATATCGTATTTTTGTAATGTATAAATTCTGTTTAGCAGTGCCTTTACTAATTTGATAGGTTGGCACAATGGCATCAAATACATAGAGGTTTTCCAACCTTCCGTCTATGACCAACGAAATGGTACACGAGTTTGATACCCATTGATTAGTTTATAAAATGGTATTTCTAAACAGAATTTTTTTATCTGAATTAAAATTAATGGAATATATAGCTCCCTGAGAAAAAAAAATTAATAAATAACATTCAGGTGACGGGCAAGAAAAACACCCATACTAAAACAAGATTGAAGAAGATAGCCACCAGTAGGTGCATCCAAGTCTATCATTTCGCCAATGCAATAATGATGCTTCATCATTTTTAATTCAAAATTTTCATCCAAGGCGCTCAATTTAACTCCCCCGGTTGTAGATATAGCTTCGTCTAATAGGGCAGAACTGGTGATTTCTATACGAAGCTTTTTGATGTTTTGTGCCAAAAGTTCCGAATTCAGATAGGTTTCTTTTGAAAGATAGGTTTTCAAAAGTCCAATTTGTGCAGAATTCATTTTAAGCTCTTTTTGTAATTTTTCGCTCGTTTTTTTTAGGTTTGATTTTTTGATTTTTTGATGCAAATCATTATGACTTAACGTTGGTTTTAAATCTAAGTATATAGTAGCCGTTTGCTTGGCACTAAGCTCCTCCCGAATTTGCGGGCTGATTGCATAAATGGCATTTCCTTCTAAACCAAAACGCGTAATAACCACTTCGCCTTTTTGACTTTTATCGCCGCAGCTAATGGCTATATTTTTAAGTGGATTTCCTTCATATAGGTCAATAAAATCATCGGGCCAGTGTACACCATAAGCACAATTAGATGCTTTAAAAGGAACGACATCTATTCCTTCTGTTTTGAATAGATCAAGCCAAGTCCCGTCAGATCCAGTTACTTTCCAGCTGCCTCCGCCCAAAGCAAAAATGGAATAATCTGATTTGACTGCTTGGTCAGTATTAAAAACAAGATCTTTGTTAGTATTCCAGCCCGTCCAAGTATGTTGATATTGAATATTAACACCACGCTTATTGAGTACATCAAGAATGGCATTAAGCACTTCGATAGGTTTGATGCCGCTTACCGGATATACCCTTTTACTACTGCCTATGTAGGTTGGGATACCCATGAGATCAATCCATTTTTGAAAATCGAGGTTGTCAAAATCGAGTAAGGCTTCTTGTAAAAAATGAGATGGAGTGTAGCGTTCTATCAATTGCGCAATTGGTTCGGAATGCGTAAGATTAAATCCGCCTTTTCCAGCCACAAGAAACTTTCTTCCAAGCGTTTTGTTTTTCTCGTAAATGGTAACATTAAATTGCTGCGGATCGAGAAATGCGGCGAGTAAAAGTGCCGCAGGTCCTCCTCCAATAATTGAGACTGATTTCTTCACCCGGCAAAAATAAGCTATGTTTAAGGATTAAACGGCTAATAGGGTTTTTTATTAGCTATTTTTCTATGATAGAATGCAAACTAATCCACTGGGATTTTGTTAATCTTATATAAAGAAAATGCAAACTTGCAATCTGAGCCAATAGTACTTTGCTTCAAAATAAATTCTCTTGACTTTGCAGATTCGTAATACAATTCCGCTACGCTATGTGATTTATTCGAGCGGGCAGGTAACTCCATAGTTTTGACTACAGGTACTCGGTTCCGTTCAACCCGAGTTTCATTGTTGGTGCTGCGCACGCAACGAAACCCTAGCTGTTGGCGGTAGTTCTTTATTGAGATAAAATATAAATCATAACTAATATAAAAGGTATGGAGTTATTTAAAATATGAAAAAAATATGAATGCCAAATATTATATTTTCGAGTGATATAGCAAAAGAATATTCCAGTGATTATTTTCTCAAAAATACTTATCAAATTAATCCATTCAAAATTTTCAAAATTTGTCAAATGCATAATTCCAAAGCATATTGACGAAATAAAAACTAAAATTTTTAAATTATTTGTAATAAAATCAATTAGTAGTGGATACCAATTTTTAAATAATAGGAATAATAATCCAATAATTATCATCATTATTACCATAGTTGCTTTTATCTTGTAATTACTAACAAAAGTTATCAATAAAATTATATGAGAAATCAAACTAATAATAAATATTAATTTTGATCTGAATTGCAAAAAACCTCTAAAAGCAAATTCTTCAATTAAAGGAATTAAGAAAATAAATGGGAAAATTTTTGAAAAAGTAAAATTAGGCAAGTCACTCGACTCTATAAATGGTTCTTTAGTGACTATTCCTTTTACAAATAAACCAAAAAAATTCAAAAATGTCAGTATTACGAATATTATAAAATCCTGTTTGAAATTACTATGAAAAACTTGATTAGGATTTTTTATAAAACATATAAAATCTTTACTTAAAAGGTTCTTAAAAATTTTGTTCATTTATCACATTATATTTTTAAAACCCTAACCAAATCTTAATTAGTGTTTTGTAAATCAGCATTTTTTTTTCTTATTGATTTCTACTATTTTTCACTTTTCTGTGGTTAGCTTGCCTATTTCTGGTGGTAGTTTGGAGGAATTACCGCCAACTAGTGTGTAGGTCTGACGTTATGCGACCTATCACCCCAAATTTGGGTAGATAGGTCTGATAATCCTCAGTCTTATTGGTTTCGCTAATATATAAAAATAATCTTATAAATGACAAGATGTAAAATTGTTTAAATCACAAAAAAACGGCGTTTAAATGAACTTTAAACGCCGTTTGATTTATATAAAATGATATTTTTATTATCGAATCGCTTTCACAAATTCTTCGATTTTTCCTGTTCCGTTTTCGGTTAAATGCTGGATGAAGGCACTACCTATAATGGCTCCTTTGGCAAATTGTGTGGCTTGGTTAAAAGTTTCTTTATTGTTGATTCCAAAACCTATTACTTGTGGATTTTTTAGATTCATGTCAGCAATGCGTTTGAAATAATCTTCTTGAATGCTTCCAAAACCGGTTTGGGACCCTGTAACGCTCGCCGAACTTACCATATAGATAAAACCATCAGATACGCTGTCAATAAAATGGATGCGCTCGTCAGAAGTTTGTGGTGTAATCAAGAATATATTTTTCAATCCGTATTTTTCAAAAGTAGCTTTGTATTCATCGGCATACACATCAACGGGAAGATCAGGAATGATTAATCCGTCGATACCAATCTCCGCACATTTCTGGCAGAAATTCTCTACTCCGTACTGCAACATCGGGTTGAAATAACCCATTATTACTAAAGGAATAGAAACTGATTTACGAATGTCCTTTAATTGGTCAAACAAAACTTGTGTTGTCATTCCGTTGTGCAAGGCTTGTGTGGAACTGGCTTGAATTGTTGGTCCATCGGCCAATGGATCGCTGAACGGCAATCCGATTTCGATCATGTCAACGCCACTTTTTTCCAAATCCTGAATGATTTGTACGGTATCGTTGCCGTTTGGATATCCTGCGGAGAAATAGATGGAAAGTATCTTTTTAGTCTCTTGTAATTTTTGATTTATTCGGTTCATTTTTATATTTTTTATTCCGTTTACAAGGTCTTTTTTGACCTTGTAGTTTTAGTTGTAGTTTACTAGTTTAAATTGCCGCACTGTAGGCCCAAGCTTTTTGGTCCGATTTTAAATGCACTTCAACGCGTTTGTAATGCAATCCTTCGTAAAGATCTGTTTGGCGAAGTTCTTGTAGTGAAATGGAATATACCATTCCGTTGATAGTGTCTTCCGGCTTATTGGTTTCCGTAATAATGGGATAGTGTACTAATCCAAATTCTTCTTCGATTTGAATTTCTTTTATTACATAACCAATTAACGTTTCGGGAGTTCCCTCAAGAATACGCCCAAAAAGATCTTTTTGTATGTCCTCATTTTGTAAGCTGCCGTAAGCAAATAATTTTTCCATAATTTCTATTTTGAAAAATGTGAATTGAACGTTATTTTAGTGCTGGGTTTTCGTTAAGGATTACTTCACTAAACTCTTATTTTTTATTGGAGTTCAGTGAACTTCGTTTGAAGTGGAAATCCTTTTTTATCTCGTTTTTTAACGAGATAAAAAAGATTGCAACGGAAAGCCTGACCGCGCTGAAACGCTAGTGAAAGCGAGGTAACGCCCCGAAATAAATACGGGATAAACCCAACTTATAATTTAAAATAATCGATGTAGGTATTCAAATCTTTGTCGCCACGACCAGAAAGGTTGATGACTACGATATCTTCTGGCTTGAATTTCATTTCGTCGAGCACAGCAAAGGCATGCGCGCTTTCAATTGCAGGAATCAGACCTTCCATTTTAGATAATTTTAAACCCCAATCCATGGCTTGCTGATCTGTGATGGAAATGAATTGTGCTCTTTTTGAAGCGAACAGATGCGCATGCATAGGACCAACTCCTGGGTAATCCAAACCTGCAGAAATGGAATATGGTTCGGTAATCTGGCCGTCAACAGATTGCATTAGCAAGGTTTTGCTGCCATGAATGACGCCAATCTTACCTAAGACGGAGGTAGCGGCACTTTCGCCCGAATCTACTCCTAATCCTGCGGCTTCAACAGCGATAATATTCACGGACGATTCATCAAGAAAATGATAGTAAGCTCCGGCAGCGTTGCTTCCGCCACCTACACAAGCGATTACGTAATCTGGATTTTCACGTCCTTCTTTTTCCAGTAATTGTTCCTTGATTTCCTTAGAAATAACACTTTGAAAACGCGCTACCATATCTGGATAAGGATGCGGTCCCACTACAGATCCTATGATATAATAGGTGTCAACGGGATTGTTGATCCAATCGCGAATGGCTTCATTAGTTGCGTCTTTTAGTGTACGAGATCCTGAAAGAGCGGGACGAACTTCAGCACCTAACATTTTCATACGAGCTACATTTGGCGCTTGACGCTTGATGTCGATTTCTCCCATATAAACGATACATTCTAATCCCATTAGCGCACAGACAGTTGCTGTAGCGACACCATGTTGTCCAGCACCTGTTTCAGCTATGATTCTGGTTTTGCCTAAACGTTTTGCCAAAAGAATTTGTCCGATAGTATTGTTGATTTTATGGGCGCCAGTGTGACACAAATCTTCTCTTTTCAGATAAACTTTAGTATTGTATTGTTGCGATAGTCGTTTTGCAAAATAAAGAGGCGTAGGGCGACCTGCGTAATCTTTTAACAAGGCATCAAATTCAGCTTGAAATTCTGGTTCAGCCGTAATTTTTAAATAATTTTGACGTAATTCTTCGACATTTGGATATAACATTTCAGGAATGTAAGCGCCTCCAAATTCTCCGTAGTAGCCTTTTTCGTTGACGTTGTAACTCATTTTGTTTAAAGTTTAAAAGTTTAAAGTTTCAAATTGTTCTGAAACTTTTTCAATATTTTTTTATCTTTTAATCCTGGCTCGATTTCAAATTTGCTATTTAAATCCAAAGCATGAATTGGTAAATTTGTTGTTAAAATTTCTTTTGTTAAATCGATTTCTTCTAAACCAATTCCGCCACTTAGGAAAAATGGCTTGTTTGAAGAATACTTTTCTAATACTTTCCAATTGAATGTGGTTCCGTTTCCGCCGGGTAATTTTCCTTTGGTATCAAAAAGAAAATAATCACAAACGGTTTCAAAGGGTTTCAATACTTCAAAATCAAAAGAATCATCAACAGAGAATACTTTTATGATTTCAATTTGAATTTGTTTTCCATTGTCATCTTTTAAAACTTGTTTCAAATCTAAACAAAATTCAACCGATTCCTGTCCGTGTAATTGAACGGCCTGCAAATCGTATTTTGCTATTTTTTCAAGAATATCCTCTTGTGTAGCGTTGACAAAAACTCCTACTTTCTTGATTGATTTTGGTAAGTCCGGAATGCTACCATTAAAATACCGCGCTGATTTCTCCCAGAATATAAATCCCATATAATCGGGTAGAAGCGAACCTACTTCGAGTATATTATCGGGATATTTCATGCCGCAGATTTTGAGTTTCATCTTTTGAATTTTAGTATATGTATTTCTCAATAATGTTACTTATTTCCTCTTTTTATTATTATTTATTCGGCAAATGGAGATACCACTAAAATAGTAGTATTTACCCCTTGGTAATTGTTTAATTGCATTGGAAAAACTTTCTTTTTGGCTAATAAATTTGTCCAATGTAGTTATGATATTTTGTGCTTTTTTTCTAATCTCATTAGTTTCTATGTTATCTTTTAAAATTGGATATATTTCACTGAAATAATATTCACGGTCATTTTTTTTAGTTTTAATTTTAAAGGATGTACTTGAACCATCAAGAAAACCAATGTTATTACAATTGACATCATCTTTACAATTTTTAATTGTTTCAATTCCGTCTTTTTCTAATTGGTTCATTAAATTTTTAACTAACTCTTCATTTATTGGATCAACAATAGATTTTTTTTTGTTTTCTATTTTCCAAAGCTTTCTCCAAGTTCTATTTAACCAAGTAATATCCCAATTGCCCTTATCTAATTCCGTATTTATAGTTCCAATGAATTTGCCATTATCATTTTCTATAAGTTCAATTGATTGGGGTAAATCGTCATAATTAATTTTATAATACCTAATTTGTTAAAATGAGGTAAAACTTACAAAAAAAAGAAATAGAAGTAATTTTTGCATACTATTATTTTATTCATTAATTAACCTGTAAATAGATTAATTTAATATTAATTTCGAAATAAATTCCGTTGCCGCTTTACCGACATTATCCGTTTTCATAAAGTTTTCTCCAATTAAAAAACCTTTATATCCGTATGGTTTTAATTCAGTAATAGCTTCAATAGATGAAATCCCGCTTTCGGAAACTTTTACAAAATCATCTGGAATTTGTGCTGCTAATTGCTTGCTGAAATCCAAACTCACTTCGAATGTTTTTAGGTTTCTGTTGTTTACACCAATCATATCCAATGTGGGCATAATTGATTTTTCCAATTCTTGCTGATTGTGAACTTCCAACAATACTTCCAATCCCAAACTTTTAGCAAATTCAGATAAAGATTTGATTTCGTCCCTCGTTAAAACTGCTGCAATAAGTAGAATTAAATCGGCTCCATGTGCTTTGGCTTCTAAGATTTGGTATTCATCAACAATGAATTCTTTTCTCAATAATGGAATGTTTACTGTGGCTCTTGCTAAAAGTAAATCGTCTAGCGAACCACCAAAATATTTTCCGTCCGTCAATACCGAAATTCCACAAGCACCAGCATTTTCGTAGCCTTTAGTTACTTCTTCCACCGTAAAACTATAATTTATTTCTGCTTTGGACGGCGAACGACGTTTGTGTTCAGCAATAATTCCTGACGTGCTGTTTTTTAAATTATCGCTCAAAGAAATAGTCTTTCTTTCAAAAAAAACAGAAGCTTCCAATTGCGAAACGGGAATGATAGATTTCTTGAGAATTACTTCTCTTTTTTTGTCAACTATAATTTTATCTAGGATGTTCATTTTTAATTAGCCCCCTAACCCCCGAAGGGGGAACTGTTGGACCTCATTGAGTTCTTTATTATACTTTTTTGTTATTTTTTAACTCTCCCTTCGGGGGTTGGGGGGCTTACATATTCTGTAATTTCTTCAAAGCTACAAGTCCTTTTCCGGATAATAAACTTTCCTTTGCTATTTGAAATCCTTCTAAAGGAGAACATTTTGTAACCGTTGCAATGGCCATGGCCGCATTGGCACAAACCACATTATTTTGGGCTTCAGTACCTTTTCCAGAAATGATATTGGTAAACATTTGAGAGGATTCGTCAATAGTAGTTCCACCTTCTATTTCGCTTTGCAGCAAAAGACGAACACCAAAATCTTCTGGATTTAGCATTCCTTCCATAGAACTAGTAATTGTTTTTGTAGGTCCTGTCAAGGAAACTTCATCATAGCCGTCAATCGAATGTAAGATGGTGAAATTCACAGCTGTATTTTGATACAGATACGCATACATTCTGGCTAATTCCAAATTGAAAACACCTACCAATTGGTTTTTGGGAAACGAAGGATTTACCATTGGTCCCAACATATTGAAGAATGTTTTTACAGCCAATTCTTTTCTAATTGGTCCTACATTTTTCATGGCTGGATGAAATAAGGGCGCATGTAAAACACAAATTCCTGCTTTATCGATACATTTCTCCAGAAAATCATTGTCATTGCTGAATTTGATTCCTAATTTCTCCATCACATTACTGGAACCCGAAATAGAAGAAACGCCGTAATTTCCGTGTTTTGCTACTTTTATTCCTGCTCCCGCAGCCACAAATGAAGCCAAGGTTGAAATATTGAAAGTGTCTTTTCCATCACCGCCTGTTCCACATAAATCGATAGTATTGTAAGCGGATAAATCCACTCGGATGCACAAGTCCAATAACGCTTCCCGAAATCCAGAAAGTTCTTCTATACTAACGCTTCGCATCATGTATACGGTAAGAAATGAAGCAATCTGACTAGTGTTATAACTCCCGTTAGAGATATTTACCAATACATTTTTTGCTTCTTCTTGCGAAAGTATTTCGTGATTAATTAATCTGTTTAATATGTTTTTCATTTTTTAGGTTGTTTTTGCCACAAAGGCTCAAAGACGCAAAATTTGGTATTGAATAATGTTAATTAAATTTAGTCGACTGATTACTGCGACTGAACACTGACTACTAAGATTTAATCCAGTTTTCTAATATCTTTTTCCCATTCGGAGTCAAAACACTTTCAGGGTGGAACTGTACACCACGAACATCATACGTTTTGTGACGCAACGACATTACTTGTCCATTTTCGTCGAATGAAGTAGCTTCCAGAACATCTGGTAAATTGGTGTCAACCACCCAAGAATGATAACGTCCTACTTCAAATTCATTTCCTAATCCTTCAAATAAAAGCTCGTCATCTACTACTGTTTTTACTATCGTTGCGACACCATGATATACTTTATCTAAATTCGAAAGTGTTCCTCCGTAAACTTCGCCAATTGCTTGTTGACCCAAACAAACACCAAAAATACTTTTGGTTGGACCATATTTTCTAATTATATCTTTCAATAATCCTGCTTCATCAGGGATACCAGGTCCGGGAGAAAGTAGTATTTTATCAAATGTAGCTATTTCATCAATATCAAATTCGTCGTTTCTGTAAACGGTTACTTCGCAATTTAAATCTTCGAGATAATGCACTAAATTATAAGTGAAACTATCGTAATTGTCTATGACTAGTATTTTTTTCATTTTTATTATTGAAAAATTGAAAGATTTAAAGATTGAAAAATTCTAACGTTTCAGCAATCTTTAAATTCTAAAATTATTGAATTTTTAAATTATTTTATATTGTTTCCGCTAAATCCAAAGCCGCATTCAAGGCTCTCAATTTATTATAGACTTCCTGCATTTCGCTTTCTTCATCGGAGCCGGCAACAATTCCTGCTCCAGCTTGAGAGTGTAAATGATGATTTTTACTTAGAAAAGTACGAATCATAATAGCGTGATTAAAATTGCCTTCAAAATCCATAAAACCAATGGCTCCACCGTAAAAACTACGGTTTGTTTTTTCGTATTCTTCAATCAGTTGCATCGCTCTGTGCTTGGGAGCGCCGCTTAATGTTCCCGCAGGAAAAGTATCGGCTACCACTTGCATCGTTGTTGCATTTTCATGTAAATGTCCCGTTACTTTAGAAACCAAGTGAATAACATGCGAGAAAAATTGAACTTCCCTATATTTTTCGACATTTACATTATGTCCGTTTCTACTCAAATCATTTCTGGCTAAATCCACCAACATTACATGCTCACTGTTCTCTTTTTTATCAATTGCTAATTCTTTGGCAAGAACGGCATCTTTTTCGTCATCGCCCGTTCTTTTGAAAGTTCCTGCTATAGGATGAATTTCAGCTTTACGATCTTTTACAATAATTTGTGCTTCTGGCGAAGAACCAAATATTTTAAAATCACCATAATCAAAAAAGAATAAATAGGGTGAAGGATTGATGCTTCGCAATGCTCTATAAACATTAAATTCATCCCCTTTAAAACCTTGGGTAAACCTTCTGGATAAAACTAATTGAAACACATCACCACGGAAACAATGTTTTTTGGCTAAAGCCACATTATGCATGAATTGGTCATCTGTCAAATTAGAAAAACCGTCTCCTTTTTTAGAGAATTTATAGGAAGCAATATTTCTTGATTGCAATAACTGCTCAATTTCCGAAATGTTGTTTCTTCCATCTAAACTATGACAAAAGATATACGCTTGATTTTTAAAATGATTGATGGCTATTATATTTTGGTAAACGGCATAATAAACATCAGGAATAGAAATACTATTGTCTTTTTTAGTAATAGTTACTGTTTCAAAATAACGAACGGCATCATAGGAAATATAGCCAAATAAACCATTATTGATAAACTTGAAATCATTTTTCTCCGATTTAAATTGACTCGAAAACTCTTGAATAACTGCTGGAATATCAGTAGTCGAATCAATTGTAATTTTCTCAAAACTTCCATCAGGGAATATTTTATGAATAATTTCATTTTCTATTTTTATAGAAGCAATCGGATTGCAACAAATGTAAGAAAAACTGTTGTCACTTCCATGATAATCACTGCTTTCCAGCAATAAGCTATTAGGAAATTTATCGCGAATTTTGAGATATACACTCACCGGAGTAATGGTATCGGCAAGTATTTGCTTATAATTTGTGTTTAGTTTAAAAGGCTTCAATTTATATATATTTTAGTATTGTGTGATAGTGATAAAATGGGCACAAAAAAAAAGGCCTGTCGTGATGACAAGCCTTTTATATTTATAGTTAGTAATACTATGGAAGCTTTGTTCACGACGTCTGACGTAAATTGTTCCACCACCAAGTATTGTTTGTAATTGTTTTCATTACTACAAAGATATAAATGTAATTTGATTATTCAAATATAAAAAACGAAAAAAACATTTGATTTAGCTCTTTTTTGTTAAATAAATTTTTTAAAAAAATAACCCCAACAATCTCTTGATGGGGTTTCATAAATTTTTTTTAAAAAAATATTAGAATTTCATTGCTACTGCTAATTCAAAATCATCAGAAATTGCTTTGTCTCCAATAGTACTAAAGATACTTGCAGAATTATATTTGATATCGTATTTTGTTCTATCCACTTTAAATGTAGTTGCAGCAGTATTTTTTGTTGTTGCAAGATCAAAAGTAATAGGGTTTGTTATTCCTTTTATTGTTAAATTACCAGTTACAGTGTAAACATTTGGAGCTTTTACCGTTACTTTTTTGAAAACTAATGTTGCTGTTGGGAATTTTTCAGTTCCAAAAAAATCTTCTGATTTCAAGTGACCGTTTAATTTTCCTTGGTATTCCCCTTTAAGGTCTGTAGAAGTTAATGAAGTCATATCAACAACAAAAGTTCCGCCTGCTAATTTTTTTCCTTTAAAAACTAATGTACCTGATTTAAGGTCAACAGTTCCATTATGTTGTCCTGTTACTTTTTTTCCAATCCAATTTATTGAACTGTTTGCAGCATCTACTTTTTTCGTTTGAGCTGTTACTGATAAAGTTGATAAAACTACCACTAATGCTAATGCAATTGATTTTAAATTTTTCATTTTTTTTATTTTGATAATGGATTAATATTTGATTTTGAATTAGTAATTATAATGTAATAAATAAGTCTTCGTTCGATTTTCTAACTTTTTTGTAATGTTGTGTAGCATCTTCTGCATGCCTGTAACCTAAAGTTGCTATTAGACAAGCATTAAGACCTAATTCGTCTAATCCTAAAATTTCATTAACTTGAGCGGGAAGAAAACCTTCCATCGGAGTAACGTCAATTTTCAGTTCGGCGGCTGCATTCATCAAGTTCCCCAAAGCTAAGTAGGTTTGTTTAGCTGTCCAAATATTTTTTTCTTCTGCAGGCAATGTTGAAATTTTAGATTTCATAAAGTCACCATAACCAGACAATGCTTCAACAGGTGTGTTTCTTGTTTCACTTACGTTTTTCAAAAAACTGTCAATTGCTTCATCACCAATGTTAGTTTCATTTGCAAAAATAATTAGGTGAGAAGCCTCAACAATTTGAGATTGTCCCCAAGCCGCTGGCTGCAATTGCGCTCTTAATTCTGGATTTTCAACAATAATAATTTTATAAGGCTGTAAACCGTAGGAAGAGGTACTTAAACGAATTGCTTCTTTTAATACAGTTAAATCTTCAGTTGTTATTTTTTTTGTTGTATCGAATTTTTTGGTGGCGTAACGCCAGTTTTGGTGTTCTAAAAATGTACTCATAATGATCGTTATTTATTTCTGTATTTTTCTAATAAACTATTTAATTGTTCAGCTTCTTGTGAACTCAAATTGTTAGAAAAAAATTCTTCGTGTTCAATTACTTTAGGATCTAATTCGTTGAGAACATCTAAGCCTTTTTGTGTAATTAAAACTTCAATTTTTCTTCTGTTTTCAGGGCAAACATTTCTGGTAACAAGATTTTTTAGTAATAATTTATCTACCAATCGAGTAGTATTACTCGTTCTTGCCAACATACGTTCTTGAATAACAAACATATTTGCAGGACTGCCTTTCTGACCTCTCAATATTCGTAAAACATTATATTGTTCGCCAGATATATCATACGGTTTCAGTATATCATTAAAATTATCAATAATTACATTTTGTGTATACAAAACATTCAAAATAATTTTTTTTGAAATGTCCAATGCAATCGTACTTTTTATTTCATCTTCAATTTTCATGCCTTTACGTATCTCATTTGTCGATACAAATGTAACATGTTTTTTATTTGTATATACAAATGTTATATGTTTTAACAAAAAAATAACTTTGTAAAACTGTAAAGTATTTAAATTTTCAGGCTTTAAATCTGTAAATCAGCTCCTTGACTGTTAGTTACAAATATAAAATTAGATTTATTTTTGAGATTCCAGTATTCAGGTTACAAAGTACGAATCTGTTCATATAACAAAAGTCATAATAGATATCGTAAATATTTTGGAAGTAAAAACAGGGATTTTAAATTCAAAAAAAATAGTACTTCTAAATAAGTGAATTTTTTCAGAATGTTGAGACGAAAATGCGGCTAAATAAAGCGGGTAAAACCGTCTACTTTTTATTAACTAAGGAATTGATTCCATAATAAAATGCAACATCTTCTTAAAAAATAGTAATTTCATATTAATTAAAAATGCAAAATAATTAAAGAGGTTTATTTCTATTTTAATAATACTGCTGAGGTAGTCAATGCGATGAAATTGACACAGTTTTTTAGTTCATTTCTTATCTAAAAACATTTGTTGCCAAAGTAATTTCTATTGTGAAGTGCAGTACTATTTTCGGCATTAAATTTTCCTTGAGAAAAGGATTTTAAAATCTAAATAAAAAACATAAGTTATTGTAAATAAAACTATTACAATTTTAAATTTCAATAATGTTATAAATTTAAAATAGAATTATGTAATTTTTTTTTATCTTTTATATGTAAATTTATTGAAAGTTAGAAAGTGTAAAAACCAATAAACTATTAAAATGAAAAACACCAAAAAAAACGTAGATGATTCTGAAAATCAGAAACAGCAGGATTTGAAATTAAATAAATCCGATGGTACTAATCAGTTTATGACAACCGACCAAGGTTTAAAAATCAATGATGATACTAATTCCCTTAAAGCAGGCGAACGCGGACCTTCGTTATTGGAAGATTTTATCTTAAGAGAAAAAATAACCCATTTTGATCATGAAAGAATTCCGGAAAGAATTGTGCATGCAAGAGGTTCAGCTGCGCATGGTTATTTTCAGGTTTATGAGTCTATGGAGAAATATACTAAAGCAGAATTCCTTCAGGATCCTAGTCTTAAAACGCCCGTTTTCGCCCGTTTTTCAACTGTTGCAGGATCAAGAGGTTCTACGGATTTAGCACGTGATATCAGAGGATTTGCAGTTAAATTTTATACAGAGCAAGGCAATTATGATCTAGTTGGAAATAATGTGCCTGTGTTTTTTATTCAGGATGCCATAAAATTCCCAGATTTAATTCATGCCGTAAAACCGGAACCGAATAACGAAATGCCACAAGCGGCTTCTGCTCACGATACTTTTTGGGATTTTATTTCCTTGATGCCAGAAACCATGCATACTATTATGTGGGTAATGTCAGACCGGGCAATCCCAAGAAGTTTGCGCATGATGGAAGGTTTTGGTGTGCATACTTTTCGTTTTATAAATGCCAAAAATGAATCCCATTTTGTGAAATTTCATTGGAAACCAAAATTAGGAACGCATGCCGTAGTTTGGGATGAAGCCCAAAGAATATCTGGAAAAAATTCGGATTTTCATCGTCAGGATTTATGGGAAGCCATCGAAAATGGAAATTATCCGGAATGGGAATTAGGCGTTCAAATTATTCCCGAAGCCGATGAACATAAATTCGAATTTGATTTATTAGACCCAACTAAAATAGTTCCTGAAGAATTAGTTCCGGTTACCCTAATTGGAAAAATGGTCCTCAACCGCAATCCAGACAACTTTTTTGCAGAAACGGAGCAAGTCGCTTTTCACCCGGGTCATATTGTGCCAGGAATCGATTTTACAAACGATCCTTTATTACAAGGCCGTTTATTTTCTTATACCGATACCCAATTATCACGTTTAGGAAGCCCTAATTTTCATGAAATTCCTATCAACAGAACTATTGCACCTATGTTCAATAATCAGCGTGATGGTCACATGCGTCAGGAAATTAATGTAGGTCGGGTAAGCTATCACCCCAATTCTCTTGGTGGAGGTTGTCCTTTTCAGGCAAAAATTGATGAAGGTGGTTTTACCAGTTTCAACGAAAGGATTGATGCTCACAAAGTACGGGACCGCAGCGAGAGTTTTTCGGATCATTTTAGCCAGGCAACCTTGTTCTTTAACAGCCAAACGCAAGTTGAAAAAAATCATATCATAAAAGCATTGCGTTTTGAACTGGGCAAATTAGAAACCATTGCCATAAAAACCCGAATGTTAGGTTTATTATCGCAAATTGATGAAACATTAGCTGATAAAGTTGCCCAAGGCCTGGGACTTAAAGTTCCGAGCAGCCCGGAGAAACCAATAAATCATGGTGTTGGAGCGAATGCTGACAAACAAAAATATGAGCCAAAAAAAGTTACCCAAAGTGTGAAATCATCGGATGCATTGAGTATGATTAAAAACAAAACATTGTCTAAAACAATTGCGACAAGACAAGTGGCGTTTTTATGCTCAGAAGGAGTTCATCAAGCATCAATTAATGCAATGAAAACCGCATTAGAAAAAGCGGGCGCCACTGCAAAAATTATAGCACCGCATTTAGGGACTATAAAAACTAGCGAAGGGAATGAACTTGCGGTTGATCAGAGTTTCTTAATTGCCGCTTCTGTTTTATTTGATGCTGTATATATTCCCGGCGGAAAAAATGCTGGTTTTTTAAATTCCAATGTTGAAGCTATCGAATTTATCAATGAAGCTTACAAGCATTGCAAAGTCATAGGTGCTGATGAAATTGAAATATTGGGTAAAACCCATATCGATGATAAAGTAGATAAAAATGAAGAATATGGAATTATTATTAATTCAAAAACTAACGATAAAAATTTTACAAAAGAATTTATAGATGCTATGGGAAATCACCGTTTCTGGAATCGTGAAACAGAATTATAAATGCAGTTTGATTTGGTTCCCATTAAAAAAAAATTATTTATATACAGAAAAACCGAAACTTACATTTCGGTTTTTCTATATTTTAAATTTAAAGTGTATTATTAATCTTTTACCCCCAACTTATTGAGTATTTGTTCCATCAAACACCATTTGGTAATAGAAGACTGTAATAAATTGGCTCCTACAAAAGCGGTAAACCATAACCAATTTTGGTTGACATAGATTGCCAAAAGTAAACTGATTAATATAAAACTGCCGGCTACGGCTCTTACAATTCTGTTTTTCATAATTCTTTATTTTAATTTGATTTTTCGATATTTAGAACGGCAACATGTATTTTGGATGACGTTTTTAGCTTTTCATTGAATTCAGTAAACAAATCAAATAGTGCATTTATATTCTCTTTTTTTACGAAAGCATAAAATAATATCGATTCAGTTTCATTTAATTCTGTTGAAAACCAATTGCTTTCAATTGCTTCTTCAGAAATATCATTAAAGCCTTTAACTTCTTTGTAGGTGAAGGTTTTTACATGGGCTTGTTTCAGCATTTGTTTGATGTCTTTTTCAAATGATATGACTGCGGTAATAATCAGTAGTTTCATGTTTGTTTTTTGTTTAAAATTTTTAAATTTAAGGTTCCGATTTTACAACTTTAAACCTTAAACGTTGCACCATTTTTTATTTTTCCCATTTCTTTCTCTCCGTTATATAATAAATCAATGGTACCACAATCAATGTTAGAATAGTGGAAACTATTGCTCCAAACACCAAGGAAATAGCCAATCCCTGAAACAAAGGATCAAATAATATGATGGAAGCTCCAATAACCACCGCACCAGTTGTCAATAGAATAGGAGAGGTTCTCACAGCTCCAGCCTCGATTATCGCTTGTTTTAATGCGACACCATCATTCAGTCGGATTTCTATAAAGTCAATCAGTAAAACCGAGTTTCTTACCATAACACCAGCTAATGCAATCATTCCAATGAAAGAAGTAGCTGTAAAATAAGCACCTAACAACCAGTGACCAAACACAATCCCGATTAAGGATAGCGGAATAGCGAGCATCATCACAATTGGTGTTTTAAAGTTTTGGAACCAGCCCACAATCAACATATAAATGATTACGATGGCCACCATAAAGGCAACTCCTAAATCACGGAATACTTCCAAAGTAATTTGCCATTCCCCATCCCATTTTACAGTAAAATCACTTTCATCCGTGGGTTGCTCCATGTACAATTCATTGACTTTGTATCCTTTTGGGACTTTCATTTTAGTCAATTTTTCACTCATTCCTAAAATCGCATATACCGGACTTTCTAATGCTCCAGCCATATCAGCTGTTACATAAACCACACGTTTCTGGTCTTTTCTGTAAATGGTTTTTTGTAATGTATCCGTTTTTACTTTTACCAAATCACTTACGGGAATCATATTTCCCTGGCTTCCTTTAATTTTTAGGTTTTGAATGTCCTGTAAACTCGTTTTGTCTTTATCGTCAAGCGAAAGAACAATTCCCACATTATCATTCGAATTTTCATCATACAAATTAGAAATTGGATATTCTTTGAGTAAATACGTCAAATTCCCAACCACTTGCTGCGGAGCAATTCCATTCAGCATCGCTTTTTCTTTATCCACTTCTAGTTTATACTCCGTTTGATTGTCTTCAACCATCCAGTCAATATCCACAACATCCGAAGTAGTTTCCAAAATAGTTTTCACCTGTTGGGCTACTTTTATCTGGTCTTTATAATTTGGACCATAAATCTCAGCAACCAAGGTTGACAATACAGGCGGTCCTGGTGGTACTTCAATTAATTTCACGTTTGCGCCATATTTCTTAGCAATTTTCTGGATGGCAGGACGCATCGCTTTGGCAATTGCATGACTTTGTATATCACGGTTTTCTTTGTGCAATAAATTCACCTGAATGTCCGCCATGTTGCTTCCGCCACGCAAATCATAATGACGTACCAATCCGTTGAATGTAATAGGAGCAGAGGTTCCAATATAATTCTGATAATTGACTACTTCTGCTCTGGTGGATAAATACTGAGCAATTTCTTTGGTAACCGCTGCAGTTCGCTCCAATGTTGTTCCTTCGGGCATGTCAATCACGACTTGAAATTCATTTTTGTTATCAAAGGGCAACATTTTTACCACTACTGATTTCGTGAAAAACATCAAAACAGAACCAAACAATAACACAACAGTAACGGCAAGTAGTATTCTTCTTTTTGTACTGCTTTCTAAGAATGGTCGTTCCAGTTTGTTGTACAATTTATAAATACGACTGGTTTCTAATCCTTCAGATTCTTTGTGTTTTTGATCGTCTTTTTCCTGAAGCAAATGATATCCCAAATAAGGCGTTACAGTCAAAGCCACAAACAAAGACAAAATCATTGCAATCGAAGCACCAATTGGCATCGGACTCATATATGGTCCCATCATTCCGGATACGAAAGCCATTGGCAAAATAGCCGCAATAACAGTAAATGTTGCTAAAATCGTTGGATTTCCCACCTCATTTATCGCATAAATAGCCGCTTGTTTAAAGGGCAGTCGCTTCATCTTGAAGTGTCGATGCATGTTTTCGGCAATGATAATGCTGTCATCGACCACAATTCCCACAACAAAAACCAAAGCGAAAAGGGTAATCCTATTCAACGTATAGTCCAATAAATAATAAGCAAACAAGGTAAGTGCAAATGTCAATGGAACCGAGAAAAACACGACCAATCCACCGCGCCATCCCATGGCTAACATCACCAAAATAGTTACTGCTACTATCGCCACTCCCAAATGCAACAATAATTCGCCTACTTTATCCGAGGCTGTTTCCCCATAATTACGGGTGATTTCAACATGAACATCAGTCGGGATTAAATTTTTCTTTAGCTGTTCTACTTTCGCAATTATTTTCTCCGAAATTTTCATTGCATCTGCCCCTTTAACTTTACCAACTGATATAGTGACGGCAGGATATTCTGATTTTGCCGTTTTGAATTTTTCATTGGCTTTGCCATAGCCAAAAGACACATAACTTCTGGGCGTAGCCGGTCCGTCTTGCACTTTCGCCACTTGTTTCAGATATACTGGCATGTTTTTATTTACACCAACCACTAAATTTTCTACATCTTCGGCATTCGATAAAAACTGACCTGTAGTAATCAAATATTCCTGGTCATTTTGTACAAAACTCCCTGATTGTGAACTTCCGTTATTGGCTTGTATCATTTGCATAATTCCCAAAGCATCCACGCCATTTTCGGCCATTTTATCCTTGTCGAGAATTATTTTCAGTTCGCGATTGCTGCCACCAATTTCTTTGGTAATCGCCACATCTTTTATTTTTTCAATCTCCGATGTTACTTCTTCGGTTATTTGGCGCAGCTGAAAATTATCTTGTTTAGCACTCCAAAGCGTAATTCCCAACATAGGAACATCATCAATAGAACGTGTTTTCACCATCGGTTTATATACTCCTTTCGGAAACATATCTTCGTGTTTCGCTAATTCGTCGTACAATTTAACATATGAACGCTCCACATCCTGACCTACATAAAACTGCACAATCAGCATCGCCTGACCGTTCATCGCCATCGTATGCACGTGTTCCACTCCTTTAATATTCGAAATAATTTTCTCCAATGGTTTGGCCACACGACTTTCCACCTCAGTAGGACTCGCTCCCGGATAACCCACCATTACATCGGCCATCGGAACATTAATCTGCGGTTCTTCTTCCCTCGGAATCAGAAACGAACTATAAACTCCAATAATCATCAAACCCACCATCAGCAAAATGGTCAGTTTTGAGTTAATAAAAAATTGGGCTATTTTACCTGAAATACCTTCTTGCATTTTCTTTTATTTATTTGGGCGTGACCCTCCCAAAAAGGTCGGGTCGGGCTTTCGGCTGTATCTTTTGTTCCGCTGCGCTTTACAAAAGGATGCCGCCTCAATCCCTCACGCGGAATTAACAATGACATTTATTTTATAGATTTTCAGTTTTTTGGTTTAAACCTTAAACCTTAAACTTTATTACTGAACACGAACCAAAGCTCCGTTATACAACTTTCCATCTGCTGAAACAATGTATTGCTCATTAGCGGATAAACCAGATAAAACTTCTACTTGATTGCCAAACGTTTTCCCAATTCGTAACCATCTTAAAATGGCAATGTTTCCAGTTGCAATCGTGTAGATCCCGCTTAGTTGTCCTTGTTTTACCAAAGCATTTTCGGGCACTAAAATTCTATTAGTTTCAACCGTTTGAGTTTTGTTTGCAACAGGAAATTGCACATTTACAAACATTCCTGATAAAACTGATGCATCTGTTTTATCTAAATTTACCTTCACCAAATATTGGCCTCCAGTATTCGCAGCCGAAATACTCACTTCGCTAACTTTTCCGGTCAGTGTGACATTAGATGATTTTACCAAAACATTGACAGTCATTCCTTTTTTTATACTTACAATATCATTTTCAGAAACCATCGCCGTTACTTGTAATTTTGAAGCGCCTTCCAAACTTACTAGAGGCATTCCGGGATTCGCCATATCACCTTCTTTTACGAAAGTATTGGTCACCACTCCCGAGAACGGAGCTGTAATATTCGAATACGAAAACTGAGCTAAAATCTCGTTTCGCATTTGTCTGGCTCCTTCCAATCCTGCTTTCGCCATTTCGTAACGTGCTGTAATATCGTCGAGTTCTTTTTGAGAGGCACTTTGTTGTTTGAATAAATTTACAAAACGATTGTAATCTTTTTTAGCGTTGCTGTAACCAGCAGTCGCTTGATGAATACTGGCATCGACTTGTGCTTTTTTGGCTTGCAAATCAGTATTGTTGATGCTGACTAATAATTGTCCGGCACCTACTTTTTGTCCTACCTGTACATGAATTTTGGTGACATACCCCATCATTCTAGTGCTGAGATTGGCACTGTTTTCGGCTTCAATTTTTCCGCTTGCCGTTACAAATGGACTGTTGTCATTGGACGAAATCCCGCTTACTTTCACGGCAATGGCAAGTTCTTTGGCAGGAGCCTCTTTCTTTTCTCCGTTACAGGAAGTTAAAAGGATCAGGGCTACAGTCAGTATTGGGATAAATATTTTTTTCATGTGTTTATTTAGTTAAAAATTGTAAATATTCTTGAGTAAAATTATATTCGAAAACAGCTTGCAGGAATTCTAGTTCTTTCTGAGACATTTGGGTTTCTGCTTGCAATAAATCAGTCGTTTTTTCCAGTCCTTGCGTAAAACGATTGCTTCGGATTCTGTAAGCTTCTTGTGATTGTTCTAATGCTAATTTGGAAAGATTTACTTTGTTTTCAGCATCTTTTAACTGGCGGTTGGTTTTGCTTAATTCCAATTGGCTTTTGGATTTATATTGTTGGTTTTCCATTTCTGATTTTTGGAAATCCGCTTTCGCTTTCTCCATTTTTCCAATTGATTTATAACCGTCAAAAACATTCAATGACAATTGCGCTCCGATCAAATATCCTTTGGCATTGGTTCCAAAAAGTTTATTATCATACAATTCATAACTTCCAAAAGCATTTAACCTTGGTAAGAAATTCATTTTGCTTGATTGTACCATTTTTGCATAAGCTTCAGATGATTTATCTATTGCTTGAATGTCTTTTCTATTACTGGAAAGTGTCGTGTTGAACGTTTCAATAACAATTGCATTTTCCAATTCTTCAATCGGTTTATATACTTTATTTGCTGTATCTTCATTTAAAAGAAACCCCAAATAATCCGAAGCGTTTTGCACATTACTTTTGGCGTATTGCAAGTGATTTTTAATTTCATTTACACGAACCTGAACCGAAAGCAAATCTGTTTTTTGAAGAATTCCTTGCTTAAAATAGTTCTCTATCAATTTCAAATTGGCTGTAGCAGTCGTATTGGCTTTTTCCAGAACTTTTTCCGATTTATAACCCAATTGCAATTCCATGAAAGCTTTACTGACTTCCAGTTCCAAATATTCTTTGGTGCGCTCCGTTTGCAGTTGAAAAGCCTGCATTTTTGCTTTTGCAGCTTGTCTTCCGTAATATCCATCTACGTTGATTAACGGTTGTAAAATTTCAATTTTAGTAGCGAAATTTTTCGTTCTTGCTGGATTATTCAATAAGTCTGGATTAAAATCCGATTGCGTTAAAATTTCCTGATTCAATTTGGAACCAAAAGCCATCAAAGGATTTGTTGTTGAAATAGCTGTATGCGATGCCGAAATACTTGGTAGGAATAACGAATTAGATTGTCTGTAATCTGCTTGTGCCGATTTGAAGTCCTGATTAGCTATTTTGATAAGCAGGTTTTTATCAGAAGCCTTTTTCCAAATATCCTTTTTAGAAATAGTCAACGTGTCTTGACCAAATCCTAAAGTAGAAATCAAAAATGCTCCTAAGATCAGTATTAAATTTATTTTCTTCATAATTTTTCTTTAATTAATACAGCAAAGATATTAGGTGATAAATCCTTACACAGTAACAAAAGTCACAGTTGAATAATATTGAAGATTTAAATGTTTTTTTATAATAATGCACCTAATTCAATTTCTTGTTTTATTTTATTATATTTAGCGTGTACAACAAATTTATTGACAATTTTATGAGTATAAATAAGGCTAAACCAACGTATGATGAATTACTCAAAAAAACAGAAAAACAAGAATTAGAAATAATTCGATTACAAAAAAAAGAAGAGGCATTCGCTAGTTTTAAGTTTTTTATTAAGGAGTCAAATGATCTGTTGTGTACAATAAGCACTGATGGCTATTTCAAAGAAATAAACCCAGAGTTTATAAAAAAATTCGGTTACTCTGAAAAGGAATTACTTACTACACCACTCAATTTCTTTATTCATACAGAAGATTTCGATAAAACCACGCAGGAAATTGCGCGGTTATCACAGGGACAGAATTCAATAAGTTATGAGAATAGATTCCTAAAAAAGAATGGTGAATTTGTAACTATTCAATGGACTGCAAACAGTATGTCTTCCGAAAATATTTATGCAATTGGAAGAGATGTTTCAGAGACAATAAATACCCAAGAAAAATTAATTAAAAGTAAAAAATTAGTAAACCTTGTGCAAAAAAATGCAAAAATGGGCACTTGGGAATTCAATTTTAGAACAAAAGAAATAATTTGGTCTAATGAATTGTATGCTATTTTTGAAATTGAAAAAAAGAAATATCAAAATTTATTCCAAGAATATTTAAATAATTTTATTAAAGAAGATAAAACGTTATTTCAAAATAAAATAACGCAATTAATCATTGATAAAAAACCTTTTGAAATAGAACAAAGTGCCACTTTTTTTAATAAAAAAGTAAAGTGGTTGAACCAAACTATTTTTCCGCTAATAGATGATAATGGAATTGTATTTGGTATTAGGGGTAATACGCAAGATTTTACTTTAAAAAAACAAATTGAAGTAGCGGTTAAAGCGAAAGAGCAAGCAGTAGTTGATTATAGACTAAAAGCGATTGATGAAGAAAGTAATACTAAATTTAAAAATTATATTGAATGTGCACCGGATGGAGTTTTTGTCTTGGATGAAAAAGGAAATTATTTAGAAGCTAACCACGGTGCAACTATATTGACGGGATATTCAAAAGAGGAGCTCTTAACAATGAAGTTTGGGGATTTATCAACGTTAGATTCTGTTGAAGATTATTTCAAAGAGTTCCAGAATCTTTTAGATAATGGAATAGCAAAAAAACAAATCAAAGCAATTCATAAAAATGGAGAGATTAAATGGTGGTCTGTTGAGGCTGTGCAACTTTCCGAGAATCGTTTTCTAGGATTTGTAAAAGATATAACAGAAAGTAAAAAAACAAAAGATTTACTTACCAAAACCTTTGATCGCATCTCCGATGCTTTTGTAGCATTGGACAATAATTGGTGTTATACGTACATGAATAAAAAAGCGGGTGAGATTTTTAATCGAAAACCGGAGGAAATGATAGGGAAACACATTTGGACTGAATTTCCAGAGAAGGTGAATCACCCGTTCTTTGAAGCATATTATCATGCAATAGAAACGCAGCAATATATTAATTTAGAAGAGTATTATGCACCAAATGACAGATGGTTTGAAAACCATATTTACCCTTCTTATGATGGATTATCAATTTTTTTCAGGGATATATCAGATAAGAAGCGATCTGAGGAAAAAATTGAACAAAGCGAAAAACGTTTTCGAGCATTAGTTGAAAACAATGAAGGAATTATTAGTGTACTTGATAAAAATTTAAAGACTTTATTTCGAAGTCCCTCTTCGTTGCGAATAACCGGATATTCAAATGAAGAATTAAAAAAAATTTCTAATAAAGACTATTTTCATCCAGATTATATAGATTACATTGATAAGGCAATTCAAAAAACATTTGAAAATCCTGAAGTTCCAAATCCAGTTTTATTTCGGGTCCAACATAAAAGAGGGCATTATATTTGGCTGGAAGGCGTTATAAATAACCTATTGGATAATAGCAGCGTGAATGGCATTGTTTCTAATTTAAGAGAGGTCACTGAACAAAAAGAAGCCATTGAAATCTTAAGAGAAGAAAGAGATAAGTTTATTAAAATTGCCGCTACTTCACCTGGTTTAATTTATTCCATGCGTCAAAATAAAGACGACTCATTGAGTTATCCTTATGCTAGTGATGCGATTGAAGAAATTTACGGTTTCACTTATGAAGACATTAAAAATGATTCAAATGCCATTTTCGCATTGATTCATCAAGATGATATTGGTCATGTGATGGAAAGTATTAAAATAACGAAATCTAAATTAGTTCCACTTAAAGTTCAATACCGTTATCTGCATCCAATAAAAGGATTGGTCTGGCATGATGTTAATTCTTTACCAGAAGTAGAATCAGAAGGAACTGTAATTTGTCACGGAATAATTACCGATATCACCGAAAGGGTTGTGGCCGAAAAAAAACTTATTAAAGCAAATCGACTCTATTTATTTATTAGCCAGATAAACCAAATGATTGTTCGTACAACTGATGAACAAATTCTTTTTAAAGAGGCCTGTACAATAGCGGTTGAATTAGGGAAATTTAAGTTAGCTTGGATTGGCTTAGTAGATGAAAATACTAAAAAAGTA
Source organism: Flavobacterium urumqiense (assembly GCF_900108015.1). Taxonomy (GTDB): domain Bacteria; phylum Bacteroidota; class Bacteroidia; order Flavobacteriales; family Flavobacteriaceae; genus Flavobacterium; species Flavobacterium urumqiense. The sequence continues at coordinate 4,435 of NZ_FNVP01000011.1, read as the reverse complement.
GTTCCAAGAATGATTGTAGGCGAAGATAGGGGGTATCTTGCTAAAATAAAAATGATTTCAACAGAAGATGTTTCGCAGGGTAAAGGTCCTTGTGGGATTGCCGTTAGGGAAGCCAGATATGTGGTATGTAATGATATTGAGAATGACCCAATGATGTTGCTTTGGAAAAAAGAAGCTTTAGAACGAGGTTACTTTTCGTTAATTGCGGTGCCAATAAAAAAGTTCGGAAAGGTTATTGGAATTTTTTCTTTTTATGCCAGTGAAAAAAACTTTTTTGATTCCGAAGAAATTGCACTGTTAGAAGAAGCAACAAGTGATGTAGCTTTTGCGTTAGAGAATTTTGAAAAAGAAGCTTTACGCAAAAAGGCAGAGGAGGCCGTTTTGGAAAGTCAAGAGCGATATCATACGCTTACGGAAGTATCTCCGGTAGGAATTTTTCGTGCTGATATAAATGGGTTCACCACCTATGTTAATCCCCGTTGGTGTCAAATTTCGGGTTTATCTTTTGAGGAGGCTTTGGGAAACGGTTGGCTTGCTGCTGTTCATAATGATGATAAAAAATTACTTTTTAATGATTGGGAAAAAGCAACTTTTCTGCAAGAAATTTCCTTGTCAGAATATCGTTTTGTTCATGATGATGGATCGATTGCTTGGGTTATGGGACAAGCTATTCCTGAAAAAAATTCTAAAAATGAGACGATAGGTTACATTGGGACTGTTACAGATATTACAGAGCGTAAAATTACTGAAAGTTTAATTTTAAAAGAAAAACAGCTTTCAGAAACCATAATCAATAATTTGCCGGGTGTCTTTTATCTCTATGATAAATCAGGGAAATTTGTAAAATGGAATAAGCACTTTGAAGAAGTTACAGGATACGATCATAATGAAATCGCTCAAATGCATCCTTTAGATTTCTATGATGAAAAAGAAAAACAAAAAGTTAAATTAAGAATAAAAAGTGTTTTTAAAACAAATTCACTCGGTATTGAAGTTGAATTTTTGACCAAAAATAATAACAAAATTCCCTATTATATTAATTCATTAGTATTAGAGTACGAAGGCAAAAAATGCCTTTTAGGAATGGGAATTGATCTTACTGAGCGAAAAAAAGCCGAAGAAATTATTAAAATTGCTAGTGAGCGATTTGAGCGAATCTCCATTGCAACAAACGACGCCATATATGAAGTTGATTTACGGACTGGATGGAGTTGGAACAATAAAACATTTGTAGAACTTTTTAATTTTGGTAATCATAATGAGCGCAATAAAAGTGATTCCAAAGCCATGTGGAGATCTAAGCTTCATCCTGACGACAGAGATCGCGTTATCAAAAAGTTAGAGGAAACATACAGAGGGTCTGCCACAGCATGGTCAGATGAATTTCGTTTTCAAAAAGCGGATGGAACGTACGGTGATTTTTATGATCGTGCCGCCATTATTAGAGATGAGTCAGGAAAACCAATTCGCTACATTGGATCTATGCTAGATATTACAGAGCGTAAAAGAGCAGAAGAAAAAACTAAAGTTGCAAACGATCGATTCGAAATGATTTCATTGGCTACGAACGATGCAATATTTGAGTTGGATTTCATAACCGGTAAAAGTTGGCACAATAAAGTGTTTAAGGAGCTTATAAATACCTATGATGATGACGATGATTTTTCAATCGATGAATACAAAATTATTTGGAGATCCAGACTTCATCCAATGGATAGCGAAAGAGTTATAAAAAATATTGAAGAGGCCTATTTAGGAAATTCAATTTTCTGGACAGATGAATTTCGTTTTCAAAAAAGAGATGGAAGTTATGGTTTTTTCTATGAACGTGCAGCAATTGTACGAGATGAATCAGGAAAACCAATCCGTTTTATTGGTTCAATGTTAGATGTTACGAACCTAAAAAAAGCGGAAGAGGATTTGCTGAAAATGCATGAAAAACTCGAAAGTGTATTTGAGGCAATACCTGATATGTTATTTGAAGTAGATGCTGAAGGTCATATTTATAATTATCATTCCCCCAATAATGATTTTTACGCGATGCCTCCAGATGCATTTTTGGGAAAAACCTTTACCGAAGTACTACCCGCTGCGGCCTCAAATTTAATTATGTCGGCATTACATGAAGCTTCAGTAAAAGGATTTTCAAATGGAAGGCAATATACCTTGGAATTGCCGAATGGAATACGTTGGTTTGAACTTTCTATTGCTCCTATGAAAGAAAGTGAAGATCATGGAATTCATTTTATATGTCTTTCCAGAGATATTAGTGAATCTAAAAAAAATGATTTAGCATTGTTTAAAAGTGAAGAACACTATCGAGGATTATTGAATAACCTTGAGGCTGGTATTGTTGTTCATGCGACTGATACATCAATAATTATCAGTAATAGTATCGCAGCTGAATTGTTTGGATTGGATGTTGATAAAATGAAAGGGAAAAAAGCTTTTGATCCTGCCTGGTCCTTTTTGAATGAAGATTTTACGGCAATGCCTGTTGAAAAATACCCCGTTAACCAAATTATTGCTGATAAAAAAGCTTTTAAAAACGTAACTATTGGTGTAAACAGACCCTTAAAACAGAATGTTATCTGGTTATTATGCAACGGCTTTCCTGTTTTGGATAAAAAAGGTGCTATTACTGAAATTGTGATTAGTTTCATGAATATAACAACACGTAAATTATTAGAAATTGAATTACTGAAATCCAAAGAACAAGCGGAAGCTGCAAATAGAGCGAAGACGGATTTTCTGGCAAATATGAGTCACGAAATTAGAACTCCATTAAATGGAATTATTGGATTTACCCATTTGTTGATGAAATCCGATCTTAAAAAAATTCAAGCGGAATATATGACCACTATTAATGAATCGGCTACTTCACTTATGCATATCGTAAATGATGTTTTGGATTTTTCTAAAATTGAATCTGGAAAATTAGAATTAGATATTGAGGAAATTAATTTGCGTAAATTGGCTCGTCAAGTTGTTGATTTATTCAAATACCAAGCCACTTTAAAAAAGATAGATTTGTTACTAAATATTGATGGAAAAGTACCTCAATATATACTAGGCGATTCTGTCAGATTAAAACAAATATTGGTAAACTTATTGAGTAATGCATTAAAGTTTACCCATTTTGGTGAAATACGACTGGATATCACTGAGGTAGCCAATTCAACGAATAATTTATCAAATTTAAGATTTTCTGTAAAAGATACCGGTATTGGAATTAGAGTAATTAATACTGAAAAAATATTTAATTCTTTCGTACAAGAAGATAATTCCACAAATCGAAAATTTGGGGGTACAGGATTAGGCCTCGCTATTTCTAATCAGTTGTTAGCACTAATGGATAGTAAATTGCAATTAATCAGCAAGTACGGTTATGGTAGCGATTTTTTCTTTGAAATTAAATTTAAAAAATCTAAACATAAAAAAATTTTAAATTTAGAAGTAATTCTTGCAGAAGATAGTTTTGCCCTTACTTCCTCAGAAATCCTAAGTAACAAAAAGGTTTTAATTGTTGAGGATAATAAGATTAATATGCTTTTAGCAAAAACGCTGATCAAAAAAATAATTTTAAATTGTATTATTTTTGAAGCGAAAAACGGCAACGAAGCTGTTGAGCAATATAAAAAAGAGAAGCCTGATATTATTTTAATGGATATTCAAATGCCTAATAAAAATGGATATGAAGCGACTGACGAAATCAGGAAATTAAAAGATTCTGAAGATATTCCAATAATTGCAATTACAGCCGGAATTATGACAGGTGACAAAGAAAAATGTCTAAAAGTTGGAATGAATGATTATTTGCCAAAACCAATTATTCAAGTTGATTTAGAAAAGTTATTGCACAAATGGTTATTTAAATAATTTATTTAAATTTTGTTTTATGCTGACCCCCAAAATTCGGACAATATATCCCAACTAATTTAGATAGGAATAAAAACCTTAAATTAGCACTAATATGTCAAGAACAAGAAGAACCTTCGGAAAAGACTTCAAAGCCAAAGTTGTTTTGGAAGCCTTAAAAGAGAAAGATACCATCGAGGTATTAGCAAAAAAATACGAGTTGCTGCCCAATCAAATTTCAATGTGGAAGGCGGAAGCCATACGGAATCTTTCTGCGGTTTTTTCTGCAGAAAAAACGGTCGTTGCCAAAGATGAAATTCCAACAGAGAAACTCTATGCTCGAATCGGTCAGTTGACTTTGGAGAATGACTTTTTAAAAAAAAGTCTGGGTTAGTATCGATCAGTGAGCGATTGAAAATGGTCGATACCCAAAATAAATTGAGCATTGTCAAACAATGTCGATTATTAGAAATTCATCGTGGCGGTCTTTATTATAAAGCAAAACAGGAAAGTTTAGAGAACTTGAAAATAATGCAATTACTAGACCAACAGTATTTTAATACTCCATTTTATGGCT
>NZ_FNVP01000031.1 GCF_900108015.1 Flavobacterium urumqiense | reverse complement strand
TTCACAAACAAAATTACATTCGTATAAACTAAAGGCTTAACTGGATCAAGTCCAAAACCTGTTGAGCCATAAAAATTATGCATAAATATTATTTAGTCTAAAAAAGGAAAAACGCAACGTTTTTAACATCTCTAAATTGCTCTAAAAAATTTTATTATAGCATTGAAAGATTGCGCCGAAGCATTTGTGCTTCTGTTATCAAAATAGTTTAATATGGTTTGGCACTGATTCATTATAGATCTTGAGATTGTATTGAAAGACTTAAACCCAGACTGATTTACTTTCTCATGCCATTTGGCTAACCTTGAAAGTCCAATAATTTTATCGGTTGTTTTTTCAAAAATATTTCTCAAATCTTGCGCTAAATAATATGCTTTATCAATATCGGGATATAATTCAAGTAATAATGAAGATCGTTCTCTTTGGCTTCCTGACGATTTAGATTTGTTTTTATGTAGAAAATAACGACTTAGGACTAGCAGTTGCTTAAGAGTATCTGCGTTAGTTAAGGTTTTTGACTCAAATTTCTTAGTGGTTTACTTGGCTTTCTCAATAGCTTCATTTTCTCAGTCGATTCCTTGCCAACGGTATTTGATTCTAATTTCCTGTAAAGCTTTCAAGGTGATTTTTTGAATATGAAAGCGGTCGGTTACCCCACTAGCATTTGGAAAACACTTCTTGGCTATTAATCCCATATTTGCTGCCATGTCCAATATAATCTCTGTTACTTGATTGCTTAGTTTGAGAGGAATTGTTTCAATAAAAGAAATTACAGTATCAGCCTTAGTTCCAGCAATAATGGCAACTATGGTTCCTTTCTTTCCTTTGCCTGCTTTGTTGGTCACAATAGTATAAAGTTTACCATTGGAAAGTGAAATTTCATCTATCGATAAACGTTTGCCTGAGCTTTCTGGGAAGATAAACCACTGTTTGGCGTATGATACTTGATCCCAGGTTTTAAAATCACTTAAGAAATCTTTGTATTGATATTGTAGTTTTTTACCCGTAACTCTGTTAAAAAAAGCAATTGCATTACTATCATTTGGTCTGGAATCTATTAATTTCTTTTAAAAAAGAAGCAAACTCCTGTGTTACCCGATTTGTATCTGCTACTAAATTCAAATCTCTAAAAACTACTTAACCAGTATTTTCATTGAGCCATCCTCTGCGTGTAATATGCCTGCTATACCTGATATCCACAAATTAGATAATCTTGAACGGTTATTTCATTAAAGAATCCTTTCGAACTTAATTTGTATTGATGATATTCTTTTGGAAATCGAATAGATCTCTCTTAAATAAAAACGAAGTATTTCTTCTACTTTTTGTATCAGGTTAACTCAAAGTACTCTATTATGATTTCACCCAACAATAATCTGATTAGTTCGCTATAGGAATCTTGCATTTGGATCTGATTTATAAATACTAGATTCAACTAATTAATGCAACTTTTAGGGGGGAGATAAAGACATTTTTTCAAAAGAAAGGACTTTTAAAAAGCCCTCTCTCTCGAATGGA
>NZ_FNVP01000005.1 GCF_900108015.1 Flavobacterium urumqiense | reverse complement strand
AAGTTCTACAAGTGAGTAGTGGAAGTTATTACCGATGGAAAAAACAAACAATCACTGCAAGACAGCAACGAAAAATCGCCATAAAAGAAAAGATAACAGTGATTTATTTTGAATCCAAACAACGATACGGAAGTCCTAGAATAACATTAGAACTTAGGAGTATTGGTTATAAAATTTCAAGAATTAGTGTAGCAAAATATATGAAACAGCTAGGCTTACGAAGTAAATTATGCAAGAAATTCAAAGTAACGACCAACTCAAATCATAATTATTTAATCGTTGAAAATATATTAAACAGAGGGTTTATTGTAAAAATGCCTTCAAAAGCTTGGGTTTCTGATATCACCTATATTCAAACCAAAGAGGGATTTGTATACCTGACAACTATTATGGATTTGTACGACCGAAAAATTATAGGTTGGAGTTTGAGCGATGGAATGAGTACGGATGAAACCTCGCTTAAGGCTTGGAAAATGGCGGTTAAAAACCGAAATATTAAGGAAGGTTTGATTTTTCATTCCGACAGAGGTGTTCAATATGCAAGCAAAAAGTTTGTAAATGTTCTTGATTCCTATAAAAAAATAACCCGCAGTATGAGCCGCAAAGGAAATTGTTGGGACAATGCAGTAGCGGAAAGCTTTTTTAAATCCTTGAAAACTGAATTGATTTATGGAAACAAACTTATTTCTAAAGAACAAATGAAACTAGAAATCTTTGAATACATTGAAATTTGGTACAACAGAAAAAGGAGACATTCTGCTTTGAATTATGCAACTATTGAAGAATTTAACAATCAAATTAATTACAAAAATGTAGCTTAACTTAATGTGCAGTTTTCATTTGCATATCCATACCATAAAGTAAAGCATTACATAATAAATTACAAAGCATCCCTAAGATTTATTTATTTTACTCTATCCCCTTTTAAATAAGTACTTACCGGCTTCATTTTAATAATTTTACCCTCATCAATTTTCATTAAATCTTGATTATAAATCACAAAATCAGCCCACTTACCCACTTCTAAACTTCCCTTTTCTTTTTCTTCGAAATTAGAATAGGCAGCCCAAATAGTCATTCCTTTTAAAGTCTCTTGCCTTGTCAATGCATTTTCCATCTGGAAACCACCTTTTGGATAATTCTTACTATCTTTTCTCGCCACTGCAGCGTGAAAAGTTAACATAGGATTTACCTCTTCTACTGGGAAATCAGTACCCAAAGCTATAATTCCAGCTTTTTGAAGTAACTTTTTATAAGCATAGGCATTTTTTATTCTTTCTTTCCCCAATCTTTCACTAGCCCAATACATATCTGAAGTGGCATGTGTAGGTTGCACCGAAGGAATAATTCCAAATTTAAAATAATCAAAATCCTCTTCCCTCAAGACTTGTGCATGTTCAATTTTCCATCTTCGGTCTTTTTTACCAGCTAAAACTTCCTTATATATCTTTAGCAAAACCGTATTTGCCGAATCGCCAATAGCGTGCGAATTCAGCTGAAAAGGAGAAGCTGCAATTTGTTTAGCTATCGATTTTAATTCTGAAATAGGAGACAGCAGTTCACCAAACTGTTTTGGCTTATCTGAATATGGCTTATGCATGCAAGCACCGCGAGAGCCCAAAGCACCATCACCATACATCTTAAAGGAACGCACATTTAGATTATCCGTTTTATAAATCCCCTTTTTTAGGAACAAATCAATATTCTTTTGGTTTGCAGTGACCATAGCATATACATTGAGCTTCATCAATTTTGCTTTCTGCAAACTATCCATCAAATAAATAATATCCGGATCCAATCCTGCATCATTTACGGTTGTCAGTCCGTAATCATACATTACTTTTTCGGCATCCAATAAAGCGGCAATTTGTATTTTACGGGTTGGTTTTGGGATTATTTTAAAAATTAACTCCATGGGATTATCCACTAAAATTCCGGTTGGTTCTCCATTTGCTATTTCAATCTGACCGCCGGCCGCTTTCGTATCTTTTGTAATTCCCGCTAATTGTAACGCTTTACTATTCACAAGTATTGCATGGCCATCTACTCTATTTAAAACAACGGGAATATTTGGAAATTCGGCATCTAAATCTGCTTTTGTTGGGTATTTCTTTACCTCCCAATCATTCTGATCCCAACCATTACCAACAATAAAATCGGGATTTTTTTCTTTTTGAAAAGTCTTTATACGAGTAATTATTTCCTTCATACTCCTAGTTCCGCGCAAATCAACTTCTTGCAAGCTGAGTCCGAAGCCATAATAATGACAATGTGCATCAATCAAACCAGGGTAAATAAATTTCCCTTTACAATCCACCGTATTTTTAGATTCATAACTATTTGTTATTTCTTCATTGGAACCAATTTTAAGAATTTTTCCATCACTCACAGCCATAGCAGTTGCAGTGCCAAATGTTTTGTCCACTTTATAAATAGTCGCGTCCGTAATAATCAAATCAACGGTATTCTTATTTTTTTTAAGACAAGAAACAAGTGAAAATAAAGCAATAATTAAAATATAGCGTTTCATAGAAGGGTGTTTAATTAGGCTAATATAAAAAACTGCAACCAATTATTTAGATAATGCCTGATTTTAAAGTTTTTTGTACTTCCATATTTTCGAATAAAGGTTGTTTTTTCAAACGAAAAAAGACGCTCTCCAAATGGAGAACGCCTTAATCTATTTATAAAATCTTGATTGAATTAAACTTTCATATATGCATCATCATGTACACTAGCAACCGCTCTTCCGGAAGGATCATTCATGTTCTTGAATGCTTCATCCCACTCTAACGCAATTTTTGTACTACACGCCACGCTTGCTTCTTGTGGAACACACAAAGCAGCTGCATCACTTGGAAAATGCTCATGAAAAATAGAACGATAATAATATTCCTCTTTTGAAGTTGGCGTTTGTAAAGGGAACTTGTATTTCGCATTTGCTAATTGCTCATCCGAAACTTCTACCGCTACGACTTCTTTTAAGGTATCAATCCAACCGTATCCTACACCATCACTAAATTGTTCTTTTTGTCTCCAAGCTACACTTGCCGGTAACATATCTTCAAAAGCTTTACGAACTACCCATTTTTCCATTGGGTGTTCTGCATTGATCATTTTATCTTGGGGATTAACTCTCATCGCCACATCCATAAACTCTTTATCTAAAAACGGTACACGTCCTTCAATTCCCCATGCAGCTAAACTTTTGTTAGCACGCAAACAATCGTACATGTGCAATTTACCTAATTTACGCACGTTTTCTTCATGAAATTCTCTAGCGTTTGGCGCTTTGTGGAAATACAAGTATCCTCCAAAAAGTTCATCTGCTCCTTCCCCTGATAACACCATTTTGATACCCATAGATTTAATAACTCTTGCCATTAACCACATTGGTGTTGATGCTCTGATCGTAGTCACATCATACGTTTCTAAGTTGTAAATCACATCTTTAACCGCATCCAATCCTTCTTGGATAGTGAATTTAATTTCGTGATGAATGGTTCCAATATGATCCGCCACTATTTGAGCTGCCGCTAAATCTGGAGAACCTTCTAATCCTACCGAGAACGAGTGCAATTGAGGATACCATGCATCAGCAACATCTCCGGATTCAATACGTTTTTGCGCATATTTTTTGGCCACAGCCGAAGTAATAGAAGAATCTAACCCTCCTGAAAGCAATACTCCATAGGGCACATCACTCATTAATTGTCTATGAACCGCTGCTTCTAAAGCCACTTTAATTTCGTTAATGCTGGTTACATTGTCTTTTACGGCATCATAATCAACCCATTCTCTTTTATACCATTGTACAAATTCGCCATCTTTGCTTGACATATAATGTCCCGGAGGAAACAATTGGATTTTTGTACAATATCCTTCTAATGCTTTCAATTCTGAAGCCACATAGAATGTTCCGTGTTCATCCCAACCAATGTATAACGGAATAATTCCCATGTGATCACGAGCAACAAAATACTCATCTTTTTCGACATCATAAATAGCAAATCCAAAAATCCCGTTCATTTCATCTATAAAATGAGGTCCTTTTTCTTTGTAAAGTGCCAAAATAACTTCGCAGTCACTTTCCGTTTGAAAGTTATATTTCCCTTCAAATTGTTTACGCAGTTCTCTGTGGTTATAAATTTCACCATTTGCTGCTAAAACAAGTTGTTTGTCTTCACTCAATAAAGGTTGTTTCCCGGAAGCCGGATCAACAATTGCCAAACGCTCATGAGACATAATCGCTTTTTCATTACTGAAAATCCCACTCCAGTCCGGTCCACGATGACGGATAATTTTAGACATTTCTAATACTTGTGGTCTTAAAACTTCCGCTTTTTGTTTTAGGTCAAAGGCACATACTATTCCACACATAACTATATATTTTTAATGTTTTATTTATTTTGATAGGGCAAAGATGCAATAACAGTTACAATTGAAAAACACTAATAGTCATTTCAGTTATAAATTATAACTAAAAAATGATTTTTACTATAAAGATGCAAGTATTTTAAAGTACAAAATAGTATTCTGGTTATAATTCTTAATTCATGGCAGATTAATTAAAGAAATATTATAAAATTTCCTCAATCAAATATTTGGTCGAATTAATTTCAAAAGTAAATCCTACCCCATTGCCCATTAATTTATTGCCCAAAGGAGATTGCGGCGACAACGCAATAATACTTACTTCATCGACATTAATTTTAGGGAGTGCGACGCTTAAATACAAATAAATTCCATTGGCTCGAATCAAACTTCCAACAATAATATTTTTAGAGACATTCGCAGCATCAATTTTATCTAAAACTACTTTTTGAGCCATTACTTCTCTTAATTTAGTATTCAGTTTTTCCTGCTCGATATGCATCATAGACAAAGCGGTTTCATGTTTGTCTCCTGCCGAACCTTTAGCGTCGTTTTTAGAATCCTCGGTAAGCGCTAAAATCATATCTTTGAAAACGTCGATACGGTCTTGAACTAGTTGCAGGTAATATTGATGCATTTTTTGTTTAAAAGTCATTGGATGGGATTAACCGCGAAGTTCGCAAAGTTTTACGCAAAGTTCACAAAAAAATAAATTAAAATCTTTGTAAACCCCACGCTTTATTTAATCAATTTTCAATTGAAAAAAAATTAAAAATCGAATTTATAATTTACACCCGCCACTATTTGAAACCCTTGAACCGTATAGTTCAACCATTTTTCATAGGCTTTGTTAGTAATATTATTTGCTCTTAGAAAAGCAGTAAATCTTTCATTGTATTTGAATCCAACGTTAGCATTCAAATCAAAATAAGATTTCAGTACAATTGGATTTTGACTTGGAGCAACTATATAAACTATATCCTTATTCGTTTTATAATCCTTACGTTCCCCTACATAAAACACATTGACACCAGCAAACCATTTTTTAGTTATGGCAAAATCGATGTTTGAATTCACTTTTATTTTTGGCAAATTCCAAGCTTCACTTTCTAAATCATTGGTATAAGTGCTAAAAGTTCCATTGATTCCAAAAGTCACATTTTGTGAAAAATCAGCTTTTAGTTCTCCATAAAAACTCAAAGTTCTCATATCATCATAAACCACTTGCAAGGAATTCCCAAAAGCATAATTTTCATTTGTGCTTCTTTCTGTGTAATCATTGCTTCTAAACAAAGCTTTATTTCTTTCATTAAGATAAGAACCTCTTACATTATAACTTACATTATTCGTCAGTTTTCCTTTCAACCCGGCAAAAATATCATATTGTTTATCCGTTGGTGCAATGTTTACTGTAGGTGAAAGAAATGGGTTTTCCTCAACAAAGTCCTGATAAGAGTTTTGTTCTAAATTGCCTTCGGCTCCAGCGTAAAAAATCATCAAATCACCTACCACTTTGTATGAAGCACTAATTTGTGGGTAAATTAAAAATTTGTTATTGCTTTTTTCATTGTCCAAACTATAAAATATACCGGCTCCAATATTCAACGTCCAATCGTCTTTTAGCACTACAAAACTAGGTTCTATTCCAAAATTAGTAAAACCATATTTTAGCGGTTCTACATTTGTATTTGAATAATTTTTCTTGAAACTTCCCCCTACATAATCAACAACTAAATTTGTTTTTACAGCGGTGTCCATTATATCAACTTTGAATGAAGGTTTTACATAAAACCGATTCTCAGAGGACCCATACATATCTGAAAAATGATTAAACTTAAGAACCGCTTCATCAAAAACACTTTCTGTAAAATCTATTTTTCCGCCAGCCGTAATTGTATTGTAATCCTGTTGTGGTTTTATTCCGTTAATCAAAGTCCTCCTATCCGACGGAGTCATTCCGCTTCCAAAATCAGTAGGCAAGCCATACCAGTTGTATACTTGATTCTGATAACCCAAATCAAAATTCCAAGACAAATCTTTTTCATGAGCTCCGTAAGTCAAATCGATAGCCGTATCATAAAACCGGTCGTCAAGCTCAACACCTTTTATGCCTCCTTGCGAAGAATGGTGTTTAAACATTCCCCCCACATAATTATTGTTGTTAAGATCATAATTAACGAATAATTCTCCAACAAAAGTTCCGTAATTTCCGATGCCAAAAGTCGCATAATTCTTAAATAAATGTTCTTGTTTCTCTTTTTCTACTCCTTCAGCCTTTCCTTTGGATGGCGTAAAAGTCGAAGCTACCGGAAAAGAAAAAATAGTATATTTTATAGTTTCTTTTTTAGCATTTCCTTCCTCTTCCAGCGTAGGTGTTTCCTTAACTTTGAAAGCATCCGAAATTGTTGGTGTGTAGGGTTTCACAACATTTACAGTCTCTGTGCCAATTTGTTCCTTTTTTTGAGCGAAAGAAAATTGGAAGACGAATAAGAACAAAATCCCCAACCCAACCCTGCTCGAAGGGAAGGGAGCCGAAAACGTTGCTATCTTATTTGTGAATGATTTTATGTTTAAATATTTAAATGCCATGTTTTATTTTTTTACTTCTTATTTATAACTCTTACCTTCTAACCTAATAATTACACTTCCCATTCCCCTTTTGCAACGAATTGTGTTTTTCCTCCAATTTTTATATCGAAATGTTTTTCAGATAATTTACCCTTAAAATAAATTTGCGAAGGTCTATTAATATAGTCCCCTTGATGGTTTATGATTTCAATTTCAGTCAAATGATATTTCAAAAGAAAAGCCTGCAAACAAGTACTGGCACTTCCTGTGGCTGCATCTTCTTTGAGTTGGTTGTCTTCTATACACAACATTCTGCTGATTAGTTTTAAATCTTCTAAGCAATAAAAATACAAGGCTCTATGACTGGTTTTGCAATGAGCATGCAACCATTTGTTCATTTTACCTTGATCCAGAATTAAATTTTCTAATGCTTTTTTATTTTGAAGAGGCACAATCACAAAAGCGCTCCCTGTGGTAACTTCCTGAATTGGAAATTTATCATCAAAATCAGAACTGCTTAAATTACTGAAGGATGAAAAATCTTCGGTTGAAAAAGTGTCCATAAACTCCGGTTGAGCTGCCTGCAACCAAACCAAATCGCCCGATTGATTAACGGGAATTTCACCTATTGGAACCGATAAAACTATATTTTGAGGCTGATTTTCAAATATTTTGTTTATCAGAACCCAACAAGTACCTATTATAGGATGTCCTGCAAACTTCATTTCATATTCAGGAGTGAAAATTCTGATTTCTGCCGTATTATTTTCAGGACTAATTTTGGTAATAAAAGTGCTTTCCGCAAAGTTAATTTCTCGGGCAATTTTTTGCATATTGGCATCACTTAAATTTTCTGCATCAAAAAAAACAGCTAATTGATTGCCTGCGTATTTCTTTTCCGCAAAAACATCCACAATATAAAAGGGTATTTTCATTCTTTTTTATTTTTAAGCTTTTAAATTATTTCCAAATTTATTTCTTCAATAAACCCTGAAACAATTCCACTCTTTATCTTTAAATTACTTTGTTACTGATGAATTTGTTTTGGATTCTTCGGCTTTAATAGTATCCAATTCCGTTTGCGCTTCTGAAACAACATTTGGAAAATCAGTGAAATTTTGTATTACATTCTCCAAAATGTAAGTCGCCTGATAGCTGTCTTTCAATCCGTAAAAGTTTTTCGCCATCAATACCAAACCTTTGGCTCCAAAATATTTGTAGCTGGAATAATTCTTCGCTAATTTTTGAACTGCCGTATTCGATGCTTCAAACTTCGCCTCTTTATTTTTAAAATAAGCGTCATAATACAAGGCTTCGGCCGCTAATTCTCCTTTGGCAATTGTCAATAATTTCGCGTAAGCAACTCGTGCTTTCGCCTCATCGCCTGTTTGTATTGCTGCACGTGCTATTATAATTTGAGCATCACTTTTTACATTATCATCCGTTTTAGGATTCATCAAAACTTTCTCCGCATAAATTACTGAATTTGAATAATCCTTGATGTCATAATAACTTTTCATCAAATTGGATTGTGCAAATGTTTTGTTTTGAGATAAATCAGCTTCGTTTTCTAATCGAGATAATACTGGAATTGCTTTATCATATTCTTTGTTTTTTAGAAAAATTTGAGATAATCTTGACAAAGATTGTTCAGTAAATTCACTTCTGGGTTGTGCGATCACAAACTCATAATTGGGAATTGATTTACTTTCTGACCCTTCTGAATAATACGATTGTGCAAGATAATAATTAGCATTTAAAGCATGAATTCCTCTTGGAAACTTAGCCACATAACCACTAAATCCTGCAATAGCCTGTTTTGTATTATTTTGTTGAAATTGTTTCTCGGCAGCTTCGTAGGTATCGTTGTCAAGTTCTGCATCGGTAACCGCAACAAAATCTAAAGTTCGTACCCAGTTCGCATATTCATCCACTCTGCCGCCATCTACATAAATCAGTCTGGCGGTTGCAACTGCTTCTAATGCCTCAGGACTTCTGGGAAAATCAGCAGCTACTTTTTTGAATTTCACTAATGCCTGCTCATCTTTATCCGAATTATAATAAATTAATCCTTGACGCAAAATGGATCTGGAAGTAAAAGAACCTTTCTTAAATTCCGCATTTAATCGTTCGTATGTTTTTATCGCGAGATCATTTTTGTTCTCAGCAACATAGGTATTTCCAAGTTCGAACATTGCATCATCTCTATAATCTGATTTTGGATACAATTGTAGAAAAGCATTTAGATCATCAATTTTCTTATCGTTTTTAGAGATAAATCCATAAGAAATTGCTTTTTGGAAGTAAGCATAATCTGCATCAACACTTTTCGATTCGACCACTTTAGTGTAAGCATCCATCGCCGCTCCGTATTTTGAAGTAACAAAACGACAATCCGCTAAACGCAAGTAGGAATCATTCAAACGTACTTTATCGTCTTTTGAAGTTGCTATTTGGCTTTGGAAATAATTCCCTGCCTGATCGTACTCTTTCAATTTGAAATAGGCGTAGGCAATGTTATAATTAACGTTTTTAAACTCCGGTGTGTCTTTGGCTTGAGCCAAACCCATAAACTGTTTAAAACTCATCAAAGCCTCTTTATAATCATTCAAAACATATTCGGTTTCTCCTTTCCAGAAAGTAGCTCGTGCGGTAAACATGGCCTCTTTTTGTTCGTTTATTGATTTAGTAAACATTTTTGATGCTTCCTCATAATTTCCATCGGTATACAATTCTAAACCTCTGTAGAAAAGGACTTTTTGATACGCTAACTTGTTTTCGGGTGATTTATTTCTTTCCAATAAAACTAAGGCTTCTTTGTAGTTTTTAGAGGAAATATAAGAATCAATCAAAAGTTTTTCTATTTCTGAACGACTTGCATTATCCGGATATTTTTTCACGAAAGCTTGCAAAACGGAAGGAACACTTTGATATGAATTTCCTATTTCATAACTCAATTTTGCATAATTTAAACTCGCATCTTCTTGAATTGCTGCATCAAAATTCATTTCGGATGCATTTTTGAAAGCATTCAAAGCCTGTTGTTTTTTATCGGTATTCATGTAACTTTCCCCCAAATGATAATAGGCATTTTGAGCTACGAAATCTTTTCCTCCTATGATTTTATTGAATTGTGAAATGGCGTTTTCGTAATCTTTTTGTTTGTAATACGCATATCCCAATTGATAAAAATCCGTATTGTTCCATCTTCCTTTTTTCCCTTTATAAGCCACCAAATAAGGAATAGCTTTGTCATATTGTTTTAAATTAAAATAGCTTTCGCCAATAATTTTATTCAATTCTGATTTTTCTGCAGAATTTGATTTGGCCATAGCTTTTCCGCCTAAATCAATTGCTTTTTCAAAATTCCCCAGCTTAAAATTCATATCTGCCTGGTAATACGAAAGCTTTTCTTTGTATTTTTCTTCACCTGAAACTTCGTCAAAATATTTTGTGGCTTGCTTATAATCATCTCCTTCATACGCCATAAAACCAAGATAATACTTAGCCTGAGAACCATATTCAGCGGAGTTTACAACTTTGTTCAAATAGACGGTGGCATCCTTTTTCTTTTTGGCATTAAAAAAACTATACCCTTTCTGGAAATTAAATTTATCGCGATCACTGCTGCTCAATTGGCTTTCATCCACTTTATCAAACCATTGCAACGCTTGTGGATAATTCCCTTGGTCAAAATAATAATGAGCTACTTCAATATAAGCTTGGTTTTGTTTTGTGCTGGTAGGATAATCCGCTACAAATTGTTCCATCAATTCATCAGCATTGGATTGATTGGTACGAATAGCGCAATTTGCGATATAATAAGCACAATCCGATTGTAGCTCTTCGGTGGCAGCCGTTTCTTTTACTTTATCGAAAATAATTTGAGCTGATGCGTATTGCTTATCATTAAATAAAGACAGCGCTTTATTATACTCTTTTAAATCATGTGTGTAAATAGTTGATTTTTGTGCTGAACCTGTAGCAGCTATAATAAAAAGAAGAAATAAGTAGAGCCAAGAAATTTTACGCATTGTATTTTTATTTAATAATTCAAATGTATCATATTCTGTAGTCTATAACGAATCGTTATTCGTTTTTATTATAAACATTTTTTTTAACAATTTAGATTTAGTGAGTCAAGAGGAGTGTATTTTAGATAATCATTCCACGTTCCAGCACTTATTATTTCAGTAATTCTTCTTAATTGAATAAAATTTATTTTGAATACAACCGTTATCTTATTACTTTTACCCAATAAACAAAATCTCCTATGTCTCAACCTGTATTGTCTTTAAAAAATGTAACCATTTACCAAGAAGGAAAAACGATTTTATCTCAAGTAAACTTGGAGGTAAATCACGGAGAATTTCTATATATAATTGGAAAAACAGGTTCTGGAAAAAGCACCTTAATGAAAACTTTATATGGAGATTTAGCATTAACAGAAGGAGAAGGCCATATCGTAGATTTTGATTTAGCTACTTTAAAAGAAAATGACATTCCTTTTTTGAGAAGAAAAATTGGAATCGTTTTTCAAGATTTCAAATTACTGCCAGATCGCACTATAAAAGACAATATGTTATTTGTTCTTAAAGCAACTGGCTGGATTGACAATCAAGAAATGCAACGAAAAATTGACGAAGTACTGGATAAAGTTGGAATGATCGAATTTGGCAATAAAATGCCACATCAACTTTCTGGTGGTGAGCAGCAACGTGTTGCCATTGCAAGAGCTTTGCTAAACGATCCTGAACTAATCCTTGCTGATGAACCTACAGGAAACCTTGATCCACAGACCAGTGCCGAAGTATTGGAAGTTTTAAAAAACATCAATGCTAACGGAAAAACTATAATCATGGCAACTCACGATTATGCTTTGCTAATGAAATTCCCATCGAAAACATTAAAATGTGAAGACGAAAGAATATTTGAAGTAGTTCAGAGAACGGCATAATGCTTTCCATTCTTATTCCTACATACAATTACAACGCTTATCCTCTTGTGCTGGAATTACATAAGCAATGTACAGATTGCGGAATACATTTTGAGATTATAACCATCGATGATGCATCATCGGAATATCAATCAAAAAATAGTTCGATTCAATTTTTAACCAATTGTTCTTTTGTTGAATTATCACAAAACATTGGAAGAAGCAAAATCCGAAATTTACTGGCCTCAAAGGCAAATTATGACTGGTTCCTTTATGTAGATTGCGATACTTTTCCTGAAAATTCCAGTTTTATTTCAAATTATATTAGTCAAATTAATTTATCTGTTAAAAAAGTATTTTTTGGAGGAATAGTTTACACCAAAGAAAAACCGGATAATGACCAATTATTACGATGGATATCTGGACAAAAAAGAGAAGCTATACCCCTTTCTGAACGAAAAAGAAATCCTTATAAAACCACATTTGTTTCCAATCTTTTAATAAAAAAAACAGTTTTTGATATATTTTCATTCGATGAAAAAATAACAAAATATGGTTATGAAGATTTTGCTTTTATTCAAACTTTAAAACTAGAAAATATTGATATTGAACATATCGAAAATCCTGTGTTTCATTTAAATTTAGAAACTTCATCGGTGTTTTTATCAAAAACAAAAACGGCTCTTGAGACACTTTTATTTATTTCAAAAACAAATTCTAAAGTTGAAATCGATAGTAAAATAATTAAGACTCACAAAATGCTGTGTGATCTGAAAATTAATTTATCGATCGCAAAGTTGTTTCAAAAATTAGAATTAAGGCTCGAACATCATTTAACTTCAGAAAAACCTACATTATTAGCATTTGACTGTTACAAAATTGGCTATTTTTGTTATTTAAACAGTAAATAGATGCCTTTTTTTTCTGTAATAATTCCACTTTTCAATAAAGAAAAATTCATTGAAGCCACTTTAAAAAGTGTTCTTAATCAAACATTTATTGACTTTGAAATACTGATTATCAATGATGGCTCGACAGATAACAGTGTTACAATTATTGAAGGATTTGACGATCCCAGAATTCGTTATTTTTTTAAAGAAAATGCAGGAGTTTCATCAGCAAGAAATGATGGAATCGAAAAAGCACAGTCTAATTATATAAGCTTTATAGATGCGGATGATTATTGGTACCCGGATTTTTTAGAGGAAATGTTTAAAATCATTCAAAACTATCCCCAGCAAAAAGTGTTTTCGGCAGCTATCGAAATTGAAACATCAAAAAAAGTTATTCCTGCGAGCTATTCGATTATAAGAACGAACGATTGTGAAATTGTAAATTACTTTACTGCCAGTAGCAAGGAAACCGTTATTTGCACTTCCTGTGCCGTTTTTCATAAAAGCATTTTCGAAGAAACAGGAAATTTTGACATTACAGTAAAAAGCGGTCAAGATACTGATTTATGGATTCGAATCGGGATGAATTACCCTGTTGTCTTTTCTTGGAAAATCTTGGCACGATATATTTATGATGAAAATAGCCTTTCGAAAAACAAAAATTATCTAAACAAAAAAATTAATTTTTCGAAATTTGAAGAACAAGAAAAAACGAATCCAAGACTAAAAAAATTCCTTGATTTGAATCGGTTTTCATTGGCAATAAAATCAAAATTAATTGCTGATGATGAAAATTTCAATTGTTATTATAAAGCTATTGATTTGAAAAACATAACATTCAAAAAACGATTTTTACTAGCCATGCCTTCGCTTATATTAAAAGCATTAATCCATTTGAAATTAATTTTAGCCACTAGCGGCGTGGGTTCGTCAGTCTTTAAATAATTTGAAATCTTGATAATCTCTGATATAATCCCCTTCATCAAACTCATCCGAAGCCAATACCAAACAAACGGAACCCGAAGAAAAATTCTCTAATTCTCTCCAAATTCCCATAGGAATCAAAAGGCCAATATTAGGTTTGTTTAACGTTACTTTTCTTGTTGCCGCACCATCGTTCAAAATAACATCAAAACTTCCGCTTAAAGCAACCAACAGTTCTTGTTGTACTTTGTGTGCATGTCCTCCCCTTTCGCTGCCACTTGGAACATCATATAAATAGTATACTCTTTTGGATACGAATGGTATTGTATCTCTTTCTATAACAGAAAGATTCCCCCTTGAATCACAAATTTTTGGGATTTCGATTAATCGAACATCAGTAGTAACTGTCATAGTTTTAAAATAAAATGGATTCCCACTGTTTTGAAATGGTTTTTAAAGATAAATGTTCTACACTTTTGGACGCATTTTTTTTACAAAAATCATACAAATTAGTATCATCAACCAGTTTCTTCATTGCTGATGCCAAAACAGGTGAATTATTATTTTCTATCAATAAACCATTGAAGCCATCCTTTATCAGCTCTTTAGGACCAGAATCGCAATCTACGGAAATGACAGGCGTTCCTAAAGCTAATGATTCGACTATAGACAAAGGAAAACCTTCATGGCGACTTGTCAGAATCGTAAACTTGGCTTCTTGAACGTATTGAAATGGATTTTTATTAAACGGATAAATTCTAACAAAGTCTTTTAATTGTAACCGTTCAATGTTTTCCTGGATAATCGCTAAATCAAGTCCCTCTCCCATCAAAAGCAATTTATACCCTTGAAGGTAAATTTTTGAAAGATGAAAGGCTTCCAACATTAAACTGAAATTTTTTACTTTTTCGTCAAACCTTCCAAAATACATAATATATTCTCCTGAAATCGGCATTTCCTTTTCTATTTCAATTTTAGAAAAATCATATGGATTGTGAATCGTTATGGTATTCTTCAGATCAAATTTTTGTTTTATTATTTCTTCGATAGCATGAGAAACACTTATAACTTTGTCTGCATTTTGATACAACCATTTAGAAAAAAAAACAGATTTTGGAAAATATGTAACGGTATTATAACTGTGAACCACGTACCATTTCTTTCTTTTACCATATATCCATTTAGCAATTATTTCTCTGGGCAAATTGTTTCTGGGCCTATTGTCAATAATACCATTTATTCCATTTTTTTTTAAATAGTGATTCAGTAGAAATCCTTTTTTAATTTTTTTAAAAAATGGAAAAGAATCCGCACTTTCAATCCCTAAGTTCATTAATTTACCGGCATATTCATAATCAACAACATCGTTTATAATTATGTTGTGTACTTCTATATTTAATTTTTCCAACATAAAACTTAACAAGGAAGCAAATCGCTCTGCTCCGCCACTTCCTAAAGAGGTAGAAATTATGGCGACTTTATTTTTGTTTTGTGTCATTCTGATCTAAAAGTAAATATATTTGTCAAATATACACATAAATGAAAGTTTTACTTGTTGGTGAATTCAGCCGATTACACAACTCTCTTAAAGAAGGTTTGCAGGAATTAGGTCATGAAGTTTATATTTTGGGACATCAGGATGGTTTTAAAAATTACCCGGTGGATTTTCCTATTGAAAAAAAATGGGACAGCGGACTTTTGAAAAAAATAAAAGTAACTTTACATACCATTTTTGGGTTTGATGTAAGTTCTTATCTCACTTATATTCAGTTCAAAAAAAACAAATCCAAATTTACTGGCTTTGATGTCGTACAACTCATCAATGAAAATAGTTTTTATTGCCAATATTATTACGAAAAAAAAATTCTAAATTTCCTCTTTCAAAACAATTCAAAGACTTACTTATTATCGTCCGGTTATGATTATCTGAATGTAAAATATTGTTTTGAGAATCCTGTCTTTAAGTCTACTATTTCTGCATATTTAACTGGGAAAATTAATCCGAAAAGTTTCGAAAATGTATTGAAATTTAGAACTGCATCCTTTAAAAAATTACATCAATTTATATATTCTAATATTCAAGGAATTATAGCGTCAGACATCGATTACCATATTCCGCTGTTGCAAAATTCAAAATATTCAGGATTAATTCCAAATCCAGTAAACACCATTAAAATTGACTTTCAGCCTTTGAGAATTTCTGATACGATTATTATTTTTCATGGAATTAATGAAGCTAATTATTACAAGAAAGGAAATGATTATTTTGAAAAAGCATTGTCTATTATTGAAAAAAAATATGGCACTACCGTTCAAATCATAACAACTCGTAACATTCCTTATTCGACTTACATTGATTTATATAATTCTGCTCATGTTGTATTAGACCAAACCTATGCAAATGACCAAGGATATAATGCACTAGAAGCAATGGCAAAAGGGAAAGTGGTTTTTACGGGAGCTGAAAAGGAGTTTACAGCACACTATAATGTAACGGAAAGAGTCTGCATAAATGCTTTACCTGATATCGATTATTTAGTCCATGAATTGTCATTTTTGATTGAAAATCCTAACGAAATAATCGCAATTGGTAAACGAGCCAGAGCCTTTATTGAGAAAGAACATGACTATATCTTGATTGCTAATAAATATTTGGAGGTTTGGAATTCCAAAACTACTTCTTATTAATTTCTCTTAATTGCTGAATATCTAATTATTATGTTTTTGTCCAATTGATATAAAAGATCAAAACAAACTTTTTCTAAAATAAACGCAAAGCACCACCAAATAAACAAAATTATCAAAAGCTTGTGCCATTACTATTCCTTGAATTCCAAATTCATTAATAAAATAAAGGCTCGAAAGATACAACACGGTAAGCGAAAATAACTCTGAAATTATGAAGGCTACTGTCAACTTTTTGGCAAAAAATTGATATCCTAAAATCAAGGAAGCTACTTTTAGAACATCCCCTGTCAGTTGCCAAAAGAACAAAGTGGTTACGGGAAGAAACGCATTGGTAAAAAGTAAATTGACAATGAAAAAGCGCAAAAAATAGACTATTACAAGCCCAACAATAAAAACAGGCAAAATCATTTTATAAAAACTCCAAAACACTTTTTTAGTCTCCAGATTATTCTGTGCAACAGCCAATTTCGGCAAAAAATAAACACTCAAAATTGTGGTGACAAATAACATGTAATACGTCGAAATTCGGGTAATAGTTTCCCAAAAACCAGCTTGCTCTAAGCCAACAATCTCAATTGCATTTTTTCTAATGACCAAAAAAACTAAAGGTCCTAAAACTGATGACACGAAAGCCATCAAAGAGTACGATGATAAATTTTTTATAATTTGAAAATCATATTGATGCAACCGAATCGTTTTGAAAAAATTAATTTCTTTGTTAATAAAATAGAACATTACAAAAAACATCAAAGCAGGTGAAATAACTAAAGAAAGTAAAGCTCCTAATGTTTCATACTGTAAAATCATACCGATTGACAACAATAACCCAACTGCATTTCCTGTTACATTAATCCAAATTACTTTTTTGAATTGCCCCAGACCATTAATTACGGCAATCATAAAAACAGAAATAGCATACCAAGGTAAAGCCAATGCTAACACTTTAAAAATAATTACGTAATCAAAATTATTTCCAAAAATCGCCTTGTTCCAAAAGGTGGCAAAAAAAAACAAAACGCCACTTAAAACAGTGACAATAGCTAACAAACTTATAAAAACTGTTGCAATTATCTTAGTAAGCTGATTTTCATTTTTTCCGTTTTCGGCAGTATATTTTATAATTCCGTTTTGAAATCCTAAAGTCGAAATACTTTCTAATGAAGTCAAAAAATTTCTAAGATTCCCCACTAATGCCATTCCGCTTGGACCTACAAATACGGCCAATAATTTTGACGTTATTAATCCAATTCCAATTTTAAAAATCACACTCAAACTGTTCAAAGATGAAATCTTAAACAGCTGTGTTTGGGTTATCTTTTTAATACATTCCAACTTAATACTTGTTTAAAACAGCTACAATATAGCTGACCTCATCCATCGTCAAAACTGGGCTTATGGGTAAACTTAACACTTCATCATGAATTTTCTGGGTAATTGGAAAAGACAAATGATTCCACAAAGACAATGCCTTTTGATTGTGCGGAGCAACTGGATAATGTATTACGGTTTGAATACCCTTTTTATGCAAATACTCTTGCAAATCAAGTCTATTTTGCGTTCGAATGACAAACAAATGAAAAACATGATTAGACTGCTCCGTTCCTAGCAATGAAACTGTTGGAAGAATTATTTTCTCGTTTTTAATTTCGGATAAATAGCGTTTGGCGATTGTTCTACGCTTTTCATTTTCATAATCTAAATTCGGTAATTTTACGTTCAGGAAAGCAGCTTGCAATTCATCCAGCCTTGAATTTATGCCGATATAATCATTGTGATATTTCGTTTCCGAACCATAATTCCGGAGTGACTGAATGGCTTTAGCTAATTCCGAATCATTTGTAGTAACTGCTCCCGCATCGCCCAATGCTCCCAAATTTTTTCCTGGATAAAAACTGTACGCAACGCTTGATTTTTGATTGTTGATTACTTCGTCAGTTCGACCTGCGGTCTCGGGCGTTGATTGTTGATTTCTTACTGCGCCATGAGCCTGCGCGGCATCTTCTATTACCAACAAATCATTTGCAACAGCAATTTCATTTATCGCATCCATTTCAGCCAGTTGTCCATACAGATGAACTGCTAAAATGGCTCTTGTTTTTGAAGTGATTTCCCCTTGAATTAAGTCGGGATTGATGTTGTAGGTTTCCAACTTTGGCTCGACCAAAACAGGAATTAAATCAGCTTGTAAAATAGCCAGAATACTAGCTATATATGTGTTTGCTGGAACAATTACTTCATCGCCTTTTTGCAATTTTCCTAATTGAATATATCCTTTGAAAATCAAAACTAAAGCGTCGAAACCATTTCCTGTCCCAATACAATGCTGTGTTCCGCAATACTTGGCAAAACTGGTTTCAAATGCTGCTACTTCATTTCCTAAAATATACCAACCGTCATCTAAAACAGTTTTCAATTTTTCTTGAAAAGCGGCTTCATACAGCTCGTTTATTTTTTTTAAATCAAGAAATGGAATCATTTAATAAGTATGTTTTTTGATTTAGTAAAAAATGAATTTAGTTTAACATAATTAGTGGTTTCTACCTCATAAAAATCATGAATTATTGTACTGGCTCCGAAACTTTCTTTCCAATACGATAATCCATCATTCAGTTTTTTTCCTTGCGATTCATTTGAAATTCCAAAATCAAAAAATCGTTTAGAGGCAAAAGTATCTGTTATTAAAAAATGATACAGAAAGTCTAAACTCCCCAGATTCTCTTCATTTTCATATTTAGAAATGTATTGACAATGCGCTACGTTTTCACTTTCGAAAACAGTTGTTCCCGCAACAATTTTATCATTATGATATACATTAAACTGGCGAATATTTTTAGGAAAAAGGCTTTTTAAAAGTTTCATTTCTGCAATGGAATGAACCGGTTTTACGCTATGTCTTTCGTCTAAATTTGGAATCAAAACTTCGTTCCAAAAAGATTCAAAATCAGTTTCTTCTTTAATAACTAATCCGAATGCTTTTCCTTTTTGAATGCCTCTTTTTCTAATTTTTGAAAAATCATATTTTTGTGATAAAGCAATCACTGACAAACTATCTCTTCGCACTAATTTGGCTTCTGCCAAAAACAAAGCATATTGAATTTCTTCAGCAGGTTTATTATGATAAATTGATGGAATCGTTTTTAGATGCAGTTTTTCTATCTTATTTTCTTTTAAAAACAACAAAACAGCTCTAAAAGCAGTGATTACATTCGTCAATTTAGACTTTCCATTAATCACTAATCCTCCGTACGTCAATCCCTGATGGGAAAAAATTTCATTCCCAACTTTATTCGCCGGAACGACACCAACCCATTTATCCTTATACGAAACAATTAAAGAATAATCCTCGAATCGATCCTCGAATCGATCCTTGTGGTATTCTATGAAATCACGGTGAAACAGAAAAGTAGCATTTTTGGCTTGACCTATGAAGGCATTCCAATTTTCATAATCGCTTTCCTGATATTGTTTGACGAAGAAATTTTTCACTATTTAATTTTAGACTTTGTGAAAGTAATCATTTTTTATTTATGTTCTAAAGTGGGTAAATACCATTTGAATTTCACGGCCATCAGACGAACTGAGATTATAACCAAAGAGGTTGTCAAGTATAAAACATCATTGTCTAAATCCAATTTTCGAAGCAGAAAAAAGACAATTCCACCCAAAATACAAATCGTGGCATAAATCTCTCTTCTGAAAATGACAGGAATCTCAGTACACAAAATATCTCGGATTACACCGCCAAAACAAGCTGTCATGGTTCCTAATGCTATACAAATAACAGGATGAAGACCAACACTTATGCCTTTTTCAAGACCTATTAATGTAAAAACACCCAATCCAATCGTGTCAAATAAAAATAAGGAAGTTCGTAATTTGTAGAATTTTTTTCTAAAAAGTATGGCCAAAATAAATCCAATCGCGATTACATAAACATAATTCAAATCCCGCATCCACCCCACCGGCGTTCTACCAATCATGATGTCACGCAAAGTTCCTCCACCCACAGCGGTTACAAAAGCAATTATAAAAACCCCAAAAGGATCCAGCTTTTTATTCATGGCCGTCAATGCGCCAGACATGGCAAATGCCATCGTACCGATGATATCTAATAGGTGAAACATTTAAAATATAAGATTATGGATTTTTACAAATTTAAAGAAAATACTCCTTAAAAACCGCATTTCTGATAGGTAAACTATTCCATTATAGAATTTAAAAAAAGGTGGTAACTTAGCACCATAATAACTTAGCATCATTTCCATTGAAACAAATCACTTCGATACAAAACCCATACATCAAATCTTTAGTATTATTGCAGGAAAAAGCAAAGGCACGCAAACAATCCGGAACATTTTTAATAGAAGGAAAACGGGAAATTTCAATCGCCATAAAAGGGGGTTATCAAATAGAAACGCTATTGTTTTTGCCTGAAATTTGTTCCGAAACCGAAGCCCGAAAATTATCTTTCAATACCGAGTTAATTGAGATTAACAAAGATGTTTTTCAAAAATTAGCCTATCGGGATACTACCGAAGGTATTTTGGCTGTAGCCAAAACCAAATCACTGGAATTGTCGGATTTGGAATTATCTGAAAATCCTTTGATTCTTGTTGCTGAAGCTCCCGAAAAACCAGGAAATATAGGTGCTTTATTACGCACCGCAGATGCAGCCAATTTAGATGCCGTGATTATTGCCAACCCAAAAAGCGATTTATACAATCCAAATATTGTGCGTTCCAGCGTAGGTTGTTTGTTCACTAACCAAATTGCTACGGGGACAACTTCGGAAATTATTGCTTTTTTGAAAGAAAGAAAAATCAATTTTTATTGTGCAACTTTACAAAATTCAACCTCATACCATACGCAAGATTACACTACGCCAACCGCTCTGGTCGTGGGTACGGAAGCAACTGGCTTGACAGAAGAATGGCGGAAAGAAGCGACCCAAAATATTATTATTCCAATGCAAGGCGAAATCGATTCTATGAATGTTTCAGTTGCAGCAGCAATTTTGATTTTTGAAGCCAAAAGACAAAGAGGGTTTTAGATTTCTGATTGCAGATTAACGATTTTTGATTACAGATTTAAAAAAACAAAAAAATATTAAAGATTTACAATTTTCGACTGATTTCGTCATTTCTTCAGCCGGTTAGAACGAAACCTCATCTTGAAAAAACAAAGTTTATTAAATAAAAAACTATGAAAAATAAATTATTCGTTGCGATAGCATTAATTTCGACCACTCTTTCTTTCTCCCAAATCAGTTCATCCCAAGTTGACGAATTAGTGAAGCGAACCTTAACCGCATTCAATGTTCCGGGAATTGCAGTTGCCATTGTAAAAGATGGAAAAATAATTCACGCGCAAGGATATGGCGTAAAATCAATTCAGACAAAAGAAAAAGTCGATGCGAATACCCTTTTTGGAATTGCATCCAATAGCAAAGCTTTTACAAGTGCTGCAATAGCAATGTTAGTGGATGAAGGCAAAATAAAATGGGATGATAAAGTTATCAAATACCTTCCAAATTTCAGAATGTACAATGATTATGTAACCCAAGAATTCACCATTCGGGATTTATTGACACATAGAAGCGGACTCGGTCTTGGAGCAGGGGATTTAATGATTTGGCCCGACGGAAGTAATTTTACAGCACAAGATATTGTGCAGAATTTGCAATATTTGAAACCGGTTTCGGCTTTTAGAACCAAATATGATTATGATAACTTATTATATATTGTTGCCGGAGAAGTTATTGCTAAAGTAAGTGGTCAAAGCTGGTGTGATTTTATTGAAAAGCGAATTATGAAACCATTAGAAATGAATAATAGCGCCGCTTCCTTTTTGCGATTGAAAGACAGTACCAATATAATTGCTCCTCACGTTCCTATAGATGGAAAACTAAAAGTAATCAAACGGTATCAAAATCAACTATTTGATGCGGCCGCGGGAATTTACTCCAGTGTTAATGACTTAAGCAAATGGACCATCATGCAAATGAATATCGGAAAATACGGCACTGAAAATAAGCAATTATTCTCTGAGAAAGAACACAATCAAATGTGGCAAATGCAAACTATAATTCCGGTAACTACCAGAGCACCTTATAATACCCATTTTAGCGGTTATGGTTTAGGTTGGTTTTTGAGTGATGTAAAAGGATTTAAACAAGTAACACATACTGGTGGGTTAGAAGGAATTGTTACTCAAGTGACCTTGATACCGGAGTTGCAATTAGGTATAATCGTATTGACAAACCAGCAATCCGGAGCAGCGTTTAATGCTATTACCAATACAATAAAAGATAGTTATTTGGGAATTAAGTCTGAGGATTATGTAACTATTTATAGTAATAAATTAAAAGCAAACGAAGAGACTGCTGATAAAGTTACCGATGAAGTTTGGGCTGCTGTCGCAAAAAATAAAACAGATAAAATCAAAATAGATTTCAATACGCTTAAGGGAACTTTCAAGGACAATTGGTTTGGCGAAATCATCATTTCAGAAAAGAAAGGCAAATTATATTTTGCATCAAAACGTTCCCCTCAGCTTACCGGAGAAGTTTTTTTCTATAAAAAAGACAATTATGTGGTGAAATGGAACAATGCCTATTTTCATGCTGATGCCCATTTATTTTTTGAATTTGATCCATCTGGCAAAGCAATTGGTATAAAAATGAAACCAATCTCCGAGTTGACCGATTTTAGTTATGATTTTCAGGATTTGGACTTCAAAAGAGCAGAAAATAGTATGCCTGAAAATACTGTTTCCGGTAATTAAACATTAAATCAAAAAACAAATAATCCTTGTATATCTCCTAACTTATATTTATTTTTAAAAATTGAACCCATGCCGTTATGATAGAAATAGATTTAGAAAAAGAAAATAAAGCGATTGCTCAAGAATATAAAGAGTTACTTCGGATTAGTTATCAAACTTTAAGTGATGAAGATAAAAAACTGATCCGTAAGGCTTTTGATGTTTCAGTAGATGCCCATAAAGATCAACGAAGAAAATCTGGTGAAGCGTATATCTTTCATCCTATTGCTGTTGCAAAAATTGTAGCATCAGAAATTGGGTTAGGAGCTACCTCTATTGCGGCCGCATTGTTACACGATGTTGTCGAGGATACGCTAATGACAGTGCAAGATATTGAACGTTTGTTTAATCCAAAAATCGCACAACTAGTTGAAGGTTTGACTAAAATATCCTTGGTTCAGAGAGATTTGAATGCGTCATTACAAGCCGAGAATTTCCGTAAAATGATATTGACCCTTAATGATGATGTACGAGTAATTCTTATAAAATTAGCCGATCGTTTGCACAATATGCAAACAATGGATTCGATGCAAGAAGACAAACAGACCAAAATTGCATCAGAAACTTTATACATTTATGCACCACTTGCGCATCGATTGGGTTTATACAATATTAAAACAAAATTGGAAGATTTAGGTTTAAAATATACGGAACCAACGATATACAATGAAATTGTAAGTAAAATAAAAGAAACCAAAGAAGAACAGGATGCCTACATCAAAGATATTTCGGACGTAATTAAAGAATCAATGGATGCTGAAGGAATTGATTATGCTATAAAAGGACGCCCTAAATCCATCTATTCGATTCGAAGAAAAATGCAAGCCCAAAACGTAAGCTTTGATGAAGTCTATGATAAATTTGCACTTCGTATCGTTTACAAATCAAGTAATCCGAATGATGAAAAGTTTCTGGCTTGGAAAATATATTCTATGGTAACGGATCATTACAGACCCAGTCCCAGTCGATTACGAGATTGGATTTCATCTCCAAAATCTACTGGATATGAAGCGTTACATATTACGGTAATGGGGCCTAAAGGACGCTGGGTTGAAGTGCAGGTACGAAGTGAGCGTATGGATGAAATTGCAGAAAAAGGGTATGCAGCGCATTACAAATATAAAAATGGAGCTACTGAAGAAAGTGGTTTGGATGTATGGCTTAATTTACTAAAAGAAGCCTTAGAAAATTCGGAGACTAACGCCGTAGATTTTGTGGAAGATTTTAAAATGAATTTATATTCTAAGGAAATATTTGTATTTACCCCAAAAGGAGAAATTAAATCATTGCCCAAAGGTGCCACATCACTCGATTTTGCTTTCAGTATTCATTCCGAAATAGGAATTCGCACTCGAGGAACGCGCGTCAATGGAAAATTAGTTCCTTTAAACCATGTTTTAAAAAGTGGTGATCAAGTTGAAGTAATTACTTCACAACATCAAAAACCCACAATCAACTGGCTCGATTATGTGACCACGTCAAGAGCCAAAACAAAAATAAAAAACGTTTTAAACGAAAATACCAAGAAAATTGGCGAAGAAGGAAAAGAACTGTTGACTCGAAAATTAAAACATTTAAAAATAACTTTGAGTGAATCTGTCGTCAATGAATTAGTTAATTTTTTTAAATTAAAAACGAGTTTAGATTTATTTTACCGAGTAGGAATTGGCGCTATTGAAAACCAGCAACTTAAAGATTACGCTGCGCAAAAAAGCAACACTTTTATAAATTTTTTCAAAAGTAAAATAAAACGTTCTACAAGTAGCACAGCCGATGAGGATATTCACAAACCAATAATAAGCAGCAATTATGATATGCTTGTTTTTGGTAAAGACCATGACAAATTAGATTATAAATTATCTCCTTGTTGTAATCCAATTCCGGGTGATGACGTTTTTGGTTTTGTAACAATAAACGAAGGGATTAAAATACACAAAAAAGATTGTCCAAATGCGATTGGGATGCAGTCTAATTATGCGTATCGAATATTGACCGCTAAATGGATTGACTCTTCACAGGAAGAATTTAAAGCAATAATAAACATAACCGGAATGGATATATTGGGGCTAACTAACCAGTTAACAAAGGTGATTTCAAATAATATGCACGTAAATATCCAGAGCATTTCTTTGAACACTGATGCCGGAATCTTTCATGGCCAAGTGACTGTTATCGTTCAAAACAATACCATTTTGAAAAAGATGATCAACAATATCAAAAAGATTGACGGAATCGATAAAGTAACAAGGGAGTATAAAACATAACAGCGTATAGCTTTAAAGTTTTTAATGTTTGATTACTATTCTTTCATTATCGATAAAACAAATCAAAATTTAACAGAAAAGACAATTCAAATCATTTTTAAAGTATTTGATTTTTCAACTTTAAACACTAAACTTTAAAAAATAAAAATTTATCTTTGCCAGATATGACACTCATTTCCACTGATAATAACAAAAACCAAGAAATTGTAAAAAATGTTTTTACAATGTATCTTGAAAACAAAGGACATCGCAAAACTCCTGAACGTTACGCTATCCTTCAGGAAATTTACGATAGCGAAGAACATTTTGATGTAGAAAATCTGTATATCAAAATGAAAAACAAAAACTATCGTGTCAGCAGGGCTACGCTTTATAATACAATTGAATTACTATTAGATTGTGCTTTAGTGCGTAAACACCAATTTGGACAAAATCAGGCACATTACGAAAAATCATATTTTGATAAGCAACACGATCACATTATCATGACTGATACTGGTGAGGTTATCGAATTTTGTGACCCAAGAATTCAAAGTATTAAGAAAACAATCGAAGAAATATTCGATATAGAGATTACCAATCATTCCTTATATTTATACGGAATAAAAAGAAAAAAAGACAATTTGGATAACTAACTAGTTGTCTTCGATTTAAAAAATTAACTACAAATAACATACAGAATGACGGTAGATTTATTACTAGGATTACAATGGGGAGATGAAGGAAAAGGAAAAATTGTTGATGTTCTTACCTCAAATTATGATATTATTGCTCGTTTTCAAGGCGGACCTAACGCAGGACATACTTTGGAATTTGACGGAATAAAACATGTTCTTAGAACCATTCCATCAGGTATTTTTCATAAAACTGCCATTAATATTATTGGAAATGGAGTTGTAATAGATCCTGTAGTTTTTCAGAAAGAAATTGAAGGTCTGGAGAAATTTAATTTAGACATAAAAAACAAATTAATCATTTCAAGAAAGGCTCATTTAATTTTACCTACACACCGCTTGTTAGATGCAGCTTCTGAAGCGTCTAAAGGAAAAGCAAAAATTGGTTCTACACTAAAAGGTATTGGTCCAACTTATATGGACAAAACCGGAAGAAACGGAATTCGTGTAGGAGATATTGAATTAGAAGATTTCAAAGAGCGTTACAGAGCTTTGGCTGATAAGCATGAAGCCATGATTAAATTCTATGATGTTGCTATCCAATACAATTTAGAAGAACTGGAAAAAGAATTTTTTGAATCTATTGAAGAATTAAAAAAATTAGATTTTATTGATAGCGAAGAATATTTAAACCAAGCTCAAAAAGCAGGTAAATCAATATTATGTGAAGGAGCTCAAGGTTCATTATTGGATGTTGATTTTGGAACTTATCCCTTTGTAACTTCATCAAACACAACTGCTGCTGGTGCTTGTACCGGTTTAGGAATTGCTCCTAATAAAATAAAAGAAGTCTACGGAATTTTCAAAGCGTATGTAACCCGTGTAGGAAGCGGGCCATTTCCAACAGAACTTTTTGACGAAGATGGTGCAACTATGGCACGTGTAGGAAATGAATTTGGCTCGGTTACAGGAAGACAAAGACGTTGCGGCTGGTTAGATTTAGTTGCCCTTAAATATGCGGTTCAAGTTAATGGTGTTACACAATTAATGATGATGAAAGGTGACGTTCTTTCTGGATTTGAAACCTTAAAAGTATGTACAGAATATAATTATAAAGGGAAAAAAATATCTCATTTTCCTTACAACATAGAGCCGGAAAATGTAACTCCGGTTTATCAGGATTTCAAAGGATGGCAAGCTGATTTGACTGGTATGACGACTTACGATGAGTTACCAATTGAATTGAAAGAGTATATCGAATTTATTGAAAAAGAAGTTGAAGTTCCTATCAAAATTGTCTCTGTAGGACCAGATAGAAAGCAAACTATTCTAAAATAATATCACTTAACGCTCTGAAAATTCAGAGCGTTTTTTTTTAAAAAAAAGCATACTTTTACATTCATTTGAAAATAACTGAATCCAAATTACATTCATTTTAAAAAGTAAAATTATTATACTTTCACCGGTAATAATCATTAGTTTGAATACGCTCTTTTCTTGCCAAAAAAACGAACTGCCGATACCGAATAATTCTTCTCAAAAAGATATTACATCCGGATCAAAAAAAAATTTTCATACACAACCTATTCAACTTTCAGGAGCCAATGCTTCAGTAATCACTTATATTTAAAACAAAAATCATTACGTAATCACTTCCCAACCAATGAAAAATCCAGCTATTAAAATACAAAAAACCGAATTACTTTCTGATAATTGGTATATTTTAAACAAAGTAACTTTTGATTATCAAAAAAAAGATGACTCTTGGATTGCCCAAAAAAGAGAAGTTTATGACCGAGGAAATGGAGCCGCTATTCTGCTTTACAATTCAACCAACAAAAAAGTGATTTTGACAAGACAATTTCGCTTACCAACGTATCTCAACGGAAATCAGACAGGAATGATGATTGAGGTTTGTGCAGGACTTTTGGACCAAGACCATCCGGAGCAATGCATCATTCGCGAAACCGAAGAAGAAACAGGATACCGCCTTACAAAAGTCACTAAAATCATGGAAACGTATATGTCTCCAGGTGCCGTAACGGAGATTTTATATTTATTTGTTGGAGAATACGATGAATCTATGAAAGTCAGTGAGGGTGGTGGAGCTCAACATGAAGAAGAAAATATAGATGTTTTAGAAATGTCTTATAACGAAGCCTATGCTATGATTGAGTCTGGCGAAATAAAAGATGCCAAGACAATCCTATTGTTGCAACATGCAAAAATAAAAAATCTAGTTTAATAAATGAGTAATCCAACTAAAGGAGCATTATTTGCTTTATTAGCCACTTTACTTTGGTCCGTAAATATGGTAATTGCCAGCGGTATAAAAGGGCACATTCCTCCCATTGGACTGGCTTTTTGGCGCTGAACAATTGCTTGTATCGTTTTGGCTCCCTTTGCATTTAAAAGTACTATCGAAGATTTTAAAATAGTAAAGAAACTTATCTGGTATCTTGTGCTTACCGCATTGCTGGGCATTACTTTTTTTAATACACTAATTTACTTTGCAGGAAAAACAACAAGCGCCATTAATTTATCATTAATCGCCATTTCGATTCCTTTATTTATAGTTGTATTGTCTAGAATAATTTTTAAAGAGAAACTGTCCAGTTTAAAAATAGCTGGAATTGCAACCATAATTACGGGTGTTATTGTTCTTATTACCAAAGGATCTCTGCTAGCCCTATTGCATATCAACTTTACAATTGGGGATTTGTTGATGCTTGTGGCCTGTTTGTTTTTTGCCTGTTACACCATATTAGTACGGCAAAAACCAGATGAGTTAAGCCCAAAAGTATTTTTATTTAGTGTTTTTGTATTGGGGGTGATTTTCCTTTTCCCATTTTACCTGTGGGAACATTTATTTTATAAAAAAGTAATTTTAGATACTAAAACCATTGTAGTAACGATCTATGTTGGCCTATTTGCTTCAATGGTTTCCTATTATTTATGGAATGAAGCGATTCGATTAATTGGTACTTCAAAAACAGCATTAATCTATTATTTAATTCCAGTATTCAGTGGAATTTTAGCCTATTTTTTTCTGGGTCAGGCTATTGTAATCACTCAAATTATCAGTATGGGAATCATTATTACTGGTTTATTAATTACTAATCGAGGGTAATTATCACTTATAAAAAAAGTACAATGAAAATTTTCATTGTACTTTTTTTATTCTAAATTTTTCTTTGTCAACTACTTATTGGGCTGTGGAGTCATTCTTAAATAAGGTTTCACTCTTTCGTAACCTTTTGGAAATTTAGCCGCAATATCTTCATCTTTTACCGCTGTTGAAATTACCACTCGCTCACCATCTTTCCAGTTAGCTGGTGTCGCTACGCTATAATTAGCGGTTAACTGTAAGCTATCAATTACACGAAGCAATTCATCAAAATTTCGTCCCGTAGATGCTGGATAAGTCAACATTAATTTTATTTTTTTATCAGGTCCAATAATGAAAACGGAACGCACCGTAAAACTTTCATTTGCATTGGGATGAATCATATCATACAATTCTGCTATATGCTTATCTTCATCAGCAATAATAGGAAAATTGACCGTTGTGTTTTGCGTTTCATTGATGTCTTTGATCCACTCCATGTGAGAATCTAGTCCGTCAACACTCAATGCAATAACTTTTACATTTCTTTTTTCAAATTCAGGGTAATAATTTGCCACTGTTCCTAATTCAGTGGTACAAACCGGTGTGAAATCTGCGGGATGCGAAAATAAAATACCCCAAGAATCACCCAGCCAATTGTGAAATTTTATCGTTCCTTGCGTTGTTTCTGCTTCAAAATCGGGAGCAATATCGCCTAATCGTAATGATGCCATAATAATTTCTTTTTTATTGATTATTAGATAACTAAGTTATTAAATTACGAGCAATAAAAATTAAAACAAATCTTAAAGTTGTACTAAAAAATTAACGTGTAAATGCTGATTATTCTCTTCAAAATCATTTGGCTACACCAAAAGTGTGTTTTAAAGTGAAATCTATAGCCCCGATAAAAGTGGAAATCCTTTATAGGAGTAAATCCTGTAAGGTTTACTGCTCTAAAGATTGCAACGGATAGCGGGAAAAAGCTCCTAAAAAAAAGGATTATTTCTTTTTCATATTGGGTAAAAAGTACGTAAAAACACCAATCAACGGTAGAAAAGAACTTAATTTATAAACGTATTCGATGCTAGTTTGATCCGCTACATATCCTAGAATAGCAGATCCTAAACCGCCCATACCAAAAGCAAATCCAAAAAATAACCCCGAAATCATTCCTACTTTTCCAGGCATTAATTCTTGTGCAAAAACCAAAATTGCTGAAAATGCCGAGGCAATAATTATTCCTATAATAACCGATAATGCTCCGGTCCAAAATAAATTAGCGTAAGGCAATAACAGTGTAAATGGTGCTGCGCCAAGTATGGAAATCCAAATGATATATTTTCTTCCAAAACGGTCTCCTAAAGGGCCTCCTATTAATGTTCCTGCAGCTACGGAAGCAAGGAAAATAAACAAATGAAATTGAGATTCCTGTATGGTTAATCCAAATTTATGCATAAGATAAAAAGTGAAATAGCTTGACATACTGGCCATGTAGAAAAACTTGGAAAATATTAACAGCAATAAAACTGCGATTGATAAATTAATTTTTCTTTTGGACAATGGGACCACAAAATCTTCAGCAACTATTTTTTTTGAAGCTCTTAAATTCAGATGATTTTGATACCACAGCGCTATTCGGGACAAAATAATAATTCCTAAAATACCCACTGTCACAAACCATATTATATTCGATTGTCCAAAAGGAGCTACAACTAATGCGACTAACAAAGGACCGATTGCGCTACCTGAATTCCCTCCCAATTGAAAAATAGATTGCGCCAAACCGCGCTTTCCGCCTGATCCTAAATATGCAACACGAGACACTTCCGGATGAAATATGGATGAACCAATTCCTACAAATCCAACGGAAACCAATAACATCCAGAAAGAAGTCGAAATCGATAAAAATCCCAATCCCGTAATGGTAAATAACATCGCAATTACTAAAGAATAGGGCTTTGGATATTTATCAGTATAAAGTCCAATAAAAGGTTGCAAAATAGAAGCTGTCAGTTGAAAAACGAATGTTATCAGTCCGATTTGAGTGAAACTAAGATTAAAATTTTCTTTTAGTATGGGATAAGTCGAAGGAATAACGGATTGCATCAAATCATTTAACAAATGTGCAAAAGCGATAGAAAACAATATAGAGTAAACTGTTTTTTGGACTAAAGGCGCTTGGATTGTTTTTGTCGCACCCGCTGAGGAAATATTCATATTCTAATTAAAATAATATTAACAATAAATCGTAAAAAATTGATTCGGAAAAATTAAATAAACTGTACCACAAAATACCAAAATACCAATGTGATAAACGATAATGGTATTCCAAAACCAATCATCATGCTACTTAATCTGGGTTTTAAACCATGAGAGGATGCTAAGATACTTGCCGTTATCATAGGAGCCATTGCAGACTCCATGATGGCAACTTGAATTGTTTTTGAATGCTGGTGCAAAATTACGACATACAATAAATATATGAGACCTGGAGTCAATATTAATTTATACAAAAGTCCCAGCCCCAAAAATTTCCAATGTTGGCTTCTCTTATCAAACCGCAATTGCAATCCAACGGAAAGCATTGCCAAAGGAGTCATCAAACTACCTACTTTTTGTAAACCAAACTGAATATATTGATGGAAATCAAAATCGAAGATATTCATTAAACAAGCTAGTAAAAAAGTGATAAATGGGGGGAAAAAAATAATTTTCTTTGCAATATGTAGACCGTTTGGACTTCCTGTAGAATATAATGTCGCAATCAGAATTCCTAAAGTAGAGAGCACTACAAAAGAGCCAGGCTGATCTACTAAAATTGCCGTTTTCAAACCTTCTTCTCCATACAAAGCTTGAATTATGGGAAATCCCAAAAACGAAGTATTTCCCAAGCCGGCAGTTATAATCAAACATCCCGTTAGTTTTTTAGACCAACCCAGTCTGTTCCCCAAAAAACTAAAAAAAAAGTAGGAAACAATAAACCCAATCCATGCCACACTTATAGGAAATAACAATTCACTGCTCCATTTTATTTTAGGTATGTAATACAAAGCTAAAGCGGGAAGGCAAATATAAATCACAATGTTGTTTATGACCTTATGACTATTGGATGGTACCCATTTTACCTTTTTCAATACGATCCCAAGCAATAAAAAAACGAAAATTATAATGAAATTGTACATAGTATTGAATTGACCACAAAAATACTATTAAAATTGCTTTAAGAAAAAAGGAAATTGTATTTAAAATTCAATAAAAAAATAACACAGATTTATAAAATAGCTTTTATTTTTATAAAGCTTTTACACTCCGGTTTATAATCTCCCAATAGTATTAATACTGTAGAAACAAGTAATTTTCATTACTTTTACTTTTCAAATAATATGCTTTGCCAAATAAAAAATCCCATCCAAGTGCTTTACACGAAAAAGCTGGAATTTCTCGACCAGAAATGATCAGTTCTGCCTCCGTGAAAAATATTCAGCAATTTAGAAAAGTACAGCCTTCATCAACAGAATTAGTTGACGGAATTTTAGCAGGAAATATAACGGCCTTAAGTCGTGCGATTACTTTGGTGGAAAGCACTAATATCAGCCATTTGGCAAAAGCCAATGAAGTAATCAATGCCTGTTTACCTCATGCCACTAAATCAGTTCGAATAGGTATTACCGGTGTTCCCGGCGTTGGGAAGAGCACATTTATTGAAGCTTTTGGAAAACATTTAACTAGTTTAGGAAAAAAAGTCGCAGTTCTTGCTGTTGATCCCAGCAGTACGATTTCGCACGGAAGCATTCTGGGAGATAAAACCCGAATGGAAGAATTGGTAAAAGATAAAAATGCGTACATACGCCCTTCGGCTTCAGGAGCAACTTTGGGCGGTGTGGCGCGAAAAACCCGGGAAACTATTACGCTTTGTGAAGCTGGTGGTTTTGATACGATTATTATTGAAACTGTGGGAGTTGGTCAGAGTGAAACTGCTGTTCACAGTATGGTAGATTTCTTTTTACTTTTAAAAATTTCTGGTGCCGGCGATGAATTGCAAGGTATCAAACGCGGGATTATGGAAATGGCAGATGCAATTGTCATCAACAAAGCGGATGGTGACAACATCAAAAAAGCCCAATTTGCTAAAATGGAATTCAACCGGGCACTGCATCTTTTCCCGTCCAAAAAATCAGGATGGATACCAACTACTTCTACTTGTAGCGCCATTACTCATGAGGGTATCCCTGAAGTTTGGAAAACCATTGAGCAATTTCTTGAACTGACAAAAGGCAACAATTCCTTGTTTGAAAAACGCAAAGAACAAAACCAGTATTGGATGTTAGAAACCATCGACGAACAATTGAAATTGAATTTTTACAATCATCCTGAAATTCAAAAATTATTGGATTCAACTAAAAAATCAGTTCAAAATGATGAAATCTCACCCTTTGCAGCCGCTAGCTTATTATTGAAAATGTATTTTAAAAAATAAAAAACAAAGTATAAGTTCCGATTTTGCGAGTTGTATGACAACCTATAAAATATTTTGATAAGTTTTTGATTTGGCAAAGTAATTTTTTATCAATAGTAGTAGATTCCTTATTTCTACTTAAATTTGAAATCATGTAACACTCTATAAAACAAATAATTAAAATTATCCAATATAAAAATTCTATTTCGCTGTTCAAACCATTTTAATATTTAATCCCAAATTAATGAAAAACAAAACAT
Organism: Flavobacterium urumqiense; assembly: GCF_900108015.1. Taxonomy (GTDB): domain Bacteria; phylum Bacteroidota; class Bacteroidia; order Flavobacteriales; family Flavobacteriaceae; genus Flavobacterium; species Flavobacterium urumqiense. The sequence continues at coordinate 194,590 of NZ_FNVP01000005.1, read as the reverse complement.
TACTTACAGTTCTTATTTTTATTACTTCTTGTACAATTGTCTTTTCTCAGACAAAAATTAAAGCCATAAAAGCAGGAAAACTTATTGATGTCATTAGCGGAACAGTACTTAATAACCAGATTATTTTAATTGAAAACAATAAAATAACTGCTATTGGCTCCTCTATTACCATCCCCGAAAATGCGGAAATAATTGACCTAAGCAAGTCAACGGTGTTACCCGGCTTAATAGATTGTCATACGCATCTTAGCGGAGAACCAACCGATGATTATTATGGAGATATTTTCAGAAAAACACCAATTGACTATACAGTACAAGCACATATTTTTACCAAGCGAACATTGGAAGCTGGCTTTACCACTTGTCGGGATCTAGGATCAAGTGATTTAATTGATATTTCATTAAGAGACGCGATTAATAATGGAATTATTGAAGGTCCCCGAATGCTAGTAGCTTGTTTTACGTTAAGTTCAACGGGTGGTCATGCTGATATGTCAGGATTCAACCCTGCCATTAGAATGAATTCAATTCCTGACTATACTGGCGTCGCTGATGGTGTTGACGAAATTAGAAAACGGGTACGCAACAACATAAAATGGGGCGCAGATGTCATAAAATTTTGTGCTACTGCGGGTGTATTGTCCGAAGAAGAAAGTGTAGGCGCACCTCAATATTCATTAGAAGAAATGAAAGCAATTGTAGACGAAGCCCACATGTGGGGTAGAAAAGTAGCAGCACATGCGCACGGAACAGAAGGAATAAAACGTGCAGTCATAGCTGGCGTAAATTCAGTAGAACATTGCAGCATTGTTGATGATGAAACTGTGAAACTAATGAAAGAAAAAGGTACTTACATGGTACCAACAATGTATGCCTTAGATTATGTTATTGAAAATTTTGGAAAAAAGGGGTATCCTGAAAAAATAATAAATAAAGCGAAAAGTATTGCCAAACAAAAACAGGAAGGACTTGTCAAAATAATTAAAGGTGGTGTTAAAATTGCCTATGGGACTGATGCTTCAGTAATGCCACACGGTCTCAATGGCAAAGATTTTGCATATTTAGTAAAAGCGGGAATGACTCCTATGCAAGCCATTCAATCAGCCACTATGAACGCAGCGGACTTGCTTGACATAACTGCTAAAACAGGTTCGATTACAGTAGATAAATGGGCTGATATTATTGCTGTAAATGAAAATCCAATCAACGACATTAAAGTTTTAGAACAAGTACAATTTGTGATGAAAGATGGAGTCATTTACAAAAATGAAATAGCAAAATAAATAAGAATAATTACATTCGTTATTTTTGAAAATATTTAAAACAAATTCGAATCTAAAAACCTTGATTAAAAAAAGCTAGCGGCAGCAAAAGATAAATTTCCATCTTTTACTGCCGCTATTTTTATTTTATTGAATAAATATTTTAAAAAATTAGAAGACAATTTTAAAAAATAGTATAGTATCTTTTCAATCTATTTTCGTCACAAAACTAGTCATACCATTATTTAATTTAAAATAGATCATTGAAAATTAATTTAAATTGTAAAGAAAAAAGTCCTAAAACTCTTTAAGCAATCATCTCTACTCCAATTAGAACTAAACATGCAACAAATATTTTTTTGATTTACCGTTTAAATTTATAAAAATGAAATTGATAACAATTTTTTAAAATTTAAAAAATAAAACTATTCTTTCTCATAACGCTCCATTTCTCTGTCATAAAACTCATTGGCAAGAACAATTAAACCTTCCATTTCTGTATTTAATTCGCTTTCGTCAAGATCTTCTGCTTCCTCCATGAATTCGACCTCATCATCTTTTAAATTGATAATAAATCGTGGATAATCCAAGTGGATGATAAAAATATCTTCCGGAAAATCAGTGTTATCCCCTAGTAAAAATTTTGGTAATTCCATTTTTTAATGTTTAATCAGTTAATCGTTATTTTTGTAGATTCGCTTAACAAATAACCGAATAAACTTTTTAAAAATCTATTTATCAGAAAGAATAACCGGTGTATTCCCTCTGCCATTCATAAAAATGATTTTAGTGTTAGGAGAAGCAGCCAATTCTTTTTGCGCTTTTATTTGTTCGTATTGTAATTGCTTATCAGATAAGCCCGTTGAAATAATTCGCTGATAATCTGCAATACCTTGGGCTTCCACTCTTTTACGTTCGGCTTCCTGTTTTTCTTTTTGCAATACGAAAGTCATTTTTTGAGCATCTTGTTCGGCATTTATTTTACTTTCAATAGATGCTTTTACTGATGTTGGAAGATTGATATTTCTAATCAGTAATTGCTCAAGAACCAATCCTCTTAACTTGAAATCAGCTTCGATAGTTTTGAAAATTCGTTGTTGAAATTCGTTTCTTTTAGTTGAATACAAAGCAACTGCATCGTAATAAACAGCGTTATCGCGAATACGGGTTCTGGTTACGGGACGCACAATTTTATCAGAATAATTAACCCCAATTTGTTTGAAAATTTTTGGAGCTGATTCTGGTGAAACTCGGAATAAAACTGTCAAGTCAATTACCACTTCCAGTCCGTCATTTGATAAAACTCGAATTGCATCGTCACCAGCTTCGGCCCCTTCGCCGTGAACCGCTGACATGGTGTAATTTTGAGTTTGAATATCAAATTCAGTTACATCTAAAAGCGGATTAATCAAATGCAATCCACTTTCCAGAACATCCGGCTGCACACTACCATAAAGAGATTTGACTCCTACTTTTCCTGCATCAATTTGTTTGAACATGGAAGAAAAAACTCCTAAAACAATTAACAAAATTCCAAAAAATTTAAGAACATTTGCAAATTTTGAAAATGGATTTACATTGCTTTTTAATGTAAAACTTACAATTAATAAAATTATTCCAAGAATAATAAATAGTATCATTTTTTGATTGGTTTGGTTTGTATGCTTGTTATACGATAAAAGAAATTAGAAGTTACATTGTAAGAACATTATTATTATTTATAATTCTCCAAAACTAATTTTCTTGTTAATCTTGCAAAACGAATATACAAAAACAAAGCTGCAGCAGACAATCCTGCCAAAAGTCCAATCCAAATTCCTACCGCTTGTAATGAAGTGTATTTTCCTAAATAATACGAAATAGGAAAACCAATAACCCAATAGGCTACAAAAGTGATATACATTGGGATTTTCACATCTTGCAAACCTCTTAAAGCCCCCAGAACCACTACTTGAATTCCATCTGAAATTTGAAAAACAGCGGCAACTAAAAGCAACTTGGAAGTTATTATTATTATTTCGGTGTTATCAAGAATTTGAGCAGAATCATTCATATTCAGAAATAAATGAGGCAGAAAATTATGGAATAGGACAAAAATTGCAGCAAAAAAAGTTTCTAGAATAATAGCCAACAAAAATATAGATCGGGCTACAACAATCAAACTTTTATAATCGTTCATTCCTTTAGTGTGACTCACTCTAATCATAGCGGTCACACTCAATCCCATAGCAACCATGAAAGTTGATGATGCCAGAATAAGTGCTATTTGATTGGCCGCCTGATTATTTTTACCTAGTGAACCGGAAAGCCAAATTGCAGCTGTAAACAAAGTTACTTCAAATAACATTTGCATCGCAGAAGGCAAACCCAGATTGATGATTTTTTCTAGAATTGATTTTCGGATTTCTTTAAAACTAAAGTTTTTGAAATAGCTTTCAAATGCTTTATTATGTCTCATCAGTAAATCCATAAAAACTACCATCATAATCCTTGAAATTACAGTTCCTAAAGCGGCTCCAAGAATTCCCAGTTTGGGGAAAATCCAAATTCCATAAATCAACATATAATTAAAAAATATGTGGACCACATTAGCCATGAATATTGCATACATGGAATATTTAGTTTCCGCTAAACCATCAGCGAATTGTTTGTATCCTTGGTAAATAATAACGGGAATCAAAGAAAAAGCCACCCAGTCAATATAAGGAGCAGCCATGTCAGCCACTTCTTTGGGCTGGTGCATTAAGTACATTAGTTGTTTAGACAATACTGTCAAAATAAATAAAACAATTCCTAAAATGGTACATAACAGCAATCCATGATGAAAAGTAGTGCGAATTTTTTTTTCGTTTTGTTCCGCATTAGCCTCAGAAACCAACGGGGTGATTGCCGTAGAAAATCCTATTCCCAGAGATAATGCTATAAAAATGAAACTATTACCTAAGGAAACCGCAGCCAACTCAGTAGAACCTAGTTTTCCTACCATAAAATTATCTACGATACCTATTAATGTATGTCCTAGCATTCCTAAAATTACAGGGTAAGCTAATTTGATATTATAAGAAAACTCTTTAGTATATTGAGATAAATTCACTTTTTATTTTTTTTGTTGGTAAAGATAAAAAGAAGGTTTGACTTTTATCAATACTATCAGCAATATATGGTCCTAATTAAAGTCATTATTTATACAAAACAAGGAATTCTATAACAAAACCAAATAATTCTATAACATTACAGGCTTACTCAACTACTACTTTTGCAGAGTCGTTTTGTACCATTAAAAACAAGATGGTAAAAAAATTATTAAACAAAATATTACAATTATGAAAATTTCAGGAAAAATTAAAACAGCATTCGTATTAGCAATCTCAGCAATGTTCGCTAGTAATGTTCAAGCTCAAGAAACAAAAGAAGTTAAAAATTACGATCAAGGATTTCGTTTAGGAGTAGGTATAAATGGTGGTTTTCCAACTAATAATGATGTTTACAACTGGTCATTAGGTGCTGATGTTAGAGGTCAATATGATTTGACTAAAAGATATTCACTTTTATTAACTACTGGTTTTACAAACTTGTTTAAGTACAAAGATGCACAAGATTTAACTAACACTAAAGATTTAGGTTTTATCCCTGTTAAAGCAGGTTTTAAAGCTTTCGTTTGGAATGACGAATTTTATGTATTAGGTGAAGTTGGTGGTGGAATCGCTGTTACAAACGGTCACAAACAAGATACGTACTTATGGTCTCCAGGAGTAGGATATGCAGGTAAAGATATTGATGTAAGTTTGCGTTATGAAGGATACACAGAATATGATACAAATCAAATTGCTTTACGTATCGCTTACGGTTTCAAACTATAAAACATATAGTCTTTTAAAAAAAATGCGCTGAAATTCAGCGCATTTTTTTTGTGTTAATTTTTTATAGTTCTTAAACTTGGACTGATTTTGTCTAAAACTATCTTAAATTAATCTTGCTTCTTCAACATGTCTTTATACATTTCAATATTCTCCCTGATTTTTTCATCCATTTCAGGTACTTTGATATCAGTATGTTTTTGCATTTCTTCCCAAATAATTTGCGCTACAATATAACGGGCCATTTCTTTATCATCTGCAGGAATCACATACCAAGGTGCATAATCCGTAGATGTTTTATTGATCGCCTCTTCATAATACTGCATATAATCGTCCCAACGATCCCTTTCTTTCAAATCACCGATTGAAAATTTCCAGTTGTGTTTTTTTTCTTCCAGCCGGCGTAACAAGCGTTGCCTTTGCTCTTCTTTACTCATATGCAAAAAGAATTTCAGCATAATAGTTCCGTTTTGAGTAATATGCTTCTCAAAATTATTGATTTGCTGCATTCTATTTTCCCAAAACTGCCGCGTAATATCGTGCACGGTTTCAATACCCGGTAAATTTTCATTCATTATATATTCCGGATGCACTCTGGTGACCAAAACATTTTCATAATGCGATCTGTTAAAAACCGTAAACTTGCCTTTTTCAGGTAAAACCAAATAATGTCTCCACAAATAATCATGTTCTATCTCGCTTGAATTCGGCGTTTTAAAACTATGGACTACCACCCCACGGGAATTAAATTCCTTAAAAACTTCCCGAATCAAACTATCCTTCCCCGACGTATCCATGCCTTGCAAACAAACCAAAACGCCATAGCGATTGTGCGAATACATCACATCTTGTATTTCACTCAATTTTCCTTGCACCTTCTCCAGTTTCTCTTCTTTATCATCATCATCGGCTTTGCTAAACAAGTTCGTAGGAATTTTAAACAATTCAATTTTGCCAATCACTTTAAAATCATCGGGTTTTATAGACTTCATAAGAAATAATTTATCTTTACATCTCAAATATAAGAAATAATAGGGATTAATCCTGATGAATTTTAGGAGCTATTTCCTGCTGTACACTTGTATCTTTCTAGTCCTGAACTTATTTCAGGGTCCTGAAATAAGTTCAGGACTAGAAAGGATACCGCTTCCATCAGGGCTAGGGCATTCCGTTTCAAAAATAAAATTTTATGAAGAAATTCACACTTGATTTACTATTTCAAATTATCGGAATTGGTTCCGCCTCAGGACTCATTCACAAAGACGATTCCTTGTTTATAATTTCTGACAATAGCTCTTTTCTTTACGAATATGACATCAAAGAAAAAGAACTCCATAAAATAAAGCTCTTCGAAAACAGTCAGGAAAACATTCTTAAAAAAGACAAATTCGATTTTGAAGCCATAGCCCAAAAAGGAAATAAATTCTATCTTTTTGGTTCTGGTTCTACGCCTAATAGAAACAAACGCATCAGTTACGATTTTACTTCTACAGCAATAGAAGGCAAAGATTTGTCGGCAATTTATGGAAAACTAAAACAAATTGCTTATATTTCAGATGACGAATTAAACATCGAAGGTGCTTTATTTCATAACAAAAAATGGCATTTGTTTCAACGAGGAAATGGAGCACAATCTAAAAATGGAATTTTTGTTCTAAACAAAGAAGAAAATGACATTCACTTTTTTCCAATCTCATTACCAAAAATCCAAAATATCGAAGCTACCTTCACTGATGCAATTCTCGTAGAAGATAAAATCTATTTTCTGGCTGCGGTAGAAAACACGACCTCAACTTATGACGATGGAGAAGTATTTGGAAGTTTCATAGGAGCTTTATCATTCGATACTTTCGAAGTTGTATTTACCCAAAAGATTTCAGAAACCCACAAATTCGAAGGATTAACTTTATTTTCGCATTCAAAAGAAAATATTGAATTCCTGCTCTGTGAAGATAAGGACACCGAAGCTTTGGAAACGGATATTTATAAATTGACTTTGGATTTAAAATAAAAGTTAATCAGATAAAAAAAATGTTTCTTTAGATCAAAATAATATAACGTTAAATTTAGATTAAATAGAAAACCAAAATCGATTTAAAATTTAAAACAAGGTACTTTTACAGTAAACTAAGCCTTTTATTGGCATTAAATAATTAAAAAGATGACTGACTTAAAAAATAAAAACGCCCTAATCACAGGCGCAGGAAAAGGAATTGGAAAAGCGATCGCTTTGGCCTTAGCCAAAGAAGGCGTAAATGTAATTTTGGTTGCCAGAACACAAGACGAAATAGACAGTGTAGCGGCAAAAGTGCGTTCTTTAAGAGTAAAAGCTTTAGCCATAACCGCTGATGTTGCTGATATCAACTCGGTAAATAATGCAGTTGAAAAAGCGTTGGCTGAATTTGGGACCATTGATATTTTAATCAATAATGCCGGAATAGCTGCTTTTGGAAAATTCTTAGAATTGGAACCAAAAGATTGGGAACGCATCATTCAGGTAAACTTAATGGGAACGTATTATGTGACTCGCGCCGTTTTGCCAAATATGATAGAAAGACAAACGGGTGACATCATCAACATTTCTTCAACATCAGGATTAAGCGGAAATGCATTAACGAGCGCTTATAGTGCTTCTAAATTTGCAGTTTTAGGATTAACCGATTCTTTGATGCAGGAAGTGCGCAAGCATAATATTCGGGTAACGGCATTAACGCCAAGTACGGTTGCCACTGATATGGCCAAAGAACTAAAACTGACTGATGGAAATCCGGAAAAAGTAATGCAAGCAGAAGACATGGCCGAATTAATTATCGCACAGCTCAAACTAAACCGACGCGTATTTATCAAAAACAGTAGTATTTGGTCTACGAATCCGTAATTCGTTTTTATTTTTAAACATATAAGACACACAAGCTTAAAATAAAAAACCATTAAGAGATTAAGTTTCATTAAGTTTTACCTTAATTTTCTTAATATCTTAATGGCTAAAAAAACTTACATGACTTATATGGTAGAAAAAAACTTAAACCGTAGTCGTGACAAAATCCATTCGCACACTACCATCCTCATCAATTTTAGTCAAATTGATTTTTTGTAATGTATTGACTAATTCTGGATTCCAAGGTGTTTTTACTTTAACATAGTTTTCGGTAAATCCGTGAATATAGCCTTCTTTATTTTCACTTTCGAATAAAACAGTTCTATTACTACCCAATTGACTTTCGTAAAAAGCACGACGTTTTTTAACGGATAATCCACGTAGCATTTTGCTTCGTTTGGCGCGAACATCAGCAGGAACGACACCTTCCATTGTAACCGCTTCCGTATTATCACGTTCCGAATACGTGAATACGTGCAAATACGAAATATTCATTTCATTCAAGAAATGATAGGTCTCTAGGAAATGTTCATCTGTTTCGCCAGGAAAACCAACAATTACATCCACACCAATACAAGCGTGCGGCATTACTTCCCTAATTTTATTAACTCTTTCTGTATATACTTCACGCTGGTATCGGCGTTTCATTAATTTCAAAATATCGTTGCTTCCAGATTGTAACGGAATATGAAAATGCGGTACAAAAGTCCTGCTTTTCGATACAAATTCTATCGTTTCATTTTTCAATAAATTCGGCTCAATAGATGAAATTCGCAATCTTTCAATACCTTCTACCTTGTCTAATTCCTGAACTAATTCTAGGAAAGTATGTTCGTGTTTTTTATTTCCGAATTCCCCTTTTCCGTAATCGCCAATATTTACTCCGGTAAGAACAATTTCTTTTATGTTTTGCTCTGAAATATTCTTTGCATTTTTCAATACATTTTCCAGTTCATCACTTCTAGAAATTCCTCTTGCTAACGGAATCGTGCAATAGGTACATTTGTAATCACAACCATCCTGAACTTTCAAGAAAGCGCGTGTTCTGTCCCCTATCGAATAACTTCCCACGTAAAAATCCGCTTCGGAAATTTCACAGGAATGTACTTCCCCAAAATCATTTTTAGACAAATCATTGATATAATCTGCCAATTTAAATTTTTCAGTTGCACCAAGAACTAAATCTACTCCATCTACACTCGCTAATTCTTCTGGCTTCAATTGCGCATAACAACCCACCGCCGCGACAAATGCTTTGTCATTCAATTTCATTGCTTTTCGCACCACTTGCTTGAACTGCTTGTCTGCATTTTCAGTAACGGAACACGTATTAATCACATACATATCAGCTACTTCCTCAAAATCTACTCGATCAAAACCTTCGTCTTGAAGATTGCGCGCAATCGTAGAAGTTTCTGAAAAATTCAGTTTACAACCCAGCGTATAAAAAGCAACTTTTTTTCTATTTTCCATAATTCAACTTAAACTAATGAAATCGTTGTCAAAAAATTTAAGTCCGCAAATTTACGCACAATATTCTGGAAAATGAAATCAATAATTTTCATATTGTAGTATCTTGTCAGCAAATAATTAGGCTTTAAAAAATGAAAAAAATAATTATAATTGCATTTCTCTTGATCGCGGTTCAAATAAATGCTCAAAACGCAATAGAATGGGATGGAAAATACCAAATCCAACTTTCCGATTTTAAATCAAAAGCAACTCAAATTGGCAATGTGAGTAGTAATAGCATACAAAATGCTTCTGGACTAAATTTTAGCATACAAATGAGTAACATTGAATTTATGTTTACCAAAAACTTCAATTCCAAAGTAAGTTCTACATTCAAACGAGAATCGGCTTCTATCATAGCAACTGATACTATTACTGCTGAACGTATGGTGAAATTTGCTCAATATGAATTTGATTTATCGGAACTTTATGCTCGAAAACTTAGAAAAGACTTATACGTTAACAAAGGCACTTTTTCAGATATTAGTTTTCTCCAACCGCTTTATGATGTTATCCAAAAAGAATATGTAGAAGAACACGGAGAAGCCTCTAAAAAAACTAATCTAGGACAAAAAAAGGATATATTAAAAAAACTGAACGATGATGTTTTAATAAGAATTCAAGAGCTTTCTGATTTCTGTAAAACTTGTAAACCACTTAAAAAAAAATCTTAATTCAAAATAAATCGTCTGACAACTTCAGCCACACCATGATTATTATTAGAGGCTACAACAAAATCGCCTTTATCTCTCAATTCAGGATCAACATTGTCTACCCAAACGCCCAATCCTGCATATTCAATCATGGTTAAATCATTTCCTGCGTTTCCAACAGCTATGATTTCACTTTGAAGGATATTTAGTTTTTCCGCTAAAAATTTTATACTGGCTCCTTTATCGATTCCATTTTGAGCTACTTCAAGAAAGAAAGGTTTTGACATGCTGACACTAAGATGTGGCATCGCTGCTTTCAAATCTTTCTCTACCTCTTTTAAATAACTTGGCTCCTCTAATAAAATACATTTCACCGCTGAAGATTGAACTTCCTCCTTAAAACTAACCACTTTATTATGCGCTAAACCGGTGATGTTTTTCTCTATTTCAATGTATTCAGAATCTGTTTCACTCACAATTTTTCCATCAACATAAGTAATAATATGGGTATTACTTTTTAAACTGTAATCGTACAATTCATGGATTTGCTGTTGGGTTAACGTTTGTTCAAAAATGACTTTATCTGTCTTCAAATCTGTAATGACAGCGCCGTTGTAAGAAATCATATAGGAATTATTCAATTGCAATTCTATAGCGTACGCAAGCATTGCAGGAGTTGGTCGGCCTGAAGCCAGAATAACATAAACACCCAATTCCTGGGCCTTAGCCAACATCACTTTATTCTCGTTTGAAATGGTATGGTCATCAGTCAACAAAGTGTCGTCCATGTCCAAAACCAACATTTTATATTTCATTTTAATTTTTTAAAAGTAGTAGTAGTTTCAATTACTGCAGATTCACAAATTACTTTTTTAGTTTGAGTGAATTCTGACGAGTATCAAAAATTTGAAGAATACGAATTTCCGTTTCAGAATGAATTTTATAAATAACTTTATAATCTCGAACAATCATTCTTCTGTAAGGTTCTCCTAAGAAATCATCTACTTAATATTGTTCAACAAAATAAATATTTTTACTTTGAATTACAATATCTCTGATAACGTTCCTCGCTCCTTGGGGAGATTTTAACTTAATGAATTCAAATATTAATTTCAAATCGGCTTTGGCATGATTATCCCAAAGTATGATAATTGACGTTTGCATATTACCACTTCTCGATTTCTTTTTCTAAATCTGCAATCGTTGTATATTTCCCCGATGAAATTCGTTCATCAGCTTCTTTTACCATAGCAACGTACTCTTCCTTATCAACTGGATAACCACTTATAGTATGAGCAACAACTTCTTGGTCTAAAACAGATTTAAGCGCAATTATTTTTTTTAGTTTACTTTCATCATCAATATGAAGTAACCAATCCATCAATTCTATTTTTTTTGCAGCTATGTCCATCTTACAGAGATATTTAAATAACAAATGTACTAATTTAAATACTCATTCTAAATTCTTCGATAACCGGATTTACTTTTGAAAACTCGGTTTCCTGAACGAACAATTCAACCGCTAAATCCAAATTCCCAAAACCTCCCAATCGAGCTGATTGTATATTGTTTTTCACAACAACATTTACACCAATCGCTTCGATTTTTTCTTGTAAAGCCATTGCTAGAATTTCACTTCCCGAAAACACTTTCATTAATCCCATCTTGTTATTTATTTAATTATTTATTACCGTTTTCTTCATCACCTTCTTGTTCTTCGAAGTCATCTCCAGCTTCAGGTTTGAAATCTGCTTCCTCCTCAAAATCTTCATCTGCTTCATCGTCTTCATCCTCGTCTTCATCTCCATCAAAATCGAATTCAAAGGGCTCCACCAGCATTTTTTCAGCAAGGACTTCAATTCGTTCCGTGAATTGTTCCGAGAAAATTATACGTTGGGTTCTGACAATGCTATTCGAAATACGCATGATTTTGGTTTCATGACGCAATTTCAAAATTGGGTCTGCATCATCAAGGATAAACATTTTCAATCGGTTGACATTAAAACCTGCCGTTGTGAACATTTCACTCAACCTGTTTGGAGTTCCAATCAACACATCAATTCCGCTAGAAATATAATTTTTATCATATTCCATATCTCCCTTATCATGAACGCCATAGACTTCTAAATTAGAATTCTTTCCGTATTTTTCAAAAAGTGATTCCATTTCCAATACTTTGGCTTTGTCTTCGACAATAATCAAAGCCCGTGGTGATTCTTCGGTTGCGTCTGCCAGTCTCTGGATTACATTCAGCACAATTGTAGTCGATTTCCCGCTTCCTTTTGGTGCAATAATAATACAATCCGAACCACTTTTCAGTGTTGAAAAGGTTTCTTTTTGCATGGCATTGGCCTCAGTCAAACCGTTTTCAATTAAGGCTTGTTGTAACTCTTCGTTTATTTTTTTTAGTTTCATTTCTTATGATTGAAAGATTAAAAATTAAAAAATTTAAAGATTAAAACTTGTTTCAAATCTTTAAATAATTAAATTTTCAAATCATTACATTAATTTATTTACTTGCGAATAACTTCACATCATTCTCGGAAATTTCGCTTCCGCCAAGGATAATCAAGCGCTCGACTACATTTCGTAATTCACGGATATTTCCTGTCCAATCGTATTCTTTTAATAAATTAATCGCTGATGCAGAGAATTTTTTGATGGAATTTCCTTGCTCAGAAGCAATTTTATCTGCAAAATATGAAATCAACATCGGGATGTCATCCCGTCTATCATTCAACGATGGAACCTTTATCAAGATAACAGCCAATCGATGGTATAAATCTTCACGGAAACGCCCTTCGGCAATTTCTACTTTCAGATCTTTATTCGTAGCTGCCACAACACGAACATCTACTTTGATGTCTTTGTCCGCTCCTACTCTGGTAATCATACTTTCTTGTAAAGCGCGCAATACTTTGGCTTGCGCCGAAAGACTCATATCTCCAATTTCATCTAAAAAAATCGTTCCTTTATCCGCAGCTTCAAATTTTCCTGCGCGGTCTTTCACTGCCGATGTAAACGCTCCTTTTACGTGACCGAATAATTCGCTTTCTATCAATTCAGATGGAATAGCGGCACAATTCACTTCGATTAAAGGGAAATTAGCTCTTTCGCTTTTTTCGTGCAATTGATGGGCAACCAATTCTTTCCCGGTTCCGTTTGGTCCAGTAATTAAAACTCTGGCTTCAGTTTGTGCTACTTTATCAATCATCAGTTTGATATGATTGATTGCTTCGCTTTCGCCAATCATTTCGTAGTTTTTACTGACTTTTTTCTTTAGAATTTTATTTTCTACAACGAGTTGTTTTTTATCTAAAGCATTTCTCACCGTGTTCAATAATCGGTTTAAATCTGGTGGTTTTGAAATGTAATCAAATGCACCTAAACGCATTGTATTTATAGCCGTTTCCATATCACCATGACCAGAAATCATAACCATAGGAATTTCGGGTTTAATCTTTTTGACCGCTTCAAGGACTTCAACACCGTCCATTTTTGGCATTTTGATATCACACAAAACGAGATCGTAGTCGTTATTCTTTATTTTTTCATAACCTATCGCACCGTCTTCAGCTTCTTCAACCTGATACGTGTCATTTTCTTCGGAGAGTATTTTTGTGAGTACTCTTCGAATAGCGGCCTCGTCTTCTATAATTAGTATTTTTGACATATTTTTATTTTTTTAGCCCGGATTGAAGTGAAAATCCTTTTTATTTTTTCTTTAAAAATAAAAAGATTGCAACGGAAAGCGGGAAACAGCTCCATAAATTAATTAAATTTTAACGAAGCGGAAACAAACCAAAGTATTAATATTTTAACCATCGGTATAATTCGTTCCATGTTGGTTTTTTGCCATACATGAGTATCCCTACGCGGTATATTTTAGCAGCAAACCAAACCACTGAAAAGAAGGTGCCGAATAATATTGTTATTGATATTGCGATTTGCCACCAAGGTACGCCAAACGGGATTCGCATAAGCATAACGATGGGTGATGTGAGTGGAATCATTGAAAAAATAATTGCAATTGTCCCATGTGGATCATTTATAACGGTAAAAAAACCGATATAAACACTCAACATTAATGGCATTATGATAGGCAAGAGAAATTGTTGAGAATCGGTTTGATTGTCAACAGCAGCACCAATTGCGGCATAAAATGAACTGTAAAGAAAATAGCCTCCAATGAAATAAATGACGAATCCTACCAAAATGCTTGCAATAGGCAAATTCCACAATTCTTTGATATACATTTGAGCAGTTCCGGCAAATTCTTGTTGGGCATTTTGCATTAATTCAGGTGAAATTCTGGCGGTGGGCCCTACATTTACCCCAAAAAACACCGAAGCCGCAAACATTAATGACATTCCGATAATGGCCCAAATAAGAAATTGCAATAATCCTGCTAACGAAGTTCCTATAATTTTCCCCATCATCAGTTGAAATGGCTTAACGGAGGAAATGATAATCTCGACAATGCGATTTGTTTTTTCCTCAATCACGCTGCGCATTACCATATTTCCGTAAATGATGATGAACATCATAATGAGATATCCAAAGGCGCCGCCAATCCCTATTTTAATTTCGTTTAGCCCTTTTACACTTTCCTCGCCAGAAGCTTTTGCTAAGCTGATATTCACTTTCGATTCGGCATTTTTTATGGCTAAGGTATCGAGATGTGCATTTTCCAAATTTGTTTTGGTCAACTTTTTTGCAATTATTTCCTGAACATTTTCGATGAAAGAAATACTCGGACTGTTGTTTGAAATAAATTGTATCTTATTTTCAAAATCCTTTGTGTTTTTTTCTTTTGGGATATATAGCAATCCTTCGAAGCTTTCATTAGTGATACTATCTTTAAGAAATTTCAAATTAATCAAAGACAAATCGAGATATTTAAATTCCCCTTTCTTAGTATTCTGTGAAGTGAATTCTTTGACAAATAAACCCGATTCATCGTGAATAGCAATCCGTTTAGTGTCCGCTTTCATGGAGCTTAAATAGCCCACAAATGCAGCTATTCCCACAAATAATAGTGGACTCAGAAAAGTCATTACTATGAAAGACTTATTACGAACTTTGGAAATAAATTCTCTTTTTATGATTAATGCTATTATAGACATTTTAGTTTATTAAATGATTAGACATTTTAGATTATTAAAATTATAAACCTTTAGATTTTCTAAAAACCTAAGAAGTCTAAGGAAGTCTATTTACTTACTGTTTGAATGAAAATATCGTTAACACTTGGAATTTTTTCTACAAAATGGGTTACTTGTCCGCGTTGTGTCAGAATATTTAATAACTCGTTTGGCGTGGCATTCCCCAATTGAATTTCTAGTTTTAATTCGTTGTTAAGCGATTTGAAATTAGCAGGACCAACCGTAAATTTTTGCGTAATATTATACATCAAACCTTCTACATTATCCGATAAAACACCCACCTCATAACTATTGGTTTTAAATTGTCTTTTGACATCATCCAGTTTTCCTTCAATCAATTTATTCGACTTATGAAGTAAAGCAATATGATCGCACAATTCCTCCACACTTTCCATACGATGTGTCGAGAAAATTATGGTAGCTCCATTTTCTCGCAACGCAAGAATTTCATCTTTGATAATATTGGCATTTACCGGATCAAAACCAGAGAACGGCTCATCAAAAATTAACAGTTTTGGCTTGTGCAACACGCATACCACAAACTGAATTTTTTGTGCCATTCCTTTAGAAAGTTCCTGAATTTTCTTGTTCCACCACCCTTGAATTTCTAATCTGTCAAACCAATATTCAAGTTGCGTTTTGGCTTCTGCTTTTGAAAGTCCTTTCATTTGAGCCAAATACAGGCATTGTTCCCCCACTTTCATCGTATTGTATAATCCTCTTTCTTCAGGAAGATATCCAATATATTGAACGTGTTTAGGCTGTAGCTTTTCACCATCAAGGATAATTTCGCCGCTGTCAGGTAAAGTAATCTGATTTATGATTCGGATTAGTGATGTTTTCCCTGCTCCGTTTGGGCCTAAAAGCCCGTAGATACTGCCTTTAGGAACAGTTAATGAAACTTCGTTAAGCGCTACATAATCACCATATTGCTTCACGACTTTATTAACTTCAAGTATATTACTCATGCTAAATTTTTAATTGGTGTAAAAGTAAATAATTAGTACCGAAATAGTTATAATTGTTACATAAAAAACCCACCCTTGTTTTTTTTACCAGGATGGGTTTTTTTATTTATTTTAAAACAAACGGAATAAATTACGTCTGTATTACGAAAACATATCTTTTACTTTCTCAAAAAATGATTTGTCTGACTTTTCAGGATTTGGAATAAAATTCTCATCCGTTAATGCATTTTCAAAAAACTGTTTTTGTTCTTTATTCAATGTTTTTGGAGTCCAAACATTAACATGCACTAACAAATCTCCGCTACCGTAACCGTTGATGTTTGGAATTCCTTTTCCTTTTAATCTAAGAATTTTACCAGATTGAATCCCTTCTTCCAATTTAATTCTCACTTTACCATTTATCGCTTCAATGTCTTTAGAAATTCCAAGAACAGCTTCAGCAAAACTGATGTATAAATCATAATGCAAATTCTCCCCTTCACGTTTCAAGAACTCATGTTCCAGTTCTTCGATGGCAACAATTAAATCTCCCGGAATACTATTTCCCGGCGCATCGTTCCCTTTGTTAGACACTTTCAATTGCATTCCGTCAACTACACCGGCAGGAATTTTGATTGAAACGGTTTCGTCTTCGAGAATCATTCCTTGTGAATCCGCTTCTGCTGGTTTTCTATCTAAAATCTGACCAGAACCTCCACATGTTGGGCAGGTTGAAGCAGATTGCATTCTACCCAAAATGGTATTGGTAACTCGCATTACCTGACCTTGACCGTTACAAGTAGAACAAGTTTTATACGAAACACCCGGAGCCTGAACTTTACGTTTTACCTTTACTTTTTTCTCAACACCATTAGCAATTTCTTCCAGTGTCAATTTAACTTTGATACGTAGGTTACTTCCTTTAGCGCGACGAACTCCTCCTCCACCGCCGCCGCCAAAACCACCAAAACCGCCACCGAAGATATCACCAAACTGACTAAATATGTCATCCATATTCATTCCGCCGTGACCACCTCCGCCAAAACCACCTGAACCATCAAATGCTTGATGACCGTATTGATCATATTTGGCTTTTTTCTGAGCATCACTTAGTACTTCATATGCTTCGGCTGCTAATTTGAATTTTTCTTCTGCCGATTTGTCTCCAGGATTTTTGTCAGGATGATGTGCTATCGCTTGTTTTCTGTATGCTTTTTTAATTTCGGCAGCATCAGCATTTTTTGAAATGCCTAATATTTCGTAAAAATCTTTTTTCATTTTTATTTTTTTATGTCGTACAGATGCGGTTTATCGCGTCTCTCTAACTAAAAGATGCGATAAATCGCGTCTCTACTACTACTGCCCTATAACCACTTTAGGAAAACGAATAATTTTGTCTCCCAATTTGTATCCTTTTTCAAGAATATCAACAATTTTCCCTTTCATCTTCGGAGCGGGAATTTGCGTTATTGCTTCAGCAAAATCGGCATCAAAAACATCACCAGCCTTAATCTCAACTTGTTCTAATCCTTTGGAAACTAACGTGTTTTTTAATTTTTCATGGATAAGTTCAACACCTTTCAATAAAAGTTCATCTTCTGATTTGCTAATTTCAACCAAAGCTCTGTCAAAATCATCTAAAACAGGAAGCATCGCAAGTAAAACCTCTTGGTTAGCCGTTTTAAACAACTCAATACGCTCTTTTGTAGTTCTTCGTTTGTAATTTTCAAATTCAGCAAATAATCGTAAATACTTATCTTTTTCCTTCGCTAAGTCTTGTGTTAATTGCTCTTCTACACTTAATTCCTCAATAATAAGTTGTTCTCCGTTCGCATTATTTTCTAATGTTACTTCGTCTATTTCTTGATCGATTTCTGTATTTTCAGTAGTCATATTACTTATATTTTTAAAAATATTCTTAAACTTCATTTTTTATTCTTTTCTTTAGATTGCAAAAGTACTGCCAATTCTTTTAAAATGTCAAATTGTCACTCTTTTGTTAAAACACCCCTCAATTTTCGTTTTATTCTTTTTAGAACAATTAAATCTTCAATGTGAAAATTTTAATATAATTTTATGATTATCTCGATATAGTTTGTATAGATTTGTCTGAGTTTTTTTTAATAAAAATTAAACTTAAGGTTCCCTGAAAAATTATTAATTCACCATTGTATTATATTAAAAAAAGCTTCGTTTTTTAAACGAAGCTTTTTTTATGCAGTAAAGTTATAGGACTATGAAAGTGCATTTCTTAAATTTTCAAAATTAAGCGAAACCTGTTCTCCCGTAATCAGATTTTTAAGCAAATAGGAATTGGAAGCCATTTCCTGTTCTCCGATTATCACTGCATAAGGAATTCCTCGTTTATCCGCATGCTGAAATTGTTTCGCCACCTTTGTGTTATCTGGATAAAATTCTACTTTTATTCCTGAAGCTCTCAATTTCTGGATGGCTTGCAAAGCATAAAAAGCTTCTTTATCGCCATAATTAATAAACAATGCTTTGGAAGTTGCCGTAACTGTTTCCGGAAACAAATTTAGCTCTTCGACGACCAAATAAATTCGGTCTAATCCGAATGAAATTCCCACGCCGCTCATATTTTTCAATCCAAAAATCCCGGTCAAATCATCGTATCGACCTCCACCTCCAATGGAACCCATTGCAACCGATTTTGGCGGGGCCACTTCAAAAATAGCTCCTGTGTAATAATTTAATCCTCTTGCTAATGTTACATCTAAATCTAAAATGGAATTACTCAATCCCAATTTGATTACATTCTCACAAATAAAACGCAATTCTTCTACTCCTTTCATTCCTTCTTCTGATTCAGAAAGCAGTACAGAAAGCTGCGTTATTTTCTCAGAAATAGTTCCTGTAAAACTGAAAAGCGGCTGTACTTTTAGAATGGCTTCTTCAGAAATCCCTTTTTCCATCATTTCTTTCTTCACACCATCCTCGCCTATTTTATCCAGCTTGTCCAGAGCTACTGTGAAATCTATCAGTTTATCTGACGCACCAATCACTTCGGCAATTCCAGATAATATTTTTCTATTGTTAATTTTGATGGTTACTGCGTTTAAACCCAAAGCGGTAAAAACAGTGTCATATAATTGTACCAACTCCACTTCTTGCCATAACGATTTAGAACCTACCACATCAGCATCACATTGAAAAAATTCTCTGAAACGCCCTTTTTGTGGACGGTCTGCACGCCAAACCGGTTGTATTTGGTAGCGTTTGAATGGAAATTCAATTTCGTTTTGGTGTTGTACAACGTATCGAGCAAACGGAACGGTTAAGTCATAACGCAACGCTTTTTCGGAAATGTAACTAGTCAAATACTTGTACTTCAATTCATAATAAAAATCAGCAAAAATGATTTTAACAAAATCATCAAACTCCGAATCTGCTTTTGAAAGCAAATCATCTTTTTTAAGACGCTTTAATATAAAATAGAAAACATCATCCAATAATTCTATCTCTGATACTGTTGCATCTTTAAAAATATATAAGTTTTTACTTTTTAAATATGTCGCAAGATTCTTTTTATATAGAAAATCGTAATCTTTCATATCAAAAGATTCATTTTTCTTTTTTAAATAATCTTTATGATATATTATAGAAAAGCGTATAAACTCAACAAGTGTATCGTTAAATTTAGAAACATATTCTCCGGAATTTAATATTTTGAAAATCAGGCGATCGCCTTCTTCTCCGTACTTCCCCATTAAGGTTTCGGAGTTTTCGAATGAAGGTGTTTCTATAGGTTGGAAACCGAATTTCTCGAAATTACTTTTTATAATCTGAATGATATATTGACGTTTTGCCACCTCAGTTGGGGAAAAATCTCTTGTGCCTTTTGGAATGCTCGGTTTTGATGCCATTGTTGATTTACGAATTATGAATTACGAATTTAAAAAAACTATCAAACAACTCAAAATCGCAGATCGGAATTCTAAAATTGTAATTCTTTGCAAATATCTTACTTTTTAAAATAATTCTTTCTAAAAAAATTCGCATTTTATTTCCCGAATCATTAGCCCGGATTGGAGCGGAAATTAAGCGCTAAAAATAATATTATTTTCTTGGCGAAAAGAGCGACCAAAGGAAGCTCCTTTTTGACAATTGAAAATAAATTATTTTTAATGCTTGATTGTAACGAAAGCTGGAAATAGCTCCTAAAAATAAATCAGGATTTTAGAAAAGAAAATTTGTAACAAAAATTGTATTTTCGTGTCAAATAGAAACTATGCTAAAATTATTCAAAGAAAATATTCGGATCGCTTTAGGATCTATCAAAACGCAGTTGTTAAGAACCATTCTTACGGTTTTGATAATTGCTATTGGAATTACTGCATTGGTTGGAATTCTGACTGTTGTTGCTGCTTTAGAAAACACGATTTCATCTGATTTTGCTTCAATGGGAGCCAACACTTTTAATGTCAATCAGTACGAAAATACGGCTCGAAGACAAGGCGGTGAGGAACGAAAAATCATAAATCCAATCATTTCCTACCCGGAAGCCGTTGCTTTCAAAAATAAGTATAAATATCCTTTTACCGAAACTTCGCTTTCTTTTACGGCTACAACTACTGCCGAAGTGAAATATGAAGGGGCTAAAACGGATCCTGAAAATGCAATTGTTGGAGTCGACGAATATTTCATGACCAATTCCGGTTTAGAAACAAGTTCAGGGCGAAATTTTACTGGATTTGATATTCAAAACAATGCTTATGTTTGTGTTGTTGGTTCTGATTTCGAGAAGGGATTGCTCAAAGATGTTAATCCAATTGACAAAATTATATCTATTAGAGGAGCCCGATTTAGAGTTATTGGCGTTTTAAAAGAAAAAGGGGCCACTTTTGGCAATAAGCAAGATTTAAGGATTTTGATTCCTATTCAAGTAGCGCGTTCCCTGTTTACAGCACCTAATATAAATTACACGACAAGCGTCATGGTTTCCAGAAAAGAATTGCTGGATCAAGCCATTGACAACGCCATAAGCACGATGAGAAGTGTTCGCAAATTAAGTCCGGTAAAAGACAATAATTTTGGAGTAGTTCGAAGTGATGACTTAATTAATCGAATCTTGGGAATTACCAAATATCTTGGACTTGCGTCTTGGCTTATTGGCATCATTACCGTTTTTGGATCTTCGATCGCTTTAATGAATATTATGATTGTTTCCGTGACCGAGCGCACCCGAGAAATAGGTGTTCGTAAGGCATTGGGCGCTAAAAAAATAACAATTGCCGTTCAATTTTTTATAGAAACTTTATTAATTGGTCAATTAGGCGGTTTGGCAGGAATAATTTTTGGAATATTAATTGGTTTTGGCATTGCGACAGCCATGAATTTTGTTTTTGTAATTCCATGGGGAGCCATATCAGCAGCCTTTATTACGAGTTTTCTTGTAGCAATATTTTCCGGTTTATATCCTGCTGTAAAAGCGGCTTTGTTGGATCCGATTGAGGCTTTGCGATATGAGTAGTTTTTAGCATTATTGCCAGGAACGAAGCAATCACATTCTGTATTACCCAACTATTTTGGGCGTGAACCCATTAAAAAAAGGGGCTGACTCATCATAGATACAAGTTGCCCCTTTTTTTAATGCGGTCGGGTCATCCGCATTACAAGGTAATTTGCTCCTACCCCTCACGCACACCCTACTAAACCATAACTTTTTGCTTGTAACAATTAAGCTAAATGTGATTGCTCCGTTCCTCGCAGTGACAACTAATCATCCTGTCATTTCCATAAATATCTTTTCGCAATTCGATGTTTTTGAAATTCATTTTTTCGAGTAACTCCACCATTTCTTTTGATAGATATTGATTAATTTCAAAAAATAACTGCCCGTTTTGTGAAAGGTTTTTTTGAGCCAGCTCCGCTATTTTTCTATAAAAAATCAACGCATCATTATCTTCTACAAAAAGAGCCAAATGGGGTTCGTTGTCCAAAACATTTTTCTTGATTTCCTCTTTTTCTAAATTTCGAACATAAGGTGGATTGGAAACAATAATGTCAAAATGCTGCTTCAAATCTTCGGTATCAAGAATGTTTTGATTGCTAAAAGTAACCTTTACGTTATTGAGTTCCGCATTTTTTTTGGCTGTAGCCAAAGCCTTTTCGGAAACATCTACAGCATAAACCTGTGAATTCGGAATGTTTTTTGCCAATGAAATAGCAATGCAACCGCTTCCGGTTCCAATATCCAGAATTTTTAAATTTTTATATTTTTTACTCTTTGAATTACTTTTAATAATCCAATCCACTAGTTCTTCGGTTTCCGGTCTGGGAATCAAAACGTTTTCATTGACTTCAAAATCCAATCCATAAAAACCAGTTTTACCCAATAAATACTGAATCGGAATTTCTTTTTTTAATTGTTCCAAAATTAAGTTCCAAACGACAATTTCTTCTTCTGAAAAATTCAGATCAGGGTGTAAAGCCAAGTCTATTCTTTTCAATTGCTTTTTTTCTTCAAGAATCAAATAGAAAAAACTCTCCGCTTCACCCGCATCATAGATCGGAGTGAGTTCTTGAATAAATTGGCTTCTGTATTCTTTTATTTTCATGTTTTTATTTTAATTGCCAAAATCGTAGAAATTATTTTCAATCAATAATATTTTAGATTGCTGATTTCACATGGCAGACGATCAACAATCGCTAATCATCGTTCACTAATCTAAAATCTTCAACATCCAAACCGGACATGAGGTATGACCCGTGCTGCCCATAGGCGAACAAATATATTCAAAGCCAGTTTTTTTATAGAGTTTCTGTGCATCGAGCATGAAAGGCATCGTTTCCAAATAACATTTTTCGAAACCAAAATCCTTTGCGCTTTGCAAACATTTAGCCATCATTTGGCTTCCTATTCCCAAACCGCGTGTTTCTGGCAAAAAATACATTTTTTGCAATTCACAAATAGTTTCAGCTTCATTTTCAAGTTGAGCCACACCAGCGGAGCCTATAATTCTGCCTTCTTTTTCAACGACGTAATAAACCGATTTTGGCTTGTTGTATTCCTCAAACATTAAATCCAAATAAGGATCTTCATAAGCCGTTCCCACTTTAGGAATATTCAATTCGTCAAAAACAGCTCTAATCAATGCTGCAACTGCACTATTGTCCTCTTTTTTTATTTTTCTAATACGGTAATTTTCCATTTTTTAACAGGTCTAATTTTACTCACAAAAGTAGAAATTGTTTATTGTAATTTTCGAAAGTTTTAAAACAAATCGGGAAGTTTCGGGGCTAAACTCAAAAACAACTACTTTTGCATAGTGAGTATACAGGAAAAATATATAAAACGTTGTATCGAATTGGCCAAAAATGGCTTGGGAACAACCTATCCCAATCCTATGGTTGGAAGCGTAATTGTTTGTGAAAATAAAATCATTGGCGAAGGTTGGCATAAAAAGTCAGGCGAACCACATGCCGAAGTAAACGCGATAAATTCCGTAAAAGACAAATCGCTCTTGAAAAAATCGACTATTTACGTGAGTTTAGAACCGTGCAGTCATTTTGGAAAAACACCTCCTTGTTGTGATTTAATTATAAAAAATGAAATCCCTAATGTAGTTATTGGAACAGTTGACCCTAATGAGAAAGTGGCTGGAAATGGCATCAAAAAATTAATCGAAGCCGGAATACAAGTTACCGTTGGTATTCTTGAAACCGAATGCAATGAACTGAATAAACGATTTTTTACTTTTCATGAAAAGAAAAGACCCTACATAATTTTGAAATGGGCTGAAAGTAAAGATGGGTTTATCGCTCCTTTAGAAAAATTAAAAAAAAAACCAGTTTGGATTACCAACCGTTATTCGAGACAATTGGTACATAAATGGAGAAGTGAAGAACAAGCCATTCTTGTAGGAACCCAAACCGTTATTGATGATAATCCAAAATTAGATGTGAGAGATTGGACCGGAAACAATCCTATTCGGGTGGTTTTGGACCAAAACAATCGCATTTCAAACGATAGTCAAATATTTGACAATCACATCAAAACAATTGTATTTTCAAGATTAAAGCCTACAGTTGAAAAAGAAAATATTATCTTTGAAGTAATTGATTTCAAACAAAATATAGCAATACAAATAGCCGAAAAACTATACAAACATCAAATCCAATCCGTAATTATTGAAGGTGGCAGACAAACTTTACAGACCTTTATTGATTCAATCCTTTGGGACGAAGCACGTATTTTTATTGGAAATATCCAAATTAGCGAAGGAATTAAAGCACCGATATTGATTACGAAACCATTCGAAAAACTTTCAATTGGTGATGATGAATTAATACTATCTAGAAACAATGATTAATACTATTATTTTTGATTTTGGAGATATATTTATCAATTTAGATAAACAAGCCACCATGGATGGCCTGAAAAAACTAGGTTTAACAGAGTGGAATGATGATTTAGATCACTTAAACACTCAGTTTGAATTGGGTGAAATCTCGCGAGAGAACTTCCTTTTTGGTATTCAAAAACACATTTCAAATGCAAGTATTAAAGAAATATTAGTTGCGTGGAATGCCATTCTTCTAGATTTCCCTCTCTATCGATTAGAATTTCTTCAAATGCTCTCCAAAAAATATCGATTATTTTTATTGAGCAACACTGATCCAATTCATATAGAAACTTTTGAACAGAAATCCGGTATTTCGTTTTACAGTGATTTTTACCAATGTTTTGAAAAAGTATATTTTTCTTTTGAAGTTGGAATCAGGAAGCCCAGTCCTGAAATTTTCAATTACATTATAAACAACCATGAATTATCTCCAAAACGGACATTATTTATCGATGATAAAAAAGAAAATACAGATGCTGCACACAAGTTAGGATTACAAGTTTGGCATCTAAAAGTTGGAAAAGAAGATATAGTTAATTTATTTGAAAAAAAAATAATTTAGAAAACAATACCCTTTTGGAATTTAAAGATACGTACAACACCATTGAATTTTCGCCTTCAGCAGTATTATTCAAAGAAAAAAACAGCAAATTCTTTGGTTATGCTTTCCCAATTCAGTCCGAAGATCAAGTAAAACCCATTATAGACATTTTACGAAAAGAACACCCTACCGCGGGGCATTATTGCTATGCCTATCAAATAGGTGCTGATACGATAAGTTATAGAGCAAATGATGATGGAGAACCAAGCAATAGCGCAGGGATGCCAATTTATGGCCAAATTCAGTCATTTTCTGTTACCAATATCCTGATTGTAGTGGTGCGCATTTTTGGAGGCGTTAAATTAGGCGTCGGAGGATTGATCTCTGCTTATAAAACTACTGCCCAAATGATTCTGCAAACTTGTAAAATAGTCGAAAAAACAATTGATATTCATTTTATAATTTCATTTGATTACATAAACATGAATAAAGTGATGCGAGTAATAAAGGAAAAGAAACTGGCAATTGTAACTCAGGAAATGGAAATAAATGAAAATTCAGGACTTCCAATTGGGAAAATAGAGATAAAAACTCGAAAAAAAAATGCCGAAATAATTTTCGACATTTTTAATTCTATTTTTGAAATCAACATAAAAAAATGCTGAATTAGAGTTTAAACAGATTTTTTTAGCACTTAATCGATAGTTTTTAACAATTCCAAAATATAATCTGGAGGAGCAATTGGACGACCCGTTTTTAAGGACACAAAAACTAAAATAAATTGGGCAGTTGTTAATAACTCTTCGGCTTCATTATAAATAGAGCAATCAAATTCTATCTTGACAGAAGTCTGACTTTTGAAAACTGTATGCACCGTGAGCAGCTCGTCATATCTAGCTGATTTTTTATAATTTATATTCATAGAAACGATCGGTAAAGCAATCCCGCTTTCTTCCATAATTTTATAAGAAACCCCTTTGTTTCTAAGCCATTCAACCCTTCCTATCTCAAAATAAGGAATATAATTTCCGTGATAAACTACTCCCATTTGGTCCGTTTCAGAGTAGCGAACTCTAACTTGAATTTGATGATCTTTCATTAATTATTTATTAAAAATTTAAAATTTAAAAAGCTCCTTACAACATTAATTTATAAAATAATTACCTATTATATTTTTTTTTACAGAAAATTGTTCACATATTTGTTACCCTGAAAAATTATAGAAAGACACTCTTTTTTTTGTAGGATAATAAATACCCAAATAAAAATAACTTAACCGAACATATGAACAAAACTGCTCAATCAGTATGGGAAAACTGTTTGTCTTTTATAAAAGACAACATTCAGGATCAAGCCTACAAAACTTGGTTCGAACCAATCAAATCAGTTGAACTTACCGATAACGCATTATATATTCAAGTTCCAAGTAAATTTTTCTACGAATGGTTAGAAGAACACTATGTGAAATTATTAAAAGTGGCGCTTACTAAAGAACTTGGAAAAAACGCAAAGTTACTTTATAAAATCAGAATGGAAAACACTTATGGCAACAAACAACCGTTTACGGAACAATTGCCAAGTGCCAACAGAGTTCCTATGAAGCCTCAAGAAGTTGATGCTCCGTTCAAGAATTTAAACCCAGAATTAAAAAACCCATTTGTAATTCCAGGAATTCGCAATTTGAAAATTGAATCACAATTGAATGCGAACTATAGTTTTGACAATTTCCTCGAAGGAGACTCTAACCGATTAGCCAGATCTGCTGGAATGGCTGTTGCCAATAAACCAGGCGGAACCTCCTTCAATCCATTGTTGATTTTTGGTGGTGTAGGTCTGGGAAAAACGCATTTAGCGCATGCAATTGGTGTCGAAATAAAAGATAAATATCCTGAAAAAACGGTTCTATATATCTCGGCTGAAATTTTCACCCAACAATACATTGACTCAGTAAAGAAAAACAACCGAAATGATTTTATTCATTTCTATCAATTAATTGATGTTTTAATCATTGATGATGTTCAATTCCTTTCTGGAAAGTCTGGAACTCAAGATGTATTTTTTCATATCTTCAACTATTTGCATCAAAATGGTAAACAGGTAATTTTGACTTCGGACAAAGCGCCTGTGGATATGCAAGATATTGAACAACGTTTATTATCTCGTTTCAAATGGGGATTGTCTGCTGAATTGCACCAACCAGATTATGAAACCAGAATCTCTATCCTGAAAAATATACTATACAGAGATGGTGTAGAAATTCCTGAAGAAATCATTGAATACGTTGCTCGCAATATTAAATCGAATGTGCGGGAACTGGAAGGAGCCATTATTTCTTTGATTGCACAATCATCATTCAATAAAAAAGAAGTTACGTTGGAACTTGCAAAAAGTGTCGTTGAGAAATTTGTCAAGAATGTAAAACGAGAAATTTCGATTGATTATATTCAAAAAATTGTTTCTGATTATTTTCAATTAGATTTAGAAACACTACAATCCAAAACCAGAAAAAGACATGTGGTACAAGCCAGACAGTTGGCTATGTTTTTTGCTAAAAAATTCACAAAAGCATCTTTGGCTAATATTGGTTCACAAATTGGTGATCGCGATCATGCCACTGTATTACATGCTTGTAAAACTGTCGATAATTTGATGGCTACCGACAAACAGTTCAAAAAATTTGTGGATGACATCAATAAAAAATTAACGCTATAAAAGCAGTATGCCCATAAAAATCTTAATGGTTTGTTTAGGAAATATTTGTCGGTCACCCTTGGCTGAAGGAATATTGGCTTCGAAACTTCCAAAAAATAAATTCAAAGTAGATTCAGCAGGAACAGGTTCATGGCACATTGGTCGTTCCCCTGATGATCGTTCCATTGCTGTTGCAAAAAAATACAATCTGGATATTTCAACACAAAAAGGAAGACAATTCAGTATTAGTGATTTTAATTCTTTCGACTATATATTTGTAATGGATAATGCCAATTACGATGATGTACTGCAACTTGCAGAAAACAAACAACAAAAAGAAAAAGTCCATCTTGTATTGAATGCTTTATTTCCTGACGAAAATGTCGATGTCCCCGATCCTTACTTTGGTTTACCAAACGGTTTTGAAATTATTTACAACATGTTAGATGATGCGTGCGATGTTATTGCCAAGCAATTAATAGCCAAACATCATTAACCAATTCAGTTTAAAAAGTAACTCGTACAGTCAGCTTTAGAAATATTAAATTACACCCATGAAATCAACTACTCCTTTAGGAAAACTATATTTAATCCCTACCACTATGGGAGATTGTGATCCTATGGATGTTTTGCCACAGACCATAAAAAGAAGCATTGATTTTATTGATTACTACATTGTTGAGAATGAAAAAACCGCACGAAAATCAATCAAAGAAGTCAGTCCTGAAAAGAAACAATCTGAACTCATCCTTTTTGTTTTAAACAAACATACTGAAACCAAAGAGCATTTAGATTTTATCAAACCGTTATTAGAAGGCAAAAATGTTGGATTAATGAGTGAAGCGGGCTGTCCTGGCGTGGCTGATCCAGGTGCTGTGATTGTTAAACTGGCTCACGAAAAAGGAATCCAGGTTATTCCTTTGGTAGGTCCTTCTTCTATACTTTTAGCGATGATGGCATCAGGAATGAACGGTCAAAGTTTTACGTTTCATGGCTATTTACCTATTGAAAAAGATGAAAAGAAAGCCAGTTTTAAAACCTTAGAGAAGGTATCTTTCGAAAAAAATCAATCTCAGATTTTCATCGAAACTCCATATCGCAACAATAAATTACTAGAAGATTTAGTGCAAACACTCCATCCAGAGACACATTTATGTATTGCAACTGATATCACCTTACCAACAGAATACATAAAGACTAAGAAAATTGCAGCTTGGAAAAAAGAAACCATCGATTTACATAAACGCCCGACAATTTTTATCATACACAAAATGTAAAGTTTGTATATTACAAATTATCGTCTAAACAATTCATTTACAGTAATTTCTGTCGTTTATAAATTACCCAAGATATAGACAACAATTTAAAAAATTATAATATTATTTATTTAAAAAGACATTTGATTCTAAAATAAACACTCAGCTATCTTAGAAACAAAATAGTAAAATTAGTAGTTAGCGTAGAGGGAAAGATCCTTAAAATAAAGTAATTACGATAAACTTTAATTAGAAGCTGCCTTAGGGTGGCTTTTTTTTTATACATTTCTGAATAATAATAAATGCCCTTTTCTATGAGCAAACTTCCACATATTGGCACGAGCATATTTACGATTATGTCTAAAATGGCAACCGAGTATAATGCAATTAATCTTTCTCAAGGCTTTCCAAACTTTCCGGTAGATGAAAGGTTAACGGATATTGTAGCCAAACTTGCCAAAGAAAATGTACATCAATATTTACCCATGTCGGGTTATCCCCCACTACTATCAAAAATTGCTGTACTTATAAAAAATTCATACGAAAGAGTTATTCAACCAGAAACAGAACTATTAATTACCGCAGGCGCTACTCAAGCCATTTTTACCACAATTCAAGCTTTGGTAGAAACCAATGATGAAGTAATTATTTTAGATCCAAGCTATGATTGCTATGAAGCGCCCGTACTATTGTGCAGCGCAA
This sequence comes from Flavobacterium urumqiense, assembly GCF_900108015.1. Lineage (GTDB taxonomy): Bacteria > Bacteroidota > Bacteroidia > Flavobacteriales > Flavobacteriaceae > Flavobacterium > Flavobacterium urumqiense. Next base: position 164,760 of record NZ_FNVP01000005.1, on the reverse strand, counting down.
ATCCGGTTCGGGTAGCGTTAAACGACGATTATACTCCAAATTGGGATAGGATTGAAAAATCATGCAGTTCTAAAACCAAAATGATCATCATCAATAATCCGCACAATCCAACGGGGAAAATTTTAACGGAATCAGATTTTGAATCATTGGAAACCCTGTTGGAAAAATATCCTGATATTATACTTCTTTCTGATGAAGTTTATGAATATATCACTTTTGAACAAAAACATATTTCCGCACATAGCCGAGAAAAATTACTCAATCGTTGCGTGGTGGTTTCTTCATTTGGAAAATCATTTCATGTTACCGGTTGGAAAGTTGGTTATTTAGTAGCACCGGAATATTTGATGAAAGAAATTAAAAAAGTACATCAATTTTTGGTTTTTAGTGTTAATAGTATTTGTCAAGTTGCCATTAGCGGGTATTTGGACTTGGTTTCTGTCACTGAAATCGGAAACTTCTATCAGGAAAAACGGAACTACTTTAGACAATTATTAAAAGAGAGTCAATTTGAACTCATGCCTTGTGAAGGAACTTATTTTCAGGTTGTATCCTACGCCTCCATTTCTGATAAAAATGATGTTGATTTTTGCAAATGGTTGATAATAGAACATGGAGTTGCCGCTATTCCTATTTCGACTTTTTATGCTGATGGAAAAGATCTTAAACTAATTCGTTTTTGTTTTGCCAAAGACAATGCCACGCTGGAAGCTGCAGCTAAAAAATTGTGCGCTGTCCAATAGAAAAATATTATTTTTATTTTTTTATTATGCGTGCATACTATTTAATTATATTTACAATTCAAATTATAAAATACTATGAGTTATACAGATAAAATGTTACGTGATGATGCCCTGAAAGGCAAAGTAATTGTTGTAACCGGAGGCGGTAGCGGTTTAGGTAAAGCAATGACTAAATATTTTTTGGAATTAGGTGCGCAAGTAGCCATTACCTCCAGAGATTTAGAGAAACTAAAAAACACTGCTACAGAACTGGAAACAGAAACTGGAGGAACTTGTTTACCTCTTCAATGTGATGTACGCCATTATGACGAAGTAGCAAACATGTTACAAGAAGTACTGAAAGCATTTGGTAAAGTAGATATTTTACTCAACAATGCAGCAGGGAATTTTATTTCACCAACCGAAAGATTATCTGCAAATGCATTTGACACTGTAATTGATATTGTTTTAAAAGGAACAAAAAACTGTACCCTTGCTTTTGGAAAACATTGGATTGAAACTAAACAAAAATCATCTACCATTTTAAATATCGTAACGACTTATGCCTGGACAGGTTCCGCTTATGTAGTGCCTAGCGCTACTGCAAAAGCGGGTGTTTTGGCTATGACACGAAGTCTAGCTGTAGAGTGGGCAAAATATGGAATTCGTTCTAATGCGATTGCTCCGGGACCATTCCCGACTAAAGGCGCATGGGATAGATTATTACCCGGCGATTTAGCCGAAAAATTTGATATGGCAAAAAAAGTGCCTTTGAAACGTGTAGGTGATCATCAGGAATTAGCCAATTTAGCGGCTTACTTAGTTTCTGATTTTTCAGCATACGTAAATGGCGAAGTGGTTGTTATTGATGGCGGTGAATGGCTAAAAGGTGCCGGACAATTCAATATTCTTGAAGCCATTCCTGAAGAACTTTGGGATCAATTGGAAATGATGATTAAAGCAAAAAAGAACAAATAAAGTTTACAAATAAAAAGAAACTTCAAATAAATTGCAATGCCCCCAAAAAGTTAGACGCTATCTGGGGGTATTTTTATGGAAAGAAAAGTCAAGTACAGTTGTGAATTTAAACTTCGTCATGTAGAAAAAGTTAAAAAAAACAAAATCCTCATTAAGCAACAACTATATTAAATTAGCAAATATTTCTTTAAAAAAAAATTCGCTCGCAATTTAATTCCTATTTTTGCCTTATAAAAACATAACAAAAAATTTATGCTCATTATAGGAATTGCAGGCGGAACGGGAAGCGGAAAAACGACCGTTGTTCATCAAATTATGAATGAATTACCGGAAACAGAAGTTGGTATTATTTCTCAAGACTCTTACTACAAAGAAAATCACGGTCTATCCTTTGATGAAAGAGCGCTAATCAATTTTGATCATCCGCGTGCCATTGATTTCGAACTATTGGTAGCACATCTTAAGGAATTAAAAGAAGGAAACAACATTCATCAACCCGTTTATTCCTTTGTAACGCACAACAGAACTGACGATACTGTTTTTACACATCCTAGAAAAGTGATGATTGTCGAAGGAATTTTAATTTTGGCAAATCCAGAATTAAGAGATTTATTTGATGTAAAAATATACGTTCATGCTGATTCTGACGAAAGATTAATCCGTCGTATGAAACGCGATATTACGGAACGCGGGCGAGACATGCACGAAGTTATCAATCGATACCAAATGACATTAAAACCAATGCATGAGCAATTTATAGAACCTACTAAAGCATTTGCCGACATCATAATACCAAACGACAAATACAATACGGTTGCTATTGACGTAGTTCGTGCGGTAATAAATCAAAAAATTCTATAATTTTATTGTAATTTTATTGCATTAATTATTAGGAGCTATTTCCCGCTTTCCGTTACAATCTTTCTAGTTTTGAACTTGTTTTCAGTATCCTGAAACAAGTTCAAAACTAGAAAGGATTTTCACTACAATCGGGGCTAAAAAAAAGACATTAGATGACAAATCCGCATAAAAACAAAGCTTGGTTTAAATTTTTGAGTAACAAGTATGTTTGGGTCTTGTTATTCTTTTCTACTTGGATGATTTTTCTTGATAATTATTCGTATTTCGATCACCGTTTCCTAGACAAGCAAATGGACGAACTCGAAGATAATGCAGCCTATTATAAAGGCGAAATAAAAAAAGACCAAGAGAATATCAAGCAATTGAAAAATTCAGAACAAATAGAAAAATACGCCCGCGAAAAATACTTTATGAAAAAAGATAGTGAAGATATTTATATCATCGAATTCGAAGGTGACACCGTTGAAAAATAAAATTGTATCCGTAACCCTTCCCAAAGGGTAGAGAGATAAAATTAATAGTAATTATTGAAAATAAAACACTAAGTTTCGGCTTCCTCTCCTTTGCAGAGTGTCGGGGTGAGGAAAATAATAAACAAAATGACAACAAACCTTTTTGATGATTTCAATTCCGTTTCTTCCAAAGAATGGAAGCAAAAAATCCAATTTGAACTCAATGGAGCCGATTATAATGAAACATTAATTTGGAATTCACCCGAAGACATTAAGGTAAAACCATTTTATCATAAAGATGAATTCACGAAGGTTTTTCCGGTTACTACAAAAGCAACCGAATTTAAAATATGTCAAAACATTTTTGTTTATGACATAGAAAAATCCATCGAAAGAGCTTTAGACTCCATAAATCGAGGTGCGGAAAGTTTACGTTTTACGATAGAAAATGATACCATTGATATCGAAAAATTATTGGCGAAACTTCCTTTAGAAAAGGTAACGATTTACTTTAATTTGATTTTTCTTTCAATCGATTTCGTAAAAAAAATTGAAACAATTGCAAAAGAAAAAAACGCAACAATCTTTTGCAATCTGGATCCTATCGGGCAATTGGCCAAAGACGGAAACTGGTTTGTAACCAAAGAAAAAAACAATTTTGAAACACTGAATTTACTTATAAAAGAAGAAACAGCTACTTCTATAATAAGCATTAATTCTGCATTATATCAAAATGCGGGCGCTAACATGGTGCAGCAAATCGCTTATAGTTTAGCGCATGCCAATGAATATTTCAACAAAATAACAATCCTAAATCAGCCCATAGTTTTTGAAGTTGCCGTAGGGACCAACTACTTTTTTGAAATTGCAAAACTTCGTGCTTTACGTTTACTTTTCAATCTAATTGCCAAAGAATACAATCATAATCTGGATTGTAACATCATCGTTTCCCCTACAAAACGCAACAAAACACTTTATGATTATAACGTAAATATGTTGCGAACGACTACGGAATGTATGTCGGCAATTCTTGGTGGTGCGGATGCTATTGCTAATTTACCTTATGACGCATTGTATCATAAAGACAATGAATTTGGCGATAGAATTGCCCGAAATCAGTTATTGATTCTTAAGAATGAAAGTTATTTTGACAAAGTCAACAATCCAGCCGATGGAAGTTATTACATCGAAAATATTACCAATCAGTTAGCCGAAAAATCTTTAGCTTTATTCAAAGACATCGAAGCAAACGGTGGTTTCTTAAAACAATTAAACAATGGCTTAATCAAACGAAAAATCCAAGAAAGCGCAGACAAAGAACAAGAATTATTTGATGCTGGAAAGGAAATTTTATTGGGAACCAATAAATATCCCAACAAGGATGACAGAATGAAACACGATTTAGAATTATTTCCTTTTGTAAAACAAAATCCTAGAAAAACCTTAATCACTCCTATAATCGAAAAACGTCTGGCGGAAAAAATAGAACAGGAGAGACTGGAGAAAGAGTAATTAAGAGTCAGAAGAAAATAAAAACATTCAAACTAATAATCCCGACACTTCGGACTTTAGCTAAAAAAAATGAAAAGGAAAGACTTACAACATATAATCCTTGATAATTCTAATTTAAATTCGGAAATCGAAACTGTAAACTCAAAAGAGTTTATAACCGCCGAAGGTATTGACTTAAAAGAAACATACTCAAAAGAAGACATTGAGAACATCAAACACCTTGATTTTGGGGCTGGTTTTGCACCAAATTTACGCGGACCTTATGCAACGATGTATGTGCGCAGACCCTGGACAATAAGACAGTATGCCGGATTTTCGACAGCGGAAGAAAGCAATGCTTTTTACAGAAGGAATCTTGCCGCAGGACAAAAAGGATTATCAATAGCCTTTGATTTACCTACACATCGCGGATACGATTCAGATCACGAACGTGTTGTGGGTGATGTCGGAAAAGCCGGAGTCGCAATTGACTCGGTTGAGGATATGAAAGTATTATTCGACCAAATTCCTTTAGATGAAATGTCAGTTTCTATGACTATGAATGGTGCCGTTTTACCAATCATGGCTTTTTATATTGTCGCTGCCGAAGAACAAGGTGTAAAACCGGAAAAACTTTCGGGAACGATACAAAATGATATTTTGAAAGAGTTTATGGTTCGCAACACTTATATTTATCCGCCAACTCCTTCGATGAAAATCATTGCTGATATATTTGAATTCACCAGCAAAAAAATGCCTAAATTCAATTCGATTTCGATATCAGGTTATCATATGCAGGAAGCCGGTGCAACTGCTGATATTGAATTGGCATACACACTTGCCGATGGATTAGAATATATTAGAACCGGACTTGCCACAGGAATGAAAATTGATGAGTTCGCTCCTCGCCTTTCTTTCTTTTGGGCCATTGGAATGAACCATTTTATGGAAATTGCCAAAATGCGTGCTGGTAGAATGATTTGGGCGAAACTAGTAAAACAATTCAACCCAAAAGATGATAAATCATTGGCATTGCGTACTCATTGTCAAACTTCTGGCTGGAGTTTAACAGAGCAGGATCCTTTTAACAATGTGGCTCGAACATGCATTGAAGCCTCAGCTGCAGCTTTTGGCGGAACACAATCCTTACATACTAATGCTTTAGATGAAGCGATTGCTTTACCAACCGATTTCTCTGCCAGAATTGCGAGAAACACTCAAATATTTTTACAGGAAGAAACAAAGATTACGAAAACCGTTGACCCGTGGGCAGGAAGTTATTATGTAGAAAGTTTGACGAACGAGATTGCCGAAAAAGCCTGGAAACTAATCGAAGAAGTAGAAGAACTTGGAGGAATGACCAAAGCCATTGAATCTGGAATTCCAAAATTACGAATCGAAGAAGCAGCCGCCCGAAAACAAGCAAGAATAGACAGTAGCCAGGATATTATTGTGGGTGTGAATAAATACCGATTAGATAAGGAAGATCCTTTGCAAATCCTAGATGTTGATAACCAAATGGTACGCAAACAACAACTGGAACAATTAGACAGAATTAAAGCAACTAGAGATACTGAAAAAGTACAAAATTCACTTAAAAAATTAACCCTTTGTGCTCAAACTGGTGAAGGTAATTTACTTGAAATTGCCGTAGAAGCTGCAAGAAACCGAACTACTTTAGGCGAAATCAGCGATGCCTTAGAAACCGTTTTCGGAAGATATAAAGCACAAATTAAATCCTTTAGTGGCGTGTACAGCAAAGAAATAAAAGACGACAAAAGCTTTGAAAAAGCGAAACAACTGGCGGATGAATTTGCTAAAAAAGAAGGCCGTAGACCAAGAATTATGATTGCCAAAATGGGACAAGACGGACACGATCGTGGAGCAAAAGTTGTCGCTACCGGTTATGCCGATGTAGGTTTTGATGTGGACATTGGCCCACTTTTTCAAACGCCAGCGGAGGCAGCTAAACAAGCCATAGAAAACGATGTGCATATTTTAGGGGTTTCTTCTCTTGCAGCGGGACATAAAACGCTGGTTCCGCAAGTTATTGAGGAGCTTAAAAAATACGGTCGTGAGGACATTATGGTGGTTGTTGGCGGAGTAATTCCTGCACAAGATTATCAATTTTTGTTTGATGCAGGAGCAGTTGCCGTATTTGGTCCTGGTACTAAAATTAGCGAGGCCGCAATCAAGATATTAGAAATTTTAATGGACGGAATGGAATAATTTCCTATAACAATCTATTTTTGGATCTCAACGAGGGAAGAACAATAATTATACTTTAAAGCATCAATTTTACAATTGATGCTTTTTTTATTCCTTATCTAAAATAGAGATACTTTTTTCCTATTAAAAAACAATTTATATTAACATTCCCTATAGTAAATATTAACTGAAAGCTCTTAATAAAAAGCCTAACTTTACAAATAAATCCTTCATTTTTGATCCAGCAGTATAATTACAAAATACTGTTTTACAATTGATTAAAATTAAATATTTTTCAGACATTAAAAATCATTATTAATTTAAAACTAAACATTATGAAAACATTTATTATTCTTTTAGTTTTTTTGGCCGTAACAACCTCTTCCTATTCTCAGGATACAGGGAAAATTAAAATAGAAGAATTACCCGAAATTATTATTAAAAGAGCAGGAAAAGATTTTTCCGTTTATTTACCAGGTAATAGTCCAGATCAAATGGTGAAAACTGTAGAAGAAAAATTCATTGCGTATGATCTTGGAAAAGACGCTGAAGGAGCTGAAGAATATCTAGTCATTATGAAAGCAAAAAATGGATCTTTGGCCGCAACTTATGATGATAAAGGAAAATTGGTGCGTGTTGTTGAAGATTTCAAAAATGTAAAACTCCCTAATCAAGTGATTTACTCTGTTTACAGAACATATCCAGGATGGGCAATTGTTAATGATAAATTCCTTTATACACAAGAGAAAGGCGACGTTACAAAAAAACAGTATAATTTAAAAATTAAAAAAGACAAAGACGTTATTAAATTAGTAGTTAAACCAAACGGAGAAATCGTCAAAACAAGCAAACCAACATCAATAAAATAAAAAGAAACCTGTCTTTTGACAGGTTTCTTTTTGCAATAATCTTTTATGAATTATATACTTTTAATTGTTGCATTACTATCAGCAACTATAAATGAGGTGTCATATCCACCGAATGCTTTCATATAACTTTGTATGGAAGTACCATAAGCATCTCGAAAATAACGTTTCCCTTTGTTTTTAAAATATTTTTTTACTGAGCCTGGACCACCAAGATGCGCTGCAGCTAAAATTCCAGATTCCGTAACGTAGATTCCATTGAGCAATGTCCCAGAATATTTTTCAATTTCTTTTTTTAACTCCCATTTATTTTGTGCTAAAAGAGCAACAAAAGCTTTTTCTTGCATTTCGGGACTATTCAAAAATGCGGAACTATTGTGTACTCCAACAGCTTTCAGCGTTTCGATACCAAATTGATATTTACCTAAATATCCTAAAGAATTGATTTTTTTGTATTTACTTTCAGATTCTCTGTAGCCAATTGCTTCTTTGAAACCAATAAAGAAATTGCCGGTAAAAGGGATATTCAAATTGGTGTAATCATTTTGTTTTTCAGATGGGAATAAGTAGTGTGATCCATCTTGTTCATCAATTAGAAACCATGGGGTAGTTTCTAAATTAAAAGGTTTAAAACCAGAGCTTAAAAAAGCTATAATAAGGCCCAAACCAGTGTAAAAATACCATTTCTTTATCATAAATTGTTTTTCTTCTAAACGCTGTCCCGTTAAGAAATTTCTGTCTGCAAAGATACAACAATTTTAATAATACTGAAAATCAATATGTTAAAGAAAATTAAAAATAGATTAAGTGCCATTTAATACCGTTGAACTGCCTTATTTCAATCGTTGGTGCTGGAATTTTCACCGTATTTACAACGGAAAAAATTGTTTTCAAGAAATGGGATTTTGTCTTAATTTTAGTCAAATCGACATCCAAACTCAAATAAAACTGTCTGAATCTTTGCACATTTAAAACCGAATTTTGGGCATAATTTTCTTTATTTCCGGTAACCATTCCATCCCCGCCATAACCTAATGCTAAATTTAACCATTTGGGGATTTTTGAGTCTTTAGAAAAGGAATATAAATTGATCGAAAGCCAATAGGTTTGTCCGTTATAATCCTTCAAAATTTGCTCCGTAAATGAGCTTCCTAAAACTGCCGGCCTTTGATCAGCATATTCTGTGGTATGAAAAGAAAATTTAGGGGTTATTCGCTGTTCTTTCCAGATTAATTCTTGTGAAACATACAAAGCCGTACCCGAAGCATTAGCGATTATATCACCTGTTGACGCCCCCCATTCAGAAGAGAGTCCATCAAAAACCTCAACAGCATTCAGAAAGATAAATCCTAAACCTGCTCCGTAAACTAACTGCTTTTTTTTACTGACTCCGCTCCAATTCAAAGCTTCGGCACCAACTCTTCCTAAATGATACGAAGAGAAGGAATGACCCAGTTTATCCATTTGAAGCCACTCAGAGTTATCATTTATAAAATGAAAATCAGATTTCGGATAATCAGCATACCAAAGTTGATTCAAGCCTAACAAGGCTCCTGATGCCAATACAGTTTCAGAAATGATTACGGCATTTTGTCTTTTGGTATTTAAGGAATCGGATGGTTTCAGGAAACTATCCATTTTATTTTGCCCAAAAATCGCTTGTAATCCAATGAAAAAGAAAATGAGAAAACAACCACTCTTTCTATATTTCAAATCTATCTTTTTACACCTTGACTGTTTATCCAATCGGAATATTTTTTGGCATTTTTATTATGTTCTCCCAAAGTAGCGGCAAATTCATGGTATCCAAAACGGTCAACACTAGCACAGAAATAGATATAATTATTCTTTTCTGGATTTAAAACTGCTTCCAATGCGGTAATATCAGGCATCGCGATAGGTCCCGGAGGAAGTCCGATATTCATATACGTGTTGTAAGGAGAAGACATGGTCAAATCGTTGTAGAATACTCTTTTGATTGTTTGATTAAAATCGTTGGACTTCTTTTTTATGGCATAAATCACTGTTGGATCGGCTTGAAGAGGCATTTGCAGTCTTAAACGATTTAAATAAACACCTGCAATTCTGGGTCTTTCGTCTTTTTTAACAGATTCTTTATGCACGATCGAAGCCAAAATAGTTGCCTCAATTGGGGTTAATCCTTGTTTTGCAGCTTTAGCCACTCGTTCTTTGTTCCAAAAATTTCGATATTCTTTAATCATTTTATCTCGGAATTTTTCAGCCGGAGTATTCCAATATAGTTCATATGTATTAGGAATGAACATCGCCAAAACATTTTCTTCAGTAAAACCATTTTCTTTCAAAAAGATTGAATCTTTAAAAGAGGTCAGTAACGATAAACTGTCAGCTTCAATTTGGGAACCCACACGTCCTGCAAAATTCTCCAATCGTTCTTGATTATTGAAGGCCAGATTTACCGGAACATTAGCTCTCAAAGACTTCACTAAATTATAGCTATTCATTCCTTTTGTAAATAAAAATCGTCCTGGTTTTACATTTTCCGGATAATTCCTTTTTGCAGCGACCATTTCAAACCGATTTACATTTTGAATATAAGGTGCTATGATTTTTTTAACATCCTCATAAGTAGAACCCGTTGGTACGTAAACATATACTTCTTTCTCCGAAAATTTTGTATTATCCGAAAAAATTTGACGCACTAAAATAAATCCGTAAACTAGTAATCCTGTTATTAAAACAACAGATATGATCGTTATAATTTTTTTTAAATTCAAAATATTTATTTTTTAAAATTGCTACGCCAATTCGCTGACGCTCGTGTGACTATTAATTAATTGAAAAATCGCTTCGTCTTTATAAACGCCGTTAACTAAATTCCAATCTTTTTTTATTCCAATGCTTTGAAAGCCAAATTTAGTAAAAAGAGCATTACTAGCTACATTTTCGGTGCCTATATTTGCATACAATTGATGTAAATTAAGATGATGGAAAGCATATTGAATTAATAGTTCTAATGCTTCCGAACCAATATTATGATTGCGATTTTCATTGCCTTGAATTACAATGCCAACTCCTGCTCGATTATTCTTTGGATCAAAATCGAATAAATCGATTAATCCTAAAGCCGGAAAATCTTGGTCCTGGCAAATGGCCAAACGCAATTGCTTGGCTTCATAAATATCCTGATGCGCATTTTCCAAATATTGTTTTACCAAAAACCGACTGTAAGGCGTATGTGTATTGCTTACTTCCCAAATACTTTGGTCGTTTTCAATAGCATAAATAAATTCCAGATCATTGGGCTCTAAAGCACGAATGTAGATATTCTCTCCTTTTAATGTTATCATTTGAAATAATTATGAATTGGCAATCAATTTATTAAAAATAGTAACAAGTAAAATTATTATCACAATAGGAAAAAGTAAATAACCAATCATTGAACGATATTTGTCATAATAATTCATTTTTGAAAATCCACCATTCTTGAATTGAGAATAAAGCAGAAAACAACACATAAATAATAACAAAACTAAAATTGATAAATCTACCATCACAATAATTTAATTACTTTTAAATCCTATTTTCTTCCTTGGTTCTATATTTTCTTTTTTATCAATCAGTTCATCGAGATAGTTAAAACCAGCTCTATATTTTTAGTATGATTAGAAAGTTTCTTTTTAATTTCTTCAATTTCTAATTTCATACTCAATGTATCAGTAAGCATTTCTCTTATTTTAGTAAAAACACGTATAATTTGTATATTGACTTTAATAGCTGTTGAACTGTTGAGCACACTAGACAACATTGCCACTCCTTGTTCTGTAAATGCCATAGGCACGTATCTAGTACCTCCCCAATTTGAGGTGCCAAATTGGCTCCTCAAATTATCGAACTCTTGTTGACTAAGCTCAAACATAAAATCTTCCGGAAATCGCTCCATATTTCTACGAACCTGTCTTTTTAACTGTTTGGTTTCAACTACATAAAGCTCCGCCAAATCTTTGTCTAACATTACTTTTTGATTTCTTATTAAGTAAATTTTACTACTTATAATATCGTCTGGGATGACAATCACTTTGCTCATATTTGCTGTTTCGTTTGTAAAAGTAATTTTCTCTATCTATTTAAATAATAAAACTTTGTAACTACGATTTAAATATCAATTGTCCCTTTGAATACAAACTCCGCTGGTCCTTTCAAGAAAACATTGGTAAATTTCCCTTCTTTTTCATCAAAAGAAACAACCAACTTCCCTCCTTCAACATTCAAGTCTATCGAGTTGGCTTTCGTTTCGCCTAATACATTCATCGCTATTGCTACTGCAGTCGCTCCAGTTCCACAAGCCAAGGTTTCATCTTCTACTCCTCTTTCATAAGTACGAAGTGAAAAAGTAGTTTCATCTATTTTTTTTACAAAATTGATATTGCTTCCTTGTTTTCCATACAATTCGCCATAACGAATGCGCGCTCCGCTTTCTTTGACATTATAATGCTCTAAATCATCTACCAGTTCTATATGATGAGGCGAACCGGTATTCATAAACACATAATCTGGAGTTATCTTTATATCTACAACATCTATCATTTGTAAAGAAACGTTTCCGCTATCCGCAATGGAGGCATGATGCACTCCATCTGTTGCTGTAAAAGTACTATTATCTTGAATCACGTTTAGCTTTTTGGCGAAAGCCACTAAACATCTTCCCCCATTCCCACACATCGAACTTTTATTCCCATCTGAGTTGTAATACACCATTTTGAAATCAGTTTCAATATCATTTTCCAATAAAATCAGTCCGTCTCCTCCTATCCCAAAACGCCTGTCACATAAACGAGCAATAAGTTGAATGTTCTCTTTTGGAAAAAAATTAGAACGATTATCGATCATCACGAAATCATTTCCGGTTCCTTGGTATTTATAAAATTCTATTTGCATTTTATTTTAATTGTGTTAGACAAAAGTACAAACTATTAATGATATGTTAATCATTGTTAAAGAGCGTTAAACTGTTTTTAAAAAAAATATTTTAACGCTATTTTTACTCAAATTAATTTAAAACTTTATTTTAATATGAAACAATTTTCAACCTTATTTTTAGTGTCATTGTTGAGTGGCGCCACTACATTGGGCGCATACAAGTTATTGTTTGACAATAATGGGTATTTTTCTAAAAACAACAACAAAATTGTTACACTTGCCACGGATTCAAATAATAAAAATGTTGGATTCTCAGCCGAAAACGTTGATTTTACGGAAGCTGCAGAAAAAAACAATTCATACTGTGGTTCACGTTAAAAACGTATCCAGAAAAACAGTCACCAATCCTATGTTAGAATATTTTTACGGATACAAAGGTGGAGAAACTCAGGAACAAGTGGGAACTGGATCTGGTGTAATTATTTCTGAAGATGGTTATATTGTAACCAATAATCATGTTATAAAAGATGCTTCGGAAATTGAAATCACGCTGAACAATAAACAATCTTACAAAGCAAAACTTATAGGAACCGATTCAAAAATGGACATTGCCTTATTAAAAATTGATGCTGATGAAAAATTGCCTTATACGGCTTTCGCCAATTCTGACTCGGTTAAAGTTGGGGAGTGGGTTCTGGCAGTGGGGAATCCGTATAATTTGACTTCAACTGTTACTGCCGGAATTGTTTCGGCCAAAGCAAGAAATTTAGACACCAGCGGAATCCAATCTTTTATACAAACTGATGCTGCTGTAAATCCTGGAAACAGCGGTGGCGCTTTAGTAAATACGCGAGGAGAATTAATAGGCATCAACACTATGATTTCTTCTATGACGGGATCGTATGTAGGCTATTCTTTTGCGGTTCCATCGAATATTGCCCGAAAAATAATTGAAGACATTATGGAATTCGGGAATGTTCAAAGAGGGATTCTGGGAGTTGAAGGAGGCGAATTGAATTCAAGCGCATCAAAACAATTAGGTGTTCCAGAAACACAAGGTTTTTACATCAATGGTATAACTAAAAATTCAGGAGCTGAAAAATCCGGACTTGAAAAAGGAGATATTATCATCAAACTGGACAATCAAAATGTAGCGACTTATGCTGACCTGTCTGGATACATCAATACAAAACGACCAAATGACAAAGTTCAGGTTACTTTTATCAGAGACGGAAAAAATAAAGTACTTCCTGTAATCTTGAGCAAAAATGAATTTTTCAGTACGGAGTTTAAAGGAATGGAATTAGAAAATATCAATGCGAATGATAAAAAGAAATTTAATTTGAGTTATGGAGTGAAAATTAAATCGATAACCAATGAAAATTTGAGGCAATATGAAGACGAGCTTAAAGGAAATATAATTCTGAGTATTGATAATGAAAAAACCAAAGATGTTGAAACGGTTTCTAAACTTTTAAATAAAAAAGAGGAAACTCAAAGTGTGCGAATAGAAATGATCAATAAAAACGGACAGCTACTACAAATAATCATCTAATATTTTCAAAATTAAATTTTATAACCATCTTGCCAAAACAAGGTGGTTTTTTTTATTTCAAAAATAAATCACAAAATAGTTTACGAAATCGATTGAAATAGGTATTTTTGCGCCAAATTTAAAAAAAATAAGCACTTAATTTTTACAAATTTTCAACTATGAACAACACAACTTTATACCAAAAAGAAGTTTCATTTCAAGTCGACAGACGACGCGCAGGTGTCGAATTAATCAAAATTATAAGTGATTTATGGTATGACAAATCCATAGAAATGGTTTTGTTTAAAAATCAATTATTGGATAAAAACGTAAATGAGATCATCAACTTGCATCAATATGCAGGTGAATTTGTGGGAAAACCAATTACAGTTTTCGATTCAGTTGAAATTGCCAGAGTTATTTTAGAATTGGATTTACCTCCTTCCAAATTGGACATCGGTAGACTTACTTATGAATATCGTTTAGAAGACGAAAAATATCCAGATGCAAGACATTTTGTAATCGACAAATTAAAAGAAGCTAAATCATTTGAAGAAATTCAACCTAAAGATGTAATCCTTTATGGTTTTGGTAGAATTGGACGTTTGTTGGCTAGAGAATTAATGTCAAAAACTGGAAAAGGAAATCAATTGCGATTGAGAGCCATTGTTACCAGAGATAAAAATGATGCTTCGACTTTAGAGAAAAGAGCTTCTTTATTACGCTACGATTCTATTCATGGTGATTTTCAAGGTTCAGTAACTGCCGATCCTGAAAATAATGCATTAATCATCAACGGGACAACCGTTCATGTAATTACAGCAAATTCACCAGAGGAAATTGACTATACACTTTATGAAATTGATAACGCTTTAGTTATTGACAATACGGGCGCTTTCACCACACATGAAGCATTAAGCAGACATTTGGTCTCTAAAGGAGTTGAAAAAGTATTGCTTACCGCTCCAGGAAAAGGGGTGCCAAATATTGTTCACGGTGTAAACCAAAACGAATACAATCCTGATGAAATAAATATCTTTTCGGCAGCATCATGTACAACTAATGCAATCACGCCAATTCTGAAAGCGGTAGTAGACACTTTGGGCGTGGTAAAAGGACATTTAGAAACGATTCATGCCTATACGAACGACCAAAATTTAGTGGATAATATGCACAAGAAATACCGTCGTGGTAGAGCTGCTGCGCTAAATATGGTAATTACTGAAACGGGAGCCGGAAGTGCTGTTGCAAAAGCATTACCATCACTAGAAGGAAAATTAACGTCCAATGCGATTCGGGTTCCAGTTCCTAACGGTTCACTTGTTGTTTTAAATCTTGAAGTATCAAGAGAAACTTCTGTTGAAGAAATCAATGCTATTATGAAAAAATATGCATTGGAAGGCGAATTGGTAGAACAAATAAAATACTCCTTGAATAACGAATTGGTTTCTTCGGATATTGTAGGTACATCAGCACCATCAATTTATGACAGTAACGCAACAATCGTTTCCAAAGATGGAAAGAATATCGTATTGTACATTTGGTATGACAACGAATATGGCTATAGCCATCAAGTCATTAGACTGGCAAAATATATTGCTAAAGTAAGACGTTTTACGTATTACTAGCAGTTAATTTACAATGCCTTTTTAATTTTTTTTTTAGTTTTTTTTAGATCAAAATTCGTCTCGTTCGCAAGAACTTGGCGAATTTTTTTATTTTAAAAACGCTATCCAAATAATTATTAAAATTAAAATTTTACAGTAGTTTAGAGAGAAATTCTAAATTGGCAAAACGGTTGTACTTTTTACCTCCGAAATAACAAAAAAAGTGTTTATTAAAGAAACCTCCGGCAAAATCGATAATTTTTTTTGATGAAAATGATGGTAACTTTCCATGTCCGGCAGTACTATTTTAAGCATATAATCAAAACTTCCTGACACGAAATTACATTCGACCACTTCAGGGAAATTTAATATCGATTGATTAAATCCTTCCGAGATATCATAATTCTGTTTAATTAGTGTAACCTGACAATAAACAGTAAGGTTTATCCCTAATTTTTTCTTGTTTAAAACAGACACATATTTTTCGATAATTCCCTCTTTTTCAAGTCGTTTCACCCGATCATGAACCGGCGTAAGCGAAAGATTTATTTTATTGGCAATATCTTTTAAGGTCATATGAGCATCTTCCTGCAGAAGACGTAAGATTTTTTTGTCGGTTGCGTCTAAAATCATGATCTATTTCAATTGTTTAAAGATGAATTATCAGATGTTTTTTCTTTTTAGAAAGTTAAAAAAATAATATTCAGAAAATTATACTGTAAAAATACCAAATAAAATGAATATTTTCTTAATTTAATATCATAGAGCACTAATATTTTCTTTATGCATTATTTTTGTTGTAGAAATATTCTCTAATCAATTATACTCATACATATGATAATCGGAATCCCAAAAGAAATCAAAAATAATGAAAATCGTGTAGCGCTTACACCTGCAGGTGTAGCTGAATTCAAAAAACACGGACATATCGTTTACGTTCAAGCAAGTGCTGGAGAAAACAGTGGTTTTAGTGATAAAGCCTATGCTGACGCAGGAGCTGAATTATTGCCAACAATTGAAGACGTTTACGGCATAGCTGAAATGATCATCAAAGTAAAAGAGCCAATAGCTTCTGAATATCCTTTGATCAAAAAAGACCAATTGTTGTTTACGTATTTTCACTTTGCTTCTTCTGAGCCATTAACTCATGCTATGATTGAGCGTGGAGCAGTTTGTTTAGCTTACGAAACTGTTGAAAAAGCAGACCGTAGTTTGCCTTTATTAGTACCAATGTCAGAAGTGGCAGGACGTATGTCAATTCAGGAAGGTGCTAAATATTTAGAGAAACCATTGAAAGGAAAAGGAATTCTTTTAGGTGGAGTTCCGGGAGTCCCTCCTGCGAAAGTCTTAGTTTTAGGTGGCGGAATCGTAGGAACACAAGCGGCAAAAATGGCGGCTGGATTTGGTGCTCAAGTAACTATTATGGATGTAAGCTTAGCGCGTTTGCGTTACTTGTCTGATGTGATGCCTGCTAACGTGACTACTGTAATGTCAAACCATTATAACATTCGTGAAGCAATTGCTACTGCTGATTTAGTTATTGGTGCAGTTTTAATTCCAGGTGCTAAAGCGCCACATTTAATCACTCGTGATATGTTGAAATTAATGGGCCCGGGAACTGTAGTAGTTGACGTAGCTGTAGATCAAGGTGGATGTATCGAAACTTGTACGCCTACAACTCACGAAGATCCAACATTCATCATTGATGATATCGTTCACTATTGTGTAGCGAATATGCCAGGTGCTGTTCCTTATACTTCTACTTTAGCGCTGACAAATGCTACTTTACCTTATGCATTGCAATTAGCAAACAAAGGATGGAAAAAAGCATGTAACGACAGCGAAGAATTGAAAAAAGGATTGAATGTAGCGAACGGTAAAATCGTTTACAGAGGAGTTGCAGAAGCTTGGGGACTGCCTTTTAACGAAGTGGAATCTGTATTGAATGATTTAGCTACCGCTTAATTAATTTGAAAGAATAAATAAACAAGCTCAGACTTGTTACAATAAGTAAAAAGTCCGTCGCGTTAGTAAAACGAGACGGACTTTTTTATAGGTAAAATTTTATGGAACACAGATGATACGGATCAAACAAATTTGCACTTATTTTTTCAAGTCATGAAACTTGTCTGTTAAATTTCAATCCGTCATTCAAATTGAAATCTGCCATCTAATTACTGAAAGTGAAACTGATAACTGATAACTGAACACTGATCACTGAACACTGAAAACTACTCTTTCGCTTTTGTCAAATAATAAATTGGAATTCCGATTAGCATAATCAAAACACCCCAACCACTTGTACTTGTTTTAGTATATAACAGCGCCAAACAAATTGCAGTTGCTATAACAATATAAAGTCCTGGTAAAAACGGATATCCAAAAGCTTTATACGGTCTTTCGGCATCGGGCATTTTCTTGCGAAGAATAAATATTCCTAAAATAGTCAAGATATAAAATATCAAAACGATGATTACCACAAAATCCAATAAATCCCCATATTTCCCTGTCAGACACAAAGCCGAAGCCCAGATACACTGCATCCAGATAGACCATTCCGGAACACTTGCTTTATTCAATTCAGCTGCTTTTTTAAAGAAAAGACCGTCTTGAGCCATCGTATAGTAGACTCTCGCACCTGCCATAATCAATCCGTTGTTGCAGGCAAAAGTCGAAATCATAATCATCACAGCAATAATCAAAGTTCCAATAGATCCAAAGATAACTTGCGAAGCTACAACCGCCACACGATCAGACTCGGCCGTGGCAATACCTTGCAAAGGCACAACAGCCAAATACATCACATTAGCCAAAACATAAATAACACTAACAATCAAGGTTCCTAAAAACAAACTCAATCCCACATTGCGTTTTGGATTTTTAATCTCACCTGCAATAAAAGTCACCCCTTCCCAAGCTACGCTCGAGAACAAAGAACCCACTAAAGCTGCCGAAATTGCTGATATCAATGTTGTTCCGCTTATTAGCATCCAAGAACCCGTAGTCACATCCATAGATTGCGAAGCCCAGGCATTAGTCCAGTTCGCATCCCAAACTTCCGCTTTGGCGGCCATGAAACCAAAAATAATCAACCCTGCCAACGACAGAATTTTGATTACAGTAAGAACCGTTTGTAAAATCTTAGAGTTTTTCACCCCACGGCTATTAATATAACTCAATAAAATAATGGTAATAATAGAAACAATTTGAGCGGCATTGAGTTTGAAATCGCCAATCTGATACAAAATATTTTTATCGCTTAAAGGCGCGTATAAATAGGCGGCAAATTTAGCAAAAGCCACACCCACGGCAGCAATTGTCCCGGTTTGAATCACCGCAAAAAAACTCCA
The DNA here is from genome assembly GCF_900108015.1 of Flavobacterium urumqiense. Lineage (GTDB taxonomy): Bacteria > Bacteroidota > Bacteroidia > Flavobacteriales > Flavobacteriaceae > Flavobacterium > Flavobacterium urumqiense. The sequence goes on along the minus strand of NZ_FNVP01000005.1, from coordinate 145,792 downwards.
ACCGTATAGAAAACCCACCAGTTTCCCGTACGCTTCCTTGATATACACATATTGCCCTCCGGCTTTAGGAAACATCGCGCTCAATTCACCGTAACTCACGGCAGCAATCACAGTAATGACACCCGTAAGCACCCACATGGCAATCAACCAACCGGCTGAACCCAACTGCCGAACCATATCGGAGCTTACAATAAATATCCCGGAACCTATCATAGACCCAACCACAAGCATGGTTCCGTCGAGTAATCCTAATTCTCTTTTAAAATCTTCTGGTTTTTGGTCTTCCATCTATTGGGTTTTTGGTTTTTAGTTGGCTAAAGATATACTTTTTTTGGAAATTTCAGAAAATGGAGCCGAAAATGACAAACTCGTTTTTTGTTTTGGGTGTGCCCCTTCGTAAAAACTTCGGGTCGGGCTGTTCGCTGTATCTTTATTTTCTTAAAAAAGAAAATAAAGGATGCCGCTTCCATCCCTCACGCGCACCGAAATAATTATGACGTTTATTCTTTTCAAGAAAAATTGTAAGAAAATTTTAATATATTTGAGAAATATAAAAAAGAAAATCATTAGCGACAATCTACCCGTTTTTGGGTGTATATACGCTATTTTGTAGCGAGTATATACAAGTTACCAGCAATTAAACCAAAAACAACATGAAAAAAACACTTATAGTTTTATTTATATTCCTGACTAGTTGGGCTTATAGTCAAGAAAATGAAAAATTAATTGATCTAGGAAAAGCATATAAAAACTTTATGTTTAGAAGTGAGCCTCCAAAAGAAACCATTAAACGTTTAAAAGAAAATACTTCTTCAGACTTGCTTACAACAAGTGATTTTATCTTGGAAACTCTAACAACAAAAAACAACCTACTTAAGACAGACTTTCTAAAGTTGCCAGATTCCAAAACCTTAAAGAACATATATATAGTTCGAGCCATAAACTACAACATCAGAAAAGAGGATCAAATCGACAATAATAAGTTGATAGATAGCCTGAAATCAAAAGAGATTCCAAGAAATGAATTAATTGATGCTTATTATGATATATTATTCGCAGGTGTAGGCAACAAAAACCAACCGTTCAACCTAAAGAAGGTTAATTTTGAATTGGACGATTACAATTTAGAAAATGAAACCGAAAAAGGAATTTTCTTTTTAGAGTGTATGAATCTTTGCGGAACGTCAATTTGGGGTTATATCAATGTACCCAAACCACCAAATTATAAAGAAGCTTATTCTTATATTGAAAAATATCCACATTTTAATGGTTTAAATTACTTTGAATATACTGACTTAAATTTCCCGGATTTTGAAATGATAATTGATTCCGAAAAAGGTACAGAAAGTTACAAAGGCTATTACATAAACAAATTTTACGAGACACTTCTTTATAACATGATTTGTTTGAAAAAAGGATTTGGTTCAGAAAAAGAAGTTGAACAACTTCTGATTGCATCAATTTTGAAAAATCAGAATCTCTATAAATACAGTAAGAACAGTGACATCCTGGAAAGCCTATTTAAGACTATAAAAAGAGATTAACTGCTGGTAACACTTGCTACAATTGATTTGGGCAATTGACTTAATGGAAAAATGGTTTTGTATTTGGGATGTTTTGGCAAATCCGAAGATAAGGCTTAATTTAACCCCAAACCACTTGTAGCAAGGGAACGTTATGCAACAGTTTCAGAGCGTTCCAGTTTAAAAACCAAAAGAAGATCTTTAATGTCAAAAGTTTTATTTTCTGAACCTATATTAGTGTCTATCCAAATATTCCCTCTGTGGCTTACGTAGTTGTTTTTAATCAACCAAATTGAAAAATCAATAGCGTGTTTACCCGATCACGCTGATATGCCACAATCGTTAGCGCAGTTTTGCAAACTGTGCCCACAATGGCCAAATAATATAAATGAAACAAAAAGCTATGAATTATTCATGGCTTTTTGTTATTTTTAAAACAAAAAATGTCTACAAAGTATAAAGCCACAACAACAGAAGACGCGTATTTTATTTTTAGAATATAAAAGTGGTTTTTTATTAAAAAGAATTTTAATTATAGTTTAAATCCAATATATTTATTTATTGATTAACTAAAATGAGTTCGTTTGAAGGTTTTTAGACGAACTGACGTTGTGCGTCATACTGCAAGACCGAGGGGCAATACAACAACTAATTGTAACAATTAATAAAATTCTAATACTAATTATAAACCTTTAAATATTAAAAGAAGAAAATGAAAAAAACAACAAAAAGAAAATCACTAATTCTAATGTCAATTGGAATGTTCGTAATCGCAGTTTCACAAATTTTTTCTCATTTTGTAGAATTCCCTGATTTGACAAAAGGCTTATTTTTTGGAATTGGAATTGGAATGTTACTATTGGCAACAATTTTTGGCAATTTTAGAACTGCTCAATAATATTAAATTTAAAACCCGATCACGCTGATATGCAACAATCGTTAGCGCAGTTTTGCAAACTGTGCCCACAATGGCCAAATATTATAAATGAAACAAAAAGCTATGAATTATTCATGGCTTTTTGTTATTTTTAAAACAAAAAATGTTTACAAAGTATAAAGCCACAACAACAGAAGATGCTTATTTTATAACGATTACTACAGTGGGCTGGATAGATGTTTTTACACGATTAAATCAAAAACAAATTATTATTCAAGCGTTACACTATTGTCAAAATCAAAAAGGATTAGAAATCTATGGATATTGTATTATGCACAGCCATATTCATTTGCTTTGCAAAGCAACAAATGGTTTTGTTTTATCAGATGTGATGCGTGATTTTAAAAAATTTACCTCCAAAAAAATTATTCAGACAATTATTGAACAACCGGAAAGCAGAAGAGAATGGATGTTGGATTATTTTAAAAAAGCTTGTGCCCATTTAAAACAAGAACAACAATATAAAGTTTGGCAAAACGGCTATCATGCGGAACATATCTTTAGTAATAACTTTCTAAAACAAAAAATGGATTACATTCACAACAATCCTGTAAAAGATAAGATTGTAACGCTGCCAGAAGATTATTATTTCAGTTCTGCAAGAAATTATGCTGCATTAGAAAATGAATTAGAGGTAATTTTATTAGAATTATATTAGCTCCTAATTGGAATGGGCACAGTTTGAAAAACTGCGCTAACGATTGTCTATAAATCGAGCATTAAAAAAAAACGAAATGGATAAAACCAATATTTTAAGTACCATTACTTTAATCGCCATTTTTGTCATGTTACTTCTAGCGTTTTTTTTGCTGTCTGTAAATGCGAAAAATAAACTGTCCAATAGGCTGTTTCTCCGACCGCACTAATATGCCACAATAATTAGCGTATTTTTACAAACTATGCCCACAATGAGCAAATAATATAAACAACACAAAAATTATGAGTAAATTAAAATTAGGATGGATCGGTCTTGGCAACATGGGAAATCCAATGGTGATGAACCTACTCAAAGCAGGTTTTGAAGTTTCGGTTTTCAATCGTACCAAAGATAAAGAAGCGCCATTACTAATAGCTGGAGCAAAAGCAGCAAACAGTTTGCATGAACTAATGGAAACTTGTGACGTAGTTTTGACTATGTTATCCAATGATGCAGCGGTCAAAGAAGTTTTTGAAGGACCAACAGGTTTATTGTCTTCAGCATCTGCGGGTAAAATCATCATCAACATGAGCACGGTTTCCCCGGAAACCTCCCGTTATTTAAAAACTATTTGCAACCAACATAACGTGCATTTCATAGATGCTCCCGTTTCTGGAAGTGTAAAACCGGCGCAAGACGGAACGCTGGTCATTCTTGTAGGAGCTGCAAGCGAAGACTATGAACTTGCCAAACCAATATTTGATGTTTTGGGTAAAATTGCCATTCACGTTGGAGAAGCGGGCGTAGCAAGTTCAGCTAAATTAGCCATCAATTACTTGTTGGGATTAAATCTTCAAGGATTAGCCGAAACCGTTTTATTTGCCGAGAAAAATGGCGTGAGCAAAGAAGACATGCTCAACATTATCAATCAAGGCGCCTGCGGTAACGGAATTACGAATATCAAAACACCTAACATTCTAAGCGACTCCTATCCCGCAGCATTTGCGTTGAAACACCTGGTTAAAGATTTACGGCTGGCCAAAGAAGCCGGACTCGATTCCCCGTTGATTCATCCGTTGTATGACAGTTATGCTGCAGCAGAAAAAGAAGGACTAGGTGATCAAGATGTTATGGCAATAATCAGCAGTTTAAAAAACAAGTAATATCCAAAATTTTCTGGAAACCATTGTAACGCTTCTGTTTCACAAATAACAATAATAAAATAAATAACTTTAAAAATAAAAAATTATGAGCTTTAAAAATATAACTATTGCCGGTAGCGGTGTTTTGGGTTATCAAATAGCCTTTCAAACTGCTTTTAATGGATATAATGTTACCATATATGATATTAATGACGAAGTTTTGGCCAAAGCCAAAACAAAATTCAGCGTTTTAAGTGAAGCCTATAAAAGCGATTTGCAGGCATCGAAAGAACAATTAGAGGCGACTTATGCTAATTTAAGTTATTCATCAGATTTAGCAGAAGCCGTAAAAGATGCTGATCTATTGATTGAAGCCGTTCCTGAAAACCCAAAAATCAAAATTGACTTTTATGAAAAATTAGCGGCAGTTTCTCCGGTTAAAACCATATTTGCTACTAATTCTTCTACTATGTTACCAAGCCAATTTGCAGAGTTTACCAAACGTCCCGAAAAATTTTTAGCATTGCATTTTGCAAATGAAATATGGAAGCACAACACAGCAGAAATAATGGGACATCCAGGAACTGCGAGCGAAGTTTTTGATGCTGTTGTAGCCTTTACAAAAACTATAGGAATGGTGGCCTTACCATTATATAAAGAGCAACCTGGTTACATTCTAAATTCTCTGTTAGTACCATTATTAAATGCTGCAACCAACTTATTGATAAAAGGAGTTTCTGATGTAGAAACAATTGATAAAACGTGGATGGTTGCAACAGGAGCGCCTGTTGGTCCTTTTGGAATTTTAGATGTTGTAGGCATCACAACTGCCTACAATATCAACAAAATGGCTGCGGATGCTACCCAAGATCCGATTAAAATTAAAACGGTAGAATATTTAAAAGAAAATTTTATTGACAAAGGTAAACTAGGAGTGGATACAGGTGAAGGATTTTATAAATATCCTAATCCAGCATACAAGAAAGAGGGTTTTTTGAAATAAAAAATCATCTTTCTTTTTATTTTTTTTACTAATATATTGCAATTCTTCTCATTACTTTGCTTTCTAAAATTGGCGCTCGTTTGCAACGAGTGCCAATTTTAATTTAGAGTACAATCGCAGCGGTTTCCAATTGGCGCTCTCTTGCCCCTAACCTTTCCAAGCTGCCAAACGTTAGGTTAAAATACCGAGAGAAAATATATTTGCCATCATTCAAAACAGAAAACTAAAAAATCAAAAATAATGAAGAAAATTTTTTTTATCATATTAGCGTCGTTTGCTTTAACAATTACTTATGCACAAAACAAGAAAGAGCAAATTGCGCAGTTGACTTTTTCACGCGATAGTCTAACTGTTGTATTAGGGAATGAACGAAACAATTCCAACACAAAAGTCATTGAATTCAACTCAACTATTGAGCAACAAAAAAACACAATTGTTCAGTTGACTAAAGAGTTCGAAATAAAACAAAATGAATTAACTGCCAATCATGTTGAATTAGAAAAGCAACTGAAAGAAATGGATCGACTGACCAAGCTTTTGATAATAAAAACGAAGGAATTTGAGCAGTTGAAAGCCATACCATCTTCGGATTATTTAGTAACTAATAATTCTGCTGGATATTTCAAAATAGGAGGATCTTGGCAAAACTTCGCAAAAAATAATTATGCCTATAAATCTGTTCAAGGTTTCGGTACTTGCACTGATGCTTGCTGTGATGGCGGTTTTAATTTGGGAACAGTCATTAGTAACGGTAAAGATGGTCAAACCATAGAAAAACCGGAAATAACTATTGGAGCTTTAGATTTTGGCAAAAGCATATCTAAAACTGAGCATAAAGGCAATCCAAATGTCTTTTATATTTCGTCAGCCAATTGTAATGGCTGGTATTGGAAAGACAAAATAAATTATATAATTATTTATTCAGAGATATTTAAAACCAAGGAAGGAATTGGAGTGGGGAGTACTTTAGAAGAATTACAAGAAAAATTAGGAAAATTACAATTTTATGTTGGTTGGATCGAGGAGCAAGAAAATGCTTTACAAATTACAGTAAAATCCTATCCTAATATTCAATTTATTTTGGACGTAGATGATTACAAGGGAAATTGGGAAGATATTAGTTTAAAATTGGATAAAAATTCTTTTACTATTTCAGATTTCAAAAAAGATACAAAAATTAAACGATTAGTTGTAGATCCTGTAAATTAAAATAAAGAATCCCATTGGCGCTCTTTTGCAACGAGTGCCAATTTTAATTTAGAGCAGAGTCGTAGCGTTTGCAACGCAGTTACTTTAAACTTTAAGAATTCGTTCCCCACAATTAGGAGTAAATAAAACAACAAACTAAATGCGATTGCTTCGTTCCTCGCAATAACTTTACCACTGTGATTATATCTTCTAGCAAGATTCCCGCTCTACTACGTTTTATTCATACTGATTTTTCCTGCGCATAAATTTTTAACACCGGACGGAGGACAAATCCTCCTAGCCAAAATAAGCAACAACAAATCAATTAGAAAATTAAAAAGGTGGCCTGTTTAGTTTACAGACCACCTTTTTAGTATTATATAATTAATTTTTAATACGTTAGATCGAAACGATCAAGATTCATCACCTTGTTCCAAGCTGCAACAAAGTCTTCTATAAATTTATCTTGAGAATCAGCACATCCATAAACCTCAGAGATAGCTCTAAGCTAAGAGTTCGAACCAAAAATAAGATCAACACGAGTTCCAATCCACTTCAATCCACCTGCTCTGCGATCACTACCGACAAACAAATCATCAGTTTCTGAAGCAGCTTTCCAGGTCGTACCTAAATCAAGTAGATTCAAAAAGAAATCGTTGGTAAGTACCTCTGGACGGTTTGTAAAAACACCGTTTTGAGACTGATAAAAGTTAGCATTTAGAACACGCAAACCACCAACAAGAACCGTCATCTCTGGAACAGTCAAAGTCAACAATTGCGCTTTATCTATCAACATTTCCTCTGCTGATACCTTATATGTCGTCTTAGCATAATTGCGGAAACCGTCTGCTTCAGCCTCTAAGACAGCGAATGATTCAATATCTGTTTGCTCTTGTGAGGCATCCTCGCGCCCAGGAGTGAAAGGTACTTTAAGTCGTGACCTGCTTGCTGTGCTGCTTTCTCAATACCTGCGCAACCGCCTAAAACGATCAAGTCAGCAATTGAAACTAGTTTCCCACCAGACTGAACACCGTTGAATGCTAGCTGAATATCCTCAAGTGTATCAAGAACTTTCTCCAGTTGGGACGGATTGTTAACTTTCCAATCCTTCTGTGGTGCCAAACGAATACGACCACCATTTGCGCCACCACGTTTATCAGAACCACGGAACGTAGATGCTGATGCCCAAGCGGTAGATACCAATTGGGAAACAGTTAATCCCGTTTCCAATATTTTTTCCTTAAGTATATCGATGTCAGTATCATCAATCAGTTGATGCGTAACGGCTGGAACAGGATCTTGCCAGATTAGTTCTTCCGTAGGCACTTCTGGACCAAGATAACGCGCTATTGGTCCCATATCGCGATGTGTCAATTTGAACCAAGCACGAGCAAATGCATCTGCAAACTTATCAGGATTTTCGTAGAAGTATCTCGAAATTGATTCGTAGATAGGATCCACTCTCAAAGCGAGGTCAGCTGTAAGCATTGTTGGCGCGTGACTCTTTGATGGATTGTGTGCATCCGGAACTGTGCCGGCACCTGCGCCACTCTTTGGTTTCCATTGATGCGCACCCGCTGGACTCTTCGTTAGCTCCCATTCAAATTTGAAAAGGTTTTCGAAGTAATTATTACTCCACTTTGTAGGGGTGGTAGTCCAAGCACCCTCAAGACCACTGGTAATTGTATCTTCTCCATTTCCGCTACCAAATGTATTTTTCCAACCAAGACCTTGCTCTTCAATAGACGCTCCCGCAGGTTCTGCTCCCACGTACTCGTTTGGATCGGCAGCACCATGGGTTTTCCCGAAAGTATGTCCACCGGCAATAAGAACAACAGTTTCTTCATCATTCATTGCCATACGAGCAAAAGTCTCCCGTATGTCGCGTGCAGATGCCAATGGATCAGGATTACCGTTAGGACCTTCCGGATTTACATACACAAGCCCCATCTGAACAGCTGCGAGTGGATTTTCCAATTCGCGATCTCCAGTGTAGCGCTTGTCATCCAACCATTTTCCTTCGGAACCCCAATAAATATCTTCTGCAGGCTCCCTAACATCAGCGCGTCCACCAGCGAAACCGAAGGTCTCGAATCCCATCGACTCAAGAGCACAGTTACCTGTAAGGATCATCAAATCAGCCCAAGAAATTTTCTTACCATATTTCTGTTTAATTGGCCATAGTAGCAAACGAGCCTTATCGAGATTTGCATTGTCAGGCCAACTATTCAGTGGCGCAAATCGTTGCGTACCAAAACCCGCACCACCACGACCTTCAGCAATACGATAGCTACCTGCACTATGCCAGGCCATACGAATAAAAAACGGTCCATAGTGACCATAATCTGCTGGCCACCATTCTTGAGATGCCGTCATTTAATCAAAGAGGTCTTTCTTGATTGCAGCCAGATTAAGACTCTTGAATGCCTCAGCATAGTTGAACTCCTCGCCCATCGGATTGGACAGGGAAGAATGTTGGCGTAAGATATTCAAATTCAATTGATTAGGCCACCAGTCATTCTTTCTCGTACCAGAGCGAGCGATTTGTTTTTGAGCTCCTTGAGAATACGGGCACTTGCTTTCACTGTTTACATTGTAACTTGTATCATTAATTACCGTGCTCCATTAATATTATTATCCATGATGCAATTTATTTTTTATTTATTAACTTTCAGTGCAAACTTAATGATTCATATCTATCAATATTATTTTTTTGATAGATAAAAATTATAGTGGTTATTAGAATCCGTTATGCCTACTGACTAAAAATAGATATTTAATAAGATATCAAGGCATTGGATATTATCCAATCAACACTAAATAACCCCTATAAGGCTACAAATCAAATACTTTACATAATAAAAACAGAAAGAATTACCTCTGCGATTCTTCAAGTAAATTGATACAATTATAAAAAAATCAAAAAATGAAAAGTCCATTCCGTGTCTTGCAAGTATTTTTTCATACTTTAGCTTTGACAATAGTGAGAGCATTTACGAAATCAAGATAGATAACCTAAAGTAACATTATCCGGACATGTATCAGAAACTACTTTGGCTTTACAATTTTGATTGTTTTTATTGAAGTCATGATTGTTTTTTTTGTCCAAGACGGTTCACGAGGCCTCACCTGAATGATATTTTGGTTGCTATTTTAGTCTATTATTTTTTAAACTCTTTTCTTCAATTACTGGTTTTAACTGTTACGATATTTGCCTTAATTTTCTCTTTCGATGTAGAATTTCTTCAATTTTTAAATATTGTCAAAAACCTACATTTAGAAAAATAAAAAATTACCATAATAGGATTAGAACCTCATTCTCTTGTGCTGATTTGCTAACATATATTGTGATAGTTGTTATAAAAATTGTTATCGAAAAGTATTGGTTTGTAAAATAAATAAGGAGAGAACTTATAATAGTTTAAAAAGTTTTATTTTTAGGACTAAACGGAACATTCCGGTAAAAAAACTAAAAATAAAAAATAAAACAAATAAAAATATATGGCACATTTAGTAAATGACTTTTAAAAAATCTACTAAAAATAAGTCTGTATAGGAAATAATGCAGGGCGTATATAATTCGGTAGAATCGACTGAGTTTTTTGACCAACGAGATACAAAGGTGTGAATAAACGCTTATAAATATTATGATATTGGAAAGACAAAACACGGCTTAATTCCTATTCTCGCTGGGATATTAGGAGGGAAAGACCCTTTTTGAAAGCACTCCATCGAAAGCGATTATTAAAAACTTTAAAATAATATTTCCTTAAGTCTGTGTGCTATCGATAAGCATCAATAATTTTAAAAAATCAACAAAGTGCAATAAAGCAATAGTTTAATTCATATTTAACTTGCTTGTTAGAACGGAAAATCTTTTAGCTTACTTCAACAGCAATCCCAAACTAAAATTGAAAATCATAATTTTTTTTTTAAAGTGTGATTTTTTCGCAAAGTAGTACACTAATCAAGTATCGGAAACATAATTGTAAATTATTAGTGGATAAAAAAGGAACATTTATAGCAGCAATAAAAGAGAACGAAGGTTTTATTTTCAAAATAGCAGCTGTTTATACCAACAGCACGGATGATAAGAATGATTTAGTTCAGGAAATTATTTACCAACTTTGGAAATCTTATGATTCTTTTACTCAAAAGTCAAAGCTTAGTACTTGGATGTACAGAGTTGCTTTAAATGTTGCCATTTATCAACTTAAAGTGTCAAAAAAAAGAATTTTCACCATTCTGATAGACGAGCAAGTTTTAGATTATCACGAAGTTGACAATAGTAAAACCGAAGAGAACTGGCAAATATTTAGACAACAAATTGACACTCTAAATCTACTTGACAAGGGCATTGTAATGCTTTATTTAGACAACAAAAGTTATGATGAAATTGCAGAAATCATCGGTATTTCATCGAGCAATGTCGCAACAAAGCTATCACGAATTAAAGAAAAGTTAAAGACACAAATTTTTAAAAAAATGTAACCATGCAATTAGACGAGTTAAAAAACACTTGGGATAATCCAAACAATCCAGCAGAGCAAAAACAGCATTTAACAACTAAAATGATTGAGCAAATGACACAAAAAAAATACAATTCTAAAATTAAAAAAATAGCTTATCCCGAGATTATAGGCGTAATCATTTGTTTAATAAGTGTGCTCTTCATCGGTATAAATTTCTACAAATTAGACACTACATTTTTGCAAGGTGCGGGTATTGTTTCCGTTTTACTATTAGCGACACTTTCAATCCTTAGTCTTTTAAGTCTTCGACAATTAACCATTCCCGAAGATGTAAACAGACCTTACGCTGCAACGCTGAAAATATTTGCTACTCAAAAATTACAATTTTTCAAATTGCAGAAAATAAATGCCGTTTTAAGCTACTTGCTTCTGGTGTCAATTCTAATTTTGATGTCCAAATATTTTGACGACAGAGATATTACAGGCATCAAATATTTTTGGATTTACTCTTTTAGTTTTGGATACTTATTTTTGTTGTTTTACTCCAAGTGGGTAGCTAAATATTACAAGAAAACAGTGAAACAAAGTGAAGAATTATTGCAGGACTTACAACAGTTCTATAAATAATTAGGCAGTTTTAATGCAGTAACATACAGTTCAAAAAAAGAAAAAGCTAAATCCGTAACGATTTAGCTTTTCTTATTTAATTGAATTAGAAAACGATATTACTTCGTTTTCACTGGTGGTAAATCAAATGCGGCTGATTCATGCTCAAAACCATTGCGGTGTGAACCATCACAAAAAGGCTTATTGGCTGATAATCCGCAACGACAAAGACCCAAAGCCGTTCTTCCTTCTAATCCGTATGTTTTTCCTTCGCAGTCTGTTATTTTGAAATCGCCTTCTATTTTTATAGATCCGTTGCGATTAATTGTTAGTTTTGTCTTACTCATAATGCCTTTTATTTTTTTAGAGTTCAAAGATTGCAAAATATATTCTGACTGTTTAGAAATAGTATTTTTTTTATGTAGCAAAAGACTAATTTAAATTAATTCTATATTATGCAAAATGCCAACTGCAATTCCAGTTCTTTTGGTCGTGGCTTACCCTAATCCTGCAACTGATTTAGCTACTATTACTATAAAAACTGATGTACTAAAAAACATGACATTGAAACTATATGATATCTTTGAAATGTTAGTTGGATCACCTATTAAAATTCGCGAGACATCAACTGAAAATGCGATTAAAATCAATGTAAGCGATTTTATAAGAGGCGTTTACGTTTACATATTAAGTACAGAAAACAAAGTGTTATTTAATGACAAAATAATAAAAAACCTGTTTCCTACTATTAAAAATGCCAAATTCTTTAATAAGTTCTGCGTTTTTTTTGTATCCATCAAAAAAAGGTACGATACTAAAAAATCATTCTGACCCACATAGTAATTAACAGTTTGATTAAATCTCTTTATTGCTTTATATTTTAGTTTAGAATTAAATTATTATTTACTTTTAACAGGCAAAAAAACCTAATAAAAAACCAAAACTAATTACCCAATGAAAAAACTAACCTTTTTACTACTTGCTTTTATATTTACCGGATCTATTTGGGGGCAGAATTCCTTTACTTTAAAGATGGATCACTTAGCTCTTTCAGTAAATAACTTGGATCGTTCCGTTGATTTTTATACCAACGTTCTAAAACTACAGGAAATCACTAATCTTACCAGAAAAGAAGGTATTCGTTGGATTTCTTTAGGAGATGGAAAAGAGTTGCATCTCGTATCAACTATTAAAGACCCCGTTACAATAAATAAAGCAGTGCATGTTGCTTTTAAAATAGCCAACTTTGATGCGCTTTTAAAGGTGCTGGAAAATAAAAACATCATTTATTCTGACTGGCCGGGAGAGCTTCATAAAATTAATATTCGTGCTGATGGTATTAAACAAATTTATTTTCAGGATCCTGATGGGTATTGGATTGAAGTAAACAGTGTGAAACTGGACTAAATATTTCTGAACTTTTTACTACTTATAAAGAGAAGTGTGAAATATGATACTTTTTGTTTAAATTGTATAATGTTTACATCCTGTTAGTTGCGCATCTTTGTATTATAGAAATACGGTTTCTTTTGAACTATTCTAAAAGCAAACAATAGCGATAGCAGCAACCTATAAATACTAAAAAAGTTAAAACAGGAATGACTAAAAAACAAAAAAACTCCCCATTTACTTGAAGAGTTTCCACTATATATAATAAGACGTATAATTTTCTAAAATTTCATTATTACAAAACTCTATTAACTTGAACGACTTTCTTCTTATAATAATTTTCTTTGGTTGATGAAATAATTACGCCATTTCCTACTGAGGCATGAATAAATTTTATTTCACCATCACAGACTTCAACTACCATACCAACATGGTTAATGTGGTTTCTGCCGTTTGTTTTAAAGAAAATTAAATCTCCTTTTTTAGCTTCTTCGGCGTCTACTTTAGTACCGAAACCAGACTGCTCAATAGAAGATCGTGGTAATTTGATGTCAAAAGCACCAAACGTATTACACATTAAACCGGAACAATCAAAACCAGATTTTGAAGTACCACCAGTTTGATATCTTGTTCCAATATTTTCCGCAGCTTTTTCTATCAGTTGATTCAAAAAATCACTGTTTCTTGACATACTGACAAAAGTTTTTATGTCTTGTTTTGTAGTTTCAATCGAGTTGTTCTCTGCTACTGTATTCCCATTATTACTATCTACTTTATTATTGTCTACTTTATTATTAACATCGGTATTTGCAATTATAGCCACTTCTTCTTTACGTGTATAAGAAGGATGAATATTTAACTTGTAACCTACAGGCAGACTCTTTTTAACTTCAGGATTTTGCTTTTCTAATTCATGAACTGTGATCCCGTATTGTTTTGCGATTCCGTATTTTGTTTCTTTTGGTAAAACTTCCCGAATAATAACTTCTGCAGTTGGAGTTGCAGTACTAATTGGTTGATTATTTTCAGCTAATTCTACTTTTAATTTTTCGTTTTTGGATTGATGAACAATAGCTATTTCCGGTTTTGGTGAATCTTTTACGGATTGAATATTACTAACTGGTAATTCTTCAAGAGTTGGTTTATTTTCTTGAGATAGGAAAGCAACATCAGTAGCTATTGAAGCATTTGCAGGAATATTTATTTTCTGTCCAACTCTTAGAGATTTAACTCCTAATGCCGGATTGACTTTATCTAACTCTTTTAAAGTAATTCCATATTTTTTTGCAATAGAATATTTAGATTCTTTTGGTAAAACTTCTATTGTGGTAACTTCTATTGTGGTAACTTCTGCATTTAAATTTGTGGTTTCATTACTTTGAGAGACAGTTTCTATTGGAAGTTTTTTTGAAGTTTTTTTGAATTGAGAGGCAACTGCTATTTTAGTATTTGAATTTGCGTCAGCAGGAATTATAACTTTTTGACCAATTTTTAATCCTGAAGTTTCTAATGAAGGATTGGCTTGGTGTAATTCTTTTAATGTGATTCCGTATTCTTTTGCAATTCCGTAAAGTGTTTCTTTGACAAGCACTTCATGTTCTTTTTCGGAGTAATTTATTGCAATTTTAGTTTTGGTATTGTTATTTTTTTCAGCAGCTGTAGGAATTAATAGTACTGAATTCAGTTTTAGCAGGTTCTTGGCTTTTGGATTCAACTTATAAATTTCACTGGGTTTTACCTCGTATTTTTCTGCAATACTCGAAACAGTTTCTCCTTTTACGATGGTATGTTTCTTGGTTTTTTCCTGTGAAAAAAGAACGATACTATTAAATAAAAACAATGTTACAACTAATCTTAAATTCATATTCATTTTTTTCAAATTACTTACCCCTTTTATTCTGCATAGCGATTTCGGGATATAATTATTAAATCTCGCTATGGTTTCCTGCTAAAATCATTTGCTTAAAAAAAAATAAAAAAAACTTATCTCTTTTGTAAAAAGAGGGCGTAATAAAAACAATTTAAAAACTTGTGATTTTTGTTCCGATTGCAAAAGCAACTTAAACAGTAACGCAGTACAATCCTAATGTATTGTTGCGCTGAAAATAAAAATTCAAAAGAAGTTCGATTCCTACTAGTAATCAAAAAAAATACTTCTTTTTAAAATTTACTTTTTCAAAAAAGCTAATATAACTGATTTAATCAAAAAAACGCTGTTTTTTTTTGATTTTAACGTGTTAAAAAAACAAAACGCAGGTTTTTCAGCATTTTTAACTGTGTTTTGAAACAAAAAATTTCATTTTTCATAAAATAATTATATTTCCAACTTTTAAAAAAAAGTCTGAAATTTTAAAAAAAAATGACGGTTTTTAGTTCTAGCCCTGATGAAAGTGGAAAGCCTTTTGAAGTAGAAATGCATTTTTTCCTGAAAAAAAACAGCGACCAGCGGAAGCTCGTTTTTTGTTTTGGAAAAAAACAATTCTATAAAAAAGCTTGAAGCGGCGAGCAGGAAATAGCTTCTAAAAAAATAGAATATAAAAAAACTCCCAAGTTGCCCTTGAGAGTTTTGAATCTAAAAAATACAATTTATTTATGCGTTACTGGCAGCAGCGATTAAGTTTAATGCGGAACCTGCTACGAACCAACCAATTTGTCCTTCGTTGTAGGTATGGTTTGCTAAGATAACATCTTTGGTTCCATCAGCGTGAACGAATTCTATTGTTAATGGTTTTCCTGGAGCAAAATCTACTAAATCTGTGAAGTTGATGGTATCATCTTCCTGTATTTTATCGTAATCTGCTTCGTTAGCAAATGTCAATCCTAAAAGACCTTGTTTTTTAAGGTTTGTTTCGTGGATACGAGCAAATGATTTTACTAATACCGCTTGAACACCTAAGAAACGAGGTTCCATAGCCGCATGTTCTCTAGAAGATCCTTCTCCATAATTGTGATCTCCCACAACAATAGATGGAACTCCAGCGGCTTTGTATGCGCGTGCCACTGCAGGAACTGCATCATAGGTTCCAGTCAATTGGTTTTTAACTGAATTAGTTTTATCTGTGAAAGCATTGACTGCTCCAATCAACATATTGTTAGAAATATTATCTAAGTGACCACGGAAACGCAACCATGGACCTGCCATAGAGATGTGATCTGTAGTACATTTTCCAAAAGCTTTAATCAATAATTTAGCTCCTGTAATATTTTTACCGTCCCAAGGTTGGAATGGTGCCAATAATTGCAAACGATCTGATGTTTCACTTACTAAAATTTGAACTCCTGATCCATCGGCAGCTGGTGCTTGAAATCCTGCATCTTCGACAGCAAATCCTTTTTTAGGTAATTCATCACCAAAAGGTGCAGTCAATCTTACTTCTTCACCGTTATCGTTGATTAAAGTATCCGTTATAGGATTGAAATCCAAACGACCCGCAATTGCTAAAGCAGCAACCATTTCTGGAGACGTTACAAAAGCGTGTGTGTTTGGGTTACCATCTGCACGTTTAGAAAAGTTACGGTTAAAAGAGTGAACGATTGTATTTTTCTCTCCTTTATCCGCTCCTGCTCTATCCCATTGTCCGATACATGGTCCACAAGCATTAGTAAATACTTTGGTTCCCATTTTTTCGAAAGTAGCAATGATTCCGTCTCTTTCGATTGTATATCTGATTTGTTCCGAACCTGGATTGATTCCAAATTCCGCTTTTGGGCTAATTCCTAATTCAACCGCTTGGTTTACAATAGACGCAGCACGAGCCATATCTTCGTAAGAAGAGTTGGTACAAGAACCGATTAATCCCCATTCTACTTTTAAAGGCCATCCGTTAGCAGCAGCTTCTTTTTTCATTTGGGAAACTGGTGTACCTCTGTCCGGAGTAAAAGGACCGTTAATATGTGGCTCCAATTCAGAAAGGTTGATTTCAATGACTTGATCAAAATACGTTTCTGGATTTGCATATACTTCGGGATCGGCAGTTAAGTAAGACGCTACTTTATCAGCAGCATCTACAACATCCTGACGACCAGTTGCAGAAAGGTATCTTCTCATGGACTCATCATAACCAAATGTAGAAGTAGTAGCACCAATCTCGGCACCCATATTACAAATAGTTCCTTTTCCAGTGCATGACATTGAAGTAGCTCCTTCTCCAAAATATTCAACAATAGCTCCCGTTCCACCTTTTACAGTAAGAATATCAGCTACTTTAAGAATTACGTCTTTTGGTGCAGTCCAACCAGAAAGTTTTCCAGTTAATTTTACACCTATTAATTTTGGGAATTTTAATTCCCATGACATTCCTGACATTACATCTACTGCATCAGCTCCACCAACACCAATAGCTAACATTCCTAATCCACCTGCATTTACAGTATGTGAATCCGTTCCAATCATTAGACCTCCAGGAAATGCATAGTTCTCCAAAACGATTTGGTGAATAATTCCTGAACCTGGTTTCCAGAAACCAATTCCATATTTATCCGAGACTGAAGAAAGAAAATCAAAAACCTCTTTAGATTGCGTATTTGCTGCAGCTAAATCAAATTCAGCTCCATTTTTAGCCAAAATCAAATGATCACAGTGAACTGTTGTAGGAACAGCGACTGTTTTCTTTCCAGCGTGCATGAATTGCAATAATGCCATTTGAGCAGTTGCATCTTGACAAGCAACTCTGTCTGGAGCAAAATCAACATAATCAGCACCTCTTGCAAAAGCTACAGATGGCATTCCATCCCAAAGGTGGTTGTATAAAATTTTCTCTGTCAAAGTAAGTGGGCGACCAACTATCTCACGTGCTATATCAACACGAGTTGTCATGTTGTCGTACACTTTTTTAATCATTTCAATATCAAATGCCATAAGATTTATATATAATTGTTACTATTCTATTTTAAAAATACAAGATACAAAAAAATAGAGTATAAAAAAAGCCTGAGTCATAGACTCAGGCTTTTAAAATTATAATTACCTACTTCTGTAAATTATTTAACTAATAACTTATGAGATGGTGCAAACTTAGTTAGGTTGATACCTTCTACTGCAGTTTTATATTCTTCTATTGTCGGAGTTCTACCAAGGATTGTAGATAATACCACAACCGGTGTAGACGAAAGTAAAGATTCTCCTTTTTTACCTTCCGTATCTTCTACAACTCTTCCTTGGAAAAGACGAGTAGATGTTGCCATTACAGTATCTCCTTTGGCAGCTTTTTCTTGATTACCCATACAAAGATTACAACCTGGACGCTCTAGATATAGCATATTTTCATATGAAGTACGGGCTGCAGCTTTAGGGAGATTATCGTCAAATTCGAAACCAGAGTATTTTTGTAAAATTTCCCAGTCACCTTCTGCTTTTAATTCATCAACAATGTTATAAGTAGGAGGAGCTACAACTAGTGGCGCTTTGAACTCTACTTTACCTTCTTGCTCATCAATATTCTTAAGCATATGCGCAAGGATTTTCATATCTCCCTTGTGAACCATACAAGAACCTATAAATCCAAGATCTACTTTTTTAACTCCTCCATAGAAAGATAGAGGTCTGATGGTATCGTGCGTATATCTTTTAGAAACATCAGCATTATTTACATCAGGGTCAGCAATCATTGGCTCAGCAATCTGATCAAGATCTACAACAACTTCAACGTAATACTTAGCATTTGCATCTGGTCTTAGCGCTGGTTTCTCACCTGAAATAATCTCGGCGATTCTCTTATCAGCAATAGCAATCAATCCTTTAAGAACTTCATTTTTGTTGTCCATTCCCTTATCAATCATAATCTGAATTCTACCTTTTGCAATCTCTAAAGATTCAATCAAGGTATAATCTTCAGAAATACAGATAGAAGCTTTTGCCTTCATTTCTGCAGTCCAGTCCGTAAACGTAAAGGCTTGATCAGCATTAAGAGTGCCAAGGTGAACCTCAATAATTCTTCCTTGAAATACATTTTCTCCACCAAAAGTCTTAAGCATCTGAGACTGTGTAGCATGAACCACATCCCGGAAATCCATATACCCTTTCATTTCTCCTTTGAATGTTACTTTCACAGATTCTGGAATCGGCATTGAAGCTTCACCAGTAGCCAATGCAAGAGCAACTGTTCCTGAATCAGCACCAAAAGCAACACCTTTAGACATTCTTGTATGAGAGTCGCCACCGATGATGATAGCCCACTCGTTTACAGTAATATCATTAAGTACTTTATGAATTACATCAGTCATTGCATGATAAACACCCTTCGGGTCACGAGCTGTGATTAATCCGAAATCGTTCATGAATTTCATCAATCTAGGAATATTTGCCTTAGATTTATTATCCCATACCGAAGCAGTGTGACAACCCGATTGGTAAGCACCGTCAACGATTGGAGAAATCACCGTAGCAGCCATAGACTCCAATTCCTGTGAAGTCATAAGACCAGTTGTATCTTGCGAACCTACAATATTAACTTCTACACGAACATCAGAACCAGCATGTAAAACTTTACCCGGAGTTGAACCAACCGCGTTTCTATTAAATATTTTTTCTACAGCCGTAAGACCTTGTCCTTCAATAGAAACCTCTTTTGACGGAGCAAATACAGGTACAATATCAATACCAAGAGTCTTTGATGCAAATGTTTGAAGTTTTTTTCCAAATACAATAGCGTAAGACCCACCAGCTTTTATAAATTCAATTTTCTGAGGCGTGAATGCCTGAGAAATATCTATCAGTTCTTTCTCGCCATTATAAAGTTTTTTTGTCTTTGTGTTGATTGTAAGAACAGTACCAGTAGCAACAGAATAAACCTGCTCTAGAATAGGATCACCGCTTTCATTACGAAGAACGGTACCGTTTTCATCTAATTTTTTTACCCAGTTTTTAAGGTCAAGACCAATACCACCAGTAACATCAACAGTTGTAAGGAAAATCGGAGATATACCATTTGTTCCTGCAACAATTGGAGCAAAATTAACAAATGGGACATAAGGACTTGCTTGTTTACCAGTCCAAAGAGCCACATTGTTTACACCTGACATTCTTGATGAACCAACACCCATAGTACCTTTTTCAGCAATCAACATCACGCTTTTGTCAAGATGCTGTGCTTGTAGTGCTTTGATTTCATCTTGTGCTTCAGGAGAAATCAAACATTTACCATGAAGTTCACGATCTGATCTTGAATGCGCTTGGTTACCTGGAGAAAGTAAATCAGTTGAAATATCTCCTTCACCAGCAATAAAAGTAACTATCTTAATTTCTTCTGCTATTTCCGGTAATTTAGTAAAGAACTCAGCATTAGCATAGCTCTTTAGAATTTCTTTCGCTATTCCGTTACCGCTTTTGAAAGCAGCTTCTAAACGATCTGTATCTGCTTCATAAAGAAAAACTTGTGTCTTTAAAACTTCCGCAGCATCTTTTGCAATAGCAACATCATTACCTAAAGCTAAGTCAAGTAATACCTCTATAGAAGTTCCACCTTTCATATGCGACAATAACTCTAAAGCAAAAGCGGGCGTAATTTCAGCAACTACTGATTGACCTAGAACGATTTCTTTTAAAAAACTAGCTTTTAAAGTAGCGGCAGGAGTAGTTCCTGGAACAACATTGTAAATAAAGAAGTTAAGAGAATCTGCTCTGTACTCATTATTTAAATCTTTAATTTGCACAATGATTTCGCTTAACAATTCGCCGCCATCAATTGGCTTTGGGTGAAGCCCTTGGCCTTTTCGTTCTTCAATCTCTTGAATGTAATCCTTATAAATATTCATAATAAAAGTCTTTTCTTGGTATTTTTATTTTCTGTACGCAAATTTAGGAATTAAAGCCGAGAATTAAAAAAAATATAATAGATGTAGCTTTTTCAAAAATTATTATTACAAAATAAAGAGTTTCACTGCTTTTTATTGTCAAAAATTCAATTTTAAATTAAAATAATGAATTATCAATAATTTAAAATCTTTTCGTTAAGAAAGTTGAAATTTAATGTTACTTCTCTAGTGAGATTTTACACTGCTTTCAGCTAAGAACCTTTCTAAATCATCACTTATAACGTTGTAGTTGTATTTTTAAATACTCTTTTGGTCAAACTAAAATATTAAATAAAAACAAAAAAAGCCAAACAAGTTTTAGAAATTTGTTTGGCTTTTTTCTCAATATTAAAAATTACTACATCAGCTTCTGAATAATAGCTTCTTCGGTAATTCCTTCAGCATCCGCTTTATAATTTTTAATTATTCGATGTCTTAAAATACCGGTTGCCACTGCTTTTACATCCTCTATATCCGGTGAAAATTTACCATTGAAAGCAGCATTGGCTTTTGCAGCCAAAATTAAATTTTGCGAGGCTCTTGGTCCTGCTCCCCAATCCAAATAATTCTTCACAAACTCGTTTGACAATGGATTATCAGGTCTGGTTTTACTAACCAAAGTCACTGCATATTCAATCACATTATCAGCCACTGGAATTCTGCGAATCAATTGTTGAAAATCAATAATCTCTTGTGCAGTAAATAACGGATTTATAGTTTCACTCGAATCTGACGTTGTACGTTTTACCACTTGAACTTCTTCCTGAAAAGAAGGATATTCAAGTTTTATGGCAAACATAAATCGGTCTAATTGTGCTTCAGGCAAAGGATACGTCCCTTCCTGCTCAATTGGATTTTGAGTAGCTAAAACAAAATAAGGCCGATCTAATTTATAATTCTCCCCGGCAATAGTAACCGAACGTTCCTGCATTGCTTCAAGTAGTGCTGCCTGAGTTTTAGGAGGCGTTCTGTTTATTTCATCCGCCAAAATAATATTCGAAAAAACAGGTCCTTTTATAAACTTGAACTTACGACTTTCATCTAATATTTCGCTTCCCAAAATATCAGATGGCATCAAATCCGGAGTAAATTGAATTCTTTTAAAATCCAATCCCAAGGCTTGCGCCAAAGTATTTACCATCAAAGTTTTTGCTAACCCAGGAACACCTACTAAAAGTGCATGCCCTCCAGAAAAAATACAAAGTAAAATTTGATCTACCACTGCATCCTGACCCACAATTATTTTTGCTATTTCGTTCTTTAGTTCATTCCTTTTTTGAACTAGGTTATGTATTGCAGCTACTTCAGACATTTTCGACTGTTTATTAAATTAAAAAAGAGTTAGCGATATGAATTCATAAAGCTAACTCTTTTTATTTATTTTATAAAAATTATTTTTTTAACCAATTGTTGGTGAAAGCACAATCTCTGTATTCTCCAATAACTTTAATATAGGTTTCTTTAATTTTCTCGTCAAACCATTTTCCGATGGTTTTAATTTGTTTTTCTTTCAAAGCCAATTCTTTAATTTTGATGTAATCCTTACCATAATCAGCAGTGTGTTCATCAATTCGATTCGTTACGGTAATTAATTTGTATTTTTTCTTACCTTGTTCGTCTTCCAATAATGGTAAAGAAACTTCTCCTTCTTTCAAATTTGAAACCTGACTGTACAAACTAGGGTCCATTTTAGTCAATTCAAAACGAGTATCTTGCGTTTTAGGATTGATTAAAGCTCCACCATTTACTTTAGTTTCTTTTTCGTCTGACATAGATCTAGCAGCTTCCGCAAAGTTAACTTCTGTGCTTTCAATCTTTTTTCTGATTAATTCAATTTTTTCCTTAGCTTCTTTCATAGACGCTTCAGTAACAGATGGCGTCAATAAAATATGACGTAATTCTATTTCTTGTCCTTTTATTTTTTCGATATAAATTATATGAAAACCAAAAGATGTTTCAAACGGCGCCGAAATTTCTCCTTCAGCAAGACTAAAGGCAACATCTTTAAATTCTTTTACAAATGGAGTCCTGCGATTCATTTTGTAATATCCCCCATTAGTGCTAGAACCCGGATCTTGCGAGTACAGCACCGCTTTTGTAGCAAAACTTGACCCTTCTTGACATTCTTTCTTGAAGCCATTCAATTTATCAATAACTATCTGTTTGTCCGCATCAGACACTTTTGGAGTAACGATAATTTGCGCTACTTCCATTTCTGCGCCAAAAAGAGGAAGATCAACAGTAGGAATTTTTTTGAAAAAATTACGAACTTCTTCTGGTGTAATTTCCACTTCGTCTACAATCTTTTTTTGCATTTCTGAAGTCAGTTTTTGTTCCTTCAAAATATCAAAAAAATAGGTTCTAAACTCTTCTTCATTATTTTTCTTGTAATACTTCACTACTTTCTCAAGAGACCCTAATTGCTCCGTCATATAACTCACGCGATCATCCATCATCCCTTTTATTTCAGAATCAGACACCTTGATACTATCTTGTATAGCTTGATGCGCGTACAATTTATCTTCCATTAATTTTCCCAACATTTGACATCTTGTAATATCTTTTACAGAACCGCCTTGTCCTGAAATTTCCAAATAGGATTTGTCTATATCTGAATCTAATATAATATAATCTCCAACAGTAGCAATGACGCCGTCTATTTTTTGTTTTTGATTAGATTGTGTTTTTTTTACAGAAACAATCGTACTGTCTTTAATAATTTCTTGTGCCTTTGTAATTGCACTTGAAAATACTAAGAGAAAGAAAGTTAGTGCAATTTTATTGTTTATGAACCTCATTTGTACTGTTTTTAATGGCATTTTTATGATATATTAATAGCGTAATGTATTGTAAATTTTTTCTTTAAATCTGTTTCAAAAAGATTATATTGATTTTGGCCAAATATACACTTTAAGAGTCAAGAAACGGTTTGAATTTACAGTACAAATACTGACAATTCTTTAAAGTAAAAACCAACAAAAATAACAATTCAATTACATAATACAAGTTTCCTTGGTACTATTAACAAAAATTTGTAAAACGCATTAATTTATTACTTTAAATACTTCCTAAAAGTCCATAACTTAACGTAACAATTTAAATTAAAAAGGAACAAAATAACGTCAAATAATTATAAATCAGTTGTTCTTTAAATCAACATCTCCTTTTTTACTTTCTCAAATTTTATTCATTTACCATAATTGTTCAATCTTCTATTTATTTTTTAGTTGCCATTTCTTTAGAAAACCTACCACCTTTTCTGTAAAATTAAAATCAAACTGGATTGAAAACTATTAAAACTCTCATTTTAGACTACATTTTAAAAAACTTTTTTAACACTATTATGTTTTCGTAAAAACATTACAACGATTATTATAGGACCAGTTACTAAATATATAAATTAACTGAACAATAGCCGAGGGTAATTAGAAAACAACCTTTTTACAGGAAAACAAACTTATACTAATTTTACGTTTGCGTCCTCATGAAAATTACCTAGAACTAAAGCAGATTTTTATAAAAACTAATTCGAAAATAACGGCAAAGTAGCTTTTAAAGGATTTTATGATTTTTGCCGCCGCAAATGTTCAAAATTGGCTGCGGTTGAGAGCGGATATAGTAGAAAAATATTATAAAAACATTATAAAATTTGAAGGATGGAGATTTTACTACGGAAAAGGTTTTGGTTCATGGGTTGTCATTAGTTGGAATGCACATACATGAGGATTTTCTGTGGGTGAATTGCGGCATTCAAACGTAAACACATTCAACGATTGGACGAACAACGACAACCGTTCTGTATTTTATTTTTCTTGTTACTATAAAATAACTGATGCTTTTGACGGTGATAATCCTACGGTTTTTAACGATGATGTCATGTGTAAAAGAAACCCTTGCACAGCGGTTACTTTTGTTACAAACCACGATACAGATGAAATTTGGAAAGAAAGAATTGGCTTATTCTATTATTTTAACTCTAAAGGGCATCTTGCAATTTTTTTACGGAAATTACCAAGAATGGTTAAATAAAACGAATTAAACAACTTAAGATAGATTCATAAAAACAAAGCAACTGCTACGACTTCTATTTTATACGCTGAAAATGATAAGTATGTTGTAAGAAGAAATGGATATAATGGAAATTTCGGATTAATACTAAATATCAACAAATCATCCGTTTGGCAAGAAAGAGGTATCCAAACTAAGTGGGCCCATGCGCAAATTAAGGATTTTACTGGTAAATCGACTTGGACACCAGCAACCTAAGCAGATAAATGGATAAAAATCCAGTGCCTCCAAATGTATATTCTGTTTGGTTCATCAACATGTAAAACATAAATATTCTGGAGATTGGCAGAATAGGCAGCCTTTCTCCTATTAATCAATCAATCTATTTAATTCTTTTATGATATAAAATTAGCGCAATACTATCTTCCGAATTAACATAATTAATTAGAGTATACTATTTTTTTAATTGGCATTTATAAATAGTACTTTTGCATACTATTTATATTATACATGAGCTTTTTAAAAGAAATACAACGTAGAAGAACATTCGGGATTATCTCACATCCTGATGCTGGAAAAACAACACTTACTGAAAAACTTCTCCTTTTTGGTGGTGCTATTCAAGAAGCAGGTGCTGTAAAAAACAACAAAATCAAAAAAGGTGCTACTAGTGACTTTATGGAAATTGAACGTCAGAGAGGAATTTCGGTTTCTACTTCTGTTTTGGCATTCAATTATCAAAACAAAAAGATAAACATTCTCGATACACCAGGACACAAGGATTTTGCTGAGGACACTTTTAGAACTTTAACTGCTGTTGACAGCGTTATTGTTGTAATTGATGTTGCCAAAGGTGTGGAGGAACAAACAGAGAAATTAGTTGCTGTTTGTCGATTGCGTAAAATTCCAATTATTGTATTTATCAATAAATTAGACAGAGAAGGAAAAGATGCTTTTGACCTTATGGACGAAGTGGAACAAAAACTGGGCTTAACAGTTACTCCTTTAAGTTTTCCAATAGGAATGGGCTATGATTTTCAAGGAATTTACAACCTTTGGGAACAAAACATCAACATATTTAGCGGTGATAGCCGCAAGAATATCGAGGAAACTATCGCTTTCTCAGATGTCAAAAATCCTGAGTTAGAGAAAATTATTGGCGAAAAACCTGCTGATAAATTGCGTGAAGAATTAGAGTTAATAGACGAAGTATATCCAAAATTTGATCGTCAGGATTATTTAGATGGAAAATTACAACCAGTATTTTTTGGTTCTGCCTTAAATAATTTTGGAGTGAGAGAATTATTGGACTGTTTTGTAGAAATTGCCCCCTCGCCTAGACCTAAAGAATCAGAAACTCGATTAGTAGATCCAAAAGAAGAGAAAATGACTGGATTTGTTTTTAAAATTCATGCTAATATGGATCCAAAACACAGAGACCGTTTGGCCTTTATAAAAATTGTATCCGGGACTTTTGAAAGAAACAAACCTTATTACCACGTTAGACAAAAAAAGAATTTAAAATTTTCTAGTCCGAATGCTTTCTTTGCTGAAAAGAAAGAAATCGTAGATATTTCTTATCCTGGTGATATTGTAGGTTTACACGATACCGGGAATTTCAAAATTGGAGATACTTTAACAGAAGGTGAAATTATGAGTTTCAAAGGAATTCCAAGTTTCTCTCCCGAACATTTCAGATACATTAATAATGCAGATCCCATGAAAGCGAAACAGCTCGACAAAGGGATCGATCAGTTAATGGATGAAGGGGTTGCGCAATTATTTACCTTAGAAATGAATAACAGAAAGATCATTGGAACGGTAGGTGCACTTCAATATGAAGTTATTCAATATCGTTTAGAACATGAATACGGAGCAAAATGTACGTATGAAAATTTCCCAGTACACAAAGCATGTTGGGTAAAACCTACCGATCCAAAAAGTGATGAATTTAAAGAATTTAGAAGAATCAAACAAAAGTTCTTGGCGCATGATAAATACGGACAATTAGTGTTTTTAGCCGATTCTGATTTTACAATTCAAATGACACAAAATAAATATCCGAACGTTAAATTATTCTTTACATCAGAATTTGAATAATTATCAAAATAGTACTTCATAAAAAAACGCTAATTTAATAAATTAGCGTTTTTTTTATATTTGGATATTTGTATCTAAAACTTATGCGATTGTACTTTCTAAATTTATAGCTTTCTTCAAAAATGCTTTAATCAACAAACGATTTGGTGCCATCCCAGAAGTCATTATCTGCGTCTTAGTATTGATACTATCTGTTGAAATAGTTCTGTTAGGATTTTGCTTAGATCCCATGAACCAAAGAACAAAATTTATGTTTGAAGAAACAGAAGTATTTTCTTGTTTTGCGATAGTGTTACTTTCATTTGCAGTATTCACAACTTCATTTTTTTCTATAGTTTGACCAAAAACAGAAACATTACAAAATAAAGTAAAAACTACCATTACAAAAATAATGTTAATTTTGTTGTTCTTGTCTTGTTTAGAAAAGTTGTTCATAAAATAATTTTTTATAAAAGATAACTGTAATCTTTTCTTCTGCGGCGAAACTAAAACATTAAAATAGTAGTAAAAAATATTTCCGATGAATAGCGTTTTTATCGGTTAAACTACAAAATCGATATTTTTTGTTTCTTAATTATCAAAGTATTGGGTAAAATCAAATCAAAAAACAACAAAAAATTGGCACAAAAAAAGGCTCCATTTCTGGAGCCTTTTCTACAATTCTATTACAATTAAGCTTGACCTGCAGGACCAAAATTAAGAGGAATTGGAGGTTGTTCAGTGTCTTTTATTTCGCCATGAGCGACTTCAAAACGGTGAATATTTTCTCCGATAGCCTTCAATAATCTTTTGGCGTGTTGCGGTGTAAGGACGATTCTTGCTTTTACTTTAGCCTTGGGAATACCTGGCATGATACTTACAAAATCTAAAACAAATTCAGAAGAAGAATGATTAATTATTGCCAAGTTGGAATAAATTCCTTCCGCGATTTTTTCATCCAACTCAATGTTAATTTGCTCTTGTTGTTGATTAGAATTACTCATACCTTAATAAATATATTCTTCTTTATTAGCCATCATATCATTATAATCTTCTTTTGAACCTACAATTGTATTATCATATTCTCTCATACCAGTTCCGGCAGGAATTCTATGACCTACAATTACATTTTCTTTTAATCCTTCTAAGTAATCGATTTTACCTGCAACAGCAGCTTCATTCAATACTTTAGTAGTTTCCTGAAACGAAGCAGCAGAGATAAACGATTTAGTTTGAAGTGACGCTCTAGTAATACCTTGTAAAACTGGTGTTGCAGTTGCAGTAACAACATCACGAGCCACAACAAGATTTTTATCAGTACGTTTCAATAAAGAGTTTTCATCACGCAACTCACGAGGCGTAATAATTTGTCCTTCTTTCAAAGTACTAGAATCTCCAGCATCTTCAACTACTTTCATACCATATAATTTATCATTTTGAACGATAAAATCTTTCGTGTGAATTAATTGATCTTCTAAGAATAAAGTATCACCTGGATCTTGTACTCTTACTTTACGCATCATTTGACGTATTACTACTTCAAAGTGTTTGTCGTTGATTTTTACTCCTTGTAAACGGTATACTTCTTGAATTTCATTTACCAAATACTGTTGAACAGCTGCTGGTCCTTGAATTCTTAAAATATCATCCGGAGTAATAGCTCCATCAGATAAAGGTACGCCTGCTCTTACGAAGTCATTTTCCTGAACTAGAATTTGACTTGATAATTTAACCAAGTATTTTCTAATATCACCAAATTTAGATTCGATAACGATTTCACGGTTACCTCTTTTGATTTTTCCAAAAGAAACAACACCATCAATCTCAGAAACAACAGCTGGGTTTGAAGGATTACGAGCTTCTAACAACTCTGTAATTCTTGGTAAACCTCCTGTAATATCTCCTGATTTAGAAGAACGACGTGGAATTTTTACCAATACTTTACCTGCTTTAATTTTCTCCCCGTTTTCAACCATCAAGTGGGCTCCAACTGGTAAGTTATAAGAACGAATCAATTCATTGTCTTTACCGTAAACCAATAAAGTTGGAATTAATTTTTTAGCTCTAGATTCAGAAATTACTTTTTCTTGGAAACCAGTTTGCTCATCAATTTCAACTATGTATGATTGACCTTGCTCTAATTCTTCGTAAGCAATTTTACCGGTAAATTCAGAAACGATAACTCCGTTATATGGATCCCATTTACAAATTACATCTCCTTTAACAACAGATTGACCGTCTTTAACAAAGATACTTGAACCGTAAGGGATATTATTAGTACTTAATAAAATACCTGTTCTTTCATCAATTAATTTTAACTCAGTCGAACGAGATACTACAATATCAACTGCATTACCTTCACTATCTTCTCCTTTAACAGTTTTTAAATCTTCGATTTCAAGTTTACCATTAAATTTCGTAACGATACTTGATTCTTCAGATATACCACCCGCAACCCCACCAACGTGGAACGTACGTAATGTTAACTGTGTACCAGGTTCTCCAATAGATTGCGCTGCAATAACACCGACAGCTTCTCCTCTTTGAGTCATTTTTCCAGTAGCCAAATTTCTACCGTAACATTTAGCACAAATTCCTTTCAGTGCTTCACAAACAAGAGGCGAACGAACTTCCACTTTCTCAATTGGAGAAGCTTCAATTTGTTTCATTAATGCCTCAGTGATTTGCTCCCCTGAACGAACAAGTACATCATTAGTTAAAGGATTGATTACATCTTGCAATGCAACACGTCCTAAAATTCTTTCTCCTAAAGTTTCAACAATTTCTTCATTCTTTTTCAATGCTGATACTTCAACACCTCTAAGAGTACCACAATCGTCAATGTTAACAATAACATCTTGAGACACATCATGCAATCTTCTTGTTAAATATCCTGCATCGGCCGTTTTCAAAGCCGTATCCGCAAGACCTTTACGCGCACCGTGAGTAGAAATAAAGTACTCAAGGATAGAAAGACCTTCTTTAAAGTTAGAAAGAATAGGGTTTTCAATAATTTCACCACCACCAGCAGTAGATTTTTTTGGCTTAGCCATCAAACCACGCATACCAGTTAACTGACGAATTTGTTCTTTGGAACCCCTTGCTCCAGAATCAAGCATCATATACACCGAGTTGAAACCTTGTTGGTCTTCTCTAATGTTTTTCATTGCTAATTCTGTCAACTGAGCATTTGCTGAAGTCCATACATCAATAACTTGGTTGTAACGTTCGTTATTAGTAATAAGACCCATATTATAATTTACAGAAATCCCCTGAACTTGTTCTCTGGCGTCTGCAATTAATTTTGGTTTTTGATCTGGAATTCTAATATCCCCAAGAGAGAATGACAAACCACCTTTGAAGGCAAATTTGTAACCCATATCTTTCATGTTATCCAAGAAAGCCGCAGTTGTAGGTACATCGGTAGCGCTTAAAACGTGTCCGATAATATCTCTAAGGTTTTTCTTAGTCAATACATCATTGATATATCCAGCTGCTTCCGGTACTACTTCATTAAATAATACACGACCAGCAGTAGTTTTAATAATTTGGTAAACCAAGTCACCAGCTTCATTAAAATGTTTTGCTCTAATTTTCACAGAAGCATTCAATTCTAATCTGCCTTCATTCAAAGCAATATTTACTTCTTCAGCAGAATAAAAAGTAATTCCTTCTCCTAAAATTTTAAGTTCAGGAGTAGATAAACGTTCTTTGGTCATATAATATAGACCCAAAACCATATCCTGAGAAGGTACCGTAATTGGCGCACCATTTGCAGGATTCAGAATATTGTGAGAACCCAGCATTAACAATTGCGCTTCCAAAATAGCTTCTGGTCCTAAAGGCAAGTGAACTGCCATTTGATCCCCATCAAAATCCGCATTAAATGCAGTACAAACTAAAGGGTGCAATTGGATTGCTTTTCCTTCAATTAATTTTGGTTGGAATGCTTGGATACCTAATCTGTGCAAAGTAGGAGCACGATTCAGTAATATTGGGTGACCTTTAATTACATTTTCAAGGATATCCCAAACTACTGGCTCTTTCTTATCTATTATTTTCTTAGCTGATTTAACCGTTTTTACAATTCCTCTTTCTATCAATTTACGGATAACGAAAGGTTTGTATAATTCTGCTGCCATATCTTTTGGGATACCACATTCAGATAATTTCAATTCAGGTCCAACAACAATTACCGAACGAGCCGAATAATCCACACGTTTTCCAAGTAAATTTTGACGGAAACGTCCTTGTTTACCTTTAAGGGAATCAGATAAAGATTTTAATGGTCTGTTTGATTCCGTTTTTACTGCAGATGCTTTACGCGTATTATCGAAAAGTGAATCTACAGATTCCTGCAACATACGTTTCTCATTTCTTAAGATAACTTCTGGAGCTTTGATCTCCATTAATCTTTTCAAACGGTTGTTACGTATAATTACACGACGGTATAAATCATTTAAATCTGAAGTTGCAAAACGACCTCCATCAAGTGGCACAAGCGGACGTAATTCTGGTGGAATAACCGGTACCACTTTCATAATCATCCATTCCGGACGATTCTCACGGTTCAAGTTAGACTCACGGAAAGATTCAACAACTTGTAATCTTTTTAACGCTTCCGTTTTACGTTGTTTAGACGTTTCATTGTTAGCATTGTGTCTTAATTGGTAAGACAATTGATCTAAATCAATTCTTGCTAATAAGTCCATAATACACTCTGCTCCCATTTTGGCAACAAATTTATTAGGATCAAAATCATCAAGATATTGGTTATCAGCAGGAAGGGTATCTAAAATATTCAAATATTCTTCTTCTGTCAAAAAGTCTAATCTTTGTACTGATTCACCTTCTGCATTTTTAGCTATACCTGCTTGGATTACTACGTATCTTTCGTAGTAAATAATCATATCTAATTTCTTAGATGGAAGACCAAGGATATAACCGATTTTATTAGGAAGAGAACGGAAATACCAGATATGAGCAATAGGCACAACAAGATTGATATGACCTACTCTGTCTCTACGTACTTTTTTCTCAGTAACTTCAACACCACAACGGTCACAGATAATTCCTTTGTAACGTATTCTTTTGTATTTACCACAAGCACATTCGAAATCTTTTACTGGTCCGAAAATACGTTCACAAAAAAGACCGTCACGCTCTGGTTTGTGTGTTCTGTAATTGATCGTTTCTGGCTTTAATACTTCACCTCTTGATTCTTTCAAGATCGATTCAGGGGAAGCAAGGCCTATTGAGATTTTATTAAACCTTTTTACAGGGTTTTTATCTTTATTGTTATTATTTCTATTATTCATCATAGTTTTTACTATTGATTTATTTGCAATTAAAAAATTAATTTTATTTCAGTCTTAAAGTCAAATATCATAAAGTTTTTAAAGCCACGGATGACTTGAGACTTTAGACTTTCAAACTTTTGACTTAAACATTACCTCGAATTACTTCTCTAAACTTCAAACAAAAAAAATTTGAAGTGCTAATTATAAAACCTCTTGGTTCTAAATAAAAAATCGGAACGGGTTACGGGTATAAATCCTAAAAACTTTTATAAATGAGTAATCAGTCCCGATAAAAACCGAGACTGATTGCTACAAATATTATTTATTCTTCTAAACGAATGTCAAGTCCAAGACCTTTCAATTCATGCATTAATACATTGAATGATTCAGGTAATCCTGGTTCTGGCATAGATTCACCTTTTACGATTGCTTCGTAAGTTTTAGCTCTACCGATAACATCATCAGACTTCACAGTCAAGATTTCTCTAAGAGTACTTGACGCTCCATAAGCCTCAAGTGCCCAAACCTCCATCTCTCCAAAACGTTGACCTCCAAATTGAGCTTTACCTCCAAGTGGTTGTTGAGTAATCAACGAGTATGGACCTATAGAACGTGCGTGCATTTTATCGTCAACCATGTGTCCAAGTTTCAACATGTAGATAACTCCTACTGTTGCTGCTTGATGGAAACGTTCTCCTGTACCACCATCATATAAATGTGTATGTCCAAAACGCGGTACTCCAGCTTCATCAGTCAATTCATTTATTTGATCTAAAGTTGCTCCGTCAAAAATTGGAGTAGCAAATTTTCTACCCAAATTTTGTCCAGCCCAACCTAAAACAGTTTCATAAATTTGACCTATGTTCATACGTGAAGGTACACCTAATGGGTTCAACACAATATCAACTGGCGTTCCGTCTTCAAGGAAAGGCATATCTTCATGACGAACGATACGAGCAACAATACCTTTGTTACCGTGACGTCCTGCCATTTTATCCCCAACTTTCAATTTACGTTTCTTAGCAATATAAATTTTAGCTAATTTCAAAATTCCAGCTGGTAATTCATCTCCAACTGTAATTGTGAATTTCTCTCTACGTAAAGCTCCTTGTAAGTCGTTCAATTTAATTTTATAGTTATGAATTAAATCATTAACCATTTTATTAGTAGCATCATCAGCTACCCATTGACCTTTACTTAAGTGAGCAAAATCTTCAACAGCATAAAGCATTTTTTGAGTATATTTTTTACCTTTTGGTAAAACTTCTTCACCCAAATCATTCATTACACCTTGAGATGTTTTTCCGTTTACGATCAAGAAAAGTTTTTCAACTAATTTGTCTTTTAATTCAACGAATTTAACTTCAAACTCCATTTCAAGTGCTCCTAAAGCATCCTTGTCTTGTGTACGTTTACGTTTATCTTTTACTGCTCTTGCGAACAATTTTTTGTCTAAAACAACACCGTGTAAAGATGGAGATGCTTTTAATGAAGCATCTTTTACATCACCTGCTTTATCGCCGAAGATTGCACGAAGCAATTTCTCTTCCGGAGTAGGATCTGATTCCCCTTTTGGAGTAATTTTTCCGATAAGAATGTCACCAGGTTTAACCTCGGCTCCAATTCTAATCATACCATTTTCATCTAAATCTTTAGTAGCTTCTTCAGAAACGTTCGGTATGTCGTTCGTTAATTCTTCGTTACCTAATTTAGTATCTCTAACTTCTAATGAATAATCATCCACGTGAATAGAGGTAAAAATATCGTCACGAACCACTTTTTCAGAAATTACAATCGCATCCTCGAAGTTGTATCCTTTCCATGGCATAAACGCAACTTTTAGGTTTCTACCTAAAGCCAATTCTCCATTTTGAGTCGCATATCCTTCTGATAATACTTGTCCAGGAACCACTCTATCCCCTTTTCTTACGATAGGTTTTAGATTGATACTTGTACCTTGATTGGTTTTTCTAAATTTAATTAGATTGTATGTTTTCTCATCTGGCTCAAAACTCACCATTCTTTCTTCTTCAGAACGATCGTATTTGATAGTGATGATATTCGCGTCTACATATTCAATAACTCCATCTCCTTCAGCATTAATCAATACTCTAGAATCAGAAGCAACTTGACGCTCTAAACCAGTTCCAACAATTGGAGCTTCAGGACGAATTAATGGTACGGCCTGACGCATCATGTTAGATCCCATCAAGGCTCTATTCGCATCATCATGTTCTAAAAAAGGAATCAAAGAAGCTGAGATAGACGCAATTTGATTTGGAGCAACATCAGTATAATCTACCCTTGTTGGTTCAATTACTGGGAAATCACCTTCTTGACGTGCAATTACGTCTTCGGCAGTAATTTTTCCAGTAGCATCCATTTGAATGTTTGCCTGAGCAATCATCATTCCTTCTTCTTCTTCTGCGCTTAAGTACACTGGAGTAGAAACTAAATCTACAGTTCCATTAGTTACTTTACGATACGGTGTTTCAATGAAACCCATTCCGTTTACTTTAGCATAAACACCTAGAGAAGATATCAAACCAATGTTTGGTCCCTCAGGAGTTTCAATTGGACATAAACGTCCGTAATGCGTATAGTGAACGTCACGTACCTCAAACCCTGCTCTTTCTCTCGAAAGTCCACCTGGTCCTAGTGCAGATAATCTTCTTTTGTGTGTAATCTCCGCTAGTGGATTTGTTTGATCCATAAACTGAGACAACTGGTTTGTTCCAAAGAAAGAGTTAATAACAGATGATAATGTTTTAGCATTAATCAAATCTATTGGTGTAAACACCTCGTTATCTCTAACGTTCATGCGCTCTCTAATAGTTCTAGCCATACGTGCTAAACCAACACCGAATTGTTGAGACAATTGTTCACCAACTGTTCTAACACGACGGTTTGATAAGTGATCAATATCATCTATCTCTGCTTTAGAGTTGATTAATTCGATCAAATATTTTACAATGGTAATGATATCTTCTTTGGTAAGCACTTGCTTTTCCATTGGAATATCTAAACCAAGTTTTTTGTTCATTCTATAACGACCTACTTCACCTAAGTTGTAACGTTGATCAGAGAAGAACAATTTATCAATAATACCACGAGCAGTTTCTTCATCAGGCGGTTCTGCGTTACGCAATTGTCTGTAGATATGCTCAACAGCTTCTTTTTCAGAATTTGTTGGATCTTTTTGAAGCGTATTGTGAATAATAGCATAATCCCCTTGATTAGCATCTTCTTTATGCAACAAAATAGATTTAACGTTAGAATCAATGATCTCTTCCACATTATCTTTATCGATAATCGTATCTCTATCAAGAATTATTTCGTTACGTTCGATAGAAACTACCTCACCAGTATCTTCATCTACAAAATCTTCGTGCCATGTGTTCAATACACGAGCAGCTAATTTTCTACCGATATATTTTTTAAGTCCTGTTTTAGAAACTTTAATTTCCTCTGCAAGATCAAAAATCTCTAGGATATCCTTGTCTCTTTCGAATCCAATTGCACGGAATAAAGTTGTTACAGGTAATTTTTTCTTTCTGTCGATATAAGCATACATTACACTGTTTATATCTGTAGAAAATTCTATCCAAGAACCTTTAAAAGGAATTACTCTGGCAGAATATAATTTTGTTCCATTTGCATGGAATGATTGACCAAAGAAAACACCTGGTGATCTATGTAATTGCGAAACAACTACACGCTCAGCACCATTTATAACAAAGGTACCGCTTGGTGTCATATAAGGGATTGTACCAAGATAAACATCTTGAACAATAGTTTCAAAATCCTCATGTTCTGGATCTGTACAATACAGTTTTAACCTCGCTTTTAAAGGCACACTGTAAGTAAGACCTCTTTCTATACATTCTTGAATTGTATAACGTGGTGGATCTACAAAATAATCAAGGAATTCCAATACAAAGTTATTTCTTGTATCAGTAATAGGGAAGTTTTCCATGAAGGTGTTGTAAAGCCCTTCGTCGCCTCTTTCGTCAGATTTAGTTTCTAATTGAAAAAAATCTTTAAACGATTTAACCTGAACATCTAGAAAATCTGGATAATCAGGAATATTTTTTGTTGAGGCAAAATTCAATCTTTCAGTTTGATTTGTTATCATCAATGGACAAAATTTTGATTAAAAAAGTAATTTTTTTGTACAAATATTAATTTACTTATACATTCTTTTACTACCATTACATCTTTAAAAACCAATTTAAGATAACTACTTTCTTATTATCTGTTAATTTTTTTTCCTCGTAATGCGTAAAATGAATTTGTTTTTAAAGACTAATATGTAATAATACAAGCTAGACTTTTGTTATACGAAAAATGGTTTAGGTCATTGAATTTGCATCCAAGACCTAAACCTAATTCTCAAAAAGAGTTAAACTATTTAAGTTCAACCTCAGCTCCAGCTTCTTCTAAAGATTTTTTAAGCCCTTCAGCTTCCTCTTTAGAAACACCTTCTTTTACATTACTTGGTGCGCTGTCAACTACATCTTTAGCTTCTTTCAAACCTAAACCTGTAAGTTCTTTTACTAATTTTACAACTGCTAATTTAGAAGCACCTGCTGCTTTTAATACAACTGTAAATTCTGTTTGAACATCTTCAGCAGCAGCTTCACCACCACCTGAAACTACTACAGCTGCAGCAGCTGGTTCGATTCCGTATTCATCTTTTAATATTGTTGCTAATTCGTTAACTTCTTTTACCGTTAGGTTAACTAATTGTTCTGCGAATTGTTTCAAATCTGCCATTTTTTCTATCGTTTTAAAATGATTTGTAAAAATATAATTTATTTATTGTGCGCTTTTTTAAATAAAACTAGAGTAAAACTCTATTTTTATTATGCTTCCACTTCTTCTGCAGCCTCTTCGCTTTTTGCAAATTGGTTTTGAAGAGCAGAAATAACTCTTTGTGCTGGTGACTGCAATAATCCAATAAGTTCGCCGATAAGCTCTTCTTTAGATTTAATAGTTGCTA
Organism: Flavobacterium urumqiense; assembly: GCF_900108015.1. Classification (GTDB taxonomy): domain Bacteria; phylum Bacteroidota; class Bacteroidia; order Flavobacteriales; family Flavobacteriaceae; genus Flavobacterium; species Flavobacterium urumqiense. The sequence goes on along the minus strand of NZ_FNVP01000005.1, from coordinate 108,715 downwards.
ATGCATCTAATTGATCGTCTCCAATATAAATCTCAGAATTAATATAAGCTCCCTTTAGTACAGGTTTAGCTGATTTTTTTCTGAAATCTTTTATGATCTTACCAGGAGCGTTTGCTATGTCAGAAATGAATATAGCGCTATTACCAGTCAAAACTGAAGGTAAATCACCATAATCATTAGCCGAAGCTTCCATTGCTTTTGCAAGCAAAGTGTTTTTAACAACTTCTAATTTTATACCTGCTTTAAAACAAGCCCTTCTCAAATTTGAAGTAGTCTCTGCATTAAGTCCAGAAATATCAGATACATAAACAATGTTTGTACCAGCTAACTGTGCAGTTAAAACTTCAATCGCGATTGATTTTTCTTCTCTAGTCATACTAAAAATTTTTAACTACCAATTATACTGCTTTAGGATCCAATGCAATTGCAGGACTCATAGTGCTAGTTAGGTAAATACTTTTGATGTAAGTTCCTTTAGCCGCAGTTGGTTTAAGTTTGATTAATGTTTGAATAATTTCGTGAGCATTGTCAAAAATTTGTTCAGCTCCAAAAGAAACTTTACCAATTCCTGCATGCACTATACCAGTTTTATCAACTTTGAAGTCAATTTTACCAGCTTTTACCTCTTGAACAGCTTTTGCAACATCCATAGTTACAGTACCCGTTTTAGGGTTAGGCATTAAACCTCTAGGTCCTAAAATACGACCTAATGGACCTAATTTACCCATAACAGAAGGCATAGTGATGATTACATCAACATCTGTCCAACCGTCTTTTATTTTTTGTAAATAATCGTCAAGACCTACATAGTCTGCTCCTGCTGCTAAAGCTTCCGCTTCTTTATCTGGAGTAACCAATGCTAATACTTTTACATCTTTACCAGTTCCATGAGGTAATGTTACCACACCTCTAACCATTTGATTCGCTTTTCTTGGATCTACACCCAAACGAACTGCGATATCAACAGACTCATCAAATTTTGCAGAAGCAACTACTTTTATTAATGCCGCAGCATCTTTAAGAGAATATAGTTTGTTCTTTTCAATTTTTGAAGCAGCCTCTTTTTGCTTTTTTGTCAATTTTGCCATGTCTTTCTCTTAATTAAAAAGGAGAATCTCCTGATACAGTTATACCCATAGATCTAGCTGTTCCAGCAACCATACTCATTGCAGACTCCATAGTGAATGCATTTAAGTCTGGCATCTTGTCTTCAGCAATAGCTCTAATTTGTTCCCAAGTAACACTAGCTACTTTTTTACGATTAGGCTCACCAGAACCAGATTTTAGCTTTGCAGCTTCCATTAACTGAACTGCTGCCGGAGGAGTTTTTACAACAAAATCAAATGATTTGTCTTTATACACAGTAATTTGTACTGGGCATATTTTGCCGGGTTTATCTTGAGTTCTGGCATTAAATTGCTTACAGAACTCCATGATGTTTACCCCAGCAGCTCCTAAAGCAGGTCCAACCGGTGGCGATGGATTCGCAGCACCTCCCTTAACTTGTAGTTTAACTACCTTACTAATTTCTTTAGCCATTTTTTAAAAAATTTAACACAACAATCATTGGAAGCGATTGTAGTGGATATTATAGATGTAACAAAAATTATACTTTTTCAACTTGCATAAAACTTAACTCCAATGGTGTTTTTCTTCCGAAAATCTTAACCATCACTTCAAGTTTACGCTTCTCTTCGTTAATTTTTTCAACAGTACCATTGAAACCATTAAACGGACCATCAACAACTTTTATAGTTTCCCCCAAGTTGAATGGTATAGATCGAGTATCTGTATTAACAGCCAATTCATCAACTTTACCTAACATTCTGTTTACCTCAGAAACTCTTAACGGAACAGGTTCTCCATTTTTTGTTTCACCTAAAAAACCGATAACACTTGTTATAGATTTAATAATATGAGGAATTTCTCCAATTAGGTTTGCTTCAATCATAACATAACCAGGAAAATAAACCTTATCCTTGATTATTTTTTTTCCTTCTTTAACAGTAACCACTTTCTCAGTAGGAACCAAAACCTGCGAAACATAATCACCCATACCTAATCTTGCGATTTCAGTTTCGATGTATGCTTTCACTTTATTTTCCTGTCCACTTACTGCTCTAACGACATACCACTTTTTTATACTACTATCTGCCATGACAAAAAAATTATGCTTTTATCCAGTTAAAAAATCCGGCTAATGCTTTTGCAAAAATTTCATCAACTCCCCAAGTTGCCAAGGCGAATACTACTGAAAATACAGCCACAATAATTGTTAGACGTTGTACTTCAGCCCAAGCTGGCCAAGTTACATTTGACTTCAACTCCTCAAATGCTTCTGATATGTAATTAACAACTTTTGTCATTGTGATTTAGTTTATTTGCACGGGCGGAGGGATTCGAACCCCCATCAACGGTTTTGGAGACCGCTATTCTACCCTTGAACTACGCCCGTAGTTAAAAAGCCAGCAACAACCAAAGCGGTTACTGGCTTTATAATTTATTTATAGGATTAAGCTACTATCTCAGTTACCTGACCAGCACCTACTGTTCTACCACCTTCACGGATAGCAAAACGTAAACCAACATTTAATGCAATTGCACTAAGCAATACAACATCAATTGTTAAGTTATCCCCAGGCATAACCATTTCTACACCTGTAGGCAAAGTAATGATACCTGTTACGTCAGTTGTACGTACGTAAAACTGTGGACGATAATTATTGTGAAATGGTGTGTGACGACCACCTTCTTCTTTTTTCAAAATATAAACCTCAGCTTTGAAAGTAGCATGTGGTTTAACTGAACCTGGCTTACAAATAACCATTCCTCTTTTGATGTCTTCTTTCTGAATACCTCTTAAAAGAATACCTACGTTATCTCCTGCTTCTCCTCTATCAAGGATTTTACGGAACATCTCAACTCCAGTAATAGTAGAAGTTAATTTTTCAGCTCCCATACCAATGATTTCAACTGGATCTCCAGTATTAGCAACACCAGTTTCGATACGACCTGTAGCTACAGTTCCACGACCAGTAATTGAGAATACATCTTCAACAGGCATTAAGAAAGGTTTTGCAACATCTCTTACTGGCTCTTCGATCCAAGAATCTACAGCCGCCATCAATTCAAGAATTTTTGGTACCCAAACTGGATCATTATTCAATCCACCTAAAGCTGAACCTTGAACAACAGGACCATTATCTCCATCATATTCATAGAAAGATAACAAGTCTCTGATTTCCATCTCAACTAATTCAAGTAATTCCTCATCATCAACCATATCCACTTTATTCATGAATACAACCATTCTAGGAATACCTACTTGACGACCTAAAAGGATATGCTCACGTGTTTGTGGCATTGGCCCATCAGTCGCAGCAACTACAAGAATAGCACCATCCATTTGAGCAGCACCTGTAACCATGTTTTTTACGTAATCTGCGTGACCTGGACAGTCAACGTGAGCGTAATGACGATTAGCAGTTTCATACTCAACGTGAGATGTATTAATTGTAATACCTCTTTCTTTTTCTTCTGGAGCATTATCAATTTGATCAAATGATTTTGCTTGACAGTAACCTGCATCAGACAATACTTTTGTAATTGCCGCAGTTAATGTCGTTTTTCCGTGATCCACATGCCCAATTGTTCCAATGTTTAAATGGGGCTTGTTACGGTTAAAATTTTCCTTTGCCATTTTACTTAATTTTTAATCTTAGTTATATATTAATTTCTATTTCCTACTTACTTGAGCCAATGTCGGGAATTGAACCCGAGACCTCTTCCTTACCAAGGAAGCACTCTACCCCTGAGCTACACCGGCAGAATCCTTGATGTCAGAATTTGATTTGAGATTTCAGATTCAAAAAAAAATTTAAAACCTTAATTTCAACATCTACTTTATTCTGTGGGGAGAGCAGGATTCGAACCTGCGAAGTTTACACAGCAGATTTACAGTCTGCCCTCGTTGGCCGCTTGAGTATCTCCCCTACTTTTATTATTGTCAAACCGTTACAATTTTGAGCCGGCGGAGGGACTCGAACCCACGACCTGCTGATTACAAATCAGCTGCTCTAGCCAACTGAGCTACGCTGGCGAATCAATAAAAAAAGTCCGCTATTTCTAACGGACTGCAAATGTAGAGATTTTATCTCTCATTCAAAACATTTTTTAAAAAAAAATTTATATTAAATGTGTGAACTTATTTTTTCTTTCCTTTTTACCAACAATCTTTCTAAAGATTCAGCACAAAGCTCCACCGCTTCTTCAAAAATTTTACACTGCTTTTTAACTACAAAATCATCTCCTGGAACATTAATTTTTATCTCGGCAATTTTATTCTCTTTATCGCTTGTCTTTTCAACTTTCAAAAAAACATCTGCCGATACTACTTTATCGTAATATTTTTCCAATTTGTCCATTCTTTCTTGAACAAAATCCACCAGTTTTTTGTCAACAGTAAAGTTAACCGCTTGAACATTTACCTTCATAATCATTTTTTTTAATAGTTAAACATTTCCGAATTACTTCTGATTCCTTGGATGCGCATCTTTGTACACTTTTTTTAGCTCCGTTAAACTATTGTGCGTGTATATTTGCGTTGATGCCAAACTGGAATGTCCCAATAATTCTTTCACCGAATTTAAATCAGCTCCATTATTTAATAGATGAGTAGCAAACGTATGTCGCAATATATGCGGACTCTTTTTTACTTTCTCGGAGACAGCACTAAAGTAAGAATTTATTAATCGATACACAAAGGTATCGTTCAATTTTAACCCTTTTTTTGTGAGAAAAAAATAATCATTATCTACGATAGATTCTAAACACAATCTCTCTTGTACATACAACGAGAATTGCTCTGTAATTAGTGGCAAAACAGGAAGTATTCGTTCTTTATTTCTTTTACCAAGCACTTTGATGGTACCACCGGACAAATTAACATTTATGCTTTTAAGATGAATTAACTCCGTCCTACGCATTCCGGTGGTGTAAAATAAATCTATAATGAGTTTATTTCTTATTTCTTCAAAACCTATTGTATTTGGCATGTGATTTAATACATCCAGAACTTCTTTTTCAGAAAATGGAATTTGAAGTGTCTTAGGAGTCTTTAGCGCTTTGTGTTTCACTAGTGGACTAACCTCAATTTGTTTAGTTTTTAATAGAAATTTATAAAATGCTTTTAAGGACGCAACCTTTCTATTGACAGATACATTTGACAAGTTATCATCCACAAGCGATACGATCCAACTTCTAATTTGATTGTAGTTTACCTGATCTATATTTTCTTGATCAAATTGATGCTTGTTGAATGTTTCGAAGTATCCTAAATCATTCAAATAGGCATTTACGGTATGCGGAGAATATTTCTTCTCCATTTGTAAATAATCCCGAAATGCGTCTTTATTATTCATAAAAAAACCGTTAGCATCAAAGTTATAAAACTTTTAATGACTAACGGTACTTTATTTTAATAGATATTGACTAACTCTCTAAGTTATCTCTCATATTTTGGATATAAGCCGCTTTTTGAATTTTGATTCTATTCGTTACTGAAGGCTTAATAAAAGCAGTACGTGCTCTTAGTTGACGAACAGTTCCTGTTTTATCAAATTTTCTTTTGTAGCGTTTTAATGCTCTATCGATATTTTCTCCGTCTTTAATTGGTATAATTAACATAATATAGACACCCCCTTTCTTTAAGTGTGCAAAAGTAAACATTATTTTGAATTACGTGTTATGTATTGCAAATTTATTTTTAATGTGCTTGCCAAACATCAATTCTGTTCTGATTTGCTGTCAGGATATTCGCTGCAATCTTTTCTGTTGCTAAGCACCAGCAAAGGATTTTCACTACTATTCTTGCTACAAAATTAAAAGTCAAGCAACAAATTGACTCTTTTTTATTTATTAAATACTCAATTTAGTAAACCCAAAGCACCACGTTAAGAAAAACTTATGCACTTTAGACATAATCGTATCAAAGTCGAACTACTTCACTGCAGGCTCATAATTTTGATTATCAATGATCATTTTTCCTAAAATCTCTTTAAGAATTTCTGAAGTTCCTCCGCCTATTGGCCCTAAACGACTGTCTCTAAACAAACGTGCTAATGGATATTCCTCCATATAACCATAACCACCTAACATTTGTAAACAACTATAGATAGTCTCATCTGCAACTTTTGTAGATTTCAGCTTAGCCATAGTCGCCTCCTTAACAACGTATTCTCCTTTGTCTAAACGAGCGACTGCTGCGTAGTTAAACACCTTACAATGTTCTACCTCCGTTGCATGCTCAACAAGAGTATGTCTCAATGCTTGAAACTTACTGATTTTTTTTCCAAATGCTTCTCTATGCGACATGTAATCTATTGTATAATCTATCGCATATTCTGCTCTAGCATGTGCGTTTATCGCCATAATTAAACGCTCCAAAGCAAAATGTTGCATGATGTAAGGAAATCCTTTCCCCTCTTCACCCATTAAGTTTTCTGCCGGAATCTCTACGTTATCAAAGGCGATTTCAGCAGTGTCCGATGCTCTCCAGCCTAATTTATCCAGCTTAACTGCCGAAACTCCTTTTAAATTAGTATCCATCAAAAAGATACTAATCCCTTTGTTCCCTAGTTCAGGATTAGTTTTTGCTGCAACAATGTAATAGTCTGCATAAACACCGTTAGTAATAAATGTTTTAGAACCATTAATAATATATTTGTCTCCTTTTTTCACGGCATTAGTGCGCATCCCCGCAACATCACTACCTCCAAAAGGCTCTGAGATACATAAAGCACCTATTTTTTTTCCAGCGATACTTGGTACTAAATAGTCTTGTTTTATTCTTTCGTCACCCTCCGCATTCAAATGGGTCATGGCTAAATAAGAATGAGCCCACATTGCAGCAGCAAAACCTGAAGACTTAATTTTCTGTAATTCTTCGAGAAAAATAACAGTGTAAAATAAATCTAGATCCAGACCGCCATAAGCCTCTGGATATGCAAGACCGAAGTACCCCATCTCGCCAAATTTCTCCCAAATAAAACGGTCTATCGTACCTGTTTTTTCCCACTTTTCAATGTGCGGAACAACTTCTTTCTGCAAAAAATCTTTTAAACTTTCTCTAAATGCTTGGTGTTCTTCAGTGAAATAAATTGAATTCATATGTAATATATTTTTTAAACAAATAGGATTAATTGAAACATAATAATGTAATGACGTTTCATGTTTTGTTTTTTAAAGGATAAAAATAATCAGCGAATAAAAAAGTAATGGATATGTTTTACAATGTATTACAATCCTACTATCTGTCCCTGTGAATTTGAATCTTCTAATTAAAGTTCAAATATAAGGCAATTATCTTTGCTTTATCAACAGGAAAACCCCTAATTTTTGTTAAATCCTCAATATTTTTAATATCTCCATTCATACTTCTATACGTTACAATTTCTTTTGCCAATGGATATCTGAAATAAGAAAATTGAGAAAGTTCCTTTAATGAAGCGTTATTAATATCTATTTTTTTTAAATTTGGCATCGCCGTAACTTTAAAATGAGTGTTTAAATTTTTAATAACTTCGGGCGATAATCCCCAAATATCGTTCATCTGTTCCATAGAAACAAATCCTCCAAGACTCTCTTTTAGTTTTAAGATTCGAAGAGAAATTGCCTCGCCTACTCCATAAATATTTATCAAGTCTTTTTGAGTCGCTTGATTAATATCAATAAAAACTATTTTCTCTTTTTTGGCGAAAGCCTTATTTGAATATTTCTCATAGACTTTAAACTGTTTTTTATTATTAACCCAATCTGGAAATTTAAAAAAGGGAGCTATTGCATTTAATAACGAATCCGAAACCTGAGTTACGTTTTGAAATTCTTTCGATGAATTAACGTATTTATTCTCTTTTCTAAAAGCTAGCAGACGATCAATCTCCGGAACAGACATTCCCAGCTTATATCCTTTATAGTCGGTAATAAAATTAGGATTGAAAAGATAAATTTTAGGCGACTCCCTTTTCTCTTCCATTTTCATGGAATCAATTTGAGATTGTAGCGCAAGCCATTTTTGTTTTTCTGGAAACTCTTTTGCCAAGGCATTAAAATTTCCAAAAAAATAAAGCAATTGTAAAACAATAATAATTCCAAACAAAACAAAAATACCTTTTCGTTGTTCTCGTGAAAAAATAAAGTATTCACTCCTTGTTTTAAACGCCATATTTTGTGATTAGGTTGCTATTATCTGATTTAATTTTTCAAAATCTAAAAATAAGAAATATTTTACGTCTTTAAAAAATATTCGAAAAATAAAAATGACAGATATTAAAATCAAGCATATTATTAAGCTTTTATTAGACCAAAAAGCAATCTTGCAAAAGAACGTCCTCAGTAAAAGATTGCTGAATTATAATTTTATGACTTAAATTCTAATTATTATTTTTATTTTTTATAAAAAACAATACATTTGGTGCTTAATAATAAAAAAAACATAAAACATGTCTATTTGGAAAAGAAAACCGTTGGCTCAGCTTTTAGCAGAAGCAGCCGATTCTGAAAAGGGATTAAAAAGAACATTAACCGCCTGGTCGTTAATTGCATTAGGAATTGGTGCCATAATAGGTGCAGGGTTGTTTGTAAGAACTGCAATGGCTGCTTCTCAAAATGCGGGTCCATCAGTAACAATTGCATTTATTGTTGCCGCAATAGGATGTGCTTTAGCCGGATTGTGCTATGCAGAACTTTCTTCCTCAATTCCTATTTCTGGTAGCGCCTATACGTATACTTATGCTACTATGGGTGAGTTTTTAGCCTGGATCATTGGTTGGGATTTAATTCTTGAATACGCTGTAGGAGCTGCAACAGTAGGAATCGCCTGGAGTGAATACCTAAATAATTTACTAATTAACGTACTCCATGTGAGTCCAATTCCTTATTCATTATCCCATTCTCCATTTCAAACTGATGCCATAACTGGAGAACATGGAATGATTAATATACCAGCTTTATTTATTGTGGGTATCATTAGTTTATTGTTAATAAAAGGAATACAAGAATCTGCTTTTGTAAACGGCATTATAGTTGTCGTAAAAGTAGTTATCGTAGTATTAATTATTATTGTTGGTTGGAACTTTATCAATCCAGCAAATCACACTCCTTACATTCCGGCAAGTTCTATTTTTACGGATGAACATGGTATTGATCATAAATTTGGAGGATTTTGGGGAATAATTGGAGCCGCAGGAACTGTATTCTTTGCTTTTATCGGTTTTGATGCAGTAAGTACAGCAGCACAAGAAACGATAAACCCTAAAAGAAATATGCCAATAGGTATTCTAGGGTCTTTAGCGGTTTGTACTGTATTATATATTCTTTTCGCTCACGTATTGACAGGGGTTGCAACTGTAGAAGATTTTAGAACAGGTGGAAAAGAAGCTTCTGTGTCATTCGCAATTACAAAATATATGATTGGATATTCATGGTTAGGTCAGTTAGTAACTATTGCCATTTTAGCCGGATTCTCTTCTGTAATTTTGGTTATGTTATTAGGACAATCCAGAGTATTTTACGCAATGGGTAAAGACGGTTTATTACCTAAAGCATTCAGTGATTTACATTCAAAATACAAAACTCCATACAAAGCTAACATTGCAATCTTAATAATTGTTGGATTATTCGCTGCTTTTATTCCTGGAGATATTGTAGGAGATATGACAAGTATAGGAACACTATTCGCCTTTTCACTGGTTTGTGTTTCTGTTATTATCCTTAGAAAAAAAGAACCTGATATGGTACGAGAATTTAAAACTCCTTTTGTTCCTTTAGTTCCAATTTTAGGGGTTATAACTTGTGTGTTAATGATGGCTGGTTTAGGCTGGACAAACTGGTTAAGACTTTTTGCTTGGATGGCAATAGGTGTAATAATCTATTTTGCATACGGAAAGAAAAATAGCGTATTAAACAATCCAAAAGAATAAATTTATTCTTTTAAATTAAAAAGGGACTATAAAATATATCAATTTTATAGTCCCTTTTTTTATGTAAGCAAAATTGCAGTTACAAATCAAAAACCGAGGTACGTTTAGCTCGAATTAAATCCTTTAGACGAATCCAAAAAGCCAATGTCAAATAAACGGCAAACCACAATCCAACGGTAACAAACGACAAGTAGATAAAAAACAATCGTACACTACTGGCGCGCATTCCTAATGTGTCCGCCAAACGCGAAGAAACATGAAATCCGTGCTTCTCAAAAAAAAACTTGAGCTTGATTACTGACATTTTTTAGTTTAATTGATTATTCATTCGAAAGACAAATTTACAACATTAACACATTCTCAGGTAAATAAATCCTAAAATTACTGAATTAACTTTTTTTCAGTAGTTCCATCCCGATAGCACATTCCAAACACTTACTTTTAGTACAATACTCGTTCTTAAGTTGCAACAAGGATTGTGTTTCAAAAGCACTTTTTGGTTGTATTCCAAAAGACCTAAATTTATCTATAATCGCATTTTTCTCGGGAGCGACCTCATTCAAAAGACTTATCAAATCCTCAGAAATTTCCTTTCCCTGACTTTTTGCGAAAGCAAACTGAAGTGGAATAATCGTATTTATAACAATCAAATCGATGAAAGATTTAGAAAGCGGCTTCTTTTTCTTCGGACTTTCTTTGTCAAATTGATAATGATTTAACCAATACTTAGAAGTACAAACTTGGAAAACTTCATAAATATCTTTTAACGAACTTAATGTACTTATTTTCGAAAATAAATTTTGTTGACTGTGGTATAAATTGGCTAATTGCGAAAGTCGTATCGTAGGAAAATTGTCGGGACGATGCTTAAAAAACTGTAGTGGTTCCCTACAAATTTTTTGTATTTGATATTTATTTAATAAGTATAAATACCTGAATTTTAAATCTTTGAAATAATTATCTTCTTTTTCTGAATCCAATAATCCAGAAACTCCAAAAATCAAAGCTTCAAGATTCTCCTCTTCAAAACTTTCTTTTCTAATGATTGAAAAGGGAATTGATTGGGCAATTTTTAAAAAGGTATCGCCATTCGTATTTAAGCCAAAATTTTTAGCCAAAAGACAAAACAACACCGCTTCCCAATCTCGATTAGTTTGTTCCAATACATCAAAAACAGGTTTGGATTTTCTTTCTAAACGCTCAAAAAACAGGCGCTCCTGCCAGTTTTTAAACACAAATTCGTCAATGTTTTTGAGTTGGTTTTCGCAAAAAATCCATGATTTTAGAGCCATTAAAGATTGGTAGTTTTCTATGGTATCTTTTTCGACATAATCTTTAAGTTCTAAAACTGGAATTTCCGAATTATCACTTCTAAAAATTTCTGTATCATGCTCCCAAACCACATGCAAAATTACATTTTCATAATTCGTATCTTTTTCATGATGATGCACATACCAATCAGACGATTTGAGGTGAATTTCTACATTTCCAGCCCATTTTTGAGTTCCAATAGTAATTTGTGCATTGAAAAAATCAGGACCTGCTAATTCAAGGTATTGACCAGAATTACTAATTGTGATTTCCTCATTGTTAAAAGTTTTTAAATTCAAGGCATCAAACTTCTTGAATTTCCAAAGGTAATGCAGAAAATCTTCTTTCATATTTTTTTTAGATAATAGAGTTTAGACTTAAAAATAAAAGACTCTAAAGTATGAAAAAACAACAACTTACCTTACAAAATAAAAAAAATATTCTTCAATTCACCAAAAAATTACTTTTTTTTGTAGTAACGATAGTTACTTCTCCCTATCGGATTGCTTTACCACGTTCCTCGCAACACCTCGCCATGACTAGCGAAGTAAATACAATTTGGCACAAGCCCGAGCATCAGATAATGCCTCGTGATGATTTAAAGCGATATTCATTTTCCGGCAACAATCACTTAATTTGGTTGGTTTTAATCCTTTGGCTTTATAAATCTTAACCGTGCATTCCCAACGAGGCGACAAATTCAAATCAGCATAATCCAAATTATAAAGCGCCATTGATTTCGCAAGAACATTTCTGTCGAAACTCTCATTATGAGCCACAATCACTCTGTTTTGAAGGCGTTTTTGTATTTCAGGATATACTTGTGCAAATGATTTTGCATTGACCGTATCTCGCGGATATATCCCATGAACTTGAATTGTAAAGGGAGAATATAAATTATTTGGCGGTTTAATTAAACTAACAAACTCATCTACAATTATTCCGTTTTCTACAGTAACAATCCCTACTGAACACGGATGGAATGCCGTTGCGGTTTCAAAATCTATGGCGGTGAAGGTCATATTATAAGTTTGTTATAAATCGAAAAAGCCACAAATTTAACGAAATAAACTCGTCAAATTCATGGCTGTAAAAATTTTAATATTTTGGATAATAAAAATTTATTTTATTGACCCAATAATATCATATTTAGTAATAATATGGTGACTTCCATTCTCTAATTCAACCAAAACCGCATCGTTTTCTTTGGTAAATAACTTCGAGACTTCTTCAATTGCCGTTCCTAATTTTACAATTGGAAATGGTTTTCCCATAATTTCTTTTATCGGTCTGTCCGCTACATTTTTATCGGCAACATAACTTTGGAACAAATCACTTTCATCAACCGAACCTACAAATCCCGTGACGTCAATCACTGGAATTTGAGAAATCTTGTATTTACGCATTCTTTCTATAGCGTGTGAAACTAATTCTTCGGTACGAACTACTATCAATGGTTTGTCGATATGATCTTTGATAACATCTTCTGCTTTTTTGATTTCCTCGTCAAGAAAACCTCTTTCTCGCATCCAATCGTCATTGAACATTTTGCCTACATAACGGCTTCCTGAATCGTGAAAAAGAACCACAACCACATCTTCAGGTTTAAAATGTTCTTTAAGCTGTAATAATCCTTTTACGGCCGCACCAGCAGAATTCCCAACAAAAATCCCTTCTTCAAGAGCAATTTTTCGGGTGTAAACTGCCGCATCTTTGTCGGTTACTTTTGTAAAACCATCAATCAATGAGAAGTCAACATTCTTTGGTAATATGTCTTCGCCAATACCTTCAGTTATATAAGAATAGATTTCATTTTCATCAAAAATTCCTGTTTCATGGTATTTTTTAAAGACAGAACCATAGGTATCAATCCCCCAAATTTTAATATTTGGATTTTTCTCTTTCAAATATTTCCCAACTCCTGAAATTGTTCCTCCAGTTCCTACACCCGATACAAAATGCGTTATTTTACCACCCGTTTGTTCCCAAATTTCTGGTCCCGTTTGCTCGTAATGCGCTATCGCATTTGAAGGATTATCGTATTGATTCACATACCAGGAATTGGGCGTCTCTTCTGCTAATCGTCGAGAAACAGAATAATACGAACGCGGATCAGTTGGCTCAACATCCGTAGGACAAACTATTACTTTAGCGCCGACTGCACGAAGAATATCCATCTTTTCTTTGGACTGTTTATCTGAAATCACACAAACCAGCTTATACCCTTTTATTATAGCAACTAATGCTAATCCCATACCTGTATTCCCGGAAGTTCCTTCTATAATGGTGCCCCCTGGTTTTAATCTACCGTCGGATTCAGCATCTTCAATCATTTTAACGGCCATTCTGTCTTTTACGGAATTTCCCGGATTAAAAGTTTCTACTTTAGCAAGTACCAAAGCATCTATTCCATCAACAACTTTATTAAGTTTGACTAATGGTGTGTTGCCTATTGTGCCTAATATGTTTTCTGCGTAGTGCATTTTATTATTCATTTAAAAGTGTGAGTTGTTATAAATCGCCATACAAAGATAGCATTTTGTTACAAAAAAATAAGAATTACCAAATTATGCGTAAATCACTACTTCACAAAAATTTTATGAAATAATAGTCGTGTAAATTTCATTTAAAACAACATTTTTTATTTTGCTATCTAACTGAGTAAAAATATATTGGATACGATGATAAATACGTTTTCCCGACAAATGGCGTACTAATATTTATTAATTGAAGAAATTCCAAACCAATCCAAAACGAATTGTAAAATCACGGTAAGGATTGTTAGGTGAAGAATAAAAATTATTACCCGATAAAGCTGAATTAAAATGCTCTGCTTTTAAGTAAATTCTGGTTCTTTGAATCTTTGCATTAACAAAAAAATCCAGGTTTGGATAGTTCCCAATTTCTTTTTTATTTTGAACAAAAAATTCACCAATTACAGGATTGTATTCATTTCCAAAGTATTTAGTGAAATAATTCAGTGAAATACCGGTTTGCAAGAACAATGCATTCTTTTTGAAAAAATAAGCTGAGTAGTAAAAAGTATTTCTAGTCACAATTTGAGGTACATTTAGGATTTTATCTTTCTGACCTACTTTTTGGTACAAAACAGTATTATCTAACGCAAATCTCCCGAATTTTAATTCTTTACTCACTTTAATTGATAAATAATTTATGGTCTTTTCGTACTGTGTTGGCGCAACTATTTGTGTGCGGACCAGTATTTGAGCATCAGTTGAAACATCGGCAAAATAAAGATGATCATTTAATACAGAATACTGAAGCGAAGCAGTGACCCACGGTGTAACTGCATTGACAGACACAGAATTTATTTTTTCATTTTTAAAAGCATTTGACCAGTTGTATTGAACGTAACTGCTTTGGTACAAATCATAATTGTTATTTGGCAATTTGTTTATGTTTTGATATTGAAATATCAATTCCGTTTCGTCATTGTAATCATATTTCAACTTGGCATCTAAATTCGATAATGATTGATTGGTAACTGACCTAGAATATAAAAAATTTCCGTTCCACTTATTTTTTTGATACGCATATTGGCCACCAATATTATTTATATTTTGGCTTAAAGAACTTGGAACCGTCTTACCATCAAAAATCAAAATTTGACTGTAATAATAATTCGATCTAAAATCATCTGCAAAAAATTGGAATTTTCCTAAAGTTGTGTTTTCATAAGTAAACCCAATTTTATTGTACATTTTATTGTAATGAGTTTGATCATTTATTTCGCTATTTTTAAAAGATTCACCATAACGAAACACTACAGTTGCTCCTACAGAGGACGGGACTGTGGCTTGATTGTATTCGAAAAACTTATTTTCGTAATTAAACTGATGGTTTATATATAAATTATTAGCTCCTTTTACAGGATTAATTCTAAAACTGTGATCTAAAAATACCCTTTTCCCTTTCAGAAATGATTTAGCATCATTCAAAAAAACTTCTAATCGTTGTCTGTTATTAAATTTCGGATCTTCACTTTCAAAATCAAGATCTGTTGTGATTCCCCCATTTTCATAATTTAAAATATCCTGATAAGTATAATGCGCATTGGAGTAATATCTTTTATTTTTCGTGTTGTAACTTACCGTGAATCTGAAATTTCCTGTACTTGATAATTGATTTATGTATAAACCCTCAGAACGTAAGCCTTTATAAGCAATAGAAAAATTAAGATTTTCAAAAGTATTTAACGTTATAAATGAATCTGCCGATTGGCCTTTTTTTATCGTAGTTTTAAAATATAGTTCCGTAACAGGAGTTGCCACAGAGCTATATCGTATCTGATTTGCTTCCAGAAAATTGAAATGTTTTGCTTTGAATCCAAATTCAGGGAAAGGGGAAAAATCAGTTAAACTGTATTGCAGCGTATTATACGTTTGTCCATCATTAGCGAAAGCTAAAAGCCCAAAAGTATCTTTTCTTAAATAATTATGACTGTATTCTCTTTGAATGCTCAGTGAAGTATCTATATAAGTAGTATCCCGATCTAATGTAATAACGCGGTACTGATCTATGGTGGCCAAAGGTTGTTTTGGTTTTTTTATGGAATCTGAGCGATTGTATTTACTATTGGTGTCTAAAGTCTTGCTGTTTTTCTCCTGAGAAAACAACAAAGTGGAGAATGATAAAAAAATAAAAAAAAAGAGTATTCTCATATGGAAAAGGTATAATTAGGCAATTGTTTTTACAATTTTAATCAAGCAAAGATAGATGATAATCACCTTAAATAAAAAATCCGCCTAAAAATTACTTTTTAGGCGGATTACTATAAATTTAATTAATACTATTATTAATTATTAATTAGAAATTAAAATTTTGAACCATATTTGGATTACCATTCATCTCTGCTTGAGGAATTGGAAAAGCCAATCTATAATCTCCATATGCAAATGGAGCTAAAATATTAGGATTCTTAGGAACACCCTTACCGTTTCTAACCAAATCATCAAATCTGAAACCTTCAAACGCAAGCTCTCTTCTTCTTTCTAATAAAATATTAGCCTTACTAGCAACCAAATGAGCGACAGCCCCTCTTTGAGCAGTGATTCTATTCAATTGAATAAGAGCTTGTGGAGCATTACCTGTTTCAAATAAAGCCTCAGCATAATTTAATACAATTTCTTCATAACGAATAACTTTAGTATTCGTAGCAAATTTAGTATACTTACCGATATTTCTGGTAGCACTAATCATACTTGCAGACCTTCTAACATCAGTTGCATCAAATATTGAAGAAAAAGCAACCGTGTTATTAAGCACAATATCTCCATAAACAGTAACACCATAGATTTGAAATAATCCATTAATTCCATTATTATCATTCGATAACTGAACTAATTCAAAAATTGAATTAGATTGCTTACCATCTGCAGAAAAAGAGGAAACGAAAGAAGATTCTGGAACAACACTACCACCTAATGTAAGAGCTTCTGATGCTGCATCACGAGCAATAGTCCAATCGCTAAAATATATTGCAACTCTAGATTTAATTGCTTTAGCTGATTGTAAATTAACTTTCGTATAATTTAAAGGTGTTGGTATAAATTTAGGAATAGCCGAATTTAAATCATCATAAATGAATTTTTTTACTTCTGCAACTGTATTTCTTGCAGGTGTTAATTTAAATAAATCTCTATAGGTAGTTACATAAGGAACACCTAATGCACTCATATTCATCGAAGTCAAAGATGACCCAACATTTTGTTGACCATATAATTTTAACAAATCAAAATGAGCCAAAGCTCTTACAGTTAAAGCCTGCGCTTTCAAGTCATCAACAACTACCTGGTCACCAGTTATAGTTGAATTGATAATAAGATTCGCATTAGTAATTACAGCATAAATTTGAGCCCACGTATCAGTTGGATAAGCAGCAGACGCTGTTAAAACACCTTGAGTTACATTTAAAAAGCGATTTGAAGCTCCTGTTGAATAGGCATTATCAGTTCTACATTCATTAAAAATAACATAATCTCTACCATAATAAGGAACTGCAACCATTCTCTTATGCATACCGTTTGCCAACAATTGCAAATCACTCACTGTACTTGGAGGATTTAAAATAAAATCTCTATTCTGCTCTAATGAAGGCTCCAAAGAGTCTTGTGAACATGACGTCATCACTGTAGAAAAAATAGCGAGTGACATAACAATTAAAAATATTTTTTTCATAATTCTTAAAATTTAACATTTAATGAAAACACAACAGATTTTACTGGTGGAGAAGTCAATCTTGTAAAACCGTCTGCACGTACTTCTGGATCATACTTTAATCTATCATCTTTAACCCAAGTCAACAAGTTAGTACCTCTGACAGATGCAGACAAACCATCAAGTTTTAATTGTGACAAAACAGCAGATTTAAAATTATAACCAAAAGTAATATCTCTTAATCTCATATAATCTCCATCATATAAAAATCTTGTAGAAGTAGCAGCAGCTTGAGCATTCCCAGCTGTAGCTGTATACTCAACTTTTGGAACATTTGTTATATCTCCAGGATTCTGCCATCTGTCAAGTATAGCTTCAGAACCATTATAAGTCAATAAAGATGTTCTACCAGAATGTTGTGTAAAACCAGCCCAATCTTCATATACTTTGTGACCTCCAGCTGCATACAAAGATACATCTACATAAAAATTATAAACATCTATATGCGTGTTCAAACCACCTGTAAATTTAGGTAAAGCACTATCACCTTGCCATTCTACCTTAGCAGTATTATAGCTTGTAGTTGTCGCTCCACTTACACCATCAATATACCAAAGCGCATTACCATTAGCAGGATCAACACCAGCCCACTTTCTCATGTACCAACCTGCAACAGGATATCCAACCTCCGTTCTTGTAGTACCACCTGTTATAGTAACTTGTTTACCATTTATTGTAGGCATACCAACTACTTCATTTTTAACTGTTGCATAGTTACCACCAATACTCCAATTAAAATCATCTGAACGAATTATATCAACATTTAACTCAAACTCTAATCCACTATTTCTTAATGATCCAAGATTTTGATTTTGACTACTATGACCTGTAGTTAAAGATAATGGCAAGCTCAACAATAAATCTTCAGATTTATTATTATAATAAGCAGCAGTACCCTTAATTCTATTATCCCAAACACCAAATTCTAAACCTGTATCAAGTTTTTTCTGAGTTTCCCATCCAAGATCTGCAGTACCAAATTGAACAGGAACCAGACCACCTTGATTATTATAGTTTGTAGTACCCAATAATGTTTGATAAGAGTTAATATCAATATTATTATTACCTGATGTACCATAAGACCCTCTTAAGCGAAGTAGATCTACAAAAGTTAGATTTTTCATGAAACTTTCGTTATTAACATTCCATGCAGCACCTGCTGAATAAAAAGTCCCCCATCTATTATCTGCAGCAAATCGAGAAGAAGCCTCTCTTCTTCCTGTTAAATCTAGAAGGAATCTATTTTGAAATTTGTAGTTAACAATACCTACATAACCCAAATTAGACCAATCATCGTAAGTTGAACTAGCATCTTTATTAGCTGCAGTATTACTAACATTTGTAAAACCAAGTGGAATTACTTCTCCAAAAGCTGAAATAAAATTTTGCTTGTTTTTTTGATATTCAACTAATGCTTTGAAATCAAATCTGTGATCTTCATTAAGAGATAAACCATAATCTAATGAATTTTGAGCAACATAATTAAAGTTTTTTCTTACAGAAGCTGTTGCATTACCTCCCACAGACAAACCATCTCCATGAACTGCATTATTGAAGCCTTTGTATGAAGCTAATGTATAATCAAAAGACACATCTGTCCTAAATTTCAGATCTTTAGCAATTTGATAGCTCAAACTATTGTTTGACAACACTCTTGTCAAGTCATTAGCTCTAACATTATTAACAGCAGTATACAAAGCATTATGCAATGGAGTTATTGCTGTAGACAAAGAACCGTCAGCATTATATGGATTATTCCATGGGCTCATAAATGCTTTTGTCAAGTTTGGATTTGAAAAAAATGCGCCTTGCTCTAAAACACCATTTTGTCTAATATTAGAAACATTCATACCCGTTCTTAACTCAAATTTATCTGTTAATTTCCTAGAATAATTTAAAACTCCATTAACACGTTTAAAATCTGATCCAATTACAGTCGCTTCTGTTTTATTATATCCAATTGAGGCATACAAAGTTGATTTTTCATCACCAGCAGAAACAGAAAAATCAAGACTATTAAAAACAGCATCTTTATTTTTCATGAGTTCATCCCAATTATACTCATTCTCCCCAGCATTAACCCAGTTAACCAATGCAGTCTTATTTCCTGCTGAAATTAATGAAGTAGGACTAGTAAGCATCCAAGCATAAGTATTATCCTTTGTAAAAGTAGTGCCATTATTACTAAAAGTATTGTAAATAGCCTCCAGATACAATTCTTTTTTCTCAGCACCTGTAAATGGTCTCAAACCAGCAACTGCATTATTTTGAAAACCTACTGTTGAACTAAAGCTGAACTTTGCCTCTCCTTTTTTCCCTTTTTTAGTTGTAATCAAAATTACCCCGTTAGATCCTCTTGCGCCATAAACTGAAGTAGCACCTGCATCTTTCAGTACCGTCATAGACTCAATATCTGCTGGAGAAATCGAAGCCAACGTCGACAATGAACTGATATTCGCAGATCCTGTAAAATCTCCATTAATAACAGGCACACCATCAATTACAAATAAAGGCGAGTTTCCAGCACTTATTGAATTTCTACCACGAATTCTAATATCTTGCACAGAACCAGGAGTACCCGAAGAAGCTGACATTTGCAAACCAACAACTTTACCTTGTAAAGCTTGATCCACAGAAACCATTGGAGCTTGCTTAATAACATCCCCTGAAACTGAAACCACATTTCCTGTTATTTCATTTTTCTTTTTTACTTGTCCATAACCAACAACAACTACCTCTTCAAGAGTTTGTGAAGATGATGCCAATTTCATGTTAACAGTATTAGAAGCCCCAACAATTGCTGAAGAATCATTCATTCCTACAAAAGAAAAAACCAAAACGTCTCCAGTTTTTGCTTTTATAGAATACTTACCATCGAAATCGGTTTGAACACCTGCTTTAGTACCTTTAATCAAAACGTTTGCGCCTGGTAATGTTCCATTACCATCTGAAACAACACCTGTGATTGTTTTTTCTTGGGCAAACATAAATTGCATTGACATTGCCAATACTAACGAAAAAATCCATTTGAATTTTAATCTCATTTTAAATTATTTTTTATTAGTTATTTGACAAACTTCTTAATAATTTCTTAAAGAAACAAATTTATTTCATAAATAACGAAAGTAACATTTGTTAAAGTTTCAACTTAAAATAATAGATTACCTCTTATATTTTGAGACTTTATACTTATTATATGTTGATACCGCTACAAAAAACTATATTTTTGTCAAAATTAATTTAATGTTAAGACAATTTTTTTTAACAACATATTTAGAAACGGGAACTGACGAAGCGGGTCGTGGTTGTCTGGCAGGTCCTGTTACTGCAGCCGCTGTAATATTACCTGTAAATTTCCAAAATGAGTTTTTAAATGACAGTAAACAATTATCTGAAAAAACAAGAGAAAAATTAAGACCCATTATTGAGCAGCAAGCCGTATCATTTGCAGTAACACATCTGGAACCTTTAATAATCGATCAAATTAATATTCTGAACGCCTCTATTAAGGCTATGCAGGAAAGTATTCTAAAATTAGATCCAAGACCGGAATCTATTATATTAGACGGAAACAGTCCATTTATACCCAAAGGCGGAATTACAAACCGTGGAGGCAAAATTTTCACTGACGCGGAAATTGAAATCCTAAATTCAATTCCAAATGCCAGTATCATAAAGGGAGATTCTAAATTTATGAGTATTGCCGCTGCTTCGGTATTAGCAAAAACCTATCGGGATGATTATATGAACCGGATTCATGAAGAATTCCCGATGTATAATTGGAAACAAAACAAAGGATATCCCACCAAGGAACATCGTGAAGCAATTCGGAAATATGGGACCACTAAATACCACCGAATGACATTTCGATTGTTACCGGAACAATTAAAATTAGAAATTTAGATTTTTGATTGCTGTTTAACTATTTCAAATTTCTCAAAAGTTGCTTCAAAAAGAATGGAGAAATGTTTCAGGATTTTTTCTTTCACTTCTGCTTCATTTACTCTTTCAACGCCAAGTTCTACGTTTAAAGAGGTTACGGCTTTACCGCGAATCCCACACGGAATGATATTGTCAAAATAACCCAAATTAGCATTCACATTTAGTGCAAATCCATGCATGGTTACCCAACGCGAAGCGCGAACGCCCATAGCACAAATTTTTCTGGCAAATGGAGTTCCCGCGCCTAACCAAACGCCGGTTTCCCCTTCGCTTCTGCCACAAACAATTCCGTATTCTTGAAGGGTAAGAATAATTGCTTCTTCCAGAAAACGCAAGTATTTATGAATATCAGTGAAGAAATTTTCTAAGTCAATTATTGGATAGCCCACAATTTGACCTGGCCCGTGATAGGTAATATCACCTCCACGATTGATTTTATAAAAAGTCGCTCCTTTGGCTTCGAGTTGTTTTTCAGATAACAGTAAATTACTCAAATCACCACTTTTTCCCAAAGTATAAACATGAGGATGCTGAACAAAAAGAAAGTAATTGGGCGTTTCCAAATTAGTTTCTTCCCTCCTGTTTTTAATTTTTAAGTCAACTATTCCTTTGAATAATTCTTCTTGGTATTCCCAAGTTTCTTTATAATCTTTAATTTCTAAATCTTTAAGTTGGATGATTTTGTTCATTTTTTTTGAGATGCCAAAGGTTTTGAAGAACAAAGGTACAAAGGTTTGAAATATGAATTTTGAAAATTAGACCACAATATATATGACAATAACAATAAATGGATATTAATAACCTATTTGTATAGAATTATTAATATCCATTTATTCATTTATAGAATCTAGCAAAAAGCTGTAAATACTTACGTTCCAGTTTGTACTTACAACAATAAATAATTAAATAATTTATGATTTTTTACCCGTAACCATCTCTGGTTTTAGGATCACTTTTGTCCATCCATTGTCACGGGCATCAAAATGTTTATAGGCATCAGGAGCCTCATCTAATGAAAGTTCATGCGAGACGATTAATGATGGTTTTGCTTTACCCGTAGAAATCAACGTAGAAAGTTGGCGGTTATATGATTTTACATTCGCCTGCCCCGTGGCAATTTTTTGCCCTTTCATCCAAAACTGACCAAAGTCAAAATCCATGTGTCCTTCTTTTTGTAACTCTTCTTTTGATTTCGGATCTTTTGGCACAAAGACCCCTACAACTCCAATGCAACCTGTTGCTTTTACGGCTTGTACAAGTTCGTTCATCGTTATATTAGAATGCTCTGTACCATGTTTATCACAACACTGATAACCTACGCATTCGCAACCTTTATCGGCACCCATTCCTTTGGTTAGTTCTAGCACTTGTTCCACCGCAGAACCTTTTGAAAAATCAATAGCTATAGCACCCAGTTCTTCAGCAAGTTTTAATCGGTCAGGGTGATTATCAACCACCATTATCTGGCTAGCGCCTTTGATACTTGCCGAATGTGCTGCCATAAGTCCTACTGGACCTGCGCCATAAATAACTACTGAATCCCCCGGTTGTACACATGCCAATTCAGTGGCGTGATATCCAGTCGGGAAAATATCAGATAACATTACATAGTCATTTTCCTTTTCAACAGCGTCTTCCGGTAATTTGAGACAATTAAAATCGCCATGAGGAACGCGCAAATATTCGGCCTGCCCGCCACTAAAAGGGCCCATTCCGGCAAAACCATAAGCAGCACCGGCCATTCCCGGGTTCATTGTAAGACAGAAACCCGTTAAACCACTTTCACAATTGCGGCAATGACCGCATCCAATATTGAATGGTAGACAAACCATATCTCCCACTTTAATTTGTGTTACGGCTTTACCCACTTCCACAACTCTACCCATATTTTCATGTCCAAAAATCCTTCCCGATTCCATATCCGTTCGACCTTGATACATATGGAGGTCAGACCCACAAATATTGGTTGCGGTTATTTTAACCAATACGTCTGTCGGTTGCTCAATTATGGCATCCGGCATTTCTGTGACCCTTACATCTCGGGGGCCGTAATAAACAATTGCTTTCATACTATCTATATTTAATCGTTATACTTATTGATTAAGGTATTTATTCCTTATGATTTCAATACATTTTTGATATTTAATAAAGATTTAAAGTTATAGTTATTTTTTTAAGTATTTATATGTCAATTAGTTAATATAATGTTATTGTTTATTTTTAAGTGAAATCATGCTTGAAAATAAGTTTTAATCTTGAAACTGTTTCTTTCCTTTAAAAAAAAATACGGAAGTAAAACTACTCTAAAATCACTTCTAAAGACGTGATCTCAGGATTTTGTAAACAATCTGTTATAGAAAATTGTAGTTCCATTGATTTGCGGTCTTCACTAATTTTTGCTTTCGGATTTGAAACCGATTTTATTTTTTTAGGAAAATAATATTTTAAAACATAGTCTTGCGTAATTTTGAATTTAGAAACTTGCGTTTTATACCCGTCAATCTTATCCTGCTGTTTTTTTAGTTCAACTGCATCTGTAATTTTGACTATCCTATTAAAAACACTTCCGTTAAAAGTGTAGTTCACACTGTAATAATGCTCCTCGGCGACCAATGCATAATTATTTTCGATATCATCTGCGTATTCTTCAGTTTTGTATAAATCGGCAACTTCCTCTATTTTAGTAAAATTCTGAGTGATTGTTGTGCGAAATTCTTTCTCGAAAGAACTTTTCTTGATATGCACTTTTACAGTATTAAATTTTTCAAAAATGGCTTTTTCAAAATCTGGTAATCTGGAAAACGTTTCGGAATGTTTTGTTATTAAATCCTTAAAAATATAAGTAGTATCCCTAAAAACATCTTCTTTGGAATATTCCTCACCCATCAATTGCATGTAACTATGTTCCTCACGAAGTTTGCTAATTTCTATATTCCCAGTTCCATCTTGTTTTAAATGGACGGTTTCTGTGACTTGACAACTTGTTAAGAATACTGTTAGAAATAATGTGATGTATTTTTTCATGGCATTTTTTGCGAAATAATTTGATTTCAAATATACATGATTTGTACTATTTTTCATGTTTTTATGAAAAATAGAAGTTGTTGCATAGCCCCGATAGCAGCGGCATCCTTTTTTTCTTGTTTTTTTCGAACAAGAAAAAAAGATAGAGCGAATAGCGGGACAAATCCTCTTGAAAAAACGAAATATTCTGCTTCAAAAAAGGGTACATTTTAAACTTTTAATTTTAAATCTTATATAGTATCTTTGCGCTCTTAAAATCAGAATAAAATGGCATTATCCGAACAAGAAATATTACGTAGAGAAGCACTTACCGAATTACGCAATTTAGGTATTGAGCCTTATCCGGCAGCTGAATTTATTACAACCGCTTATTCCAGCGAAATCCTAGCCGATTTCGAGAAGTACGAAGGTAAGGAAGTTGTTTTAGCAGGACGCTTGATGGGTAAGCGTATCATGGGAAAGGCCTCATTTGCAGAATTAAAAGATGCTGAAGGGCGTATTCAAATCTATGTTTCGAGAGATGATATTTCGACTGATGAGGAGAAGACAATGTACAATGTAGTTTTCAAAAAACTATTAGATATTGGAGATTTTATTGGGATTCGTGGAACGGTTTTCAAAACACAAGTGGGTGAAATTTCAGTGCATGTTTATGGATTGACTGTTTTGGCAAAAGCCTTAAAACCACTTCCTGTAGTAAAAACGGATGCTGATGGGAAAACGTACGATGCTTTTGCTGATCCGGAACAAAGATACCGCCGTCGTTACGTGGATTTAACCGTAAACGACCATGTGAAAGAAACGTTTATCAAAAGAACTAAATTGTTCAACGCAATGCGTTCTTTCTTTAATGACAAAGGATATCTTGAGGTAGAAACGCCTGTTTTACAACCAATTCCTGGTGGTGCTGCAGCGCGTCCATTTGTTACGCACCACAACGCGCTTGACATCCCTTTGTACATGCGCATTGCGAATGAATTATACTTAAAAAGATTGATTGTTGGTGGTTTTGATGGGGTGTATGAGTTTTCGAAAAACTTCCGTAACGAAGGAATGGACCGAACCCATAACCCAGAGTTTACCGCCATGGAAATATATGTAGCCTACAAAGACTACAACTGGATGATGAAATTCACCGAAAACTTGTTGGAACATTGCGCCATAAGTGTGAACGGAACTTCAGAAGCGACTTTTGGGGAACACACGGTGAACTTCAAAGCGCCTTATGCTCGTGTTACAATGACAGATTCTATTAAACAATTTACTGGTTTTGATATTTCAGGAAAAAGTGAAGTGGAATTATTTGATGCAGCAACAGGAATGGGTATTATTGTGGATGCAACCATGGGTAAAGGGAAATTGATTGATGAGATTTTTGGCGCTAAATGCGAAGGGAACTATATTCAGCCAACTTTTATTATTGATTATCCAAAAGAAATGTCTCCGCTGTGCAAACAACACCGCGATAATCCGGAATTGACAGAACGTTTTGAGTTAATGGTTTGTGGTAAAGAAGTAGCGAACGCCTACTCTGAATTGAATGATCCAATTGACCAAAGAGAACGTTTTGAAGAGCAAATGCGATTGGCTGAAAAAGGAGATGATGAAGCTACCGGAATTATTGATGAAGATTTCTTAAGAGCATTGGAATATGGAATGCCACCAACATCCGGATTAGGAATTGGAATGGATCGTTTGATGATGTTCCTGACAAATAATGCTTCTATTCAAGAAGTATTGTTATTTCCACAGATGCGACCAGAGAAAAAACAAGTAAAAATTGAATTGGAAGAGGATGAAAAATTAATTGTCTCGCTATTACAAGAAAATGAAAACCAAATGGAGTTTGGTCTTTTAAAAATAAAATCAGAATTGAGTGGTAAAAAATGGGACAAAGCCATGAAAAACTTATCTTCTTTAGGCTTGACTGAAGTCGTCGTAAATGACGATGTGAAAGCATGTAAATTGAAAGAATAAGTTTATTCGAAAAATATATTTTTAAAAAGGAGCTTCAATTGAAGCTCCTTTTTTTTATAGAATATTATCTTTATATTTGAGTAAAATTAATCAAGATGGAAAATCTAATTTCACGAATTACAATAAACCCCGATGTTTGCCACGGAAAGCCAACCGTAAGAAATATGAGATGGCCCGTGGAAGTAATATTAGATATGTTAGGTTCTGGTATGGAAACCAGTGAAATCTTAGACGATCATCCTGAATTAGAGAGAGAAGATATTTTAGCATCATTATATTACGCCAAATTATCGATTTCAGGAGATATTCTAAAAGAAGTAAGTTAATGAAATTTCTATGTGATGTACATATTTCAATGAAATTTACAAAACACATCAACAATCAAGGATTTGAATGCATTCATATCAATACTATTTTAGATAAATGGTTTACAACAGATAGTACTATTGCTAAATTTTCCGACCAAAACGATTTTATATTAATCACGAAAGATTTTGATTTTAAAAACTCGTTCCTAGTACAAAAAAGTCCAAAAAAATTAATAAAGATAAATTTAGGCAATATCTCAAACGCTCAATTAATTAAGGTCTTTAATCATTTTATCAGTGAAATAGAAACGATTAACAAAACCCATAATCAATATATGATTGAAATTGATAGCCATTTTATCAAGGTGACCACTATTTAATAAACTGATGCAAAACTTAAAAAATTGTCTAATTTGAACTTTTTGTAGTTTTTTTGAAATTTGATTTGATAGTTTGGTGATTCATTCTTAAAAAAAATCATAAAAAAAAGAGCTTCAATTGAAGCTCCTTTTTTGTTCCAAACTATAAATCTGATACTTTCTAAAACCCAAAACTAATATTCAAAAAGAAATTTCTTCCTTTACGAGGAATATTGTTCCAATCTGAAAAAGTAGAATAATATGCATCTAAAACATTCTCTATTCCTGCTTTTACATTCCATTTGCTTTTATCAATCTGAAATGAATAACTCGATGCGAAGTTTAAAATCGCATAATCTGGCGTTCTGTCTTCTCCGTAAAAAGGACTGTATTGCGTTTGAACTGCATTTCCCTGAACCGCGATTTCAGAAGAGAATTTATTTAGTTTATAAAGCAACGTTGACGAATACCGCAACGGACTTATAAAAGGTAAATTCTCTTTTTTATAATCCTGTCCATAGCTGTAAACCAATTGCCCCGACCATTTAAAGTTAGTGTCAAATTGGTACTCGATATTCAAATCAGTATTAAAAATAGTAGCATAATCCAGTGCTGTGTAGATTTTTATTCCGCTTGCGCCAATAGTCATCGGAATCAAATTCTCAGCTGGTTTACCAACAATATAATTCGAGATATGAAAATAGGAAGACGAGATTTTAGTGCTTATTTTTTTGGTTTTGTAACCAACAAAAGCATTCGCTTCTGCTGATTTTTCGTTTTTTAATTCCGGGTTTCCAATATAATCGTATCGGTCAAAACTATTGAATAAATAAAATCCATATCCCTCAGAAACCGATGTAGCACGCTCGCCATAAGCAAGTCCAAATCCGTACTGAAACCCATTTTTATAGTACGTATAATTTGACGAAATACTTTTTAAAATTCTATTTTTGCCGTCTTTCATATTTGGATAAAAAATCTGCAAACTTTCCAGTCCCAACGCATCGGCAACTTTATTAAAATGATTCGCAATGCTTGCTGAAAACCTCAAACTGGATCGACTGTTCAAAATGATATTATCTTCCATAAACACCGCATTATAAAGTGTTCGCACATCCGGCCAGGTAAACATAAACATCAAACTTTCTTTTGGATCGCTCGGATACATCGTCATTTCGGCAATGGAACGGTTGTAAAACGAATTCAAATCGACCAGAAAATGATGTCTTTTATAAACTCCTTTGGCTTTTGAATAGAATCCGTACGTATCGCTCCAGCCCGGCATATCCATGCGAATTGGTACAAAAGGTCGTTTGGTGTCATCCATTATGTGTGTAATGGTGTTGTAATAAATTTTAGTCTCCCAATTTTCAATTTTTGATGACTTTGGCACATATTCAAATTTCAATGAAGTGATCAAAGCTTCCGCCAAAGAAACATCCATCGGAAGTGCCGGATATCCCACATCAGTTGCTTTATCATAGATTAATGAAGCTTCCAACATTTTATTTTCATCAAAAGAAAAACCAGAAGTGGCAGAAATATTGAATTTTCTAAACTGTGAATACAAAACTTCTTGATTGTTTCCTGCTGAATAATTTTCGGCATCGCGATACATGAAATCAGTATCGATATAAAAACGATTGTTTGCGTAATTGACTGCCGATCCAATAATTTTTTGATTGCCGTTACTTTCAAAACCGGAATGCAATGAAACATCCCAACCGGAATTCATAAATCCGCTGCGATTTCTTTTTAAATCAATAGCTCCGCCAATAGTTGCCCCATGACAACCGCCCAGCTGTCCCGATGTGATTGTGGCTTCCGATAAATTGGAAACCTCAACATAAGAAGTTATCGGGTCCATTTTGTCCGTACAAGCCCCAAAAACGCGCATTCCGTCTATAGTAATCAACGTTCTTTCGGTAGCCATACTATTAATAATTGGCTCCCATGCATAACCGCCTCTTTTAATCATTCCAACTTTTCCGGACTGTTGCAAATACTCCTCCACTGTAGCCAGAGGTTTGGTTTGTTTTTGATATAATTGGGTTTTTTTACCAATGACAATCACTTCATTTAGTTTTTTTGGAACAACCGTATCTGCAACTTGGTCCTGCGCATAAAGAGTTATCGAAGCGAAACATGAGAGTACAAAACCATATAATTTCTTTTTCATCATAGAAAAATTAAAAAAAGGCCAAAAGAACAGTTGTAATTACATTTGATTTTTTTGACCTTTTTTAGTTAAGAAAATGAAACAGAATTAAAATTCTATCTCCAAGTAAATACTGCTTGCCGGAACTAAATCCGTAATGGTTTCGCCTTTCAAAACAATATCAGATGCGTTCAAAAGCTGCAAGTTAATTTTCCATAAACCGGTCATGGTCAATGATAATTTTCCATGATATAATTTGTCCAAAGTAGACTGCGTAAAATCAACATTGTTTGGCGAACCATGATTCCCCATGCTTGGCATTCTTGGATCAATTTTTACTTTAAAATTATCAACTACTGGAAAACTCATCATCGATTCCATTTTATAAACACCAACGGTAATATCGTTCAGCGCCACTTTTGGATGATGTGGTTCAACATAAGCCACAATATATCTTACATTGTCCGAACCTGTAAAAGTAGTCACTCTTTGTTTAGCCGAAGCCGGAACGTCAATCACTGAAGTTGCTGCATAAGCAGTTCCATTAATCGTATAATCTATTTTTAAATCCCAATATTCTGTGGCGTTTTGAGCCATTTGAAAAACAATATTTCCTTTGTATAAAGTTCCATCAGCCGTTACTTTCTCAACTCCCGAATTTGGACAGGAATGCGTAATCATAGTCATGTGCATCAGTGGAATCCAATTGACAGTAGCATTTTTTACGTACTGCCCGCTTGCTTTGTCTTTAATTCTTAAACTGATTTCGTTATAACCTTGTTCCAAAGCTCCCGTATGAGCGTACAATTCGATAGTATGGGTGGTGTTTGTGATTTCTTTGAATTTGGTCAGTTCTGCCAATTCATTTACGGCCGGAGTTTCGCTGTCTGAGGAACAGGAGAATAATGTAATTGAAATAGCCACTACAGCTAGTATATTTTTTAATTGAAATTTCATTTCTTTAGTTTTTATTTTAAATATAAGTATTGATTTGCATGCCATTTTTGGATTATTTATTTCCAAAAAAACCACACAAAAACTCATCCGTTGCATGAAACGGATTTATAAAAGCACACGACGTGCATTAAAATTTTAAGAAATGAAAGTGGGTGGGTGAAAAACAGAAGCGCTATTCAAGTGAAAGTATAAATTAGAATAGTACGGGTTTATTTTTTCTTTGGTACCAAAACAAACGGGTCCAATTTCGAAAGATTTGATTTCCTCAAAAATAAGTAAGTCAAGTATTGGAGCAGTTCCTTTTTTATCTGAAGAAAGAGGTTTTTCAGCATCAGAAGCCTTAACCAATTCTTTCATCAAGTGACATTTTCCGTTGCAATGCATCGCAGGTTTTGCTTTATTTACACAAAGCACTTTTGAAATATATTCATA
This sequence comes from Flavobacterium urumqiense, assembly GCF_900108015.1. Classification (GTDB taxonomy): domain Bacteria; phylum Bacteroidota; class Bacteroidia; order Flavobacteriales; family Flavobacteriaceae; genus Flavobacterium; species Flavobacterium urumqiense. Next base: position 78,033 of record NZ_FNVP01000005.1, on the reverse strand, counting down.
ATTAACTGCATATTCTAAAACCGGGAATAGTGGTTTTAGAAACATAAACAATACAATTATGAGTGCTATTTTTTTCACGGTGTAAAGGTATGTGATCAAGCGTTATGGATTATATGACTTTGGTCATGTTTTAAAAAAAATTTCACACTTTTATTTCTCTTTTCAGAAGGATTTGAACTTTCTATTTTGTAACTTTCTCTACTTATTTGATTTCCAAAACAAAAACGAAATTTTAAAAAAATACCTCATTTTAACTTTTTTAAAATGAGGTATGTTGCTCTGAATCAGTAATCGGTCTATTTTAAAGTAAATAATTTAGGGCTAAAAGAAATCATTACCCAAACCCAATTATTGGTATTTGAAGCGTCCGCTACATTTTTAACTCTTTCTAAAGTTGCTGAACCAAACATTTGGGAATATCCCCCAGTAGCCACAATATCTTTTTGAAAAGTATAACCGGCAGTAAAATCAAGTTCTGTTCCTAAGTAGCTATCCATTTTATTATTTGATGCATCCAAAACAGTATTCGGAGCACAGAATACATGTGGAATTATATTAAATTGCCATTTGTTTTGGGTGTAATTTAATTTCAAATAACCATCTTGCAATCCAACACTATTCAGGTGATTCCCTACGTAGAAATAGTCCATAAATCCATTAAATCCATGGTTTGTTCCAAAAATAGGATTGAATGATTTTATTTTTGCACCAGAATCATCTTGGTCTTTACCAGAAAGATATTCATATCCTAAAGTAGCTTTAAATGTATTTGTAACTGCATATCCCACATTTGCACTAGCATACCAGGCACTCACACTTTTATCATTACTTTTTCCAGTTTGTCCGTACAAACCTAGATTAGTATCCCATTTTTTATCGTTAAATGTGAGATATGTTCCAAAAGTTTGTTTGTAATCGACTTCTAAATTACCAATTGATTTTTCAAACTCATAACCGGTATTCAAGAATAACAAACTCATATTTAGTTTACTAAATTGAGTGCGATACCACGCATATTGCAAAGATTTGTAGTTAGTTGTGTACGCAGTTTTAGGATCTAATAAATTTTCTTTATCAGCATTCAAAGCAAAACCTAAATCCAATTGATGATTTTTGGGATGAAACGTAATCACTGCGGCATCATGGCTTTGTCCTTGCTGTGCCCAATCAATTTCTCCTAAAATTCTTTGGTTGTCATAAGACAATACTTGACGTCCTAAACGCGCACTCCAACTGGCATCAAAATCATATTGTGCCCAAGCCTCGAATAAAGCGATTCCGTTTTTATCGGCTTGTGTAGTAGTAGCGACATCTCCCCAAGTACGGACATTTTGTAACGTTAATTTTGCCTTTAATTTATCTTGTTTGTAATTTAAATTTAAACGGGAACGCTGCGAAATAAATGAGGTTGCATTTTCACCCTTTGGCATCAGGCTTTTAAAACCATTTCGGTATTCGTAACGCGGTCTGATTTGCAGATTTGCATCTAATTCTTGAGCGTAAGTTCCCATGCTTACCATTGTTACCAATGATACGCTGATTGTTTTGAGTAATTTCATGTTTAATTTAATTTTTGAGCTTCTTCAGTAATTTTTTTTATGGTTTCGTCAGAGTTTACACCCAAACCTTCTTGTTGGTAAGCTAATTCCCCGTCGGAATTAAAGACGCTTATTATATTAGAATGTGAGAACTCTAAAGGCGCTATTTTTTTGTAATTCACGGCCAAAACTGCTGCAAATTCTCGTGTCTTTTCTTCTGTTGAGCGTAAGAAAATCCATTGTTCACTATCCATTTTATTTTCGATAGCAAAGGATTTCAATCGTTTTGGGGTATCAACAACAGGATCGATACTCACTAAAACTAATTTTACATTGTTCTTGATATTCTCTGGCAAATGCTCTTCGATATTACGCATATCAGCCAATAAACGAGGACAAGCAGATTTACAGGAAGTATAAATCATAACCATGACAAGGACTTTTCCTTTCAATTCTTTCATTTCTATATTCTCCCCATTTTGATTGGTCCATTTTGAAGGAAGGTTATATATAGACAAATCAGATATTGGCTTATTAACGGTATTTGGTTTGGGTTTGTTTGAATTACAACTCTGTAATGCTAAAAAGATTACGAGTAATCCCAAAAATATTTTTTTCATTTTTAATGTTTTATGTAGATTCTCAGTGTCTATTTTAAATCTTTTGCACATCGAAAACCAAGGTTTCTTGTAGTGTATTTTGCTTTTAAACTGGCTCGAAAACCGTAGCGCATAAAAGCAGCATAATTCATTAAGTCAGTGGCATTAATGGAAGCGCTTCCGCAAAAAAGGTTCTTGTCCGTATCTTTATCTTTTCTAGATTCTCCAGATAGAAAAATACTGTTGAAGTCTGAAGTCCATTCCCAAACTAATCCATGCATGTCATAAACTCCCCAATAATTTTTGAAAGTACCGCCTACAGGATTGGCATAGGTTTTTGGTTTTTCATACCAACTTAGGATGTAATGATTGAAAGATTCTTTTATTCTTGCGTCGATTCGTTTTTCATCGGCCATAGCTACATATTCCCATTCATCCATAGTAGGGAGTCGTTTCCCTTGGCACTCACAGTATTTTTTGGCTACAAACCATGAAACATTGGTCACAGGTGCATTACTTAAATTGTTTTTTCCATAATTGAAATCACTTTCCCAATGTGCCAAATAACTTTTTTCTGCAAAAAGGCCTTTAATTTTGGAGCGGCTGTATTCTGGATTTTTTTTTAAAAAAGCAATAAATTGAGCATTCGTAACCGGATAAACATCCACATTAAAACCTTGCACTTCTACTGTTTTTTTGTCAGTAGTGCCATAAAGGGGAACATAAGCCCCCCTTTTAATTAAAACCATTTTAGTGTCTTGGGCAAGTATAGATGTTGTTACTAATAAAGAAAATAGTAGTAAAATTATTTTCGCTTTTGGTATTGCAAACATCGTGTTTAGTTTTAAATTATTATTTTCTTTGCGCTTTAACCATAGCAGTGGTCACTACCGTTTTATTATTTCCCCAATTAGAATAAACATAGGTCAATGCATCTGCTATTTGTGCGTCACTAAGAGCTTGAGCAGGCATATTTCCATTGAATTTTTTACCATTTACGGTAATTGCACCTGATAATCCTTTAACTACGCCTTTAATAGCTCGATTAACATCTTTATTCAAGTAGTCTGATTTAGCCAATGGAGGGAAAGCTCCCGGTATTCCTGATCCGGTAGCCTGATGACAAGCTACACAAGTTTGATTGTAGACACTTTTTCCTTTATCAGCACTTGAATAGACTCCTTTTTTAGCTTCTTTTTTTGTGATATATCCGTCATTTTTATCTTTAGACAGGGTGCTAAAACCTTGTAACACTAACGCAATTATTGCAATTGCTAAAACATACTTTTTCATAATCGTAATTTTTAATTTGTTTATTTGAATTTAAAATAGGAGCGGTTTATTCCTTTTAATCTAAACCGCTCCCGATTTTTATTTTAATGACTTCCTCCAGATTGTGGTGTTGAATTTGCTCTTTGCGCTTTAACCATGGCAGAGGTAACTCGTGTTTTATTATTACCCCAGCTATCATACACGTAAGTCAATGTATTAGCGATTTCTTCATCCGTAAGGTTTTGACTGGTCATCACGTTATTGAATTTTTTTCCATTTACTTTTACTTCACCACTTAAACCATGAAGAACGGCATCAATGGCTCTTTTAGGATCTGCATTTAAGTAATCTGATTTGGCAAGAGGAGGAAACACGCTAGGTATTCCTTGTCCTTCAGATTGGTGACAGGCAAAACAAGTCCCTCCAAAAAGTTCTTTCCCCGCTTTAAGCTGTTGCGGTAATGTTTTGGCAACTACAATTTTCGGTTCATTTTTAACTTTTGGCATGTTTTGAATTGTTCCTCCTTCGGCTAAATAAATTCCTTCTTGCGTGGTCCCAGAATAGATTTTTTTGTCAGCAGGACCTTCTACTTTCAACATTCCAATAGCCCCTTTGTTAAACGCTCTGAAGATCGAATGATCCACTATAATAAAAGTTCCCGGAACATCGACTTTAAATTCAACAATGGCGGCACCTCCGGCAGGAATTAAAGTGGTTTGAACATTTTTATTAATCATATCACCCCCTTCAATATGCACTTTGTCAAAAATCTCGCCTATCACGTGGAAAGAAGAAACCAAATTAGGACCACCATTACCCATGTAAATACGAACTGTTTCTCCAACTTTGGCCGTAAGGGAATTATCTCCGGTAATACTTCCTACTTTTCCGTTAAAAACAACATAATCAGCATCTTCTTTTACTGCTTTATCCATGTCAAAAGGTTGAAGACCTTGTTCTCCGTATTTTCCTTTGGTATAAAAATCTCCTTGCATAACATAGTATTCTCTGTCCACAGGTGGTAATCCTCCTTCTGGTTCAACTAATATCAACCCATACATCCCATTAGCAATATGCATCCCTACAGGCGCAGTCGCACAATGGTATACATACAATCCTGGATTTAATGTTTTAAAATTGAACACTTTTTCATGTCCTGGGGCAACCAATGAAGAGGTGGCTCCTCCACCTGGTCCTGTTACTGCGTGTAAATCGATGTTGTGAGGCAATTTATTATCAGGATGGTTTTTTAAGTGAAATTCCACTTCATCCCCTACTCGAGTTCTGATGAAACTTCCGGGAACTGAACCTCCAAATGTCCAATAAGTGTATTTCACACCATCGACCATTTCACCTTCAATCTCTTTGATTTCCATGTTAACAATAAGTTTCGTAGCTGCACGATTTCCTATTGGTTTTGGAACTAATGGAGGAGCTGTAAGTTCAGCGACTATTTCTCCTTCAACAGGTATTTTTGAATAGTCTGTTGGTGAATTGTCTCTGAAAGAGAATAATCCTGCTGTAATAGCAGTCGCTGCCAACACACAAGCAGCAATTTTAAATTTAGTTTTCATAATTAAAAAGGTGTTAAAATTGTCCTAATTTATACTACAAAAATAAAAGACAATTTTATCCTTTATTATGATATTTATCATGTATATAAAAAAATTTAGACCTTATTTTAATGAAATAAGCACTAAAACAATCACACCTAAAACAAAAATCAAACTCCCCTTCCAAAAAGAATTTGCTTTTTTTAATTCCATGAATTGAAAAGAAACCAAGAAAAATTTAAGCATTGATAAACCCATAATTAAACCAACCGCAAGGCCTGAAACTGCAACTAAATTCGAAATCAAAGCGGTACTTATGGTCAATAAAATCAAGAACCCGTAGGTAAAAAGCAGTGTTTTTTTCATTTTCTAAAAAATTAAATAGAGAACAGGAAACAAAAGAAGCCAGATTAAATCGCACATATGCCAAAAAGCGGCGCAAGCCTCGATGTCTTCAACTCCTGTATCCGATCTTTTTTTCATCATTCCATAGTTGGTCCAGATTAAAATAACCAAACCCATAATTACATGAATAAGATGAAAAGCGGTTAACAACCAATAAAAAGTAAAAAAGACATTGGTTTCCGGAGTAATACCAGCTTCTATTTTATGGTAATACTCAACGCTTTTTAATATTAAAAATAACAGTCCGCCAAGCATGGTTAATTTAAAATATAAAGAGGATTTTTTTAAGTTATTCTCTTTAAACTCAAGTACAGCATTGGCCATAAAAAAACCACTTGTCAGCAGAAAAACGGTATTTATAGCGCCAAATGTACTGTTGAGTTGCATTCTGGAATGATGAAATAATTCTGGTTCTTCACTTGCGTAAAAAGCAAATGCAACAATCGCCATCCCGAAAGTAATGAGCTCCAGAAATATAATAATCCACATCAGTATTCCTCCTGGAGGGTAGTAGATGTTTTTGTAATCGATTTTAAGTGTATCCATTTTAGTCTATTTTAAAGATAAATCTAATCCCAGTCCAACAATCGTTTTTCGCCTTCTATTTTCTTGATATCGGTAATATCTTGTGACATTTCGATGACGCCTTTGTAATTCTTATCAACATCCCTGACCGCAAAATAGCGGATATAAATCAGGCGTTCTTTATAATTAATCCAAAATGAGGATTCGTTTTTTGTTCCTTTTCTAAATTCGTCCAGAATTTTAAGAACGGTTCCTACACTTTTTGGTGGATGGCAAAACTTGACTTCACGACCAATAATACCGGCACTTCGTGGAAATACGCGTTCTTCTCCCCGATTATAGAAAATCACTTTGTCGTTTTCATCAACATAAGTCAAATCTAACGGCATCGTTTTAAAAAGTAAATTCACCTGCTCCACCGTCATATATCCTTCATCGTAATGAGCCGTATTTTCGAGCGAAAAAGACATTTCTCTTTTGGTAAAATCTTCACTTGGGTGAATGTATTCTTGTTTTGGATAAGGAGAAGGAGCTTCTGGCAGCATCCAGCCAATTTCTTCTTCGCCTTTGCGCATTTCAATCCAGTCTGCTTCAGTAAGGAGTTCTAAGGCATTTGGAAACAAAACCGCTTCTTCCATTTGCATCAATCGGTCGATTCCATTCACCAGAAAAGGAGTATTGATACTAATTTTTTCTGGATTATTCATTTTAAGATAGTACTGAATTAAACGGAATTGCTCTCTTAAATTATCATGAAAGGACCACATTCCCTGAGAAGGACCGTTCCAACCTTTTTTTTCTAAAAACGGAAAAAGCTGATTTTCTTTACGGGCAAATCGTTTCTCGATGGTATGAAGCTGATTGAATATATTAGTATATTTCTGCAAATCATCCTCAGGATTTACAGCGGATAATTCTTTTAAAAGTGCCTGAATAATGTCGTTTTCCTGAAAGTAAATCTGAACCGGATGTCCTTCGGGAAGTGTTGTGGTATTTGAAAAATCATTCATTATAGTATTTATTTTTGATGTTTAATTTTTTCGTACAATTGCACCAAGGATCGCAATAATTCGACTGGTGTTGTTAGAATTTGATAGTGATTTTGCCCGAACATTTGTGGCAGATAATATTTTGCCTGAGCTTCAATAGCCAATGCATAGGAATTAATATTCCTGTTGTTGAGTTCCCGGAGTGCTTGTTTCACATCATTGATGCCGTACTTTCCTTCGTATTTATCATAATCATTGGGTTTTCCGTCAGAAATCAGGATGACCCATTTATTTTTTGTGTTTCTTTTATCAAGTCTTGCACCGGCGTGACGTAAAGCGGCTCCAATTCTGGTATAACCATTCGGTTCCATCGCTCCAATTTTATGTTTAGCGATGTTCCAGTTTTCATCAAAATCCTTTACCGTTAAATAGGTCGAAAAATTGCGGGTTTTGGAGTAAAAACTGTCAATGGAAAAATCAATATTGAACTCGTTTAAGATTTCTCCAAAAAGAATAGAAACTTCTTTCTCCACATCAATTACGCGATTTCCTGCGGCATATCCATCACTGGAAAGACTGATATCCAAAAGGATTAAAATCGATAAATCCTTCTCTTTTTTCCGATTTGAAATGTATATATTTTCCGAAGGTGTCCGTTTCGAATGAACATCAATATACAAATCCGTAATAGCGTCAATATCAAATTCGTCTCCTTGTGTCTGTCGTTTTTGCTGTTGCATTCTGTTATTGACATTGGTCAGCATTTTGCGCAAACCCAATAAGGTCGAAGCATTTTTCGCAATGGTCTTTTTGTAGTAATTAGGATCCGTTTTCTGTTGTGATTTCGGATACACTTTACAGAAATTCTCCTTATAAATACGCTTGCTAAAATCCCATTCGTTATATGTAAGATGGAATCCTTTGGCATCAATTTCGGCACTTTCGGAGATGGAAGTATTCTCAATAAAATCAGATTGATATACGGAATGTGCCGTATCATCTACCCGAACCGTGTATTTCATATTCAACTCTTCCAAGGCCTCCTGATGCTCTTCTAATTCGTCCGAACCATCAAAGTCACGCCAAGTTCCATTGAATTCTTCGGCAGTTTCCACTTTTTCGAAATTGTGAAGCAGGACATAATCTTCCTGTTGTTTTTTATCGATCTCAACAGTAATCACTTCTTCTACCGCTTTTGTTTTTAAAGTTGTTAAAGCCTGATTTTCATTTGCTTTTTTAGTTTTATCAGAGAAATTTTCGAGAATGGTACTGCTGTTTTTTTCTGTTTCATTTTGCATCCATTTGCCATACAGCCAAGAAAAATCAGGAGCATTTTTCCCGTTCTCTTTCTGAATAAAATGCAATTTTGTTTCGGTATGAAATTTTTTATCGATAGAAAATTCTTCAAACAAAATGGCAAGAACAGCTTCTGATGTTTCAAATGCTTTTTGTTGAGAAAGTGCCAAAGGTTGGTCTTTATCTTCAAAAGTCCAATTCAAATTCAACCGCTGCTGTATGCTCAAGTAGAGAATTCTGAAAAGGTAAAAAGTAAGGTTCTCTTTTTTTGTTGACAATTTGGAAAAAGAAATAGGAAGAAAAAAATTATTATTTTTATATCCTCCTTCTCTTTCGGCAGGGAAAATTTCGATTGGTTTCCCCGTCAAAGCACGAGCCAAAATAGTCAATCGAGGTTTTATGTCATTAAGCGTTACAGTTCTTGCAATAATTTCGGGATGTATCTTTTTACTTTTTTTTAAGTGTCTGAATAACTTCCCAACTATATATTCGTCTATTTCGAAACCCATAATATTAGCCCCCAACCCCCAAAGGGGGCTTCCCTAAATTGGCCTAAGGGAATGATTATTTTTTTATTTATAGCTCTCTAAATTCCCCCTTCGGGGGTTAGAGGGCTTATATCATCAAATCACACAAATCCTTCAATGCTTCCACCGTTTGTAAATCATCGGTTAACGGTTCTACAATAGCCACATGAACCGACAATCGTTTTGGAAGACCAGAATGAATAATTTTAGCGGCATCCACTAAAAGTCGGGTCGAAACGGTTTCTGTCAACCCCAATTCGGTTAGGTTTCTGATTTTGTTTCCAATGGCTACCAGTTTTTTGGCAACATCAGGATCAACATTCGTTTCTTTTACCAAAATTTCAATTTCAATTTTCGTTTCCGGATACTCAAAAGAAACGGCAATAAATCGCTGACGAGTCGATGGTTTTAGCTCTTTAAAACCTCTTTGATAACCGGGATTAAAAGAAGCAACCAACATAAAATCGTCATGCGCTTTTACGGTTTCGCCTAATTTGTCAATGAATAATTCCCTTCTATGATCCGTCAGGGAGTGAATGGCTACAATAACATCTGGCCGCGCTTCGGCGATTTCATCCAAATAAATAATCGCTCCTTCTTTTACGGCAGTGGTCAATGGTCCATCCAGCCAAACTGTTTCGGCACCTTTAATGATAAATCGTCCAATTAAATCCGTTGATGACGTTTCTTCGTGACAACTAATCGTGATGATTTTTTTATCCAAATGATGTGCCATGTATTCCACAAAACGGGATTTTCCTGTTCCAGTTGGTCCTTTCAACAGGAAAGGAATTTTGTTTTTATAGGCGTGTTCAAAGACCTCTTTTTCTTTGCCTACCGCGTGATAATATGGGATATTTACTAACATTTTTATTATTTTAGAAAAAAACCAGAACACGATAACTATTGTTTTTTCGGAAATGCAATTCTAAAAAACGGTGGTTAAAGCATTCTGGAAATTTTATTTTAAGTATTCCGTTACACAAAAAAGGTTTCAGTTTTAAATCACTGTTTTTCCTTTTTTCTCACTTGTTCCTGTTAGATTTTCAATTACAGTGCCATCGATTTTATATCCATCTGCTCGATGTCCATGATTGTCTGCTTCAAGAGCTTCATCTGTAGGTCTTCCGTATTTAATAAAATCAAAAATAAACAGACCAATTCCTATTGTAAACATGGTAGCACAAATAAGAAGCACTACAAAATGGATACTGATTTCGCTTTGAACAACCATGAAATCCATTTTCATTTTTCGCTCCATATACACTTGAGCAACTCCTGCAACACCAAAGGCTACCGTCATCCCCAAGATTCCAATATTCGATAACCAAAAAGCCATCATACCTTGTGCGCTTTCGTAACGTTTACGCCCCGTTAAATTGGGTAAAGCATAACTAATCATCGCTAGAACAATCATCGCATAAGCGCCCCAGAATGCATAATGAGCGTGCATTGCAGTTACTAAAGTTCCATGCGTATACAAGTTTGTTTGTGGCAATGTATGTGCAAAACCAAGTAATCCAGCACCTACAAAAGAAACGATAGCTGAACCGATTGTCCAGAATAACGCGATTTTATTTGGATGGCTTTTTTCCCCTTTTCTGTACATATTCACAGCAAATAATGCCATCGCTAAGAAAGCCAAAGGTTCCAAGGCTGAGAAAATACCACCAACGATCAACCAAATTTTATTTACTCCAATGTAATAGTAGTGATGCCCAGTTCCCAAAACTCCGGAAAGGAAAGTTAATCCAACAATTACGTACAACCATTTTTCGATAACTTCTCTGTCCACTCCAGTCAACTTGATCAATAAGAACGAAAGGATACCTCCCATAATTAATTCCCAAACACCTTCAACCCACAAGTGAACCACCCACCAACGGAAAAAAGAGTCCATTACCTGGCTGTCAAACCAAATCATTCCGGGTATATAAAGCAACGCTGCAAAAAACAATCCCATTGATAATACTAGAGCCGTTGTAGTTTGGCGTTTTCCTTTATAAAGTGTACCCAAAATTATGAATAAGAACAACAGTACATTTATGACTACCAAATAGTCTAATTCTCTTGGAATTTCAAGAAATTTTCTTCCTTCCCAATGGTTGAAGTGAAAGCCAATTATAGTAACAACGCCCACAATGGCTAATGAAATCAGTTGAACATAAGCCCATTTCACGCTTATTAATTCGCGTTGCGCTTCTTCAGGAATAATGTAATATGCCGCACCCATAAAACCGGTTAATAACCATACCACCAACAAATTAGTATGCACCGCTCGTGCCACGTTAAAAGGAATAATTTCATGTAATCCTTGGATTCCTATTCGGTCAAAGCCCATGATAAAGCCATAGACAATTTGCAGCGAGAACAAAAGCATGCACAATGCAAAAAACCAGTAGGCTACTTTCTGTGATTTATATTTCATTTTTAAAAATTTTAATTATTTTCTTTAGCTAAAGGGGAAACGATGCGGTCGAAACCATTTAAATCTAATTTTCCAATCCATTCGAAATAGGCAACCATGGCATTGGCATCCGCTTCATTCATTTTATAAGCCACCATTTTTCGCCCATTTGGTGCCCAAGGAATTGGCGACATCAAAACCGCTTTGATGTACCCTTCGCCACGACGCTCCACTACTTTTGTTAACTCGGGAGCATAATAGCCTCCTTCGCCCATAATAGTATGACAGCCCATACAATTGTTGGTCTCCCAAATTTCTTTTCCTCTCACTACTTCTTTAGTAATCTTACTGTAGTTTGTTTGATCATTCCTTGGCATGAACGAATAAATAGTCAGTCCTATAAAGATTAAAAAGGTGACTAATGTTCCTCCTAAAAAAAATGCTCTTGCCTGTGATTTTGAAAGCATAAGTATTTGTTTTTGTTTGTTAATAAATTTACTCTAATTCTAATAAAAGACAAAAGTGTCTTTTATTTGTTTGTTGCAAATTAATAACTTTAAAAAAAGCTAAAACATGATATAAATCATCTTTTTATTATTTTTTAAATTATAACATTAATATTAATTAAAAATGATTTTAAAAAAATACATACTCCTTATAATTAGCACTTTATAAATAAAATTAAATTAAAAAATTAATTAAGGATAAATTTGTCTTTTATTAAAAATAATGATTATTTTTGTATAAATAAATTTTAATCGAAAACAGATCTTATGGAAACTTTAGAGAAAATAACAATTGGAGAATACGTTGCAAAAGATTTTAGAACCGCAGCAATATTTTCAAAATATGGAATAGATTTCTGTTGCAAAGGCAATAGAACAATCGAGGAAGCTTGCGAAAAAAAAGGCGTTGATACGGATCAATTAATGAACCAGATAAACACGGTTTTGGCAACCAAAAATGACAGTGCTATTGATTTTAAAACATGGCCTTTGGACTTGTTGGCCGATTATATTGAGAAAACGCATCACCGTTATGTAGAAGAAAAAACGCAAATTTTACTTCCTTTTTTAGATAAACTGTGCAAAGTACATGGCGCAAATCATCCTGAATTATTCGAAATCAATGAACTCTTTATTGGTTGTGCAGGCGAATTAGCGCAACACATGAAAAAAGAAGAACTGATGCTGTTTCCTTTTATCAAAAAAATGGCAAAAGCAGCGCTTGCAGAGGAACAAATTGCGAAACCACAATTTGGAACTGTTAAAAACCCAATTGCCATGATGATGCAAGAGCATGAAACCGAAGGCGATCGTTTTGTTAAAATAGCAGCATTAACCAATAATTATACGCCACCGGCCGATGGTTGCAGTACGTTTCGTGTGACTTATGCCATGTTAGCTGATTTTGAGCAGGATTTACACAAACACATTCATTTGGAAAACAACATTTTGTTTCCAAGCGCGATGCTTTTAGAAAAAAAATTCTCCGAACAAGAATAAAATACACTCCAATTCTATAATTTAAAATCATCACGTGCTATGGAAAAATATGTTATCAAAAGAAACGGCGAATACAAACCTTTTGAGCTTTTCAAAATAAAAGACGCAATTGAAAAAAGCTTTCAGAGTGTTTCCATAGCATTTGATGAAATTCTTTTCGAAAAAATTATTCAGGATTTACAATCCAAAGAAACCTGGGCCGTTGAGGAAATTCAGGATTTAATCGAGAAAAACCTTTTTGAAAAACAATATTTCGAAGTCATGCGTTCCTTTATGTTGTTTAGACATACTCGCAAATTGCAACGCGAACATGTAAATGGCTTAAACGAAGACACCACTTATGTTGACAGCACGCAAACCATCGAAGAATACATTGAACAAACGGATTGGCGCATCAATGCAAATGCCAATACCTCCTACTCTAATGCGGGATTGGTCAACAATGTTGCCGGAAAAATTATTGCTAATTATTGGCTCGATAAAGTATATACAAAAGAAGAGGGTTATGCGCATCGCAATGGCGACATTCATATCCATGATTTGGATTGTTTGACCGGATATTGTGCCGGTTGGAGCCTGCGGGTGCTGCTCAACGATGGTTTTAATGGTGTTCGCGGACGCGTGGAAAGCAAAGCGCCTTCGCATTTTAGAGAGGCTTTGGGACAAATGGCAAATTTCCTTGGGATTTTACAAAGCGAATGGGCCGGAGCGCAAGCCTTCAGTTCGTTTGATACCTATTTGGCGCCTTATGTTTTCAAAGATGATTTGTCTTTTGAGGATGTCTTGAAAGCCGTTCGCAGTTTTGTTTACAATTTGAATGTTCCGGCGCGTTGGGGACAATCGCCTTTCACAAATATTACTTTGGACTGGGTTGTTCCCGATGATTTGAAAACCCAAATTCCAACGAAAAACGACTTTCATTTTTTCGAAAATAATTTTGATTATGATCTCTTATTGCGAGCTAGGGAAAGAGGTGTTACAAAAGTAACCGAATTGCGTTACGAACATTTTCAAAAGGAAATGAACCTTATCAACAAAGCGTATTACACCGTAATGACCGAAGGCGATGCCAACGGACAACCGTTCACTTTCCCTATTCCAACAGTAAACATTACCGAAGAATTTGATTGGGATGGCGAAAATACCGATTTACTATTTGAAAATACAGCCAAAATCGGTTCTTCTTATTTCCAGAATTTCATTGGAAGTCAATATATTTTGGATGAAAATGGCAATAAAACAGAAAACGAAAATGCGTATAAACCGAATGCCGTTCGCAGTATGTGCTGTCGTTTACAACTCGATTTAAGAGAACTGTTAAAACGAGGAAACGGACTTTTTGGAAGTGCGGAAATGACAGGAAGCATTGGCGTAGTGACCATTAATATGGCGCGTTTGGGTTATTTATTCAAAGGAAACAAACAAGAATTATTCAAACAATTAGATCGGTTATTATATATTTCTAAATCTACTTTGGAGAAAAAAAGAGTGTTTATCCAAGAAATGTACGACCGAGGTTTGTATCCGTACACCAAACGGTATTTACAGCATTTCAGAAATCATTTTTCGACCATTGGTGTAAACGGAATGAACGAAATGATTGCAAATTTTACCGGAAATCAAGACGCTATTACTTCATCGTCAGGAATCGAATTTGCATCAGAAATCTTGGAGCATATTCGGAATCGAATGAAAGAATTCCAGGAAGAAACCGGAAATTTATACAATCTGGAAGCCACACCAGCGGAAGGAACTACCTACCGATTTGCCAAGGAAGACAAAAAACGTTTTCCAAACATTATACAAGCCGGACAAGGAGACAATATTTATTATACAAACAGTTCCCAGATTCCGGTGGATCACACCGAAGATCCTTTTGAAGCGTTGTTTTTGCAAGATGAATTACAATGCAAATATACTGGAGGAACGGTTTTACACTTGTATATGAGTGAAAAAATCAGTTCTCCCGAAGCCTGCAAACAGTTTGTGAAGAAAGTGATATCCAATTTTAAATTGCCATACATTACCGTTACGCCCGTGTTTAGTGTATGTCCAGTTCATGGGTATTTGAATGGTGAACACGAATATTGCCCGAAATGTGATGAAATTCTAATTGAAGAAAAAAGTTCAAAATTTAAAGTTGAGTTATAAAACTTTAAAACCATTAAGAAATTAAGTTTCATCAAGCCAAATCACACTTAAATTTCTTAATGGTTCAAAAAATAATTTTAATTTTTTAAACCATAAAAAAATATGAAAACAGAAACTAATCCTATTTTAGAACAAAACCAACATTTGAGAACAAAATGTTTAGTATACACAAGAGTAATGGGCTATCACAGACCCGTAGAAAGTTTCAATATTGGAAAAAAAGGAGAACACAAACAGCGAACTCATTTCAGTGAAGGAAAATGTTAGTAAACCCATTTACAGCATAACGCCTTTTACTTTATTAGATTATGCGCATAAATCAGCTTGCATTCTTTGGTTTGCAGGCTGTAATATGCGTTGTTTGTATTGTTACAATCCTGAAATTGTGCTTGGAAAAGGAACAATTTCATTCGAAAAAGTGCTCACTTTTCTTCATTCCAGAAAAAATTTGCTGGACGCGGTGGTTTTTAGCGGAGGCGAATGTTTATTGCATAAAAACAGCATTCAACTCATAACCGAAGTTAAAAAAATGGGCTTTTTAGTAAAAATTGACACCAATGGATCACGACCTGAAGTTTTGCAACAATTACTTGAAAATCAATTGATCGATTATGTGGCGCTGGATTTTAAAGCCATGCCTATACATTTTGAAAAGATAACGCAGTCCAATCTTTTTCTCCCTTTTGAAAAATCGTTGCATTTATTATTAGAAAGTGGGCTTCCGTTTGAAGTTCGCACCACGGTACATTCAGATTTGATAGATACGAATCACATGCAAGCCATGATACGATATTTAGAACAGCAAAACTATCAGGGAAATTATTACATCCAGCATTTTGTAAATGGAGCGAACACGTTAAAAAAATTGGGCTATTCTGTTAGGGAATTGGAAAAGGAAAATCTTTCAAGCGCACGCATTAAAGTACATTTTAGAGGTTGATTCTAAAGTAAAGTTGCTGACAAAAGCGTATCTTTAAAAACAAATAAAATTTTACATGAACCATCATTTTTTGTTAATTATCCATCTTTTAAGTGCTACAGTTTGGGTTGGCGGCCATTTGTTGTTGGTCTTTGGTCATTTGCCACAAGCCCTTAAAGAGAAAGACCCGAGCATTATTTTAAATTACGAAAAAAAGTATGAGCCTGTAGGAATGACAGCATTGGTTTTACTGGTCGTTACCGGAATTTTAATGGCGTACAAATACGGCGTTAGCATCGAATATTGGTTTCAGTTTGCCACTCCTGTTGAGAAAGTAGTTTCAACAAAATTACTTTTATTGTTTTTGACGGCAGCCTTCGCCTTGAGCGCACAGTTTAGGGTAATTCCCAAACTTAAAAATAATCCAGACAAATTGCCTGAAATGGCTTTTCACATACTATCCGTAACGACAATTGGTGTATTGATGCTCATTTTTGGCTCTTACATCCGTTTTGGCGGGTTTTAAATTTATACCTCATGATATCAAATAAACCATTAAAAAGAGCTCCGGAACTACAACCTTTAAGCCACGATCATCATCATGGTTTGCAATTGTGTTGGAAAATACGAACCGGTTTTTCAAAGCAAATTGAACCCGATCGCATCAAAAAATATTCGGACTGGTTTTACAAAACGCATTTAAAACCGCATTTCGAAATGGAAGAAAAGTACGTCTTTCCCATTTTAGGTGCAGAAAACGACCTTGTAAAAAGATCGTTGACGGAACATCGTCGTTTGAAACGTTTATTCAAGCAAACTACCAATATAGAAAAGTCTTTAGTACTCATTGAAGAAGAATTGGAAGCACACATTCGTTTTGAGGAACGCATTTTATTTGTTGAAATTCAAAAAATAGCCACCCAAGACCAATTGGCTAAAATTAAAGAAATTCATACTGAAGAGTCTTTTACAGAGAATAACGATGATCCTTTTTGGATTTAAAAAATAGCCAACACAAAGAATAAAGGATAGCACTTATTTCTATAAATTTGTAAAAAAACAATTATGTTTTCTAAAACCTGTGAATACGGAATTCGCGCCACCATTTTTATAGCATCCGAATCCTATCAAAATAATAGAGTTGGGCTTAGAGATATTGCTAAAAAAATAGATTCTCCCGAGGCCTTTACGGCCAAAATTTTACAGATACTATCCAGGAATAATATTATCCATTCTATTAAAGGAGTTGGTGGCGGATTTGAAATTCCAAAAGAAACCATGAGCCAAATAAAACTATCCCAAATTGTAACGGCACTAGATGGAGATCGCGTTTTTACCGGTTGCGGTCTAGGATTAAGTCACTGCTCCGAAGATCACCCTTGTCCAGTTCATGATAAATTCAAGGCTATCAAAAACGAATTGGCTTTCATGCTCGAAAACACCAATCTGGAAGAATTAGCAATGGGAATAAAATCAGGAGATACTTTCTTGCGGTATTAACCAAAAGTAATCTTATATTTACAAAATAAAGCCATCCGGTTTTGGTTGGATTCTAGCCAATCTATGGCTGGTATATAAAAGTTGGCAATTATTTTAAACGGAACAATGAGCAATTTAATTTTTAATAAAATTTTAGAAGAAAAGATAGAATTCTTTAAGTACTCTTTTAAGGAAACATCTCGCAATATATTCTATTCCGAGAAATTAAATCGTTTAATTCATCCTGGTGAATTTGGTACGCACCGAGAGCAAATTTGTAAAGATTTTTTAAGATCAATAATTCCTATGAGATTAGATATAGGAAGTGGCTTTATTATTACTGATAAAGGTGACGTTAGCACACAAATTGATCTGATTATTTATGATAGAAACAATACACCTTTAATAGAAAATAGCGAAAGACAGAAGTTTTATACTGTTGAAACAATTACTGGTATAGTTGAAGTCAAATCTGACCTCAGTAAAAATGATCTTAAATCTGCATTAAATAAATTAGCTAGAAATAAAAGATTAAAAGAGAATATGTCAAATCCTGTTAAGATTAAAAGGGATAATGAAGGTATGTTTGACGCTATGAATTATCCTTATGACAATATTTTTTCAATTCTCATTTGTAATAAACTAAATTTTAACATAGATAATATTAGTGCAGATATTGACGATCTATATGATGACGACATACAACCTTGGCAAAAACACAATCTAATATTAAGTCTCGAAGATGGTTTATTAGCATACTACGATGATAATAAAAAATCTATAATGTACCCTTATCTTAATGTAAAATTAAAGAATAGATTTATTAGACCAGACAAAAATATAAATTCACATTTTTATTTTGCTAGTTCTTATATTTTTATGGGAACTACAAGTTCTAGTATTTATTACCCAGAAATCACTGACTATATAAATGATAGTTTTAATGGTGGACTAAATTATGATCAACAATAAAAACCCGACAGCGCGGTTTTGTAGCCCCGATGTCACGGATTTGATAGCGCGGATTTGAAATCCGTGTCCCCAAACATAAGCAACAACAACAATAATTAAAGTTATTATTTCTTCATCCTTTTAAAATAAAAACTCTTTACGGACTTATCAAAAAACCCTCTTCACCTTTCGAAAAACGAATGTGAAGAAGGTTTATTTTTTAAAACTACATTGAAATATACTTTATGTCAATTTCAATTCCGGAATTTTAATACCAAACAATTCCTCTTTATAAAAATGCAACAGGTATTGTGTACTTTGATTGTTGTTTTCAGCAGCATCCGATGAAGAGAACAGAGATTGATAATACCCGATTCCTTCCGCCAAATTATTCTTGAACAAGTTCCATTTTTTTATTTGCGGTGCCGTAATTTCGGCAGAAACCGTTACAATTTCGTTCTTTAAATAATCCAAATACATTTTCAATTCTTTGACAAACATATTCGGACGATTGGTGACAGTCAACACCGAAGTGTTTCCATAAATGTGCTGCACCATTTCAGAAAGTGAAACTTCATGGTCAAAATAAGCCATATTAGGCCCAGGACAAATGACAACACCTTGCGCCTGTCCTTTAATCTTAATGTCATTTTCCAGATAAGAAGCATTGGCTAAACCAACACAAAGACAGGATTTTTCGGTGATTTTGTTTTTAGCATTTTCGAACATTTCGGCAGTCAAAGTATCTTTCTTACTGTCTAATTCCTCTAATTTTAAATCTTGGAATTTTTTGGAAGCAGAACAAATTCCCTTTGCCCCGTATTCTTTGCTTAACGCCAAAAACTTTTTCGGACAAGAACTTCCTGCATTATTATCATGAATACGTTTTTCCTTTAAGTGCTCATTAGTTGTTCCTCTCAAGGTATTAAAAGGAATTCCCAAAGGAGAAATATGACTCAGGTATAAATCTTCTTCTTTGGCTTTTGCCAATAATTTACGAGTTGCTTCATCTACAGAAGTGGCTTCGGGAACCAATAAAAATGGAGATCCCCAACCTACAGAATCCACATGATAATAATCCAATAAAAAGTCATGTTCTTCGGCTGTACCAACTCCGCCCTGAACAGTAATTTTTAATTCCAATGGCTGTTCCGGAACGTGCATTCCCTTTTGCGCTAAAGCTTTCACCATTAAATCATGCGCAGACTGGATCAATTGTTCTTTTTTCTGTTTGAATTCTTCCAAAATAGGACCTAACAGATACCCATCAGTAGCAAAAGCGTGTCCGCCACAGTTCAATCCGGATTCAATTCGGTATTCAGAAACCCAAAGTCCTTTTTTGGCCAAGAAGTTCCCTTGAATCATTGCCGAACGGAAATCGCTCACTTTTAGAATTATTTTCTTCTTTAAAGTATTATTGCTGTCCGGGAAAAAGACATCGAAATTTTCGAAATAACTGTACAATCTTGGATTCATTCCTGCCGAAAGTACTACAGAAGAAGTTAAGTTGCTATTGGCAAAACCACGAAGTGAAGCATGAGCATCATTAAAAGCTACCGGTAATTGTTCGTCTTTAATGAAATTGTCCTTATCGACTTTGGTCATAATATTTACATCAATGGCACCCGCGCTCAAATTATTTTCAAGATAATTTTTGATATTTTCTTTAAAGGCAATTCCGTCATCCATTAAATTCTGAAGTCCTTTTTTTATCTCCGACTTGTTGGGCAACATGGCAATATAATTCTCTAACGCCAATTTACTTTCAGCCAGTTCATTCTTAAAATTCTCGAATTTGTCTTTTACGATTTTGTCTACCAAATTTAGATACGACGTAATGCGCTCTGCACGATAATCGTGCATTTTTTGAGAAATCTCCTGATATGGAAGGCTTAATTTTTCGCTGTAAAAAGCATTCATTTTTTCTATCAGATCATCATCTATAATCGAAATCACAGAGGATATCCCATACTTTGCCACTCGAATTGGACTGTCTATTGTGTAAGCAAGTCCCATCACGGGAATATGAAAAGTATGTAATGGTTTAGTTGTTGTCATGCATTAAATAATTTATTAAATAGATCACAAATATCGTAAAAGGGAATAGTTTAAAACCTGATAAATATCATATCCAGTAGCCTGTTATTAAAGTACTTTTATAGCTTTTAAAGCAACTTAAAAACAGAAAAATAAGAAATACTGCGAAAGGGTTGAAAGTCTTTTTTTTTGTGTCGTTAGGCACTAAATATAGGTAGTAATTAGGTTTTAAATTTGGTAGTGTATACCCTACAACACGCTAAATCTGTTCTAATTCATTTCTCTACTGAAATTCAGTGCCTAACGGCACATTCCAACCGTTGATTAGCATAAATACCTGATTTTAAATTTAGCAGTAGCATTTAAATAGTAAAACCAGAAAAATTAAAAGTATGAATAGTCTTAAAGAACGAATATTGGCATTAAAAAAAGAGAAAAATGCGGTTATTTTAGCCCATTATTATCAGGAAGCCGCTATTCAGGATGTAGCAGATTATGTGGGAGATAGTTTAGGATTGTCAATAGAAGCCATGAAAGCAGATGCAGATATTATTCTTTTTGCCGGCGTCCATTTTATGGCCGAAACCGCAAAAATTTTAAACTCGACCAAAAAAGTAATTTTACCCGATTTGAAAGCAGGATGTTCTCTTGCCGAATCCTGTCCTCCTGATTTGTTTCAGAAATTTATTGACCAGCATCCCGATCATATTGTTATTACCTATGTAAATTGTTCTGCCGAGATTAAGGCGTTAAGCGACATTGTTTGCACGTCATCTAATGCGGTAAAAATCGTAGAAGCAATACCAAAAGACACTCCAATTATTTTTGCTCCAGATAAGAATTTAGGAAAATATATCATCAGCAAAACGGGGCGTGACATGTTACTTTGGGACGGTTCTTGTGTGGTACATGAAGCTTTTTCTTTGGATAAATTAATAGAAGTCCACAAACTGCATCCCGATGCTAAAATCATTGCGCATCCCGAATCTGAAACGCATATTCTG
Organism: Flavobacterium urumqiense; assembly: GCF_900108015.1. Classification (GTDB taxonomy): domain Bacteria; phylum Bacteroidota; class Bacteroidia; order Flavobacteriales; family Flavobacteriaceae; genus Flavobacterium; species Flavobacterium urumqiense. The sequence continues at coordinate 56,876 of NZ_FNVP01000005.1, read as the reverse complement.
GAAACCGCCAGTTACATTGGTTCGACAGCCGGAATGATTGATTACGTAAAAACAAACCCAAACAATAAGTTTATCGTCGCTACTGAAGCGGGAATTCTTCACAAAATGCAACAGGAAGTGCCACATAAAATATTGATTCCGGCTCCTGCAAAAGAGGATAATACCTGCGCTTGCAGCGAATGTGGCTACATGAAAATGAATACGTTACAAAAAGTTTATGACTGTTTGCTTCATGAAACTCCCGAAATTATCGTTCCGGAATATATTAGAAAAAAAGCATTGCTTCCTATTGAACGAATGCTAGAATTATCCAAATAATGATTACTACGAATTACTTAATCATTGGTTCAGGAGTCGCCGGATTGACTTTTGCCATAAAAATTGCAGATTGTTTTCCCAACAAAAAAGTGACTATTGTAACCAAGTCAAATGCCGATGAATCCAATACAAAATATGCGCAAGGCGGGATTGCCATAGTTACTGACGAAACCGAAGATTCCTATCAAAAACACATTGACGACACCCTCATTTGCGGTGATGGTTTGTGTGATGTTGAAGTCGTTAAAATAGTTGTTACCGAGGGCCCAAAACGATTAAAAGAACTCATAGCATGGGGCGCCAAATTTGATAAAACTGCCAAAGGAAATTTTGATTTAGGCAAAGAAGGCGGACATTCCCAAAACAGGGTTGTACACCATAAAGATCAAACCGGCCAAGAAATTGAACGCACTATTTTAGACCAAGTGCATCAAAAAGGAAATATTACGGTTTTAGATCACCATTTTGCACTGGATCTGATCACAGAAGATAATCAGTGTCTGGGCGCTTTTGTTTTAAATCAAAAAACAAATGAAATTATCACCTTCCAATCTGATTTTACGATTCTTGCCACTGGCGGAATTGGGCATCTTTACGGACACACCACTAATCCTATAATTGCAACAGGCGATGGAATTGCGATGGCTTTTCGGGCGAATGCGACCATTAAAGACATGGAATTTATTCAATTTCATCCTACCGCATTGTACGACACTTCCATTGGATCGAAGTTTTTAATTTCGGAGGCAGTTAGAGGTTTTGGAGCGTATTTGCGCACTAAAAACGGCAATCGATTTATGCTCGATTATGATAAGAGAGCGGAACTGGCTTCTCGGGATATTGTTTCTCAAAGTATCGATTTGGAACTCAAAAAATCAGGTGACGAATGTGTTTATTTAGATTGCACACATTTGGATTTAGAGGCTTTTATGAAACACTTTCCTATGATTTACGAACGATGCAAAAGCATTGGAGTTGATATTACAAAAGATTGGATTCCGGTGGTTCCAGCTCAACATTATCTTTGTGGAGGAATTGTAGTTGATAAAAACGGGAAAACGGCTATCGATAATTTATTTGCTTGTGGAGAATGTTCCAGAACTGGTTTGCATGGCGCGAATAGACTAGCATCCAACTCTTTGCTGGAAGCTTTGGTGTATTCGGACAAAATTTATAATTATTTGGTAGACACTACTTTAAAAAAAAAGGATTTAAACCCTATTCTTTCCGATTGGAAATTAGGCAAAAAACCTAAAATAAGTTCCGATTATATTGTGAAGATAAAAACCGAATTGCAACTTTTAATGCGTCAAAATGCCGGAATTGTGCGTTATGACAGTGATTTGCTTAAAGCAAAAGAAAAACTGATGCAATGGCAAGACGAAGTAAAAACAATAAGCAAAAACAATGAAATTTGTAGCGAGCTTTACGAATTGTACAATATGATTACTATTGGTAATTTAATCGTTCAACAATCTATAATAAGAAATGAGAATAAAGGTAGTTTTAAGAAAAATAATTAATTATAAATACCATATCGTTAAAAAAACAAATAAAAAATAATTAATTCCACTTTTTTATGATTTAAATCATATGGAAAATTATTGTACATTTATAGGATTATTGGTCTGTTTTTAATTTATGTATAGTTCAGAAGAAAAAAAATAATTCAAAAAAACCATGCAAATAGACATAGATTTACTTTTCTCCTGGGGTGCTGTAGCCAAAAAATACAAAAAAAATGAAATCATTTTTGATGAGGATGAAGTGGCTCACTTTTATTACCAAATCATTGAAGGAAGCGTCAGAATGTTTAATTCTAATGATGAAGGAAAAGAGTTTACACAAGGTCTTTTTTGTAAAGGAGAGAGTTTTGGCGAACCACCATTATTTATTGATCAGCCTTATCCATCAAAAGCAATTACTATTCAGGACAGTACAATCATAAAGTTATCGAAAGACAAATTCTTAAAAATTCTTGACGAATATCCGTCCATTCAAAAATCCTTTTTGCTTTTACTTGCAAACAAAATCCATTCTAAATCAAACACTTCAAAAGAGATTATAAATCAAAAACCCGAGTTTAGAATTGTCGCTTTTTTGAATACACACAAGAAAAAATCCGAATGCTGTAACGAGAAAGTATTAATTCCTTACACGCGGCAGGAAATTGCAAATTTCACCGGTTTGAGAGTAGAAACAGTGATTCGCGTTTTATGCAAGATGAACACTTGCGATAAACTAGAGATTGTCAATCATAAAATATATTATTAGGATGAAATTAAATATAAAGTTTTGGTTAAAATTATCGTTGTTGAATCTCTGTATTGTAGCCACATTAGGCGTTTTGATGCGTTATAAAATTGGTTTCGAATTTCCTTATTTAGACCAAAAACACCTGCAGCATTCCCATTCCCATTTTGCATTTTCCGGTTGGGTCAGTCATACTTTGATGACTTTGATGGTCTATTACCTTCAAAACAAAACAGCTTATTTTCAAGTAAACAAATACCGAAAAATAATTATTGCCAACTTGATTATTTCTTATATAATGCTAGTCTCTTTTATTATTGAAGGCTACGGACTGTTTTCTATAATAGCGTCTACAGCTTCTATTTTTATTTCTTATGTTTTTGGCTATTATTACATAAAAGATTTAAGAAAAATAGACAGCGATTTATTATCTACATATTGGTTCAAAGCCGCTATTTTTTTTAATATCATTTCCTCATTCGGCACATTTTATTTGGCTTACATGATGGCGAGTAAGAATATTGTTCAAGATTATTATTTATCTTCTATCTATTACTTTCTTCATTTTCAATACAATGGTTGGTTTTTCTTTGGTGGTATGGGTCTAATTTTTGGATTCTTAAACTTAAAAAAATCAGAAAATCCATTTTACGAAACATCCTATAAACTATTAGCAGTTGCTTGTATTCCGGCTTATTTTTTATCAACGCTATGGCAGGATTTACCCGTTTTACTCTATATACTTACCGTTCTTGCTGCAATAGTTCAGGTTTTTGCCTGGTTTAAACTTCTTTATATTTTAATACCGGCCAAAAAAGATTTTTTGAAAAACTTCTCCCCATTACTGCGTTACATTTTGCTCATTGCAACTGTAGCATTGAGTATAAAATTATTGCTTCAGTTGGGTTCCACCGTTCCTGTTATAAGTGATTTGGCTTTTGGTTTCAGACCCATTGTAATTGCGTACTTGCATTTAGTTTTATTAGCCGTAATTAGCTTATTTTTATTGTTTTACATTTATGCCAATCACCTGATATTTATCAGTAAAAGAATAAAAATTGGATTGTTCCTGTTTTCAATTGGCGTTTTATTAAACGAGTTAGTTTTGGCCGTTCAAGGTGTTGCATCGTTTAGTTACACCATTATTCCTTATGTAAATGAGCTTCTTTTTGCGGTAGCAGTCATTTTGCTTTTCGGAATAGGATTCACAGCTTATTTTTCTATAAAAAAAGTCAAAAACAATCCTCCTTTATGATTTCACTCATATAATAAAGCGTTGATAATAAAGTACTTTGTTATACAAAACTTAAGTAACCTTATTATGAAAAAATCTATTCAATTATTATTAGTCGTTAGTTTCTTAGCTGCATTTAGCTGCAAACAAAACAGTGCTACTGCGGCTCCAACGACCACAGAAGAGACACCTTCTCAAAGTGTGGGACAATCTGCCGTGAAGGACGATTCATCTAGTCCAAACATTGTTCAAACGGCTTCCGGAAGCAAAGATCACACTACTCTTGTTACAGCAGTAAAAGCGGCCGGTCTGGTTGACGTTTTAAGCAATGCAGGCCCATTTACCGTTTTTGCTCCAACAAATGCCGCTTTTGATAAACTTCCAAAGGGAACCGTTGAGGGATTATTAAAACCCGAGAAAAAAGATGATTTGAAAAATATATTAGAATACCACACTTACGTTGGTACGTTAAAAACAGAGTATATGCAGGACGGCCAAGAGTTTGAGCAAGTGAATGGCGGTAAAGTAAAAATCACCAAAAAAGGAGACAAAGTATATGTAAATGGTTCCGAAATAGTAGCATCTATCACAACATCAAATGGAATTATCCATGTAATAAATGAAGTATTGCTTCCTAAATAAAATTATTAATTCTTCTTACTCAGTTGAAAAAAGCGTGAATTAACAGTTCACGCTTTTTTTTATAAAAGTATTTTTAACCTAATGTTTTATACATCATGGCCGTTGCTATATTTTCAGCTCTTTGTTTTATTTCCTCTGCTTTTTCCCCAGCAAATAATTCATCAACTGTTTCATCAAACAAGGCATTCCAATGCTGGAAATGAGCTTTGGTCATCGTACTTTTCTGATGTAATTCTTTGTGTTTAGCCATAGGATTCCCGACAAAATCACCTGTAGAAAACATAATATTTTCCCAGAAATCATACATTCTAGGCAAATGTTTCTCCCAGTTCACATGAGCAACTTCTGTGAAAAAATAACCAATTTTGGTATCGATTTTTATTTTACCGTAAAAGGTATTTATGAGTTTCTCGATGTCAGCTCTGTTCTTTATATCTGTTTTCATTTGGAGATTTTATCCTTTAAATAATAAACACAAACTGTCTTCGATAGCTTCAACGGAATGAAGAACTGCGGCCGGAATATCTTTTTCATCATATAAAAAGAGTTCTTCTTGTTGATTTTGCTCTTTATAGATCACATTCCCTTTTATCACTAATAATTTAGCAGGAATATCTGTTTTATGTTCTTTGAGTATCATTCCTTTTTTGAAAGCAATAACTATCACTTTACTGCAAGAGGTGTTCTGTACAACCTGCGCCACCGGGTTTACGGCGTTTTCTAATTTCTGAAGAATTTCTTTAAACATCATAAATCTTTGTTTTTAAATTTTATTAATGATATGAAAAACGGAATAATTACCCAAGAGCATAATAACAGAAATGAAATTAACAGTCCTAATGAAGTGCCGAAAGAATTTTTGAAAATAGCTCCTGTATAACCCATCATTGCTGATGCGTCAAGTTGTAATAAAATTTGAATTCGGGCTAAATCAATTGGACTTAACGCCGTTACGGCAACCATTGCTTTTTCTATGGGATAATCTGAAAATTGGAACAATAAAAACAATACAATTCCATCAAAAAGCAAAGCAAAATACAACCAGCTCATTATGGCAATTCCAATTCCTTTTGATTTATCTCTTGTAAGAATAGAACTCAAGAACGCCAATGCCACAAAAACCAGCGAAATCAAACATCCTACAACCAGCATCATCAACCCGACAGAATCTGCCGAGTACACTAATAACGGTATTCCCGCACCAATAAAAAAGGCCAAAATCATTGACAAAGACAATCCAAGAAACAAACTCAACCATATCTTTTTTCGTTTAATAGGCTGGCTCAATAGAAGTTCTATAAACTCGGAACTATTGTATAAATAGATGGTCGCAAAAAGGATAGAAACTAACGGAACGGTAAATAAAATTATATTCAAAATGGTAAGCAATCCTTTGGCAGAGTTATCTTCTAACCCAAATGAGCTCCATGAAAGTATGCCCAAAATTATAGTATATGCTAATATAATTTTGTTTTTTAAAATATCTAAAAAAATAATTCTGATAATTCTATTCATTGCTTTGGCTTTTGAGAATTTTTGCAATTGCTTTTGATATTTTTTGTTCATTAGTCGATTCCAGTAAATCAGCAATCGTTTTATGAAAATGAACTTTTCCGTCTTGCATGAAAATAATCTGCGTAATCATATCGTCTAATTCGCTTAATAGATGGGACGTAATCAAAATGAGTTTGCCCTTTTCTTTCTCTTTAATAATTTTATCTTTCAATATTTCGGAAGCCAAAGGATCTAAACCTGCCGTTGGTTCATCTAAAATCAACACCTCAGGATTAAATAAAAAAGCTAATGTAGCACTCACTTTTTGGGTCGTTCCTCCGGAAAGTGTCCGCATTTGTTTGCCAAATATTTTTTCGAGGTCAAAAGCCTTTAATAAATCTTCGTCCAAAGTCTGATTTGAATTTCGGATTTTTTTAATCATTTCAATAATTTGACCAATAGTCATATAATCCGGATAACGTCCAATTTGAGGCATATATCCTATTTGTTCCCGATACAAATATTCTTTGAGTATAGACTTTTCATTAAATAAAACATCGCCTTTGGTAGGAATTACCATTCCTAAAATAGTTTTTATCAACGTCGTTTTACCACAACCATTAGGTCCAATTAGTGCAATGCATTCTCCTTTTTTGAAAGTAAGATTCACATCGCTTAAAACTTCTAATTTTCCGAATTTTTTGTTTAAATTTTTTATTTCAATCATAAAGCTAAAGAATGCATTAAGGGGGAATTATCAATGAAATTATCGGGAGTGATACTAGGCAAAATCTTTTCTGATTTATCCAGAAGTGTGATCATGAAACTTCGAAAAAGTAACATGGCAGAAGGATTGGTTTCGGTAAGCACCGCAAATAAACTCAAGGGATGAAAAGGGACATCGCCCACTCCATTTTTGTCTAAATCATAGCCTTCATATTTATCCCAATAATTATTGTTGAATGTATTGAGGACCAAACTTCCATTGGTACTTATATCAAAAGTATTGCCTAAAAAATTATTGTTTTTTATTACATTATCGGAGCAACTCGCCAGGATTTTCATTCCCCAACCATTAGCTTCAAAAACATTTTTTTCAACTTGAATTCGGTTGGTTCCTTCCATGTGAATTCCTGAAGTGTTTTTGCTGAATTTGTTTCCAATAATATAACTGTCTGAGATTTCTTTTAGGAACAATCCGTAAGCGGCATCGCCCCAGTTTTCTTCAAAAAAATTATTAAACATCTTCACGTTTTTGGTGAACATTACGGCTACACCGGCTCCGTTATTCTTGAAAATATTGGAAATATACGCATCATCATTAGAAAACATAAAATGCAAACCGTAGCGAATATTTCTGGTTGAAATATTCCTCCAGATTATCGAATTGGTTACAAATTCAAAATAAATCCCATCTCGATGTCCCGAAATAGTGTTACCAATAATTTGCAGGCTGTCACTTTTCCAACAATGAATTCCATTTCCTAATTTTTGTTCTTCTGTTCCGTACGCAACAAGTCTATTATTTTTAATGATACAACGCCTTCCATTTTGAATGTAAATTCCAAAGAAATTATCATCCAGAACATTGTTTTGAATAACAACATCATTCCTGTTGTATACTTTTATTCCGCAAGGATCTTCTAATGTAGCATAACCAGATTTTATAACTTTAAAACCATCTACAACTACGCTATCCGCTTTAATAGAAAGTACTTCATATTTTTTTTGCCCATCTAAAACAGGTAAGTTTTTACCCAGAAAGACAATCTTTTTATTGATGATTATATTTCCTTCCTTATACAATCCTTGATGAACCATTATTGTATCTCCAACTTTAGCTAAAGAAATGGCTTTTTTAATTGATTTTATAGGTTTAGTGGGACCTACTTCAATCACATTGGCATAAAGTAAAGAAGAAAACAACAAACATATATAGAGAACTATTTTCATTATTTCTGATCGAAAATTGTATTAATAATAATGCATTTATTTTTTCAAAATAGCATCCCAAGTAATGAGTTCGGCGTTTAATTTAGTTCCAAATTCCTTAGCATCCTTCTCTGATGAAAAAGCAACAACTCCTCCTCTCATTGGACTTTTAATAGTACCTCCTGAAATGAAATGAGCCGTTGGAGCAGGAATTAAAACATTATCCTGAGTAAAATCATGAACGTAATACCAACTGATTTTTGTGTTTAAATTTTCTTTACAATAATTCATCATGCACATAATATCGTCAAATTTATAAGTTCTTCCTTTTTCGGTCAGAACTTCTGCTCCGTATTTGCCGTCAGCAATACTCATTTTACAAAAATCGCAACTGTCCACATTTAATTTTATGGGAACCGCTTTGGTATTATCCGCGCAGGATAAAAAGAACAAAGACAAAAAGAATAACAGAGCTGTTGCAGTTTTAGGCTTTTTAAATTTTTGCAAAAGATTGGATTCTTTTATAACAATAATAAATAATAAAAATCCAGAAGCGATCAACAGCCATCCGCCAATATCAGGAATAGAATAAGCACCAAAATTCAGTAATTGCTTATAGCCTAGCATCGGTGGTTGATATGACATTCCGGGTACTTGGATCGCCGCATTTGGATCTAAATTATGTCCGTATTCATAATTCCATCTGTAAAAATCGACAGCGGCTAAAGCTCCAAAAAGTATAAGTGAAATGAATAAAACATAAAGTACTTTTTTCTTTGCAAAAATAGCTGTCGCCAAAGCAAAAACAGCAAAAAATACAAATATATAGGGCAACACCGTAAACTCAACGAAATCTTCTTTATGCAGGGTTTTCATTCCTATATAATGGTTTAATCCATTGATAATATCAACATCCCCAGCAATTTTATCGGCATGTAATTTAAGTACTAATCCTTCCGGATATTGCGGTGCAGTTAACTCAATTCGCCACATTGGAACAAAAATAGAAGACACCAATAGCACCATCACTAACAAAAGCACGCCTTTTGAAAGTGTTGAAATTTTTGAATTGTTCATGATTGTTGATTTAAAAAAGGGAACATAATAATTATGTTCCCTTTTTATTTAAAATTTATAATTACTTGGTGGCAGGTAAGTTAGTTCCCAGACTAAAAGTTAGCGGAACATTGCTTCCTGCAGGCGATACCCTAACATATCCTGACATTTCCTGGTGCAATGCACTACAGAAATCTGTACAATAGAAAGGGAAAATCCCTACTTTTTCAGGTATCCATTTCAAAGTGGCAGTTTCACCTGGCATGACCAAAAGTTCAGCATTATCAGCGCCTTTTATAGCAAATCCATGAGGAACATCCCAATCTTGTTCTAAATTAGTAACGTGAAAATAAACCGCATCACCCAATTTTATTCCTTCAATATTATCAGGAGCAAAATGAGAACGGATGGAAGTCATGTACACATCTACTCTGTTCCCTTGTCTAACCACTTTTGATTCTTTCTCTCCTTTAGTTACAAAAGGATTATTATTTTCTTCAATTTTATAAAATTTCAACTGACCATTGTTTCTAATTAAATCAGCTGGAGCAGATTGTGCATAATGGGGTTCACCAATAGTTGGATAATCTAATAAAAGCTTCATTTTATCTCCGCTAATATCAAATAACTGGGCAGCTTGCGCCAATTCCGGTCCTGTTGGTAAGTATCTGTCTTTAGTAATTTTATTGTAAACAACCATGTATTTACCAAATGGTTTTCTACTGTCTCCACCAGGAATAGAAAGATGTCCAGGAGAATAATAAACAGGTACTCTGTCTAAAATTTTCAATGATTTAATGTCCCATTTCACCACCTCTGAAGAAACGAAGAAAGTAGTGTAGGCATTCCCTCTGCCATCAAATTCCGTGTGCAACGGTCCTAAACCTGGTTTTTTAACTTCACCATACAAAGCAGCTTCGTATTTAATAACTGGAATACCTTCATATTGTCCATCAAATTGTTTAGCAGCAATCGCTTTTTGTATTTTATCGAAACTAAATACAGGAATTAAAGCGGCTAATTTTCCACTTCCTACAATATATTCACCAGTAGGATCAACATCACAACCATGAGGAGATTTAGGACATGGAATCATGTAGCAAATGTCTTTCAACTCTTTTGAATCAAGGACTAAAACGGAAGTTCTAATTTCTGATTTTGCAGTATGTGTTTTTTCATCCCAAGTATTGTGGGCATATTTTGCAGCTATCTTTTTTCCTTTACCAGCTTTTATGTATTCTTCCGCTTTTTTCCAATTTACAGCCATGATAAAATCTTTATCCTTTTGCGAAGCATTAACCTCTAACAGCGTATTGGCCTGTTCTGTATTGTAACAAGAGAAGAAAAACCAACCATGAGATTTGCCTTTTCCAGCGTGACTTAAATCAAAGTTTACACCGGGAGCTTCTATTTGGAAAGCGATATCCATTTGACCTTCTTTACCTACTTTTACAAAGCTTAAATAGCCTTTAAAATTTTTCTTATACGTATTAATAGGAACATCCCCATTGGCATTGTCTGGCGGAACGCTGAAACGAGTTCCTGCCACCACATATTCTGTGTTTTCAGTAATAAATGGAGAGGAGTGATTTCCTGCACTGTTTGGCAACTCAATAATCTCCACCGTTTTGAACGTTTTCAAATCAACACGTGCAATTCTGGGAGTGTTATTCGCATTGGCAAAAATCCAGCGACCATCCACTTCACCGTTGGTTTGCGACATATCTAAATGGTGTTGGTCATCCCAAGGCACAAATCCATTTGAAGTATTTAACATCGGTTTTGTTTCCTCGCTATATCCATAACCACTTTGAGGATCTACGGAAAAAATAGGAACAACTCTTAACAAACGGGCACTTGGTAAACCATATACACTCATTTGACCACTAAATCCTCCAGAAACAAAATTATAAAATTCATCGTACTTACCAGGAGCTACATATACTTTTTGTGCAGCATCACCACTTACGGCATCACTAGAATCTTTGGGCTTGCAAGAAGTAAAGAATGCGCTTGCTAAAATAATTGCAAAAGTTACTTTTACTAATTTATTTTTACTCATGGTGTCTATTGCTTTTATTGTGTTCATGAATATTTGATTTCATATTTACTATTATATAATTAAATTGTTTGCCAAAAACTATTTTACACCATCATTTTTACGCATAAACTCCAATAAGTTTCTAGCATCTTTATCGCTAAGTGCTTGATTCGGCATACGAACTAAACAAATTTCCAACTGAGCTTGAAGTTTTGGATCTTTATCAATCATCGGGTCAGGATTGGTTATAAAATTCATAATCCATTCTGGTTTATGACGAGAAGTAACCCCTTTCCAACCTGGTCCAACTAATTTTTCATCCGTCATTTTATGACAAGAAGAGCATTTTACAGATTGAATTTTATCCCCTTCAGCAGCCATAGCTACATCCAGTTTATCGCCTAAATCAACAGTCGAAAATTTTCCAAGACCTCTATTTGGGTCATAAGTGGAAACGTCTGGAGCAGCTTCTGGCGCTGCAGGCATTCCTTCATCAGATGAAGTGGTTGTTGGAGCATTCTCCTCGGATTTGGTTTTTTTATCGCCACATGAAGTTAGCATTACAAATGCAACTACAAAAAAAGATAATTTGTACATAAGAATTAGTTTAAAATTTCTTTAACAAATGTCCAATTATATTAGCGTACTGATTATGACTTCAATCATACTTATGTTTGTTTCTTTTTCTTTTTTTTAAATAATTACATGACAAATTTTTGTTAACAGTTAAACCTTAGTCAACTATCCGCATCTTATAACCATAACTTAAAAACAATAAAAATGAAAAAATTAATAATTGTCGCTTTATTGGTTGTTGGGATGACAAGCTTTGCTCAAAACAAGAAAGAAATAGGATCACGACATCATCGAGATGAAATGGAAAAATTCACTCCGAAACAACAAAATCAATTAATGTTAAAAAAAATGACATTAGAATTAGATTTGAATGCTTCACAACAGAAAGATATGAGTAAAATCATTGCTGAAAAAAGTGATAAAAGGCAAGCAAGAATGAAGGAAATGAAAGCTAACGAAGATTCTAGTACAAAACCCACATCTGATGAAATGTTTGCAAGAAAAAATAAAATGCTAGAGGAGAAAATTGCTATGAAAGAAAGAATGAAAAAAATTCTTTCTACGGAGCAATATAAAAAATGGGATGACATGAACGGGAAAAGACATCACGGAATGAAAAACAGAATGATGCGTCATAAAGACGGAAAACCAGCAAATATGGGTGACAAAAAATAATCCATTTACTTGAAATATTTCATCCTGTTTTATAAAAAAAGACCCGTATTCGGGTCTTTTTTTGTTTAAAATGTTTTGGAAACTTTATCTACCGCCTGAATAGTAAAATCTAAATCTTCATAAGTTAATGCGTCCGTAATAAACCAAGTTTCGTAAGCCGATGGTGCGATATAAATCCCTTCCTGCAATAATCCGTGGAAGAATTTTTTGAAGGTTTCATTATCTCCTTTTGCTGCAGTTTGAAAATCAACTACAGGATCAGCATCAAAATGAACTGAAACCATAGAGCCTATTCTATTGATAGTAAAAACAACATTGTTAGCTTTCAAAACTTCTTCCATTCCTGCAGCCAAATAAGCGGTCTTTTCTTCTAATCTTTGAAAAATTGCACGGTCAGCATCTAATGCCTGTAACATTGCTAATCCTGCAGCCATTGCCAAAGGATTCCCAGACAAAGTTCCTGCCTGATAAACTGGACCCAATGGAGCCAGATAATTCATAATTTCTGAACTGGCAGCAAATGCTCCTACCGGCAAGCCACCTCCTATTACTTTTCCGAAACAAACAATATCGGCATTGATATTAAATAATTCCTGAACACCTCCAGCAGCAAGTCGGAATCCGGTCATCACCTCATCGAAAATCAGCAAAATTTTATTATCAGTACACAGCTGACGCAATCCTTCCAAGAAACCTTTATTAGGCGGAATACAACCCATATTCCCTGCAACAGGTTCTACAATTATCGCGGCAATTTCGTTTTTATTGGCTTCAATTAATGTAGCTACATTTTCTAAATCATTGTATTTTGCCAGTAACGTATCCTTTGCAGTACCGGCAGTAACTCCAGGACTATTTGGTGATCCGAAAGTAATTGCTCCACTTCCGGCCTGAATCAGGAAAGAGTCAGAATGTCCGTGATAGCAACCGGCAAATTTTATTATTTTATCTTTTTTGGTAAATCCACGAGCCAGTCTTACGGCGCTCATACAAGCTTCAGTACCGGAATTTACGAATCTTATTTTATCAATATTTGGAACCATAGAAACGGCTAAAGCAGCAATTTGTGTTTCTAATTCTGTGGGCATCCCAAACGAAGTTCCCAATTTGGCTTTTTCAATCACGGCTTGTACCACCGGTTCAAAAGCATGTCCTAAAATCATTGGTCCCCATGAATTGATATAATCGATTAAACGATTTCCATCTTCATCATACAAATAAGCACCTTTGGCACTTTTGACAAAAATCGGGGTTCCACCTACTGCTTTAAAGGCTCTTACGGGGGAATTTACACCTCCTGGAATTACTTTTTCTGCTTCAGCAAAAAGCTGACTACTTCTTGTATATAACATTTTAAAATTTGGATTTTATATTTGGCTTCTTATAAAGAATGAATCGATACGTTTACATTATATTTCTACTAAATTTTCAATTGTTGTCCAACTGAAAGCGTATTGGCAACCAGATTGTTTTTTTCTTTTAACTCATTAATTCCTAAATTAAATTTTTTGGAAATAGAATATAACGTATCTCCTTTTTGAACTTGGTACAATGATACCTCACGAGTTAAATTTTTTATCGGTCCGATAGGAATTTTTCCAGTCAATTGCTTTTCTAATTGTATATTTTCATTCCCTAAAACCTGATCATCATATTGGTTTAAATTATAACGTTCGATGTAAGAAATCAATTTATTAGGATATTTTGGGTCGGTAGCATAACCGGCATTTCTTAATCCCCTTGCCCAAGCTTTATAATCTCCTTTTGGCAAAGCAAATAAATTAGAATACCTTCCTCTATTTGTTAAAAACAACGCATGATCTTTGAACGATTCTGATACATTATCATATTTCCTGAAACATTCCTGCGCGGAATCATCATCGTGTTTGATAGTTTCTCCTGTCCAGTCTTCATGGCATTTTATTCCAAAATGGTTATTGGCGTTTACCGCCAAATCCCCTCTTCCTGCTCCAGATTCCAGAATTCCTTGAGCCAACACAATACTCGCCGGAATACCGAAAGTCCTCATATTATCCATGGCTACATTTTTGAACTGAGCTACATAATTAACCACAACATCACTACTGACAACAGTTTGTGAAGTTGAAACTATTACTTCCGTTATTTGAGTAGGATATTCTTGTTTGGTCGAATTTGTTACAACCGGTTTTTTTACAGGTGTCTTTGCAACTACTGGTCTTGAAACAATTGCTTTTGTCGTAATTGGTTTTTTAGCAGTTCGAACTATTTCTGTTTTCGGTTTTGAAGGTATTTTCTTTGTCGTTATAATAACAGGCTTTGCGGCATTACAGCCCACTAAAGTCAGTATTACAAGAATCAGTATATATTTTTTAACCATTTATATCTATTATTGGTAATTTTTTATTTCTTAAGCTAATGTTCATTCCCTGAATTCCTTGAATTCCACCAGTATGAATGAGTAAAATTTTTGATTGTGGAGAGAAATAGTTCTTTTGTATTAAATCTATAACGCCAAAAACCATCTTTCCAGTATAAATAGGATCCAAAGGAATGTTATTTTCTGCATAAAACTGGTTAATAAATGCGATTAACTCAATATTAACTTTTCCATATCCCCCAAAATGATAATCCGTTACTAAATCCCAATTATTATTATTTACCATATTACGAATTTCCTCTTTTAAAAAATCTCCTTTTAAAGCTGGGAATCCCAAAATTTTTTGATGCGGTAAAATGCTGTTTATAATTCCACAAATAGTTCCTCCTGTTCCTACAGAACAGCCTATATAATCAAATTCGGCATCTTCTTCAGTCAAAATTTCCTCACAACCTTTTATTGCTAACTCATTAGTTCCTCCTTCAGGAATAAGATAAAAATCACCGTATTTTTGTTTTAAATCTTCTAAAAATGCTATTTCATTTTTCAAGCGGTAGTTTTCCCTACTTACAAATTCAAATTGCATTCCGCAGTTTTTAGCAAATTGCAAGGTTGGATTTTCCAAAATTTTATCCCGTAGTTCATTCCCTCTAATAATCCCAATCGTTTTAAATCCTTTCTCTTTTCCGGCAAAAGCCAGAGCGGCAATATGATTAGAAAAGGCTCCGCCAAAAGTAAGCAGTGTTTCCTGCCGTTCTTCTTTTGCCTGAAGCAAATTATACTTTAGTTTTCTAAACTTATTTCCTGAAACAAAGGGATGAATCAAATCTTCCCTTTTGATATGAACGGTAATACCGTCTGGAAAACCCATTGTTAACTGTTGATTCAACTTAATTTATTTTGGACAAAGGTAAAATTTATATATAATAAAAGTGCAACCTCAATAGATTGCACTTTAGTTTTTACTATTATAAGAGCTTTAGTTCTTAATGATAATCTTTTTTCCTACTTCTATTTTGTCTTTTGTCGCAAGCTTAACGATATAAATACCATTACTTAAACCTGCTGTAGAAAATTTATAAGAGGCATTTGTACCTAAATCTTTTTTGCTGAAAATTATTTTTCCTGCTACATCATACAAACCGCAAGTGTCAAGATCCATTAATAGTGCATTACTAATTGTTAGGCTTTTTTCAGCGTTATTTTGGTATACCACAAAGTTTTGAATTGCTTTTTCTTCTATACCTAAAGCCGTACGATTTTTAAAAGTAAGTTCATATTGTGTATTATTAACTCCCGACGGTAAGATTATCTCGTGAAAACTATTTTTGATGTCATAATATATATCCCTAACCTTATCGTGTAAGTAAACATTTGAAACTTCCGTAAAATTTAAAATTTCTTTAACGGTGATTTTATAATTAGCTTGTCCACTATTTCTAAAACCAATAGGAATACTTTTATCGATATCAAATTTTAAAGCATTAATGACAAATTCTGAATCGTTTAATACAAAATAAACATCCGCCGTCGAATCATCACTTGAAGACATGGCGTCCATTGCACGATCCACGCCGTCTGTAGCTTCCGGAATGAATGCCAAAGCTAGTTGTCGAACGCCTTGGTTATTCATCAAGGTGTTAAATCGGATTTGGGGTGTGGGAGCCAAGCTAACCGTGGCATAATCAAAACCCGATACGGATTGAATTGTATTTAAATAGCCCGAAGTATTTTTCGATTTATTTTGATTTGCATTCTTTTCAAATTGAGAATTATTTATCTTACCTTCCTTAACGAAAACTCGGTAACTATTTTTCATCTCTACAACTCCGTTAGCCGTTCCATCAATTAGAAATCCTTGCCCAACGGGACAAAAACGTCTTTCATACGCTCCTCCTGGCCCTGCAATACTAACTTCATTCCCTGAACCATCATAGGAATAAAAAGTTGCAGCAGCATAAACCCCCATCCCAGTCAGTCCACCGGGAGAAAAAGCGCCATATCCCCCTTTATACTCCGCAATGTTATGTGAATTCACGTGCTTATCCTGTTCCCAAAAATAAGCGATACCTGTAGTACTCGTAGCTCCAACTAAAAAAGCGGATAAATCTATGGCTGAGGGATACGGATTCCCCGTTAGTGTAAATTGTTCAATGCCGACTGGAATAGAAATAGTTCCGTCATTTGGTTTTCCTCTAAAATCATAGCGTTGATTATTCCCGGGATTGTTCAAAACGCCATTTACGCTAGTTGAATTAGTTCCCGAAGTTCCTTTCATCGTAAAGCCTTCCCCGGCATTCAAATTTGAGTTTGAACCCACTTGTGTCCAATTTGAATAACCAGCGGCGACAACTAGTTTATTAATCCAGTAAGGTGCAATGGCAAATGGAGTAGCCGTACCGTCATAATTATTTGCCGCCAAAATTGTTGCATCATTACTGTTAGTCAAAGTAGTAATATCTTTAAGCTGCGTAATTCCAAAAGGCGCATTCCCAGCACTTGCTATATTTCCTCCTACCGGTGAACACCAATAATTGAATTGAAAATTATTAGTAGTTCCTTCCTGAAAAACCGATAAGTTACCCAAACCTTTATTTTTACTTTGTGGCTCTAACCTTTGCATCTCCGAACCTTGCAAAAGTTGACCGTCTTGACGTAAATAAAAATTGCTAGTGGCTGCATTTAATTCTACGTCTTGCTTTACGTAAACCACCTCGTTGTTTACTAACACATTTGTATTTGCACTTACAAAAAGTTGCGCATTTGCATAGCTATGAAATAAAAAACCTGCAAAAAACAGGAATAATCGATTAAGTATTTTTGAGCTCATAGACGGCGAATTTGGTTAATTTATATTTTTTTAAAAGTAATTCAATTGCATGTAAAATATCCTCAGTAATAAACAATGAAGGTATTATAATACTACCTAAATTCAGATTGGTTTATAATTCCAATTTTCAAAAAACTAAAACCTCTAACTGAATATTTTAGCTAAAGTTAAAAAAAAATAATATCACCTCCAGGGCAAATACCGTCAAAAAGCTCAATTTATCGTTTAAATACGTATTTTTTATCCTTAAATATATAATTTCTTACGTTATTTTTATTACAATAAAATAAAAAAACAGCAAAATGTAAGAATAAAATTACCAACAAATCTAACTTTACTTTCATACTAAAAAACTAAAAATAAAGGCAAAAACACCAACTATTTTCAATTACTTTTAGATATAATGCTTGGTGTGTTTATAAATTTTTCTAATTAATATCTAAAATCAAATTTATCTTTTTTTGCATCGCTACTATCTAACACTCATTATCATTAAGATTCTATTTTTCAGAATTATTGCATCTGAATCAATTTCCCATCTAATGTCAATATTCTGCCCTGAAGAAACTGTAGCAATTGCCTGTAAGGAAATTGATCCAGTATTCAAATTACTTGCACAAGTTCTACTCGAGTTAGGCACGAGAACTCCATTTTGATAAATACTAAGAGTTGCTAATGCTTTGCTGGTGGTCGCTACAGTAGTAATGCCAGGTTTAAATAGAGAGCCATTCACGCTTGAATATTCAAAACCTGAAATATCACCCAAATTCGTACCTATATCCCCAGTCAAATAAGAATTTGCAGTATTACTAACTGCACCATTACTAGTGAACATAACAAAAGTAGCTAATATCCCTAAGTCAAGATAAGAGCAACTTAAGGGCATGTACGCTGTTCCCGGACCAAAACTAATAGCCCCTGTTGTGGAGAATATTCTACCTTCAAAAGTTCCATTAGCGCCCATAAAAACAGCTCCATTATTAGCAATGATAGTTCCTTTCATTACAGTTGAAGCGGCCATGGAGACGGCTCCTTCTACGACCCAAAATACGTTACATGCTGAGGCTCCGTTAATCAATACAATATTAGTTGCTGATCCCGTAGTTAAAGCTCCTCCAATTTTAAAAATAAACACTGCATTGGGCTTTCCTTGCGCATCTAAAAATAAAGTTCCTGCAACAGATGCTGCAGCTCCTATTGCATACACTCCGGCAATTAAAATCTCTCCACTACCAAAAGAAGGTGCATGACTGGCATTAGTGTTGGGAACAACTATCAAATGATCGTATGCCGTTTTTAAATCTAATTCGCCTTGTGCCGTATTTACTGATCTGGAAGTATAGCTGGTAGGTATACTATATTGACCATTAAACATAACCAGATAAGTGCCAGCCGCAGGAGTCAATGACATTTCTGGAATTACAACAGCGGTATTTGAATTAGTTTCTATTTCCTCCGTTGCATTAACCGAATTAAAATTATCTGAATTAGCCAGTACAAAAGCTGTAGTTGCTAATTGTGTCGTATTTGTCCCAATTGCTGCAGTTGGAGCCAACGGTATTCCTGTAAACGTTGCCGAATCTGAAAAAACCAACTTTCCGGTTCCAGTCTCATCAGTCAATGAATTCTGTATTTGTACTGAAGTTGTACTTCCAGTTTCCGTTCCGTACAAAGTTCCAGAACGAGGCAACGTAACGTTTGTTAATCCAGTAGTTGTAATTGTAGTTGCAAATGCTCCCGGTAAAGCAAGCGTTGACGCGTTACTATTGGCTATTCCAGTTCCCCCATTTATTGGCAAAACTAAACCTGTAATAAAATCTTTCCAACCCAAATCATAAAAATTAAAAATTGATGTGGTCGTGTTGTAAATAAGAAGTCCTGTGGTAGGCAGACTAATAGCATCTCGCTGCACTGTAGTCAGACGCGGCATCAAAAATCCTTTATTGGTAGAATAAACATCCAAAACTGATGAAGCTTCGGGATTAGCAGTACCTATTCCTACTTGTGCACTGCTCATTTCTGAAATTATAAGGAATAAAACATATAAAAACAGGGTATTATTCCTCATTTATCTAAAATATTAATACTTTGAAAACAATATATTTTGTAATTTGACAACTTATTTTTAAATTTTACAGCATCAAAATGACCTGCCATTAAACCCTTGAAATATATCACTTTGAGTCTGTAAAAAACAATACTGATTAAATAAAAGTAATCCTCTTGGCACCATTTTTCAAAACATCATTTCAGGTGTTTTTATGCAGTAGAAAGGAATAAAAAATGTATCGATAACCGTTATTACTAATAATTTCATACTTCTCAATACCGTTTTCTATCAAAAATTGCTTGAACTGACGAAAATTATAATTAAAAACTAATTACACCCAACGAGCTATCATTATTCATTTCTTATTTTAAAAAAACCTCTTCAACAAGATTTAAAAAAATATTTCCACATAGCACTACTTTAAAAATCATCTAACACTAATTAGTGTTAATATTCTGTTATCCAGCTTTACTGTTCCTGAGTCGATATTCCACCTTACGTCAACATTTTGTCCCAACGAAACATCGGCAATAGCTTGTAGGGACACATCTAGGGTATTTACAAAACTTGATCTCGTTCTGCTTGAGTTAGCGATTAAAACTCCATTTTGATAAATACTAAAAGTAGCTATAGCACTATCGATTCCGGGACTCACAAAAGTACCATTCACTACTGCATTTTGAAAACCTGAAAAAGTACCTGCACCCACACCAATGTCTCCAGTAATATTTGAAATCCCTGAATTGCTTACGTTACCAGAAGAAGTGAAGATAGTAAAGGAAGACAAAACACCTAAATTGGCATGTGAACTATTTGCAGTTTTAGTTATGATTGATGTATCAATTCCCATGGCCCCGCCAGTAGATAGCATTCTTCCTTCTAATGTACAATTAGCTCCTAAAGAAACTGCACCAGTATTAGCAAGGAGGGTTCCTTTCATGATAGTTGAAGCTCCTAAAGTAATAGCTCCTTTAGCCAACCAAAAAACATTAGCTGCCGATGCCCCATTCAGCAACACTATCGTTGTGCTTGCTCCTATACTTAAGGCCGCTCCCATTTTAATAACAAAAAGAGCGTTTGAATTTCCCTGTGCATCTAAAGTGAGGGTACCTGCGACGGAAGCTGCTGCAGCTACACTATGAACCCCCGGATACAAGGTCTCCGTTCCAAATGTAGCTCCGTGCACTACTGTAACGGGAATATTATCCAGCTGACTAAAAACCGCTTGTAAATCTGCTACCGCCTGCGCCGCTTTATTACCTGGCACAATAGTATATTGCCCATTAAAAGTAACAGCATAAGTTCCAGTCAAAGGACTTATTGACATACCCGGTATTAATATATCCGTTGCTGAACTGGTAGATATTTCTGCTGTACTGTTAACGGATTTATAATTATTTGAATTAGCCAAAACAAATGCTGTAGTTGCTAATTGTGCAGTATTAGTTCCTACAGCTGCTGTTGGAGCTACCGATATACCTGTAAAAGTTGGAGATTCAGAAAAAACCAACTTTCCACTCCCTGCCTCGTCTGTCAGTGAATTTTGTATTTGTGCTGAAAGTATACTTCCTACTTCTGTTCCAAATAAAGTTCCTGTTTTTGGTAATGTAATATCTGTTACTGCCGTTGTTGTAATTGTAGTAGCAAATGCTCCTGGTAATGCAAGCGTTGCTAAGTTACTGTTGGCTATTCCAGTTCCCCCATTTATTGGCAAAACTAAACCTGTAACAAAATTATTCCAGCCCAAATTATAAAAATTGAATAGTGAAGTTGTAGTATTATAAATAAGAAGTCCTGTTGCAGGTAAACTTATTGCGTCTCGTTCCGCTGAAGTCAAGCGAGGCAATAGAAATCCTTTACTAGTAGATTGAATGTCTAAAATCGACGAAATTTCAGGAGTAGTTGTCCCGATTCCTACTTGTGCATTTGATACTATCGAAATTAATAATAGAATGAATAAGAACGAAATACTATTTTTCATAAATTTTTGATTATTCTATTGGGACTTATCTTGACCTGTAGAAAATCAAAACTTTTTTAAATAAAAAAGTATTAAAATCCATCAAGATCTGTTTGATTTCGGGTTGTTGTTCCTTTTACTACTATAAAATCGCGGGAAGCAGACCACAAAGAGTAGCTACTGTATCGGACACATTTTGAATAAATCAAACTTGTACAAAGTATAGATAGAAACAACATCAAGCCTTTTGTGACTATTTTTTGTTACAAATAAAATAATTAGGTCAATAATTGACTAATCGTTCGATTTAACGCGAAATTAGTTGTAATTTTATGATAATTTTATGAATGTTTTCAATTACAACGTTTTCGTTACAACGAAAACGTTATCGTTTTTAAAAATAGACACTTTAATAGTTGTCCAAATTATTTAAATAACTTGATTATAATACATAAACAGAAAGATTCTGATTTACAATAAACTAAATCCACGACATAGTAATTTAGACAAATTATTTAAACAGTGATTGACCGAGGGGTAAACACAATGTTGATTGACAACAACCAGATCGGTATGTGTTTGCTGCTATTTTACTTAAAAATCAGGATTATTTTTTTGTTAAATAATTTAAAAATCGCAAAAAAGGGCGCTTTCTCAAATACGCTAAATTTAATTCATTTGCGTAGGCTTCCCGCTCGAAACTAATGTTTCTATACGCTAAGTCGGTATTTTTATATTGAATCAAGCGAAACAAATATTCTATAAAATACCAAATAAAAAAAAGAACTATAAGTAACTCCAATTGTTGCCGAATATGGATTTTTTCATGATTAAAAAAAACCATATTTTTTTTATCAGCCCTATATTTTACAAATACAAAAGGAAATATAGCCAATCCACGATAGCCTTTGGGAACTAAATATTTATTGACAATTAAAAACATGCAGCAACGAGATTTCGAATTGATTAAGTAAAATCACAAAGGAATAAATTTAAATACAATTTACGTAGAAATGGCCTCTGTTTATAAAAAATTTAACCGAAAAAAAAATCCTCACAGAAACTGTCCATAAAAACTTTGCAATTATTTAAAATCAAATTGTAATACCTAAACTTTTTTGATAGCAATTAATTGAAAAATAAATGAATACATTTTTTTATTAAAAAAAACCATCTACAAATCATACCATTTATCACTATTTTTTAAAAAAAAACAAAAATATTTAAAAATAATCGATTAAGTACATAGAAATTAGATGAAATACATAAAATATTTACAATCAGAATAGTGATTTTCTGATAAAAAAAACTATTTTTGAAATCCAAATTCTACAAATAAAATGAAAGAAAGTTATTTATTTAAAAAGACTGAATCTGCAAAATTTACAGCGAATCTTGATACTTCTTCTTCCATTATTGCAAAAAATAAAAAAAATAATTTCCTTTCTTTAATTTCCTCTTTGAGTTTGCTGATGATGTTTTTCCTAGGAAATAAGATTAATGGACAGACAACTACAGTGACCATTTCTGCAACTGGTAATGGAACATGGACTGTGCCAACGGGAGTAAGCGGATCAATAACCGTGGAAGCATGGGGATCTGGGGGGTCTGGTGGTGGATGCTTAACAAAAGACAGAGGTGGCTCCGGTGGAACTGGAGGTACTTATGTAAGTAGTACTTTCACTGGGATCATAGCTGGCACCGTGTACAACTTATATGTTGCACCATCAACTCCAGGGATTAATGGCAAGGATGGCTCTAATGGTGATAATTCATGGTTTAACACTATTGGAACTCTTTCTGCAAATGGCGGACTTGGTGGTAATCTTGGTAATGGTGCTGCTAAAACGGCAGTGACAACAGGTTCGATAGGAACAATTATTAATATAGGAGGATCGACTACGGCGGGCACTGCTAATAACGGTAGCGCAGGTGGTGCGGGTGGTAATAGCGGTGGTTTGGGTGGGACGTTTACTTCCGCTACAACCTCCAATAGCTCAACACCAGGTAATGGGGGTTCAATAGCTGGAGGAGGCGGAAGCGGGGGTTCAACTGGAGGCGGGAGCCCGGCAGATAATTCTGGAGGCCCAGGAGCACGTGGTGAAATTAGAATAACCTATACAACCCCAACTTGCAGCACGCCAACAGCGCAACCAACAGGTTTAATTTTAACTTCTACAAGTACAACAATAAATGGTTCTTTTACGTTAGCTAGTCCCACAGTGGATAATTATTTGGTCGTACGAAGTACTTCTGCAACAGCTCCAACTCCTGTAAACGGAATAACATATGCTGTTGGTTCGACTGCTTTGGGAGGATCTAATGTGGTGGTAGACATTGACAACAACAATACGTTTTCAGCAACCGGCCTTACTGCAAATACAGCCTATTATATCTACGTTTTCTCCTATAATTCATTATGTAATGGTGGACCAATATACTATACAACTTCTCCATTAAATGGAAACACAACGACATTAACACTATCATATTGTACCCCAACTGGCAGTTTAGATTGTAGTGGCGGTTATACCATAAATAATGTTACTATAAATACATTAAACAATACCTCAACTTGTGGTGCTGGGGGATATACAAATTATCCAGCAACAGGAACACAAACCACTTCAATATTAAAAGGATCAAGTTATAATTTAAGTTTAACCGTTGGAAGTGGCTCTGGCACACATAGTGCAGCAGTTTGGATTGACTTCAACCAAAATGGTCTTTTTACGGATGCTGGAGAATATTTCTTAATCAGTAATACTATTACGGCAAGTTCAACAACGAACGTTTCCATTCCAATTCCCACAAATGCTCTAAGTGGAAGCACAAGAATGCGTGTACGATATTCGAACATTGCCACTGTTACTTCAACAACAAATTGTGTCATTTCTGGTACTTACGGAGAAACTGAAGATTATACGATTTCCCTTGTAACACCCGCAGCATGTTTGACACCTACCGCACAACCAACCGTCTTGAGCTTGACTCCAAGTGGAACTTCAGTAGGAGGTTCCTTTTTAGTTGCAAGCCCTGCACCTGATAACTATTTGGTGGTAATAAATACAACAGGAACAACACCTACCATTGTCAACGGAACTACTTATACTATTGGAGCAACCGTTGGCACGGGAAATACAATCGTAAATACTGAAAACGAAAACACTTTTACCGCAGCTGGACTAACACCAAACACAAAGTATTATTTCTTTGTTTATTCGTTTAATTCCGCGTGTACAGGAGGGCCATTATACAATACAACCTCGCCATTAATAGGAAATACAACCACAACATCATTCTCTTTTTGTCCGCCTACATCAAATGTTAGTACACGTTACATAAATAGTGTTCAAACTGTTGGAAATCTCACCAATATGACCAATTTAAACACGGGTCGACCTAATACAAATGGATATAGTGATTACACAACATTTCCTGCCACAACACAAATTCCAGGAGGTGGTATAAACCTTGACGTCACTCTCGCAATATCAAGACAGTACTTAAAAGCATGGGTAGATTGGAATAATGATGGTACCTTTACAAACTCCGGAGTTGAATTAGTATATAGTTCAAGTGGCGTTTTATCAATTGCTACTTCTTTTGGTTTTGTAGTGCCTTTGTTGACTACTCCCGGAAATTATAGATTAAGAATACGTTCCTATGAAGCCTCACAAACTTTTACGCCTTGTGGCAATCTAGCCACAGGAGAGACTGAAGACTACGTAATCACAGTTGTTCCCGATTGTCCAGCAATCATTTCCTCCGTAACAGACAAATCACGTTGTGAATCAGGTGTTGTAGATTTAGTAGCTACTGCTCTTGGAAGCCCTACGCAATTTCGCTGGTATAGCGCCCTCACTGGCGGTTCCCTTATTGGAACCTCTCCCAATGGAAACTGGACCACTCCTTCATTAAGTAGTACAACTAATTATTATGTAACCGCGTATAATGGTACTTGTGAATCATTAATACGTACTAAAATTATCGCCAAAATAAATTCTTCCTCAATTATCAATGTAACTCCATCAACACCCGAAGTTTGTGGTGAAGGCAACATTGTGACCATCGCAGCGTCTGGAGATAATATGGTAGATGACTTAATTAATGAAAATTTTCAAGGAGGGCTAGGCAGTCTTACTTCGGTAATAATTGGTGGTGCCGGTGATGCCACTACTCAGTGGCAAAGTATGACTAGCACGTATGTTCCGAATTTGAGTGTTTGGAAACCCGCTATCAGTTCTCGAAGTATCGGTGATAAGTTTGCTTTTTGCACCTCAGATAAAAACCTATTAGTAAACACTTCATTAGAATCCGCAAATTTGCCTACTACCGCCTACACCGATTTAACCCTAACGTTTAGACAGTATTATTCTTATTATGGAGTACCAACAGACTATGCCTATGTAGAGGTATCAACCAATAATGGCGTGTCTTGGACCGCGGTTCGAACTTATGTGGAAGATCACGCTATTGCCACAGATTTTGAAAGTGTAACGATAGATTTAACTTCCTATATCAACAATCCTAATTTTAAGATTCGATTCAGATACAATGCACAATTTTGCGATGGGTGGGCTATTGATGATATACGCTTATTTGGAACAAAACCAATGAATACGACCTTTTCTTGGAGTGCAGGAACCGTCGATGCCTACATTGACTTAGCCTGTTCAACTCCTTATACAAATCAATCTGTCACTACTGTTTATATCAAACCTACCCCGACTCAGTTATCATCAACATCATGGTCATTTACGGCCAGCGCAACTCTTTCTAACGGCTGTCCTGTTTCAAAACTAGTTACCATTTATAACAAAACTAAACAATGGCTGGGCACCACTTCCAACTGGAACGATGCTAACAATTGGAAACCGGTAGGAGTTCCTGATTTAACAAATTGTGTTTTCATACCTAACACATCAGTAATTCCTGGCACTAATTATAACGCTTTTGCAAAAAATCTAACGGTTAAATCAACTGGAAACTTAGAGCTGCCTTCAACAAGTAACCTCACAGTTACCGATTTTGTAAATGTAAATACTGGAGGAATTTTCAACATAAGAGATAAAGCCAGTTTGGTACAAAAAAACAATGTGGCTAACACTGGAACTGTAAATATTGAAAGAGTTACGCAACCGATGCTGAAACTTGATTATACGTATTGGAATTCACCAATAACATTGGCTTCTAATTTTACTTTAGGATCCTTATCACCAAATAGTCCTTTAATGTTTTCCTGGATACCAACAATATCTAACGGTCCAGGTAATTGGCAAACCGAAACGACAGCTACCATAATGGATCCACGAAAAGGATATATTGTACGCGCTCCAAACTCGTTTAGCAGCTCAATTAAAACACCCTATACCGCAACCTTCGCTGGAACTCCTAATAATGGTGACATAACTGCTCCTATATCGAAAGGTAATTTAAACGGAACTGCTTCCACTTCAACTTTCGATGGTACGGATGAGAATGACGAATGGAATCTAATTGGAAATCCATATCCATCAGCACTTGACGCTGCAGCATTCTTGAATTTTGCTACTAACAAAAACATTATTGACGGCACAGTTTATATTTGGACCCACAATTCACAGCCAGACGCTGCCACTATTGATCCATTTTATGGGGATTATGCGCTCAACTATACGGATAATGATTATGCCGTTTTTAATTCAACTGGAGGAACTGCAATCGCTTCAACTGGAGGCACTTCTTCAGGTTTTATAGCAAGTGGTCAATCATTCTTCGTGAAAGCGGCAAATACCATGGCAAATGGGACAACTGCTGATGTAACTTTCAATAATACTATGCGTGTTGCAGGAAATAATAGCAATTTCTTTAAATTGATTAAAAACAATAAAGAACAGGCCATTCCAAAAACTATTACAGACTTAGAGCGGCACCGTATTTGGGTAAACTTAACCAATAACTCCGGAGCTTTTAGCCAAACATTGGTCGGGTATGTTGCGGGTGCTACTGAAGAATTAGACCGAAGTTTTGATGCAGAATCTTTAGGAGGAAATGACGTTAGTTTTTACTCTATTATACCTGAGGCTGAATTAACGATTCAAGGACGTGCGTTACCATTTGATAAAAATGATCAGGTTACTTTAGGATATAATTCGGAAATTTCTGGAGAACTATCAATTAGAATTGATCATATCGACGGTCTTTTTGATACGCAAAACATCTATTTAAAAGATAAAGAATTGAGTATTATACATGATTTAAAAGATAAACCGTATGTTTTCAACACAGAAAAAGGAACTTTCAACAATCGTTTCTACCTACGTTTCACCGATAAAACATTAGGAACGGATTCCTTTAATTTATCAAAGTCTGATGAGGTAATTGTGATTGTAAATCAAAACGTTACCATTCAGTCTTCAAACCAGCTGATAAAAAGTATTGTCGTATACGATTTGTCGGGAAGAAAAATAGATAGTTATAAAAAAGTAAATGCTCTAAAATTTACATTGAGTCATTTAAACAGAACAACAGCCGGTTTAATTGTGAAAATCACTTTAGAAAATGACACTGTAGTTTCTAAAAAAATTATATATTAATCAAAAAGCATAACTGTAAAATCCACTCCTGACCGAGTGGTTTTTTTTTTGAAAAATTTAAAAGTATTTACGGCAATAAAACAATTTTATTTGATTCAAAAAATAGAAAGAAATTCATTCTAACTTCCCTTATAAAATTTCTAAATTTGTATTGCTAAGATAATTCTGTTTTAATGAAAAACTCAATCGTTTGAGAGAATCGTATAAATTGAAATATTGAAAATAATTTTCACAAAAGAATATCCCAAAACATGATTGACGAGAAGAATGAAAATAAATTAATTGAAGGTGAAGATTTCTATTTTACACCCGAAGGTTACAAATGCTTTACAGAAAAACACCATTTAAAAAGAGGGTATTGTTGTAAAAGTGGCTGTCGTCATTGTCCGTATGAAAGCCCCCTAACCCCCAAAGGGGAAAAAAGAAGAGATTATGAATAATAAAACGTAACATTACTATGAATAATTTACCTCAAATAACCCTTAACCCAATTTCCTCTTTGGAGGCGAGCGGGACTTTCCAAGAACAAATTAAACAAGGAATTCCTGCTATACTACCTCAGCCTAAACAATACGAAACCGACATTAATCATGCTCCAAAACGTAAAGAAATCCTTTCGGCTGAGGAAAAAAAATTAGCTCTTCGCAATGCTTTGCGTTACTTTGAACCAAAACATCATACTGAGCTAATACAAGAATTTCGACAAGAATTAGAAATATACGGTCGTATTTATATGTATCGCTTTCGTCCAGATTATGAAATGCGTGCGCGTCCAATTAATGAATATCCTGGAAAAAGCGAACAGGCCAAAGCGATTATGTTGATGATTCAAAATAATTTAGATTATGCAGTTGCACAACATCCGCATGAGTTGATAACTTATGGCGGCAATGGAGCTGTATTCCAAAACTGGGCACAGTATTTATTGACAATGCAATACTTATCAGAAATAACCGATGAGCAAACATTGACGATGTATTCCGGACATCCAATGGGATTATTTCCTTCGCATAAAGAAGCTCCTCGAGTTGTTGTGACAAACGGTATGGTAATCCCTAATTATTCTAAACCGGACGATTGGGAAAAAATGAATGCATTAGGCGTTTCTCAATATGGACAAATGACGGCCGGAAGTTACATGTATATTGGCCCGCAAGGAATTGTACACGGAACAACTATTACGGTTTTGAATGCTTTTCGTAAAATAAAACGCAGTCCAAAAAGTGGCTTATTTGTCACTTCTGGTTTGGGCGGAATGTCCGGCGCACAACCTAAAGCCGGAAATATTGCCGGTTGCATCACCGTTTGTGCCGAAGTAAATCCCAAAATAACGCGCATTCGCCACAGTCAAGGATGGATTAATGAAGTCATTGAAAATATTGATGCACTGGTAAAAAGAGTCACTTTGGCGAAAGCCAATAAAGAAATTGTCTCTATCGGATATCTTGGAAATGTGGTTGATGTTTGGGAAAAATTTGATCAGGAAAATATTCATATAGATTTAGGATCCGATCAAACTTCGCTTCATAATCCTTGGGCCGGCGGTTATTATCCTGCTGATGTTTCCTTTGATGAAGCTAATGAAATGATGGCTAATAATCCTGATTTATTCAAAATAAAAGTACAAGAAACATTACGCAGACACACTACTGCTATCAATAAACATACTGCCAAAGGAACGTATTTCTTTGATTATGGAAATGCTTTTTTATTGGAAGCCTCCCGTGCCGGTGCTGATGTCATGGCAGAGAATCATATCGATTTCAGGTATCCGAGTTATGTACAGGATATTATGGGACCGATGTGTTTTGATTACGGTTTTGGCCCTTTCCGATGGGTTTGTGCCTCTGGAAAACCAGAAGATTTAGCCAAAACAGATGTAATTGCTTGCCGGGTTTTGCAAGAAATGGCCAAAACAGCTCCCGAAGAAATTCAGCAACAAATGCAGGATAATATTCATTGGATAAAAGGCGCACAGGAAAATAAATTGGTTGTGGGTTCACAAGCCCGAATTCTATATGCTGATGCCGAGGGGCGTGTAAATATTGCCGAAGCTTTTAATCAGGCTATTGCCAAAGGCGAAATAGGAATTATAATTTTAGGCAGGGATCATCATGATGTTTCCGGCACCGATTCTCCATACAGAGAAACTTCTAATATCTATGATGGTTCAAAATTTACAGCCGACATGGCGATACAGAATGTCATTGGAGACAGCTTTCGCGGAGCTACCTGGGTATCCATTCACAATGGCGGCGGCGTAGGCTGGGGCGAGGTAATAAACGGTGGATTTGGTATGGTTCTTGATGGTTCAAAAGAAGCGTCAAGACGTTTAGCATCAATGCTTTTCTGGGATGTTAACAACGGAATTTCCCGAAGAAGCTGGGCGCGAAACGACGGAGCATTATTTGCAATTAAAAGAGCGATGGAGACCCAACCTTTGTTGAAAGTGACCATCCCGAACATGGTAGCCGACAATTTGTTGGATTTTTAAAAATTTGAACGTATCTTTAATAAACATTTAATAATCAAATAATTAAATCATGAAAGCAATTAAACTACTTCCCGTACTTCTACTTTTCGTAATTGCATCATGCACTTCCGTAAAAGTATATTCCGATTATGATAATAATGTGGATTTCAATCAATACAAAACGTATGCTTTTCATAAAAAAGGTATAGATAGAGTTGAAATTTCAGAATTGGATAAGAAAAGAATCCTCAATGCCATAGACACAGAATTAAGCAGAAAAGGAATGACCAAAAGTGAAAATCCAGATTTACTGATTAATATACTAACAAAAGAAAGAGAACGAATAGATGTAAACCAATACAATGCCGGATGGGGTTATGGATGGGGTTGGGGCTGGAATCCCTACTTATGGGGAGGTCGTAGCACTTATGTTACCTCATCAACGGAAGGAACATTGTATATTGATTTAATTGATGCCAAGAAAAAAGAATTGGTTTGGCAAGGCGAAGGAATTGGCTATTTAACTGAAAACCGCAATGAAAAAGAAAAACAAATCAATGAATTTGTGGCTAAAATTTTAGAGCAATTCCCGCCGAAAGCGAAATAGTTTCCCATCAGATTCAAACATAAAAGCTTACCTTTGCGTAGGCTTTTTTTATACCCAATCATGACACTACAAACCGACATTACTACGCTCGAAGATATTAAATTGCTCGTTGATACTTTTTATTCCAAAGTTCAAAAAGACGAATTTATTGGACCTATATTCAACGAAAAAATAGGCAACCGCTGGCCAGAACATTTAGAAAAAATGTATCGTTTTTGGCAAACTATTTTACTCGAAGTTCATTCTTATTCCGGAAGCCCATTTCCGCCACACAAACAATTGCCAGTTGCTAAAGAACATTTTGATCGTTGGATGGAAATTTTCACGGAAACCACTGACAGCTTATTTTCTGGTCCATTAGCTGAAGAAGCTAAACTTCGCGCAAAAAATATGGCTGAAATGTTTAATTACAAAATTGACTACTTCCGCAATCTTGAGAAAAATCAAACAAACAATTCCTAGTATTAGAGTGGCTTTTTAATCCAAAATATGTTCCTTTTTGCAAACAGCAACACATTCTTTTATGCGCAATTTATTATTACTTGTCGGTTTACCAGCTCTTCTTTTTTCTTGTTCCAATTTAAAGCAAACGGCTGAAAACAAACCAAATCCGAGTTTAAAATTAATAAGCTCCATTGAAATTCCTTTTGACAAAACTTTTCAAAATACTAAAGTGGGCGGTTTATCAGGAATCGATTATGATGCAAAAAATGATTTGTATTATTTGATCAGTGATGATCGATCAATGTTCAATGATTCAAGATTTTATACTGCAAAAATTCGTTTGCTCGAAAATAAAGTAGAAGGTATCGATTTCCAAAGTGTCACCACTTTAAAAAATGAAACCGAAAAAGTGTATGGCAATTGGAACACCACGCCAACTACTTCAGCAGACCCGGAAGACATCCGATTCAATCCAAAAACGAACACTTTGGTTTGGAGTAGCGAAGGCGCACGAGTGATTACTGCAGATAAAGAAGTTTTACAAAATCCTTCTCTAAATTTTATGGATTTAAAAGGTGATTTTTTAGGAAACATAACCTTGCCAGAAAATTTGGCAATGCAAAAACTTGAAAAAGGTCCAAGAAATAACGGCACATTAGAAGGGATAACTTTTGACAAAAAATATAAAAATATCTATACTAACATTGAAGAACCTTTGTTTGAAGACGGCACCCAAGCCAATACCAGCAAAGGGGGTTTGATCCGGTTGTATCAATTTAATGTCAAAACAAAAAAGAACACCGCTCAATTTGGCTATCAACTCGAACCTATTGCTCGTGAACCTAATCCGAAAGGCACTTTTGCAGTGAATGGCGTTTCGGCAATTCAGTATTATGGCAAAAATCAGTTATTGGTTGTGGAACGTTCCTATTCTACCGGTACACAAGCCTGCACGGTGAAAGTATTTTTGTGTGATTTAAATAAAGTAACTAACATAAAAGATTACCCTTCCTTACAAAACCAAAAATTGGAATTGGTTTCTAAAAAACTGATGCTCAACATGGATGATTTGGGAATTTTTGTTGATAATATCGAAGGATTGACTTTTGGGCCAAAATTGGCAAATGGTAATCAATCTCTACTATTTATATCTGACAATAATTTTTCAGACAAACAGAAAACGCAGGTTTTGGTGTTTGAAGTGTTGGAGTAATAAATTACTATTTCGCCAAAATATAACTTCGAACTTGTTCTGAAGTATAGGTTTCCGTTCCATCTACAACAGATTGACTAATAGATTCAATATGTTCTATATATTGGGATTTAGTCAAAGATTTGCCATCAAGACTATATGCAACAATAGGATTTCCATTTAAAACGACATCTATTTGCTCCAATAAATTTTCATCTGGAACAGCTATTAGTTTTTTGATTATCTGATTTTTATACGCCTCAAGATTCATAATCATTTTATTTTATAGAGTAAAGATACAAATTCTTAGAAGAGGAAATTTACTTTCTACAAAACCGATTCTTTCATTTTTGTTGATAACTTAGAAGTAATCTTTTTCTTAAATAGGGTATATTAGCGATTGAAATATTTTTTTCCTTTTTTTTAATAAATTGAGAAAATTAAATTAAACAATCAATGAACAAAAAACTATCATTCTCATCTCCTGAACCCACTGGGGCCATTATTACACAGTTTTTAATCGCTGTTCAAAAGTGCTTTGAAATGAAAGTAGATAATTGTGTTTATATAGAAACCGATGGTGATGTCAGTATTTTCAATACATCAAATAATGAAAACAATAAACAAATAGAAGTAAAAGAATATTTTGATCCATTAACTGATTCACATTTAAATTTTTGGAAAACATTAAATAATTGGATGAATCCTAAATTTAACCATGAAAAATATAATGAATTAGTCATACTAACTACTCAAGAAATTGGTGTAAAATCAATTTTTAACAAATGGAATGATTTAGATCTCGATTCGAAGTATGCTGAATTAAAAAACATAGTGGTTAAATCTAATGGAAGATTCATAATGAGAGAGAAAGAATGGAAAAATGGCGATAAAAAAGTCACTAAACCAAAATCTTTAAAATTGATGGAAAATATTCTGGAAACCAATAATGAAGTTAAAATAAAAAATATTATCAATAAAGTCTTCATTATTGATTCGGCAACTAAAAGAGATTTACTTCCAAAAGAGATTATTGAAAGAGAATTAAAACATATTCCAGAAAACAACAAAAATCAAGCTTTTAATTCTTTATTAGGTTTTGTAATTAGAAAAGAGATTTACAATGTAGGATGGGAAATAAGTTATTCTGACTTCATTCAGGAGTGTAAAGATATAAATCAAAGATTTAAAGAAGAAAGTATTTTATTTCCAATTATAGATTCCTTTAAAGAAACTAATGAATTTGAAATAGAAGAGAAAAAAAGTTATGCATTTGCAATAAAAATCGAAGAAATTAAGCATGAAGAAGAAGTGATTATTGAAGCAATAAGTGATTACTGTTTCACGATTAAAACATTAATGTCTGAATTTAATCATAGAAGTTCAAAATTAAAATCAGTGAAAAGTTATGAAAGTGATTTATTAAGAACATTCAAATCAAAACATAGAATTGCTTCAAATAATTGTAATGTAAATAAAACAATCCGTGAATCACAAATTTTTTATGATGAAACAATTAGTGCTCCTGTCCAAAGTTTTGACATTTTTAACGACACCCCCATGATTTATAGAAATGGAGTGATTCATAATTTAATAAATGAAAATGATAATTTATATTGGAAACTAAATCCTAAAAACTCATGAGTAAAACTATTGATAACATTTACACTTTATATAACAATCCATTTTTATTAACACCAATCATTGTTAAATTTTATGAATCATACAAAGGAAAACAATCCAAAGACTTATTGTTAGCTTATCTTGTTTTACCGATTGTTTTATATGAAGAAAGTAGTAAAGTATTAATTACTAAAAATAAGAATAGAGAACTACGAACATTTATCAATTATGAAAAAGAAAAACATAAAAAAAATAACAAACTATTTGGTCTACCTGACAGAGTTGACGAATATAAAAAAATCACCAACTTATGCATTCAATATGCAATAGATAGAGGGAATTTAAAAATAGAAGATGATTTGTCTATTTTGTTTTTAAAAAATGATTTTTTAAACGACAATACAATTATTCATTTTTTAAAAGCATCTGAAAATTTTGCAGAAATGCTTAAAAAAGAAAAATTAATGCATATTTACTTAAAACTAGGAATTAAAAATTTATGAAATCATCTGTTAAATATATTGCCGTAATAGATACTAATGACACAATACACCATGTTGAATTCAAGGAAGGAGTAAATGTCATTACAGGAAAATCGTCCACAGGTAAAAGCGCAATGATTGAGATATTTGATTATTGTTTCGGAAGTTCAGAATACAACATTCCGGAAGGGATAATAACTCAAAAAGCTCTTCTGTATTTTACTGTTATGAAAGTAAAAGATTCTTTTTTAATTTTAGCTAGAAGTACGGACAAAAAGAAAGCTAAATATTTTGAAGAAACAAATATTGAATTTGTAAATAATATTGACAATTTTAACGCTGAATACTTTAACTCAAAAGAATTTAGCGATTTATCAACTTATAAAAAAGATTTAGGAAAATATTTCGGTATTGACATTGTTGATACCGACATAGATTTGGAAGACAGAAAAAGAAGAAATAATAACGCCAAAAAAGAGGCTCCATCCGTTAGACACTTTACTTCATTTATGTTGCAACATCAAAATTTAATTGCAAACAAGCATGCTTTATTTTATAGATTTGATGAAAAAGAGAAAAGAGACCAAACTATAGAACAATTTAAAATTTTTATGGGATTTGTAGATGGTAGTTATTTTCCCAAAATGCAAACTTTGGCTGAAAAAAGGAGAGAATTAAAAACCAAAGATTTCAATTTAGACAAACTAAAAGATTACAACGAAACCAAAGTTATACAAATAGACAATTTACTTGACGATTATGAAATAACAACTAATAAAAAATTAGTCGATGAAAGAGGTATTGATATTGTTTTAAAACCAAAAGAGTTTCTATTTAAATTAGAAAATAAAAAAGTAGAAACTTCTGAAGGAAATAATGAGAATGTTTCGCTAAGAAATAGTCTACAAAAAGAATATAATTCTAAAATTGCTGAAATAAGAAAGACACAGAATGTATTAAGTAACATTGATGTCTCCATAGTTTATGTCGATGAATATAAAAAACAGAGCAATAATATTTCTAAAATTCAGGATTCTAATGTAAATGACACAATCTGTTATTTCTGTGGAGAAGAACACAATCAAATGAAAGTAGAGCAACAAAAATTAGTTGAAGCTGTAAACTGGTTCAATAATGAAATGGAAAAATCTTCTTACACCATAGAAACTTTTGTGAGCAATAAAAAACAAATTGAACTAAATATACAAGCTCTAAAAAAGGAATCATTTGAAATAAAATTGAAGCTTGAACAGTTTAACAAAATAATTAATGAACTCAATAATAATAAGAGCGAAGAAGAACAAGCAAGAAAAATTATTTATAAAATTGAAAGTATTTTAGAGAGCCTCCAAGATAGTAACATTCTCTTTTTAGAACAGGAGATAGAGGAAATAAAAGATAATATTAAATTAATCGAAGATGATATTAAAGATAATTATAATGTAGATAAAAAGGAAAATCTAGCAATTAGACAAATAAATCAACAAATGAATTTATTTGGTAAAGAATTAGATTTTGAACCATTTTATAAAAAAGATTTAAATTTAAAATTTGATCTAAAAACATTTGATTTGTACCATCTTTCAAAAGAAGATAAAATTGAAAAAAAAATATATTTACGCGCAATGGGAAGTGGTGCAAATTGGCTTTATAGCCACGTATCTTTATTTACGAGCCTTTTATATTATTTTTGTTCTTTAAAAGATAAATGTTTAATTCCTCCTATTTTATTCATTGATCAACCTAGCCAAGTTTATTTTCCAAGTCAAATTGATAATGAAGAAAAATTCGATCCAGAAAAACTTAAAACTAAGATTTCTAATGAAAAGGATAATAACGCAAAAATAGTTAAAAGTGCAAATGAAGATGTTACTTCTGTAACTAATTTATATAATCAATTAGTTATATTTTGCGAAGACACTCTTAAAGAAACGGGAATAAAACCTCAAATTATAATTACTGACCACGCTGACCATTTAAATCTAAATACAAAAGGTATAACTTTTGAAAGTTTAGTTAGAGAAAGATGGAGAAATAGAGGATTTATTCAGGAGTAAAAAAACCAATTATCCCCCAACTCCCCTAGCCCCGAGTGAAATGAAAAGCTTTTTGCGAAAGCCGTTTTGGTTTTTCTAGTTTATAAAAAGCGACCAAAGGAAGCTCTTTTATGAACTTCAGAAAAACAAACGGGTTTGCAAAAACTTGCAATGAAAAGCGGGAAATAGCTCCTGAAATTCGTACTTTTGCACTATAACTACAAGGTTTTCGATATGAACTCAACTATAGTAAGCAATCCGTTATTAGACCGATTGCCAAAGCACTTAAAACAATTCATCAAACCTCAGGATTATAGCGATTATACGCCCATAAATCAAGCGGTTTGGCGTTATGTGATGCGCAAAAATGTAGCTTATTTATCAAAAGTGGCGCATAGTTCCTACCTGGAAGGATTGAAAAAAACGGGAATTGAGATTGACAATATTCCGAGCATGTATGGCATGAACCGTATTTTGACCGAAATAGGTTGGGCAGCGGTTGCGGTAGACGGATTTATTCCACCAAATGCTTTTATGGAATTTCAGGCGTATAATGTGCTTGTAATTGCTTCCGACATTCGTCAACTCGAACATATAGAATACACGCCTGCACCGGATATTATTCACGAAGGTGCAGGTCATGCCCCTATTATTGCAAATCCGGAATATGCAGAATACCTGCGTCGTTTTGGAGAAATAGGGTGCAAAGCGATTTCTTCGCACAAAGATTACCAAATGTATGAAGCCATCCGACTGCTTTCTATCCTGAAAGAAGCCGAAGATACACCGCAAGCTGACATTGATGCTGCCGAAAAAGCGGTGGAAGATTTGCAGAATAACATGGGCGAATTATCTGAAATGGCGCAAATAAGAAATCTGCATTGGTGGACTGTGGAATATGGTTTGATTGGAACTATCGACAATCCAAAAATTTACGGTGCCGGACTGCTTTCATCTATTGGAGAAAGTGCGTGGTGTATGACGGATAATGTGAAGAAAATGCCTTATGACATATCAGCAGCGAATCAGAGTTTTGACATTACAAAACTGCAACCTCAACTTTATGTCACTCCAGATTTTGCGTATTTAAGTTTGGTTTTGGAAGAGTTTGCCAATAAAATGGCATTGCGCACCGGAGGATTATCAGGAATCAATAAGCTGATTCATTCGAATGCTTTAGGAACGATTGAACTGAGTACTGGAATTCAGATTTCGGGAGTTTTTACCAATGTTATTGAAGAAGAAGGAAAACCTGTTTATATACAAACTACAGGAAAAACAGCATTATCATATCGAGAAAAAGAATTAGTGGGTCATGGAACGGCCAAACATCCGCAAGGTTTTGGAAGTCCTATTGGGAAATTAAAAGGTATAAATCTCGCGATTGAAGACATGAGTCCAAGAGATTTAAGCGCTTATTCCATCACTGAAAGTAAAACCGTAACACTTGAATTTGAAGGAGATATTACCGTAAAAGGAGAAATTATCACCGGATCAAGAAATCTGCACGGTGAAATAATTTTAATCAGTTTAAAGAATTGTACAGTGACACACGGAGAAACTATTTTGTTTCAACCGGAATGGGGAATTTACGATATGGCTGTTGGTAAAAAAGTGATTTCGGCTTTTTCAGGTCCTGCTGATGTAAATAGTTTTGATATGATTTCGCATGTTCCAACCAGTAAAACCATTAAAGCAAAACATACCGCAGAACGCGATGATTTAGAGGTTTTATACCAAACAATTCGTAACATGAGAGAAACCAAGGATACGGAAACTTCTTTGGCACCAATTTTTGAAAAATTACGAGATAATCATCCAAACGATTGGTTGCTGGCTGTTGAAATCGCAGAGCTTTTGAAGGACCGAAACGAACCGCAATTACTACAGGAAATAATGGTTTATCTCGATCAATTAAAACAAAAAAGACCTGAAGTAGCGCATTTGATTGCTGGCGGTTTGGATTTAATTTTCGACAAAGAGAAAGCGTAAAAAATTTAACCGCAACTTTAGCAATTTTTAGCATTAGCTAAAATCTCTTTATTTGCGGTTCATTTTTTAAATTATAATTTAATTTGCTTTCCAAAATCTTTTTCGCTTTCAATTACTTTTCCTTCGTATTGTAATTTCCAACCCATGGTGTTGGTCAGAATCAATATTTTGGACAATTCGCTTATCAATCGATTTTGAGCATTTGTTTTTAGTGACGATTTTTCAATTTTCTTGGCTAAATTTGCTTTTACAGATTTATTAATTTTATTGTAATCATCTCCAGTAAATGGATTCAATTTACTTTGTTCGACGTTGTAAAACTGAATATCAGGGCTGATTTTTATTTCTTCTTTGGGAATACTAATAATTGTGATTGTTTTATTTTTTTCATCAATATCGTATTTCATTTTGTGCAAATCATAGGCAACAGTTACATCGGCATTGACAATCACTAATGCTTTTTTCTCGAATGAAAGCATATCCAATAAGTATTTCTGCTGATTCTTATAGGTAATCACTTCTGAGAAATGACCTTCAGTAACAACTAATTTTCCAACATTTAGAATTTGTTGTTGAATGAGATTAGTATTGTAACTGATGTCTTCATCATCGTTTTTCTTAAAGTCACAAAATTTGAATAATAAAAATATTCCACCGATAACTGCTATTGCAATAAGTATTCTTCTAAGCATAATTAAAATTTCATGAATGAATATTCTGATTCCAATTTAGTGATTTTTTCTCTGACTTTAGACTCAAATTTCAAATGACTTTCGGAATTCGGATTAAAAGGCTTGTGCGAAAGACTTTTTTGAATAGTTGAAACTTCATCCATCGTAGTAAAAGCAGTTTCAGAAATCGTAGTTTCCTTAAAACGTTTCCAAATATAATTGATGGCCACTTGATTAGGATGTAACATATCTTCGGCATAAAAACGGTAATCCCGAAGTTCATCCATCATGATTTCGTAGCTGGGAAAGTATTCGGTATTCATTTTGCAGTCTTCAGTATCTAAAACGCTATGAATAGCCGAAATCAAGTTAGATTTGCTCCACTGATTTTCGACAAAACCATCTTTGATGTGACGTACCGGCGAAACCGTGAAAATAATATTGCAATCCGGATTTACAGCATGTAGTAATTTTACTGTATTTGTAATACTTTTTTTTATTTCTTCAACAGAAAGTAATTCTTTTTCGAACAACTTTTGTGGCACTTTATGGCAATTCGCCACAATAGAATCGCTTTCAATATTTCGATATACCCACGACGTTCCATAAGTGATAATGAAATGTGTTGATTCGGTTATTTGTTGATTTGTTGATTTGATTATTGCGTTTAATGATTCTAATAATTCCTCTTTACTTGAATTACTCGAATCAGAATGCACATCAAAACAATGCCATCGTTCATCGTGAAAAAAAATGTCGTTTTCTGTAAATTGCTTTTTGGAAACAGCAAAATCTATTAGTTTTTCAATCGCCAACGGATGGAATAAAATCCCAAATGGATTACAACTATTTTGAAACTTAAAATAGTCCAGTTTCTCCGCCATATTTACAGCAAAACATGAACCCAAAGAGAGAATTTTAGAATTATACTGTATTGGACAATTACTTTTGGAAATGGGGATTTGGGTTCTGAAGTTCATATTTATTTCTCGCAAAGTCGCAAAGACACAAAGGTTAGAGATTATTTATAATTCTTGTAATTCCGATTTTAATTAGTGGTTCGTTGAAATTACGTAACAAGTCCAATTTCACTCCTGTAATTTTCAGATACGTTAAAATTACTTTGGATTTACATTAGCAATTTGTTCAACTAATTTTATTTCTAAAATGACTTTATTTTCTAATATCAGGAAGTTCTAAATCCAATACCTAATTTTACTTTGTCACAAACAACGGAAAATGGTTTTTGACTTTCAACTATTAATCCTCTTTTTGTTAACTTACAAAACAAAATACCTTCATAAACTGATTCTAATAAACCCGGACCAAGCTTAGTGTATATTTTGTAAAAAACATCAACAACAATTTATGAAATCTCGTTTTTCAATCATTTTTTTATTTCTCGCTACTACATTAAAAAATCTCGCAAAGTCGCAGAGCTATTATTAACGGATATTTTTAAATATTTATCCAAAAATACTTTGCATTTCTGAGACTTTTCGAGACAAAAAAATACGAGATTATTACTTTACAAACTCAATTGCCTTCTCCAAAGCTTGCTGAATTCCAGCTACATTCTTCCCTCCTGCTGTCGCAAAAAACGGTTGCCCGCCGCCGCCACCTTGGATAAATTTACCCAATTCGCGAACTACTTGCCCAGCATTTAGGTTTTTCTCCGCAACTAATTCTTTAGAAACATAACAGGTTAACATTGGTTTTTCTTCCTCGGCTGTAGCCAAAACCAAAAATAAGTTATTTCCTAAATTTCCTAATTCATACGCTAAATCTTTTGCTCCTTCCGGATTCAAATCCACTTGTTTTGCCAAAAATTGAACACCGTTTATTTCCTGAATTTCAGCAATTAAACTTGATTTCAAATTTTTAACTTTGTCCTTCACCAAAATCTCAATTTGTTTGGCCAATTTGGCATTTTCTTCCTGCATCAAATGAACGGCTTTCAAAATATCCTGAGGATTTTTTAACGCTGTTTTCACTTCATTTAATGTATTTTCATACGAAGCAAAATGTGCTTTCACAGCATCACTCGTAATCGCTTCAATACGACGAATTCCCGCAGCTACCGCTCCTTCAGAAACGATTTTGAAATGCCAGATTTCAGCCGTGTTTTTGACGTGAATTCCACCGCATAATTCCATGCTTTCACCAAATTTTATGGCACGTACATTATCTCCGTATTTTTCACCAAACAACGCCATTGCGCCTTCTTCTATAGCTTGTTGAATTGGAATATTTCTTCTTTCTATAAGTGGTAATTGTTCTTGAATTCTTGCGTTTACAAAATCTTCCACTTGTTGCAATTCGGTTTCTGTCATTTTAGAAAAATGAGAAAAGTCAAAACGCAAATAATTTGGATTTACTAAGGAACCTTTTTGTTCTACATGAGTTCCAAGAATACTTCTCAACGCCTGGTGCATTAAGTGTGTAGCAGAATGATTTCTAGAAGATAAACTTCTCAAATCCTGATTTACTTTAGCAACAAAACCAGCGTTTATATTTTCCGGTAATTGTTTTGTAAAATGCAAGATCAGGTTATTTTCTTTTTTAGTATCGATGATTTCAATCGTTTCATTTGCAGAAACCAAAGTTCCTTTATCACCCACTTGCCCACCACCTTCTGGATAGAATGGCGTGTTATCTAAAACGATTTGGTATAAAATCCCGTCCTTTTTACTGTCAATTTTACGAATACGAGTGATTTTTACGTTACTTTCTGATTGATCGTAACCCACAAATGTTTCTACATTTCCTGAAATCAACACGGACCAATCTTCGGTAGAAAGTTCTGATGCAGCGCGGGAACGATTTTTTTGAGCTTGCATGGCAGTGTTAAAACCTGCTTCATCCAGTTCCAATCCTTTTTCTTTAAGAATTAATGCTGTTAAGTCAATTGGAAATCCAAAAGTATCATATAATTCAAATGCTTTAGTACCGGAAATCCTCCCCAACCCTTCCGACGGAAAGGCTTTTTCCTCCTCGATAACTTTATCTAACAATTGTAATCCTTGGTCTAACGTTCTTAGGAACGATGCTTCTTCTTCGCGAATTACATTCGTAACCAATTGTTGTTGCGATTTGATTTCTGGAAAAAATTCACCCATTTGATTGGCTAAAACGGCTACCAATTGATTGATAAACGGTTCTTTAGTATTCAAAAACGTAAATCCGTAACGAATTGCACGACGTAAAATTCTACGAATTACATAACCTGCGCCTGTATTGGATGGCAATTGTCCGTCGGCAATAGCAAAAGCCACGGCACGAACGTGATCGACCACTACACGAATAGCGATATTGGTTTTATTTTGCTCTTCGCTCTCTTCGACTCCGCTCAGAGTAACATTATTCGGTGTATATTTTAATCCTGTAATTTGTTCTACTTTTTCAATAAGTGGCGTAAAAACATCCGTGTCATAATTAGACGTTTTTCCTTGTAATGCCATACACAAACGCTCAAATCCCATTCCGGTATCCACGTGTTTTGCTGGCAATTTTTCCAGAGAACCGTCTGCTTTACGGTTGAACTCCATAAATACGTTGTTCCAGATTTCCACTACTTGTGGGTGGTCATTGTTTACCAAACTCTTTCCTGATACTAAAGCTTTCTCTTCAGCAGAACGAATGTCAACATGAATTTCTGAGCACGGTCCACAAGGTCCTTGGTCGCCCATTTCCCAGAAATTATCTTTCTTGTTTCCAAGAATGATTCGGTCTTCATCAATCAATCCCTTCCAAATATCCCAAGCTTCCTGATCGAACGGTACATTTTCTTCTGGATTCCCTTCAAATACGGAAACGTATAAATTTTCTTTTGGGATTTTATAAACTTCCGTCAAAAGTTCCCAAGCCCAGTTGATGGCTTCTTTTTTGAAATAATCCCCAAAAGACCAGTTCCCAAGCATTTCAAACATGGTATGGTGGTAGGTATCAAAACCTACATCTTCTAAGTCATTGTGTTTTCCTGAAACACGAAGACATTTTTGTGTATCGGCAATTCTATTGCTTTTTGGCGTGGCGTTCCCAAGGAAATATTCTTTGAACTGCGCCATTCCTGAGTTGTTGAACATCAGGGTTGGATCATCTTTTAGAAC
This sequence comes from Flavobacterium urumqiense, assembly GCF_900108015.1. GTDB lineage: Bacteria > Bacteroidota > Bacteroidia > Flavobacteriales > Flavobacteriaceae > Flavobacterium > Flavobacterium urumqiense. Next base: position 13,249 of record NZ_FNVP01000005.1, on the reverse strand, counting down.
TATGGGTGCTGATGGAACGATTAAGTGTCCTTTTGATGCGAAAAAATCTAGAAATTGTTTACGTACGTCTTGTGATGTCATTTTTATTGTTTAATCGGTTATTAGTTAATTTATATAATCGATTGTATCGCAAAAACGAATAATCAAATCAACGAATTAACATTTTGCCCCAGATAGCAGTGAAAAGCTTCGCGGTTTTGAAATTTATTTTTTCTTGAGATAGCAGAGCGACCGGAGGAAGCTCCTGCTGGCTCATTAGAAAAAAATATTTCAAGACGAGAACTTGCAACGAATAGCTGGAATAGGCACATTATTATATTTATTCCTGAAAAAAGGGTTGAACAAATGAAACATTTATTAAATTTGTTCGACTAACCTTTTAAGAAGGTGCAAAAATAGGGTATTTTAAAATATGGCGAAAGTAAAATATTATTACGATTCCGAAAATCTAGCATACCGAAAAATAAAAGTAAGAAAAAGAAAGAAATTTGGCGTTGTAGCCTTATTTTTAATCGCATCGGCATTGTTCGGATTTTTATGTTTTATAGTTTTATTGAACACTCCGTATTTTGAAACGCCAAAAGATCGTTTGCAAGCGCGTGAAATTGACAATTTGAAGTTGAATTTTTCTATTTTAAATAAAAAAATGGATCAGGTTGATGGTGTTGTTGAAGACGTTGAAGATAGGGATAATAATTTATACAGGATCTATTTTAATACTTCTGCGATTCCTGACTCCGTGCGAAAATCAGGTTTTGGTAATATCAATCGCTATAAAGCATTAGAAGGTTATGACAATTCTCAGCTGGTAATCAATACGACAAAAAGAGTTGATGTGCTTAGCAAAGAATTGGCAATTCAGTCGAAATCTCTGGATATTATTTTAGACTTAGCAAAAGCAAAAAATAAATTATTGGCAGCTATTCCAGCTATTCAGCCCGTAAGGAATGAGAATTTAAAACAATTGGCGTCTGGTTTTGGATATCGAACGGATCCTTTTACTAAAGCGAGAAAAATGCATAAAGGCATGGATTTTAGTGCAAATACAGGAACTCCCATTTATGCTACGGGAGATGGCGTAATAGAGAAGGCTGATAATACGGCGTCAGGCTATGGAAATCATATTGTAATTAAACACGGTTATGGTTATGAAACCTTATATGGGCACTTAAGTAAATATAAAGTTCGGGCTGGACAACATGTAAAACGCGGCGATATTATAGGATATGTGGGCAGCACTGGGAGATCCGAAGGACCGCACTTACATTATGAAGTACACAAAGATGGGAATGTTGTAAATCCATTAAATTTTTATTACGGAAATATTTCAGCAATTGAGTATGTTGCCATTTCAAAGTTGGCTAACCAAGAAAATCAGTCATTAGACTAACACAAAAATAGTGTTCAGTGTTCGGTTGGCAGTGTTCAGTAAGAAGATAAAAAATAGTATTCAGTGGCTAATTCAACTGGACAAAAAAAATAAAAACAATATGCATATTGAACTTTCTAAAGATAAAAGGTATTACGGCATTGGTGAAGTGGCCAAAGCATTTGATGTGAATGCCTCACTGATTCGTTTTTGGGATAATGAATTTGATATCCTTAAGCCGAAAAAAAATGCCAAAGGAAATCGCATGTTTACTCCTGAAGATGTGACTAATTTACAACTGATCTTTCACTTGGTAAAAGAAAGAGGTTTTACACTGGAAGGTGCCAAAACACATTTGAAAGAAGGCCAGAAGAAAACCTTGGATAAATTTGAAATTATTCGAAAACTGGAAACCATACGAACACAATTATCAAACATTAAAAATCAACTGTAGATTGTTGATTGCAGATTTTATAAAATTAAACACTAAACTTTAAATTAAACAAAAATGGATTTTAAAAAATTTTTACCGTGGATTATTGCAATAGTTGTAATTATTGGAATTTATAGCTGGGTTAAAGGGATAAACAATACCGCAGTAACTTATGAACAAAACATCAACGAATCTTGGGGTAATGTTCAAACTTCTTACCAAAGAAGAAATGACCTTATTGGAAATTTAGTAAACACTGTAAAAGGAGCGGCTGATTTTGAAAAATCAACTTTGACTGCCGTGATTGAAGCACGTGCCAAAGCTACAGCGATAACAATTGATCCAAAAAACATTACTCCGGAACAATTAACACAATTTAATCAGGCTCAAAGTGGCGTGAGTAGTTCATTGTCTCGCTTATTGGTATCAGTGGAGAGATATCCTGAATTGAAAGCCAATCAAAATTTCCTGAAATTACAGGACGAATTGGCAAGTACTGAAAATCAAATCTTAACGGCCAGAACTCGTTTTAACGAGGCAGTTAAACCTTACAACACACATGTCAAAACATTCCCTAATTCTTTATTTGCAGGCATGTTTGGATTTAAAGAAAAACCATATTTTGAAGCTGCTGTAGGTGCCGAAAAACCTGTTGAAGTAAAATTCTAATCCAAAACAATGTCAAAAGTAGAAAATTTTTTAACGCAAGAAGAAGAACTCGCCATTGTTGAAGCCATTCGCATGGCTGAAAAAAATACTTCTGGCGAGATTAGAGTGCATATAGAAAAAACAACTTCCAAAGTTCCTTTTGACAGGGCTTTGGAAGTTTTTCATGAATTGAGAATGGACGAAACCCAACTTCAAAATGGCGTTTTAATTTATTTGGCTGTCGCTGATAAAAAATTTGTGATTTGCGGAGACAAAGGAATTAATGACCTTGTCGCTGATGATTTTTGGGATACTACAAAAGAAATTATGAAAAACCATTTTAAAAACGGAAATTTCAAACAAGGACTTATTGATGGAATTTTAATTGCTGGTGAACAATTGAAAAAATATTTTCCTTGGCAGGATGGCGATACTAATGAATTATCAAACGAAATATCTAAAGGATAATGATTTTACTTAAAAAGAATACCAAAATTTTCCTAACGCTAATAGTTTGTTTTTTATTTACACAAATTAGTTTTGCTCAATTTACCATTCCTGATAAACCAAGTTTTCAGACTTCTGTTTATGATTATGCTACTGTTTTAAGCGCAACCGAAAAAGCACAATTAGAAGAAAAACTTATTAAATATTCTGATTCAACTACAACCCAAATTGTCATTATTACCATTGAAAGCCTTAAAGGCGAAGACATAGGTATTCTTACGCCAAAATGGGGACAACAATGGGGAATTGGAGGAACTGCAAAGGACGATAATGGTGTCCTTATTTTATTAGCTAAAGCCGAAAGAAAAATTTGGATTTCTGCTGGTTATGGACTTGAAGATCGTTTATCTGCTGGAATAGGCGGCGAAATTACCCGAAATATTATTATTCCAGAATTTAAAGCCGGAAGTTATTTCAGAGGTCTTGATAAAGGTACCGATGCTATAATTGATGTTTTTAAAGGGAAATATAAAGGGGAACGAAAACAAATTAAAGGAAAAGAAAAAGGTTTTCCAATTATGCCAATTATAGTTATTGTCATCATTATTCTTGTACTAATTTCAAGAAATAAAGGTGGAGGTGGAAATTCCGGTAACAGAGGTGGCGGACCTAGTTTGCTAGATGTTCTCATTCTTAGTAGTCTAGGCAGAAGCAGTGGTGGTGGCTTTGGAGGTTCTTCCGGTGGTGGTTTTGGAGGTGGCGGTGGCGGCTTCGGCGGAGGATTTGGCGGCGGAGGTTTCTCCGGCGGTGGATCTGGCGGAGGTTGGTAAGTGGCAATATTTAGCCTCACTATCACTATCCCGTTCTATGTGTGAAATAAACACATTGATGATTGAAATTACTAAGTAAAAAACAAGGGTTACTTTAAATTATAAATAGTTTCTATTTTTTATTTTTAAATATTTGCAGAGTCTAACCAATCAAAAAACATAAATCAATTACATTAAATGCTTTCACATAAAGCCAAATACGCGCTCAAAGCATTACTGTTTTTAGCGCAACAAGACGAAAATCACATTTCCAGAACTATTGAAATTGCTGAAGCAGCTTCTATTCCAAAAAAGTTTTTGGAGCAGATATTATTGGACTTAAAGCGGGGATATTTCGTAGGAAGCAAACAAGGTAAATTTGGCGGTTATTATCTTTTAAAATCCAAAAACGAGATTACTTTGGCTGATATTCACCGATTATTTGATGGTGCAATTGCACTACTTCCATGTGCATCATTAAATTTTTATGAACCCTGTTCCGATTGCACAAGTGAGTCTGAATGCCTGTTACGACACGGATTGATGACTATAAGAGACGAGACTTTGAAAGCTATGCAGGGCATTACTATAGCGTCATTAGTAAAAAAATAAAAAAATATATCTTAAACTCTACTAATTTTATAGAATTAGTAATATATTTGCCTCGAATTTAATAATTAATTAACAATCCAAATTTAAACATATGAAAACGTATGTCAACACGTTCGTTATTTTAAATGAACAAAAAGGAAACAAGCAACTAATTGCAACTAATAAAGAGCGTAATGAAATGATGTGTATGTGCCAGTAAAAAAATTTAATTTAAACTCTACTTATTACATATAATTTATATAATATATTATTCATGAAAATTAATTTTCTTAAAAAAGGTTTGCTAAACCTAGATTTAAATACAACCCTTCTTTTTAATTTCAAAAATGTGTGCATTTTCTATTATATGTGCCCTCGGGCATAAGAACACTTTAGGGGAATTTTAGTTGAAAAACATAGTTCCATCAAAAAAATAGATAGTTAAACACAAAGAAAAAAATTAAAAAAAAAATATAAAATGAAAGCTAAAAAAATACTGTTCCTTGTAATCGTCTTTTTTACTATTGGAACAGCGACAGCACAATCATCTGATGATGTGCTTAATTTATTAATCCAAAAAGGGCTAGTGAAACAAAATGATGCAGACTCGATTCGTGCGGATTACGCTTTCAAACAACAAGAAGTAAAAGAAAAACAAAAATTATTTAATGTCCTTTCCAGTCGAAATATAAATATTGGTGGCTACACACAAGTGCGCTATCAATCCTTGCAAGAACCAGGAAAAGCTGACGGATTTGATATAAGAAGAGCCAGGTTAGACATAAAAGGTAATTTTTCTGCGGAATGGGAATACCGATTACAAACAGATTTCGCTATCAATACAAAAATAATAGATGCCTATTTTGTTTACAAACCTTTTGATTACTTAAAAATAACCGGTGGACAATTTCTAATTCCAAATTCATTAGAAAGCACTACTTCAGATAGTTCACTTGAAACAATAGATCGTGCACAAATAAGTGGTTTAACAGGAAGAAATAAAGATGCATTAGGAGATCAAAATGGTCGTGACATAGGACTTCAAGCTAGTGGTAGCTTATTCAAAACAACCGAAAACCGTTTTCTTTTAGATTATTATTTGGCTTATTTCGATGGACAAGGAATTAACATTGCCGGAGATAAAAACGAATCTAAAGATATTGCTGTTAGAGTTGTAGCACATCCTTATCAATTTTTAGATTTTGGTGTCTCCTATTCTAACGGGTACGACTGCTGGACAACACCGGCTATAAACCAAGATCAAATTCGCATTGGCGCAGATGTAGCGGTAAACTATAACGACTTATCCATAAGAGCTGAATATTTACAAGCACAACAAGGTACTTATATTGTAAACGGGGTAAACAGAGATCTTCTTAAGGACGGTTGGTATGCACAAGTGGGTTATTTTTTTCTACCAAAAAAACTTCAATTTGTAGCGAAATACGATACATACGACCCAACAAAAAACAATCCCAAGAATGACATTACTTCATTCTACACCCTTGGTGCTAATTTATATCCAAACAGTTTTGTAAAATTTCAAGTCAACTACAAGCACAAAAGCGAACAAGGGTTTTCAATCAATAAAGATGAAATTATAGCACAATTGCAATTAAAATTTTAAAAAAAATAAAATGAAAATATCTAAAATATCATTCGTAGCCGTACTAATTTTATTATTGGTAAATGCAACTACTACAAAAGTAGGTGCACAAGATTTAAAAGGAAATATAAGCATATCTGGGGCTTTTGCCTTGTATCCAATTACTGTAAAATGGGCAGAAGAATTCAAGAAAATCAACCCAAATGTCAAAATTGATATTCAAGCCGGAGGAGCAGGAAAAGGAATAACCGATGTATTATCTAAAGTAACCGACATAGGATTGGTTTCTCGAGACCTAAATGCAGCAGAGTATAAAAAAGGAGCTTTTGCCGTGGCAGTAACTAAAGATGCTGTAATCCCGACTATAAGTGCTTCAAGTCCATACAGAAAAGTGTTATATGAAAAAGGAGTGAAAAAGGATGCTTTCAATCATATTTTTATTACTGGCAAATACAAGACTTGGAATACTTTAGGATTCAAAAGTGAAGCTCCAATACATGTATATACACGTTCGGATGCATCGGGCGCAGCAGAAACTTGGGCAAAATATTTCAATAAAAAGCAAGAAGATTTACAAGGAGTAGCTGTGTTTGGTGATCCAGGATTGGCGCAAGCTGTAAAAAGAGACCCGTCAGGATTAGGTTTTAATAATATTGTATATATCTATGATGCCAAAACAAATAAACCAACGAACGGAGTAGTTCCTGTTCCAATTGATTTAAACAACAATGGAAAATTAGATCCAGATGAAAATTTTTATGATGATGTCGATCAGTTGATTGCTGCTATTGTTGCCGGAAAATATCCTTCTCCTCCTGCAAGAGATTTGTATTTTGTAACTGTAGGAAAACCAAAAAATCCAATCGTAAAAGAATTTATAAAATACATTCTTACTGATGGACAGAAATTTGTTCAGGAAGCAGGCTATATCAAGTTTTCCAAAGAGAAAATTGCAAAAGAGTTAGAAAAGGTAAAATAATATTCTTTTAAATCCCCAATATCCACCCTAATGCAACTCCTTTTAACCATTAGCGGCTTAAAACGCAGTTTATTAGGGTGGTTTTACTAAAATGAAAATGAAAAATATAAGATTACTAAAAGATCGTTTCCTCAGTAAAGCATTTTTAACACTCACCATACTATCCATATTTACAGTAGTTTTAATAGGTCTTGGTTTGTTTTACAAATCATTACCACTTTTGCATAGCACCTCATTGTGGAATCTATTATCGTCATCCGAATGGAAACCGTTTAAGGAAACTTTTGGGTTTTATCCTTTTATAGTGGGTACATTTTGGGTAACAGGAATTGCCATAATTATAGCCCTACCGTTATCCATGCTTACTGCAATCTATCTTTCGGAATATGCAAACATTCGGGTTCGGAAATTGGTTTTACCATTAATCGAATTACTATCAGGAATTCCACCGGTTCTTTTTGGAGTTTGGGGTGTATTAGTAATCGTTCCTTTAATCCAAGATAGAATTGCACCTTATTTTATTGAATTTACAACTGGATATTCCGTTTTGGCAGGAGGAATTGTATTAGCGATTATGATTTTTCCGTTGATTATAAGTATTCTGATAGAGGTGTTTGACAACGTTCCACAGGAATTAAGAGATGCGTCTTCTGCACTAGGAGCAACGCAATGGCAAACTACTAAAAAAGTACTTCTTAGAAAATCAGTCGATGGAATTATAGCTTCAGTAGTGCTCGCAATTTCGAGAGCTTTTGGTGAAACTATAGCCGTTTTGATGGTTTGCGGAAATTTGGCACAAGTTCCTAAAAGCGTATTCGATTCAGGCTATCCTTTACCTGCTCTTATAGCTAACAATTACGGAGAAATGATGTCTATTCCCATGTATGACTCGGCGCTGATGTTTGCCGCTTTACTCCTATTTGTCATTATCTTTTTATTTAATGCGATTTCTAGAATTATTTTATTTAGAATTGAAAAAAGAACCAACTAAAACCCATCAAAAATGAGAAAAACAGAAGAAAATATATTTAAATTTTTGATGATACTCAGTACAATCATCATTAGTAGCACCTTATTCCTGATACTGTACACCATTTTTTCAAGAGGTGTCGGATCGTTGAGTTGGAATATGATTTCAAAAATACCGGAGGGAGGCTTTTATATTGGCAAAGGCGGTGGAATTCTGAATGCCATAATTGGATCTGTCTATATTACTTTCGGTTCCACCTTATTGGGGCTTTTAGTGAGTATTCCAATTGTCATTTACATCAACGTATATGCAAAAAAAAATTCATTATTAGCGAATATCACCCGATTGAGTTATGACATTTTGTTCGGGATTCCCTCAATTGTTTATGGGGCTTTTGGTTTCGCCATAATGGTTTATATGGGATTAAAAACTTCCCTTTTAGCAGGAATAATAACTGTAACGCTGATGATTATTCCCATATTGGTTCGAGCCATAGACGAAGTGGTAAGAGTCGTTCCTGAAGATATGAGCAACTCCGTATATTCTCTTGGTGGCACGCGTTATGAAACCGCAAAAATCTTATTACGACAATCAATCCCTGGAATTATTACTGCGATATTATTATCATTTGGCAGAGCAATTGGTGACGCTGCCTGTGTGCTTTTTACTGCTGGTTTCACAGATAGCATTCCAACATCACTTGACCAACCAGCAGCTACCTTGCCTCTGTCAATATTTTTCCAATTGAGTAGTCCGATTCAAGAAGTTCAAAACCGAGCGTATGCTGCAGCAACTATTCTTACCATAATTGTTTTAATCATTAGTATAGCCGCAAAAATTGCGAGCAAAAACCTTTCAAAAAATATAATATGATCATTCAACCTCACATAAGTATCCAAAATTTAAACGTACACATTGGAGAAAACCACATCCTAAAAAATATCAATTTGGACATTCCGGATAAAAAAGTTACTTCATTAATAGGTCCTTCCGGTTGTGGAAAGACAACCCTTCTTAAAACGATGAACCGGCTACTCGACCGTCAAACCGATGTGCGTGTGGAAGGAAAAGTTTTAGTAGACGGCGAAAACATTTATGATCCAAAAGTGGAAGTAACTCACATTCGTAAAAAAATGGGATTGCTCTCTCAAAGACCATTTCCATTACCCATGAACATTTATGACAACATTGCTTACGGACAACGAATTCATGGAAATAACAACAAAAAAGACCTGGACGAAATCGTCGAAAAACATCTGAGAGGTGTCAATCTTTGGGACGAAGTAAAAGACCGCTTAAAATCTCCCGCCACTCGATTATCCATCGGGCAACAACAACGATTGTGTTTGGCAAGAGGACTTGCTATCGAACCCGAAATTATTTTGGGTGACGAACCAACATCAGCGTTAGATCCAATTTCTACGCAGCACATCGAAGAATTATTTTTGCAACTTAAAGAAAAATACACCATTGTATTGGTAACACACATACTTCGTCAAGCGCGCAGGGTTTCGGATTATATTGGATTTGTGTACATGGGAGAAATAATAGAATTTGGTCCAACGGAAGAAATATTATTAAACCCAAAAGAAAAACTAACAAGAGATTATGTAAAAGGTTTCTTGAGTTAGAAAGAAATACATTTATAAAATACAATTGACACAAAAGGTAGGAGAAATCAGGACTTTTTCTATTTAAAATATATTCACATCTAAATCATAGTATTTTTGTAGAAATCATAAAAGAAAATTCCTTTTAAAAAAATACTGCTTTCACTTCAATTTTAAGTATTGATTAATAGTATATTAACTAAATTTTTAACATTTCTGGCGTAAATTTAATAAAAGATATAGCCATGAAAAATTTTGCAATCAAACTTGTGTGGTTTACCACCATTTATGTTTTTGTATTTGCCGCTTTATGTCAAACTGACGTTACTTTGCCGGTATTAATGACCCTATATTGCATTGGTATACCATTAATCTTATTTATGGTATATACAGTTCTACATGATGATTACGAAACGGTTAGAACTTTTAAAGATTGGTACGGTGACCATCCAGTGAAAACTTTAGAAGAAGAAGAAGAAGAAGAAGAAGAGAATTAGAATTATTCCATTTCTGATCAATTAATTTAAGTTAAAAAAAAATCCCGATTTCTCGGGATTTTCTTTTATTTCTCTCTAATGTAAATATCGATTGGTACTCCTGAAAAGTCCCAATTTTCTCTAATTTTATTTTCCAGATAACGTTTGTATGGTTCTTTTACATATTGTGGCATATTAGCAAAAAACACAAATTGCGGTGTTGGCGTTGGCAATTGCATGCAATATTTAATTTTTACATATTTCCCTTTTGTTGCTGGTGGCGGATATGCTTCAATAACTTTCAACATAAATTCGTTGAATTTTGACGTAGCGATACGTTGTTGTCTGTTTTCAAAAACTTTTACGGTTGCTTCTAATGCTTTTAATAAACGTTGTTTCGTTAAAGCAGAAACAAAAAGAATAGGCACATCCGTAAATGGCATTAATTCTTCTCTAATTTTAGCTTCATAATCACGAGTTGACATCGTTTCTTTTTCAACTAAATCCCATTTGTTCACTAAGATTACAACACCTTTTCTGTTTTTCTCAGCCAACCAAAAAATACTTTGATCCTGACCTTCAAATCCACGAGTGGCATCAATAATCAAAATACATATATCTGCATGTTCAATTGCACGAACCGAACGCATTACCGAGTAAAACTCTAAATCTTCCTTTACTTTCGCTTTACGACGAATTCCTGCCGTATCGACTAAGTTAAATTCGAAGCCAAAACGGTCAAATTTTGTATCAATAGAATCACGAGTAGTTCCCGCAATATCAGTAACAATATAACGTTCTTTACCAATTAAAGCGTTGATAAAGCTCGATTTTCCAGCATTGGGACGACCTACAACTGCAAAACGAGGCAATACAACTTCTTCCTGAGTTGGTTCTGGTTTTACAGGAAAGGCATCAATCAATGCATCCAATAAATCTCCTGTTCCACTTCCTGAAATACTGGCAAATGTATAATATTCGCCCAAGCCAAGATTGTAAAACTCAATCGCATCTTTCTCACGCATCGCATTATCCACCTTATTTACTGCAAGTAAAACCGGTTTCGTTACTTTACGCAACAATCTCGCAACCGCGTCATCCATAGGAGTAATACCTTCCTCTACATCAACCACAAAAATGATTACATCGGCTTCATCGATAGCAAGTTCAACTTGTTTACGGATTTCTGCTTCAAAAACGTCATCCGATCCACGAACATATCCTCCCGTATCAATCACAGAAAATTCTTTTCCGTTCCATTCGCTTTTTCCGTAATTTCTATCACGGGTCACACCCGAAACCGAATCTACAATCGCTTCTCTTCTTTGTATCAATCGATTAAAAAGTGTCGATTTCCCTACGTTTGGTCTACCTACAATGGCAACAATGTTATTCATAATGCTAAATTCAAATATTTTGCAAAGGTAGTGTTTAATACCATGATTATCAATTTTTTTGGTATATTAGCATTACCTTATCATTTAATTCTTACAATATTATTATTATGGATAGCAATAATGAACTAAGACTTCGTTTACGATTTTACAAAGATGTTCCAGAAAACGTTGATAATTTGTGCCTTAAATTCAAGAATCACACACAAAAAATCTCCGAGGATTATTCGATAAAAATCGAAAGATCACATATTTGGCTGGATATAAAAGGTCCGAAAAAAGTGTACTATTCCCCTCACTTACACTTACAATTAGAACCTAAAAGCGACACCGAAACGCACATAAGAGGTTTGTTTGGTCCCGATCCCACATTATGGACCTTTTTCATGTTTCTCCATTTTATAATTGCCGGTGTATTTATAATTTTTGCAGGCATAGCCTATTCTGATTATATTTTAAAAAACTCCGTAACATTCGATTTGACAGTCATGGCACTTATGGTTTTCTCATGGTTTTTAATGTACCTCATTGCAAAACAAATCAGGCAAAACGGAAATAATCAAATGAATGAATTAGAAACGTTATTCTTAAAAATTATAAAATCTTAGTTTTATTAGGAGCAATTCCAGCACTTCATTACAACTCCTCGTTCGAAATGCTTTTTTTCTAATGCGTTTTCAGCAGCTTCCTTTGGTCGCTCTGAAAACACAAGAAAAAATTGCATTCTCACTGCGGGGTTTTCATTTCGATCTGGGCTAAAAAAAAATCAATATCAGAAATTGAATTCCAATATTGATTTTAAAAATTTTAAGTTATTTAGGATTTACTGATTGTAACCAAAACGTTTCAACATATTAGCGTTGCTTCTCCAGTTTTTATTCACTTTCACCACTAACTCAATATGAATTTGTTTTCCAAAGAATTTTTCTAAATCCACACGCGCTTCCATTCCTACTTTCTTCAAAGCAGCACCTTTGTGACCTATAATGATTCCTTTTTGAGTTTCACGTTCCACCATAATCAGAGAACGAATTCTAATGATATTTTCATCTTCAAAAAACTCTTCTGTAACAATTTCTACTGCGTATGGAATTTCTTTGCTGTAATTCAATAAGATTTTCTCACGGATTGTTTCGTTTACAAAAAAACGTTCCGGCTTATCTGTCAATTGGTCTTTTGGATAATAAGCCGGTGATACAGGTAACAATTCTATTATTCTTCCAAAAACTTCTGGCACATTAAAATTCTGCAATGCTGATATTGGAAAAATTTCAGCATTAGGCACTTTCGCAGCCCAGAAAGCAACTTGCTCTTCTAACTGCACTTGGTTTGAAGTGTCAATTTTGTTCAGTAAAAGCAATACTGGGATTGTAGCGTGAATAATTTTATTAAAAAAAGCTTCATCTTTCAAATCTTGCTCTCCTATTTCTACCATATAGATCAAAACATCAGCATCTTCAAAAGCCGACTTAACAAAATTCATCATCGATTCCTGCATTTCGTATGCTGGCTTAATGATTCCTGGCGTATCGGATAAAATCATCTGAAAATCTTCCCCATTTACAATTCCAAGAATTCTATGACGAGTTGTTTGTGCTTTAGATGTAATAATTGACAATCGTTCTCCAACAAAGGCATTCATTAATGTTGATTTCCCAACGTTTGGATTTCCTATGATATTTACAAAACCTGCTTTATGTGACATTTCTATTATAATTTATTTTGCAAAGGTAGTTATATCAAGTCAATAGATAAAATAAAACATTTTTTAAAAATTTTATTGGAAATACGGAAATTCGTTGTACATTTGCACCCGAAACAACGCGGGATAGAGCAGTAGGCAGCTCGTCGGGCTCATAACCCGAAGGTCACAGGTTCGAGTCCTGTTCCCGCTACTAAGAATTTTATTGAAATTAC